>NZ_JACIBX010000002.1 GCF_014195545.1 Limimaricola variabilis | reverse complement strand
CCAAACAACTGCGCCCTATCGTCCGGCGCGCCGCCTCGTCCCCTTCGGAATTTCGTCACCAGCACTGCATCTCTGCGCCGCCGGTGAGGGGCTATCTAGGGAAAGGTTCCAAAGGGCGCAAGCAGGAAATCGAAGTTTTTTGCATCGCTCACGAGATCGACATGATGTTGTGAAGAGCAGGGCTATTTACGCTCGGCAATGACGGTTTTGCCGCCATGCTCGGCAACAATCGAAACCAGCCCCCTGCCCTACCCAAAATCAGGCTCGGACGGTTCGATCCGCGAAGAACCTCGCCCAGCGAATCCGCGCGGCCAACAGGCCCAGGATCAGCCCCAGATAGACCAGCGGCTCGATCTGGAAGCCCTTGGCCAGCCAGATGTAGTGCACCGCCCCAAGAATCGCGATGCCGTAGACCAGCTGGTGCAGCCGCCGCCAACTCCGCCCCAGCCGGCGGATCGACAAGTTGTTGGAGGTCAGCGCCAGCGGGATCAGCCCGAGAAACGCGATCATCCCGACCGTCACATAGGGGCGCTTGAGGATGTCGGCCCAGACCCGGCCGAAGCTCTGCACGTCGAGCAATGCCCAGACGAGGAAATGCGCCAGCACGAAGAAGAAGGTCAGCAGCCCGATCGCGCGGCGAAACTTCAGCAGGCTGACCCGAGTGTATTTCAGCAGCGGCGTGACGGCGAGGCCGGCCACCAGCAACTTGAGCGCGGTGTCGCCATACTCGCGCTCCAGCGCGTTGATCGGCTCGACACCCAGGCGCCCGGTCAGAGCCTGCCAGAAGAGGAAGGCGGCCCAGAGCGCCCCCAGTACATAGAGCGGCCAAGCGGGCACGCGGCGCAGCGCACCGTTGATCTTTTGCGCCGGGGTGAGGGGGCGGGCCATCAGAACTGCGCCGCGAGATCCATGCCCTCGTAGAGGGAGGCGACCTCGTCATAGCCGTTATACATCAAGGTGTCCTGCCGGGAGGAGAACAGCCCCCCGCCGATCCGGCGCTCGGTGGCCTGACTCCAGCGCGGATGGTCCACGGTGGGGTTCACGTTGGCATAGAAGCCGTACTCGTTCGGCGCGAGCCGGTTCCAGGTGGTCGGCGGCTCGTCCTCCAAGAGGCTGATCCGGACGATCGACTTGATCGACTTGAAGCCATATTTCCACGGCACCACCAGACGGATCGGCGCGCCGTTCTGATTGGGCATCGGCTGGTCGTAGAGGCCGGTGGCCATAATGGTGAGCGGGTGCATCGCCTCGTCGAGGCGCAGCCCCTCCACATAGGGGAAGTCCAGCACGCCGCGACGGACGCCGGGCATGTTCTCGGGCTGCACCGCGGTCTCGAAGGCGACGTAGCGCGCGTTCGACTGCACGCCCGCCCGGTCGAGAATGTCCTTAAGCTCGATCCCCTGCCACGGCACCACCATCGACCACGCCTCGACGCAGCGCAGACGATAGATCCGCTCCTCGACCGTCAGACCATCGATCAGCTCGGCCAGGGGATAGGTGCCGGGATTGTCGACCAGCCCATCCACCGTCACCGTCCAATCGGAGGTGTCGAGCGCCTCCGCATTCTTGGCCGGGTCGGTCTTGCCGGTGCCGAACTCATAGTAGTTGTTGTAGCTGGTGATCTCCTCGAAGGAGTTGGGCTCAGGCGCGTCCTGCGCGGCAGCCTGGCCACCGAGACCCGCCAGGCCCAGTGCGCCGCCGGCCTGAATGATCTGGCGACGGTTCATGAACAGACCACGCGGGGTGACGTCGGTTCGGGTCAGATCATTCGTCCAGCGATGGGCCATGCGTGTCTCCTTGCGTACGTGCCTGATTTAGACACGTTAGCCGCGGACACCATGTTTCAGGCGTCACGATGCGTTGACGCTCTGTAACCTGAACCGGCCCCGGCGGATCTCTCCGCCGGGGCCGGTACGTTCTTGCATGTCGCTACGTGCGTTCAGTGCAACACCGCGCCCTCGGGCTTGGGCCGGTTGCTGCCCGAGACCCGGTCGCCGACGATCAGCCCGTCGGCCCCGGCGCTGACATGCACCTCCTGACCGTCGCGAATGTCGCCGGCGAGGATCATCTCGGCCAGCTGATCCTGCAGCGCCCGCTGGATCACCCGCTTGAGCGGGCGCGCCCCGAAGACCGGGTCGTAGCCCTCGTCGGCCAGCCACTTCTTGGCAGGATCGTCGAGCAGCAACGCGATGTTGCGGTTGGCCAGACGCTTCTCCAGCCGCGCGAGCTGGATCTCGACGATACCGGCCATGTCGTCGCGCCCGAGCCGGTCGAAAATGATCGTCTCGTCGAGGCGGTTGAGGAACTCGGGCCGGAAATGCGCCCGCACCGCATCCATCACGTCGCGCTTGGCACGTCCCGCATCGGCGCCGTCGGGCAGCTGGCTCAGCGCCTGCGCGCCGAGGTTGGAGGTCAGCACGATCAGCGTCTGCTTGAAGTCGACCGTCCGGCCCTGGCCGTCGGTGAGCACACCGTCATCGAGCACCTGCAACAGCACGTTGAACACGTCCGGATGCGCCTTCTCGACCTCGTCGAAGAGGATCACCTGATAGGGCCGGCGCCGCACCGCTTCGGTCAGCACGCCACCCTCGTCATAGCCGACATAGCCCGGAGGCGCTCCGATCAGACGGGCGACCGCGTGCTTCTCCATGAACTCCGACATGTCGATGCGCACCATCGCCTGGTCGTCGTCGAAGAGATACTCGGCCACGGCCTTGGTGAGCTCGGTCTTGCCGACACCGGTCGGCCCGAGGAACAGGAACGAGCCCAAGGGACGGTTCTCGTCGTTGAGTCCGGCCCGTGCGCGCCGCACGGCGTTCGCCACCGCCCGCACGGCCTGATGCTGGCCGATCACGCGACGACCCAGCTCCTCTTCCATGCGCAACAGCTTCTCGCGCTCGCCCTCGAGCATCTTCGAGGTCGGGATGCCGGTCCAGCGCTCCACCACCTCGGCGATCTGCTCCGGCCGCACCGCTTCCTCGACCATCAGCGGGTCGTCGGATTCCTCGGCCGCCTTGAGCTCGCGCTCGAGCTGCGGGATCACGCCGTAGGACAGCTCGCCTGCCTTGGCGAGATTGCCCTCGCGCTTGGCGATGTCGAGTTCGGCACGAGCCCGGTCGAGCCGCTCCTTGAGCGTGCGCGCGCCTTCGAGCTTGTCGCGTTCGGCCTGCCACTTGGCGGTCATCGCATCCGCCTTCTCGCGCAGGGCGCCCAGCTCTTCCTCGAGCTTGGCGAGACGCTCCTTGGAGGCCTCGTCATCCTCGCGGCGCAGCGCCTCCGCTTCGATCTGCATCTGCAGGATCGAACGGTCGAGCGCGTCGAGCTCCTCGGGCTTGCTGTCCACCTCCATGCGCAGTCGCGACGCCGCCTCGTCGACGAGGTCGATCGCCTTGTCGGGCAGGAAGCGGTCGGTGATGTAGCGGTGCGACAGCTGCGCCGCCGCCACGAGCGCAGAGTCGGAGATCCGCACGCCATGGTGCAGCTCATATTTCTCGCGGATACCGCGCAGGATCGAGATCGTATCCTCGACCGTCGGCTCCTCGACCATCAGCGGCTGGAACCGCCGGGCCAGCGCCGCGTCCTTCTCGACATATTTCCGGTACTCGTCGAGCGTGGTCGCGCCGACGCAGTGCAGCTCGCCGCGCGCCAGCGCCGGCTTGATCAGGTTGGCCGCGTCCATCGCGCCGTCGGATTTGCCCGCGCCGACCAGCGTGTGCATCTCGTCGATGAACAGGATGATCTCGCCGGCGGCGGCCTCGATCTCCTTCAGCACCGCCTTCAGCCGCTCCTCGAACTCGCCACGATACTTCGCACCGGCGATCAGCGCGCCCATGTCGAGCGCCATCAGCCGCTTGTTGCGCAGGGATTCCGGCACGTCGCCATCGACGATGCGCAGCGCCAGACCCTCGGCGATCGCGGTCTTGCCGACACCGGGCTCGCCGATCAGCACCGGGTTGTTCTTGGTGCGGCGCGACAGCACCTGCATGGCGCGGCGAATCTCCTCGTCGCGGCCGATGATCGGGTCGATCTTGCCTTGCTCGGCGGCCTCGGTCAGGTCGCGCGCGTATTTCTTGAGCGCCTCGTAGCCCTCTTCGGCGTTGGCGCTGTCGGCGGTGCGGCCCTTGCGCACGGCATTGATCGCGGCGTTGAGCGACTGCGCGCTGACCTTGCCGGCGTCGAGTGCTTCCTTGGCCTTCGACTTGACCATGGCGAGCGCCATCAGGATCCGTTCGGCCGGCACGAAGCTGTCGCCCGCCTTTCTGGCGATCTGCTCGGCCTCGTCGAGCACGCGACCCGTGCTCTGGTCGAGATAGGTCTGCCCGGCATCGCCTGACACCTTCGGCAGCTTGGCCACGGCGGCATCGACGGCCTCGCGCACGCGGGCCGCGTCGCCGCCCGCATTGACGATCAGGTTGGCCGCGAGCCCCTGCTCGTCATCCATCAGCGCCTTCAGAAGGTGCTCTGGCGAGAGCCGCTGGTGGCTCTCGCGCATCGCGATCGTCTGCGCGGCCTGAATGAAGCCGCGCGAGCGTTCGGTGAACTTTTCGAGGTTCATCTGTCTCTCCTTGTCAAAGCGCCCGTGCTCGGGCGCCCGCTCTGGCGGCGCACCCCTGTCGGGCCTTGGGAGGAAAAATGGGTGGCGGGGGCCAGTTGCGCAAGTATCACAGTCGCAAAAAGGGCCATCGGCTCGACCGCCGATGGCCCTGTTGTCAATGACTTGCGCCAATCACTCCGCCGGCGGCACCGGGTCGAGCCCGCCATCATCGTCGACATTGTCGAACTCGGGCTCGCCGAGGCTGTCGCTGTCGCTGTCGGCCACGCTCGGGCGCACGTTGTCGTCCGGGGTCTGCGGCTCGGCCGCGTCGGTCAGAGCCTCGTCGATGATCGCGTCGTCGGGCTCGGCATCGCCGGTCTCGCCCACCGTGTCGGGCGACTGGCTGGGCATCTCCAGCGGCGCGGTATCGAACTCTTCGGCCTCCTCGGCGCGGAACCAGCCGCCGACGACCAGAAAGATGACGAAGAGGATGAAGCCCATCGGGATCATCACGTAGAGCAGGGCACGGCGGGAACTGCGGGGCTTGTGGGCCATGTCGGTCTCCTTGGTCTGGCCGCCCATGCGGCCCGTGTTGCAGGCGCAACGCCGCTTTGGCCGCCGCGTTCCCGCCCGCGTGCTTGACGCGCCCGCGCGCGCCGCGCCAAAAGCCACCCACCCCCTGTTCCCGGAGATCCCGCCATGACCGCCATCGCCGCAGACGACCGCCTGATCGTCGCCATCGACCGCCCCGACGCGCTTTCCGGGCTCGAGCTGGCGGAGAAGCTCGGCGACACGGTTTCCTTCTACAAGATCGGTCTCGGCATGCTGACCGGCGGCGGGCTGGCGCTGGCGCGCGAACTCAAAGACGAGCACGGCAAACGGATCTTCCTCGACATGAAGCTCTTCGACATCGGCGCCACGGTCGAGGCGGCGGTGCGCGGGCTGGCGCAGTTCGACCTCGATTTCCTGACCGTGCATGGCGATCCGCACGTGGTGCGCGCCGCGCGCGAGGGGGCCGGCGGCAAGGATCTCAAGATTCTCGCCGTCACCATCCTGACCTCGCTCGACCGGGCCGATCTCGACGAGGGGATGATGCGCGCGGGCGACATCGCCGAGGTGGTGGTCGAACGCGCGGGCCGGGCGCTGGCGGCAGGCGCCGACGGCGTGATCGCCAGCCCGCAGGAAGCGGCGATGATCCGGGCTCTGCCGGAGGCGGCGGGCAAGCTCATCGTCACGCCGGGCGTCCGCCCTGCCGGGGCCGATATGGGGGATCAAAAGCGGGTCATGACCCCGGCACAGGCGATCGCGGCCGGAGCCGACCATGTCGTGGTCGGTCGCCCGATCTGGCAGGCGGAGAATCCGCGTCAGGCCGCGCAGACCATTCTGCAAGAGATGGTGTCACCCCAGGCGCGCACCCCCAACGCCTAGGGGACTCTGTTTCCTCAACAAATGAATCGAAGAGTCTTCGCTGCCACAGGGAACCGAAATCGCGTTTTGGCGGTTGACCCTACAGAATAACCGAGCAGCGGAGACTTCGAATGCAGACCATCAGACTTGGCGACGTGCGCTACAACGCCCAGATCGGTGCCTTCGAGGCCCGCGTGGATGTCGACCGCAACGGCACCACCTATCGCTACCCGTGTCAGGTGGCCGGACCGATTGACATGGATGCCGGGCATGTGCGCGCCGGGCTGACCCGTCATGCGATGCGCATGTCCGACAGCGGCGCGTCGCTCTGGTCGCATCTCTGAGATTTTCGCTACGTTCCAGTGACAAGGCCCGCCTGTTCCGGCGGGCCTTTTTTTGTGCGCTCCAACTGCCTCAGGCGGCTTTCGGCAGCTCCGCGCTCCAGACGCGTCGCGCCGGACCTTCGCCCACCGCCTCGCCTAGCAGCTCGGCCGTGGCGCCGGACAGGGTCCAGCCCAGATGACCGTGGCCAGTGTTGTAGAACACGCGGGGGTGCCGGCCGGCGCCGACCTTGGGCATCATGTTCGGCATCATCGGCCGCAGCCCGGCCCAAGGCACGCAATGCTCGGTCGACACGCCCGGAAAGAGCCGCGCCACCCAATCGACCAGCGGGCGGACCCGGTCGGCCCGGATGTCGCGATTGAAGCCGTTGAATTCGGCGGTGCCGGCGACCCGGAACCGGTCGACGCCGAGCCGCGAGGTGACGATCTTCGCCTTGTCGTCCAGCAGCGAGACCTGCGGCGCCGCCTCCTGGCTAGCGGCGTCCCTTAGCATCACCGTGATCGAGTAGCCCTTCACCGGGTAGACATTGACCCGATCGCCGAGCTTGGCCGCGATGCCGCGCGAGCCGACACCGGCGCAG
This sequence comes from Limimaricola variabilis, assembly GCF_014195545.1. Lineage (GTDB taxonomy): Bacteria > Pseudomonadota > Alphaproteobacteria > Rhodobacterales > Rhodobacteraceae > Limimaricola > Limimaricola variabilis. The sequence goes on along the minus strand of NZ_JACIBX010000002.1, from coordinate 525,271 downwards.
ACCACCACCCCGTCGAAACGCTCGGTATCGCCCGCCGTCACCCGCACGCCGTCATCATCGGCAGCGACGTCGGTGATCTCAGTGCCCATGCGGAACCGCACCCCCTGCCCCAGCAGCCAATCGGCGAGACCGGTGGTGAACTTGTGGATATCGCCGGTGGAATCGCAGCTGGTGACGAAACCGCCCGTCAGCGGCCCGTTGAGCTGCGGCACGCGCGCGCGCACCTCCTCGGGCGACAGCTCCTCGCGGTGCAGCCCACCCTGTGCCAGGAGCCGGTTCACCCGCCGCCCGTCGGCGAGGTCCTTCTGCGTCTGGTAGAAATGCACGATCGAGGCCGGCGAGAAATCGAAATCGACCCCGGCCGTCGCGGCCATCTCGCGCAGGCCTTCCCGCGCAGTGATCGCCAGCCGCGTGGTCTCGACCGTGTTGGCCTCGTAGTTGCGGATGTTCCACAGGAACTCGGCCATCCAGCTCATCTTGTGCAAGGAGGGCTTGGGGTTCACCGAAAGCGGGGCGTCGGGCTTCAGCAGCCACTTAGTGCCCTTGAGCACCGTGGCCCAGCGGTTCCAGACCTCGGCGTTCGAGGCCGAAAGCTGGCCGCCATTGGCAAAGCTCGTCTCCATCGCAGCATAGCGCTGCCGGTCATAGATGGTGACGTCGTGACCACGCTTCAGAAGCGAATAGGCAGTGGTGACGCCGGTGATTCCGGCGCCGAGAACGGCGTAATGCGGCATGATGCCTGCTCCAACGCGCCCCTTCCGTCCCTGGTGCCTGAGAGCTTCGTGGCCGCCCGCATCATGCGGATCTCCACTTTCCCCTTCGGCGGGCCTTGCGGCCTCTCTCCGGATGTTATGCGGCCCTCCCGGTCCTTTTGCCTGAGAGATCGCGGGGCGCGCGACTGCTCCTTCGGCGGCGGACCGTCCCACTCTCTCCCGGCAGGACCGTTTCCTATCGGAAACTTAACGCAGCCCAAGCCGTTCCGCCAGCCCCTTTGCATACGTTCGTGTACGGTTTGCGCGACTGCTTGCGCATAGCACAAGCTGGTGCCGGCGTGCCCAGTTTCAGAGCAGCTCTGGCGCGTCGGGACCTTCCATCCAGAGCCGTAGCCGCGCCTGAAGCGACGGCACCGCATCGGTCGCGGCGAGAAAACGCGCGGGTGGCATCAGCGACCATCCCTGCCCCTCGTCGCCGAAGACGATTCGAGCCTCCGCCCCGGCCTGCATCCGCATCACGAAGAACCACACCCGCCCGGGCCTGGTGGCGCTGTCGAATGGACGCCGCCAGAGCAGCGCGGCCTCGCCCATGTCGAGACCCACCTCTTCATGCATCTCGCGTGCCAGTGTCTGCTCGGGCGTTTCGCGACCCTCCCGACCGCCGCCCGGAAAATCCAGCGCCCCGGGATAGGGAATGTCCGGCCGGTCGTCGCGCCGGATCACCATCAGCCGATCGCCGATGAACAGCGCGGCCTTCGCCCCGTCGAAGCTTTCGCCCCGCCAATCAGGGCTGTATGATGCCGTCATGCCGTCCCTCTGCCGCGCCTGTTGTCATGCCTTCGAGGCGGGGACGCGCTGTCCCGCCTGCCGCAGCCCGCGCGTCACCTCCCATCCGGAGCTGTTCACGCTCTCCATCGCCCACATGGATTGCGACGCCTTTTTCGCCAGCGTCGAAAAGCGCGACAACCCCGATCTCGTCGACAAGCCGGTGATCGTCGGCGGCGGCCGCCGCGGCGTCGTCTCGACCGCTTGCTACCTCGCGCGGATTCGCGGCGTGAAATCGGCCATGCCGATGTTCCAAGCACTCAGGCTCTGCCCCGACGCCGTGGTCGTGAAGCCGCGGTTCGAAGCCTATACCGAGGCCAGCCGGGCGATCCGCGCGATGATGGAGGAGATGACCCCGGCGATCGAGCCGCTCTCGCTCGACGAGGCCTTCATGGATCTCACCGGCACCGAGCGGCTGCACGGCGCGCCGCCCGCGGTGATGCTGGCACGGCTGACACGGCGCATGCAGGACGAGTTGGGGCTCACCGGCTCGATCGGCCTGTCGCACAACAAATTCCTTGCCAAGATGGCCAGCGATTTCGACAAGCCGCGCGGTTTCTCGGTGATCGGCAAGGCGGAGACCGTCGACCTCCTGCGTCCCAAACCGATCGGGCTGATCTGGGGCGTCGGGCCGGCGGCGCAGGCCAGCCTCGACGCGGTCGGCATCCGGACTTTCGAGGACGTGCTGCGCTGGGAGTTGTCGGATCTCGTGCGCCGCTTCGGCGGGCTGGGAGAGCGGATCTGGCACCTCGCGCGCGGGGAGGACCGGCGGCGGGTCAACCCGCGCGAGGCGGTGAAGTCGATCTCGAACGAGACCACCTTCGATACGGATACCGGCGATCCGGAAATCCTCGACGGGCATGTCTGGCGCATGGCCGAAAAGGTCGCCTCGCGCGCCAAGGCGCGCGATCTCGTCGGCCGGGTGGTCACGCTCAAGCTCAAGCGGGCCGACCATACCTTGCTGACCCGGCGGGTGTCGCTCAGGGCACCGACGCAGACCGCCGATACGCTCTACCGCACTGCCCGCGGGCTGTTCGACGCGCGCGGTGAGAGCGGCGCCTACCGGCTTCTGGGGGTTGGGCTGTCCGAGCTGTCCGAGGCAGCCACTGCCATGCCCGAGACCGACCTGCTCGACCCGGGCCGGGCCGCCCGCGAACGCGCCGAACGGGCGGCGGACGCGATCCGCGCCCGGTTCGGCGCAGATGCGATCCTGAAGGGCCGCGCCCTGCGCTAGTTCTTGAGCACCATGCAAGCGGCGCCGGCGGCGCGCAGCTTCGCGCAGAGCGCCTCGGCCCCGGCCCGGCTCTCGCGGCCGATCTGGGCGACGTGCCGCCGCGCCGGCTGGCCCGGCAGCCGCGACCGCGTATAGGCCACCTGTTCGCCACCGATCACGCCCCCCGCCTGCCGCTTGATCTGCGCCACACGCTTTTCGACCGCGCCGCGCCCCGGTGCCGAGGCGAGGATCACGCCCCAGGGCAGGATCGGCACCGTCACCCGGAACTGCGCGATGCTGCGCCCCTTGGCCTGCTCCATGCAGGCCGGGCCGAACGGCCCGGGCGCCAGCGCCAGATCGACCGTCGCGGGCGGCGCGTCGCGCCAATTGAGCGCCGCCAGACCGGTGATCGCCTGCACATAGGCCTCGGTCTCGGCGGGCAGCCAGTCATTGCCGGCCAGAAACGCCTCGGCCCGCGCCTCGCCGGCGTTGTAGGCCACGGCGGCGAGGCCGAGCGAGCCGTAGCGCTCAGAAAGCTCGGCCAGATAGGCTGCCGAAGCCGCCAGCGCCTGCGCCGGGTCGAAGGGATCGGCGAGGCCGCGCAGCTTGGCCGTGCCGGGCATGAACTGCGCGATGCCCAGCGCGCCCGCCGGGCTCACCGCACCAGCGTCAAACAGGCTTTCGCGCCAGAGCAGGCGCGCGAAGAAGCCGACATCGAGCGCGTGCTTGCCGGCCAGCGTCTCGATGGCGGCGCAGACATCGGGAATGTAGCTGTCGAGTGCGATGCAGGGACCGTCGGGCACACAGCGGCGGTCGGATGCGGGGACCACCGCCTCCTGCGCCGCCATGGGCGAAGCACCGAGCGCGGCGCAGAAGCACAAGAGAAACATCAAACGGGTCATTTCCGCAGTCTCAGGGGATTCGCCCGTTCGGCAAAATCAACTTTCGTCTCAGCCGGGGGTGAGCGGAAATACCAGCGGGATCACCAGCACCGCCGCGAGGCCGACGATCAGGTTCATCGGCACGCCGATCTTGAGGAAATCGGTGAAGCGGTAATCCCCGGCGCCATAGACCAGCGTGTTGGTCTGGTAGCCCACCGGCGTGGCGAAACTGGCGGAGGCCCCCATCATCACCGCCACGACCAGCGCCCGCGGGTCGACGCCCGTGGCCTCGCCCAGCGCCACGGCGATCGGCGTCACCACCACCGCCACGGCGTTGTTGGTTACCGTCTCGGTCAGGATCGAGGTCAAAGCATAGAGCGCGGCGAGCAGCGCGATCGGCGGCAGTCCTTCGAGCCAGGGCGTCAGCCAGTCGACGATCAAAGTGACGGTGCCGGTTTCTTCCAATCCGATACCGACCACCAGCATAGCAAGGATCAGCACTAGGATGCCCGCGTTGATCGAACCCCAGGCCTCGTCATTGTCGATGCAGCGGAACAGCAGGATTGCTGCCACGGCGCCCAGCGCCAGGAGCGCGATCGGCGCCACTTCGAGCGCGGCGAGGCCGACCACCATCAGCAGCGCCAGCAATGCCAGAGGCGCCCGCCTGCGGCGATAGGCCCGGCCAGAGGGGCGGGTGACGGAGACCAGCTCCTGCCCCTGCGCCAGCCGGTCGAAGCCCTCGGGCGTGCCCTCGAGCAGCAGCTTGTCGGCCGGGCGCAGCCGCGCCGAGCCGAGATCCGGACCCGCCACGTGGCCCTGCCGATGCGCCCCCAGCACCCTGAGCCCATAACGATAGCCGACCGAGAGCTGCGAAACGGTATCGCGCGGGCTGCCATGCGTGGGCGTCACCATCGCCTCGGCCACGACCAGATCCTCCTCGCGGCCGCGGGCACCGGTGCCGCGCCGCAGGCCGACCGACAGGCCCGGCAGCGCGCGCAAGGTCAGGATCTCCGACGTGGTGGCCTGCGCAACCAGCAGGTCGCCCGCCGCCAGCACGTGGCTGTCGAGGTCGCTGCGCCGCAGCCGCTTGCCTTCGCGCAGGGCGGTGATGCGGATGCCGGGCCGGTTCAGATCCGCCGCCTCGGCCAGTGGCCGCCCGAGACCGGCGAACCCTTCGTCAAGCCGGATCTCGGTCAGGAACACCGTCTCGGAGGCCCCTGCCTCGCCCCGTGCCCGGCGGTCCGGCAGGAGCCACGGCCCCAGCACCGCCAACGCGACGCCGCCCACCGCCGCCACCGCAAGGCCGACCGGCGCGATCTCGAAGATGCCGAAGGGCGCGAGCCCGCGCTCGGCGGCGACCCCGGCGACGAGGATGTTGGTCGAGCTGCCGATCAGAGTCAGCGTCCCGCCCAGCACCGCGGCATAGGAGAGCGGGATCAGAAGCCGCGTTTCGGCCATCCCGAGACTGCGGGCCAGCCGGATGATGACCGGGATCAGGATCAGCACCACAGGCGTGTTGTTGACGATCCCCGAAGCCAGCAAGGTGACCCCCAGAAACACGATCAGCGCCAGAAGCGGTCGTGCCTCCGCGCGGGCGATCACGATCGCCGCGAGCGCGTCGAGCAACCCGGTCCGCACCAGCGCGCCGGAAATGACGAACATTGCGGCGATGGTGATCGGCGCCGGGTTCGAGAACACCTCAAGCACCCGATCCGGCGGCGTCAGCCCCAAAAGCACGAACAGGGCCGCAGCACCGGCGGCGGTGACGTCGGGAGGATGGCGTTCGAGCAGAAAGGCCACGAACAGCAGGCCGAGCAACAGGAGCGCCACAAGGGGCTGCAGCTCCGTGGGAATCAGGGGCAAGTGCGGACCTCCGGGCGAGTCGCCGGATCAACCGGCGCCCTGCCTGCCCGGTTCCGCGTCGCTACTCAGCAGCGAGTCGCCCCGCCTCCTCGCGGCCGATCGCGGCGATCTCGGCAATGACGCCGGCGAGCCTCGTGCGGAAGGCCTCGAACCCCTCATGCGGGGCGACCCGCTTCTCGTCCATGTAGAGCGCGCGGTCGATCTCGATCTGCACCGCGTGCTGGCGCCGGGCCGGGCGGCCGTAAGCCTGTGTGACATAAGCCCCGGCGAAAGGCGTGTTGCGCGCGACCCGCAGCCCGGCATCGGTGAAGGCGGCCTCGATCCGCGCCATCACCCGTGGCGCCGCCGCCGCGCCGTAGCGGTCGCCCAGCACCACATGCGGCCGCGCCGCGCCCCGACCGCCGGCCAGCTCGATCGCCTCGTGCGGCATCGAATGACAATCGATCAGGATCGATTCTCCGAATCGTGCCTGCGCCTCGTCGAGAAGCGTCTGCAGCGCCGTGTGGTATGGCGTCCAGCACTGGTCGAGGCGCGACCGCGCCTCCTCGAGCCCGATCTTGCCGGAATAGATCGGCCGCCCGCCGGCGACGACGCGGGGAATCACGCCCAATCCGCTGGCTACGCGCGGGTTGTGCGCGCGCCGCGCCACGTTCTCTATCAATGCGGGGTCGAGCTCGTCGGCGGCGCGGTTGAGGTCGACCCAGGCCCGCGGCAACCGCGCGGCGAGGAGCGGGGCCCCATGCTCCGGCGCGGCTGAAAAAAGCTGATCGACGAAAGCGTCCTCGGAGGAACGGATCTGGCGCGCGTCGAGCGCGCTGCGCTCCAACAGGGCCTGCGGATAGTCACGCCCCGAATGCGGCGAAGCGAAGACGACACAGCTGGTATGCGCGGCCGGTCGGAACAGTTCGAAGGCGGCCATGCGCATCAACTCCGGATTCCCCAAGGGTAAGAATAGCGTGCAAACTTCTCGGGTCGAAACCCCTTGAACCCGTCCGCCGTTCCCCGTATAGCACCGCTCACCGACGACGGACGGGGCGCCACGGGCGCTACGGACGGCACCGGCAGAGGGCGGTTAGCTCAGCGGTAGAGCACTACGTTGACATCGTAGGGGTCACAAGTTCGAACCTTGTACCGCCCACCACGGATTTCGCCGGCCCCCGATTTCGGGGGTCGAATTTTGCAACCACGGCGCAATCGCCGCGCCGCGACAAGGAGAGAGAGCGTCATGAAGGTCGCCAACTCGCTTCGTTCGCTCAAGCAGCGCCATCGCGATTGCCGCGTCGTGCGCCGCAAGGGCCGCGTCTACGTCATCAACAAGACGCAGCGCCGCTTCAAGGCCCGTCAGGGCTGAAGCAGGCCGCCCTGCCCGCAAGGGTGGGACGAGGGAACAAGGGCCGTCTCCGAAAGGAGGCGGCCTTTTCGTTTTGCACCTGAACTTGCACGCCTCAATGCCCCGCGCCCCCGAAAGGGCGCGGGGCGGAACTGCTCAGCGCGGCAGGATGTCGCCCAGCGAATCCGCCAGGAGCCGCACCACCGTCGCCTCGTCAAGAAAGCCCGAGGCCTCCAGCCCATGATCGCGCTGGTAGCGACGAATCGCGCGGCGGGTCGACTGGTCGAACTCGCCGTCGACGGTGCCCGGCTCCAGCCCCTGCGCGTCGAGCCGCTGTTCGACCAGCCGCGCGGTCAGGGCGTTGAGCCCAAGCTCGCGCTCGACCGCCTCTGCGGCGGCCCGGTTCTCGCTCTGCGCCCGCTCCTCGGTCAGCGCTGCGACCCTGGCCTCGGCCTCGGCGCTGAAGCTGCCTTCCGGGAAGGCGCGTTGGTAGTCGCGATAGGCCTCGATCGTGTCCGCGCCGCGGGCCCGGTCCCATGCGGCCCGATCCTCGGCCTGCGCCGCCTGCCGCTTCTCCTCCTCGATTAGCGCCAGCCGGTCGGCGGCGGTCTCGGCGAAGAGCCCGTCGGGATAGCGGTCGAGATAGGCCCGCAGCCCCGGCTCGTCGCCGCGTGCGCCGGTCTCCTCCCAGAACGACCGATCGGCGCGTTCCGCCTGCTGGCGCTGCCGCTCGGCCTCGGCCTCGAGCTCGGCGGCGCGGCGTGCGGCCTGCGCGTCGATCCGGCTGATCTGCTCGGGGGTGAGATAGGAGGTCTGCGGGAAGCCGTTCTGCTGCTGCCAGTTGGTGATCGCCTGGCGGGTGCCCGGACCAAAGATGCCGTCGATGCCGCGGGTGTTGAAATCAAGGAGGCTCAAGCTGCGCTGGATGTCGCGGCGCTGGTCACGGCTCAGCCCGATCGCCTCTTCGGCCAGCCGCGCATCGCGGTTGGGCTCGGCGATGATCTCGGCGATCGCGGTTTCGGCGGCCTCGGCATGTGCGCCGCGCGGATAGCGCGAGAGATAGTCGCGATAGGCATCGATCGTGCCCAGCGCGACGGTGCCGCGCCAGAGCGCCTCCTCGGCGGCCGGGTCGGCGGTCGAGCCCGTCGGCGCCGCCGGGGTCTCGGCCCGCTCCGGCATGAAGACCCGCGCCCGCGGCAAGTAGCCCTGCGCGGTGATGCCGTCGGCAGCCCGGATCGCGGCGCTCAGATCGGCGCGCGGCTCGACCATCGGTCCCGTCATGAAACGCGCCACGGCGCGCGGGCTGCCGGTCAGCACCGTCACGCCCTGCGGAATTTCGAGCGCGCCCAGTCCTTCGCCGACCCAGGGGTCGAAGCTGTTCGAGCTGTCCGGCTCGATCGCGATCAGCAGCAGCGACCGCCCCGGCGCCTCGGCCAGCGCCCGCAGCACGCCCTCGACTGGCAGCGCGGCGGCGCCCGGCGTCAGCAGCCCCGGCGCCTCGGCCTCGGCGGTGAGGAACCAGCTGCGCGCACCGTCGGTGGCAAACCGTCCCGACAGCGCAACCACCAACCGGTTCGCCTCGGGCACCTGCTCGAGCCAATCGCGCGCCGTCTCCGCCGTGCTGTCGGCGCGGCCATTGGGCAGCGAGAACACCTCGAAGCCCAGGCCCCGCAGCGCCTCGCCGGCTTCGAGCATTTCCGTGCCGCGCGACATCCGCCCCAGCGTCTCGTAGCGTTCGGTTCCGAGCAGCAGGGCCGCATCCTGCGCCCATCCGGCGCCGGCCCAGAGTATCAGCGCGGTGCTCGTCAACAATCGGCGCATGGGGTCCTCCGTCCTGTTTCCGGGCCAGACTGACCGCTCTTGGCCCCGTCATCAAATAGCAACTTCGCCAGTATCTGGTGCGCAGATGCGAAAAGGGGAGACGGGTTGCCCCGCCTCCCCTTCCGGAATGCAACCGATCGAGGGAGATCAGTTGAAGTTGTAGACCACCGACACGCCGAAGGTGTTGTCGAACTCGTCGTTCGTGCCAACCGGATCGGAGTGGTACTCGGTGAGCAGGCTGGTGCGCAGCGCCATCTGGTCGCTGACGCGCGAGGTCAGCGCCGCGTCGTTGAGGACATAGGTGTCGCTCTCGGAGGCGATGATGTCCGTCTCGTTCGAGATGGTCAGGTTCTCGCTGATACGGTTGAAATAGTTCGAACCGATCGCCAGAGCGGCTTCCTCGGCAACGTCACCGGTGTTCGTTTCGATGTAGCGATAGGCCGGACCGGCCTGGATCGACCACTGCACGTCGGGGGTGTTGAACACCCGGTATCCGACGCCGACGCTGGCATAGGCATCGGTCTCGAGCTCGTCGTCACTCTCATAGGCGACGGCGGTGTTCGCATAGCCATAGAAGTTGGGCGAGAAGTCGCGGGTATAGTCGTAGGCCGCGAGCAGGCGGTTCTCGTCCTCTTCGCCATCGTTTTCGGCATAGAAGTAGGTCAGGCGGACATTATGGCCGTTGACGCCGTCGAAGAAGCCGAGGCGGCTGCCGACCGAGATGCTGGCGCTGTCGGAGTTGCCGGATGTGGCGTTGCCCGATGCGGCGATCGAACCGCTGAAGCCCAGCTTGCGACCCGCATTACCGAAGGCGGTGTCGGGGCCGGCGAGGCCCTCCTGGATGTCCTCAACGTCGTCGTCGAGATCGTCGAACTGGTCGTCAATCTGATCGACGCGTTCGATGAAGTCGCCTTCACGTTCTTCGAAGGTACGATCTTCGGTCTGACCGATCGATGCAGTGCCGACGAAGCCCAGGATGGTGGTGGCCATCAGCAGTTTGTAGGTGGCGTTCATTTCGAGTGTCCTTTCGGTTCCAGATTCCGGCCGCCGGCCGGGTCCGCTGCGGGTTCCATGCTCGGTGAACGCGGTCTTCGCAATTCCGGTCCGCCCCCGCGACCAAAGCTCGGCGACCGGGACAAATTTGCAACAGCGCCGCGATGCGCCGGTTCTCAAGCCCGGGATATGAACCTTATTGCCGTGCCGTCAATTGAAATTAACGCTGCGGAATGCAGGGTTCACGCCATGCCCTGCAGAGCTGCAAAAATGTCACAGAACGTGAGGCCAGATGCCCTTTCGATGGGCTGCCTCCCATTTTCGCCGAGGCACCGCCTATTGGGCACGACCATTTTGACTGGCGCGAATGGAGATGACGTTCGACCTTTCGGCTTCAGCCTGCTCCCGGCAGTTCCCGATAAACACGGCAACGCCGTGCACAGGCTCTGTTCGCCCACTCCCCTGCCCCGATCCGACAAGACGCCCTATCTCGGATCCGACCGACAGCAAAACGAGGATCATCGCATGGGACGCTTGCAGAACGGCGCGTGGCAGGATGGCTGGTACGACACCAAATCGACCGGCGGAAAGTTCGAGCGCACGACGACGACGTTCCGCAACTGGATCACCCCGGACGGCGCTCTTGGTTCGACGGGGGATGACGGGTTTCCGGCCGAGAGCGGCCGCTATCACCTGTATGTCTCCTATGCCTGCCCCTGGGCGCATCGGACGTTGATCTTCCGCGCGCTCAAGGGCCTCGACAACCATATCGGCGTCAGCGCCGTGCATCCCGACATGCTGTCCGACGGCTGGGAGTTTCGGACCGATTTCGACGGCGCCACCGGCGACCGGCTGTTCGATCTGCCCCATCTGCGCGACATCTACACTCGGGCCGATCCGAACATCTCTGGCCGGGTCACTGTGCCGGTGCTGTGGGACAAGACGCGCGACACCATCGTGTCGAACGAGAGCGCCGAGATCATCCGCATGTTCAACTCGGCCTTCGACGGGATCACCGGCAATCGCGACGATTATTGGCCCGGGGAACTGCGCAACGAAATCGAAGGCGTGAACGCGCGCATCTACGACACCGTCAACAACGGGGTCTACAAGGCGGGCTTCGCGACCACGCAAGAGGCTTATGACGAGGCCGTTTCTGAGCTGTTCGATAGCCTCGACTGGCTCGAGGCGCGACTGGCCGACAACCGCTACCTGATGGGGGATCGGATCACCGAGGCAGATTGGCGACTGTTCACCACGCTGATCCGCTTCGACGCGGTCTATCACGGGCACTTCAAGTGCAACCGTGCCAAGCTGATCGAGTATCCGCATCTCTGGGGCTACACGCGCGAACTCTACCAATGGCCGGGCGTGGCGCAGACGGTCCGCCTCGACCACATCATGCGGCACTACCATTACAGCCACGAGACCATCAATCCGCACCGCATCGTGCCGATCGGGCCCGACCCCGACCTGACGGCCCCGCATGGGCGGGACGAAGTTTCGACGCGCAGCGCGGCCTGACACCGCCCGACCAGCCGCCCCGTCGCGCTTGTGGACGGGGCGGTTTTCGGTTTGAAGCGGGCGCATGAGCACGCAAAACCCCACCACCTGGATCACCATCTGCGACACCTGCAAGCGCGAGGGCTGGGACGAGGCCTCGGGCATGACCGATGGCGAGCGTCTCGCGGCGCTGGTCGAGGCGGCGGCCGGCGGCATGCCGGTGCGCACGCGGCGCATCTCCTGCCTGATGGGCTGCCAGCAGGGCTGCAACGTCGCGGTGCAGGCGGCAGGCAAGCTGAACTACACGCTGGGCCGGTTCGAACCCTCAGCTGAAGCCGCGCGCGGCATCGTCGACTGGGCGGTGCTGCATGGTGAAAGCGCGACAGGGCAGGTGCCCTACCGGAGCTGGCCGCAGGCGGTGAAGGGTCATTTCGTCACCCGCCACCCGCCCCTGCCGGAGGCGGAATGAACGGGCGCGACCATGGTGGCGGGCTGGATGCCGCGATCGCGCGGCATGGCGGCACGCGCGATGGCTGGCTGGACCTGTCGACCGGCATCAACCCGGTCCCCTACCCGGTCGGTGCCTTGCCTTTCGACGCTTGGACGGCGCTGCCGGACCAAGCCGCGCACGACCGGCTGACCGCCGCCGCGAGGCGGTTCTGGCAGGTGCCCGAGACCGCGGCGATCCTCGCCGCGCCGGGCGCCTCCGCGCTGATCGCCCGGCTGCCGCGTCTCGCTCCGACCGGCGCGGTTCGAATCCCGGGCCCGACCTATAACGAGCACGAGGCCGCCTTCGCCGCCGCCGGGTGGAAGATCACCACGCGACAGGCCAAGGCGCAGGTCGCGGTGCATCCCAACAATCCCGACGGGCGTCTCTGGCAGGCCTCGGAGATCACCGCGCCCTTCGCAGTCATCGATGAGAGCTTCTGCGACATCCGCCCCGACGCCTCGCTGGTGGCGCTGGCCGGGCGGCCCGGCACCGTCGTGCTGAAGAGCTTCGGCAAGTTTTGGGGCCTCGCCGGCCTCCGGCTCGGCTTTGCAATTGCCGAGCCGGCGCTGATCGAGGCGCTGGCGGAAAGCCTCGGCCCCTGGCCGGTCTCGGGCCCGGCGCTGACCATCGGTGCCCGGGCGCTCGAGGATCGCAGCTGGGCCAAGGCGACCCGCGTACGGCTGGCCTCCGACGCGGCGCGGCTCGACGCGCTGATGACGGCGCGGGGCGCGCGGGCCTCCGGCGGCACGGATCTGTTCCGTCTCTACGAGGCCGACGACGCGAAGGCGTGGCAGGAACGGCTGGCGCAGGGCCATGTCTGGAGCCGGATCTTTCCGTGGTCCGACACGCATCTGCGGCTCGGCCTGCCCGCGCCAGATCGCTGGGGGCAGATCGAGGCGGCGCTTTGAGCCTCTGGCTCGCCATCGCCCTGGTGCTCGACGCGCTGTTCGGCGAGCCCGAGGAGATCTGGCGCCGCCTGCCGCACCCGGCGGTGCTGATGGGCTGGGCGGTGGGCTGGTTCGACAAGATCCTCAATACCGGCGGCCCGGCGCGCGGCCGGGGCGTGCTGGCCTGCGCGGCGCTGGTCTTCACGGCCTTTTCGCTGGGCGAAGCGCTGGCCGCGATGCCGGGCCCCTTCGTCGAGGTGCTGGTCGCGGCGGTCCTGCTCGCCCAGCGCAGCCTCGTCGATCACGTCCGCGCCGTGGCACGGGGACTGCGCCATTCCCTCGCCGAGGGTCGGCGCGCGGTGTCGATGATCGTCGGGCGCGACACCGCCGCGATGAACGAACCCGCGGTGGCCCGCGCCGCGATCGAGAGCGCCGCCGAGAACCTGTCGGACGGCGTCACCGCGCCCGCCTTCTGGTTCCTGCTGGGCGGTCTGCCGGGACTGCTGGTCTACAAGATCGTCAACACCGCCGATTCGATGATCGGCTACCGCACGCTGCGCCACGAGGGCTTCGGCTGGGCCAGCGCCAGGCTCGACGACCTGATGAACTGGATCCCCGCGCGCCTGACCGGGCTGCTGATCTGGCTCGTCGCGGGCCGTCCCGGCCCATGGCGCGAGATCGCCGCCGAAGCGCGGCTGCACCGCTCGCCCAATGCCGGCTGGCCCGAGGCGGCGATGGCGCGCGCGCTCGATGTTGCGCTGTCTGGGCCACGCGCCTATCACGGCGAAATGCGCGACTACCCATGGGTTCACCCGCAGGGCTTCCGCGAGATCGGCCCGGCCGCCATCGAGGCCGCCTGCGCCATGCTGTGGAAGGCCTGGGCGGCGGGTCTTTGCGTGGTGCTGGTGCTGGCGTGGACGTGAGTTGCCCCTGGCAGGTGTCGCTGGCAGGCTCCGCCGCGACCCGCAACAGACAGGACAATCGCCCATGCGCCCCAAGGCCCGTCTCCTCGCTCCACTGATCCTCGCCGCCCTGCCCGCCTATGCGCAGGCCCAGGAAACGACCGGCCCCAAGCCCCCATGCGGCGGCGATTTCGGCGCCTGGGTCAACGGGGTGAAGTCCGAGGCCGCCGCGCTCGGCCACGCCCCGCAGACGGTGAACGCCTTCTTCTCGAGCGTGCGCCCCGACGATGCCGTGCTGCGCGCCGACCGGGCGCAGGGCGTCTTCCAGCGCGACTTCATCGATTTCTCGCGCCGGCTGATCTCCGAGAACCGGATCGCGAACGGCCGCGCCAATGCCGACAAATACGACGCCGTCTTCGACCGGATCGAGGCGGATTACGGCGTGCCGCGCGGCGTGCTGCTGGCCTTCTGGGCCTTCGAGACCGATTACGGCGCGGTGCAGGGCGACTTCAACACCGCCAATGCGCTGGCGACGCTGGCGCATGACTGCCGCCGCCCCGAGCTGTTCCGCCCGCAGCTTCTCGCCGCGATCGAACTTTATGCCCAAGGCGGCATGGACCCCGCCGCGACCACCGGTGCCTGGGCGGGGGAGATCGGGCAGGTGCAGATGCTGCCCGCCGACATTCTCGAGAACGGCATGGACGGCGATGGCGACGGCCGCGTCGATCTCAAGGGCTCGCCCTCGGACGCGCTGCTGTCGGGTGGCAAGATGCTGTCATCCCTGGGCTGGCGGCCGAACGAGCCGTGGCTGCAGGAAATCGCCCTGCCGCAGGGGATCGACCTGACGCTCACCGGGCTCGACCACAAGATGACCGTAGCCGAATGGAAGGCGCTCGGCGTCACCCCCCGTTCGGGCGATCTCGGCGCCGACAGCCTGCCCGCCTCGGTGCTGCTGCCGATGGGACGTGGCGGTCCGGCCTTCCTCGCCTATCCAAATTTCGACGTCTATTTCGAGTGGAACCAGAGCCTCGTCTACGTCACCACCGCCGCCTATTTCGCGACCCGGCTGGAGGGCGCACCGGTCTATGATGCGGGCAATCCCGCGCCGGGCCTCTCGGGCGAGGAGATGGTGCGCCTGCAGGAGCGTCTTCAGGCACGCGGCCACGACGTCGGCGGCGCCGATGGCATCCTCGGCGAGAAGACCCGCGAGGCGGTGCAGGCCGAACAGATCCGCCTCGGCTTGCCTGCGGACGCCTGGCCGACGCGGGCCCTGCTCGACGCGTTGTGATCTGCTGAGATCCCCGCAGCGCCCTCTCGGGATGGAACCCCGAGGGGGTATAGGCGCGTTGGCCGGTCAACCGCATGACGGAGGACCGGCCCATGAAGACCGCCCAACTCTATCGCATGTCGATGCCCAAGCATCAGTGCCCCTTCGGCCAGAAATCTCTCTGGCTGCTCAAGAAGAACGGCTATGCGGTCGAGGATCACGAACTCACCACGCGTGAGGCGACCGAAGCCTTCAAGCGCGAGCACGAGGTGAAGACCACGCCGCAGACCTTCATCGACGGCAAGCGGATCGGCGGCTACGACGACCTCAGGGCGCATTTCGACATGGCACCAGCCAAGCCCGAGGGCACGACCTATCGCCCGGTGATCGCGATCTTCGGCATGGCCTTCGCCATCGCCGTGGCGATCACCTGGGTCGCGCTCGGCACCTTCTTCACCGGCCAGACCATCGGCTGGTTCATCTCGGTGGCGATGTGCCTGCTGGCGCTGCAGAAGCTGCAGGATGTCGAGGGGTTCTCGAACGGCTTTCTCAACTACGACCTGCTGGCGCAGAAATGGGTACCCTATGCCTATATCTACCCTTGGGCCGAAGGGATCGCGGGGGTGCTGATGACGGCGCTGCTGCTGACCTGGTTCTCGGCGCCGCTGGCGCTCTTCATCGGTACGGTGGGCGCGGTGTCGGTGATCAAGGCGGTCTATATCGACAAGCGCGAGTTGAAATGCGCCTGCGTCGGCGCCGACAGCAACGTGCCGCTGGGCTTCATCTCGCTGACCGAGAACGTGATGATGGCCGGGATGGGGCTCTGGATGCTGGTGATGCTGCTGGCCTGAGGCTTTACAATCCGTCAGGCGATGCACATTATGATGTCATACGGTAGTGATCGGTCGATGATATCTCATCCCTGATCTGGACCCCGCAGAGTTGCCGCTCTGCGGGGTTTCTCTTTGCCGGGGTTACTTCCCGACCCAGAGACGGACGACGCTCACCAGCAGTGTTGCCACTGCGACGACCACCATCCACTTACGGTAGCGGGCTTCGGTCAATACATATCACCTCCCCTCGCCGCGATGTGTCGCGGCAGGGGGAAGTCTTGCCAAATGCGGGTTATTTTCTCAAGCGTTCTCTTTGCGTTCCGGGATCACGAGATGCTTCGCTCCGGAAAGATTGCGCCTCAGGCGACCATCTGCTCGGCCTTGCGCAGATCGACCGAAACCAGCTGGCTCACCCCCTGCTCGCCCATGGTGACGCCGTAGAGACGGTCCATCCGGGCCATCGTCACCGCGTGGTGGGTGATAATCAGGAACCGCGTGTCGGTGCGGCGGGTCATCTCGTCCAGAAGGTCGCAGAACCGGGTCACGTTGGCATCGTCGAGCGGCGCGTCGACCTCGTCGAGCACGCAGATCGGCGCCGGGTTGGCGAGGAACACCGCGAAGATGAGCGCCAGCGCGGTCAGCGTCTGTTCGCCGCCCGACAGCAGCGAAAGCACACTGAGCTTCTTGCCCGGCGGCTGGCACAGGATCTCGAGCCCGGCCTCGAGCGGGTCGTCGCTCTCGACCAAGGTGAGCCGCGCTTCGCCGCCCCCGAAAAGATGGGTGAACAGCGTGCCGAAATTCTCGTTCACCTGGTCGAAGGCGGCGAGAAGGCGCTCGCGCCCTTCGCGGTTGAGGCTGCCGATGCCCTGGCGCAGCGTGCGGATCGCCTCTTCGAGATCGGCCTTTTCGCTGACCAGCCCGTCATGCTCGGCGCGGATCGCCTCGGCATCCTCTTCGGCGCGCAGGTTGACCGAGCCCAGCGCGTCTCGCTGGCGGCGCAGCTGCGCGACCTTGGCCTCGACCTCCTCTGCGGGCGGCGGGGCGAGCGCGCCGATCTCCAGCGTCTCGAACAGCGCCTCGGGGGTGGTTTCCAACGTCTCGGTAATCCGCTCGGCAGCTTGGGTCACCGCCTGCCGCGCGGCCTCGGCCCGCGCCTCGGAGGCGGCGCGGCGCTCGCGCGCTTCCGACGCGGCACGCTCGGCCGCCCGCTCGGCGGCCTGTGCATCGGCCAGTGCGCCCTCGGCCGCGCGCAGCGCCTCGGTGGCGGCGTCGCGGCGCGCCTCGGCCTGTGCGATGTCGGCGTCGAGCTTGCGGCGCTCGGCGAAGATCGCCTCCGGCCGGGCACTGGCGCGCTCCAATTCGGCCTCGGTCTCGGACCGCCGCGCGGTCAGCTCGGCCATCCGGCCGCGCGCCGTCTCGGCCCGCTGGCGCCAGCCGTCGAGCTCGCGCGCCACTGCCTCGGCGCGGCGCGTCCGCGCCTCGCCGGTCCGACGGATCTCGTCCGCCTCGGAACGGCGGGTGATCATGGTGATCCGCGCAGCCTCGACGAGCTGGCGCCCCTGCTCGACCCGCGCCCGCGCGGCATCGAGATCGTCGAGATCGCGCAACCCGGCCTCGGCCTCGACCAGCGCCTCGCGCCCTGCCCGACCCTCGGCCTCGTGGCGCGCCATCGCCTCGGCGGCGGCGACGCGGCGAGACTCGGCGCGGCCTTTCTCCCCCTCTGCGCGGCTGAGCGCGCGCGCGGCTTCCGACAGCGCGGTCTCGGCCGCGCGGCGCGCGGCGCGGGCGGCGGCATCGGTCTCGCGGGCCTGTTCGAGCGCGGCCGCGGCGTCGGCATGGGCGTCGACCAGCTCCTCGAGCCGGGCCTCGACCACCTCCAACTCGCCGCGCAGTGCCGCCAGCCGGTTCATCTGCTCCAGCCTCAGCGCCGCCGCCGAGGGGGCGTCCTCGGCCCCGGCGCGATAGCCGTCCCAGCGCCACAGGTCGCCTTCGCGGCTGACCAGCCGCTGACCGGGTTTCAGGCGGCCCTGCAGCGCCGCGCCCTCGTCGCGCCTCACCACGCCGACCTGCGCGAGCCTGCGGCCCAGAAGTCCCGGGGCGTGCACGGCGTGCGCCAGCGGCGCGGTGCCCTCGGGCAGCGGCTGATCGGCGTCGTAGCCAGGCAGCTCGGCCCAACCGGTCGCGCCGCGTGCATCCACCACCGGTGCCTTCAGCTCGTCGCCCAGCGCCGCGCCCAGCGCCTTCTCGAAGCCCGGCTCGACCTTGAGCATGTCCAGAAGCTGCGTGCCCTCGCTGCCGCTGCGCTCGACCAGCCGGGCGAGACCGGCAACCTCGGCGCGCAGCGCCTTGGCCTCGCCTTCGACGCCAGAACGCGCAGCACGCGTCTCCGCCTCGGCCGATTGTGCCTCGGCGCGGGCGGTCTCGGCTTGCGCAAGGTCGCGCTCGGCGGCCTCGGCAGCCTCTCTCGCGGCCCGCTCCGCCTCGGCGGCCCGGCCCAGCGCCGCACCGGCCTGCGTCGCCGCCGCGCCGGCCTGATCGAGCTGCGTCTTGGCCTCGCCGGCGGCCTCGGCACTCTTGGCGATGCGCGCGCGGGCCTCGGCCACCATGCGCTGCGCCGACTGGTGCCGGGCCGCCAGCCGGGCGGTGTCCTCGGTGCGCTGGCCCTGGGCGCGCTCAGCCTCGGACAGGATCTCTCCCGCCTCGAGCGCGGCCTCCTCGGCCTGGGCGAGCCGCGCCTCGTGGCCCTGGCCGGCCTGCGCCAGCTCGGCGGCCTCGGCCTCCAACGCGCCCATCGTCTCGCCGGCGTCACGATCGAGCACGCCCTCGCGCTCCATGTCGCGGTCGATCTGTTCGATCCGCGCGCCGAGCGCGCGAATCGCGCCGCGCGCACGCTTTTCCTGGTCGAGCAGCCGGTCGCGTTCGGCCTCCTGGCGGTTCAGCACGGCGTTGGCCACCGTCGCCTCCTCGCGCAGCGGCGGCAGCGCCGTCTCGGCCTCGGCGCGTACCGCGACCGACTTGCCCGCCTGGGCGTCGGCGCGGGCGGCGGCCTGTGCGAGCTCGCGCAGTTCCTCCTCGGCGGCGCGGCGCATCGTCTCGGAGGCGTTCCAGCGCAGCCAGAGCAGCAGCCCCTCGGCCGCGCGCAGCGCCGTGCCGATCTCGCGGTAGCGTGCCGCCGTGCGGGCCTGCCGCGCCAGGGTCGCGAGCTGCGCCGCCTGACTTTCGACGACGTCGTCGACGCGGGCGAGGTTCGCCTCGGCGCCGCGCAGCTTCAGCTCGGCCTCGTGACGGCGCTGGTAGAGACCGGAAATGCCCGCCGCCTCTTCGAGGATGCGGCGCCTGGCCGTCGGCTTGGCGTTGATCAGTTCGGCGATCTGCCCCTGGCGGACCAGCGCCGGCGACTGCGAACCGGTCGAAGCGTCGGCGAAGAGCATCTGCACGTCGCGGGCGCGCACTTCCTTGCCGTTGAGCCGGTAGGCCGACCCGATGTCGCGGGTGATCCGGCGCACGATCTCGAGCGTGTCGGCATCGTTGAAGGCGGCGGGCGCCAACCGCTCGGCATTGTCGATCGAGAGCGTGACCTCGGCGTGGTTGCGCGCAGGCCGGGTGGCGGCACCGGCAAAGATCACATCCTCCATGCCGCCGCCGCGCATCGCGGTGGGGCGGTTCTCGCCCATCACCCAGCGCAGCGCCTCCAGCAGGTTCGACTTGCCGCAGCCATTCGGACCGACCACGCCGGTGAGCCCGTCATCGATCACCAGATCGGTCGGGTCGACGAAGCTCTTGAAGCCGTTCAGCCGCAGCCGGGAGAATCGCATGACGCCGCCCTCATTCGCGCTCGTGGTCGCGGCGCTATGCGGGAAAGGCGGCCGCGAAGTCAACGCGCGCGGCCCTTGGCGCGCAGGGTTCCGCCGCGTTTGCACCGGCAGAGGCCCTCACCTTGACGCTTGACGCGACGGGGTGCGGGCGCGCAAAACGGGGGAGCAAGGTTCCCCGATGCGGCGCGAAGCGCCCGAGGGGAGGAAATCGGGAATGCGGAAGGGGCCGATCCAGTCAGGAGGCCCCCTGCCGCAGCCGCCCCCGCGACTGTGAGCGGTGAGCGTCCCTCCGTAGCCACTGGGCAAAGCCCGGGAAGGTGGAGGGATGCCGCGACCCGCGAGCCAGGAGACCGGCCTGCATGACGAAACCCATGACCCCGTCGGGTGGACGGGACAGGAGATTTGATATGACGACCAAGACCATCGCTTCCTCGGGCGCGCTTTCCGACATCGCCACCATCGCCTTTGCCGCCGTGCTCGGCCTTGGGCTGATCTTCGCCGCGGGCTTCAGCCACGCCGGCGGCATGCATGACGTGGCCCATGATTCGCGCCACGCCACCGGCTTCCCCTGCCACTGATCGCATCGACATGTTGAAACAGATCGGGGCCAGCGCGTTGTTCGCTGGCCTGGCCGCAGGCGTGCTCGCCGCACTTCTGCAGCTATGGTTCGTCGTGCCCCTCCTGCTGGAAGCCGAACTCTACGAATCCGGCGCGCGGGCGCATTTCACCGATGGCTATGTCGGCTCCGACGCAGGCGCGCCGCCGCTGGGCGACGCGCTCGGGCGGCACATGGGCACGCTCGCCATCAACATCGTGGGCTGGATCGGCTTTGGCTTCGTGCTGGCGGCGGGCTTCGCGCTCGCGGCCCGGCGCGGTGTCGCGGTCGATGCACGGCGCGGCCTCTTATGGGGGCTAGGCGGTTTCACGGCCGTGGCGCTCGCACCGAGCTTCGGGCTGCCGCCCGAGCTTCCCGGCACCGTCGCCGCCGAGATCACCGAGCGCCAGACCTGGTGGGCCTTCACCGTGGTCGCGACGGCGCTGGGGCTCGCCCTGATGGCCTTTGGCCGCGGCCCTGCCTGGCTCGCGGGCGGGATCGCGATGATCGCCGCGCCGCATCTGATCGGCGCACCGCATCTCGACCGCTATTTCGGTGCCGCCGCGCCGGAACTGGCAGCGCTGTTCTCGACCCGCGCCCTTGGCGTCTCGGCGGCCGCATGGGCATTTCTCGGGCTGGCGGCCGGCTGGATCTGGTCGCGCGAGGCTCAGCGGGCCTAGCCCGGGATACGCCCGATCAGGCAATGCCTGAGCTGCCCCAGCGGCCGCGCATCAGCGATGTCGCCGGAGACGGTCTCGGCATAGAGATCGGCAAGCTTTCGGATCTCGGCCGCCTGCGTGGCCGGATCCACCCCCGCGAAGAGATAGGCCGCCTTGCCATGGCCCCGGATCGACAGGGCGACGGGCGAATGGCAGACATTCAGGCAATCGACGAGCCGCAGCTCGACCCCCTCGCGCAGCCCGGCGCGCACCGCATCGGCCAGAGCCCCTCCGCCGGGCGCCATGCCCGGCGTGGCGCAGGTCGCGCAGATCGTGATGCGGTCCATGTCCACCCCCGGCGTCGTCACGCCGATCAGTAACGGAAGAACCCAATGCCCGCCAAGATCCCCGCTACCGTCGTCACCGGCTTTCTCGGCGCCGGAAAGACCACGCTGATCCGTCATCTGCTCGAGAACGCCAAGGGCAAGCGCATCGCGCTCGTGATCAACGAGTTCGGCGATCTCGGCGTCGATGGCGGCATCCTCAAGGGATGCGGCATCGAGAATTGCCGCGACGAGGACGTGGTCGAGCTGTCGAATGGCTGCATCTGCTGCACCGTGGCCGACGACTTCATCCCGACCATGGAGAAGCTGCTCGACCGCGACGAGCCGGTCGACCACATCGTGATCGAGACCTCCGGCCTCGCGCTGCCGCAGCCGCTCATTCGCGCCTTCAACTGGCCCGGCATCTCGACCCGCGTCACCGTCGACGGCGTCGTTACCGTGGTCGACGGCAAGGCGGTAGCCGAGGGCCGGTTCGCCCATGACGTCGCCGCGGTCGACGCCCAGCGCGCCGCCGATGACGGGCTCGACCACGAGACGCCGCTCTCGGAGCTGTTCGAGGACCAGATCGCCGCCGCCGACATGATCGTGGTCAACAAGACCGACCTGCTGGAGCCTGCCGAGGCCGAGGCGCTGGCCGCTAGGCTGAAGGCGGAGGCCCGCGAGGGCGTGCAGGTGGTGCGTGCCACGATGGGCGCGCTTCCCGTCGAAGTGCTGCTGGGCCAGGGCGCGGCCGCCGAGGCCGACATGGAGGCGCGCCACGAGGTGCATCATCACCACGATCACGACGACGAGGATGACGACCATCACGATGCGGCGCATCACCATGGCCATGACGAGTTCGAAAGCTTCGTCGTCACCCGGCCGGAGGTAAGCGATCCGAAGGCTTTTACCGCGCAGGTCGCCGAGGTGATCCGCGCGCACGACATCCTGCGCCTCAAGGGCTTCGTCGCGGTGGCGGGCAAACCGATGCGCCTGACGCTGCAGGCGGTGGGCCCGCGCGTTGACACGCATTTCGACCGGCCCTTCGGCAGTGACCCGCGCGAGACGCGGCTCGTGGTGATCGGCGAGGCGGGGCTGGACCGCGCGGCGATCGAGGCCGCGCTGGCGGCATGAGCATCGAGGTGAAGCAGGCGCGCGCGACCGATCCCGGGCCGCGCGCGCTGATCGAGGCGAGCCAGGCGCTGATGCGCTCTCTCTACCCGCCGGAGGAAAACCACTTCCTAGCCATAGAGGCCCTTGAGGCCGCCGATATCCGCTTCTTCGCGGCCTATGACGGCGACACGCCGCTGGGCTGCGGCGCGCTTCACGTGAAACCGGAATACGGCGAGCTGAAATCGGTCTTCGTGGCCGAGGCAGCGCGCGGACGCGGGATCGGCGCGGCTCTGCTCGACCACTTGGAACGGGCCGCGCGCGAAGAGGCGCTGCTGCTGATCCGGCTCGAGACGGGCGACAGGCTGGCCGCCGCCCATCGTCTCTATGCAAGGCACGGCTTCGCCGTACGGGGCCCGTTCGGCGATTATGTCGAGAACGGGTCGAGTGTCTTCATGGAGAAGCGGCTGTGACCTCAGCCCTTGGGGTCGGGCGCTTTTCCGGCCGCCTTCTTCGCGGCGTCCTTCATGCGCTTGAGCAGCTCGGCCTTGTCGTCACGCTTGTCATAGGGGGTCTTCGCGGTGCCGCGCTCGTTGTGCTCGCGGTGCTTGGGCGCGTTGCGGCCCTGACGCGGCCCGCCCGACTTGCTGTAATCCATCATCCGCTCCTGTAACTGGGGGGTGCCGTTCCCTGCCCCAACGCGCGGGGCTTCGCAAGCGTTCACGAAAGGGCCGCCATGCATCTTCTCGCCGCCACGCCGGGCACCGTCTCCGACGGCACCGAGGCCGTCGATCTCGGCCAGACGCCCGGCGATCTCGTCGTCATCTCCGCCGCCGACACCGAACTCGCCGCGCTGAGCGCGGCGCGGGCGCAGATGACGGACGCGCCCGAGCTGCGGCTGGCGAGCCTGATGCACCTGCAGCACCCGATGTCGGTCGACCTGCATCTCGACGACTGCGCCACCGGATCTCGCCTCGTCGTGGCCCGGGTTCTGGGCGGCTCCAACTACTGGAAATACGGCCTCGTACAATACGCAGCGCGGCTCGCCGAGGCGGGCGTGCCCTTCGTCGCCCTGCCCGGCGACGACAAGCCCGACCCCGAGCTGCGCGAATTGTCGACCGTGAAACCCGAGGATTACGACGCGCTCTGGGCCTATCTCGTGGAGGGCGGTCCCGAGAACGCGCGCGCCTTCCTCGGCTATGCGAAACACATGCTCGACGGCACCGAACCGCCGCAGGCCGCTCGCCCGCTGCTGCGCGCCGGGCTCTACTGGCCCGGCTTGGGCATCGCCGATCTGGAAGGTCTACGGGAGGCATGGACAGGCGGCGCCCCGGTGGTGCCGGTCGTCTTCTACCGCGCTTTGCTGCAGGGCGGTCAGCTCGCACCGATCGACCGGCTGGTGCGCGCGCTGCTGCGGCAGGGCCTGAACCCGCTGCCGCTCTTCGTGGCCTCGCTCAAGGACCCGGTCTCGCGCGACACGCTGGCCGGGCTGATGGAGGCGGCCCCGCCCTCGGTGATCCTGAACGCCACCAGCTTTGCGACCGGTGGCGCCACGGCGTCGGAGGACGGCGCGCCGAACCCGTTGGCGGCGCCTGAGGCCAATGGCGCCCCGGTGTTCCAGATCGTTCTGGCCTCAAGCAGCGAGGAGAGCTGGGAAGAGGGGCTGGCCGGCCTGTCCGCCCGCGACATCGCCATGAACGTGGCCCTGCCCGAGGTCGACGGCCGCATTCTGAGCCGCGCCATCGGCTTCAAGGGCGAGGCCTTCTTCGACGAGGTCACGCAATGCCGCGTCGCCACCTGGCAACCGCGCGCCGACCGGATCAGCTTCGTGGCCGAATTGGCCGCGCGCTGGGCGCGGCTGCGCGAGACGCCCGCCACTGCGCGCAAGGTGGCGCTGGTTCTCGCCAACTACCCCAACAAGGACGGGCGGCTGGCCAATGGCGTCGGCCTCGACACCCCTGCCGCGACGGTCCACGCGCTCAAGCTGATGCAAGGCGCGGGCTATGCGGTCGCGGATCTGCCCGAGGACGCGCAGGCGCTGATGGACCGGCTGATGGCGGGCCCGACCAACTGGCTCACCGACCGCGCCGCGCGCGAAGGCGGCGAGGTGCTGCCGCTGGAGGAATACGAGCGGTATTTCGGCGACCTCCCCTGGGCCGCCAAGAGCCAGATCCTCGACCGCTGGGGCCCGCCGGGCGACGACCCCTTCCTGACTGCCGAGGGCTTTGCCCTCTCGCTGCACCGCTTCGGCAATGCCGTGGTCGGCCTGCAGCCGGCGCGCGGCTACAACATCGACCCGACCGAGACCTACCACTCGCCCGACCTCGTGCCGCCGCATCACTACCTCGCCTTCCATTTCTGGCTGCGGCATCGCTGGGGCGCGGACGCGGTGGTCCATATGGGCAAGCATGGCAACCTCGAATGGCTGCCGGGCAAGGCGGTGGCGCTGTCCGAGACCTGCTGGCCCGAGATCGCGCTGGGCGCCACGCCGCATCTCTATCCCTTCATCGTCAACGATCCCGGCGAGGGCACGCAGGCCAAGCGGCGCGCGCAGGCGGTGGTGATCGATCATCTGACGCCACCGCTGACCCGCGCCGAGAGCTATGGCCCGCTGCGCGATCTCGAGGCGCTGGTGGATGAATATTACGAGGCGGCGGGCGTCGATCCGCGCCGCATCACCCATCTGCGGCGCGAGATCCTGAGCCTTGCCGAAGCCACCGGCCTTGCCTCAGATGCTGGCTTCTCGGGCCAGGCCGACACCGACCTCGCCAAGCTCGATGCCTTCCTGTGCGAGCTGAAGGAGGCGCAGATCCGCGACGGGCTGCATGTCTTCGGCCAATCCCCCGAGGGGCGTCAGGAGCGCGATCTGGCCATCGCGCTGGCGCGTGTCCCGCGCGGCACGCATCCGGGCGGTGCCTCGCTGCTGCGCGCGCTGGCCAGCGACCTGTCGCTGGACTTCGACCCGCTCGATTGCGACATGGCCGCGAACTGGACCGGCCCGCGCCCCGAGACGCTCTCCGGCGAGGGCAGCTGGCGCAGCTACGGCGACACGGTGGAGCGGCTGGAGGAGCTGTGCCAGCGGCTGCTCGACGGCAGGTCCCCAGCCCCCGGCCCCGCCTCGGCTGCCGTTCTGGACGAGATCGAGACCAAGCTCCGCCCAGCCATCGCCGCCTGCGGCCCGGCCGAAGGCACGGGCCTGCTCACCGGTCTCGATGGCCGCGCCGTGGCGCCCGGCCCGTCGGGCGCGCCGACGCGCGGGCTACCCGACGTGCTGCCGACCGGGCGCAACTTCTACTCCGTGGATGCGCGCGCCGTGCCGACGCCCACCGCCTGGGCACTGGGCTGGAAATCGGCGAACCTGCTGATCGAAAAGCACCTGCAGGATCACGGCGACTGGCCACGCGCGATGCTGGTCACCGCATGGGGCACCGCCAACATGCGCACCGGCGGCGACGACATCGCGCAGGCGCTCGCACTGATGGGCGTGAAGCCCACATGGGACAGCGCCAACCGCCGCGTCACCGGCTTCGAGGTGCTGCCCGAGGGCGTGCTCGGCCGTCCCCGCGTCGACGTGACCCTGCGCATCTCGGGCTTCTTCCGTGACGCCTTTCCGCAGCTCGTGGCGCTGGTCGACAGCGCGGCCCGTGCCGTGCAGGCGCTCGACGAGCCCGAGGAGACCAACCCCGCCGCGGCCCGCATTCGCGCGGGCGAAAGCGCCGCGCGGGTCTATGGCTCCAAGCCCGGCGCTTATGGCGCGGGGCTGCAGGCACTGATCGACGAGCGGATCTGGAACGACCGCGCCGATCTCGGCGCCGCCTATCTAGATTGGGGCGGCTACGCCTATGGCGCGGGTCAGGAGGGCGAAGCCGACCGCGCGGGCTTTGCCGCAAGGCTGGGTCAGGTCGAGGCGATCGTCCAGAACCAGGACAACCGCGAGCACGACATCCTCGATTCGGACGACTACTACCAGTTCGAGGGCGGCGCCGCTGCGGCGGTGGCATCGCTTCAGGGCCGCGAACGCCCGATCTATCACAACGACCATTCCCGCCCCGAGCGACCGGTGATCCGCAGCCTCGACGAGGAGATCGCCCGCGTCGTCCGCTCTCGCGTGGTGAACCCCAAATGGATCGATGGCGTGAAGCGGCACGGCTACAAGGGCGCCTTCGAGATTGCGGCGACCGTCGACTACCTCTTTGCCTTCGCGGCCACCACGCGGGCGGTGAAGAACCACCATTTCGACCTCGTCGAAGAGGCGGTACTGGCCGACGAGGACACGCGCGACTTCATTGCCGAGCACAACCCGCCTGCGTTGAGGGAGATCGCCGAACGGCTGCAGGAGGCGATCGATCGCGGGCTGTGGCAGCCGCGCTCGAACTCTGCCCGCGCCCGGATTGAGGCGCTGCGATGAGCGCTGCGCTGGAAGCGCGGCTGGTCGGGATCGTCCGGGCCGCACCGGAACTGATGGCCGCCTTCCGCGCCGCGCGCGACCTCGACCTACCGGACTGGTGGATCGTCTCGGGCGCGCTCTACGGCGCGGTGTGGAACACGCTGACTGGACGGCCCACGCTGCACGGGGTCAAGGACATCGACCTGTTCTATTTCGACCCTGATACAAGCTGGGAAGCGGAGGACGGCGTGATCCGCCGCGGCGTGCCGTTCTTCGCCCCCACCCCGCCGGTCGAGATCCGCAACCAGGCCCGCGTGCCGCTGTGGTATCGCGACCATTTCGGCCATGCCTGTCCCGACTATGCCAACAGCCGCGAGGGGATCGACCATTTTGCGTCGCGCACCCATTGCCTTGGCATGCGGCTGCGCGCCGATGACGGCTTCGACATCTATGCGCCCCATGGCCTCGAGGACATCTTCGCGATGCGACTGGTGCCGAACCCGATCCTGCCCAATCGCGCCACCCATGAGGCGAAGGCAGCGCGGCAGAAGGCCTGCTGGCCGGAACTGACGGTCGAGCCGTGGCCCGAAGGCCCGCACGCTTGACGGGGCGCCTCGCGGCTCCAGAGTGAGGGCACCCAAGCGCCCGGAGGCCCCATGATCGTCAACCTCGTCGTCCTGCTCGCCTGCCAGCTCGTGGGAGAGGTCGCGGCAAGGGGCCTCGGC
This sequence comes from Limimaricola variabilis, assembly GCF_014195545.1. Taxonomy (GTDB): domain Bacteria; phylum Pseudomonadota; class Alphaproteobacteria; order Rhodobacterales; family Rhodobacteraceae; genus Limimaricola; species Limimaricola variabilis. The sequence continues at coordinate 498,136 of NZ_JACIBX010000002.1, read as the reverse complement.
CTGCCGGTCCCGGGCCCGGTCATCGGCATGGCGCTGCTGTTCGCGGCGCTGATCCTGCGTCCGAAGCTGGCCGAGCGGATCGCCCCGACGACCTCCGGGCTGCTGTCGCACCTGTCGCTGCTCTTCGTGCCGGCGGGCGTCGGCGTGGTCGGCCATCTCGACACGCTGGGCCAGCATGGCGTGGCGCTGATCGCGGCGCTGCTTCTATCGACCATCGCGGCGATCATGGCCGGGGTCTATGTCTTCCTCGCAGTGGCGCGGCTGACCGGAGCTCCGGAATGACCCCCGCCGATCCGGCCGAGATCTGGACCTATCTGCGCCAGGATCCGCTGCTGTGGCTCACCGCGACGCTGGTCGCCTACAGCCTCGGCGATCTCGCCTTTCGTCGCGCCGGGCGAAAGCCGCTGGTGAACCCGGTGCTGGTGGCGGTGGCGCTGCTGGCGGTGCTGCTGCGGCTCACCGGCACACCCTATCAGAACTACTTCGAGGGCGCGCAATTCGTGCATTTCATGCTCGGCCCGGCCACCGTGGCGCTCGCCGTGCCGCTTTATGCCAATCTGCGGCTGATCCGCTCGGCCTTCTGGCCGATGCTGGCGGCGCTGGCGGCGGGGTCGGTGACGGCGCTGGTGACGGCGGTCGGCATCGGCGCCGCCTTCGGGCTGAGGGGCGAGACGCTGCTGTCGCTGGCGCCGAAATCGGTGACCGCGCCGGTGGCGCTCGGCGTATCCGAGACGATCGGCGGCGCACCCAACCTGACGGCGGTGCTGGTGATCATCACCGGCATCACCGGTGCAGTTGTAGCGACACCGCTCTTGAACCTGTTCCGCATCCGCGACTGGCGCGCGCGCGGCCTCGCGGTCGGTGTCGCGGCGCATGGCATCGGCACGGCGCGGGCGTTTCAGGTCAACGAGACGGCGGGTGCCTTCGCGGGCATCGGCATGGGTCTCAACGCGCTGCTGACGGCGCTGATCGCGCCGCTGCTGGCGCCATGGCTGGTCGCGCTTCTCGCCGGCTGACGGGTTGCGCGCCGCGCCCGGGCGGCGCAGTCTGGCGGCCCGAAGAGGAGCCATGCCATGACCGACGATACCGACCGCCACGCCGCCAAGATGGCCAAGAAGAAGGCCGCGCGCGACAAGATCATGGCCACCAAGACCGACGAAAAGGGCCTGGTCATCGTCCATACCGGCAAGGGCAAGGGCAAGTCGTCGGCCGCTTTCGGCATGATCTTCCGCTGCATCGCCCACGAGATGCCCTGCGCGGTGGTGCAGTTCATCAAGGGCGGGATGTCCACCGGCGAGCGTGACCTGATCCTGTCGCGCTTCTCCGATGTCTGCCAGTTCCACACCATGGGCGAAGGCTTTACCTGGGAGACCCAGGACCGCACCCGCGACACCGAGATGGCCCAGGCCGCCTGGGAGAAGGCCAAGGAGCTGATCCGCGATCCCGAGATCCGCATGGTACTGCTCGACGAGATCAACATCGCGCTGCGCTACGAGTATCTCGACATCAAGGAGGTGGTGGCCTTCCTGCGCGAGGAGAAGCCCGAGATGACGCATGTCGTGCTGACCGGCCGCAACGCGCATGAGGACCTGATCGAGGCGGCCGATCTCGTCACCGAGATGGAGCTTGTGAAGCACCCATTCCGCTCGGGCATCAAGGCGCAAAGAGGGGTCGAGTTCTGACCCCTCCCGCAATCCGGCTCAGTCAGGCCGCTCGATCAGCCGCTTCAGCTCGGCTACGACGCGATCCTCGCTGACCGGCTTGGAAAGCACCTGCGCGCGCGGGAACTCCTGCTTGAGCTCCTCGCCGTCGACATTGCCGGTGACGAAGAGCAGCGGCACGCCGAGCGCCGCGAGGTCGCGGGCCAGCGGTAGGCTCGAATCGCTGCCCAGCCGCACGTCGAGCACCGCCGCGTCGGGCCGGCTCGACACCGCGCGGCGCGCGTCGTCGAGCTTCGTGAACGGCCCCTCGACCAGCGCGCCCTGTTCGCCCAGCGCCATCTCCAGCGAGATCGCGATCAGGAACTCGTCCTCGACCACCATCACCCGCCGTCCGGCGAGCCGGGCCTCGCCCTGGGTCGCGCGCTCGCTCTCGGCGGCGTCCTGGCCGACCGGCAGCTCGATCGTGCAGATCACGCCCTCTTCGGCGAAATCGACCCGGACCTCGCCCTCCTCGGCGCGCAGGATCGAGCGCAGCAGCGTCGAGCCGAAGCCGGACCGCTCGGGCGCCGTCACCCTCGGTCCGCCGCTCTCGCGCCAGACGACGCGGGCGCGGCCCGGGGCCAGCCGGCTCACCTCGACCGACACGCGGCCGGTCTCGTTGCTGAGCGCCCCGTACTTGATGGCGTTGGTGGTCAGTTCGTAGAGCGCCAGCGACAAGCTTTCGGCGATCTTGGGTTCCAGCGTCGCGCCGGTGGCGCCGCTCATCGAGAACCGGTCCGGCTCGGGAGCGAAGGGCGACATCGCGCTGTCAACCACGTCCGAGACCCTGAGCGCGCTGTCGGAGAGCTGCACGGTCAGCGCATGGCTGCGCGACAGCGCTTCCATCCGACCCAGCAGGCTGCGCTCCAGATCCGTCACCGACTCCGCGCGGCGCGCCGACATGCGCACCATGCCCTGCAGCACGGAGAGCATGTTGCGCGTGCGATGATTGAGCTCCGAGGTCAGCAGGCGCAGCCGCTCCTCGGCTTCCTTGCTCTCGGTGATGTCGATCACATGGCCGATGATCCGCACATGGCCGGTCTCGGGATCGCTCAGGTGCCGACCATGCGCAGCGATCCAGCGCACCACGCCATCGGCGCGCAGGATACGGCAGTCGAAGGACCAGCTGGTCCGGTCACGCAGTGCCGCGCCGAAGGTCGCAGCAACCCTTTCGCGGTCATCCTCGACGACATGGTTCAGGAAATCGTCATAGCTCCAGGACGGCAGAAGGGTCTCGTAGCCGAAGATCCGGTCGTGCCGCAGACTTCGCCAGGCCCGGCCGGTGGTCGTGTCGAGACTCCACAGCCCGATCTCGCCTACCGCGAGCACCAGCTCCAGATGATCCGCCTCACCGTCCAGTTCCGTCAGCTCTGTCATTCGGTCCAACTGCTTATCCAAGATACTGAGCTATATGTTCGCCTCATCGGTTTGAACAGCCACGACAGTCGCAGCCATGTTTTGTGCGCGAGCGTACGGGCTTCATTCCAGATCCCGCCCGGTCGAGAGCGCCGCCGGGTCCAGCCGCAATTCGATCACCGCGAGGCGACCGGACGCCCGGGCCCGCTCGAAGGCCTGCGCGAAGTCCTCGTCGCGCTCAACCGTTTCACCATGCCCGCCATAGGCCCGCGCCAAAGCGGCGAAATCCGGATTGGCAAGGTCGGTGCCCGAGACCCGGCCCGGATAGTGCCGTTCCTGATGCATGCGGATCGTGCCGTAGCGGCCGTTATTGGCGACGATCACGATCGGCGCGGCACCGTGCTGGATGGCGGTCGACATCTCGTTGAGCGTCATCTGGAAACAGCCATCCCCGGCGAGGCAGACCACTGCGCGGTCCGGATGCTCGAGCGAGGCCGAGATCGCGGCAGGAAAGCCGTAGCCCATCGAGCCCGAGGTCGGCGCAAGCTGCGTGCCGGGCCGCTTGAAGCGGAAGTAGCGATGCAGCCAACCGGCGTAATTGCCCGCCCCGTTGGTGAGGATCGCGTCCTCGGGCAGATTCTCCGACAGCCAGCCGACGACGCTTTCCAACCGGACCGCGCCGGGCGTCTCGCGCGGGGTGAGCCAGCTCTCGTAGCCCAGGCGCGCCGCGCCGATCCAGTCCGACCTGCCGGGACCGGCCGGCTCCTGCGCTGCCAGCGCCGCCACCATCTCGGGCGCCCGCGCCGTGACGGCGATCTCCGGCCGCCAGATCCGGCCGATCTCGTCCGCATCGGCATGGACGTGGATCAGCGCCTTGTCGTGCCCGGCGGGGTCTATCAGCGAAAACCCTTGTGTCTCGATGTCACCCAGCCGCGAGCCGAGCACCAGCAGCGCGTCCGAAGCGCGCACCCGCTCGGCCAGCGCCGGGTTGATGCCGACATTCAGGTCGCCCGCGTAATGCGGATGCCGGTTGTCCATGTAGTCCTGCCGCCGGAATCCCGCCGCCACCGGCAGGCCCTGCGCCTGTGCGAAGCGGGCGAGATCTGCGGCAGCCTCTGTCGACCAGTGCGGCCCGCCGACCACGACGAGCGGACGCTCGGCCCGGCTTAGCCTCTCGACGATCCGCGCCGCTGCCGCCGACAGGTCAGGGGCCAGCCGCTCGGGAGCGGGAGAGAGATCGCGCGCCTCGGCGCCGCCCGACAGCACGTCCTCGGGCAGTGCCAGCACCACCGGGCCGGGGCGGCCCGACATCGCCACCTCGAAGGCGCGGCCGACATATTCCGGGATTCGCGCGGTGTCGTCGATTTCCGCCACCCATTTCGCCAGCGGGGCGAACATGGCGCGGTAATCGACCTCCTGGAACGCCTCGCGGTCGCGGTCCGCGCGGGCGATCTGGCCGACGAAGAGCACCATCGGCGTGCTGTCCTGACGGGCGACATGCACGCCGGCACTGGCATTGGTCGCGCCCGGGCCGCGGGTGACGAAGGCGACGCCGGGCCGCCCGGTCAGCTTGCCATGCGCCTCGGCCATCATCGCGGCGCCCCCTTCCTGGCGGCAGACCACGTTGGCGATCTCGGCGTCGTGCAAGCCGTCGAGCACCGCCAGAAAGCTCTCGCCCGGGACCGAGAACACCCGTTCCACCCCGAGCCGGACCAGTTGATCCACCAGAATCTTTCCACCGTGCCGCATCTTCATCTCCTCCGATCCCGGGCCGACCATGCCGGGCCGGGACAGAGGGGACAAGATGCCCACCGCGCTGCTCAGAGGCTGGCCTCGGGTCGGAAGCCCTCGGGGATGCGGTCGCGCCCTTCGAGCACCAGATCCGCCATCACCTCGCCCACCAGCGGCGCGAGGCCGAAGCCGATCTTGAAGCCGCCATTGGCGATGAAGGCGTTGTCGCGGAACGGATGGCTGCCCAGCATGGGCGCGCGGCTCCTCGCCCGGGGCCGCACCCCGGCCCAGCGCGCGACGACCTCGGCCTCCGCCAGCGCAGGGCAAATCCCATGGGCCCGCGCGATCAGCTCGTCGAGTTGCGCATCGGTCGCGGCGCCGTCGTCATAGTCGCGCTCGGAGGTCGATCCGATGCCCACCGTGCCATCGGCATGCGGCACCGCGTGCAGGCCGTCGACGAAGAGCTGGGGCATATCGGCGGCGTCGAAGCCGCGCGCCCGAAGCAGCGCCGCCTGCCCTTTCACGCCGGTCCCGGCGGTCTTGCCAGCCAGCGCCGAGATCTCTTCGAGCCCGGCGACGCCCGTGGCCCAGACCACCGGCCCTTCCGGCAGCCCCTCGCGCGCGATCTCGCCGCCCAGCGTCTCAAAGGCGCCCGCGAGCGCCAGTGTCGCGCGGCGCGGATGCAGCCGGGCGGTCAGCGTGTCGTGCACGAGCATGCCGCTTGGACTCGCCGGCGCCCAGTCGCCGCCCCAGCCGCCTTCATGGGCCGCGATCACCCGCCATTCGGCCCGTCCCTGCCAAAGATCGGCGGCGCCGCGTGCGCGTTCCTCGGCCCGCGCCACCGCCGCCGCGTCGGCGAGCGGCTGCAGCCGGCCGGTACGGGCATAGCCGGGATCGGCACCGGAAAGCCGCGCGATGTCGGCCCAATACGCCTCGGCCATCAGCAGCGCCTCGAGCTGGAACGCCTTCTTGTCGTTCCACTGCTCGGGCACATGCGGCGCCAGCGCGCCGACGATCCCGCCCGAGGCGCCGGCGGCCGGACCCGCCGGGTCGATCACCCGCACATGCGCACCGCGACGGGCGCAGGCCACCGCGACCGCGAGGCCCCAGGCCCCTGCCCCCATCACCGTCAGATCCACGCTTGCCATCGACCGCCGCCCCCGCCATCACGAAGGCGCAACCTAAGGCAGACGCGCATGAACGACCAGCAGGCCGGGCTCTCGTGGCGCGACGACCGCATCCCGGTCTCGACCCGCTTCGACGATCCCTACTTCTCGATTCAGGACGGGCTGGCCGAGACGCGGCACGTGTTTCTGGCGGGCAACGGCCTGCCGGAGCGCTTCGGCGGAGATTTCCGGATCATGGAAACGGGCTTCGGCACCGGGCTGAATTTTCTCACCGCCTGGGAAGCCTGGGAAGCGGCGCAGCCGGGCGGCACCCTGCGTTTCACCAGCTTCGAAGCCTTTCCGATGACACCCGCCGACACCGCCCGGGCCCTTGCCGCGTTTCCGACGCTGGCGCCCTATTCGGCCCGCCTCGTCGCGGTGCTGGAGGATGGCCCCGGGCCATATGTCTTCGACGGCGCGGTGACCCTGGAGATCGTTCGGGGCGACGCGCGCGAGACGCTGCCCGGACATGACGGCCACGCCGACGCGTGGTTCCTCGACGGCTTTGCCCCGGCCAAGAACCCCGAACTGTGGGGCGACGCGCTGATGGCCGAGGTCGCGGCCCATACCGCACCGGACGGCACACTGGCGAGCTACACCGCCGCCGGCCATGTCCGCCGGGCGCTGGCCGCCGCCGGGCTCGAGGTGACGCGGGCGCCGGGCTTCGGGCGCAAGCGCCACATGACCATCGCCCGGAGGCCCCTGTGATGCGGACCGACAGCCGCCTCGGAATCCTGCTGATGACGATCACCACCTTCGTCTTCGCAATGCAGGATGGGATCTCGCGTTATCTGGCCGAGAACTACAACGTCTTCATGGTGGTGATGATCCGCTACTGGTTCTTCGCCGCCTTCGTGATCGCCATCGCACGGCACCAGAAGGGCTCGGTCCGGGCTGCCGCGCGCACCTCCCAGCCGCTGCTGCAGGCCTTCCGTGGCCTGCTGCTGGCGGGCGAGATCTGTGTGATGGTGATCGGCTTCGTCTATCTCGGCCTTGTTGAGAGCCACGCCATCTTCGCGGTCTACCCGCTGCTCATCGCCGCGCTGTCAGGCCCGGTGCTGGGCGAATCCGTGGGCTGGCGGCGCTGGGTCGCCATCGGCATCGGCTTTGCCGGGGTGTTGGTGATCCTGCGGCCCGGCTTCGGTGTCTTTTCGCCCGCAGCGCTGTTCCCGATGATCGCGGCGATGATGTTCGCGCTTTACGGGCTGCTTACCCGCTACGTCGCGCGGCGCGACGCGGCGGCCACGAGCTTCTTCTGGACGGGGGTGTCGGGTGCGGTGCTGATGACCGTGATCGGCCTGCCCAACTGGCAGCCGCTGATGGGATGGGACTGGGCGGTGATGGCGCTGCTTTGCGTCACCGGCGCCGGCGGACACTTCCTGCTGATCAAGACCTACGAGGTGGCCGAGGCCGGGGCGGTGCAGCCCTTCGCCTATCTGCAGCTGCCCTTCGCCGCCAGCTTGGGGCTCGTGGCCTTCGGCGAGACGCTCGCGCCCAACGTCGCGCTTGGCGCGCTGATCGTGGTGGGCGCGGGCGTGTTCACGCTGATCCGCACCCACCGCAAGGCCGGGTGATCACTCGGCCGGGCGCTGCGGGGGACGGATCCCGTCGATCGACAGCGGCGCGAGGTCCGAGATCGACATGGTCGAGGCGCGCCCCTGCGGCGTGACCTCGACCGCCGGCGGCACCGGGGCCGGCGGCATGGTGTCGAGATCGGCCTGCCGCGCCTGCGGCCGCACATGGGGCGGCTTGCCGTTGAGAATGTCCGAGAACCGCACCGGCCCGGTCTCGCCGGTCAGCCGGGCGCGATAGACCGGGATCGATTCGCTGACCCGCATCACGTAGTTGCGGGTCTCGGTGAAGGGGATGTGCTCGATCCAGTCGACCACATCTGCCTGCCCGATCCGCGGGTCGCCACGCTCGGCCATCCAGGTGCGCGGCCGCGAGGCGCCTGCGTTGTAGCCCGCCGAGATCATCACCGGGCTCTGGCCGAAGGTCTCCTCCAGATAGGCGAGGTAGCGCGAGCCGAGCTTCGCGTTGTAGCGCCAGTCGCTGGTCAGCTTGGCCCGAGAATAGGGCAAGCCCATCCAGCCCGCGACCTCCTCGGCGGTGGCCGGCATCAGCTGCATCAGCCCGAGGGCGCCCACCGGGCTGCCCGCGCCGATGTTGAACTCGCTCTCGCGCCGCGCGATCGACATCGCCAGCTCGGGGGCGACCGGCATCTCGGTCTCGGCCAACGCATGCAGCGGGAAATAGATTTCGGGGATCACGATCTGCCGGTAGGCCGCGGCCTTGCCCAGCGTCAGCGCCAGATGCGTCTCGTCGCGCTCCATCAGCATTCGCCCGAGCTGGGCGATGCCCTCGCGATCGAGCGACCGGCCCAGCTCGACCACGAAGCGCAGCGCGTCGCCATACCGCCCGGCATCGAGCAGGTAGGTCACCGCCTGGGTCCGGTCGTCCTCGAGGAAGTCGCCCTGCCGCCAGTCGGCCACCGGCTCGTGCCCGGCCAGCGCCGGGTCGAGCGTCAGGCCGAGCTTCTCGGCGGCCAGCAGGCCGTAGAAGGCGGTCTGGTGCAGCGCCGCGCGGGCATAGTCGAGCGCCGCCTGGTCGTAGGCCCCCGTGGCCTCCCGCGCGCGGCCCTGCCAGTACCCGGCGCGGGCCAGCGAGATCGGGCTCTCGACGTCGCTCTCGAGATGCTTGAAATGCGTCAGCGCCTTTTCCGGATCGTCGAGATAGGTCAGCGCGATATAGCCCGCGAGCCATTCGAGATCGGCGTAGAAGCTGCCCTCTTCGAGGAAATGCTGGCTGGCGAGCTTGTAGGCCCGCTCGGCCTCGCCCTGTCGCATCAGCCAGCGCGCCAGCGTCGCCCGCCAGGAGGCCCAGCGGAACGGGTCGCCCAGCGCCTTCTCGCTGCCGGTGTGCCGCTCGAGGATCTCGAGCGCCTCGGTGTAGTCGCCCTTGTCGGCGAAGCGGTTGAAGCGGGCATTGGCGATGCCGGGCGTGTCGCGCAGCCGCTCGGGCACGCGGCCGAGCATCTGCGCCGCGTTGCGGTCGCGGATCAGCGCCACGCGGGCCTCGGCGACCTTGCGCTCATCGGCCGAGAGCGTGTCGAACAGCCGCTCGGCATCGGTGATGCGCCAGCGCCAGAGCATGGCGTCGACCCGCTTGGCGTGGTGCGGGGCTAGGATGTCGCCGAAGGCGTCCATCATCGCGGCGTGGCCGGTGCCGTCGAGGCCCAGCGTCAGCCAGCTTTCGACCAGCATCTCGCGGGCGGCGTCGGGCTTGCCCTGCGCCATCAGCGCCTCGGCCAGCCGCACCGCGCCCTCGCCGGTCTCGGGAGCCGTGTCGCCGAACCAGGCGATGACCTGCTCTGGCGGCAGGCCCTTGGGCATGTCGCGCTCGCCCTCGGCGCGAATCTCGGACAGCCGGGGCCAGTCGGGATGCGCGCCGACAAAGGCGACGTAATCGGGCCACTCGCCGGCACCGGCGCGCAGCTTCTCCCAGGCCACGAGGTCAAGCGCCACGGCGCCCAGCGGCGCCGCCTCGGCCTTGGCCTGCGCCCAGTCGCGACGTTCGGCGGCGTCGAGAGCCGCTTCGATATCGGCCATCGCAGGCGCGGCCAACAGGCCCAGCGCGGTGGCGAGTGCGGTAGAGAATCGGGGGGTCGTCATCATGCGTGGCTGCTCCGGGATTCCGTGTCTCTCGGCATGGTGCGCCAACCTAGGTATACAGAGTTAAGGCGCAATTCACAAACTTGGCAAGCAGCGGAATCCCGTCTAGGGTCCGCGCGATTTTCATCCCCCCGACTCAGGATTTCTCGCATGTTCAAGGGATCTCTCCCGGCCCTCGTCACCCCCTTCGCAGATGGCCAGGTGGACCTCGAGACGCTGAAGAAACTGGTCGAATGGCACATCGATCAGGGCAGCCACGGCCTCGTGCCCGTCGGCACCACCGGCGAAAGCCCCACCCTCACCCATGAAGAGCACGATCTCGTGGTCGAGACCGTGGTGAAGACCGCCGCCGGCCGCATCCCGGTGATCGCCGGCGCGGGCTCGAACAACACCACCGAGACGGTACGCCTGGTCGAAGCGGCGAAATCCGCCGGCGCAGACGCGGCGCTCGTGGTCACGCCCTACTACAACAAGCCGACCCAGCGCGGGCTGGTTGCGCATTTCATGGCCGCCGCCGAGTGCGGCCTGCCGATCGTGATCTACAACATTCCCGGCCGCTCGGTGGTCGACATGACGCCCACCACCATGGGCGAACTGGCCCGCCACCCGATGATCGTCGGCGTGAAGGACGCGACCGGCGATCTGAGCCGCGTGCCCAAGCAGCGGATCCATTGCGGCGTCGATTTCATCCAGCTCTCGGGCGAGGACGCCACCGCGCTGGGCTTCAACGCCCATGGCGGTCGGGGCTGCATTTCGGTCACCGCCAACGTCGCGCCCCGGCTCTGCGCCGAGTTCCAGGAAGCGACGCTCCGGGGCCGCTACGACGTCGCGCTCGACCTGCTGGACCGGCTGATGCCGCTGCACGAGGCGATCTTCATGGAGCCGGGCGTGGCGGGCGCGAAATATGCTATGTCGGTGCTCGGCCTGTGCCGCGACGAGGTGCGCTCGCCGCTCACCCCGCTGCTCGAGGGCACCCGGCTCGCGATCAAGGACGCGCTGCGCCATGCCGGGCTGATCGGCCACTGACCCCACCGCGCCCGGCCGTGTCCGGGCGCGCCGCATCTTCCAGTGAATGGCGAAGGGCGGCGGCGCGCTGGACTCGGGCGCGTGGCGCCCCTAGATCGGGCGCATGGCCAAGAAAGAGCAGAACAAGAATTACAAGGTGATCGCCGAGAACCGGCGGGCGCGCTACGATTATGCGATCGAGAGCGATCTCGAATGCGGCATCCAGCTGATGGGGTCCGAGGTGAAGAGCCTGCGCACCGGCCAGTCCAACATCGCCGAGAGCTATGCCGCCGTCGAGGATGGCGAGCTGTGGCTCACCAATGCCTATATCGCCCCCTATGACGCGGGCCGCACCTTCGGCCACGAAGAGCGGCGCAAGCGCAAGCTGCTGGTCTCGCGCAAGGAGCTTGCACGGCTGTGGAACGCCACCCAGCGCGAGGGCATGACCATCGTGCCGCTGGTGATGTATTTCAACGATCGCGGCCTGGTGAAGCTCAAGATCGCCATCGCCAAGGGCAAGAAGCTGCACGACAAGCGCGCCACCGAGGCCAAGCGCGACTGGGGCCGGCAGAAGCAACGGCTGCTGCGCGAGGGGATCTAGGCCGCTTGCACCCGGCGGGCCACGGGTCTACTCCTCCGCCCGAGCGCCCCGACCCGAGGTAACGCATGCCCGAGACCGCCGACGACCCCCGCACGCTCGTCTCGACCCGCTGGCTGGCCGAGCGGCTCGGTGACCCCGACCTGCGGATCCTCGACGCCTCCTGGTACCTGCCGGATACCGGCCGTGATGGCCGCGCCGAATACGACGCGGCGCATATCCCGGGCGCCCGCTATTTCGACATCGACGACATCTCAGATCACCGCAGCGGCCTGCCCCACATGGCGCCGCCGCCCGAGAAATTCGTCGCCCGGCTGCGCGCCATGGGGGTCGGCGACGGCCACCGCATCGTCGTCTATGACGGCGCGGGGCTGTTCTCGGCGGCGCGCGTGCGCTGGCTGTTCCGGCTGATGGGCAAGGACGAGGTCGCGGTGCTCGATGGCGGGCTGCCGAAATGGCGCGCCGAGGGCCGTCCGCTCACCGCCGAGCCGACTCCGCTGCGCGACCGGCACCTGACCATCAACCCGCGCCGCGACATGGCCGTCGACGCCACCGAGGTGGCGCGCGCGGTCAAGCTCGGCAGCCATGTCATCGTCGATGCCCGCGCGAGCGCCCGCTTCGAGGGCGGCGCGCCGGAGCCGCGTGCCGGGCTGCGCTCGGGCCACATTCCCGGCTCGCGCAACCTGTTCTTCCGCGAGTTGCTGCGCCCCGACGGCACGATGAAGGACGAGCCCGGCATCCGCGCCGCCTTTGCACGCGCGGGCGTCGATCTCGACCGTCCGGTGATCACCACCTGCGGCTCCGGCGTGACGGCGGCGGTGCTGTCGTTGGCGCTCGAGCGGATCGGCAAGACCGACCACCAGCTTTATGACGGCTCCTGGTCCGAATGGGGCATGTTCCCCGACCTGCCGGTCGAGACCGGCCCCGCCAAGATTTCCGGCCCCGCCGAAGACAACCTCGAAGGATGAACATGTTCGAGAACCTGACCGACCAGCCTGCCGACAAGATCCTGGCGCTGATGAGCGCCTACAAGGCCGATCCGCGCGACGAGAAGATCGATCTCGGCGTCGGCGTCTACAAGGACGCTTCGGGCCGCACCCCGATCATGCGGGCCGTCAAGGCCGCCGAGGCCCGGCTGCTCCAGACCGAGGAAACCAAGAGCTATACCGCTCTGGCCGGCGACCCGGCCTTCGCCGACGCGATGATCGACCTGGTGCTGGCCGACACGCTGCCGCGCGACCGCGTCGCCGCCGTGGCAACGCCGGGCGGCACCGGTGCGGTGCGCCAGGCCTTCGAGATGATCGGCATGGCCTCGCCTGAGGCCACGATCTGGGTCTCCGACCCGACCTGGCCCAACCACCTGTCGATCCTCAAGCATCTCGACGCCAAGACCCGCAACTACCGCTATTTCGACGCCGAGACGCGCGGCCTCGACATGGCCGGCATGATGGCCGACCTCTCCGAGGCCAAGCCCGGCGACGTGGTGCTGCTGCATGGCTGCTGCCACAACCCGACCGGCGCCAATCCTTCGCCCGAGCAGTGGGACGAGATCGTGGCGACGCTCAAGGCGCGCCACCTCGTGCCGATGATCGACCTCGCCTATCAGGGCTTCGGTGACGGGCTCGACGCCGATGCGAGCGCCACCCGGCTGATCGCCGGCGCGCTCGACGAGGTGATCATCGCCGCCAGCTGCTCCAAGAACTTCGGCATCTACCGCGAGCGCACCGGCATCCTGATCGCCATCGGCCGTGACGTGCCGCAGACCCGCACACTGCAGGGCACGCTGTCCTACCTGAACCGGCAGAATTACTCCTTCCCGCCCGACCACGGCGCGCGGATCGTCTCGACCATCCTCGGCGACGCGGAGCTGCGCGCCGACTGGCAGGCCGAACTGGAAGAGGTGCGCACCGGCATGCTGCGGCTGCGCGAGGCGCTGGCCTCCGAGCTGCGGCAGCTGTCGAACTCCGACCGCTTCGATTTCCTGGCCCAGCATCGCGGCATGTTCTCGCGGCTGGGTGCCAGCCCCGAGCAGGTGGCGCGGCTGCGCGACGATCACGGCATCTACATGGTCGGCGACAGCCGGATGAACATCGCCGGTCTGAACGACCGCACCATCCCGATTCTGGCCCGCGCGATCATCGACGCCGGGGTCTGATTCCCATCAGCCTTGCAGGCATTCAGGCGCCGCCCCCCGGGGCGGCGTTTTCCGTTTTAGTACGGATTCCCCCGCTCCCTCACGAATCCGCGAAACTTTTGCTCCTCTCCGGTGGTTCTGCCAGCGAAACGGACACGGCGCGCCGCGCCGACTGTCCAGCAGCAACCCAAGGAGGTCGACATGGCCAGCACTGGCGAGACGATGGACCAGAAGGCGAAACGGGCGGCCGCCGACGCCAAGAGCGGCGCGGCCGAATTCGCCGACACCGCCCGTGAGCGGGCGCGGGAAATGGCCGAGGAGGCCAAGACCCGTGCCTATGATTACGGCCGCGAATACAAGAACGAAGCCGCCAGCGAGACGTCGAAGATCGCCGAAGCGCTGCGCAAGGCGGCCGACGATCTGCATGACGGCTCCCCGCAGGAGCGGATCTTCGCGAAGCTCGCTGACACCGTCGCGGACACCGCCGACGGCATCCGCGACATGGAACTCGACGAGATGGCCTACGCCGTCAACGACTTCGCACGCCGCAACCAGGCCGCCTTCCTCGGTGGCGCGGCACTTCTGGGCTTCGTCGCGGCCCGCTTCATGAAGGCCTCCGCCCGTCACGACGACTACCGCCTCGGCGGCCATGGTCGCGACGACCGCTATGCCCCGGACGTGACCCCGAACGACTATGACGAGGACGACCGCATCTCGCGCCCCGTGCCGACCTCCTCGCCGGTGACCAGCGCCGCGCCGCGCCCGGCCCCGACCGGCACCACCGGTACGACGGGCAGCACCGCCAGCACCGGCGCGACTACCGGCACCTCGGGAACGGTCGGCGGCACCAGCTCCACCGGCACCGCCTCGGCGACCGGCTCGACCGGCGGCGTCGGCGGCACCTCGGGTAGCGGCACCGGCAAGGCGGACCCGTCCTCCATGCCCGTCGGCGGCATCGACATGCCCGACGAGAAGCCCGAGATTCCCGGCAAGCCGCAGCCGGGCACGACCGGAGCGGTGAAAAAATGAGCTATACCGAACCCCAGAGCACCGACCCCAGGACGGAGCCCCCTGGCACCGTCCACCGGGTCGAGACAAAGAGCACGGCCGCGCTGCTCTCCGAGGCGCTCAACCATGTGAGTGGCCTCGTCCGCAAGGAGGTCGACCTCGCCCGGGCCGAGATGTCGCGTGCGGTGAGTCGCGCCGCGATGGGCATCGCCCTGCTGGTCGGCGCCGTGATCCTGAGCCTGACCGCGCTCAATGTCCTCGCCGCGGCCTTCGTGGCCTGGCTGGCGGAAACCGGCATCGGCGCGGGATGGTCCGCGCTGATCGTGGGCGGCGTGATCCTCGTGATCGCGGCGATCCTCGTGAAAGTCGGCATCAACCGCGTCAAGGCCGTAACCAATGCACCCAAGCGCAGCGCCGAAAGCATCCGACGCGACGCCGCTGCCGTCAAAGGAGCCATCAATGACTGACACCACCCGTTCCCCCGAAGAAATCGAGCGCGAGATCGAGACCGAGCGTTCCGAATTGCAGCGCACGATCGACGACCTGCAGGAGCGCCTTTCCTTCGACGGGCTGATGCGCTCCGTCACCGACAGCGTCACCGACAACGCCTCCGATATCGGTCGCACGATCTCCACGACCGTGCAGCGCAACCCGGTTCCGATCGCTCTGGTCGGCGCGGGCCTCGCCTGGCTCGCCGTGTCGAACGCACGTTCGAGCCATGACGACCCGCATTATGCCGGTGAGGTCGATTATCGCGGCCAGCGCGATTACGCCCGTTCGGGCCGTCTCGGCGCCGACCCCTACCTGTCGCGCAAATACGGCACCGACAAGATGGACGAGCCGCGCGGCCCGGTCCACGCCACGCCCGAGGATCACGGCGATTCGCCTTGGGAAGAGAGCCGCTCCCGCGGCGGTGCGCTGCGCGACCGCGCCCGCGGCGCGATGGGCGGCGCCCGTGGCAAGTTCGGCGAGTATCGCGAGCGGGCTCGTGCCCGTGGCAAGTCGATGGGCGCCTCGGCCCGCAGCCTGCGCGAGCGGATCGCCGACGGCACGCATGGCATGTCCGAAGAGGGCAAGAAGCGCGTGATCGCTGCCCGCACCCGTGCCTATGAGGCGCAGGTCAAGGCCGAGTACTATGCCCGCAAGGGCCGCGACAGCGCCGCCTCCATGTATGACCAGCAGCCCCTGCTGGGCGGCCTGCTGGCGATGGCGGCCGGGGCCGCGGTGGCCGCGATGCTGCCGCGCACCCGGCAGGAAGACGAAGCCTTCGGCACCTATCGCGACGATTTGATGGACGAAGCCTATCGCGTCTACGAGGAAGAGCGCGCGCGGCTGGCCGACGTGGCCAAGGCCACCGCCGAGGACGCCAAGGAGCAGGCCCAGGGCCTCGCCCGCACGGTGCAGGAAGACCTCAAGGACGCCGCGACCGACGTGCAGGGCCGCGCCCGCGAAGCGGCCGAGCACGTGGCCGACACCGCGAAGTCCGAAGCCCAGAAGAAGGATGTCGGCGCCTCCGCGCAGGCCGAGGCCGAGAAGGCCCGGCAGAAGGCCGGCGGTCACTGATCCGGCGAAACCAGACGGAAAAGGCGCCCTTCGGGGCGCCTTTTTCATGCCGATTCGAAAGCCGGAGGCCCGGGCGCGCATGCGCCCGGGCCTGTCACCGTCGAGCCTCGGGGAGGGTCAGCTCGGGGTGAAGTCGGGGTAGGCTTCCATGCCCAGCTCGGACATGTCGAGCCCGGCCGTCTCGACCTCTTCGCCGACCCGGATGCCCATCACCGCCTTGAGCACCATCCAGACCACCAGGCTGACGCTGAAGGTGAACACGCCGACGATGACGATCGGAACGATCTGGCCCGCGAAGGTGGCGTCGGGGTTGGTGAACAGCACTGCGATGGTGCCCCAGATGCCGCAGAATAGGTGCACCGGGATCGCGCCGACCACGTCGTCGATCTTCATGCGGTCGAGCATCGGCACCGTGAAGACCACGATCAGGCCACCGATCGCACCGATCAGCGTCGCCGCACCGAGCGATGGGGTCAGCGGCTCGGCGGTGATCGAGACCAGGCCCGCCAGCGCGCCGTTGAGCACCATGGTGATGTCGGGTTTCTTGTAGAGCAGTTGGGTGAAGATCAGCGCGGCGACCGCGCCACCCGCCGCGGCGGCGTTGGTGTTGGCAAAGATCCGACCGATATCGGCGACGTCGCCCACGGTGCCCATTGCCAGCTGCGAGGCGCCGTTGAAGCCGAACCAGCCCATCCACAGGATGAAGGTGCCGAGCGTCGCCAGCGCCAGGTTCGAGCCCGGCATCGGGATCACCCGGCCATCCTTGAACTTGCCGGCACGCGCGCCGAGCACCAGCACACCAGCCAGAGCCGCCCAGCCACCGACCGAATGCACGACCGTGGAGCCGGCGAAGTCGAGGAAGCCCCACTGGCTGTCGAGGAAGCCGCCGCCCCATTTCCAGCTCGCCTGGATCGGGTAGATCAGGCCGGTCAGGACGATGGTGAAGATCAGGAAGGGCCACAGCTTGATGCGCTCGGCCAGCGTGCCCGAGACGATCGAGGCGGTGGTCGCGGCGAACATCAGCTGGAAGAAGAAGTCACCCGAGGTCGCGGCATAGCCGTAATCGTCGGCCGCATCACGACCGATGCCGACCGCTTCGAGCACCGCAACGCCGAAGGCGCCGATATAGCCGCCGGTCTCATCCGAGCCGATCGACCAGTTGCCCAGCGGATACATCAGGTTGTAGCCGATCAGGTAGTACATGATCCCCGCGAAGGAGAAGAGCGACACGTTCTTGAGGCACTGCATGGCGACGTTCTTGGAACGCACCAGCCCGGCCTCGAGCATGGCGAAACCGGCCGCCATCCAGAACACGAGGAAGCCGCCGATCAGGAACAGCAGCGAGTTGAGGATGAAGGCGGTGTCGGTCGCGGCGGCGATTCCCGCCTCGAGGGCCGCGGGTTCGGCGGCCTCGGCCGCCTCCTGGGCGAAGGCCGGTCCGGCCATCAGGCAGGCGAGCGGCAGCAGCCCGCGCAACGGGGTTTTCCAGTGGGTCATTCCTGTGTCTCCTGGGAGGGTCGGCTCAGAGCGCGTCGTCGTCGGTTTCGCCGGTCCGCACGCGCAGCGCGCTCTCGACGTCGAGCACGAAGATCTTGCCGTCGCCGATCTTGTCGGTGCGGGCGGTGCGGGCGATCGTCGCCACGACCTGCTCGGCCAGCCCCTCGGGGACCACGATCTCGAGCTTGACCTTCGGCACGAAATTGACGGCGTATTCTGCGCCGCGATAGATCTCGGTGTGACCGGACTGGGAGCCGAAGCCCTTGATCTCGGTCACCATCATGCCGCGCACGCCCTGCGAGGTCAGCGCCTCGCGCACCTCCTCGAGCTTGAACGGCTTGATCGTTGCGATGATGAGTTTCACGTCGGTCCCCTTGTGGCGTCTCGGTACGACTGCCCTCAAAAGCCCCTGTTCCTGCCCATGGGGCAAGCAATGGGGCGCGTCCGGACCTGCCCCAGACCGGGCATGATGCACAATTTTTGCACAAAGAGGTCGGGATGCCCGATTCATGTGCGGCGTAAAAATGCCGACAGGAGGAATCCCCGCCGCTCAACATTCCGCTGCGATGCAGCTATGCTGGCCGACAATCATAACGGACAGGCATCGTCAGATGAGCGCGAGCAACGGCAGAAAACCGCCCCTCACCGCGGAGCGGCGCTACGGCGGCAGTGGCGGTAACGGCGGTAATGGCGGCGGCAGGGGTGATGGCGGCAAGCCAAAGGCGCGCGCCACCGCCAAGCCCGCTTCGCGCCGTGCCGCCCGTGCCCGCAAGCCGCGTGAACCGCGCCAGCCGCGCGGCCCACTGGGCTTCGTTGCGGCGCTGGTCTCGGGGCTGCTGCGCTTCGTGATGCGGGTGGTCTGGGGCATCGGCTGGCGCATGGCGCTGGCGCTGACGCTGGTGGTGGGTCTGGGCGTCGCCTATTACGCGGCACAGCTGCCGCCGGTGACTGATCTGGTCGATGGCCGGGCCCGCGGCTCGGTGACGATGCTCGACCGCGACGGCGCGACCTTCGCTTGGCGCGGCGACCAGTTCGGCGGCATGATCACCGCCGACACGATCAGCCCGCATCTGCGCAACGCCGTGGTCGCGACCGAGGACCGCCGCTTCTGGTGGCACCCCGGTATCGACCCGCAGGGCATCGCCTCGGCGGTGCGTATCAACCTGAGCGAAGGCCGCGGCCCGCTTTCGGGCAATGGCGGCTCCACCATCACCCAGCAGACCGCCAAGCTGTTGTGCCTCGGCAAGCCCTTCGACGCCTCTGTCTGGAAGAACGAGAGCGAATACGAGGCCGACTGCCGGCGCACCACGCTGTGGCGAAAGGTGCAGGAAGCGGTCTACGCGATGGCGATGGAGGCCCGCTACTCCAAGGACGAGATCCTCACCATCTATCTCAACCGTGCCTATCTCGGTGCCGGCACGCGCGGCTTCGAGGCCGCCTCGCAGCGCTATTTCGGCAAGCCGGCGGCACAGGTGAACCCGGCCGAGGCGGCGATGCTGGCGGGGCTTCTCAAGGCGCCGACCACCTATGCGCCGACCAACAACCTGTCGCGCAGCCAGGGCCGCGCCAGCGTCATCGTCGGGCTGATGCAGGACCAAGGCTATCTCTCGGCGGCCGAGGCCGAGGCCGCGCGGGCCAACCCCGCTACGCTCTCCGCCACGGCCCAGCAGGACCAGGGCGGCTATTTCGCCGACTGGGTGATGGATACCGGCCCCGAGTTCTTCACCCGCGACACCACCGAGGACGTGGTGATCCGCACCACCCTCGATCCGCGGATCCAGACCGCGGCCGAAAAGGCGCTGCTGCAAGTGTTCGAGGAACGGGTGAGCCCCGGCTCCGAGGCGCAGGCCGCGATCGTGGTGATGAGCGCCGACGGCGCGGTGCGCGCCATGGTCGGCGGGCGCAACGTCAAGGCGTCCGGCGCCTTCAACCGCGCCACTCAGGCGCTGCGCCAGACCGGCTCCTCCTTCAAGCCGTTCATCTATGCCGCGGCGCTCGATCTGGGCATGCAGCCCTACGACCTCGTCGATGACAGCCCGCTGACCATGAACATCCCCGGCTCGGGGGCCTGGTCGCCCGAGAACTACGACCGCAAGTATGACGGCATGGTCACCCTGACCGAGGCCCTGGCCGAAAGCCGCAACATCCCGGCGGTGAAGGTCTCCGAGCAGGTCGGCCGCGAGAACGTGCGCACCGTGGCCTCGATGTTCGGCATCGACAGCGATCTCGCCGCCGGGCCGGCGCTGGCGCTCGGCGTGTCGGAGAGCACGCTGCTGGAGATGACCGGCGCCTATGCGGGCATCCTCAACGGCGGCTCCTCGGTGACGCCCTACGGGCTGCTGGAACTCAAGCTCAAGGGCGACGACACGCCGCTGATGGGCACCGGTGGCGGCATCGGCGAACGGGTCATCAGCCAGGACGCCGCCGAGAAGCTGACCTGGATGATGAGCCGCGTCGTCGCCGAGGGCACCGGCAGCCGTGCCCAGATCGATGGCTGGGAAGTGGCCGGCAAGACCGGCACCACGCAAGGCGCGCGCGACGCCTGGTTCGTGGGCTTCGCGGGCGATTACGTCGCCGGCGTCTGGATGGGCTACGACGACAATCGGCCGCTATCGGGCGTCACCGGGGGCGGCCTGCCCGCCACCATCTGGCGCGAGACCATGGTGCGGGTGCTCGAGGGCCAGCCGGTCAAGCCGCTGCCGATGCGCGTCCCCGAGCCGTCGCAGGCCCCGGAGGCGATCGCCGGAAGCGAGAACGTCTCGCCCTCGGGCGGTCAGGCCAGCGACCCCGAGACCGACCGGATCCTGCGCGAGATGCTGGGCCAGCCCGAACCGGCGCAGCAACAGCAGGCGCAGCCCGCCCAGCAGCAGCCGGATCGCGAGCGGGTCATCCTCGACGTGCTGAACTCGATCCTCGGCGCCGCGACCAACTGAGCCTTAGCCCGGCTCCTCGTCGCTGCCGTCCCCGTCCTCGGGGGCGGCATCGGCGGCGCCCTCCTCCGCATCCGTGTCAGGCACGTCTTCATCATCCGTCGCCTCGTCGGGCTCGGTGGCCGCTTCCTCGGCGCTCTCCTCTTCCACCTCTTCCGAGGCAGACGTCTCCTCCTTGTCGTCGGGCGCCGTCTCCTCCGGCAGGATCACCCGCGGCAGGATGATGCGCGGCGGCGGCAGGCCGGTCTCGGCCTCGGCGTCGCCGGCCTCGATCTCGGTGAAGCCGGGCTCATCGCCGTCCTCCTCGCCCGGTTCGCAGCGCTCGTAGCGGAAGGCATAGCCGTTCCACAGCATGATCAGCCCGCCATCCTCGGCCGCCGTCATCAGCAGCGCCCGCTCGGTCCAGCTGGTGTCACCGGCGCTGCATGTCATGGTGTAGAGCGTGGCATCCATGTCGACCACGTCGACCGGATTGGTCATCTGGCACTGGCTGTCGACTCCCTCGAACAGCCCGTCCGTGATCCGCAGCGCGCCCCCGTCCTCGCCGATCGCGGAACAGTCCGCATCGCCGCTGACTCGGTAGGTGCCGTCATAGGGCGTGGCCGAGGCCGCCCCCGCGGCCAACGCCGCCAGTCCCCAGATCGCCGGGATATTCATGATTCGCAAAGTCATACCCGCTAAGTTAGCGGCCGTGGCGTTCCGGTCCAGCGATCCGCCGCCACCAAGGACACGAGACGGTGACGGCAACTGTTCAGAGCAGGGCGATTGCAGTAGAACATGGCAGCGGCCGGGACCGGTCCGGCGCTGCCATCCGCACTGGACAAGAGCGAGGCGAATGATGCGAGACGCGAAATCGTTGGGCGCGGCCGAGCTGCGCGCGGCGCGGTCCGAGAGCCGCGCCTTGTTCTGGGCAGTGGGTATCTTCAGCCTGATCGTCAACCTACTGATGCTGACCGGCCCGCTCTACATGATGAATGTCTACGACCGGGTGCTGGGATCGCGCTCGATCGCGACGCTGGTCGCCCTGTCGATCCTCGTGGCCTTCCTCTATGCAATGATGGGCCTGCTCGACATGGTGCGCGGCCGGGTGATGAGCCGGATCGCGGCGCGGTTCCAGGCGCGGCTTGACGCGCGGGTCTTCGCCGCCGCGCTCAATGCCAGCACCGGCAACCGGGCCCGGGCCGAGGCGGCGACCGCCCAGCGCGATCTCGAATCGGTGCAGCGGCTGCTCGCTTCGCCGGCGCTGATGGCCAGCTTCGACCTGCCCTTCGCGCCGGTGTTCTTCTTCGGCATCTTCCTGTTCCACCCGATGCTGGGCTTCTTGGGCTTGGGCGGCGCGGTGGTGCTGATCATCCTGGCCTTGGCCAACCAGATGATGAGCCGCAAGCAGCTCGAGGAATCGAACGCCACCAGCTTCCGATCCGAGCAGCTCGGCAACCAGATCCGCCAGGACGCTGACATGGTGCAGGCGCTGGGGATGCGTGGCGCCTCCTTCGGCCGCTGGAATGAGGCCCGCGCACGCTCGCTCGTGGCCTCGATCGGCGCGACCGACACCGGCGGCGGCTTCTCGGCGGTGATCAAGGCGTTCCGGCTGCTGCTGCAATCGGCGATGCTCGGCCTCGGCGCCTATCTGGTGCTGCAAGGGCTGATGTCGCCTGGCGCAATGATTGCCGGTTCGATCCTGCTCGGCCGGGCGCTGGCCCCGGTCGAGATGATCGTCAACCAGTGGCCCTCCTTCCAGCGCGCCCGCGAGGGCTGGTCCCGGCTGGCGGTGCTTCTGGGCGAGGTCCGCCCCGACGAGCCGCGCACGGCCCTGCCCCGCCCCAAGGCCCGGCTGAGCTGCGAGCAGGTCACCGTGCTGCCCCCGGGCGAGAGCCAGGCTGCGCTGCGCATGGTCAGCTTCCGGCTCGAGCCCGGCCAGGCGGTCGGCGTGATCGGCCCGTCCGGCGCCGGCAAGTCGACGCTGGCGCGCGCCGTGACCGGCCTGTGGCGCCCGGCGGCGGGCAAGATCCGCCTCGATGGCGCCAGCCTCGACCAGTACGATCCCGACGTGCTGGGCAGCTATGTCGGCTATCTGCCGCAGCAGGTCACGCTGTTCGACGGCACCATCAAGGAAAACATCGCCCGCATGTCGCTGTCGCCCGACGACGCCGAAGTGGTCCGCGCCGCCAAGGCCGCCGCCGCGCATGAGATGATCCTCAAGCTGCCCGACGGCTACGATACGCTGGTCTCCTCCAAGGGCGGCCGCCTCTCTGGCGGACAGATCCAGCGGATCGGCCTGGCGCGCGCGCTCTATGGCGATCCGGTCATGCTGGTGCTCGACGAGCCTAACTCGAACCTCGACAACTCCGGCAGCATGGCGCTCAACCAGGCGATCCGGGATGCCAAGGCGGCCGGGAAATGCGTGCTGATCATGGCGCACCGCCCCGCCGCGATCGCCGAGTGCGACCTGATCCTGATGATCGAGAATGGCGGCAGACGCGCCTTCGGTCCCAAGGACGAGGTGCTGCGCGAAACCGTGCAGAACCACCGTGAGATCGCCGCCACCGGCGGCAAGGGCGGAGGCGTGTCCTGATGCGCAAACCCACCTCTCCCGCAGACGCCCCTTCGCTGTGGTCCGCGGCGCGACCTCTGGTCGCCGGCTTTCTTGCGCTGGCCGTGCTGCTCGGCGGCTTCGGCAGCTGGGCCGCGCTGAGCAACATCTCAGGCGCCGTGGTCGCCTCGGGACGGATCGAAGTCGAGAGCAACCGGCAGGTCGTGCAGCACCCCGATGGCGGCGTGGTCGCGGAAATCCTCGTCGACGAGGGTGACGAGGTCGAGGCCGGGCAGCTGCTGATCAAGCTCGACCCGGAGCAGCTGCGCAGCGAGCTCGCGGTGGTCGAGGGCCAGCTTCTCGAAGTTCTCGCGCGTCGGGCCCGGCTCGAGGCCGAACGCGACGGCCGCGAGGAACTCGAATTCCCGGAACTGCTGCTTGAGACCGACAACGAGGTCGCGCCCGAGCTGATGGAGGGCCAGCAGCGGCTGATCGAGGCGCTCCTCGAAAGCGAAGCGCAGCAGGCCGAGCAGCTGGCCCGCCAGCGCGAACAGATCGCCGACCAGATCGTCGGCATCGAAGCGCAGGAGGAGGCCACGGCACGGCAGCTCGAGCTGATCGAGGAAGAGTTAGGCGACCAGCAATCCCTGCTCGATCGCGGGCTGGCCCAGGCGACGCGGGTGCTGACGCTGCAGCGCGAGCAGGCCAACCTGCTCGGCCGTGTGGGCGAGCTGAAGGCCAGCAAGGCCCAGGCCGGCGGCCGCATCTCCGAGATCGAGATCGAGATTCTCAAGCTCGCCTCCTCGCGCCGGCAGGAGGCGATCAGCCAGCTGCGCGACCTGCAGTTCAACGAAATCGAGCTGTCGAACCGTCGCCGCTCCCTGCTGACACAGCTCGACCGGCTCGATATCCGCGCTCCGGTGAGCGGCATCGTCTACGGGCTCACGGTGTTCACGCCGCGCTCGGTAATCCGCCCGGCCGAGCCCGTGCTATACATCGTGCCGCAGGATCGGCCCCTGGTGATCGCGACCCAAGTGCAGCCGACCGATATCGACCAGCTGCATCTCGGGCAGGAGGTGGTCCTGCGACTGCCGGCTTTCGACCAGCGCCGCACCCCGGAACTGACCGGCGAGGTGGTGCAGATCTCGGCCGACGCCTTCGAGGATGAGGGCCGCGCGGTTTCCTTCTACCGCGCCGAAATCCGCCTTACCGAAGGCGAGATCGAAAAGCTGCCCGCGGATATGCGGCTGATCCCCGGCATGCCGGTCGAGGCGTTCATCCGGACCAGCGACCGCACCCCGCTGGCCTATTTCGTGAAACCGCTCTCGGACTACTTCGCCCGCGCCTTCCGCGAGGGCTGAAGCCCCCGGCGTTGCCCCCCCAGCGCGCGCAGGGTAGCTTGCGCGCAAACAGTCTAAGGGGACGGACATGCTGGATACGAAGAAGATCGAAGACGGGCTGGCACGGCTGGGGCTGACACTTCCCGAGGCGCCGAAGCCGGCGGCCAACTACGAACCCTTCGTGATCCATGACGGGCTGCTTTACGTGTCGGGACAGATTTCGGCCGGGCCGGACGGGCTGATCACCGGACGGCTGGGCGAGAACATGGACACCGAGGCGGGTGCCGCCGCCGCGCGCGCCTGCGCGCTCAGCATTCTGGCCCAGGCCCGCGCCGCCTGCGACGGCGATCTCGGCCGGATCGCGCGGCTGGTGAAGCTCACCGGCTTCGTGGCCTCGGAGCCCGGCTATACCGAGCAGCCCAAGGTGATCAACGGCGCCTCCGACCTGATGGTCGAGCTTTTGGGCGAGGCCGGGCGGCACGCGCGCTCGGCGGTCGGTGTCGCGGCGCTGCCGCTGGGCGTGGCGGTCGAGATCGAGGCCGTCTTCGCGCTCGCATGAGCCGGCCCGTCCCCGCCCTGCCGGCAGCCTTCCTCGATCGCCCGATCGCGCATCGCGGCCTGCACGGCGCGGGCCGCCCCGAGAATTCGCTCTCGGCGGTGCGCGCCGCGATCGAGGCGGGCTATGGCATCGAGATCGACATCCGCAGCTCCGCCGACGGCGAGGCGGTGGTCTTCCACGACCAGACGCTGGAGCGGCTGACAGGTGAGGTCGGCCCGGTGGTGGCGCGCAATGCCGAGGCGCTGCGCGGCATCGGGTTGTCCGGCAGCGACGACCGGATCCCGAGCTTGGGCGAGGTGCTCAACCTCGTCGCGGGCCGGGTGCCGCTGCTGATCGAGATCAAGGACCACGACGACACGCTCGGCCCCAATGTCGGCGCGGTCGAGGCCGCCGCCGCCCGCGCGCTCGACGGCTATGCGGGTCCGGTCGCAGTGATGTCGTTCAACCCGCATTCGGTCTCTGAGATGGCCCGCCTCGCCCCGGAACTGCCGCGCGGTCTCGTCACCTGCGACTTCGATCCGGCCGACTGGCCCGACCTGCCCCCGCGCCTCGCCGACCGGCTGCGCGGGATTCCCGATTTCGACAATCTCGGCGCCAGCTTCGTCAGCCACGACGCGGGTGATCTGGACACGCCGCGCATCGCGGAACTCAAGGCGCAGGGCGCCAAGATCCTGTGCTGGACCGTCCGCTCGCCCGAGGCCGAGACAGCGGCGCGACGCGTTGCCGACAACGTGACCTTCGAAGGCTACCTGCCGGGGCCAGCCGCCGCTTGACCCCGGCCGCGCCGGGCCCAACTCTGCCGCCATGAGCCAGACAGAGACGGACCCCGGCGCGGTGGTCGAGATCACCGCCCATGCCAGCCTGCGCGACATTCCCGCGGCCCAGTGGGATGGCTGCGCCGCCCCCGAGGCTGCCCATGGCGGCCGCCCGCGCGACCCCTTCACCACCCACCGCTTCCTCTCGGCGCTCGAACAGAGCGGCTCGGTCGGGCCGGGCACGGGCTGGCAGCCGCATTACCTCGCGGCCCGGCGGGATGGCGAGCTGATCGCCTGCGCCCCGCTCTACGCCAAGGGGCACAGCCAGGGCGAATACGTCTTCGACCATGCCTGGGCCGACGCCTATGAGCGCGCCGGCGGGCGCTACTATCCCAAGCTGCAGATCGCCGTGCCCTTCACCCCGGTGACGGGGCGGCGGTTCCTGACCCGCCCCGGCTTCGAGAGGGACGGCATGGCGGCGCTGGTGCAGGGCGCGGTGCAGCTGGCCTCGAACAACGAGATCTCCTCCCTGCACGCCACCTTCTGCACCGAGGCCGAAGCCGAGGCGGGCGAGGCGATGGGGCTGATGCGCCGCACCGGCCAGCAGTTCCACTGGATCGACGAGGGCTATGGCGATTTCGCGGGCTTTCTCGCCGCGCTCAGCTCGCGCAAGCGCAAGACCATCCGCAAGGAGCGTGAGGGCGCGCAGGCGGCTGGGTTGACCATCGAGTACCTGACCGGTGACGATCTGAAGCCGCATCACTGGGACGCGGTCTGGGCGTTCTATCAGGATACCGGGCGGCGCAAATGGGGATCGCCCTACCTCACCCGCGCCTTCTTCGAGATCGCGCACGAGACCCTGCGCGACGACATGCTGCTGATCCTGGCCTCGGACGAGGACCGCCCCGTGGCCGGCGCGCTCAACCTGATCGGGCGCGACACGCTCTTTGGCCGTTACTGGGGCGCGCTCGAACATCACCCCTTTCTGCATTTCGAGCTATGCTACTATCGCGCCATCGATTGGGCGCTCGCGCATGGGCTGCCCCGCGTCGAGGCGGGCGCGCAGGGCGAGCACAAGCTGGCGCGTGGATACCTGCCGGTGGCGACGCAGTCGCTGCACTGGATCGCGGATGCGGGCTTTCGCGATGCGGTGGCGCGCTATCTCGAGGCCGAGAGGGCCGCGGTGGACGAGGAGATCGAGGTGCTGACCGGCTACGGGCCGTTCCGGCGCACACGCATGGAGGACCAGGAATGACCGAGAGGCTCGACGAGGCGGGGCGCAAGACCCTCAAGGCCGCCGGCTGGCAGGCCGAGCCCGACCGCGACGCGGTGACCAAGACGTTTCGATTCTCAAGCTTTGTTGAAGCTTTCGGCTTCATGACTCGCTGCGCTCTCTGGGCCGAGAAGTTGAATCATCATCCCGAATGGTCCAACAGCTACCGCACCGTGACCGTCACGCTCACCACCCATGATGCGGACGGCCTGACCGAGCTGGATGCGAAGCTCGCGTCGAAGATGGACAAGCTGGCGGAGACCTGATGCAAGATTTTCTCAACACCGAGCTGTGGTCTGGCACCACGGTGGGCAGCCTGCTCACGCTCGAATTCCTCACCGCGATCCTGGGCGGGGCGCTGAGCGCGCTCTTCGTGCTCACCACCGGCTTCGTCATCGCCGGCTGGCTGTCGCGCCGGATCAAGGGGTTGGCCTCGCGTCATTCCAAGCTCGACCAGACGCTGTTCGACTTCCTGTCCAACATCGTCTGGTACGCGGTGGTGGGCTTCTCGGCGCTGATCGTGCTCAACACGCTGGGCGTCCGGACCACCTCGGTCGTGGCCGTCATCGGTGCCGCCGGTCTCGCCGTCGGCCTCGCGCTGCAGGGCACGCTGTCGAACGTCGCGGCGGGCGTGATGATCGTGCTGTTCCGGCCCTTCAAGCTCGGTGACTTCGTCGTCATCAACGGTCAGATGGGCACGGTAAAGTCGATCTCGCTCAACTACATCGAACTGGCGGATCTGCAGAATCTGCAGATCATCGTCCCCAACAGCCAGGTCTGGGGCAACACCATCGTCAGCTACTCGGCCAACCCGACGCGGCGCGTGCAATGGGTGTTCGGCGTCTCCTACGGCTCCAACCTCGCCCAGGCCGAGAAGGTCATCATGGACACGATCATGGCCGACCCGCGCGCGATGAAGGACCCCGAGCCCTTTATCCAGGTGAGCAATCTTGGCGATTTCTCGGTCGATTTCACCGTCCGCGTCTGGTGTGCGAACTCCGATGCCTGGGGGTTCCAGACCGACTGCACCCGCAGGGTCAAGGAAGCGCTGGACGAGGCCGGGATCGAGATCCCCTTCCCGACCCGGACGCTCTACGCCAACAAGCTCGCGGACGAGGACGGGGACGAGGCACGCCACGCCGCCGAATGAGCGGGACGCCACGCCGCGACAGGCACAGTATCGGATTGATGAAAGGGGGGCCGCGCCCCCCCCCCCTTTCGCATCGGGCTCAGAGCGCCTCGACCATGCTTTCACCGCCCGAAATATCGCAGGTGCCGGTCCCTTCCTCGGGATGCCAGACCTTGACCACCCCGTCCGCGGCCATCAGCGCGAAACGCTTGCAGCGGCGGATGAAACCGCGGTCGGGGTTGGAGAACTCCATCCCGATCGCCGAGACCCACTCGCAGCCCGGATCGCCCAACAGGGTGATTCCCGCCTCCGCTGCGCCGGTGGTCTCGCCCCAGGCCCTCATCACGAAGGGATCGTTGACCGCGATGCAAAGCACCTCGTCCACCCCTTTGGCGCGTAGCGCCTCCATCGAGCGGATGAAGCTCGGCACATGGGCGGTCGAGCACAGCCCCGTATAGGCCCCCGGCAAGCCGAAGATCACCACGCGGCGCCCCGCGAGGATCTCCTCCAGCGCCACCTTCTCGGGGCCCTCGGCCCCCATCCGCATCAGATTCGCCCCCGGCAGCCTGTCGCCCACACCGATCGTCATCGCCCTCTTCCCTTTCGCGATTGCGGTCGGGGTTCAGCGATATAGGTTGCCGCGGGTCAGCGGAAGAAGGAGCGCGCCCATGTCCCATGTCGTCGTGATCGGAGCCGGCCAGGCGGGTTCCTCCCTCGTGGGCAAGCTGCGCGCCGAAGGTTTCGAGGGGCGGATCACCCTGGTCGGCGCCGAAACCGCGCCCCCCTACCAGCGCCCGCCCCTCTCCAAGGCCTATCTGCTGGGGCAGATGGACAAGGAGCGGCTCTTCCTGCGGCCGCAGGCCTGGTATGGCGAGCACGGCATCGACCTGCGGCTCGGCGCCACGGCCACCGGTCTCGATCTCGCCGCGCGCGAAGTGACGCTCTCGGATGGCGAGACGCTCGGCTACGACCGGCTGGCACTGTGCACCGGCGCCCATCCGCGCCGCCTGCCCGCCGAGGTCGGCGGCGATCTCGCCGGGGTCTACACGATGCGCGATCTCGCCGATGCCGACGCGCTGGCACCCGAACTGGTGGAAGGACGCCGGCTGCTCGTGGTCGGTGGCGGCTATATCGGGCTCGAGGCCGCGGCGGTGGCCGCCAAGCGCGGGCTGAAGGTCACGGTGATTGAACAGGCCGCCCGCATCCTGGCGCGGGTCGCCGCGCCCGAAACGGCAACCTATTTTCGCGACCTGCATGCCAGCCACGGGGTCGAGATCCGCGAGGGCTGCGGCCTCGACCGGCTGCTGGGCGAGGACCGCGTGACCGGGGCCCGGCTGTCGGACGGCACCGAGATCGCCTGCGACTTTGCCATCGTCGGCGTCGGCGTGGCGCCGGGCACGGCGCTTGCCGAGCCCGCGGGCCTCGCCATCGAGAACGGCATCCGCTGCGACATCCACTGCCGGACCTCGGACGAGAACGTCTGGGCCGCCGGCGACTGCGCCTCGCTGTTGTGGGGCGACATGCGGATCCGGCTGGAGAGCGTCGGCAACGCCATCGACATGGCCGAGACGGCGGCGCTCAACATCATCGGACGCGGGGTCGAGTATCGGCCCCGCCCCTGGTTCTGGTCCGACCAGTACGACGTGAAGCTGCAGATCGCCGGGCTGAACGCGGGCTGGGACGCGGTGCATGTCCGCCCCGGCGAGACGCCCGCGCAGGCGTCGCACTGGTATTACCGGGGCGACAAGCTCATTGCCGTGGACGCGATGAACGACAGCCGCGCCTACATGGTCGGCAAGCGCCTGATCGAGGGGGGCAAATCGCCCGATCCCGCGCATGCGACCGATCCCGCCACCGAACTCAAGTCGTTGCTGAAATGAGGATCATCGCCGGCAGCCATCGCGGGATCGCTCTCGCGGCCCTGGGCAAGGGCGACGCGGGCGCGCATCTGCGGCCGACCGCCGACCGGGTGCGCGAGAGCCTGTTCAGCGCGCTGATGGGCGGGCGCTACGGCGACCCGATCGAAGGGGCACATGTGCTCGACCTCTTCGCGGGCACCGGTGCGCTCGGGCTCGAGGCGCTGTCGCGCGGCGCGGCTCGGGTCACGACGGTCGATGACGGGCGGGTGGCCGGTCGGCTGATCCGCGAGAACATCGCGAAGATGCGCGTGGCCGACCGGGTGACGCATCTGAAATGCGACGCGACCCGCCTGCCCGCCGCGACGGAGCCCGCCAGCCTCGTCTTTCTCGACCCGCCCTATGGCAAGGGTCTGGGCGGGCGGGCGCTGGCTTCGGCGCTGGCGCAGGGATGGATCGCGCCGGGCGCGCTGATCGTCTGGGAAGAGAGCGCGCCGCAGCCGGCGCCCGAGGGGTTCGACCCCCTCGACACGCGTCGCTACGGCGACACCCATGTCACGCTGCTGGAGCGGTCTCAGATATCCCAGGTGGGGTGAAACCGGTCGGCGGGCGACAGGGTGAAGATCTCGTTGCCCTGCGCGGTGATGCCGATCGAATGCTCGAACTGCGCCGAGAGCGACTTGTCGCGGGTCACGGCGGTCCAGTCGTCGCCCAGCACCTTGGTCTCGGGGCGGCCCAGATTCACCATCGGCTCGATGGTGAAGAACATCCCCTCCTCCAGCACCGGCCCGGTGCCGGGGCGGCCGTAATGCAGCACGTTTGGCGGCGCGTGGAACACCCGGCCCAGCCCGTGGCCGCAGAAGTCGCGCACCACCGACATGCGATTCTCCTCGACATAGCTCTGGATCGCGTGGCCGATGTCGCCGAAGGTGTTGCCCGGCTTCGCCGCGTCGATGCCGCGCATCAGCGCGTCATGGGTGACCTGGATCAGCCGCTCCGCCTTGCGGCCGAGCTTGCCCGCCACGTACATTCGGCTGGTGTCGCCATACCAGCCATCGACGATGACGGTGACGTCGACATTGAGAATGTCGCCGTCCTTGAGCTTCTTGTCGCCGGGAATGCCGTGGCACACCACGTGGTTGACCGAGATGCAGCTGGCGTGCTGGTAGCCCTTGTAGCCGATCGTCGCGCTCTTGGCCCCGGCCTGCTCGATCAGGTCGGTGATGAGGCGGTCGATCTCCGAGGTCCGCTGGCCCGGCACCACGTGCTCGGCGATGTCGTCGAGGATCGTCGCGGCCAGCCGGCCGGCACGGTTCATCCCCGCGAAATCCGCGAGATCGTGGATTCGGATGCCGTCACGCGTGAGGCGGCCCTTGCGTTCGTCGGCTACGGTCTCGTCCAATGTCGTCCCCTTTGCTCTGTCGCCCATGAAATAGGGCCTATCGACCGCGGAATCCACCCGCCTGCGTGGAAATGGGCCCCGCCGCGCCCTATACCTTGAGCCAGCCAAGGAGTGCCGCATGACCAACCCCACCGCCGCCATGCTCGTCATCGGGGACGAGATCCTCTCCGGCCGCACCCGCGACAGCAACCTGAACCACCTTGCCAAGGAGTTGACGCTGCGCGGCATCGACCTGTGCGAGGCGCGGGTGGTGGCCGACGATCACGACGCCATCGTCGGGGCGGTGCGGGCGCTTTCGGCCGCGCATGACCACCTGTTCACCTCGGGCGGGATCGGGCCGACCCATGACGACATCACCGCCCCCGCCGTCGCCGCCGCCTTCGGTCTCGAGGCGGGGGTGCGCGACGACGCGCGCGCCATCCTCGCCGCGCATTACGAGGCGCGCGGGGTCGAGCTGAACGCCGCGCGGCTGCGCATGGCGCGGATCCCCGAAGGCGCCACATTGATCGACAACCCGGTCAGCGCCGCGCCGGGCTTCAGCCTCGAGAACGTGCATGTCATGGCCGGCGTGCCGCGGATCTTCGAGGCGATGCTGGCGGGGCTCCTGCCGCGCATCCCCGGCGGCAAGCCGGTTCTGTCGCAGAGCCTGCGGATCGAGCGCGGCGAGGGCGACGTGGCCGAGGCGCTTTCCACGCTGGCGGCCGCGCATCCCGGCCTTGCCATCGGCTCCTATCCCTTCACCGAGAACGGCGTGTCCGGCACCAACATCGTGGTGCGCGGCGCCGACGGCGCCGAGGTCGAAGCCGCGCTGGTGGAGCTTTCCGCGCAATTTCCGGCGTGACGCCCGGCGCCGCCTTCGCGGCGCTCGCCGCCACATGGCCTGCTGCCGCCACCCGAGACCTCGGTCCGGTCCGGCTGCGCGACGGGGCCGGCGGGGGCAGCCGGGTCTCGGCGGCGACGTTCGAGGCGCCGTGGTGCCCGGGCGACATCACTGCCGCGGAAACCGCGATGCGCGCGCAAGGCCGGGCACCGCTGTTCATGCTGCGCCAAGGCGAGGAGGCGCTCGATGCGGAGCTGGCGGCGCGCGGCTATGAGGTAATGGACCCGACGCTGATCCTCGCCGCGCCGCTCACGACGCTAGATACCCGCTCTCCTGCGACAAGCTGGCCGCCCGACCCCGCGGAGCGGGCGCTCTGGGCGTCAGGCGGGATCGGCCCCGAACGGCTGGCGGTGATGGAACGTGCGCCCTCTCCCAAGGCGGTGCTGCACCTCGCGGATGGCTGCGCCTTCGTGGCGGCCCATGCCGGCACGGCGATGCTGCACGCGCTCGAGGTGGCGCCGGATGCGCGGCGGCGTGGGACCGGCCGGGCGCTGATGGCGATGGCGGCGGGCTGGGCGCGAGAGGCAGGGGCGCGCATGCTCGCGCTGGCGGTGACACAGGCCAACGCCCCGGCGCGCACGCTCTACGAACAACTCGGATTCGCGGAGATCACCTCCTATCATTACCGTCGCGCAAGAGGCTGAACGGAGACGTCATGGCATCGCATCATCACGGGCATGGTCACGGCCACGGGCATGGCCATCATCATGTCGATCTGGAGGCGGGCGACCGCCGGGTCGCCGGGGCGATCGCGGTCAATCTCGCGCTGACGCTGGCACAGATCGTAGGAGGCCTCGTCTCTGGCAGCCTCGCGCTGATCGCGGACGCGCTGCACAACCTGTCCGATGCGATGTCCCTCATCATCGCCTTCGCCGCCCGCAAGATCGCGCGACGTCCGGCGGATGCGGAGATGACCTTCGGCTATGGCCGGGCCGAGGTGGTGGCGGCGCTGGTCAATTACACCACGCTGATCCTGATCGGGCTCTATCTCGGCTACGAGGCGATCGCGCGGCTCTTTGCGCCCGAGCCGGTGGCGGGCTGGATCATGATCTGGATCGCGGGGCTGGCGCTGGTCGTCGATCTCGTCACGGCGGCTCTGACCTATTCTATGTCGAAGGACAGCGTGAACATCCGGGCGGCCTTCCTGCACAACCTCGCCGACGCGCTGGGCTCGGTCGCGGTGATCGTCGCCGGCGTCGCGGTGCTGGTCTTCGGCTGGGCTTGGGTGGATCCGGTGGTGACGCTCGGCATCGCCGGCTACATCCTGTGGATGTCGCTGGCGCAGATCGGCGGGGTGATCCGGATCCTGATGCTGGGTGCGCCGCCCGATCTCGATACCCGCGCCGTGCTCGGCCATCTGCGGGAGGTCGAGGGCGTCGCCTCGGTCCATCACGTCCATCTGTGGCAGATGCAGGAGAACGAGCCCGCGCTCGACGCTCATGTCGCGGTGCATGAGGGGCGCTGGTCCGAGGCCGACGCGATCAAGTCACGGATCAAGCGCTCGCTGAGCGAGCGCTTCGGCATCGGCCATGTCACGCTGGAAATGGAATGCGCGGCGCATGCCTGCCAGGGGGCCGAGGCGATCGGCCACGGATAGGAAAAGACGGCCCCCCGAAGGGGGCCGCGAGTGTCGAAAGCGGCGGGCAGGTGCCGCTTTCGCGGCTACCAGTGATCCGGGCCCTTCTCGGCGAAGGCCTGGACCAGGAAATCGATGAAGGCGCGCACCTTGGGCTGGGTGAAGCGGCCCGGCGGATAGACCGCGTAGATGCCCTGCGTCTCGGCCGGGAGGTTCGGGATCGCCTCCTCCACCAGCCCTTTCCTGAGCGCGTCGGCATAGAGGAAGGACGGCAGGTAGGCGATGCCCAGCCCGCCGATGCAGGCATTGAGCAGCGACTGCCCGTCATTGACAGTGAGCCAGCCGGCAGTGCGGACCTGCCGCTTTTCGCCCGACGGCGCCGTCAGCTTCCACACCGCGCCGTTGGCGGCGTTGGAGTAGTGCAGCAGCTTGTGCTCGTTGAGGTCGTCGATCCGCTGGGGCCGGCCGTATTTCTGGAAGTAGCCCGGCGCGGCGATCATCTTCTTGGTGGTCTCGGTCAACTTGCGGGCGCGCAGCGTGCTGTCCTCCAGCTCGCCGATCCGCACCGCCATGTCGAAACCTTCGGAGATCAGCTCCACGAAGCGGTTGTTGAGCACCATGTTGACAGTAATGTCGGGGAATTCCTGCAGGAAATCACCGAGCACCGGGCTCAGATGATTGACGCCGAAATCCGTGGCGACCGAGATCCGGAGCAGCCCCGAAGGGGCCGATTGCATCGAGGTGACGAGCGCGTCGGCCTCGCCCGCATCGTTGAGCACGCGCCGCGCCCGGTCGTAATAAGCCAGGCCGATCTCCGTCGGGCTGACGCGCCGGGTGGTGCGGTTGAGCAGCCGTGCGCCCAGCCGCGCCTCGAGCGAGGACACATGCTTGGACACGGCGGATTTGGAGATCCCCATCTTGCGGGCCGCGTCGGTGAACCCGCCTTGGTCCACCACCGTGGCAAAGGCTTCCATCTCTGTCAGCCGGTCCATGCCCGCCCTCCACGCTCATCATTGATCCGAGCTTCTGTGTGACGCCGGATTCGGGCATGATTGGGTCAGGCGCCTGACAATAAAGCGGTTTGCCACGGACCGATGCGCCTGCGGAAACAGCTAGAGCCGCGCCGCCAAACGCGTGCCCTGATCGATCGCGCGCTTGGCATCAAGCTCGGCCGCGACCTCGGCACCGCCGATCACATGCGTCTCCACCCCGCGCGCGGCCAGCGCGTCGGCCGGGCCGCGCACGCTTTCCTGCCCGGCGCAGAGCACGATGGTATCGGCCTCGATCAGCCGCGGCCCCTCGGGCGTCGTGACGTGCAGCCCCTGCGCATCGATCCGGTCATAGGTCACCCCGCCGAGCATCTCGACCGCGCGCATCTGCAGCCCGGCCCGGTGCACCCAGCCGGTGGTCTTGCCCAGCCGCTTGCCCAGCTTCTCGGCCTTGCGCTGCAACAGCGTGACGCGGCGGATCGCAGGCTCGGGACACGGTCCGTCGGGCGCCAGTCCGCCGCGCGCTTCCCACGGCGTGGTGACGCCCCATTCGGCGCGCCAGGCGGCGGTGTCCAGCGTGCTGCTGTCGCCGGTCACGAGATACTCGGCCACGTCGAAGCCGATGCCGCCCGCCCCGACCACCGCGACGCGCGGACCTGCCTGGGCACGGCCCGAGAGCAGATCGGCATAGGAGATCACGTTCGGCCCCTCCTGCCCCGGGATGCCGGGATCGCGCGGCCGGACGCCGGTAGCGATCACCACCGCGTCGAAGCCCGCGAGATCCTCCGCCCCGGGCGCCTGCCCCAGCCGCAGCTCGACCGCGCTGGCCGCAACCTCGGCCTCGAACCAGTCGAGCAGGCCGCGAAACTCCTCCTTGCCCGGAATCGCGGCAGCATAGTGAAGCTGGCCGCCAATCCGCTCCGACGCCTCGAACAAGGTTACCGCGTGGCCACGCTCCGCCGCCGCCAGCGCCGTGGCGAGACCGGCGGGACCGGCACCAACCACCGCGACGCGGCGCGGGGTCTCCGTCGGGGCCAGCACCAATTCGGTTTCGTGGCAGGCGCGCGGGTTGACGAGACAGCTCGTCAACTTGCCCGAGAAGGTGTGGTCGAGGCAGGCCTGGTTGCAGGCGATGCAGGGCGCGATCCGCGCCGCTTCCCCCCGCGCCGCCTTGGCCACGAAATCCGGATCGGCGAGGAAGGGCCGCGCCATGGAGATCATGTCGGCCTGCCCAGAAACGAGGATGCGCTCGGCCATCTCGGGGGTATTGATCCGGTTCGAGGCGATCACCGGCACCGAAACCTCGGGGCGCA
Organism: Limimaricola variabilis; assembly: GCF_014195545.1. Classification (GTDB taxonomy): domain Bacteria; phylum Pseudomonadota; class Alphaproteobacteria; order Rhodobacterales; family Rhodobacteraceae; genus Limimaricola; species Limimaricola variabilis. Next base: position 462,172 of record NZ_JACIBX010000002.1, on the reverse strand, counting down.
ACCGCGCGGTCAGGTCCGCGAAGGCGGCGCGCGGCACCGAGGTCACGATGGTCGGCACCCGCGCCTCGTGCCAGCCGATCCCGGTGTTGAGCACGTCGGCCCCGGCCTCGGTCACCGCCCGGGCGAGCGCCACGACCTCGGACCAATCCTGCCCCTCGGGCACCAGATCGATGAGCGAAATGCGATAGATCAACAGCCGTTCGGGGCCCAGCGCGGCACGGACGCGGCGCACCACCTCGACCGGCAGGCGCATCCGGTTCTCGAGACTGCCGCCCCAGCGATCCTCGCGGCGATTGGTGCGCGGCGCGAGGAACTGGTTGAGGAAATACCCCTCGGACCCCATCACCTCGACGCCGTCATAACCCGCCTCCACGGACCGCGCCGCGGCGGTGGCGATGTCGGAGATCTGCTTCTCGATGCCCTCCTCGTCGAGCGCGGTGGGGGTGAAGGCGCTGATCGGCGCGCGGATCGCCGAGGGTGCGACGCAGTGCTTGGAATAGGCGTAGCGTCCGGCATGCAGGATCTGCATCGCGATGCGCCCGCCTTCGGCATGCACCGCGCGCGTGACGCGGGCGTGATTGGCGATGTCGTCCTCGGTGAACAGCCCTGCAGCGCCGGGATAGACCCCGCCCTCGCGGTTGGGCGCCATGCCCCCCGTCACGATCATCCCCGCGCCGCCGCGGGCGCGTGCGGCGTAGAAGGCGGCGACCCGGTCCCAATCGCCGGTCTCCTCCAGCCCGGTATGCATCGAGCCCATCAGGACCCGATTGGGCAGGGTCACGGGGCCGAGCGTGATCGGCGACAGAAGCTGCGGGTATCGGGACATTCGGGCCTCCTTCTCGGCGGTCAGATTGTCCAGACTTGACGCGCACGTCACCCCCGACGCGACGTCAGCCTAGAGCGACCGCGCCGCGTCAAAACTGCGCCCGGAACCTGCGGGCGATCACGAGGTCATTGATCGCGATCACCGGGGGCAGAGGCGCCTCGAAGATCAGGTCGATCCACCCGGCTTCGACGCGGCCGGGAGCGGTTTCGAGTGCCCAGAGGTCGAACTCGGTGCCGGTGGGCCCGGTCTCGGGCAGGCCGCGCAGCATCTTCTCGAGATTCGGCCCCTGTCGCAGATTGAGCCGGGCAAAGGCGCGCGGCAGGCCGGCCGCACCGAAATCGACGTCGATCCCGAGCAGGTGGTGCCGGCCCAGCCCCTCGATGAAGGGCTGCGGCAAGGCGATGGCAAGGCTCAGGAACCCGCCATCGAAGCCCTCCTGACGCAACTCCAGCGGCCGCGGCCCTTCCGGGTGGGCGGGGCCGGAGGACAGGTTGACCGCGCCGGAGGTGGCGTCATGGAACAGCCGCACGCCCTCGGCCAGATCGGCGCCGTTGCCAGGCGAGGCGGGCAGGCCGCCATCGACCCAAGGGGCCGGACGCCAGGCCCGATCGGCGCCGGGCAGGCGCGGCGTCGAAAGGCTCGACGCCGCAGCTTCCGGGGTCGGGCGGCGGCGCCCGATCAGACGCATCCGCCCTGCCCCGTCACTGGTCCATGTAGACGTGGCTCTCGCCCTCGGCGCCGGGATGGGTCACCGCGCCCTTGCGGGCCGAGCCCACGAGCTGCGCGTATTTCCACAGCGCGCCGGCGGTGTAGTCGTTGGTGCGCGGGCCTTTCCACGCGCCCTTGCGCTCGGCCAGCTCGGCATCCGACAGGTCGACCGAGATCTCGCCCTTGATGGCGTCGATGGTGATCATGTCGCCGGTCTTCAGGAGCGCGATCGGCCCGCCATGCGCGGCTTCGGGGCCGACATGACCCACGCAGAAGCCGCGCGTCGCGCCCGAGAAGCGGCCGTCGGTGATCAGCGCGACCTTCTTGCCCATGCCCTGCCCCGAGAGCGCGGCGGTGGTCGAGAGCATCTCGCGCATGCCGGGACCGCCGGCCGGGCCCTCGTTGCGGATGACGATCACGTCGCCCTCGGCGTATTCGCGCTTGCGCACCGCCTCGAAGGCCTCTTCTTCACATTCGAAGACGCGCGCCGGGCCGGTGAAGACCTGGTCCTCGGCGGCCATGCCCGCGACCTTCACGATCGCGCCGTCGGGGGCGAGGTTGCCCTTGAGGCCCACCACGCCGCCGGTGGGCGTGATCGGCTTCGCCACGGTGTGGATCACCCGGCCGTCCGCCTCGCGGTCGATCCGTTCGAGCTCTTCGCCCAGCGAGCGGCCCGAGGCGGTGATGCAGTCCTCGTGGAGGAGCTTGGCCTTGCGCAGCTCCTTCATCACCACCGGCACGCCGCCGGCCTCGTGCAGGTCCTTGGCGACGTATTCCCCGCCCGGTCGCAGGTTCACGAAATAGGGAGTGTCGCGGAAGATGTCGCAGATATCGAGCAGGTCGAAATCGATCCCGGCCTCATGCGCGATGGCCGGCAGGTGCAGGCCGGCATTGGTCGAACCGCCGGTGCAGGCGACGACCCGCGCCGCGTTCTCGAGGCTCTGTTGGGTGACGATGTCGCGCGCGCGGATGTTCTTCTCGATCAGATGCATCACTGCCTGGCCGGAGAAATCGCCGTACTGGTCGCGGCTCTCATAGGGCGCCGGCGCCCCGGAGGAGTTGAGCAGCGCGAGGCCGATCGCCTCGGAGACGCAGGCCATGGTGTTGGCGGTGTACTGGCCGCCGCAGGCGCCAGCCGAGGGGCAGGCCACGCGCTCGAGGATCGCGAGTTCGGCGTCGGTCATGTTGCCGGCCGCGTGCTGGCCCACGGCCTCGAACACGTCCTGGACCACGACGTCCTTGCCGTTGAGCTTGCCCGGCAGGATCGAGCCGCCATAGATGAACACCGACGGCACGTTCAGGCGGACCATCGCCATCATCATGCCCGGCAGCGACTTGTCGCAGCCCGCGAGGCCCACGAGCGCGTCGTAGCAATGCCCCCGCATGGTCAGCTCGACCGTGTCGGCGATCGCGTCGCGCGAGGCGAGCGAGGAGCGCATGCCCTCATGGCCCATGGCGATGCCGTCGGTGACGGTGATGGTGGTGAATTCGCGCGGCGTGCCGCCGGCCTTCTTCACGCCCATCTTCACCGACTGCGCCTGACGATTGAGCGCGATGTTGCAGGGCGCGGCCTCGTTCCAGCAGGTGGCGACGCCGACCCAAGGCTGGTGGATCTCCTCCTCGGAGATGCCCATGGCATAGAAGTAGCTCCGGTGCGGCGCGCGCTCGGGCCCTTCGGTCACGTGGCGGCTGGGCAGTTTCGTCTTGTCGAAACGGGCGTTCTGCATGGGGCTGTCCCTTCCCGGAGTTGGCTGGGGGCAAGGGATAGTCGCCCCCTCTCCCGACGGCAAGGCGGCTCGCGACCTAGGCCCGCGCCATTCGCGCCCAAGGTGGAGACAGCCGGCCCCTCGGTCCGAATTGCAATCCGCCGCGCCGGGGCGTATCCCCGACACCGACCCGACGCGCCCGGAGCAGCAAGATGAACTGGATTTCCAACTACGTCCGTCCGCGGATCAACTCGATCTTCTCGCGCCGCGAGGTGCCCGAGAACCTGTGGACCAAGTGCGACGAATGCGGGACGATGCTGTTCCACCGCGAGTTGGCCGACAATCTCAACGTCTGCACCAATTGCGGGCACCACATGGCGATCACCCCGCGCGAGCGCTTCAAGGCGCTGTTCGACGGCGGCGTGTTCTCCGAGGTCAAGGTGCCCGAGCCGATCGCCGATCCGCTCAACTTCCGCGACCAGAAGAAATACGTCGACCGGATCAAGGAAGCCCGCCGCAAGACCTCCGAGAAGGAGGCGATGCTGGTGGCCGAGGGCGAGATCGGTCGCACCAAGATCGTCGCCGCCGGGCAGGACTTCTCCTTCATGGCCGGCTCCATGGGCATGTATGTCGGCAACGCGATCATCGCGGCGGCCGAGCGAGCGGTGAAGCTGAAATGCCCGCTGGTGCTGTTCTCCGCCGCCGGTGGCGCGCGGATGCAGGAGGGGATCCTGTCGCTGATGCAGATGCCGCGCACCACGGTCGCGGTGGAGATGCTGAAAGAGGCCGGCCTGCCCTATATCGTGGTGCTGACCCATCCCACCACGGGCGGCGTCACCGCCTCCTACGCGATGCTGGGCGACGTGCAGATCGCCGAACCGAACGCGCTGATCTGCTTCGCCGGTCCGCGGGTGATCGAGCAGACGATCCGCGAAAAGCTTCCCGAGGGATTCCAGCGCGCGGAGTACCTGCTCGACCACGGCATGCTCGACCGTGTGACGCCGCGCGGCAAGCTGCGCGACGAGCTGATCGGCATCACCCGCATGCTGATGGGGATGGAGCCCGCGGTGATGGGCGACCTGCCCGCCCCCGCGACGCCGGAGCCGGCGGCGGCCAAGGAGGCCGTGGCCACCAAGGGCGAGAAGGCCGAGACCCCGGCCGCCCAGCCCGCCCCTGCCGCGCCCAAGGCGGAGACGCCCAAGAAATGAGCGCCGGGGCCGGCTCCGACGCGATCCTCGCGCGGATGATGACGCTGCACCCCAAGGTCATTGATTTGACCCTCGACCGGGTGTGGCGGCTTCTCGCGGCGCTGGATCACCCGGAGCGGCGGCTGCCATCGGTCATCCATCTCGCGGGCACCAACGGCAAGGGCTCGACCCAGGCGATGATCCGGGCCGGGCTCGAGGCTTCGGGCGACAGGGTCCACGCCTATACCTCGCCGCATCTGGCGCGTTTCCACGAGCGCATCCGGCTGGCGGGCACGCTGATTTCCGAAGAGGCGCTGACCGCGCTGCTCGACCGGACCCATGCCGCCAACGGCCCCGACCCGATCACCTATTTCGAGATCACCACCGCAGCGGCGCTGTTGGCCTTTGCCGAGACGCCGGCCGAGTGGACCTTGCTGGAGACCGGCCTCGGCGGCCGTCTCGACGCCACCAACGTGGTCGAGCGCCCGGCGCTCACGGTGATCACGCCGATCGACCTCGACCACCAGCAATATCTGGGCGAGACGCTGCCGGAGATCGCGGGCGAGAAGGCCGGCATCCTCAAGCGCGGAGTGCCCTGCGTGGTCGCCCCCCAGCACGAGGCGGCGCTCGAGGTGATCGAGGCGCGCGCCGCGCGGCTTGGCGCCCCGCTGATGGCGCATGGCCAGCATTGGCACGTCACCACCGAGGCCGGGCGGCTGATCTATCAGGACGAGCGCGGCCTGCTGGACCTGCCGCTGCCGCGGCTGATGGGGCCGCACCAGATCGTCAACGCCGGCACCGCGATCGCCGCGCTCCGCGCGTTGGGCCGGGACGAGGCGGCGGCGGAGGCCGCGCTGACCCGCGCCGAATGGCCGGCCCGGATGCAGAGGCTGCGGCATGGCCCGCTGGTCGATCTGGCGGGTGAAGCCGAGCTCTGGCTCGATGGCGGGCACAACCCGGCGGCGGGCGAAGCTCTGGCCCGAACCCTGGCGGCGATGCCGGACCGGCCCGTGCACCTGATCTGCGGCATGCTCAACACCAAGGATATCGCGGGCTACCTGCGGCCGCTCGCAGGCGTGGCGCAGAGCCTGAGCGCCGTCTCGATTCCCGGAGAGGCGAACACCATTCCTGCCGCCGAGACCGCGCGGGCGGCACGCTCGGCCGGCTTCGCGACGGTGGAGGAGGCTTCCGACGTCGTGGCGGCCGTGGAAGCGATCACCCGCGACGGCACCCGGCCCCGCATCCTGATCTGCGGCTCGCTCTACCTCGCGGGCCACGTTCTGCGCGAAAACGGATGAGGCTCTGGCCGGCGCTCTTCGCGGCGCTGGCAGCCGCTCCGGCGCAGGCGGTCGAGCTGCAGTTCTGCTGGCGCGGCGCGGCGGGCTACAGCATGACCGGGCTGATGCGCTTTCCCGATGTGCTGCGCGACGCCGCGCTGGTGACGCAGGACGACATCACCGCCTTCGAGATCACCGGCTGGCGGCATGGCGAGCGGCTCGGCCACTGGAGCCTCGAGGCGCTCGGCCCGGACACCTCGTGGCTGCTGAGCTTCGATCCGATCGCCATGCGATTCCCGATGACCGGCATCGGCGTGTTCCAGGCCTGGAACGCCGGGGGCGCGGTCGATGACTGTGGCTCGCCGGGATTCGGCTTCAACGCCGGCAATGGTGGGCAGGATGTCTGCGTCGACGGCCGATTCGTCACCGAATCGACGATTCCCTGGGAGACGCCGCTCTACGCCGGAACCACGCCCGTCACCCCCGCTTGCGACGGCGCGCCGAAGCTGTCCGGGACGTACCCCCTCCGCACGCCGCCAGCGCCTACCTGACAAGGCTCGCAGGTGCTTGCGCATCGCCTAGGGGACGAAAGCGACCTCGTAACCGTCGGTTTATGACGTCACGAAACTTCGCGCCGTGGTTGACCAGAAAGGCCCCTGACGGAATGCTTGGCAACAGGGGGACGACACGACCAAGGCGGCAGCAAGACCGCGACTTCGGTAGGTGGGCAGGCGACAGTCCAAAGGGGGGTCCGGGGAAACGGCCCCCCTTTTATTTCGGGCCAAGCGCCTGTTTCCCGCTCAGCTCCGTCCCCAGCCCTCGGCCTGCATCTCCTCGAGACGGCTCGCCGTCCGCTCGAACTCGAAGCTGCCCTCGCCCTCGACATAGAGATAGGCCGGCGCGGCGGCGGCAGAGGCGACGAGCCGGGTCTTGGCCTCGTAGAGCGCGTCGATCAGCGTCACGAAGCGCCGCGCCTCGTTGAAGTTGGAACGCGACAGGCGCGGGATGCCGTCGATCATCAGGATCTTCACCGCCTCGGCCAGCGCGAGGTAATCTGCCGCCCCCAGCGGGCGGCCGCACAGCTCGTGGAAACCGGCGCGGGCGATTCCATTGCGGTATTCCGGCACCGTCACTTCGCGCCCCGAGACGCGCAGGACCAGCGGCTCACCCCCCGCCCCGCCGGTGAGGTCCGCCCAGATCGCGTCGAGCTTGGCGCGCGCGCCCGAATCATTGGGCATGATCCAGCTCTCCGACCCCTTGAGCCGCCCCTGACGGTGATCGGTCGCGCTCGCCAGCTCCAGCACCTCCATCCGCGCCTTCAGCGTCTCGATGAACGGCAAAAAGAGCTGCCGGTTCAGACCGTCCTTGTAGAGATCGTCCGGCACCCGGTTCGAGGTGGTGACGATGGTGACGCCCTGCTCGAACAGCTTCTCGAACAAGCGCCCCACGATCATCGCATCGGTGATGTCGGTGATCTGCATCTCGTCGAAGGCGAGGAAGCGCAGCTCGCCCGCCAACCCCTCGGCCACCGGGGCGATGGCATCGTCGACACCACGCGCGCGGGCCTTGTTCATGTCGGCATGCACCCGCTGCATGAAGGCGTGGAAATGCCAGCGTGCCTTGGGCAGGTCGATCTCGTCGAACAGCAGGTCCATCAGCATCGACTTGCCGCGCCCCACCCCGCCCCAGAGGTAGAGGCCCTTCACCGGCTCGGGCGTTTTCGGCTTGCGGAACCAGCCGCCGCGCTGCGGCTCGGGTTGCCGCGCGAGATCGCGGGCCACGCGGTCGAGCGCGGGCAGCACCGCCTCCTGCGCCGGATCCGGTTTCAGCGCGCCCTGCTCGATGCGCGCACGATAGGCTTCTTCGATGCTCATGGTGAGGCGACATAGCCGCAGCCTCGCGCATTGCAAAGCCACGGCACGCTCCGCAGGGTCGGGCCATGGAGATTCGACCCGCCCTGCCCGACGACGTACCCGAACTGGCCGATCTGCACGTGACCTGCTGGGCCGAAACCTATCCCGGCCTCGTGCCCGTCGAGGAAATCGCCCGCTTCGACCGCAACATGCGTCTGCGCCAATGGGAGCAGCAGATCGCCCGAGGGACCAGCCGCATCGTGATCGCCCCGGGAGCGGGCTTCGCGCAGCTGGGCCCGCAGCGCGAGGCGGCGCTGGCGGCGCGCGGTTTCAAGGAAGAGCTTTACGCACTCTACCTCACCCGCGCGGCGCAGGGGTGCGGCCTCGGACGCGCGCTCTTCGCCGCGGCCCTCGGTCCCGCCCCCGGCCCGCTCTCGGCGATGGTGCTGGGCGGGAACGACCGCGCCTGCCGATTCTATGAGACGACGGGCGCGTGGCTGGCCGAGCGCCGCCCCGAACGGATCGGAGAGGCAAGGATCATCGACCTGCTCTATTTGTGGGACGCGGCGCCCGCTCTCTGACGGGAACGGGCCTCTTTGAATATCGGGCCAGTCGGCCGCTACATGCGCACGGCATGGATTGACAGCAATGCGCAGCGGCGGCCTAGATCGCGCATGACTCGCCAGCCCCTCTTCACCCCCGTCCTGATCGCCGGTTGCCTCATCGTGATGGCGGGCTTCGCCATCCGTGCGAGCTTTGGCGTGTTCCAGATTCCCATCGCAGAGGAGTTCGGCTGGCCGCGCGCCGAGTTCAGTCTCGCCATCGCGATCCAGAACCTCGCCTGGGGCATCGGCCAGCCGCTTTTCGCGGCGATGGCCGAGAAGGTCGGTGATAGAAAGGCGATCGTGCTGGGGGCGCTGGCCTATGCGACGGGGCTGATCCTGTCGGCCGGTGCGACCCTGCCGATCCAGCACCAGCTGCTAGAAATCCTCGTGGGATTCGGCATCGCCGGCACCGGCTTCGGGGTGATCCTCGCCGTGGTGGGCCGCGCCGCCTCGGACGACAATCGCTCGATGGCGCTGGCGGTGGCGACGGCGGCGGGTTCGGCGGGACAGGTCTTTGGCGCACCGATGGCCGAGATCCTGCTGGGTTACATGAGCTGGCAGTCGGTGTTCATCGTCTTCGCCGGGCTGATCCTCGCGACGCTGCTCACCTTGCCGATGATGCGTTCGCCCGCCCCCGCCTCCACCGCCGAGCTGCAGGAAAGCATGGCCCGGGTGCTGGGGCGCGCCGTGCGCGATCCCTCCTACGCCTTGATTTTCCTCGGCTTCTTCTCCTGCGGCTACCAGCTCGCCTTCATCACCGCGCATTTCCCGGCCTTCGTGACCGAAATCTGCGCGCCGATCGCCGCAGGTGGCGTGCTGGCCTCGCTGGGCATCACCACCACCGCCGGCCTGGGCGCGGTGGCGATCTCGCTGATCGGGCTCGCCAACATCGCCGGCACGATCGCGGCGGGCTGGGCTGGCAAGCGCTATAGCCGGAAATACCTGCTAGCCGGAATCTATACCGGCCGGACGCTGACGGCGGCGTGGTTCATCCTGACGCCGATGACGCCCGCGACGGTGCTGATCTTCTCGGGCGTGATGGGCAGCCTTTGGCTCGCCACCGTGCCGCTGACGAGCGGGCTGGTCGCCCATCTCTACGGGCTGCGCTACATGGGCACGCTCTACGGCATCGTGTTCTTCAGCCACCAGCTCGGCAGCTTCATGGGCGTCTGGCTGGGCGGCCGGATGTACGACATCTACGGCAATTACGAGGCGGTCTGGTGGGTCGGCGTCGGCGTCGGCGCGCTCTCGGCGATCGTGCATCTGCCGATCCGCGAACGCCGCACCCCGATCGCCGCCCCGGCCTGACGCCGCTCTAGTCGCGCGCGCCGAAGATCGCGGAGCCCACCCGCACATGGGTGGCGCCGCGCGCGATGGCGGCTTCGAAATCGCCGCTCATTCCCATCGACAGCCCGGCCAGCCCGTTGCGCCCGGCCATCTCGCGCAGCATGTCGAAATGCGGCGCCGGATCTTCCTCGGCAGGGGGAATGCACATCAGCCCGACCACCGGCAGGTCGAGATCGCGGCAGCGCGCGACGAAGCCGTCGGCCTCGGCGGGCAGCACCCCGGCCTTCTGCGGCTCCTCGCCGGTGTTGACCTGCACGAAGAGGTCCGGACAGGCACCGCGCTCCTGCGCCAGCCGCGCCAGCGTCTCCGCCAGCTTGGGCCGGTCGAGCGAATGGATGGCGGAGGCGATCTCCATGGCCGCGCGCGCCTTGTTGGTCTGCAGCGGCCCGATGACATGGATCTCGACGCCCGGGAAACGCGGTGCCAATGCGCCCCAGCGATTCTGCGCCTCCTGCACCCGGTTCTCGCCGAAGACCCGCTGACCGGCCTCAAGCACCGGTAGAACGTGCGACTCAGGCTGCATCTTGGAGACGGCGACGAGGGTGACATCGGCCGGGTCGCGCCCCGCTTCACGGGCGGTTTCGGCGATGCGGCGGCGGATCGTGTCGAGCGACATGGGCATCTCCTGCAGGGGTCCGGGGTTCCCCTGCCATCTGTGTGACCCCGATGCATCAATTTTCTGGCGGGGCCTCGACTTGGGGCCAAACTCCTTGAGTGTGAACGCCCCTCCGCGCAATGAAAACGCCAATGCTGGCTGGACTGGCATTCTCGGGAATGCAAACACGAGGGAAATTCATGAAACGCATCCTGCTCGCCTCGGCCTCGATCGTGGCCTTTGCCGGCGCCGCCGCCGCGGAAGTCACCTTCAACGGCGAAGCCGCTCTGGGCTACAATGACAACGCAGCCGGCGACGAAGACGGCTTCTATTGGGACGCCGAGCTCGGCATCACGCTGACCCAGGAGCTCGACAATGGTCTGACCGCTGCCGCCACCGTCACCTCCGATCTCGTCGACAACCGGCTTGAGGGCGACATCTTCGCTGAAGGCTACGTGCTCTCGCTGACTTCCGAGACCGCTGGCCTGTATTTCGGTGACACGGACATGGCAGCCGACAAGCGCTGGGACGGCGTGTCGGAAATGGCTCAGGACAACTTCTCCGAGACCGACGGCGAGACCGTGATCCGTGGCGACTTTGATGCCTACGGCTTCTCGACCTCGATCTCCTACGTTCTGGATACTGCTTTCGTCTACGATCCTGACCTGTCGAACGATCCGGAAATTGATGACGAACTGTTCTTCCCTGGCAATCTCGACGAGATTCAGCAGCTTTCCATTGGCACCGCCGCGACCTTCGGCGCCTTTGAGATGACTGCAGCCTATCAGGAAGAAGTCGAAAACCTCCTTCCGCAGATCGACGAAGATGGCGAAACCCAGCTGATTTTCAACACCAACGACGATTTTAATAAGGACGAGATCTTCGGTATCTCGGTCGGCACCGCCTTCGCCGGCGCTGACGTCGATGTGGCCTACGCCCGCAACCTGACCACCGAAGAGGACTCGACCGGCATCGAGGCCGCCTATCCGATCGGCCCGGTCACCGTCGGTGGCTTCTACGTCTCCGAGTCCGAAGGCCAGGACAGCTACGGCGTCGCCGTTGACTACGTCTCGGGCGCGCTGACCGTGAAAACTGCCTACGAAGACGTCCGCGGCAACACCGACTTCATCGTCGAGGCCGGCTTCGACTTCGGCATGGGCCTGATGGCCTACGCCGGTCTGACCGACCACGGCGACGACTACTACGTTGCCACCACCTACGAACTGGCCGAAGGCGCTTCGATGCTCGTCTCCTATGCGGTTGACGACGATGCCGACTCGGGTGACGAGATTGGTGACGGCGAGTACCTGGAAGGCACCACCGTCGAGGTGAACTTCGAGTTCTGATCCACCCGGATCACGACTTCAGGCAAGGGCGGCTCCACTGGAGCCGCCCTTCGCTTTTTCGAGAGGCGCTTTCGCGGGCGCGCGGGTGTGGCACAGGACGACGATGTGCAGTATCACCGCGACCGGGCCGAGACGCCCCGAACGACCATCCGAGGACACCGACATGTCGCGCTACACTGCCGCCGAGATTGAAGCCAAATGGCAGGCCGCCTGGGACGAGGCCGGCCTCTTCACCGCGCGGCGCAGCGCCGATCGCCCGAAATACTACGTGCTAGAGATGTTCCCCTACCCGTCGGGGCGGATCCACATGGGCCATGTGCGCAACTACACGATGGGCGACGTGATCGCGCGTCACAAGCTGGCCACCGGGCACAACGTGCTGCACCCGATGGGCTGGGACGCCTTCGGCATGCCGGCCGAGAACGCCGCCATGGCCTCGGGCGGGCACCCCAAGGAGTGGACCTACAACAACATCGCCGACATGCGCGCGCAGATGAAGCCGCTGGGCCTGTCGATCGACTGGAGCCGCGAATTCGCGACCTGCGACCCGGAATATTACGGCCAGCAGCAGGCGCTGTTTATCGACATGCTGGAAAAGGGTCTGGTCTATCGCAAGAACGCGGTGGTGAACTGGGACCCGGTCGACATGACCGTCCTCGCCAACGAGCAGGTGATCGACGGCAAGGGCTGGCGCTCGGGCGCCGAGGTCGAGCGGCGCGAGCTGACCCAGTGGTTCTTCCGGATCTCCGACTACAGCGACGAGCTGCTGGCGGCGCTTGACGGGCTCGACGACTGGCCAGCCAAGGTCAAGCTGATGCAGGCCAACTGGATCGGCCGCTCGCGCGGGCTCGAGATGGCGTTCGGCCTGACCGAAGCCGTGCATGGCCATGACCGGATCGAGGTCTACACCACCCGCCCCGACACGCTCCTGGGCGCGAGCTTCATCGGCATTTCGCCCGACCACCCGCTGGCGCGGGCGCTCGAGAAGGAGCGCGCCGAGGTGGCCGAGTTCTGCGCCGAGGCGCGCAAGGGCGGCACCACCGAGGAGGCGCTGGAGACCGGCGAGAAGCTGGGCTTCGACACCGGGCTGAGGGTACGCCACCCCTTCGACCAAGGCCGCGACCTGCCCGTGTGGATCGCCAACTTCGTGCTTATGGATTACGGCACCGGCGCGATCTTCGGCTGCCCCGGCCATGACCAGCGCGACCTCGACTTCGCGCGCAAATACGACCTGCCGGTGATCTCGACCTTCGCACCTGCCAAGGATGACGGCCAGCCGCTCGCCGAGGATGGCGGGCCGGCCTATGTGCCGCCCAAGACCGAGCCGGTGATCTACATCAAGGGCTTTGCCGGCGCGACCGAGCAGACCGGCGAAGAGGCGATCGACGCCGCCATCGCGTTTTGCGAGGAGCACGGCGTCGGCCGCGGCGTCACCCGCTTCCGGCTGCGCGACTGGGGCCTGAGCCGCCAACGCTACTGGGGCTGCCCGATCCCGATCGTGCATTGCGACGATTGCGGCGCGGTGCCGGAGAAAAAAGAGAATCTGCCGGTCCGCCTACCCGACGACGTCTCCTTCGACGTGCCGGGCAACCCGCTCGATCGGCATGCCAACTGGCGCGACGCCCCTTGTCCGCGCTGTGGCAAGGACGCGCGCCGCGAGACCGACACGATGGACACCTTTGTGGATTCGTCGTGGTATTTCGCACGCTTCACCAGCCCCCGCGCCGAGACGCCGACCGACATGGCCGAAGCCGAGTACTGGATGAATGTCGACCAGTATATCGGTGGCATCGAGCACGCGATCCTGCACCTGCTCTATTCGCGCTTCTTCGCCCGGGCGATGCATGCGACCGGCCACCTGCCCGAAAAGGCGATCGAGCCGTTCAACGCGCTCTTCACCCAAGGCATGGTGACGCACGAGATCTACCAGACCCGCGACGCCAACGGCCGCCCGGTCTACCACCTGCCCGAGAGCGTCGAGAACGGCGCGCTCAAGGACACCGGCGAGAAGGTCGAGATCATCCCCTCGGCCAAGATGTCGAAGTCCAAGAAGAACGTGGTCGATCCGGACGCGATCCTCGCGCAGTACGGGGCGGACACCGCGCGCTGGTTCGTGCTGTCCGACAGCCCGCCCGAGCGCGACGTGGAGTGGACCGCCTCGGGCGCCGAGGCCGCGCACAAGCACCTCGCCCGGGTCTGGCGCATCGCCGACGAGATCGCCGATGCCACGGATGGCGATGCCGCCGCCGACGAGGAGCTGCTGCGCCAGCTGCACCGCACGATCCGCGACGTGACGCTCGGGCTCGAGAGCTTCGGCTTCAACGCCGCGATCGCGAAGCTCTACGCCTTCACCTCGGTGCTGTCGAAATCGATCGCCTCTGCCGAGACGCGCCGCACCGCTGCACGTACCCTCGCGCAGCTGATGTCGCCGATGACGCCGCATCTCGCCGAGGAGATCTGGGCCCGTCTGGGTGGCGAAGGCTTCGTTGCCGCGGCGCCTTGGCCGGTGGCCGAGGAGCGCTTCCTCGTCGAGGACAGCGTGACCATGCCGATCCAGATCAACGGCAAGCGTCGTTCCGAGATCTCGGTGCCCAAGGCGATGCCCAAGGCGGAGATCGAGGCACTGGTGCTGGCGGATGAGGCGGTGACCCGTGCGCTCGACGGCGGTAGCCCCAAGAAGCTGATCGTGGTTCCCGGCCGGATCGTCAATGTGGTCGTCTGAGCCCTCCCGCCGGGCCTGGCTGCTGGGCGCGCTGGCGCTCGGCGGCTGCGGCTTCACCCCGGCCTATGGGCCGGGCGGCGCGGCGCCGCTGCGCGGCACCATGGCGGTCGAGACGCCGGCGACCTTCCCCGGCTACCTGCTGCGGGCAAGGCTGCTAGACCGGTTGGGGCCGGCCGAACGCCCGCTCTACCTGCTCGACATCGACGTGACCGAGGAGACCGAGCAAGCCGCGATCAGCGCGGATGGCGCGGTGCTGCGCTACCGGCTGCTCGGAGCGGCGCGTTACGCGTTGCGCCCGGTCGCGGGCGGTGACGCGCTCGCCGAGGGCACGGTCGAAGACATCGCCAGCTACTCCACGACGCTCGGCACGGTGGCCTCCGAGGCGGCCGAGCGCGACGCTCGCGAGCGGTTGGCGGTGCTGCTGGCGGACCAGATCGTGACCCGCCTGCTGGCGGTCCCTGCCCGGCCATGAAGCTCTCGACGCGCGACGCGGCCGCCTTCTTCCGCAAGCCCGACCCCAAGGTGGCGGGCGCGCTGATCTGGGGCGACGACGCGATGCGCGTGGCGCAGCGCCGGGCCGAGGTGATCGCCGGTCTCGCCGGACCGCAGGCCGAGACTGAGATGCGGCTGACCCGCCTGCCCGCCGCCGATCTGCGCCGCGACGGCGCGGCGTTGATAGACGCGGTCAAGGCGCAGGGCTTCTTTCCCGGCCCTCGCGTGGTCTTCGTCGAGGGCGCGACCGACAGCCTGGCACCGCTCTTCGACGCCGCACTGAAGGACTGGCGTCCCGGCGACGCGCAGATCCTGGCCACCGCCGCGCAGCTGCCTGCCAAGTCGGCCCTGCGCAAGCTGTTCGAGGCCCAGCCCCTCGCCGTGTCGATCGGCCTCTACGACGATCCGCCCGGGCCCGAGGAGATCGCCGCGATGCTCGCCGCGGCGCAAGTACCCGAGCCCGATGCCGACGGGCGGGCGCTGCTGACCGAATTGTCGCGCGCGCTCGATCCTGGCGCGTTTCGACAGATGATCGAGAAGCTCGGCCTCTACAAGCATGGCAACGAGAGCGCGACCACCGCGGCCGATGTCGCCTCGGTCGCCCCGCGCTCGACCGAGGCGGATGCCGACGCGCTGCTCGCGGTGGTGGCGGAGGGCCGCGCTCCGCAGATCGCGGCGCTGCTGCGGCGCCTCTATGCTCAGGGCACCACGCCGGTGTCGCTGTGCATCATGGCGCTGCGGCACTTTCGACAGCTGCATGTCGTGGCCTGCGATCCGGGCGGGCCGGGCCAGGGGATCGCCCGCCTCAGACCCCCAGTCTGGGGCCCGCGCCGCGATGCCATGGCGCGCCAGGCCTCCGGCTGGGGCCGTGACCGGCTTGAACGGGCGGTGATGCTGCTGATCGAGACCGATCTGCAGCTGCGTTCGGCAAGCCGTGCGCCGGCGCAGGCATTGGTCGAGCGGGCGCTGATCCGATTGGCGATGATGGCCCGCCGCTAGACTGCGGCACGGCGCGCCAAGACCGGTCTCGCCCTGTATTCCACGCTCTGAAACGCGAAACGGCGGACCCGAAGGCCCGCCGTTCCAGCCATCCGACCCGAGGGCCGGAAGGTCCTGAGATCAGGAGTCGTCCGAAGCGGCCAGAGCAACCAGCGCGCCGACGGCGGCCAGCGGCAGCAGGAAGCCGAGCGGGCCAGCCAGCGAGCCGCGGGGAGCCGGAGCTTCCGGCTCGACGACGACGACCGGGGGCTCGACGATCTCGACGGCCAGACCACCGGCGAAAGCCGAGGAGGCAGTCACGGTGCCGGCGAGGGCGGCGGCGACGAGGGTCTTAGTGAGGCGCATGTCTCTACTCCAGTTGATAACAAAGCGTTAAGTCGGCTATAGCCAAGATAGGTGTATCACACAAGCTGGATGACCAGAGTCCACCCCCCGAAAAACGAAACTAAAGGTCGCTGCTGCGCAAATATGCAACACTCAGGTTGACGAACTGACGCGACGAAACGATGCGTCCGGAGCCGTCGATCCAGTAGCGATTGTCGAAGATCACGCCCTCGCCACGGCAGTTTTCGTCGAAGCGACGGGCCTCTTTCCGCCGGTTCCCGATCTCGATCGTCTCCGCCCCTCTTGCGGTGATCGTGCAGGCGAATTCGCTGCGAACGATTCTGTCCAGCCCGTCGAGCGTCTCGTGCACGCGCAGCGCCTCGCCCCCGCCGGCGCGCAGCGCGGCGCGGCTCTGGCGGATGTCGGCGGCCATCAGATCGTGGCTAAGACCCCGGGTCGAAACCAGCATCCCGTCATGCAGGGTGTAGGTGAAGCCTTCGGGTCCGGCGAAGGTCTCGCGCCCGCCGCTGGCGGTGAGCTGCTGCGCCGTGCCGACGATACCGATCGTCGCGAGCTCGACCCGTCGCAGCGTCGCCGGATCGGCCGCGGTCCCGGCCGGGGCAGCGGCCGTGGACGCCGCGGCGCCCCCAGTCCCGGTCAGCGACGCCAGACCGCCCTGCAACGCCGCGCCAAGTCCGGCCCCGCCCCCACAGCCCGCCAAGAGAGCCAGCGCCACCAGCGCGCCCGTCAACCTGATCCGCATTGTCATTTCCAGAACCGTCCCCAGCCATCGTCGAGATCGTTCAGGTGGCCGTCGCGGACCACCTCGTAGAGCCGCCCGTCGACCCGCAGACGCGCGCCGCCGTCGCGTTGCAGCGAGGCCAGCGTGCTCGACGCTTCGCGCCGGGTTGGCTGCCCCACCACGTAGTCGAGCGGGATCGACACCCGGATGCCCTTGTCGAAGGAGCCTTCACCAAAGGCCTCGAAGGGCAGATCCGTCAGGGTGAAATAGCCACCGACGCTCCAGCCGTTCTCGAACTCGCGGTCGAGAATGAAGGTCGCGCCCCAGTCGCCTGCGAGGTAGCGACCGACATCGACCTGGCCGTAGAAGCGGTTGTCGAAATCGTAATAGGCCGAGGCATGACCGGTGACGACGTCGTAGTCCTGGAAGCCGAGGCCGAGATCGAAGTCGCGCTGTTTGGCGTAGTTCACCTCGGCACCCAGACCGAGCCGGCTGTCGGCGGGTTTCCACAGCACCTCGGTCGAGGCGCCCCCATACATCTCCTCAAGATATCCCAGTGTCGCGCGGGTATAAACGTCCGGCGCCAGCCGTCCATAATGTGCCAGCGTCAGGTCGCGGATGCCGGTCGTGCCCTCCTTGGCATAGAGCGCGGCGTTGCGGCGCACCGGGTGCGGCTCGCCCTCTTCGGCCACGACCAGTTCGGGGTCCTCGCGGTTGGTGTAGAGCTGTTGGCGAAACGTGCCCGATGCGACGAGGCTGTCGGTGATCTCGTAGCTGGCGGTCAGCTGCGCGCCGAATTCGAGCTGGAACGGCGCTTCGCTGTCGAAGACGGTGATCCGACCATAGGGCGCGATCCCCCAGGAAAAGCGGTCATCGATGCGCGGCAGTTCGGCGAGAGCCGCCGCCGAGCCCGCGTCGTCGAGCACGCGTCGCTGCGCCAAAGCGGCCGTGCCGCCGGCGACGTCCGCAAAGCTCTCGATGTCCGAGCGCGACAGCGTCACCGCCGAGAGCGGCACGCCGCGCTGCATCGGTTCCAGCGTGAACTGCTCGATCGAGGCCGGCAGGCCGAGGCTCAGCATCCGAGCGATCCGTCCCATCGCCTGCGCCTCGGAACGGTAGCGGGTGTTGGTATAGCGCAGTCGCACAGCACGGTCCGACAGCTGGATCGAGGACAGCTCCACGCCCTCGGCGGCCAGCGCCTGCTGCAGCGCCGCGCCGATCGTTGCCTCGGGAATCGCCCTCCGGTCCCAGCTTTGCGCCACGCGGGCATCGGCGTCGCGGATCCGCACCGGCACCGGCGCGGGGTCGAGCCCGGGACCATAAGGCCGCTCGGTCGGATCGATCAGGAAGGTTCCGGTCAGCGCCAGTTCCGAACCGTAGAGCCACGACGCGCCCAGCTGCACGCCCGGCAGCGGCCGGTAAACGGCACCGAAATTGAGCGGCGAATCGCGTTCGATCAGCCCTAGCTCGCTCTCGCGATCATAGGCGTCGGAGGAATACTCGACCTTGAGCGTGAGGGTCTCCGAAGGCGCGTATTCCACGCCGCCGAACAGCGCCGCGTCGCCGCGGAAGAGCTGGTCCAGTGCGAAGGTGCCGCCCTCGCCGAAATCGAGGCTCGGCCTATTGTCGAAATCCGAGGCGAGCACGCCCAGCGGGTTGTCGAAGCCCCCATGCGAGCCGAACCGCCCCCAGCCAAGGCCGGCCGAGACTCGCAACGTGTCGCCGAAGGTCTTGGTCGCGACGAGGTACTCCGCGCCATAGGCGCCGGTGCCGAGGAAGTCCTGCAGGCCGATCGCGACCGCGGGCATGGTCGCCGTCTCGTCGTTGAAGCGGTAGCGCAGGTCGAAGCTGCGGTCGAAATAGGTCTCGTCGCGTACCGATTGGCCCGGAAGCGTGTAGTCCTCGATCCGGGTATAGCGGAAGCTGCCTGAGAGGTTCGGCAGCAGCTGGAAGGTGAAGGTGGTACGGGTCTGGCCGTCGAAGGCGCCGACAGTGGCGGCGATCTGGCCGTCCTTGGCGCTGAGCGCCGAGGGCGTCTCGATCAGGCCCGGCGTACCGTAGAGCGTGTAGCTCAGCCCCCGGTCGGAAACGGTCTGGGCGCTCACCGCCCCCGCCGCCAGAAGGGCCAGAAGACTCGCTGCCCCGCCCCGGCGCATCGCTCGGATCGTCATGTCGTGCTGCACTCCCTGCTCGCTTGCCGCACCCTAGCCGGGCAATCACGCAAATGAAAGCGAGCCGCGATCAGGGGCGGCGCACCGCCCAAGCTGCTGCCTCGCGTCCCGCGAGATGGCCGGTGGCGAGGCAGGCGGTCAACAAATAGCCACCGGTAGGCGCCTCCCAGTCGAGCATCTCGCCCGCGGCGAAGACCCCGGGCCGCTCACGCAGCATCAACCCGTCGAGCGCGTCGAAACGCAGCCCCCCGGCGGTCGAAATCGCCTCGTCGATCGGTCGCGGCGGGCCGAGCGGTACCGGCAAAGCCTTGATCAATGTCGCCAGGGGCCCGGGCGCGGCCGGTAGCGGCCGGGCGAATTCCTGCAGCAGCGCCAGCCGCGCCGGATCGAAGCCGAGCGTTTTGCGAAGATGATTGGAGAGGCTGGCCTTGCCGCGCGGCCGGGCCAGGCGGCGCTCCACTGCCTCCCCTTCGAGATCAGGGGCGAGGTCGAGCGCCAGCCCGGCGCCGCCGCGCAGCTCGGCCGAGACCGTGTAGATTCCGCCGCCCTCCAGCCCGCGCGCCGAGATCACGAACTCGCCCCGCACCCGCCGCGCCCCGGCGATCAGCGCGACCGGCTTGATCGCCGCGCCGAAATGCGGCCGCATATGCGCCGACCAGTCGATCTCGAACCCCATATTGGCCGGCTGGAACGGTGCGACGGCCTCGGGCAACAGCGCAGCCCAAGCCCCGTCCGAACCGAGCCGCGACCAGCTCGCCCCGCCCATCGCCAGCACCGTGGCATCCGGTGTCATGGCTTGGCGCCCCTGCGGCGTGTCGAACAGCACCGCCGCCCCGTCCCAGCCGGCAAAGCGCCAGCGGGTGCGCAGCGAAACGCCACGCTCCTCTAGTTTGGCAAGCCAGGCCCGTAGCAGTGGTGAAGCCTTCATGACAGTCGGGAACACCCGCCCCGAGGAGCCGGTGAAGACCTCCTGTCCCAGCCCGCGGGCCCAGCGCTGCACCTCGTCCGGGCCGAACGCGCCTAGCGCGGTGCGCAGCGCCGGCGGCATCGCTCCATAGGCCGCGTCGAATTCAACCTGCGGCTCGACCTTGGTCAGGTTGAGCCCGGATTTGCCGGCCATCAGCAGCTTGCGCCCCATGGTCGGCATCTTTTCCGCGACGGTGACCTCGAGCCCTGCAGAGGCCAGCGTCTCGGCGGCCATCAGCCCCGCCGGTCCGCCGCCGATCACCACCACCCGTGCCATCATGCCCCCCGCGGCCACCCGCCGCACCTGCTCTGCGGCCCCGGGCCGCGCTTGCCGGAGCGCCGCACGCGCCCCATCTTTTCCCCATGCCAAGCCGTCGCGAGAAACGCCAGACCGAGGCCCTGTCCGTCGCGACCCCGCGCGAGGATCCGGTCTGCGCGCTGTGCCTGCGGCCGATCCCGCCTAGCGTGCCGCAAAGCTCGCATCACTTGGTCCCCAAGCTCAGGGGCGGCACACACGGGCCGCAGGTGCTGCTGCACCATATCTGCCACAAGGAAATCCATGCCACGTTGAGCGAGACCGAGCTGGCGCGCGACTACAACACACCCGAGGCGCTGCGCGCGCATCCACGGCTGGAGAAGTTCGTGGCCTGGGTGTCGAAACGGCCACCCGGCTTCTCCTCCAAGGTACCGGGCCGCCGCCGCGTTCGCGACTGAGCGCTCAGGCCAGACCGATCCGCCGCCGGATGCCCTCGTCGCGCAGCGACACTTCCTGGCCCATCTGGTCCTTGGCCCGGTCCGAACACATCCAGACCAGCGCCTTGGCGGGCCATTCGGGCGGGATGTGGACCGACCAGTCGAGCCGGCTCACCGCGTTGATGCCCGAGGCCTTGATCTCGCGCTGCATCTGGGTGGCGACGGTGCCGGGCGACAGCCCCATCGCGCGGATGCCCCGGCCACGGTATTCGAGGTCGAGCGAGCGGGTCAGCATCGCCGCCCCGGCCTTGGAGGCGCAATAGGCCGACCAGCCCTCGACGGCGTTGTGCGCTGCGCCCGAGGAAACGGTGATGATGGTGCCGCCGCCCTGCTCGAGCATCACCGGCAGCGCCGCGCGCATGCCGTTGAAGACACCCTTGAGGTTGATGTCGATCACCTTGCCCCAGGCCTCGGGGTCGAGATCGCCCATCGCGCCGATCGGTTCGATCGCGCCGGCATTGTTGACCATCACGTCGAGGCGGCCGAACGCCTTGACGCAGGCCTCGACCGCCGCCTCCATCTCCCAGTAGCGGCTGACGTCGCAGGGAATGGCGAGCGCGGACTCGCCCAACTCCTTGGCGATGTCCGACAGCGCCTCGGCGCTGCGGGCCAGTAGCGCGACACGGGCCCCGGCGCGGGCGAACTCGCGCGCCGCCGCCGCGCCGATGCCGCGGCTCGCGCCGGTGATCAGAACCGTCTTTCCCTGCATCGTGATCTCCCCCCGCTTTCGCCTTTCGTCCAGCCTAGCGGCGGCCTAGTCTGCGGTCCAGCACGCCGGAGGTCCGGCAGGGCGGGCATGGCCCGCGACAGGAATGCGAGGAGGGCCCGGGCATGGCCGGATTGTCGAAAACCACAGCAATCGGTGCGCTGCTCGTGCTGGCGCCCGCGGCGCAGGCCCAGGTCACCGCCGAACAGGTCTGGCAGGACTGGCAGGAAGGCGCGGCCCGGCTGGGCGAGACCCGGATCGAGACCGGCGCCGAGAACCGCGCGGGCGACACGCTGACCGTGACCGATCTGGTGCTGACCATGCAGGGCGAGGATGGCGAGTTGGTCGTGCGGCTGCCCGAGATCACCTTCACCGAGGCCGGCGATGGCACGGTCAATGTGGCACTGCCCGAATCCTACCCGATCGAGATCACCGGCACCGACGAGGAGGGCGTCGAGGCGGCGATCGACCTGGCGGTCCGGCAAGAAGGGCTCGAGGTGACGGTGAGCGGCGTGCCAGAGGCGATGCGCTACGATTATGCCGCGACCCGCTACGCGCTGGAGCTTGAGCGGCTGACCGAGAATGGCGAGGTCGTGCCCGCCGAGGCGGTGCTGACGCTCGATGCGCCCGTCGGCAGCTATCTCGCGACCACGGCCCCGGACGGGCTGCGGCGTACCGAATACGATCTCGTCGCCGGCAACCTGTCGCTGTCGCTGGACGGCGCCGACACCGAGGAGGGCGGCACCGTCGCGATCGACGCGGCGGTGGCCGATGTCGCTCTCTCCGGCGTGCTGGCCCTGCCCGAGGGCATGGAGGAATCCGAGGCGCTGCCCGAGGATTTCGTCCTCGATTTCGACTACGCCACGGGTCCCGCGCTGGTCGAGTTCTCGGGCGATGGCCCGCAGGGCCGCGCCGCCGGCACCGCCCGCACGGCGGGCAGCACGGTGGCGTTGGCCCTCGATCGGTCCCGCGCGACCTATGATTCCTCGACCCGGGGGCTGGAGCTGCGGCTGACCGAAAGCCCGCTGCCCCTGCCGATCGAGATCGGCGTCACCGAATACGGCTTCGGCGTCGACGCGCCGCTGGCCGCCGATGCGGCACCGCAGGATTTCTCGGCTCGGCTGACGCTCGACGGTCTGACCGTGGGCGAGCCGGTCTGGCGGCTGTTCGATCCGCAGGCCGTGCTGCCGCGCAGCCCAGCCTCGCTGATCGCCGAGTTCACCGGCGCCGCGACGCTGCCGCAGGATCTCACTGACCCCGAAACCGCCGAAGCGGTGGGCGAAGAGGCGGCGATGGCCGAGGCCGCGCCCGAGATCGAGCGTCTGACGCTGGAGCGACTGGTGCTGCGGCTCGCCGGGGCCGAGATCCTCGGCGATGGCGCCTTCGTGTTCGATAATTCGGACCTGGAGACCTTTCCGGGCTTTCCGCGGCCGGAGGGCAAGCTGGAGCTGAAGGCCACCGGGCTGAACACGCTGATCGAGAACCTGGCCAAGCTGGGCGCGCTACCGGCCGAGCAGCTGATGAGCACGCGGATGATGCTGGGGCTGTTCACCACGCCGCTGGGTCGCGACGAACTCGGCTCGACCATCGAGGTCACGCCGGAGGGCCATGTCATGGCCAATGGCCAGCGGTTGAAATAAGCCGCGCTTTCCCGCCCGCCGCCGGCGCGCTAGATGGTCGGGCGACAGACCGAAAGGACCCGCCATGACCCTCCAGCTCGCCGATCTGACCGCCCGGATGCTCGAGGCGGCACGCCGCGCCGGGGCCGAGGCCGCCGACGCGGTCGCGGTCGATGGCACGGCGCTGTCGATCGACGTGCGCGAAGGCCGGCTGGAGCAGGCCGAGCGTTCCGAGGGCATCGACATCGGACTGCGCGTTCTGATCGGCCGCCGGCAAGCAGTGGTGTCCTCCTCGGATGCGCGCGACGCCACGATCGAGACCATGGCCCAGCGCGCGGTGGCGATGGCGCGCGAGGCGCCGGAAGATCCGCATGCCGGTCTCGCCGACCCGTCGCAGCTCGCCCACGACACCGATTCGTCGCGCCTCGAGATGTACGACCCTGCGCCCGAGCCGGATCCCGCCGCGCTCGAGGAAGATGCCCGCCGGGCCGAGGCCGCGGCGCGCGGCATTGATGGCGTGACGCAGGTGCAGGGCGCCAGCGCCGGATATGGCCGCCGGCGCATCCACCTCGCTGCGAGCAACGGCTTTTCCGGCGGCTACGCGCGGTCGGACCGGGCGATCTCCTGCGTGGCGGTCTCTGGGACCGGCACCGGGATGGAGCGCGACTGGGACGGCGACAGCCGGATCTTCCAGTCCGAACTGCGCAGCCCCGAGGAGA
This sequence comes from Limimaricola variabilis, assembly GCF_014195545.1. Taxonomy (GTDB): domain Bacteria; phylum Pseudomonadota; class Alphaproteobacteria; order Rhodobacterales; family Rhodobacteraceae; genus Limimaricola; species Limimaricola variabilis. The sequence continues at coordinate 438,509 of NZ_JACIBX010000002.1, read as the reverse complement.
TCGGCCGGCTGGCGGGCGCGCGCGCCGCGGCACGGCAGAACCCGCGCCGCCCCCGCACCGGCAAATACCCCGTGCTGTTCGACGAACGAATCTCGTCATCGCTGATCGGGCACCTGCTCTCGGCGATGAACGGCGCCGCGATCGCGCGCGGGTCTAGCTGGCTCTTGGGCCGCAAGGGCGACCTAGTGCTGCCCGAGCCGCTGTCGCTGATCGAGGAGCCGCACCGCCCGCGCGCCTCCGGCTCCCGGCTGTTCGACGGCGAGGGGCTGCCGACGGCCACGCGCATGCTGGTCGAGGAAGGCGTGCTGACCGGTTGGGTCCTCGATCTCGCCACGGCCCGGAAGCTTGGGCTCGAAAGCACCGCCAACGCGGCGCGCGGCACCACCTCCCCTCCCTCGCCCGCGGTCACCAATGTCCGCCTGACCGAAGGCTCCGCGACCCGCGACGATCTCATCGCCCAGATGGGCACCGGGCTTCTGGTCACCTCGCTGATCGGCTCGACCATCAACCCCAACACCGGCGACTACTCGCGCGGCGCCTCGGGGTTCTGGGTCGAAAAGGGTGAGATCATGCACCCGGTCAACGAATGCACCATCGCGGGCAATCTGCGCGACATGCTGCGCAGCCTCGTGCCGGCGAACGACGCCCGCCAGCATCTGAGCCGCATCGTGCCGTCGCTACTGGTCGATGGAATGACCCTTGCCGGCGACTGATCACAGCGCCGACCTCGCGCTGCTGCTCGAGGCGGCGCGCGCGGCCGCGGAGATCGCCTGCGCCTTTCGCGCGCCGGAGGTCTGGGACAAGCCGAACGATGGCGGACCGGTCTGCGAGGCCGATCTCGCCGTCGATGCGATGCTGCGCGAGCGGCTCGGCGCGGCCCGGCCGGCCTATGGCTGGCTGTCGGAGGAGACGGCCGACGCGCCCGAGCGGCTCGCGGCCGAGCGGATCTTCATCGTCGATCCGATCGACGGCACCCGCGCCTATCTCGAAGGCAGCCGCGACTGGGCGCATTCGCTCGCCGTCGCCGAACAGGGCCGGATCACGGCCGCCTGCGTGCTGCTGCCGCAGCGCAACCTGCTCTACACCGCGACCGCGGGCGGCGGCGCTCGGCTCAACGGCGCGCCGATCCGCGCCAGCGGGGAAACCGACCCGGCCTGCGCGACGCTGCTCGGGCCGCGTCTGGCGATGAGCCCCGAGCACTGGTCCGGGGGCGAGGTGCCGCCGTTGCGCCGCGCCTTCCGCTCGGCGCTGGCCTGGCGGCTGTGCCTGCTGGCCGAAGCCCGCTTCGACGCGATGCTGACGATCCGGCCGACCTGGGAGTGGGACATCGCCGCCGGCAGCCTGATCCTGACCGAGGCGGGCGGCATCGCCACCGACCGGCGCGGGGCGGCGCTCACCTTCAACAAGCCGCACCCGCAATCCGACGGTGTGCTGGCCGGCGGCGCGCTGCATCCGGTGCTGCTAGGGCTGCTCGACCCCGCCGCCGCTTGACCCCGTGCGGTCGAGGCGTAATTTGCGCCCCTGAGCCAAACCTGAGGATATCCCATGACCCAGCGCCTGCATCTCGTCTTCGGCGGCGAGCTCGTTGACCCATCCAAGAACGTGTTCCGCGACACCGACGACATCCATATCGTCGGCATGTATCCCGACTATGCCAGCGCCTATGCGGCCTGGAAATCCGAGGCGCAGCGCACCGTCGACAACGCGCATATGCGCTACTTCATCGCGCATATTCACCGGCTGCGCGACGAGGAGAAGGCCGCATCGCCCACCGAGGAACTCGGCAACTGAGACAGCCGCCCGCCGATCCCGCCAAACGGCCACCCGGGGCGCTGGTCTGGGTGCATTGCCCGGACCCCGCGCGCAGCCCCGCCGTGGCGGCATTGGCGCGGCGGCTGGAGGAGGAGCGCGATCCGCTCACGCTTCTCCTGACCGCCCCGGCGCGGCTGCGCGGTGCGCCGCGCAACCTGCTGCAATGGCCGCCCCTGTCCGACAGCCGCGCGGCGACGCAGGATTTCCTGACGCGCTGGAAGCCCGACATGCTGGTCTGGATGCGCGGCCCGGTGCAGCCATCGGTGCTCGCCGAGACCGGCCGGGCGGGACTGCCCGCGATCATGGTCGATGCCGAAGCGGAGAACGTCGCGCTCGCAGGGGGCGGCTGGCGCCCCGGCGCGCGTCGCGCCGCCTTCCAGGGCTTCGAGCGGCTCCTGGCGGCCAATGGCACCGCCGCGGCGCGGCTGCGGCGGATCGGCGTCGAGCCCGCCCGCATCGAGATCGCCGGCCGTCTCGACGCCACGCGCCCCCTGCCCACTTGCCACGACCGCGACCGTGACGACCTCGCCCGGGCGATCGGGTCGCGCCCGGTCTGGCTGGTCGCGGGCGCAGTGGAGGCCGAGCTCGACGCCCTCGCCGCCGCCCAGCGGCAGGCGAGCAAGCGCGCGCATCGGCTGCTGATGATTCTCGCCCCCGCCCAGGATGCGGCGGCCCAGCCGATGGCGGCGCAGTTGCGCCAGATGGGCTTCGTGGTGGCCGAGCGGCTGGAGGGCGAGGAGCCGGACGAGGCGACCGAGATCTACGTCGCCGACGGGCCGGGCGAGATCGGGCTGTGGTACCGGCTCGCGCCGATCACCCTGCTCGGCGGCACGCTCTCGGGCGGCGCCAGCCGCGACCCGATGGAGCCCGCCGCGCTCGGCTCGGCGGTGCTGCACGGGCCGCAGACCGCGGCGCATGGCCCTGCCTTTGCCCGGCTCGCCGCCGCCGGGGCGTGCCGGGCGGTGCGCGGCGCCGCCGATCTCGGCCAGGCGGTCGAGGCGCTGCTGGCCCCCGACCGCGCCGCGATGCTGGCGAAATCCGCCTGGGAGGTGGCCACCGAGGGCGCGGAGGCGACCAACCGCACCATCGACCTGATTCACCACGTGCTGGAGCGGTCGTGAGAGCGCCCGCCTTCTGGGACGGCGATCCCGCCCGCCCCGGCCCGCGCGCCCGCGCGCTGGCGCCGCTGGCCGCGCTCTACGCCGCCGCCACCGCGCGGCGCGTAGCCCGCCCCGGCTGGCGCGCGCCGGTACCGGTGATCTGCGTGGGCAATCTCAACGCCGGGGGCACCGGCAAGACCCCGACCGCCATCGCGCTGATGCAGAAGCTGGCCGCGCGCGGCATCGCGGCGCATGTGGTGAGCCGGGGCCATGGCGGCCGGCTCGAAGGCCCGCTGCAGGTCGAGGAACGGCGCCATACGGCGGCCGATGTCGGCGACGAGCCCTTGCTGCTCGCGGCGTTCGGCCCGGTGTGGGTGGCGCGCGACCGCGCCGCCGGCGCGCGGGCGGCGGTCGCGGCGGGCGCCGAGGCGATCATTCTCGATGACGGGTTCCAGAACCCCGCGCTGACCAAGGATCTGTCGATCGTGGTGGTCGATGCGGTGCGTGGTTTCGGCAATGGCCGCGTGATCCCGGCCGGGCCCCTGCGCGAGCCGGTCGCCACCGGCCTGGCGCGGGCCGACATGGTCCTGTCGATCGGCGGCGCGGCGGCACAGGCGCGTTTCGCCCAGCAGTGGGGACGCGCCCTGGGGGACCTGCCCCATCTCACCGGCAGGCTCGCGCCGCTGATGACGGGCATGGTCTGGGAGCGGATGCCGGTGCTGGCCTTTGCCGGCATCGGCCACCCGGAGAAGTTCTTTGCCACCTTGCGGGGGCTTGGTGCCGATTTGCGCCGGGCCGAGGCCCTCGGTGACCATCAGCCGCTGACACCGGCGCTGATGGCGCGGCTGGAGCAGGAGGCGCGCGCCCTGCCGGCGCAGCTGGTGACAACGGAAAAGGACGCGGTGCGTCTGCCCGCGTCCTTCCGTTCCAAGGTGCTGACCCTGCCGGTCCGGCTCAAATGGGGCGATCCCGCCCCGCTCGATGCCGCGCTGGACCGGATCGGGCTTACTCCTCGATAAGACCGTCGATGATCTCGGCCATGTCTTCCCAGGCCATGTTGGCGTGCTTTTCGCCATTGATCAGGAAGGTCGGCGTGGCGCTGATCTCGTCGGCTTCGGCATTCGCCTCGTACCAGTCCACCAGCGCCTGAGCCTGCTCGCCATCGGTCATGCAGGCTTCGAGCTGGGCCTCGTCGAGCCCGGCCGACAGACCCAGCTCGCGCAGCTTGGCCGCGATCGCCGCCGGGTCGCCGCCCGCCGCCCAGTCGCGCTGCTGCTCGTAGAGCAGATCGGCGATGCCGAAGAACTTCTCTTCGCCGCCGCAGCGCGCGATCATCGAGGCCCACAGGCCCGGGCGGTCGAAATAGACCTCACGGTAGACGAAGCGCACGCGCCCGTCCTCGATGTAGTCCTGAAGCTGCGGATAGCTGGTCTCGTGCCAGTTCTGGCAGTGCGGGCAGGTAAAGGAGGCGTATTCCATCACCGTGACCGGCGCGTCCTCGGCGCCTTGCACCATCTCGACGATGCCTTCCTCGGCGGGCGCCGCGTCGGCGTCGGTCGCAGTCTCGGCTTCGGCTTCGGCTTCGGCTTCGGCTTCGGCTTCGGCTTCGGCTTCGGCTTCGGCTTCGGCTTCGGCTTCGGCTTCGGCTTCGGCTTCGGCTTCGGTACCTGCCTCCTCGGCGGTGTCTACATCGGCCTCGGTTTCAGCCTCTGCTTCGCTCTCCGACTCGACTTCAGTCTCGGTCTCGGTCTCGGCGGCTTCCGCTTCCGCCTCGGCTTCCATTTCAGTGGTGCTCTGCGCCTCGGTCTCGACCGCGGTCCCGGCTTCCGCCTCGGCGGCCTCCTGGGCGGTCAGCGGCGCGGCGAGCGCCATCCAGCCCAGCGCGGCGGTCAGGGCGATGGTGGAGCTTGCGAGTTTCATGGCGTGTTCCTGTCAGTTCCGTCGTTTGGACAGGACATTGGCAGCCAAGGCCTCGAGCGCAAGTCGCAATTCCGTGTCCCCCACGCCCTCGGCGGTGCGCGCGGCGCGCGCCTTCACCTCGGGATCGGGGGCGACGGGCGCGGCTTGCGGCGCCGGGGCGAACTCCGCCTGCCCCTCGGCAAAGCCGGTCGGCGCGGTCTGGGTGATCCGCACCTTGGAAATCGCGCGGTAGCCGTAGCAGGCGTTGACCCGCTCGCGGATCGATTCGGCCTGCATCGACAGCATCGGGGCATGGGCGCCGGTGGTGAGCAGCGTCAGCGTCGCGCCGAGCCCGTCGCGGCCATAGCCGATCTTCACCGGCCGGGCGATCCGGGCGGTATCGGCGCCGACGATCTCAGCCCAGTGGGTCAACAGCCGCGTCACCGCGAATCCCCGCGCCTCGGAGGCCGAGCGGATGCGCGACTGCAGCAGGCCAGAGGCCTGCGCAAAACCGCGTGTGGTGGAGTGGCGTCGCTGTTTCATGACAGCGCCCACCCTACTAGATGGGACGGGGGCCGGACCAGAGGGGACGACGTGCAGGAGACCGAAATGACCGCCGCGCTGCTGGCGTGGTACGACCGACATGCCCGCCTCATGCCGTGGCGCACCGGCCCGGCGGAAAAGGCCGCCGGCATCCGCCCCGATCCCTACCGCGTCTGGCTCTCCGAGGTGATGCTGCAGCAGACCACCGTGGCGGCGGTACGGAAGTATCACGAGCGGTTCACCACGCTTTGGCCGAGCGTGGCCGATCTCGCCGCCGCCGAGGATGCCGATGTCATGGCCGAATGGGCGGGGCTCGGATATTACGCCCGCGCCCGCAACCTGCTCAAATGCGCCCGGGTCGTGATGGCCGATCACGGCGGGCGATTCCCCGACACCCACGACGCGCTGATCGCGCTGCCCGGCATCGGCCCCTACACCGCCGCCGCGATTGCCGCGATTGCCTTCGACCGGCCCGAAACGGTGGTCGACGGCAATGTGGAGCGGGTCATGTCCCGGCTCTTCGACGTCTCGACGCCGCTGCCGGCGGCCAAGCCCGAACTCACCGACCATGCCGCCCGGCTGACGCCGCGCGACCGCCCCGGCGATCACGCGCAGGCGGTGATGGATCTCGGCGCGACGATCTGCACGCCCCGCAACCCGGCCTGCGGCATCTGCCCGCTGCGCGCGCCCTGCCTCGCGCGCCAGCGCGGCACGCAGGACGACCGGCCGGTCAAGGCGCCGAAGAAGCCCAAGCCGCAGCGGACCGGCTATGCCTATGTCGGGCGACGCGCCGATGGCGCATGGCTGGTGGAAACGCGTCCCGACAAGGGGCTGCTCGGCGGGATGCTGGGCTTTCCCGGCTCGGAATGGGGCGAGACGCCCGAACCCACCCCGCCGCTTCGCGCCGAATGGCGCCCGGCGGGGGAGGCGCGGCACGTCTTCACCCATTTCGCGCTGACGCTCACCGTGATGGTGGCCGAGCTGCCGCCCGCCAATCCCGAGCGTGGCCATTTCCTCGCCGCTGACCGCTTTGACCCAACCGCCCTGCCGACCGTGATGCGCAAGGTGCACGAGGTCGCCGCCCCGCATCTCGACGTTGAGCGGCCGGGGGCCTCCGGCTAGGCTGCCGCGCATGACCACGCTCCCCGCCGCCCGCGCCTCTCTCCTAGCAGCGCTCCCCTACTGGGTGTCGCTGCTGACGTTGCCGCTGGCGGCCCTCGCGGCGCTCTGGGGCGGCTGGTGGGTGCTGCTGTTGCCCGCCTTTGCGTGGCTTCTGTTCGACATCCTCGACCTCGTCGGCGGGCTCGACACCTCGAACCCCGACCCCGAGATGCCCGACACGGCGCTGTTCTGGCACCGGCTGCTGACCATGATCTGGGTGCCTGCGCAGGCGGCGATGACCTTCGGCCTCATCGCCTATGCCACCCGCGCCGGCCATCTCGGCGGCTGGGAGAAGATCGGTCTCTTCGTCGGCCAAGGCGTGATCTCGGGGGCGGTCGGCATCGTCTATGCGCATGAGCTGCTGCACCAGCGGGACCGGGTCGAGCGCTGGCTGGGGGACATCCTGCTCGCGATGGTGCTCTGGTCGCCCTTCCGCTCGCATCACCTGCGCGTCCATCACTTCCATGTCGGCACACCAGCCGACGTGGTCACGGCGCGCTACAACGAGGGCTTCCACCGGCACTTCTTTCGGGTGCTGTGGCGGATGCCGCGCGACGCCTGGCGGGCCGAGGCCCGGCTCCTGGCGCGCAAGGGGCTGACGATGCGCAACCGCAAGAACCCGTTCTGGCGCTACGCCACGCTGCAGGCCGTGATGCTGGCGCTGGCGCTGGCGCTGGGCGGCCTCGAGGGGCTGGCGCTGTTCGCGCTGCAGGCCTTCGTCGCGATCTGGCAACTCGAGCTGGTGAATTACATCGAGCATTACGGGCTGACGCGGAAGCATCTCGGCAATGGCCGCTACGACCATGTGCAGCCGCGCCATTCCTGGAACGCCGAGCACCGTGCCTCGAACCGGCTTCTGATCAACCTGCAGCGCCATTCGGACCATCACTACAAGCCGGACCGTCGCTATCCGCTGCTGCAGACCTACCCCGAGGACGAGGCGCCACAGCTGCCGCAGGGCTACCCAATCATGGGCGTCGCGGCACTGATCCCGCCCGTCTGGCGGCGGATGATGAACCCGCGCGTGCGTGCCTGGCGCAGGCGGTTCTATCCGGAGGTCACGGATTGGGGCCCCTACAAGCGGGGCGAGCTGCCGCTGCCGCGCGGCGCCTAGTCGCCGGCCATCTCCGCCCGCACCTGCTGGCGCAAGAGGTCGATCGGCACAGTCGCGCCGTCGCGCTTGAAGTGCCAGTAAGTCCAGCCGTTGCAGGACGGCGCGCCTTCGAGCTGGGCACCGACCTGGTGGATCGAGCCCTTGGCCTCGGAGCAGACCAGCGTGCCGTCGGCGCGCACCCGCGCCTTGTGGCGGCCGTTCAGGCTGTGCAGCACCTCGCCGGGGCGCAGCATGCCGCGCTCGACCAGAACGCCGAAGGCGACGCGCGGCTCGGCGCGCTTGGAGGTCGAGACCTGCAGCGCGTCCGAATCATAGGCCCGCACCTGCGCGATCCGGGCCTCGGCGACGCGGCGGTAATCGGCCTCGCGCTCGATGCCGATGAAGTCGCGGCCCATCGCCTTGGCCACGGCGCCGGTGGTGCCGGTGCCGAAGAACGGGTCGAGAATCACGTCGCCGGGGTTGGTGGTCCCCAGAATCACCCGGTGCAGCAGCGATTCGGGTTTCTGCGTCGGATGCGCCTTCTGGCCGTTCTCGTCCTTGAGCCGCTCGTGTCCGGTACAGATCGGCAGCACCCAGTCAGAGCGCATCTGCACGCCCTCGTTCAGCGCCTTCAGCGCCTCGTAGTTGAAGGTGTATTTCGCGCCCTCGGACTTCGAGGCCCAGATCAGCGTCTCATGCGCGTTGGTCAGCCGCTTGCCGCGGAAGTTCGGCATCGGGTTCGACTTGCGCCAGACCACGTCGTTGAGAATCCAGAAGCCCTGGTTCTGCAGCTCGGCGCCGAGGCGGAACACGTTGTGATAGCTGCCGATCACCCAGATCGCGCCATGCGGTTTGAGGATGCGGCGCGCCTGCTTCAGCCAGGCGCGGGTAAAGGTGTCATAGGTCTTGAAGCTGGCGAAGCTGTCCCACTCGTCATCCACCGCGTCGACGCGGGAATTGTCGGGGCGCATCAGCTCGCCCTTGAGCTGGAGGTTGTAGGGCGGGTCGGCAAAGACCAGGTCGACGCTCTCGTCCGGCAGCTTTTTCATCTGCGCCACGCAGTCGCCCGACAGAATAGTGTTCAGGGGGAGGCTGGCCGCCCCCCGGCTCGTCGTCTTGGTGGTCATGGAAAACGCCTCTGATCCGCGGCGGTGGCCCGCTTCGTGGTTGTGGATAAATATGAGTCAGAGGTGAGTCGGTGTCAAAAACTTTTTCGAATCAGTCAGTTGCGATTGCGCCTTGATACAAGATGTTGTGGATAGGCTTGAAGCTTCGCCTATGGTGGGGCGTAACCCCCAGATCCAGTAGGGCAGCCTTGTGCTGGGCCGTTCCATAGCCCGCATTGGTTTCCCAGCCGTAACCCGGATGCTCACGGGCCAGTTGCGCCATGATCGCGTCACGCGCCACCTTGGCGACGATCGAGGCCGCGGCGATCGACAGCGACCGCGCATCGCCGCCCACCAGCGTCTCGCAGGGATGGTTGAGGCCGCGCGGGACCATGTTGCCATCGACCAGCACATGGCAGGGCGGAGCCCGCAGCCCGGCGATGGCGCGGATCATCGCCAGCTGCGCGGCACGCAGGATATTGTGGGTCTCGATCTCATCGACACTGGCATGCGCGACCGACACCTCGGCCACGACGTGCAGCTCTTCGGCCAGCGCCATGCGGCGCCGCGCCGTGAGCCGCTTCGAATCGTCGAGGCCATCGGGGATGCGATCGGGGTCGAGGATCACTGCCGCCGCCGTGACCGGCCCGGCCAGCGGGCCGCGCCCGACCTCGTCGACGCCACAGATCCGGGCAAGGCCGCGCGCATGGGCGAGGGTTTCGGAGGTAAAATCGGGAGGCATGGAGGGCTTGTGGCGCAGCCCGGGCGGCCGATCAAGCCGCGAGGCGCGGGCTTCATCGGGAAACCGCCCAAGGCGGGACGCGAGGCAGCCGGAAAGAAATGGGGGGCGGGGTTGATCCCCGCCCCCGGGGGCGATGCGGCAACTGGGGCAAGAGCCGCATCACTGCACGACCGTTTTACCGGACGGCAACTCTGTAGCCGCGACCGCGCAGGCACTGCGTGTCGTAGCCGGATGTGATTCTCTCGCCGTCGCGACCGGTGACGGCGCAATCGAGCGGCAGGCTGCGGGCCAGCACCGGGTAGTCGTCGAGGCAGTCGCCATCGACCACCGAGGCCGCCTCGAAGCCGGTCTGCGCGCGGCGCAGGCAAGCGAAGGGGATCTCGCCGGTGGCCACCGGGGTGGTGGTCTGCGGCATGGGCGTGGCAGCGGAGCTCGCCGAGGGCTGCCAGTCACGCAGCAGGTCGGGCGTCACCTCCGAACGCGGGATCGGCGGCAGCTGCTCGGCGGTCGAAGCGCGGGGTGCGGTCTGCGCGGCCGCCTGACGCTGGGCCTCGGCGGCGCGCTCGATCTCGGCACGGCGCGCAGCCTCGGCCTGCCGCTCGATTTCGGCGCGACGCGCTTCTTTCTCGGCAGCGGCACGGGCTTCGGCCTGAGCCTGCGCTTCTGCCTGGGCGCGGGCCTCGGCCTGCGGGCCACCCAGATCGAGCCCGAACTCGCGGGCGAGCGCGGCGACCCCTGCCTCGGCACCCTGCCCCGCCACGATCGCGCTCAGCGCGCCCAGGGCGGCGCGGGTGCGGGCGTCGGTCCCGCCTTCGCGCGCGGCTTCGGCAGCCTCTTCGAGAGCTTCGCGCCGCTCTTCTCTTGCCTCTTCGAGGGCCTCGCGGCGCTCTTCTTCCGCCTCGTGCCGCTCTTCCCGGGCTTCTTCGCGCGCCTTCGCGGCCTTCTTGGCGGCCTTGCGGTCTTCCTTGGCGGCTTTCTTCGCGGCCTTCTCCCGCTCCTTGGCCGCCTTTTCGCGTTCCTTGTCGCGCTCCTTCTTGGCGGCCGCGCCGATCACGCCGATCGCCACCAGGCTGCCGATCAGCCGGCCCATGTTCTCGTCGCTCTGGGCGCGTGCGGGCGCGGCGCTCACGCCGGTCAGCGCAAGGGACAGCGAAAGGGTCGCGGCGATGAGGCGTCGTGCCATGGGGGATCTCCGTCAGTCATGCGGCTCCCGATGGAGCGGATACCCTGCGGCCGGCCGATCGTACGGGGCCGGGTTGGACAGGTCTTGGCTGCAAAATTGGGGCAAGCGCGGCGTCAGGCAATAACGTCGCCTCCTCGCGGGGGCGTTATTGAATAGCGGCTGCCCCGAACGCATTGTGAGACCATGAAAACCATCGCCCTCACCCTGACCCTCCTGGCCTTCTCCGCCGTATCGGCGCAGGCGGCCTGTTACGCCGACTATAAAGCCAAGCGCGACGATCCGCTCAGGCTGCATTACGGCGTTGCCGAAATCTCCCCGCCATGCGACCAACCCGATGCCGCCGCGGACGAGCTGCGCCCGCGGCTCGGCTCGGATGGCTGGACGCTCCTGTCCATCGTGAGCCTGTTCGGCGAAGATGGACTGGAGAAAAGGCGGGACAGTGCAGGCGATTACTACCTCCGCTACTGAGGCACGTCAGGCGGGCAATCGGATCGTGATGGCGGGATTGGCCGCGATCGCCGCCCTGCTTGTCGGTGCGGCGATCCTGCTTTTCGTCAATCTGCCGGATGCCAACGCCTTCAACGCCCGGGTCGAGCAGCTCTTCGTCGAGAATGACGACCTGACCGCGCAGGCCGAGATCAAGCTTCTGGAGATCCTCGCGCAGTCCGGCACCGCCTTCTCGGAGACGCTGTCGAGCTATCGCTTCGTGATCTTCGTGCTGCTGACCTTCGCGCTGGCGATGCTAGTGGCGGCCGTGACCTTCCTGTTGATGCTGATCCAGCTCAACCGCCGCATGGGCCGCATCGAGCGCAAGGGGATCGAGGTCAACTCCCTGGTCATCGCGCGCGACCAGAACGCCGTGCATCTCAACGATTTCGAGTTCAAGCTGACGCCCGCGGCGATCGAGACTCTATCGGTGCTGGCCGAGGCGCGGATGGATGACGAGGTGCTGTCGGGCGCGCAGATCGAGGCGGTGATCTCGGGCCGTTCGGAGGCCGATTGCGACGAGGCGGCGGGCGCCACCCGGATCAAGCGTCTGCGCGACAGCCTCGGCAACCAGCTGGTCAGCGAACTCCTGGTGCGCAACATCGCCAAGCGCGGCTATGTGCTGTCGATCGACAAATCGGTGATCCGGATGAACTGACCGGCGCTTCAGCCGCCGATCAGCCGGGCATATTCCGCCTCCGGCACGCCGTAGCAGCCGCCGACCATCTCCTCGAGCCCCTCGCGGTCGAGGATCCGGATCAGGCCGCGCGTCGCCCGCACCAGCCCCTGTCCCTCGAGGATGTGCAGCGACACGGTGACCCCGGCGCGGCGCACGCCCAGCATCACCGACAGGAAATCATGGGTCAGCGGCACTTCGTCGGTGCCGGTCCGATCCTGGCACATCAGCAGCCAACGGGCGAGACGGGCGTCGAGCTTGAGCTTGGCATTGGCCAGCGCGGTATGCGCGGTCTGAACCGACAGCGCATGGCAGTAGTGCAACAGCCGCTCGCGCAGCGGCTCATGCGACAGCGCCGCCCGCAGCCGCTCGGCCTCGAGGCGGAAGCCGCTGCCGCCGATCTGCACGGTGGTCTGGTGCGGCGCCCGGTCGGTGCCGAGCACCAGCATCGAGCCCGACATGCCCTCGCGACCGATCAGCCCGGCCTCGATCTGGGCGCTGCGCTCACGGCTCATCGCGACGATCGAGATCACGCCGCTGATCGGGAAATAGACATGCTCGACGGGCTCGTCCGGCTCCTCGATCACCATTCCCTGGGGCAGGTCGACCGGCACGAGATGCCGCGCCAGTGGCTCGGCCCATTCCACCGGCATCCGGGTCAGCAGCAGGTTACCATCCCGGGAGGTCCCGTTGTCGTCGAGCTTCATCAATGCCTTCTCGTCCTGGGCCGCTCCGCGGCCGCAGCCGTGGCTTTGGCGGGCGTCGTCCCGGAGTTCGTCGCGCCCGTAGCCATTTGCTACTTCTGCGCCGGAACAAGTTCCAGTATCCGGTGAGATTCTGTGCGGACCCGCACAAAGGGTTCCAGCGCGATCGGGAGAATGGTGACCCCGGCAGGACTCGAACCTGCAACCTATCCCTTAGGAGGGGATTGCTCTATCCAGTTGAGCCACGGGGCCACGCGGCCTCTTCCATGCCCGGCTTTGGTCCGCCCGTCAACGGCGCGCCGCCGCTTGGACAAGCCGCGCGCCGCGTCCTATAGCTTGCGCCAGCCCTGCCCTACCGGAACCGCTTCATGACCATCCCGCCCCGCCGCCCCCTTACCCTCCGCGACGTCTCCGAGGCCTCTGGAGTCAGCGAGATGACGGTGAGCCGGGTGCTGCGCAACAAGGGCGACGTCAGCGAGGCCACCCGTGAGAAGGTCCGCGCCGCCGCCAAGAAGCTGGGCTACGTGCCGAACCGGATTGCCGGGTCTCTGGCCTCGAGCCGGGTCAATCTGGTCGCGGTGATCATCCCGAGCCTGGGCAACATGGTCTTTCCGGAGGTGCTGTCGGGCATCTCGGAGACGCTGGCCGGCACCGGCCTGCAGCCGGTGGTCGGGGTGACCGACTACCTGCCGGATACCGAGGAGAAGGTGCTGTTCGAGATGCTGTCCTGGCGGCCCTCGGGGGTGATCATCGCCGGGCTGGAGCACACCGAGGCGAGCCGGATGATGCTGACCCGGGCCGAGATCCCGGTGGTCGAGATCATGGACACCGACGGCGCCCCGATCGACGCCTGCGTCGGCATCAGCCACCGGCGCGCAGGCCGGGAAATGGCCGAGGCGATCCTGCGCGAGGGCTATCGCCGGATCGGCTTTCTGGGCACCAAGATGCCGGCCGACCACCGCGCGCGCAAACGCTTCGAGGGCTTCACCCGCCACCTCGCCCGTGCCGGTGTCGAGATCGCCGACCAGGAATTCTACTCCGGCGGCTCGGCGCTCAAGAAGGGCCGGGAGATGACCGAGGCGCTGCTCAAGCGTACCCCGGATCTCGATTTCCTCTATTTCTCGAACGACATGATCGGCGCGGGCGGGCTGCTCTACCTGCTCGACCAGGGAATCGACATCCCCGGCCAGATCGGGCTCGCCGGTTTCAACGGGGTCGAACTGCTGGACGGTCTGCCGCGCCAGCTCGCCACCATGGACGCCTGCCGCCGCGAGATCGGCCGCGAGGCGGCGCGGATCATCGCCGCGCGCTGCGCCAACCCGGCCGAGGGCGGCGCCGAGCGCGTCGAGCTGACCCCGCTGATCGCGCGAGGCGAGACCCTCAGGCGTCGCTGATCTCCTTCGGGTAGGTACGGAGCCGGACAAGACCTGCAAATCGGACATCTTTGCTTCGCATCGAGGCGGATTCGGCATAGCCTGTTATCCACAGGCCACCCGGGTCAGGGCTGGCCCTGGGGACGAGGGAATGTCGGTTGTGACCAAGATGCCGCTGCGGCTGACGCCGCAGGATATCGATACCTTTATCGATTTTCTGGATGACGGATTTTGCATCTGCGAGATGCTCACCGACGGGGCCGGCCGGCCCACCGATTACAGGTTCCTGCAGATGAACGCCCGGTTCGAGGAGATGACCGGGCTGCACGGCGCCAAGGGGCGCACCGCGCTCGAGATGGTGCCCGACCTCGAACCCTTCTGGATCGAGACCTATGGCCGGATCGCCCTGAACGGCGAATCTCGGCGCTTCCAGCAGGGCTCCTTGGCGATGGGCCGCTATTTCGACGTCTATGCCGCGCCGATGGAGCCGCGGGGCCGCTTCGCGATCCAGTTCCGCGACATCACCGAGACCAAGCGCATCGAGGCCGAACGTGAGGCGGCGCTGACCGAAGCCCAGCAGCTGCTGACCGAGCTGAACCACAGGGTGATGAACAGCCTGTCGACCATCTCCGCGATCATCTCGATGGAATCACGCGCTCGGGCCGATGGCGAGGGCCGCGAGGCGCTGAGCCGGATCCGTTTGCGGGTGCAGGCGGTGGCGAGCCTCTATGGCCGCCTGAACGCCTCCGGCTCGATCGACAGCGTCTGCTCTCGTGACTACCTCGAACAGATCGTCGCCGGGCTCGCCCAGTCGATCGGCAGCGAGCCGATCAAGCTCGAAGCGCGAATCTCGCCGGTCCGGCTTTCGACGAGGATCGCGGTACCGCTGGGGTTGATCGTGAACGAGCTGGTGACCAACAGCCTGAAATACGCCTTCCCCGAGGGGCACGGCACGGTGGTGGTCACGCTGGCGCCCGTGGACGCCGAGAACTGGCGGCTGGAGGTGCGCGATGACGGGCGCGGTCTCGACCCGACGCAGCGCCCCGAGAGCGGCATCGGCCAGAAGCTGGTCCAGGCCTTCGCCACCCAGCTCGGCGGCACGCCGCGCATCGAAAGCGGCCCGAAGGGCACGGAAGTGACGTTGATCTTCAGAAATTGAAAAGCGTCGCCGCCTTGCCCGCGGCGCGCGAAGCCGCGGCAGGGGTAGGCATGCGCTCCCGCCCCGTCCGCGATCGATGATCCTGGAGTGATCAGTGGTGAGCCGTGCAGGATTCGAACCTGCGACCCACTGATTAAAAGTCAGTTGCTCTACCAACTGAGCTAACGGCCCACTGGGGGGCTCTCTAAGGGGAGTGCCGGGGGGGGTCAACCGGAAAATTACGCTTTTTCTGGATTAACTTCACGGGCTTTGCTATGCGGCCCGCCATGCAGGACATCAGCCCCCCTCCCGGCCTGCCGTTCATGAAGATGCACGGCCTCGGCAATGATTTCGTCGTCATCGACGCGCGCCGCGACATCCCCGCGATGACGCCCGAACTCGCCCGCGCCATCGCCGACCGGCATCGCGGCGTGGGCTTCGATCAGCTCGCCACGATCCACGCGGCCGAGGGCGCGGACCTGCATCTGGTGTTCTGGAATTCCGACGGCTCGACCTCGGCCGCCTGCGGCAATGCCACGCGCTGCATCGCCGCCTGGGAGATGGCCCGCAGCGGGCGCGACGCGCTCGAGATCACCACCGCGCGCGGTCGCCTCGCGGCACGCGTCGTGGAGAATGGCATGGTCGCGGTGAACATGGGTCAGCCGCAGCTCGACTGGCACGAGATTCCGCTCGCGCGCGAGATGGACACGCTTGAGCTGCCGATCGATGGCGCCCCTACCGCCACCGGCATGGGCAACCCGCATTGCAGCTTCTTCGTCGCCGATGCCGAGGCGGTCGATCTCGACAGCTTCGGTCCCGCGCATGAGCATCACCCGCTCTACCCGGAGCGGACCAACGTGCAGGTCGCGCAGATCACCGGGCCCGACCGCATTCGCATGCGGGTCTGGGAGCGTGGCGCCGGGCTGACGCTGGCCTCGGGCTCCTCCTCCTGCGCCGTGGCGGTCGCCGCCGCGCGACGCGGCCTTACCTCTCGCGCTGTCACCATCGATCTCGATGGCGGCACGCTTCATATCGACTGGCGCGAGGACGGGGTCTGGATGACCGGCCCCACCGCGCATGTCTTCGACGGGGTCTGGAGGCTCTGATGGACCGCAAGGCACCGATCTTCGCCACCATGGGCTGCCGGCTCAACGCCTACGAGACCGAGGCGATGAAGGACCTCGCCGCGCGCGCAGGCGTGGAGGACGCGGTCGTGGTCAACACCTGCGCCGTCACCGCCGAGGCGGTGCGCAAGGCCGGACAGGAGATCCGCCGCCTTCGCCGCGAGAACCCGACCGCGAAGATCATCGTCACCGGCTGCGCCGCACAGACCGATCCCAAGCGGTTCTCGGACATGGAGGAGGTCGATCTCGTCATCGGCAATACCGAGAAGATGCAGCCCGAGACGTGGAAGGGCATGGCGCCCGACCTGATCGGCGCCACCGAGCCGGTGCAGGTCGACGACATCATGTCCGTGACCGAGACCGCCGGGCACCTGATCGACGGCTTCGGCAGCCGTTCGCGCGCCTATGTGCAGGTCCAGAACGGCTGCGACCATCGCTGCACCTTCTGCATCATCCCCTATGGCCGGGGCAATTCACGCTCGGTGCCTGCGGGCGTCGTGGTCGAGCAGATCCAGCGGCTCGTGGACCGCGGCTACGAGGAGGTGGTGCTGACCGGCGTCGATCTGACCTCCTGGGGGGCCGACCTGCCCGCAACGCCGCGGCTGGGCGATCTTGTGATGCGTATCCTCAAGCTGGTACCGGACCTGCCGCGGCTGCGTATCTCCTCGATCGATTCGATCGAGGTGGACGAGAATCTGATGCAGGCGATCGCCACCGAGCCGCGGCTGATGCCGCACCTGCACCTGTCGCTGCAGCATGGCGACGACCTGATCCTCAAGCGGATGAAGCGCCGCCACCTGCGGGACGACGCGATCCGGTTCTGCGAGGATGCGCGGCGGCTGCGCCCCGACATGACCTTCGGCGCTGACATCATTGCCGGCTTCCCGACCGAGACCGAGGCCGCCTTCGAGAACTCGATGAAGCTAGTCGAGGAATGCGACCTGACTTGGCTCCATGTCTTCCCCTACTCGCCGCGCCCCGGCACCCCCGCCGCGCGGATGCCGCAAGTGAACGGGCGCGACATCAAGGCGCGCGCGGCCCGGCTGCGGGCGGCCGGGGAGCGGGTGGCGCAGGCGCATCTCGCGGCACAGGTCGGCCGAACCCATCGCATCCTGATGGAAAGCCCGCGCATGGGCCGGACCGAGCATTTCGCCGAGGTGGATTTCGGCGACGACCGGCCCGAGGGCCGAATCGTCGAGGCCCTGATCACCGGGATGAGCGGCGCGCGCCTGACGGCGTGAGCGGCACCCCGGGCTCGGCTCGACGCCGAAAAGCCTGGTCCTGAGGGACGTGGCGCCCGAACTGTGAAGCGGGCGCGCCTGTCGCGACGGCCGAAGCCTGTGCCCCCGCGCCTGCCGCCCCTGCGACGCAATCCCTTGCGCACCGAGAGCGCCGCTGCTTGACTGCGGGCGCAACCGGAGCGTTCCACATGAAACTTCTCACCTCTCCCGCCTCCCCCTTCGCCCGCAAGGTGCGCGTCGTGCTGCACGAGACCGGTCAGGCGGGACAGGTGACGGAAATCGCCGCCGCGACCGATCCGCTGGGCGACCCGGTCGACGTGATCCACGCCAATCCGCTCGGCAAGATCCCGGCCCTGATCCGCGACGACAGCCCTGCGCTCTATGACAGCCGGGTGATCACCCGCTACCTCGATGCCCATGCCGGCGGTCGGCTCTATCCCGAGCGGCGAATCTGGGAGGTGCTGACGCTCGAGGCGACGGCGGACGGGATCATGGACGCGGCGCTGGCCATGGTGCTGGAAAACCGCGTGCGGCCAGAACACGAGCGCTCGGCACGCTGGGTCGAGGGGCAGTGGCGCAAGGTGGAGCGCGCCCTGGACGCGGTCGAGGCGCGCTGGATCAGCCATCTGGAGGGGCAGATCGACATGGGGCAGATCGCGCTCGCCTGCGCGCTGGGCTATCTCGACCTGCGCCACGGGGCGCGCGACTGGCGCAAGCCCCGGCCGCAGCTCGCCGCATGGGCGGAACGCTTCGCCGCCCGTGACAGCATGATCGCGACGGCGCCGCCGTCCTGACGTCTCAGAAGTTGAAGCTGACGCCGAGGTTCAGCGCGTTGGTAACGATGTCGGATTCGAGCGTGCCGCCACCGACCAGATCGGCCTCGTTCTGCGAATAGGTGCCCTTGTACTCGCCGAACATCGACACCCGGTCGGTCAGCTCGTAGCTCGCCCCGGCCATCAGAGCCACGGCGGGGCCGGTGACCTGGTATTCGTCGGTGCGCCCCAGCCCGTCATCATACTCGACCCGCGGCGCGGAGATGCCCAGCCCGCCGCC
Organism: Limimaricola variabilis; assembly: GCF_014195545.1. GTDB lineage: Bacteria > Pseudomonadota > Alphaproteobacteria > Rhodobacterales > Rhodobacteraceae > Limimaricola > Limimaricola variabilis. Next base: position 420,075 of record NZ_JACIBX010000002.1, on the reverse strand, counting down.
GACATAGGGCGTCACGCCGTAAGCGGCATCGGGAAAGCGGCGATAGGCGTTCAGCGTCAGGATGTTGATCCCGTCGGTGAACTCCAGCCGGTCGATTCCCTGCTCGGAACGGGTCTCGTCGTCGGCATAGACCTTGGCATGGTTGAAATCGACGCCGAAGCCCAGCTTGTCGGTACGCCACCAGGTCGCACGCAGACCGTAATAGGGCGGCGCCTCGAAGGAGTTGCCTTCCCATCCGGCGGTGAAGTCGCGATCCGCCGCAGTGCCGGGCCGGTCGACGGTCACGTTCGAATGCGGCGCCCCCTGCACCCCGCCATAGAAACTCAGCTCGACCTCTGCGAGAGCCGGGACGGAGGAGAGGGTCAGGAGCAACGGGACGGCGAAACGGAGCATTTCGGGCAGCTTTCGGACAGGCGGTGGCGGACGGCTTCGGGCGGCGGTTGCGCGGGGCAGATCGCGCAGGTCGTGAGCCATTATCACCGGATTTACGCTCTCGCGCGGGGAAAGATCGCCCTTCCCGCATTTGTGTTTCACGCTGTCGCATTCCCGCAACGTCACGCCGGCTGCCGCCCCCTTGTCGCGTCGTCGGACGGGGACTAGGTGCCTCCGGCTGCGCGGTATTGTCCGCTGGACGGGCGCGGGATTGATGGCTAAACAGCGCCAAAACGCCAAGCGGGCCACGGCCCGCGGTCTTTTGCCGTCCGGGCGACGCCGCCCCAGCCATACCGGAGATCACCCCCCGTGTCACACGCAGACGATCATCAGGGCACCCGCCGCGATTTTCTCTACTATGCCACCGCCGGGGCGGGGGCCGTCGTGGCCGGCGCCGCGGTCTGGCCGCTGGTCAACCAGATGAACCCCTCGGCCGACGTTCTGGCGCTGGCCTCGATCCGGGTCGACGTCTCCGGCGTGCAGCCGGGCACCCAGCTCACCGTGCTGTGGCAGGGCAAGCCGGTCTTCATCCGCGCCCGCACCGAGGAAGAGATCGCCGCCGCGCGTGAGGTCGACGTGGCCTCGCTGCCCGACCCGGTCGCCCAGAACGAGAACCTGGCCGGCGCCGCCCCCGCCACCGACGAGAACCGCTCCCTCGACGAGACCGGCACTTGGCTCGTGCAGATGGGCGTCTGCACCCATCTGGGCTGCGTGCCGCTGGGCGAGCAGGGCGATTTCGGTGGCTGGTTCTGCCCCTGCCACGGTTCGCACTACGACACCGCCGGACGCATCCGCAAAGGTCCCGCGCCGCGCAACCTGCCCATTCCCGTCGCCGAATTCGTCGACGAGACGACCATCAAGCTCGGCTGAGGAGACCTCTGATGTCCGGTATTCCGCACGATCACTACGAACCCAAGACGGGCGGTGAGCGCTGGCTCAACAACCGCCTGCCGATCCTCGGCCTGCTCTACGACACGCTGATGATCCCGACGCCGAAGAACCTCAACTGGATGTGGATCTGGGGCATCGTCCTGACCTTCACGCTGGCGCTGCAGATCATCACCGGCATCGTGCTGGTGATGCACTACACGCCACATGTCGACCTGGCCTTCGCCAGCGTCGAGCACATCATGCGTGACGTGAACGGCGGCTTCATGCTGCGCTACCTGCACGCCAACGGCGCCTCGCTGTTCTTCGTGGCGGTCTACGCGCACATCTTCCGCAGCCTCTACTACGGCAACTACAAGTCGCCGCGCGAAGTGACCTGGATCATCGGCATCCTGATGTACCTGCTGATGATGGGCACCGCCTTCATGGGCTATGTGCTGCCTTGGGGCCAGATGTCGTTCCACGGCACCGCCGTGATCACCGGCCTGTTCGGCGCCGTGCCCTTCGTCGGCGAAGCGATCCAGACCTGGCTGCTGGGCGCCTCGGCCGTGGGCCAGCCCGCGCTGAACCGCTTCTTCTCGCTGCACTACCTGATGCCCTTCATCCTGGCGGGCCTGACCATTGTGCACATCTGGGCCTTCCATTCGACCGGCAACAACAACCCCACCGGGGTCGAAGTGCGCCGCACGTCGAAGGAAGAGGCCAAGCGCGACACCCTGCCCTTCTGGCCCTACTTCGTCATGAAGGACCTCTTCGCGCTCGCGATCGTGCTGATGGTGTTCTTCGCGATCGTCGGCTTCATGCCGAACTACCTGGGCCACCCCGACAACTACATCGAGGCGAACCCGCTGGCGACGCCCGCGCATATCGTCCCGGAATGGTACTTCCTGCCCTTCTACGCGATCCTGCGCGCTTTCACCGCCGACGTCTGGGTCGTGATGTTCGCCGACTGGGTCAGCTTCGGTATCATCGACGCCAAGTTCTTCGGCGTGCTGGCGATGTTCGGCGCGATCGCAGTGATGGCGCTGGCCCCCTGGCTCGACACCTCGTCGGTGCGCTCGGGCCGGTATCGCCCGATGTTCAAGTGGTGGTTCGCGCTGCTCGTCGTCGACTTCTTCGTGCTGATGTGGGGCGGCGCGATGCCGGCCGAGGGGATCTATCCCTACATCTCGCTGATCGGCGCCGCCTACTGGTTCGGCTACTTCCTGGTGATCCTGCCGCTGCTCGGCGTCATCGAGAAGCCGCTGCCGATCCCGGCGACGATCGAGGACGACTTCAACGCGCATTACGACCCCAAGACCGGCGGCACCCACACAGCCGTCAAGCCGGCCGAGTGAGAGAGGCAAGACAGATGCTGAGAACCGTCACGCTAGCCGCCGTCGCGGCGCTGGGCCTCGCCGGCAATGCCATGGCAGCCTCCGAAGTCGAGATCACGGATTACGACTTCCCCTACGAGGGTCCCTTCGGGGCCTTCGACCAGATGCAGCTGCAGCGCGGCCTGCAGGTCTACACGGAGGTCTGCGCCGCCTGTCACGGGCTGCAATACGTCTCCTACCGCAACCTGCATGACGAGGGCGGCCCCGGCCTGCCCGAGGATCAGGTCCGCGCCTATGCCGCGCAGTTCGAGACCTTCGACGAGGAACTCGACGACTTCCGTCCGGCGATCCCGGCCGACAAGTTCGGCAAGAGCGCCCTGCCCGAGGCACCCGACCTGTCGCTGATGGCCAAGTCGCGCGCGGGCTTCCATGGCCCCTACGGCTCGGGCCTGAACCAGCTCTTCAAGGGCATGGGCGGTCCGGAGTACATCGCCTCGCTGCTGACCGGCTACGAGGAAGCGCCCGCCTGCGCTCCCGAGGACTTCCCGGGCTACTACAACGTCGCCTTCGGCTCCGGCGGTTTCCCGGAAAGCTGCATCGACGAGGAAGGCCACCACATGGTGCCCGGCTCGTGGATCGCCATGCCGCCGCCGCTTCTGGGTGACGACGTGGTCTACGAGGACGGCCACGAGGCCTCGGTCGTCGAGGAATCGAAGGACGTGACCGCCTTCCTGATGTGGGCCGCCGAGCCCAAGATGATGGCGCGCAAGCAGGCCGGCTTCACCGGCGTGCTGTTCCTCGGCCTGCTCGCTGTGCTGCTCTACCTCACCAACAAGCGGATCTGGCACCGCGCCAAGTACGGCCCGCGCGACGAGTGATCGCCAAGCCATGACGACAAGAAGGGGCGCTCCATCGGAGCGCCCCTTTTTTCTTTGGCGCACTTGATCAAACCCGAAGACGACAGGCTATGGGGGCACCGCCCTCGCTTCACCATTCTCCAAATACGCATGTCGGCCCGCTTCGACCGGCGCGACGGTCGCTTGAGGCGCGGCTTCAGCGGCCGAGATAGGCCCTGAGCGCCGGCGGCGGATCGGCCAGCAATGGCGCGGCTGCAGCGGGCGGCGCGGCACGCCCGGCATCGACCAGGACGATGTCGCTCGCGATGCGCGCGGCGTCCCCGGGTGCGTGGCTGACCATCAGCAGCGTCCGCCCCTCCCCCGCCAATACCTCGCGCGCGAGGTCGAGCATCTCCATCCGCAGCCCCGGCCCCAGCGCGGCGAAGGGCTCGTCGAGCAGCACCAGCGGCCGATCCATCAGCAGCACCCGCGCCAGCGCAGCGCGGCTTTGCTGCCCGCCGGACAGGGCGGCGGGCCGACGCTCGCCCAGCCCGGCGAGACCGACGCGCTCCAACACGCGGGCGATCTCCGTGCGGCGCGCGGCGTCGAGCTGCCCCCGCGGGTCGAGGCCCAGCGCGAGATTCCGCTCGATGGTCAGGTGCGGAAACAGGTTGTTGTCCTGAAACAGGATCGAGATCGGCCGTTGCGCGGGAGCAAGCCCGGTCAGGTCGCGCCCGCCCCATGACACTCGCCCCGCCTGTGGCGCCAGGAAGCCCGCGATCACCGCGAGCAGCGTCGACTTGCCGCCACCCGACGGACCCATCACGGCGCAGATCGAGCCGTCGCCCAGCGCCCAATCGGCAGACAGCGCGAAATCGCCCTGCCGGATTTCCAACCTCTCAAGCCGCAGCATCGACGCGCCCTCCCCTGTCGAACGCCCAGAACAGCGCGAGGCTGATCGCCAGCAGGACCAACGCGACGCCCGCCGCCTGCTCCATCCGGTAGGCCGACATCAGCCGCACCATCAGCAGCGGCAAGGTTGCCTGCCCGTCCCCCGCGAAAAGCGCGATCACGCCCAGATCGCCCATCGACAGCGCCGCGGTGAGCCCCGCGGCAAAGCCCAGAGGCCGGCGGATGCGCGGCAGGATCAGCCAGCGCAGTCGCGACAGCCCGTGCAGGCCAAGGCTGTCGGCGAGCCGGCCATGCCCGGCCTCGGCCTGCGCCACGGCGGGCGCGAGGACCCGCGCCGCGAAGGGTAGCGCCATCACCGCGTTGACCAGCATGGTCACGACCAGCGCCACGTCGCGCGGTGCGATCACCGGGTGCAGGACCACGAACAGCCCGGTCCCCATCACGAGGCCCGACGCCGCGAGCGGCAGCAGCATCGAAAGCCGGGCCAGCGCCCCGCCCCGTAGCGCAAGGGCCAGCGCCATCACCAGGGTGAGCGCGGTGGCCCCCAGCGCCACGGCGATCGATCGCGCCGCCGCAGCCCAGAGGCCAGCGGGCAACTCGAGCAGCCCCGGCAGCCCACGCCCCACGATCATCGCCAGCGGCGCCATCAGGAACAGCGCCGCGAGCGCCACCGCGAGCGTGTCGATCAACCGCCCGCCTGGCTCGTGGCGTTCCACCACCCGGTCGAGCCCGGCGCCCAGCGTTTCAGGCGCGCCCGCCGCCCGCAGGGCCATTGCCGCCGCGCCGCAAAGCCCGAACTGCACCACCGCGAGCATCGCCGCGCGGCCGAGATCGAAATCGAATCGCACCGCCTGGTAGATCGCCAATTCGACTGTCGTCGCCCGTGGTCCGCCGCCCAGCGTCAGCGCCACCGCGAAGCTGGTCAGGCAGATTAGAAAGATCACGGCAAAGGCCCCCGGCGCCACGGCGCGCAGCATCGGCCATTCGAGCAGCCGCCCGACCGGCGCGCCAAGCGAGGCGGCGAGGCGGAATCGCTCGGCCGGGATCGCCAGCCAACCCTGCAGGATCAGCCGCACCGCAAGCGGCAGGTTGAAGAACACATGCGCCAGCACCACGCCGTGCCAGCCATAGACCGAGACCGGGCCCAGCCCGAACAGCGCCAGCGCCTCGTTGAGAAGCCCGCCGCGTCCGAACACGCCGATCAGGCCGATCACCGCGACGATCACCGGCAGGATGAAGGGCGCACCGAGAAGCGTGACCAGCGCTGCGCGTCCGAAGAAGCGCCGTCGCGCCAGCGCTCGCGCCACCGGCACGGCGAGCGTCACCGACAGGGCCGCCGAGAGCGCCGCCTGCCAGACAGTGAAGCGGATCGCGGCCCAATCGGCGGGGCCGAGACGCAGCGCGAATCCCGCTCGCCAGGCCACCGCCCCGAGCGTTCCCAGCGTCAGCGCGATCACCAGCCCGGCGGCGATGCCGCCGGGCCAACGCATGCCGCGCGTTATTGCGACAGCCCCTGCCGCCATGCCTCGATCGCCGCGTCGCGCTTGGCGTCGGCTTCGTCCTCGGGCAGCCAGATCGCCTTTTCGGGCATGGCGATCGTCTGGAAGCCTTCCGGCCATTCGGCCTGCGGCAGCGCCGAGGGGTAGGACCAGTTCGAGGTCGGGATCAGCGACTGGAATTCGGGGCTGACCACGAACTGCATGAACTGCTCGGCCAGCTCGGGCTCCTCGCTGCCGGCGAGACGGGCGGCCAGCTCGATGGTCATGTAGTGACCTTCCTCGAAGATCGCCGCCGAGACGGTGTCGTCCTCCTCGGCAATCGCGTGGTAGGCGGGCGAGGTGGTGTAGGACAGCACCATGTCGACCTCGCCCTCGGTGAAGAGACCGTAGGCCTCGGACCAGCCCGGCGTCACCGTGGTGATCTTGGGGGCGAGCTTCGCCCACTTGGCCTCGACCTCGTCGCCGAACACCTCTTCGGCCCAGAGCGCCAGCGACAGGCCCGAAACCGAGCTGCGCGGATCCTGGATCGCGATGCGCAGATCGTCGGAAGCCGCGACCAGCTCCTCGAAGCTGCCGGGCACTTCATCGAGCGCCTCGTTGTCGTAGACGAAGGCGAGGTAGGACCAGTCGAAGGGCAGGAAGACCTCGTCGTCCCAGTCGATCGGCAGGGTCAGCGCGCCGGTGTCGACGCCATGCGGCGCGAAGAGCCCGGTCTCGCGGGCCTGCTTCATCTCGGTCGAATCGAAGCCGATGGCCACGTCGGCCTCGGCGCGGGCGCCCTCGAGCTTGAGCCGCGGCAGCAGGTCGCCGGTCTGGTAGTCGATCGTGCAGTCGCACTCGGCCTCGAAGGCCTCCTTGATGGCGGGGCCGGGGCCCCATTCGGAGGCGAAGTAGTCAGGCGCGTAGACGGTAAGGGTTCGGTCCTGCGCGACCGCCGGCGAGGCGGCGAGCGCGAGGGCGAGACCCGCGATCAGGCGATGGTGCATGGTCATCCTCCGATGCGGGCAGAGCAAAGGCGGAGCGATGTCCCGTCACCTTCCCTCCGCCGGTGTGATCCGGTTCAGGTTCAACGGGTCCGCGCGATGCGCATCTCAGCCAGTGGCCCCCCGAGGTGGGGCGGACATTAGGGCATCGGGCGCGGCGCGCAAGCCCCGTGGCCTTTCCCCAGCCGTCCGCCCGCGCTAAGACCGGCGCGATCAAGGAGAGCGCGCATGTCCCTCAACAGCTTCGGCCACCTGTTCCGCGTCACCACATGGGGCGAAAGCCACGGGCCCGCGCTCGGCGCCACGGTCGATGGCTGTCCGCCGGGGGTGGAGATCCGCGAGGAGGACCTGCAGGTCTGGCTCGACAAGCGTCGCCCCGGCCAGAACAAGCACACCACCCAGCGGCGCGAGCCCGATGCGGTGGAAATCCTGTCGGGCGTGTTCGAGGGCCGCTCCACCGGCACGCCGATCCAGCTGATGATCCGCAACACCGACCAGCGCTCCAAGGATTACGGCGACATCGCCGAAACCTTCCGTCCCGGCCATGCCGACATCGCCTACCACCTGAAATACGGGCTGCGCGATTATCGCGGCGGCGGGCGGTCGAGCGCGCGCGAGACCGCCGCGCGGGTCGCGGCGGGCGGCGTGGCGCGGGCCGCGCTCAAGGCTGCATTGCCGGGCCTGAAAATTACCGGCTACATGGTGCAGATGGGCGAGAAGAAGATCGACCGCGCGAAGATCGACATGGAGGAGATCGCCCGCAACGATTTCTGGTGCCCCGACGCGCAGGCGGCGGGCGAGTGGGCCGACTATCTCGACGCACTGCGCAAAGACCACAATTCGGTCGGCGCGATGATCGAGGTGGTGGCCTCCGGCGTGCCCGCCGGGCTCGGGGCGCCGGTCTATGGCAAGCTCGACACCGATCTGGCGGCGGCGATGATGTCGATCAACGCGGTGAAGGGGGTCGAGATCGGCGAGGGCATGGCGGCGGCGGCGCTGACCGGGCGCGACAATGCCGACGAGATCTTCATGGGCGAGAACGGCCCCGAATACGGCTCCAACCATGCGGGCGGCATCCTCGGCGGGATCAGCTCGGGGCAGGACGTGGTGGTCCGCTTCGCGGTGAAGCCTACCTCCTCGATCCTGAGCCCGCGCAAGTCGATCAAGCTGGACGGCAGCGCGACCGAAGTCATCACCAAGGGCCGCCACGACCCCTGCGTCGGCATTCGCGCCGTACCAGTGGCCGAGGCGATGATGGCCTGCGTGCTGCTCGATCACTACCTGCTCGACCGGGGCCAGACCGGGGGCCATCGCGGCCGCATCGGTTGAGGCCACCGCTCAGCGACGAAGAAAGGCCGCCGGCGCACTCCCCCGGCGGCCTTCCTGTTTGCGCATACGTGCGGCTCAGATCCAGTAATAGGGCGCGCCGTAATGGGCGTAGGTCGCCTCTTCCCAACGCCGGTCCTCGTACCAGCGCTCGGGCCGCTCCGGCGCCCCTTGGAGCTGGCTCTCGGTGATGTCGGTGCGGTAGCCGCCGAGGGCGGTGTCGTATTCCAGCTTGGCCCAGGGAATCGGGTGATGCTCCTCGCCCATGCCGAGGAAACCGCCGAACCCCATCACCGCATAGGTGATCTTGCCGGATTTTTTGTCGATCACGAGGTGGTCGATATGGCCGATCTTCTCGCCACCGGCGCCGTAGACCTCGGTGCCGTTCACGCGATCCGACGAGATCGTGGAATGGCTGTCGCTATAGTCGAACATGACGTCCTCCTGTGCTGTCTCGGGGATAAAACCGACAGCTTGGCCCGGCTGTTCCGCCGCCGGCGCCGATGCGCCGGTTTTGGCCGAGGCGCGGCGCGCCGTCTGCACCGCGAGGATCCCCGCCGCCACCACCGCCACGCCCAGCGCGTCCAGCGCGCCCAGCGCCTCACCAAGCAGGAGGGCGGCGATCAGCACGCCGAAGACCGGGTTGAGGAAATGGAATGTCGCCGCCTTGACCGCGCCGATCCGGCCGACCAGCACGAACCAGACCAGCGTCGCCAGCACGCCGGGCACCAGCACCGTGTAGGCAAAGGCCACCACGAGCGCCCAGTTCCAGTCGACCTGCCAGCTCTCGAGCAGCACGGCCGGCGGCAGCAGCGCCGCCGCGCCGACCAGCATCTGCAGCCCGACCACCATCATCAGGTTGCCGCCCGCCGCAGCACCACGCACCGCCAGCGTCGCCGCCGCCAGCGCCAGCGCCGCGACCACGCACAGCCCCACGGCAAAGAGGTCGAGACCGCCCGCCATGCGTCCGCCCATGATGATCGCGACGCCCCCGAAGCCCGCGACGAGTCCGATCGCGGCCAGCCGCGGCAGCCGGTCGCGCAGCAGGACCCAACCGATCAGCGCCACCAGAAGCGGCATGGTCGAGGCGATGATCGAGGCGACCGAAGCACCGATCGACTGCATCGCCACGAAGTTGAGACCGAGATAGAGCGCGTTCTGGCACAGGCCGAACACCACCACCCCCCGCCACTGGCTCCGGCTGAGCCGCGCGGTCTGGCGCAGCGCCAGCGCGATGCCGATGGCGACCACCCCCGAAGCGAGGAAGCGTGCGGTCAGCGCCGTCAGCGGCGGCGCATGGGCCACGATCACCCGCGCCGAGGTGAAGGCCGAGGACCACATCAGGGCGAATGCCAAGCCCAGACCCAGTGACCTCACATCCATCGACACATCTCCTGAACAAACGAAAAAGGGCCGCCCCGGGGGCGACCCTTTCTCGAATTCCTCCGGACCGCAAGCGCGGCCGGCAGCGCGTCACTCTTCGTTGACGCTGTCCTTGAGCGCCTTGGCGATGGTCATCTTGACCACCTTGTCGGCGTCTTTCTTGATCTGCTCGCCGGTGGCCGGGTTGCGGACCATGCGCTCGGGGCGCTCGCGGCAGTAGATCTTGCCGACATTCGGCAGGGTCACGGCGCCGCCCTGCGAAACTTCGCGGGTGATGATGGCGACCAGCGCGTCCAGATGGGCGCCGGCGGTCTTCTTGTCGCCGCCGGTCTCGTCGGCGATGGCGCTGACGAGCTGCGCCTTGGTCATCGGTTTGGCCATTCGAGGTCTCCTTGCCACAGCCCGCTCGGGGCTTGTCCTTGCACCGCTCTGGGGCGGCGTGTTGCCTAGACCCACAATGAAACAAACGTCATTGCAAGCAAAAACCGCTGTTTCCTTGCGGTATCGGCAGGTTTCAGAGGAAGGCCGTCTCTTCGAAGCTACGCAGTTTGCGGCTATGGATGCGTTCGAGCGGCATCTCGCGCAGCCGTTCCATCGCCCGGATCCCGATCATCAGGTGGCGCGCGACCTGCGTCTTGTAGAAATCCGAGGCCATGCCGGGCAGCTTCAGCTCGCCATGCAGCGGCTTGTCGGAGACGCACAGCAGGGTGCCGTAGGGCACCCGGAAACGAAAGCCGTTGGCCGCGATGGTGGCGCTTTCCATGTCGAGCGCCACGGCGCGCGACTGGCTGAGGCGCTGCACCGGACCGGACTGGTCGCGCAGCTCCCAGTTGCGGTTGTCGATGGTCGCCACGGTGCCGGTGCGCATGATCCGCTTGAGATCGTAGCCCTCGAGCGCGGTGACCTGCGCCACCGCATCCTCAAGCGCGATCTGGATCTCGGCCAGCGCCGGGATAGGCACCCAGACCGGCAGGTCGTCGTCGAGCACGTGGTCCTCGCGCAGATAGCCATGCGCCAGCACGAAATCGCCCAGCCTCTGGCTGTTGCGTAGACCGGCGCAGTGGCCGACCATCAGCCAAGCATGCGGGCGCAGGACGGCGATGTGGTCGGTCGCGGTCTTGGCGTTCGACGGGCCGACGCCGATATTGACCAGCGTGATCCCCTGCCCGTTCGCGCGGGTCAGGTGATAGGTCGGCATCTGCGGCATCTTGGCGGGGATGTGCATCACCCCTTCCGGATCGGTGATCCGCTGGTTGCCAGGGCCGACGAAGGCCTCGTAGCCGCTGTCGGGATCGGCCAGCACGTGGCGGGCGTAGGCCTCGAATTCCTCGACATAGAACTGGTAGTTGGTGAACAGCACGTGGTTCTGGAAATGCTGGGGATCGGTCGCGGTGTAATGCGCGAGCCGGGCCAGCGAATAGTCGATGCGCTGCGCCGTGAAGGGGGCCAGCGGGCGTGCCCCGTCGGGATAGGTGAAGCCATTGCCGTTGACGATGTCGTCATGGGTGGTCGAGAGATCCGGCACGTCGAAGACGTCGCGCAGGTGGAAATCCATCGCGCCGTCCTGCGGCACCGTCACGGAGGAATCGTTGGCCACCGCGAAATGCACCGGCATCGGCGTCTCAGAGGCGCCGATCACCACCGGCACGCCATGGTTCTCAATCAGCAGGCGCATCTGCTGCTTGAGGTAGTTTCCGAACAATTCGGGCCGCGTCACCGTGGTGGAATAGGTGCCCGGCTCGGCGACATGGCCGAAGCTCAACCGGCTGTCGGCCTGGGCGAAGGTCGCGGTGGAAAAGCGGATCTCGGGATAAAAGGCGCGGTAGCGCGTTTCCGGCACGCCGCCCTTCAGCGTCTCGGTGAATTTCTCGCACAGGAACCGCGTGGCGGCCTCGTAGATCTCCTTGAGGCGGGCGAGCGCCGCCTCGGGATCGGTGAAGGCCTCGGCGGCGGGGATTTGCGGCGTTTCGATCTTCAGCGTCTTCTCCATCTCGTTCAGTCCTGTCCCTCGAATGGTGTCGTGATCTCGAAGCGGGTGACGTCCACCAGCCCGAGATCCGATATGCGCAGCTCGGGTATCACCACGAGCGCGAGCAGCGAATGCTGCATGTAGGCATTGTTGAGGGTGCAGCCAGCGTCGCGCATCGCCGCGACCATGCCATCGGCCGAGGCCGCGACGTCACGCGCCGGGGCGTCCGACATCAGTCCCGCGATCGGCAGCCGCACCAGCGCCTGCTCCGCGCCGTCGCGCCAGACCGTGACGCCGCCGCCGACCTCGCCGAGCCGGTTCGCGGCCCGGGCCATCATCTCGGCATCGGTGCCGACGACGATCATGTGGTGGCTGTCATGCGCGACGGTGGAGGCGATCGCCATCCGACCCTCGTAGCCGAAACCCTCGACGAAGCCGTTCACGACCCCGCCGGTGCCGCGATGGCGCTCGACCAGCGCGATCCGCGCCACCGGCCCGGCGGGCATCACCGCGCCGTCCTCGACCGGCAGTTCGCGGACCAGCGCGCGGGTCGGGGCCTGGTTCTCGACCACGCCGATCACCCGCGCCCGCACCGTTTCCGCCCCCTCGGGCGCCGACAGTCTGAAATCTTCCGCGATCAGCTCCCGGCCCAGATGCACGGTCTGCCGTGCGCTTTCGGGCCAGTCGTAATGCGGGCATGTAACACGCAGGTCACCATCTTCGGCCACCAGTACCCCACGCGCGAAAACCGTCTCGATCGGCAGGGTGGCAAGGTCCGAGGTCAGGATGACGTCGGCGCGGCGCCCGGGCGCGATGCTCCCCAACTCGCGCTCCATGCCGAAATGCGTGGCCGAGTTGATCGTCGCCATCTGCAGCGCCACCACCGGGTCGCAGCCGCATTCGATGGCGTGGCGTACCACCCGGTCCATGTGGCCGTCATTGACCAGCGTGCCGGAATGGCAGTCATCGGTGCACAGCACGAAATTGCGCGGGTCGAGGCCCCTCTCGGTGACCGCCGTGATCTGGCTCTCCACGTCGTACCAGGCCGAGCCCAGCCGCAGCATCGAGCGCATGCCCTGCCGCACCCGGTCGATCGCGTCCTGCTCGCGCGTGCCCTCGTGATCATCGGCGGGGCCGCCCGCGACATAGGCGTGGAACGGCACGCCCCGGTCGGGGCTCGCGTAATGACCGCCCACCGTCTTGCCCGCGCGCATGGTGGCGGCGATCTCGGCGAGCATCTTGGGGTCGCCCGCGACCACGCCCGGGTAGTTCATCATCTCGCCTAGGCCCACGATGCCGGGCCAGGACATCGCCTCGGCCACATCCTCGGGGCTGATCTCGTGCCCCGTCGTCTCCAGCCCCGGTGCCGAGGGCGCGCAGCTGGGCATCTGGGTGAAGATGTTGACGGGCTGCATCAGCGCCTCGTCATGCATCATCCGCACGCCATCGAGGCCCAGCACGTTGGCGATCTCGTGCGGATCGGTGAACATCGTCGTGGTGCCATGCGGGATCACGGCGGCGGCGAACTCCGCAGGCGTCAGCATGCCGCTCTCAATATGCATATGCGCGTCGATCAGGCCAGGGATCAGGAAGCGGTCGGCGGCGTCCACCACCTCGGTGCCCTCGCCGATGCAATGGCTCGCATCGGGACCGACATAGGCGAAGCGGCCGCCGGCGACCGCCACCTCCCAGCCATCGAGGATCTCGCGGCTCTGCACGTTGACGAGACGGCCGCCGCGGATCACGAGATCGGCGGCCTCGCGGCCCGCGGCCACGGCGACGAGACGGGGGGCAAGCTCGGCCCAGGATCTGATCGGATGTTCCATCTGTGGATTTCATACCAAGCCGCGATCCGCCGCAACCCCGCCGGACCGCTGACGCGGGAGGCTCCGCCCGACGGCCGACCGCGGCGGCTCAGAATGGGTATTTGAGGAACGCGACCCTTAGGGCGCGCGGGAGTGTGATCGTCCTGCCGGGAACGGGCTGTGCGCAATTGGCGTTGCGCGCCCGAGGAGACCTAGCCCATGCCACCCCCCGCCCAGCTCGTCTATTATCCCGATTCAGAGCCTGGCATCGCGCGCCGCCGCTGCGGGCGTGGCTTCAGCTACACGGCCCCCGACGGCACCACCATCGAGCGCGGCCCCGAGCGCAAGCGCATCGAAGCACTGGCCGTCCCGCCCGCCTATGAGAAGGTCTGGATCTGCCCCAAGCCGCATGGCCACCTGCAGGCCACCGGGCACGACACGCGCGAACGCAAGCAGTATCGCTACCACCCGGACTGGCGGGCCTGGCGCGAAGCGCACAAGTTCGACCACCTCGCCGAGTTCGGCGAGGCCCTGCCCGCCATTCGCCGCCGTATCCGCCGCGACCTGTCGGGCGAAGCGGGCGAACTGGACTTCGCCATCGCCGCCGTGCTGGCGCTGATCGACCGGGTGTCGATCCGGGTCGGCAATCCCGAATACGCGGCCGAAAACCGGACCTATGGCGCGACCACCCTGACGGGCCGGCACATCCGGCTCGATGGCGGCGAAATGCGGCTGCGCTATACCGCCAAGGGCAACAAGAAGGTGAATCGCAAGCTCAAGGACAAGTCTCTGATGAAGGTGCTGGAGCAGCTGCACGACCTGCCGGGCAAGGAGCTGATCGGCTGGATCGACGAGGACGGGACGCCGCGCGCGGTCTCCTCCGGGCAGGTCAACGAGCGGCTCGCCGAAATCACCGGATCGGACCACATCACCGCCAAGACCTTCCGCACTTGGGCAGGCTCCGAGGCGGCGCTGGCCTGTGCGATCCGCGAAGAGGAGCTGACCATCAAGGGCATGAGCGAGGCCGCCGCCGAGCGGCTTCACAATACGCCGACCATCGCCCGCAACAGCTACATTCACCCCAAGGTCATCGCGCTGCACGAAGCGGATGCCGAAGAGCGCATGGCGCTGCTCGAAGACCTGCCCGAGACCGCCGGCCTGCGGCAGGCCGAGCGTGCGCTGCTGAGGCTACTGTCATGAGCCTTGAACGCTTCGTCGAGGCCCAGAATGGCAGCTACGCCACCGCGCTGTCCGAGATCGAGGCCGGCCGCAAGCGCAGCCACTGGATGTGGTACATCTGGCCGCAGCTCAAAGGGCTCGGCCATTCGCCGATGGCACAGCATTACGGCATCGCGGATGCGGCAGAGGCGCGGGACTATCTGGCCCACCCGACCCTCGGGCCCCGGCTGGTCGAAATCTCGCGCGCCATGCTCGCGCATCGCGGCCATGCGCCCGAGGAGATCCTCGGCGGCATCGACGCGTTGAAGCTCAGAAGCTCCGCCACCCTCTTCGCCGCCCAGCCCGGCGCCGACCCCGTCTTCGCCGAAATCCTCGACGCCTTCTATGACGGTCCTGACGAACGGACCCTCGCGCTGCTGGACCGCTAGCCCGGCATCGGGCACATAAACCCGATGAAGACGCTTCTCTCCTTCGGCCACGGCTATTCCGCCCGTGCCCTCGCCCGCCTCCTGCCCGATGACTGGCGCGTCATCGGCACCACCCGTTCGGCCGAGAAGGCCGATGCGTTGCGCGCCGAAGGGGTCGAGCCCGCGATCTGGCCCGGCTCCGACCTGACGCAGGCGCTCGACGCCGCGACGCATCTGTTGATCTCCGCCGCGCCCGACGCCGATGGCGACCCGGTGCTGCGCGAGTGGCGCGACGCCATCGCCGCACGCGCCGAGCGCTTCGAATGGGTCGGCTATCTCTCGACCACTGGCGTCTATGGCGACCGAGACGGCGGAGGGGTCGACGAAACGAGCGATCTGCACCCGGCGACCCGGCGCGGGCAGGCACGGGTCGAGGCCGAGACTGCGTGGCAAGCAGTCCCTGGTCTGCCGCTGCACATCTTTCGCCTCGCGGGCATCTACGGCCCCGGGCGCGGCCCGTTCGAAAAGGTGCGACAGGGCACGGCACGGCGCATCGTGAAGCAGGGACAGGTTTTCAGCCGCATCCATGTCGACGACATCGCGCAGGTGCTGAAGGCATCGATCGACCGCCCGAACCCCGGCGCGATCTACAACCTGTGCGACGACGACCCCGCCCCGCCGCAAGATGTCATCGCTCATGCCGCCGAGTTGCTCGGCCTGCCGGTGCCGCCCGAGGTGCCGTTCGAGGAAGCCGAGATGACGCCGATGGCGCGCAGCTTCTACGCCGAGTCGAAGAAGGTCCGGAACGACCGGATCAAGGACGAGCTCGGCGTGACGCTGATCCATCCCGATTACCGTTCGGGACTGGCCGCGCTGCTAAAGGAAGAAGGCTGAGCGCGTCTCAGGCGCGCTTGCCGATCACCTCGACGCCCAGCACCGAGAGCACCTTCTCCTCGATGTGCAGCGCCGAAAGACCGGCAATCTCGTACATGTCGGCCGGGCTGGCCTGATCGATAAAGATGTCGGGCAGCACCATGGAGCGGAACTTCAGCCCGGCATCGAACACACCCTCGTCGGACAGAAGCTGCGCGACGTGGCTGCCGAAGCCACCAACCGCCCCTTCCTCGATGGTGATCAGCGCCTCGTGATCCTCGGCGAGCCGCAGGATCATCTCACGGTCCAGCGGCTTGGCAAACCGCGCATCGGCGATGGTGGGGGTGACGCCGCGCGCCGAGAGCGCCTCGGCGGCCTTGACCACTTCCGACAGCCGGGTGCCGAAGGACAGGATCGCGACGCGGCTTCCCTCCTGCACGATCCGGCCCTTGCCGATCTCCAGCGGCTCCGCCTCGGCCGGGATCTCCACCCCGACGCCCTCGCCACGCGGGAATCGGAAAGCGATCGGACCCTCATCATGCGCAGCGGCGGTGGCGACCATCCGTGTGAGCTCCGCCTCGTCGGCAGCGGCCATCACCACCATGCCCGGCAGGTTCGCCATGAAGCCGATATCGAAGCTGCCGGCATGGGTTGCGCCATCTGCGCCGACGAGCCCGGCGCGATCGATCGCGAAGCGTACCGGCAGGCGCTGGATCGCGACGTCATGCACCACTTGGTCGTAGCCGCGCTGCAGGAAGGTCGAGTAGATCGCGCAGAACGGCTTCATGCCGCCCGCCGCGAGACCTGCGGCGAAGGTCACGGCGTGCTGCTCGGCGATGCCGACGTCGAAGCAGCGGCTCGCGTAACGATCCATGAACCGCGCGAGCCCGGTGCCGTCGGGCATGGCCGCGGTGACGGCGACGATCTTGTCGTCCTTCTCCGCCAGTTTGACGAGGCTGTCGGAAAACACCGAGGTGTAGGATGGCGCATTGCTCTTGGCTTTGGCCTGCGTGCCCGAGACGACGTCGAACTTCGCCGTCGCATGACCCTTGTCCGAGGCGGCCTCGGCGGGGCCGTAGCCCTTGCCCTTCTGGGTAATGGCATGGATCAGCACAGGCCCGCCGGCACGGCTGTGCACCAGCCGCAGCACCGACAGCAGTTGATCCATGTCGTGCCCGTCGATCGGGCCGATATAGGAGAAGCCCAACTCCTCGAACAGCGTGCCGCCGACGGTCATGTGCTTGAACACGTCCTTGGCCCGCTTCGCGCCCTCTTGGAACGGCGGCGGCAGGAAGCTCACCGCGCCCTTGGCGAGCGCCTTGAACTCCTGGAACGGCGCGCCGGCATAGAGCCGCGAGAGATAGGAGGACATCGCGCCCACCGGAGGCGCGATCGACATCTCGTTGTCGTTGAGAATGACGATCAGCCGCTTGCCCAGATGGCCGGCATTGTTCATCGCCTCATAGGCCATGCCCGCGCTCATCGCGCCATCGCCGATCACCGCGATGCAGTCGCCGACGCTCTCGCCCTCGAGCCCGCGCCCGCCGAGATCGCGCGCCACGGCCATGCCCAGCGCCGCCGAGATCGAGGTCGAGCTATGCGCGGTGCCGAACGGATCGTAGGGAGATTCCGAGCGCTTGGTGAAGCCCGACAGCCCGTCCTTCTGGCGCAGCGTGCGGATCCGATCGCGCCGTCCGGTCAGGATCTTGTGGGGATAGGACTGGTGGCTCACATCCCAGATCAGCCGGTCGCACGGCGTGTCGAACACCGCGTGCAGCGCCACGGTCAGCTCGACCACGCCTAGCCCCGCGCCCAGATGACCGCCGGTCTCGCTGACCGCCGAGATCGTCTCGGCGCGCAGCTCGTCGGCAAGTCGGCGCAGCTCGGAATCGCTCAGCCGCTTCATGTCGGCAGGGATCTTCACCCGGTCGAGGATCGGGGTGATGGGGCGGTTCGGCGTGGTCTCGGACATGACAGCCCCTCTCTCAGCTCTCGCGCGCGATAACGAAGCGTGCTGTCTCGCGCAAGGTTCCGGCCGCGGCACCA
This sequence comes from Limimaricola variabilis, assembly GCF_014195545.1. Taxonomy (GTDB): domain Bacteria; phylum Pseudomonadota; class Alphaproteobacteria; order Rhodobacterales; family Rhodobacteraceae; genus Limimaricola; species Limimaricola variabilis. The sequence continues at coordinate 402,221 of NZ_JACIBX010000002.1, read as the reverse complement.
TAGGGCGACAGCGCGTCACAGGCCGCCTCCACCAGCTCCGCCGCGCGGGCCTTGGCAGCATCGAGGCCAAGCAGCGACACGAAGGTCGCCTTGCCGGCAGCCGCATCCTTGCGGGCGGCCTTGCCCATCTTGGCGGCGTCGCCCTCCACATCGAGGATGTCGTCGGCGATCTGGAAGGCAAGGCCCAGCGCCTGGGCATAGCGCCCGAGCGGCCCGGCATCGGCACCCGCCATCACCGCACCGGCCTCGGCCGACCAGCGGATCAGCGCGCCGGTCTTGCCCTGCTGGAGCTCGGTGATCCGCGCGAGGTCGAGCGGCGTCTCGCTGGTCTCGGCCATGATGTCGCGGGCCTGCCCGCCGACCATGCCCGCGATGCCGCCCGCCCGCGCCAGCGCGAGGCACAGATCGGCGCGGTGCGAGCCAACCAGCGGATCGGCACAAAGCTCGAATGCGAGGCTCTGCAGCGCATCGCCGGCGAGGATCGCGGTGGCCTCGTCCCAGGCGACATGCACGGTGGGCTGGCCGCGTCGCAGGTCGTCGTCATCCATCGCCGGCAGGTCGTCATGCACGAGGCTGTAGGCGTGCAACGCCTCGATCCCGGCGGCCGGCAGCCGCGCCGCCTCGCGCGCCACATCGTGCAGCCGCGCCCCCTCGAGAACGAGGAAACCCCGCAGGCCCTTGCCGCCCGTCACCGCGTGCTCCATCGCCTGGGCCACCGGCAGGTCATGCGCGGCGAGCCGCTCGCGCAGCACGTCCTGGGTCTCGCGCGCTGCCGCCGCCAGCGCCGCGCGGAACGCCTCAGCCATCGAGCGGCGCGGTGCCTTGGGCCTGGCCGTCGGGTCCCTGGGTGATCCGGGCCACCTTTTCCTCGGCCTCGGCAAGCTGCTTCTCGCAGCGCTTCTTGAGCGCGTCGCCGCGCTGGTAGAGCGCGATGGACTGGTCGAGGGCGACATCGCCGCGCTCAAGCTGGCCCACCACCTGCTCCAGCTCCCGGATCGCCTCCTCGAAGCTCATCTCCTCGACGGGTCTGTCGCTCATCGTCCGCGTTCCTCCAAGATTGAGACATGCGCGGCGGCGCAGTCCGCCAGCGCCCCGAGGTCATAACCGCCTTCGAGCGCGGAGACCACGCGTCCCGCGCAGAACGTCTCCGCGAGGTCGCAGATCCGCGCGGTGATCGCCGCGAAATCCGCCGCTTCCAACATGAGCCCGGCCAGAGGGTCGGCGCGGTGTGCGTCGAAACCAGCCGAAACGAGGATCAGCTCGGGACGATGCGCCGCGACCCGCGGGAACACCTTGTCCTCAAGCACCGCGAGCAGCCCCGGCCCGTCCGTCCCGGCGGGCAGCGCCACGTTGACCACCGTGCCATGCGGGCCGGTATCCGACGGTTCGCCCGTGCCCGGGTAGAGCGGCATCTCGTGGGTGGAGCAGAACAGGATGCGCGGGTCGTCCTCGACCAGGTCCTGCGTGCCATTGCCGTGATGCACGTCGAAATCAATGATCGCCACCCGCGACAGGCCGTGATGGTCGAGCGCATGTTTCGCCGCCGCCGCTACGTTGCCCAGCAGGCAAAAGCCCATCGCCGTCTCGCGCTCGGCATGATGGCCGGGCGGGCGCATCGCGCAGAAGGCGTTGGCCGCCTTGCCCGTCAGCACGATATCGACCGCCCGGATGGCGGCCCCCGCCGCGCGCCAGGCCGCGCCGAGGCTGCCGGGCGAGAGCCACGTGTCGGCGTCGATCTGACGACGGCCATGCTCGGGAGTGTCGGCGCGCAGATCGTCGAGATAGGATTTCGGGTGCACCCGCAGCAGGTCCGCCTCGGCGGCGAGCGGCGCCTTGATGCGCAGCAGGTCCATGGTCTCGAGGGCGCCCAGCACTGCGTCGAGCCGCGCCACCTGCTCGGGGTGGCCGGGCGGCGTATCATGATCGAAGCCGTCGGGATGGGTGAGAAGCGCTGTGGTCATCCCCGCAGGCAATCGCAGAACACGGACGGGCGCAAGCGCGTCCCGATCACCGTCGCGCGTGCGGCGCGGGGGCCGCCGGGGACCCGACGAATGGCGTGGCCGGGCGCCCTACCCCGGAAATGCGGATCGGGTCAATCGGGCGCCAGCATGTAGCCTTCGCCGCGCACCGTCTGCAGGTAGCGAGGCTGGCGCGGGTCGGCCTCGAACTTGCGCCGCAGCCGGGTGATCTGCACGTCGACCGCGCGTTCCTGGCTCTGGCCGTCGCCACGGCCCAACTCCTCGACCAGCTGGGCGCGGGTCACCGCCTCACCGGGCCGGGCGGCAAAGATCCGCATCAGCTGCGATTCGGTCGCGGTCAGGCGGATTCGCGTCTCGCCCTCCCACATCTCACCGCGCGCCACGTCGTAGCGCACCGCGCCGAGGTCGAGCGTCGCCGGTCGCTCGGCCGGTTCGGGGATCGGCTGGCGGCGCAGCACGGCGTTGATCCTGAGCAGCAACTCCTTGGGATCAAAGGGCTTGGCGAGGTAATCGTCGGCCCCCGCTTCGAGCCCGGTGATCCGGTCCTCGGTCTCGCCGCGCGCGGTGAGCAGCAGGATCGGTACCGGCAGGCTCTCGCGCAGGGACCGGCACAGCGAAATGCCGTCCTCACCGGGCATCATCACATCGAGCACGATGAGGTCGAATTCCAGCCCTTCGAGCAGCCGCCGCGCATGGCCCGCATCGCGCGCCCCGGTGACGAGATAGCCGTGCCGGATCAAAAATTTCTGCAACAGACCGCGGAGACGGACGTCGTCATCCACGACCAGGAGGTGCGCCAGTTCGCTCATCAGCCGCCCTTTCCGGCCAGCGCCTCGTAGTGGCGGCGGCTCTCCTCGTCCATCATTGCCTCGAGCACCTGCCGAAACCCGGCCACGGCCACCGGACCGGCCATCCGGTAGGCAGCCCGCATCCGCTCGCGCTGGGCGTCCGACAGCTCGCGCTCCAGCGCGGCGCCGGCCTCGGTCAGGTAGAGATGCCGTTCGCGGCGATCGCGACGACCCACCCGCGCCTCGACCAGCCCTTCGGCGATCAGCGCCCGCAGCACCCGGTTCAAGGACTGCTTGGTGACGCCCAAGAGCGCCATCAGGTTTGACACCGTGGTCCCCGGGGAGCGATGAATGAAATGGATCGCACGGTGATGGGCACGCCCCATCTCGCGCCCCTCGAGGATGCGATCGGGGTCGGAGGTAAAGCCGCGATAGGCGAAGAACATCGCCTCTATGCCTTTCCTCAGCTGCTCATCCGTCAGGAAGAGCAGGCTCGACCCGCCCTGCGGTGCCGGTCCCTCGGCCATGCGTCGTGATCCCTTCGGTCGCCGTCTTCGGGTCACAATACGTCAGCCTTGTTGACATTCCAAGGGCGAAGCGGTAGCGATCTGCCCCATAGGGCGCAATTTTCGGTCGCAAGGTCCGGAACAGCGCGGGATAAGTTGACAGGGAGGCACGCCATGGCCGGCGGCTACGACGATCGCGACGGAAAGATCTGGCTCGACGGCCAGCTGGTGGAATGGCGCGATGCCCGGGTGCACATCCTGACCCACGCGTTGCATTACGCCTCTTCGGTGTTCGAGGGCGAGCGCGCCTATAACGGCAAGATCTTCAAGGGTGTCGAGCACTCCCACCGGCTTCGGAAATCGGCCGAACTCTTGGATTTCGAGATCCCCTACGCGGTCGAGGAAATAGAGGCGGCAAAATACGCGGTGCTCGAGGCCAATGGCTGGTCCGACGCCTATGTGCGCGCGCTGGCCTGGCGCGGCGCCGGCCCCGACATGGGCGTGGCGAGCTTGCGCAACCCCGTCCGCATGGCGATCGCCGCGTGGGAATGGGGCAGCTATTACGGCGACGCCAAGATGAAGGGCGCCAAGCTCGACATCGCCAAGTGGAAGCGCCCCTCGCCCGAGACCGCGCCCTCGCAGGCCAAGGCGGCGGGTCTCTACATGATCTGCACCATGTCCAAGCACGCCGCCGAGGCCAAGGGCTGCTCGGACGCGATGATGTTCGACTATCGCGGCTACGTGGCAGAGGCGACCGGCGCCAACATGTTCTTCGTCAAGGATGGCGAGGTGCACACGCCGCTGGCCGATTGCTTCCTCAACGGTATCACCCGTCAGACCGTCATCGCGATGCTCAAGGAAAAGGGCATCACCGTGCATGAGCGGCACATCATGCCCGAGGAGCTCGAAGGCTTCGAGCAGTGCTGGCTCACCGGCACCGCGGCCGAGGTGACTCCGGTCGGCCAGATCGGCGACTACAATTTCGAGGTCGGCGCGCTGACCCGCGACGTCGCCGAGAGCTACGAGAAGCTCGTGCGCGCCTGAACCGGGCTCGATGCCAGAACACGTTGGGGCGGTGCCGCAAGGCGCCGCCCCATTTCGTTGCCCTCACAGGCCGCGATTGATCTTGACCGTTTTGCCCGGTGCGGGTTCGGACGCGGATGGCTCCGCATTGTGCCAAGCCCCGGCCACCTCTGCCCCCATTCCCGCCACCGCCATGGCGACGGCACCAAGCGCCTGCTTGGTCTCGAGGCGCATCGGCGCATGGCTCGCGAGCGCCACGGTGAGCGCCAGCATGAGGACGGCATGGGTCCAGAGGATCATCTTCAGGTGCCGCGCGAAAGGTTGTTTGCGCGTCTTGTGGCGAAGGTGGCGCTGCGCCAGCAGGGTGCCGAGGCTGCCGCCCCAGAAGGCGATCCGCAACAGACGCCGCTCGGGCCAGCGCCACAGCCCGCGCTCGGCACGCCGCTTGTCATTCGCCATGGAGAAGAAGCCCGCGAGGTTCATCAGCGCCAGCAAGGCGGCGAGGCCGAGCGCGCCCGCGATCCACTCCATGCCGTCCATCGCGGTCATCGCCGATCTACCCGTTCGGGCTCATCGCCCGGCGGCCGCGGCCGCGCTCGATCCCCAGCCGGTGCTCGCGCCAGATGATGGCGATGCCGGCGCTGACGATGATCGCCGCACCTGCCAGCATCGTCCACGTCGGCACTTCGTCGAATACCGCGTAGCCGACCCCCAGCGCCAGCAGCATCGAAGCGTATTCGAACGGCGCGATTAGAGAGGCGTCGGCATAGCGATAGCTCGAGGTCAGGAAGATCTGCCCGACCCCGCCGAGCAGCCCGGCCAGCACCAGCAGCGCGAATGTGCCCGGCGCGGGCAGCACCCAGCCGAAGGGCAGCGTCAGCAGCGCCAGCACGCTCGCCGTCATCGAGAACCAGAACACGATCGCCGCCGTGCCTTCGCTGCGGGTGAGCTTGCGCACGAAGACCTGCGCCAGCGCGGCGCAGAGCGCGCCGCCCAGCGCCACCACCGCGCCCAGCGTCTCTGCAAGGCTCAGCGGATCGGAGGTGACCGACAGACGCGGCGACATGACGATGAGTACGCCGACGAGCCCGGCTCCCACTGCCGAAAGCCGGAACAGGCGCACCTCCTCGCCGAGGAACATCGCGGCGAGGATCACCACCATCAGCGGCGCGGCATAACCGATCGCGGTCACCTCGGGAAAGGGCAGCAGACCGAGCGCGGTGAAGCCCAGCCCCATGGCGGCGGTGCCGACGAGACCGCGCCACAGATGACCCATCGGGTTGGGTGTCTCGAGGCCGTGGCGCAGCTCGCCGCGCCATAGCAGCCAGACGATGATCACCGGCAATGCAAAGAAGGATCGGAAGAACACGGCCTCGCCGGGCGGCACCGCGTCGGAGGTCGCCTTGATGATCGCCGCCATGGCGACAAACACGCAGACCGAGGCAACCTTGAACAGGATGCCACGCATGGGCTGTTGCGGCGGCGCGGTGACCGGGGTGGCGGGAGGGGTCATGGGGTGATCCTTTCACCGCGACCCTAGACCGCTCAACCCTGGGAGCAAGCGACCGGCGGGCGATCCGGCCCGCCGATGCGCGTTTTGTCCAGGATGCGTCACCCCGGACGGGTGTCCTCAGACCTCGTGACCGCGCTCGATGCGCAGGAACTGGCGCAACCGGGCCGCGCCACGTGCGCCGAGGCTGCGGGCATGCACCCGCCGCACGGCACGGTGCGGGGCCTCCTCATGCTCGATCCGGGCATATTCACGCGCGCGGATCGCGCTGCGATCCTTGGGCCTGTCGATCACGTGCTTGGTCATCGAAATCTCCTCCTCTGGGGATATCGTGGGTTTGCACCCTATCCGATCGGGCCGATTCGGTCTGCATCTTTCGAGAGGCGGCCCGACACCGGCCATTCGCCGCCGGGGCGCTGAACTCACCCCTTGGGGGACATGCGCAGGATCGCGCCGGCCTCGCTGTCGATCAGGAAGAGCACGCTGCCGTCTTCGGCGATCTCCACGTCGCGCACCCGGCCATTGCCGCCCGCGAGCGCCTCCTCGCCCACGACGCGGCCCTCCTCGTCGATATCGAGGCGCACCACTTCGCCGGGGTTGAGCGAGGCGATGACCAGATCGCCCGCCCAACCCTCGAAGGCATCGCCCTCGTAGAAGGCCATGCCGCCGGGCGCGATCACCGGGTCCCAGTAATAGACCGGCTCCTCCATGCCCTCGGCACGCGGCTCGCCTGTGCCGATGGGGGCGCCGTCATAGCGGATGCCGTAGCTCACCTTGGGCCAGCCGTAATTGGCACCAGGCGCTGGGCGGTTCAGCTCGTCACCGCCGGCGGGGCCATGCTCGATGGTCCAGTAGTCACCGGTCGCGGGCTGGATCGCCGCGCCCTGGATGTTGCGGTGACCATAGGACCAGATCGCGTCGTCGCCCTCCTGCCCGACGAAGGGATTGTCCTCGGGCACAGTGCCGTCGGGGTTGAGCCGCACCACCTTGCCATAGGTGTTGTCGAGCTCCTGCGCGAGCTGGCGGTTCTTGTCGGTGAAATGCTCGCCCGTGGTGATGAAGACGTGACCCTCGCCGTCGAAGGTGATGCGCGAGCCGTAATGCATCGGCGCATCCGAGGGCGGGCCTTGGACGAAGATGTCTTCGACGTTCACCAGCGCGGTCATGTCATCTGAAAGCGTGCCGCGCGCGGCGGCGGTGGCGACGCCGCCATCGACCGGCTTGGCATAGGTGAAATAGACCATGCGATCGGCGGCGAAGTCGGGGCTCAGCATCACGTCGAGGAGACCGCCCTGCTTGCGCGCGTCGATCTCGGGCAGGCCTGAAATCGGATCATGCACCTCGCCTTCGGGCGAGACGTGTCGCAGTCGGCCGGGCCGCTCGGTGACGAGATAGCCGCCGCCGGGCAGCGGCGCGATGCCCCATGGGCGCTCCAGCCCCTCTGCAAAGGTCTCGATGGCGACATCGGTCGACTCCAGCTTGGGCGCGCGGGCCTGTTCGGGGAAGGCGGGCTGGTAATCGGCGTTGGCCGGGCCGCGGTCGACCGGCTGCCTGGCATTGCCATTGTCGCTCTGGGCCAGGGCGAGGCCGGGTATCACGGCGGCAATCGCCGCGACGACGAAGGGCGAAGTGGTCTTCATGTCGGTCTCCTCGGGCTTGTCAGGTCACCGAGCTAGCCGCCTCCCTCTGCCCTTCCAGCCGCCTCACGGCCCATTGACCGGCCTCGGCCACGGTCGGATCCGGCTCGGCGGCGAGGTCGCGGGCGACCGGCAACAGCCTTGGCTCGCCGGAATTTCCGATGGCATAGGCGACATTGCGAAGGAAACGGTCGCGGCCGATCCGCTTGATCGGACTGCCCGAGAACATCTCCCGAAACGCGGCATCGTCGAGCTTGGCGAGGTCGGCCAGCGACGGCGCGTCGACCTTGCCGAAATAGCGCATCTCGGTCGCTTCCTGCGCGAACTTGTTCCACGGGCAGACCGCGAGGCAGTCGTCGCAACCATAGATCCGGTTGCCCAGGGCCTCGCGGAATTCCTCGGGCACCGGTCCCTTGTGCTCGATGGTGAGGTAGGAGATGCAGCGCCGCGCATCGAGCTGGAACGGCGCCGGGAAGGCGTTGGTCGGGCAGATATCGAGACAGCGCGTGCAGGAGCCGCATTTCTCCGCCGCCGGCGCATCCACCGGCAGTTCCACCGTGGTGAAGATCGCGCCGAGAAACACCCAGTTGCCCACCGTCCGACCCAGGAGGTTGGTGTGCTTGCCCTGCCAGCCCAAGCCCGCGGCCTGCGCCAGCGGCTTTTCCATCACCGGCGCGGTGTCGACGAAGACCTTGATCTGCTCGTCGGGACACTGCTCCAGGAGCCAGCGTCCGACCCGTTTCAGCCGTTTCTTGACGAGGTCATGGTAGTCGCGGCCATGGGCATAGACGCTGATCGCCGCCCGTTCGGGATGCTCCAGCACCTCGAGCGGGTCGTGGCGCGGCGTGTAGGCCTCGGCCAGCATGATGACGGATCGTGCCTCGGGCCAGAGCGCCGCCGGGTTGCCACGCCAGCCCATGCGCTCCTCCATCCAGCCCATCTGGCCGTGACGCCCCTCGCCTACATAGGTAGCCAGCCGCGCGGCGGCCTCGGGGATGGCGTCGGGGCGGCAGATTCCCATCTCGGCGAATCCCTCGCCGAGCGCGGCCTCGCGCAGCCGGTCCTTGAGCGCCTGCTCATCCATGCTCATCAGCTATGCCTTCGGGGCCCCGGCCCCAAGCCCGGCCTCAGAAATCGAGATCCGCGTAATGCGAGGGCTGCGGAAAGCCCGGCAGCTGGTCGGCCAGCAGCGAGCGGAAAGCCGGGCGCGACTTGATCTTGGCGTACCAGTCCTTGACCGTCTCGGAGCGGTTCCAGTCCACGTCCGAGATGTAGTCGAGGCAGGACAGATGCGCCGCGGCGGCGAAATCGGCGAGGCTGAGCTCGTTACCCGCGAGCCAGCGGCGCTGATCCAGGAGCCAGGCCATGTAGTCGAGGTGATACTTGATCGCCCGCGCCCCGGCCTTGACGTTGGTGCTGTCGGGATAGCCACCGCCCATGACCTTCTTGAAGACCCGCTCTCCGAGCAGCTTCGAGGTCACCTCGCGGTTGAACTTGTCGTCGAACCAGCCGACGAGACGGCGTACCTCGTAGCGGGCCTCGACCGATTGCGGCAGCAGCGGCGGATCGGGCTGCACCTCTTCGAGATATTCGCAGATCGCCGTGCTTTCCGACATCATGCGGTTGCCGAGCTTGAGCACCGGGACCTTGCCGGCCGGGTTGCGGCGCATGAACTCGGGGTCCTGCTCCCAGTAGCGCTCCTCGACGAGCTCCACCTCGATGCGTTTCTCGGCGAGCGAGAGCCTCACCTTCCGCGAGAAAGGTGAGAGCGGGAAGTGGTACAGGCGGTGGGCGGCGGGACGGCTGTTCTGCATGCCCCCCTATCTGCCGCAAGCGCGGCGCCGCTTCAATCCCGCGCGCGTCACTCGAAGCAGTCGTCGCGCCCGTCGCGCCGGATCGTTGCAGCGCCGTCGAGGATGGCGGCGGCCCGCCGGCGCACGAAATCGGAAGGATCGGCGGCCGAGCGTCGCTTGGGGTCGGGCAGGATCGCGGCGAGACGGGCAGCCTGCACGTCGGAGAGCTGCGCCGCCGATACGCCGAAGTAATGCGGCGCCGCGCGACCGATACCGAACACGCCCTCGTCGAACTCCGCGACGTTGAGATAGGTCTCGAGGATGCGCCGCTTGGTCCAGACCGCCTCGACGGGCGGGGTCAGCCCGGCCTCGAGCGCCTTGCGCAGCCAGCTGCGCCCCTGCCAGAGGAACACGTTCTTGACGACCTGCTGGCTGATGGTCGAGGCGCCGCGATTGCCGCCCGCCGCCATGGCGGTCCGGATCGCCTTGAGGTCGAGGCCCCAATGCAGGCAGAAATTTGCATCCTCCGCCGCGACGGCGGCGCGAGCCATGACCGGCGCGATCTCCTCCATCGGCACCCAGTCATGCGCGATCCCGCCCAGCCGGGCCCGCTCGGAGAGCATGTAGGGCGTGGTCGGCGGGTTCATGGTCGAGAACAGCAGGATCAGCGCCCCGGCGACGCCGACCAGCGCGGCTCCGGCCCAGAGCAGCAGCCGGGCGATCCGGCGGCCCGGCTTCGACGGCGTGTCGGAGGCCTTGCGCCTGCGGCGGCGTGCCGACCCTGTTTTCGATGTGTTCACGGGCTTGGACATGCCGCCATAGACCCTGCGCGTCGGGGTCGGGTCAAGCCGGTCGCGCGGCGCCCGCGCGCCCTTCCGCCCGCTCGATCGCGGCCATCACCGCCTCAGGCGCGCTCTGGTGGACCATGTGCCCCACCCCCGGCAGCACGGTGTAGCTGCTCTGTTCGATCTCGCGGTGCAGCCGCGCCGATTGCGCCTCGGAATCGACCACCCGGTCATCCGCCCCGGCGATGATCTCCACCGTCATATGCAGCTCGCGGTAGCCGTGACGCGCGGCGGCGGCCTGCGGGATCATCATCGCGGTCTCGGCGCCGCTGGCGCGCAGCTGCGAGGGGCGCAGCGCCATCTCGCGCGGAAACGCGGCGAAGCCGAGTGCGACCGGCGCGGGGGCGAAGATCCGGCGGACCAGCCGGGGCCAGATCAGCCGGGCCAGCGGCGGGGAGATGGTGTAGCGCAGCGCGTCGCCCAGCACCGGGACCCCCGGCGCAGAGAGGCCGATCACCTCGGGCCGTGCCGTCGGATAGTGGTAGCCGGCTGCCAGCACCAGCGCCCCGACCATGCCCGGATCGCGTCGCGCCAGCGCCACGGCTACCGCGCAGCCCCAGGAATGGCCGAGCACGGTGGCCCGTGCCACGCCGAGATGGCGCAGCGCCGCGTGCAGCAGATCCGCCTGCGCGGCGGCGCTCCAGACCCGGCCACGCGGCCGGGTGCTGTGGCCGAAGCCGGGCCGGTCGAAGACGATGACGCGATGCGTCCGTGCCGCCAGCGCCACGAGGCCGCTGCCCACGAAGTCCTCGATCATGCTGCCATTGCCGTGCAGCAGCACCAGCACCGGCCCGTCGCCGCGTTCGAGGTAATGCAGCCGCACGCCGTGCAGATCGAGGAACCGCCCACGCGGCGGGTTTTCGCGCTCGGCCTGTAGGGCGGCGCGATGGTTGGCATAGGCCGACACCGCCAGCGCGGTCGCGGCGAGCCCGGCCAGCGCGCGGGTCGGGCGGCGTCGCGCGGGAGGATGCTGTCGGTAGGCGGGGGGCGGGGTCTGGGTCATGGGCCGGCTCCATTGCGGGCGCGCGCTGCAGCGCGGCGCAGGGATTACGCACCAGACCGCGCCAAGTTCCCCTGCCCCCAAACGGCGCGGGGCCGGCGCGTCGCCGCGCCGGCCCCTGTTTTCGATCTCGCCTCAGCCGTCACTCGGCCGGCAGCGCCACCTTCTCGACCGTGAGCGGGTGCGGGATGTGGCGCAGCATCTCCTTGGGGCAGACCTGCAGGAAGTTGTGCTTCTCGCTGTCCCAGTGCTGCAGGATCTCGGCTGCCTTGCGGCTGCCGGTCTCGAGCTGGTGGCGCTCGATCAGACCCTTGAGCTGGTTTTCCCAATGCTCGACCGTGACGCCGCAGGTGACGAGCGTCTCGATGTTCATCAGCGGCTCAGCCAGCCCCTCGGGATCGTAGAGATAGGCCATGCCGCCGGTCATGCCGGCGCCGAAGTTCGCGCCGATCGAGCCGAGGATCACCGCGACCCCGCCGGTCATGTATTCGCAGCCATTGGTGCCGCAGCCTTCGATCACCACATGCGCGCCGGAGTTGCGCACCGCGAAGCGCTCGCCGGCGCGGCCGGCGGCGAAGAGGTAACCCGCCGTCGCCCCGTAGAGCACGGTGTTGCCGATGATGGTGTTCTCGGAGGCCACCAGCGGGCTCGCCATCGCCGGGCGCACCACGATGGTGCCGCCCGAGAGACCCTTGCCGACATAGTCGTTGGCGTCGCCCGAAACCTCGAGCTTCAGGCCGGGGGCCGCGAAGGCGCCGAGCGACTGGCCCGCCGAGCCGGTGAGCTTGACGGTCAGGTGGTCGGGCTGCAGCTGGTTCCGCATCCCGAAATTCTCGACGATATGCGCCGAGGTCCGGGTGCCGATGGTGCGGTGCGTGTTCTGCACCGCGTATTGCAGCTGCATCTTCTCGCCATCCTCGAGGAAGCGGCGGGCATCCTTGACGATCTCGGCGTCGAGCGTGTCGAGCACCTCGTTGCGCGGCTTGTTGCGGTCGTAGCGGATGCGGTTGGTGCCATCCACGGTGATCAGCAGCGGGTTGAGGTCGAGATCGTCGAGATGCGCCGAGCCACGGCTGACCTGGGTCAGCAGGTCGGCCCGGCCGATCACGTCATCGAGCGAACGCGCGCCGATGCTGGCCAGGATCTCGCGGACTTCCTGGGCATAGAAGGTGATCAGGTTCACCACCTTGTCGGCGTTGCCGGTGAACTTCTGGCGCAGCGCCTCGTCCTGGGTGCAGACCCCCACCGGGCAGGTGTTGGACTGGCACTGGCGGACCATGATGCAGCCCATCGCGATCAGCGCGGCGGTGCCGATGCCGTATTCCTCGGCCCCCATCATCGCCGCCATGACGATGTCGCGGCCGGTCCGCAGCCCGCCATCGGTCCTGAGCGTCACCCGGTCGCGCAGGTTGTTCATCGACAGCACCTGATGCGCCTCGGTGAGACCCATCTCCCAGGGCAGGCCCGCGTATTTGATCGAGGTCGCCGGCGAGGCGCCGGTGCCGCCGTTGTGGCCCGAGATCAGGATCACGTCGGCCTTGGCCTTGGCCACGCCCGCCGCGATGGTGCCGACACCCGACGACGACACCAGCTTCACCGTGACCTTGGCGCGCGGGTTGATCTGCTTGAGGTCGTAGATCAGCTGCGCGAGGTCCTCGATCGAGTAGATGTCATGGTGCGGCGGCGGCGAGATGAGGGTCACGCCCTCGGTCGAGTGCCGCAGCCGTGCGATCAGCTTGGTGACCTTCATCCCCGGAAGCTGGCCGCCCTCGCCGGGCTTGGCGCCCTGCGCCACCTTGATCTCCAGCTCCTCGCAGGCGCCGAGATATTCGGCGGTGACACCGAAGCGGCCCGACGCCACCTGCTTGATCTTGGCCGACGGGTTGTCGCCGTTGGCCTCGGGCAGGAAATGCGCCGGATCCTCGCCGCCCTCGCCCGAGTCGGACTTGGCGCCGATCCGGTTCATCGCGACGTTGAGCGTCTTGTGCGCCTCGGGGCTCAGCGCGCCCAGCGACATGCCCGGCGTGACGAAGCGCTTGCGGATCGAGGTGATGCTCTCGACCTGCTCGATCGGGATCGCCTCGCCGATCGGTTTGATCGCCAGCAGGTCGCGCAGGTGGATCGGCGGGTTGGCCTGCATGGTCGCGGCGTATTGCTTCCACAACTCGAAGGAGGCGCGGTCGCAGGCGGCCTGCATCATGTGCATGGTGGTGGCTTCCCAGGCGTGCTTCTCGCCCGAGCGGCGCGACTTGTAGAAGCCGCCGATCGGCAGCGTGCCGAGATCGGCGCCCGGCTTGGTCCAGCCCTTGGCGTGCACCTCCTCGAGCTTCTTCTGGATGCCGGTCAGGCCGATGCCCGAGATCCGCGAATGCATGCCGGGGAAGTACTCGGCGCACATGGCGCGCGACAGGCCCACGGCCTCGAAGTTGAGACCGCCGCGATAGGAGGAGATCACCGAGATGCCCATCTTGGCCATGATCTTCAGAAGGCCCGCATCGACCGCGTCGCGGTAGCGGCGCATGATGTCGGTGAGCGTGCCCTCGAGCAGGCCGCGGTTCAGGCGGTCGGCGAGGCTGTCCTGCGCGAGATAGGCGTTCACCGTGGTCGCGCCCGAGGAGATCAGCACCGCGAAGTAATGCGGGTCGATGCATTCGGCCGAGCGGACGTTGACCGAGCAGAAGGTGCGCAGGCCCTTGCGGGTCAGCCAGCTGTGCACGGCGGAGGTGGCGAGGATCATCGGCATCGCCACCTTGTCCTCGTCCTGGTGCTGGTCGGTGAGCACGATGTGCCCGGCGCCCGAACGCACCGCGTCCTCCGCCTCGGCGCGGATCCGCTCGAGGCCCGCGCGCAGCCCGTCAGGCGCGCCGCCCGCCGGGAAGGTGCAGTCGATGAAGGCCACCTGGTCGCCGAACTGCTCGACCATGGTGTCGAACTCGGCATTGGCGATGAACGGGCTCTCCAGCACCAGAATCTCGGCCTGCGACGAGCTCTCGTCGAGCACGTTCTTGAGGTTGCCGAAGCGGGTCTTGAGCGACATCACCCGGCTTTCGCGCAAGCTGTCGATCGGCGGGTTGGTGACCTGGCTGAAGTTCTGCCGGAAGAAGTGCGACAGCGGCCGGTACTTGGTCGAGAGCACGGCGGAGGGGGTGTCGTCGCCCATGGAGGCGATCATCTCCTTGCCGTCCTCGGCCATCGGCGCGAGCACCTGCTCCAGCTCCTCGATCGAGTAGCCGGCCGCGATCTGGCGCTTGCGCAGCTCATGGCCCTCGAAGAGCGGCTCCTCGGGAACGTCACGCAGGATGTCGTTAAGGTTCACGACCTTCTCGATCCACTCGCTGAAGGGTTGCGAGGCGGCGAGCTTGTCCTTCATCTCGCTGTCGTGGAACAGCCGGCCCTCGGTCATGTCGACCGCGATCAGCTGGCCCGGCCCGAGCGCGCCCTTCTCGACGACGCTGGCTTCGTCGACCGGAACCATGCCCGCCTCGGAGCCCGCAACGAGAAGCCCGTCGCCGGTGACAACGTAGCGCATCGGGCGCAGGCCGTTGCGGTCGAGACCGGCGCAGACCCAGCGGCCATCGGTCATGGCGAGCGCCGCGGGACCGTCCCAGGGCTCCATCACCGCGTTACAGTAGGAATACATGTCCTGCCAGGCCTGGGGCATCTCGACCTGGCTCTTGGACCAGGCCTCGGGCACCAGCATGGTCTTGGCCATCGGCGCGTTGCGCCCGGCGCGGACCAGCACCTCGAACACCGAGTCGAGCGCGGCCGAGTCCGACGAGCCCTGCGGCACGATCGGCTTGATGTCCTCGGCCATCTCTCCGAAGGTCGACGAGGCCATGCGGATCTCGTGGCTCTTCATCCAGTTGATGTTGCCCTTCAGCGTGTTGATCTCGCCGTTATGGGCGAGCATGCGGAAGGGCTGGGCCAGCCACCACTGCGGGAAGGTGTTGGTGGAATAGCGCTGGTGGTAGAGCGCGAAGGCGCTCTCGAAGCGCGGGTCCATCAGGTCGGGGTAGAACACCGCCACCTGCTCGGCCAGCATCATGCCCTTGTAGATCACCGAGCGGCAGGACAGCGAGGCGAGGTAGAGCTCGCGCACGCCGGCCGCGGTGGCGGCGCGCTCGATCCGGCGGCGGATGATGTAGAGCTCGCGCTCGAACTGCTCCTCGTCGATGTCCTTCTCGCAGCGGATCAGGATCTGCTCGATCTCGGGGCGGGTGGCGTTGGCCTTCTCGCCGAGGCAGGTGATGTCGACCGGCACGTGGCGCCAGCCATAGATGTAGTGCCCCATGCGGAGCACTTCGGTCTCGACGATGGTCCGGCAGGTCTCCTGCGCGCCGAAATCGTTGCGCGGCAGAAAGACCTGGCCCACCGCGATGCGGCGGTCGGCCATCGGCTCGTGGCCGGTGCGGCGGATCTGGTCCTCGAAGAAGGCGCGCGGGATCTGCACGTGGATGCCGGCGCCGTCGCCGGTCTTGCCGTCGGCGTCGACGGCGCCGCGGTGCCAGACCGCCTTCAGCGCGGCGATGCCCTTCTCGACCACGGCGCGCTGCGGCTTGCCGTCGATCGCGACGACGAGGCCGACGCCGCAGGAGGCGTGCTCGTCATCCTCGCGGTAGAGGCCGTTCTCGGCCATGAACTTGCGCTTGGCCTCTTCGGCGGCGACCCAGGCGGCATCAAAGTTGGTCATGGGCGGTCTCCTTGGCGGGGGATGCGGGGGCCTTCGACATGGTGGCGCCGCAGCCGTGTTTGGGATGGGACGAGAGGAAGCCCGGCTCGTCCGGGAAGATGAATTCGACCGGCCGGTCGTCGGAGCTGAACGAGCCCTCCGGGCCGGTCACTTCGCTTTCGCCGGAGAGGAAGATCCGGCGGGCGCGGTCGATGAACTCGTAGCCGGCGCTGCGCCACATCTCCTCGCCGTCCGGGCTGATGGCCCGCACCTCGTACTCGGTGCGGTCCAGCTCGACCCCGTCGATGGTGACGGTCTCGCCGGTGAGGCTGTCGAACCCGACATAGCGGGTCTCGCCCACCTCGTCCGACAGCGTCGTGAAATCGAAGGAATCGGCGCCGGTCTCGACCAACTCGGAGAAGGAGGCCGGGTCGGCCGGGTCGGGCCCGAGCCGCTCGGCGCGGTTGGCGCGCGGATAGACGCTTTCGACCCACTGGGTCTCGCCGTCGATCGCGCCGAAATAGCTCACCCCTTCGAGGTCGAGATCGACCCGGCGGCGCCAGCCCTCCGGATCACCCTCGCAGGTGAAATGATGCGAGACGGTGCAGCTCGCCGTCTGCACGGTCATCTCGGCGGTGCAACCCTCGGGCAGCGTCACCTGACGCGGCGCCTGCGCGCCGGCCGCGACGGGCAGCGCGCAGAACAGGAGGGCGATAGGCGTCTTCATGGCAGTCTCCGTGATCGGGACGTGAATGACCGGGTCGGAACGCACCGGCCCATGGGCCGGAGCACGAGGGACACGAAGGGGGCGGGCGCGCGGCCCGCCGCCCGCGTCACTCGGCGGCGACGCCGGCGCTGGCCGACTGGTCGAGATACTCGACGATCGCCGAAGCGCTGTCACGCCCGTCGCGGATCGCCCAGACCACGAGCGAGGCACCGCGCACGATGTCGCCCACGGCAAAGACGCCGTCGAGCGAGGTGGCGCCGGTGCCGAACTCGGCCCGCACGGTGCCCCAGCGGGTCACTTCGAGACCTTCGACACCCCAAAGCGTCGGCAGGTCCTCCGGCTCGAAGCCGAGCGCCTTGATCACCAGATCGGCCTCTTCGAGGTAATCCGCGCCCTCGATCTTCTCGGGCATGCGGCGGCCGGTGGCGTCCGGCGTGCCGAGGCGCATCCTGTGGACATGGACGCCCCTGACGCCTTGCGCGTCGCATTCGAAGCCCTTGGGGGCCGACAGCCAGACCAGTTCGACGCCCTCTTCCTCGGCGTTGGCGACCTCGCGCTGGCTCCCCGGCATGTTGGCCCGGTCGCGGCGATAGAGACACTTCACGCTCTCCGCGCCCTGACGGATCGCGGTGCGCACGCAGTCCATGGCGGTGTCGCCGCCGCCGATCACCACGACCTTCTTGCCGGCCGCGTTCAGCTCG
This sequence comes from Limimaricola variabilis, assembly GCF_014195545.1. Lineage (GTDB taxonomy): Bacteria > Pseudomonadota > Alphaproteobacteria > Rhodobacterales > Rhodobacteraceae > Limimaricola > Limimaricola variabilis. The sequence continues at coordinate 385,043 of NZ_JACIBX010000002.1, read as the reverse complement.
CCGCTGTCGTATTCCGGCACGTCGTCGCCGAAGTTCTTGCGGTTCGAGGCGGTGAGGTAGTCGATGGCGCGGACCACGCCGTTATGGTCGCTGTCGGGCAGGTCGCGCGACTTGTAGACGCCGGTGGCGATCAGCACGGCGTCGTGCTTGCCGCGGATGGCGTCGAAGGAGATGTCCTCGCCGACCTTGCAGTTCAGCACGAACTCGACGCCCGACTCCTCGAACTGCTTGGTGCGGCGATCCACGACCTCCTTCTCGAGCTTGAAGCCCGGGATGCCATAGGTCATCAGCCCGCCGACCCGGTCGTAGCGGTCATAGACCGTGACCTGCACGCCGGCGCGGCGCAGGTAGTCGGCGGCAGCCAGACCGCCGGGGCCAGCGCCGATGATTCCGACGCTCTCGGGACGCTCGCGCGCGGGGCGGATCGGCTGAACCCAGCCCTCGTCCCAGGCGGTGTCGGTGATGAACTTCTCGACCGAGCCGATGGTGACCGTGCCGTGGCCCGACTGCTCGATCACGCAGTTGCCCTCGCAGAGCCGGTCCTGCGGGCAGATACGGCCACAGATCTCGGGGAAGGTGTTGGTCGCCTGGGAGACCTCGTAGGCTTCCTGCAGACGGCCCTGGGCGGTCAGGCGCAGCCAGTCGGGGATATTGTTGTGCAGCGGGCAATGCGTCTGGCAGTAGGGCACGCCGCACTGGCTGCAACGGCTCGACTGCTCGGCCGCCTTGTCGCGGGCGAACTCGGCGTAGATCTCGCGGAAGTCCTCGCGCCGGGCAGTGGCCAGACGCTTCTCCGGCATGTCGCGCGGCACCGACACGAATTTCAGCATCTTGTTTTCGGCCATGGCTCGTCTCCCTCTGGCTGGGCTCGCCGAGGGCATATCCGAAGCTTGCCGCGATGAAAAGGCAGCACGGCTGACTTATTTGCCGCTTAAGCGGTCGAGTTTCCTAGCCGAATGGCTAGCTCATGCAAATAATTAGTAAACCGTGCTGACCCATCACCCTCTCAGACCATGAAAAGACCGGCCAGAGTCAGCAGGCCGATGATGATTCGCCACCAGCCGAACAGCGCGTATCCATGCCGCGAGACGTAGCCGAGCAGCCATTTCACCACGACCACCCCTGCCACGAAGGCCATGGCAAAGCCGATGGCGATCTCGTGGATCGCGGTGAGATCGAGCACGTCGCGGTTCTTGAACAGGTCGTAGGCCACCGCCCCGGCCATGGTCGGCATCGACAGGAAGAACGAGAACTCGGCCGCCGCGCGCTTGCCGACCCCCATCGACAGCCCGCCGACGATGGTCGCGCCCGAGCGCGACACGCCCGGCACCATCGCCAGCACCTGGAACATCCCGATCGCCAGCGCGGTCTTGATCGGCAGCTGCGTCGCATCCTCGTAGCGCGGCGTCGGCGCCATGCGGTCGGCGAAGAGCAGCACCACCCCGCCCAGCACCAGCATCACGGCGATCAGCGCCGGGGTTTCGAACAGCACCGTCTTGATCAGATCATGCGCCAGCACGCCGATCACCGCCGCCGGAAGAAAGGCGATCAGCACCGCCGCCACGAAGCGGCGCGCGGCCGGATCGTGCGGCGCGGCGCGCAGCACCCCCCAGAGCTGGGTGAAATAGAGCGTCAGCAGCGCCAGCACCGCGCCGAGCTGGATCACCACCTCGAAGGTGCGCCCGGCGCTTTCGAAGCCGAGGAAATGCCCAGCGATCAGCAGGTGACCGGTCGATGAGACCGGGATGAACTCGGTCAGGCCCTCCAGCAGACCGAGCAGGAGAGGCAGGAGAATCGTCTCTCCAGTCATGGCGATGTCCGTCCGTTAGTGGTGGCGCAGGTTCCGCGCCGATTCCTTGATGGCCAGATACTGCCCCGAGGGGCGGAACCGCCACAAATAATCCGGCAGCACCGCCTCCATCGCGCGTGGGTTGATGCCGAGATCGGCGAATCCCTTTGCACGTGTGCTCACGATATTGTCGCGACGCAGATCGGCGACCTGATCGGCGGTGATCGGCGCGCGCACCAGACCGAGGCTGAGCATCTGCACCACCCGGCCGGCGCTGGCCATCAGCCGGCCGATTCCAAAGGGCAGGCCCAGCACGATCCGGCGGCGCCGGATGATGTGCAGCATCTGGGTGATGAGTTCGCGGAAGCTGTGCACGTCCGGCCCGCCCAGCTCGTAGACGCCCGGCGCGGCGCGGCCCTCGGCCGCGATCTCGGCGGCATGGGCCACGTCGTCGACATGCACCGGCTGGAACCGGGTGTCGGCACCGACCAGCGGGACCACCGGCGAGAACTGCGCCATGGCGGCGAAGCGGTTGAAGAACCCGTCCTCGGCACCGAACAGGACAGACGGGCGCAGGATCACCGCCTGCGGCATGTGCCTCAGCACGCCCGCCTCGCCCTCGGCCTTGGAGCGGGAGTAGCCGCTCTCGGACTCGGCATCGGCGCCGATCGCCGAGACATGCACCATGCGCGCCACGCCCGCCTCGGCGGCGAGCCGGGCGATCCGCTCCGGACCCTCGGCCTGCACGGCCTGGAAGGTGTTGCGCCCCTGCTCGGCCAGCACGCCCACGCAGTTGATCACCACCTCGGCCCCGGTCAGCGCCGCGCGCACGCTGTTGTCGTCGCGGATGTTGCACAGCACCGGCTCGACCTGCCCCACCACGCCGTAGGTGCGCACGAAGAGCGCCTCTTCGGGACGGCGGCAGGCCACGCGCACGCGCCAGCCCTGCTGCGCCATCCGACGCGTGATATAGCGCCCGAGGAAGCCCGATCCGCCGTAGATGGTCACAAGTCCGGTCATCGGCCCCGCCCTGATTGAGGTAATTTGATGCCTCGCGGTTTACCCGCCGGGGCGGATGCGGACAAGCGCCGATCCGGAGGCCCACTAAAGGCGACGGCAAGGGACGCTGCAGAGCGGCTCGACGGGCTTCCGCCGCGGCAGCGCAAAAAACCCGCGAAGGCCCGTTGACACCCCCCGCGCCATTCCGTAGATCGCCCCTCACACGACCTGCCCAGGTGGTGGAATTGGTAGACGCGCTGGCTTCAGGTGCCAGTGTCCGAAAGGACGTGGAGGTTCGAGTCCTCTCCTGGGCACCATCCCTCCCGCATTAAAGCGAGGGTCTCGTGGCGAACCACCTATATCAAGACGATCTACCGGACGGGCTCGATCTCGGCCCTGTCGTTGCCATCGATTGCGAAACCATGGGTCTCAACCCGGTGCGCGATCGGCTCTGCCTCGTGCAGATGTCGGCGGGCGACGGCGACTGCCACATGATCCAGGTCCGCCCCGGCCAGAACGCGGCACCGAATCTGGTCCGGATGCTCGAAGACCCGCAGGTGCTCAAGCTGTTCCATTTCGGCCGGTTCGACATCGCCGCGATGCTGAACGCCTTCGGCGCCACCGCGCGCCCGGTCTACTGCACCAAGATCGCCTCGAAGCTCATCCGCACCTATACCGACCGGCATGGCCTCAAATACCTGCTGCAGGAACTCGTCGGCGTCGACATTTCCAAGCAGCAGCAGCAATCCGATTGGGGCGCCGAGGAGCTGAGTTCGGCGCAGCTCGACTACGCCGCCTCGGACGTGCTGTACCTGCATCGGCTGCGCGACGCGCTCGATGCCCGGCTCGCGCGCGAAGGTCGCGTCGAGCTGGCGCAGGCCTGCTTCGACTTCCTGCCCACGCGCGCGGCGCTCGATCTGGCGGGATGGGCCGATGCCGACATCTTCTCGCACTGACATGACTGACGAGGCACAACGCTCCGCCGATCTCACCGTCGCCCGCCAGGTGATCGGCGACGAGGCCGCGGGCCTCGCCGCGCTGGCACGCGGGCTCGATGGCGGCTTCGCGCAGGCGCTCGAGGCGATCCGGGCCGCGCCCGGCCGGGTGATCGTCTCAGGCATGGGCAAGTCCGGCCATGTCGCCCGCAAGATCGCGGCCACCTTCGCCTCGACCGGCACGCCCGCCTCCTTCGTGCATCCGGCCGAAGCCAGCCATGGCGATCTCGGCATGATCTCCAAGGGCGACGTGGTGCTGGTGCTGTCGAATTCGGGCGAGACGCCCGAGCTCGCCGATCTCGTCGCTCATACCCGGCGATTCGGCATCCCGCTGATTGGCGTCGCGGCCCGGCCGCAGAGCACCCTGATGACCCAGGCCGACATCGCGATCACGCTGCCCGCCCTGCCCGAGGCCTGCGGCATCGGCGTGGTGCCGACCACCTCGACCACCATGACGCTGGCGCTGGGCGACGCACTGGCCATCGCGCTGATGCGCGGGCGCGGCTTCACCGCGGCCGATTTCCGCGCCTTCCACCCCGGTGGCAAGCTCGGCGCCCGGCTGGCGCGGGTGCGTGATCTGATGCATGGCGCCGAAGAGCTGCCGCTGGTCGATCGCGACACGCCGATGGCCGACACGCTGCTGGCGATCACCGGCGCGGGATTCGGCGTGGTCGGCGTGACCGACGCGTCGGGCGGGCTTGTGGGAATCGTCACCGATGGCGATCTGCGGCGGCATATGGACGGGCTGCTCGACCACATCGCGGTCGAGGTGATGACGCCCGCGCCGCGCACCATCCGCCCCGACGCGCTCGCCGCCGAGGCGCTGGCGCAGATGAACGAGCGCAAGATCACCTGCCTCTTCGTCGTGGATGACGAGGACGCCGCGCGGCGTCCCTTGGGAATCCTGCACATCCATGACTGCCTGCGGGCCGGCGTTGCCTGAATGCATGCCCGCGACAACGCCTATTCGCGTTTCATCGGCCGCGCCAAGGTGCTGCTGCCGCTGGTCGGGCTGATCCTGCTCTCGACCCTGTTCCTGATCGCCCGCAGCCCCACCCGGCCCGGCGAGATTCCCTTCGCCGAGATCGAGGCGATCGCCGCCGAACAGCGGGTCAGCGCCCCGCGATTCGCCGGCAGCACCGAAAGCGGCGCGGCGATCGCGGTAGAGGCCGATACCGTGCGACCCCGCGCCGGCACCGACGGCGTCTACATCGTGGTCGCGCCGCGCGGCAGCATCGAAGGCCCCGGCGCCGCGCGGGTCGATCTCAAGGCCGCGCGCGGCGAGGTCGAGCCGAGCCGCGGGCAACTGCGGCTCGATGGCGGCGTCTCGATCCTCGACAGCCGCGGCTACAGCGTCGAGACCCCGACGATGGAAGCCGATCTCGCCACCGGCGGGCTGGTCTCGACCGGCGAGATCGTGGTGACCGCGCCGTTCGGCGAGCTGACCGCCGCCGAGATGCGCACCACCCTGCCCGAGGGCGGCGTTCCGCACATGGTGTTCTCCGGCGGCGTCCGGCTGCTATATGATCCGGCGAGCCGAGGAGAGAACTGATGACCCGCCTGACCGCCACGCTGCTGACGATCGCCCTGTTCCTGCCCGGCCTCGCTGCGGCCCAGACCCAAATGGCACTGGGCGGGCTCGACGCCGACCCCGACGCGCCGGTCGAGATCACCGCCGAGAGCCTTTCGGTCGATCAGGCCACCGGCCGCGCCACCTTCGTGGGGGATGTCCGCATCGGTCAGGGCGAGATGAAGATCTCCGCCGCCACGGTCGAGGTGATCTATGACGAAGCCACAGGCGATATCGCCCGGCTCGAGGCCGAGGGCGGCGTGACCTTCGTCACCGCCACCGAGGCCGCCGAGGCCCAGAGCGCGATCTACGACATCGCCGGCGGCACGCTGCTGCTGACCGGCGACGTGCTGCTGACGCAGGGCCGCACGGCGCTGTCCTCGCAGAACATGTCGATCGACCTCGCTGCCGGCACCGCCGAGCTGACCGGCGGCGTGCGCAGCGTCATCGAGCCGGCGCAGTGACCTCCCGCCCCGCCCTTGAACTGACCCCCGGCAGCGGCGGCCTGCGGGTCACCGGCCTGCGCAAGTCGTATCGCAAGCGTCCGGTAATCCGCGACGTGTCGCTGCATCTCGACCGCGGCGAGGTGGTGGCGCTCTTGGGCCCCAACGGCTCGGGCAAGACCACCTGCTTCTACTCGATCGCCGGGCTGGTCACGCCAGAGGGCGGACAGGTGACGATCGAGGGCCGCGACGCGACGCTGCTGCCGATGTATCGCCGCGCCCGGCTCGGCATCGGCTACCTGCCGCAGGAGATGTCGGTGTTTCGTGGCCTCAACGTCGAGGACAACATCCTCGCGGTGCTGGAGATCGCCGAGCGCGACCGCACCTCCCGCCGCGAGCGGCTCGAGGAGCTGCTGTCGGATTTCTCGATCGGGCATCTGCGCCGCGCCCCGGCGCTGGCCCTGTCGGGCGGCGAACGACGCCGGGTCGAGATTGCCCGCTGCCTCGCCGCCAACCCGCGCTACGTGCTGCTCGACGAGCCCTTCGCCGGGGTCGATCCGATCGCCGTGGGCGAGATCCGCGACCTCGTGGCGGCGCTGAAGACCCGCGGGCTGGGCGTGCTGATCACCGACCACAACGTGCGCGAGACCCTCGGCATCGTCGATCGTGCCTATATTCTGCATGACGGCCACGTGCTGATGTCGGGCACCACCGAAGAAGTGATCCGCGACGAGAACGTGCGCCGGGTCTATCTCGGCCAGGGCTTCCGGATCGGCTGATCTCCGCTGCAACGGCAGCGTTGACAAGCCGGGGGCCGATCGGGCGAGATGGGACTCGATGACGCAGACCCACCGCACTTGTCCACAGGCCGTTACGGCTCCGACACGACGGGCCGCACCGGCCCTGCGGCAAGCCGGGTCCACTCATCCCCACCCCCCGCCGGCCCTTGGCATCGGCGCGCCCCGGGCGCGCGCCGCCATTGTGCCGCGCCCTTGAAGGAGACCTCCATGCGCTACCAGATCACCGGCAAGCAGATCGAGATCGGCGAGGCGCTGCAGACTCACGTGCAGACCGAGCTCGGTGCCACGGTCGCCAAGTATGCGGGTCGGCCGACGGACGCCAACGTGGTGTTCTCGCGCTCGGGCCATGAGCATGTCTGCGAGACCGTGGTGCACCTCTCAACTGGCCTCAACGCCCAGGCCACCGGCCGCGCCACAGAGATCTACGCCGCCTTCGAGGCCTGCTGCGAGAAGATGGACAAGCAACTCAGGCGCTACAAGCGCCGCCTCAAGGACCACCACAAGGCGCGTGCGAACCCGGTTGAACAATCTCTCGCGGGCTCCTATATCCTCGCCGCCGGCGGGGATTCGGACGAATCCGAGCAGGACGGCCTCGCGCCGATGATCGTGGCCGAGATGGAATCGAAGATCCCGGAGCTGTCGGTCGGCGAAGCGGTGATGCAGCTGGAGCTGGCGGATGCGCCGGTGCTGGTCTTCCGCAATGAGAAGCATAGCGGGATCAACGTGGTCTATCGCCGCGACGACGGCAATTTCGGGTGGATCGACCCGCGTAACATCGGCTAGGAGGGACCACGAACCTGGCTCTCCGAGCCCGCCTCGCAGACAGGGGACTCCCTATGCAGATTTCCGAGATCCTTCCCGTCGAGGGCGTGAAGTTGCTGGCCTCCACCAGCTCCAAGAAACGCCTGTTCCAGGATCTCGGGGACCTCGCTGAGAGCTGCTACGACCTGCCGCCGGGCCGCGTGGTCGAGGCGCTGCTCGAACGCGAGGCGCTGGGCCCCACCGGCGTAGGCCACGGCGTGGCCCTGCCGCATGCCCGGCTCGAAGGTGTCGAGCGGGTGCGCGGCCTGTTCATCCGGCTGGAAAAGCCCCTGGACTTCGACGCGGTCGACCGCCAGCCCGTCGATCTGGTGTTCTGCCTGTTGGCGCCCGGCGGCAGCGGCGTCGAGCATCTCAAGGCGCTGGCGCTGGTCTCCCGCACCCTGCGCGATGCCGCCACCTGCCAGAAGCTGCGCGCCAATGCCGAGATCGGCACGCTGCACGCGATCCTGACCGAAGGCCCCGCCACGCAGGCCGCCTGAGCGGCCTCAACCCTCCAGCGGCCGCCAGTCCTCGAAGCCGAACCGGCTGTAATCGCGGCCATAGACCGCGCGCGCCGCGCGTTCGATATCGGCATCGTAGATCGCGGCCAGTGCCCCCTGCCACGGGTCAGACCCCCCTGCCCAGCGCGGTGCCTCGCAGCCGGCCTGCGCCGCGATCCAGGGCAGGTCGCGCGCCAGATCCGCCTCGCGCAGCACCGCATCGGGGCTGTCGAAACCGGCGATTCCCTGCAGGAGCGCGCCCTGACTTGCCCATGCAGCATCGACCCGGATCGCGGTCTGGCCGCCCAGATTGGCCTTCAGGAAGCCCAGAAAGGCGAGAAACCCCGCGCGGTGCCGCGCCGGATCCGGGTCCGGCCCCTCGGCGACCGGGTCGATCTCCAGTGCGAACTGCCGCCGCAGCGTCTCGCGGATCTCGGCGAAGCTGCCCGGCCCCCGCGCCAGAATCCGTTCGCAGAAGGCCGCATGGGCGCGGGCCACCGGGTGGCGCAGCACAGTGAAGCTGCGGTGGCCGGGATGGCTGCGCTGCCAGTCGCGCAGCGTCTTTTGCGTGAAACCCGTGCGCAGCGGCGCGCCGTCGACCGCCGCCAGCCAATCCGCGAGCGCCGCCTCAGGCCCCGATTTCAGCGGCATGCAGAGCAGCCCGCTGCGCGCCGCGGCGAAGTAGCGCGGCACCATCGGCCCCCGGCGCGGCTCGAACTCGGGCGTCCGGTCGAGGTCGAACCGGTCGATTCCCGCCAGCGCCTCGCGCATTTCCTCGGGGTTCTCCACCTTGTCGGTGACGCTGCCGGGGTTCTGCTTCTTGAGGCTGCGATCGAGCCCTTCGAGCCGCGCCTCGACCCCCAGCCAGGCAGCGAGGCCGTTGAGGACCTCGACCTCCTGCAGATCCTCGTAGCCAAGATGGAACGCCGTCTGCCCGCCGCGCTGCAGCGCCGCCCGGATGCGGCTCTGGGTCTCGCGCAGACGCTGCAGATGCGCGGCGAAACCTTCCGGCTCGAAGCGCACCAGCGCCGCCTTGGCGTGGCGCGGATCGGTCAGCTTCCACTGCCCGGTGGCGGTGGCGATGCGGTGGCTGACATAGCTGTCGAGCGGGTTGCGGGTCAGCACGATCTTGGCGATGCGCGGCTCGGCCATCAGCGCGTCGAAGATGCGCGGATCATGATCGCCGAAATAGCGGAAACCGTTGAGCCCCGGCGCAGCCCGCAGCCGCGCCAGCAGCGCCAACGGATCGGCGTCGCGTGCCGCGCGGTCAGTGCCGAGGATCGGCGCATCCTTCGGCGTGCCGATGAAATGCGGGTTGAACGCCTCGCCGTGGCAACGCACCCCGTCGAGCGCGTTGAGGTTGGCTTCCAGGAAATTGGAGCCGGTCCGCATCTCGGCCAGCACCACGAAACTGTCGAACTCAGCCATGCGGCCTCACGATATAGGGTCTGGGGGCCGGCTGGCGCGGCGCCGGCGGCTCGGCCGGAACGTCACCGGTCAGGTAGGGGTGCATGCCCTGGTTGCGCATTTCCTGCAGGAACCGGCCAAAGCCTTCGAGCGGGCGCAGCGCGGGGGGCGCGGGTAGAGGCCCGGTGCGGCCGGGCGCGATATCGGCGAGGATTCGCGCCAGCGCCTCGTCTGGCGTCTCGAGGAACTCGGCCAGCGTCCAGACCCGCACCCGAGCCTTGGCATGGGGCGAGCGCAGCGCCTCTAGGTGATCGGCCTCGACCCGTTGCAACCGCGCAGCCTCGTCCTTGAGGCGTGCCACCGGCAGGCCCGAGGCAAAGAGCGGCACCGCCCAGGCCCCCGAGATCACGCCGATCCGGGCGTTGGGATCCTTCGCGATGTCCCAGCTCACGAACTGGCTGTCGCGCGGGCCGAACTGGAACACCTGCCGCCCTGCTCGGCCGTTCCAGATCAGGTTGGTGAGAAAGCGCTGCGCGTTGTGATCGCGCAGCTCGGGCGCCGCCGCGAGGGCGCCGCGCCAGATCGGCGCGCCATCCTCGAACTCGGCGCCCTCGGGCGCGAAGACATGGCCGTGCACCGTAGCGCCGCTGGCCTTGGCGAACCACGGCCCGAAACCCTCGTAGAGTTCGGCGAACCCCTCCAGCACGCCGTAAGGCGCGGCGGTGAAGCCGTTCTCCCATCCCTCATGCGGCAGGCGGCTTTGCATGTAGAGCCCGGCGCGGCCGCGCACCCGCCGCTCGGTCGCCTCGGCGAAGACCCTATCGATCCGAGCCGGCGCCGGCTCGGCCACGCCGGCCGGGTGCCCGCCCGCCTCCATCTGCGCATAGATCGCCTCGGCCCGGGGCCAGATCTTGCGCGCCACGAAGCAGTCCGAGCGGCGCAGCAGCGGCAGGTGGTCGTCGTAGAACAGGTGCGGTTTGCCTTGGAAGTCGAACTTGCACATGGTCAGCGACCGGCTCTCGATCCGTCCCGACCAGCGCCGCGCGAGGCTCTGGAAATAGCTCTCATCCGGGATCCAGACCCGCCGGAAATAGCGATCGAGCGCCGGGCGCTGTGGGTCCGACAGGATCGCCCGCAGCGTGGCCGCGCTCAGGCACCACCATTGCGAGCCGATATGCGGCTCCAGTCCCTCGGGTAGCCGCCGCCGCACCCCCAGCCGCCGTTGCAACGCGACGTAGCGGTCGAACAGCCAGCGCTGCCGCTTCCACGAGAACGGAAAGCGCAGGGTGAAGCGCTCCTCCGAGAGGCCGCCCACCGTCCAAGGCACATGCGCCACCCGGGCGCTCTCGATGAAGTCGGTGCCGGGCCGGTCGCGCAGATAGGCGTCGAGCTCGGCCACCGGGCGCAGCGGCACGCAGGCGCCCGAGGCGAGATAGACGTGCCCCAGATCTGGAAACCGCTCCAGCAGCAGCGCCGCGCCCGACCGGGTCGCCGCGACGATGCCCCAGCCGCCCCATTCGCAGCGATGCCGCTCGCAGAACAGGACTTGGTCGGAGAGGTCGTCGAACTGGGCGCGAAAGCGCGCGTAGCGGGCAGGCTTCATCGCGGCATCGACATGCACCACCACCGGGCAGCCCGACCGTGCCCAGTGCCGGATCACCTGCGCCGCGCGTCCCAGCGCGGTGTGCACCAGGATCACCACCCCGAAGCTCACGTCCAGTTGCCCCGCGACATCAGCCCCAGCTCCTCGAGCTGGCGCCAGTTGATGTATTTCTCGCTCCATCGGCACCACAGTTCCGGGTCCGCCTCCAGACCGGCGGCATAGGCCTTGTACTCGGCGCTTGCGGCGTAATGTTGACGCCGCTGCAGCTCCTCGCGGGCCTTGGCCCCGAAACCGTCGAGAAACTTGGTGTGCAGCAGCAGGCCGCTGGTCTTCTCGCCGCCCCACTCGTCATAGACGAGGTTGAGCCCACGCGGCAGCAGCATGTGGGTCGAGCTGACATAGGCGTAGCGGCGGTCCCACTTCACCAGCGGGATCTTGTTGAGCGCCGGGGCGCGCCACGGCTCCTGCGCGAAGAACATCCGCGCCCGCGGCCCGCCCTGGATCCACAGATTGCCGAACGTCTCGTTGCGCGACAGGCTGTAATTGCCCGGATCGAACCAGCAGGCGATCTCGAGCGGATCGCCGCCCCGCTCATAGGGCTGCGCGCCGATCGTCCCCTTGGGATAGAGGTCGAGCAGCATCGCCCCGAAACTGCGGATCGAGGAGGCGTCGAGCCAGTCGGTCAGCGCCTTCAGCGGCCGCGTGTCGCAAAACGGATAGACCAGCAGCTCGTCGGGATCGACGGTCAGGCACCAGTGGCCATGGCCGTGACGCCGCGCCAGCCAGTTCAGCCAGTCGACCCCGAAGCGGGCGCGCTTGTAGCTGGCGTCGCTGCGCCACAGCGACACGTCCTCCTGCGCGGCGAGATATTCGGCGCCGCCATCGTTGCTGCCATTGTCGACCATCAGGAAATGCCCGACGCCCATCCGGCGGTAATAGTCGAGGAAATGCGGCAGCCGCATGTTCTCGTTGCGCAGCGTGGTGAAGACCAGAATGTCCGCGGGGCGGATCGCGCGGGTGCGATCGACCACCGTCGTCAGTTCGCGCCGCTTGCGAAGCGCCCGGAGCCGCCAGCGTCGGCGGTGCAGTCTCAGCCGGTATGCCTGCCAGGCCTTCACGCGCAGCTCCCTTTCCTGCCGATCAGAGCCCGGCCAGTGCCCGGGCGACATGCGCCTCCCAGCCGGGCGGGGAAAGGCGCGGCGGCCGCGCGGCGCCGGGCAGCGCCAGCGCCCGAACCGCCTGCTCCCACTGGTAGCGATCGGTGGGGGCGCAGTAAACGGCACGCCCGCCCATCAGTTCGCGGGCGATGGCGAGATCGCTACACACCACCGGGCAGCCAAGGCTCAGCGCCTCAAGCGGCGGCAGCCCATAGCCCTCGGCCAGCGAGGGAAAGAGCAGCGCACGTGCGTCCTTGATCAGCGTGGCGATGGCCCCGTCGGTCAGCCCCGCCAGTTCGGTGACACGGGGCACGCCGCGGTCGAGCCGCTCGAACACCGCCGCGTTGTTCCAGCCGCGGGCACCGCAGATCAGCAGCTGGGGCGCATTCGGGCCAAGCCGCTCCCAAACATCGAGCAGCAGCGCATGGTTCTTGCGCGGCTCGATCGTGCCCAGCGCCAGCATGTAGGGGCGCGACAAATCGAGATCCGGCGGCAGCGCGGCGCGGTCGGGAAAGGCGGGCGTGACGCCGAGCGGGGCCACGACCAACTCGGGCACCCGGCCCAGCCGCCGCAGATGCCCCTCGATATCGGCGGCCGTCGTCCGGGCCGTGGCGATCACTCGGTCGGCATGGCGGGCCGTCACCGACAGCCGTTCGGCAAAGCGCCGCACCGTGCCCGGTCCCGCGGCCCAGGGCAGGTCGAGGGGGATGGTGTCATGGATCAGCACCGCTATACGGGCGTCCGCGCCGCGCATCGCCTGCATCACCGCAGCATCGAGATCGGCATGCCCGGTATTGAGATAGAGGGCGCCCGAAGGCAGGTGTCGGCGCAGCATACGACCCAAACCGGGGCGGCTGCTGCGCGCGAGCGCAAGGCGGCGAACATGTCCCTGTGCCGCGCGGCGCGGCGGATCGAGCCGGCGAAACAGCCCGGCCACCGCGCCCGGCGCACCCCAGTCGTCGATGTCGGATGCGGTTGCGAAACGCGCCATGCCGCTTCGGTCGAGCAGCGCGAACCCGATGGGCGTGCGCAGCAGCCCGAAGATCGGGCGCGGATCTGCGAGGCAGGCTTCGAGCCAGGCCCGCTCGACCCGGTCGACGCCGGTCCGGGTGCGGCCGGCCCGACTGGCCAGCCGCGTCAGGTCGAGGACCAGCGCCGTGGGGGGCAAACCCTTACTGGGCAGCGCTGCGGAACGCCATCATCTCCTGGAGATACTGGCTGAACTCGTCGCGCAGCTCCTCGCGCGCGAGGCCGAAGGCCACGGTTGCCTGCAGGAAGCCGGCCTTGGAGCCGCAATCGTAACGCTCGCCCGCGAAGCGGTAGCCATAGACCCCGCGCGGCCCCTCGATCTCTTTGGCGATGGCATCGGTGAGCTGGATCTCTCCGCCGGCGCCCTTCTCGCCCGAATCGAGATGCTTCATCACCTCGGGCGACAGGATGTAGCGGCCGATCACCGCGAGGTTCGAGGGCGCGTCGGCGGGCTTGGGCTTTTCCACCATGCCACGCACCTTCATCGCATTGCCCGAACCCGGCTCCACGTCGAGCACGCCGTAGGAGGAGGTACGCTCGTTCGGCACTTCCATGGCCGCGACCATGCAACCGCCGGTCTCGCGATGCGCCTCGACCATCTGCTGCAGGCAGGGCTTCTCGGCGGCGATGACGTCGTCCGGCAGGATCACCGCGAAGGGCTCGTCGCCGATCAGGTTGCGGGCGCACCACACGGCGTGACCGAGGCCCAGCGCCTGGTGCTGGCGGATATAGGCGATCGCGCCCGAGGGCATGTAGGTGGATTTCAGCACTTCGAGGAGCTTATCCTTGCCATCCTCGGCAAGCCGCGCCTCGAGTTCGGGCGAATGGTCGAAGTAATCCTCGAGCGCCGACTTGCCGCGCGCGGTGACGAAGATGAACTCCTCGATCCCGGCAGCGCGTGCCTCGTCGATCGCGTATTGGATCAACGGCTGATCCACGAGCGTCATGATCTCCTTCGGCACCGACTTGGTGGCGGGGAGAAAGCGCGTTCCAAGTCCTGCGACGGGAAAGACGGCCTTGGTCACACGTTGCTTCATCTGTCTGGATCCTTTGGGTCGCGACTCCGGGAGAGCGGAGGCGGGGGAAAACGGTTCACGATGTCTGCCGACATCTTTCTAACATACAACACCGGACTACCATGACGGTTTCATGGGTTCCAAGTCGGTTTCATACCGAACGGAGTTCGCGCCCTCCGGATCGCGGGTCGCCTGCTGTCGCGCCATCTCATGCGCGACGCGCTCGTCGAAACGCCAGCGGCGGAACAGCGGATCGTCCGGCAGCGATGGCCCGAACTGCCCCCCCGACTGGACCCAGACGCCGCGCCGATCGAAGCGGAGCGTATGTCGACGGGCATCGGGCCAAAGCACCAGAAGCGTCGTGACATGGCCCTCGGCGGCGAAGGCGGCCGCCTCGGCCAGTCTCGCGCGCGCCTCCCAGGGCCGGGCCGAAAGCCATGTCGCGGGCCCTTCGGGCGGCACGTCATGCAGCGCCGCAAAGGGCGGCGGCGGTTCGTCGAGCGGGGCCAGCCGGGCCAGCGGCCGCAGCCGCCCCTCCGACACTCCGGCGTCGAACCCCTCAAGCAGCCCGGCCACGTCACCCGGCGCGATCCGGCCCCACTGCATGTGATGCAGCAGGCGCCGCCGCTGCGCTGCGCGCTCCGCCGACAGCCGGGCATTCCCGTCGAGTCGAACGGCATGGCGGCGCAGGAACACCGCGAGGCTGGCGCCGATCTCGAACAGGTCGCGCGGCACCCGGTCGCGACGCCGGCGTGGGCTTTCGAGATAGCCGTGATTCACGATCGCCCCGGGCACGATCGCGGTGCGCGCGCCCTGCGCGGCCAGCCGCAGGTTCAGGTCGGTCTCGTCGAGATAGAAGCGATAGGCGGGGTCGAACCCGCCCATCGCCGCCAGCAGGCCGCGCCGCACCGCCATATTGGTGCCTTCGGTCTTGATGCCGCGCCCGAGCCGGCCGCGCAGCACCACGGTCTCGTCATTGTCGAGTATCAGGTCACGGGTACTGCCATCGGCAAAGGCCGCCCGCGCCCGCCATTGCCAGCCCAGATGGCCGGGCCCGCGCACATAGCCGCCCGCCGCCGCGACATCCTCGTCGGCGAAGGGCGCCGTCAGCGCGGCAAGCCAGCCCGGCTCGGGCAGCGCGTCGTCGTCGAGAAAGGCCACCACCTCGCCTGCCGCCGCCTCGATACCGATGTTGCGCGCCAGGCTGATATTGGCCTCGTCGCAGCGCCGCAGCCGGATCCGTCCGGCCCAGGCCGCGAGCGCCGCCTCGCCTTCGGCATCGGTGACGACGATCACCTCGAAGGCCGGGTGGCGATTCTGCGCCAGCGCGGTGAGACACAGGCCCAGCGCGGCGGGACGGCCGCGGCTGACGATCACCACGCTGACGCGCGCGGGCGTCACGCCACCTGCATCTCTTTGAGCATCGCCTCGATCCGCGGCACGTCCTGCGGGTTGTTCAGCTCCCAGAACTGCCGCCCGCGTGCCTCGACCTCGACGCAGAGTACCGGCACGCGCCGCTCGAGAAAGCGCAGCTGCTCCAGCCCTTCGAGCGTCTCCAAGGGCCCCTGCGGCCAGCGACCATAGGCGGCGAGCGCCGAGGGCCGGTAGGCATAGACGCCGACATGGTGGAACACCGGCGTCGCCTCATCGGCGGCGTAGTCGTCGCGGCCGGTGTAGGGAATCACTTCCTTGGAGAAGTAGAGCGCGGTGTTGTCGGCGCCGAACACCGCCGTGGTGCCCCCGACCCGACCCTCGCGCCGGTCCTCGCGGAACCCGGCCAACGCCGCGGCGTCGGCGCGCAGCACCGGCGTCGCCACCTCGGCGACCGGGTGGTCGCGCAGATCCTCGACCAGCCGTTCGACGAACCAGGGCGGGGTCAGCGGCGCGTCGCCCTGCAGGTTGACCACCAGATCGAAACCGCCGCCCAGCGTGTCGAAGGCCTCGGCGCAGCGCTCGGTGCCATTGCGGCAGGCCTCGGAGGTCATCACCACCTCGGCACCGAACCCTTCGGCATGGCTGCGGATCCGGTCGTCATCGGTCGCGACCACGACGCGGGGGGTGCCCGACACCTGCTGCGCCGCCTCCCAGGAGCGGCGGATCAGGCTGCGCGCCTCGCCGGTGGCACCCTTGAGTTCGACAAGCGGCTTGCCCGGGTAGCGGGTCGAGGCGTAGCGGGCGGGAATGACGATGAGCAGCGACATCAGGGTTTCGCCAGTTCGATGCCCGGGGCCAGGGCGATGAAGAACGGGTTTTCGAAACCCGGCTTGCCATAGCCGAGCGGGCTGTGATCGTCGAAGCGCACGACCTGACCGCCCGCACCGGCGAGCACCGCATGACCGGCCGCCGTGTCCCATTCCATGGTGCGCCCCAGCCGCGGATAGAGATCGGCCTCGCCGGTCGCGACGAGGCAGAACTTGAGCGAGGAGCCCGCGCTCTTCATGTCGGCGACCTCGTACTTGCCGATATAGTCGTCGGTCGCGGCGTCGCGGTGGCTCTTGGAGGCGACGACGCGCAGCGCGGCGCCGGGGGTCGCGACCTTGATCGGCTTGGTGGCGCCGGGGGTTTCGGCGTCGAACGGCCCCTGCTCCTCGACCGAGGCGCCCGAGGCCTCGGTGTAGAACAGGCGCTGCTTGGCGGGGGCATAGACGACGCCCCGGGTCGGCTGGCCATCCTCGACCAGCGCGATGTTGACGGTGAAGTCGCCGCGCCGCTGCACGAATTCCTTGGTGCCGTCGAGCGGGTCGACGATCAGGAAGGTGCTCACCTCCTGCCCGTGGCTGTCGGCCTGCTCCTCGGTGACGAGCGGCAGATCCGGGAACGCCGCGCGCAACCCTGCGGAGATCAGCGCGTCGGCGGCCTCGTCGGCGGCGGTGACGGGGCTGTCGTCGCCCTTGGCGCGCACCTCGAAATCGGGACCGTCATAGATCTCCATGATCTTCTCGCCCGCCTCGATGGCAAGAGTGCGCATCACCCGCGTCAGCCTGTCGAAATCCATCAGCCCAATCGTCCTTTCACCCGGTCGCGCCCCGAAATCGCCATCCGCTTCATGCAATGTTGATGGGTCGGGGCGATCTCCTTATGGTATTCCGCCGGGGGATCGGCAAGAAAATCGTCGCCCCCGCGACCGCAGGAACGAGGCCAGATGTTCGAACGCGAACGCTCCCGCGGCGCCGGCCGCCACGCCGCCGGCCTGGCCGAGCTGATCTACCACTCGACCGTGCGGGAGATCCGCAAGAGCCACCGCAACGCCCTGGCCGGGTTGGCGATGAACATCGCCCAGACGGTGATCTTCGTGCTGGCCTTCTACATGATGTTCGCGCTGATCGGCGCCCGCGGCGCCGGGCTCAGGGGCGACTTCCTGCTCTACCTGATGTCCGGCATTTTCCTGTTTCTCACCCACACCAAGGCGGTAGCGGCGGTGGTGAAGGCCGACGGCCCGGCCTCCTCGATGATGAAGCACGCGCCGCTCAACACCGCCGTGACCATCTCCGCCGCCGCGCTGGGCTCGCTCTACATCCAGGTGCTGTCGCTCCTGGTGGTGCTGTTCTTCTACCACGTGCTGGTGACGCCGGTGGTGATCGAGGACCCGGTGGGCGCGATGGGGATGCTGCTTGTGTCGTGGTTCTCCGGCGTCGGCGTCGGCATGATCTTCATGGCGATCAAGCCTTGGCTGCCCGAGTTCACCCAGCTCGGCGTGTCGATCTACTCGCGGGTCAACATGATCGCGTCGGGCAAGATGTTCGTGGCCAACACGCTGCCGGGCTACATGCTCGCCCTGTTCGACTGGAACCCGCTGTTTCACGCCATCGACCAGGCCCGGGGCGACATCTTTCTCAACTACACGCCGCATTTCACCTCGGCGCTCTACCCGCTCTGGGTCGGGCTGGCGCTGATGGCGATCGGCATGATGGCCGAGTTCTTCACCCGCAAGCGCGCCTCGGCGAGCTGGAGCGCCGGGCGGTGAGGGGGCTGGCGCTGGCGTTGCTGCTCTGGGCCGCGCCGGCGCTCGCCACGCAGGATGCCTGGCCCGCGCTGTTCGACGTGGCGCGGGTGGCCGCCGACGACCAGCTCAACATCCGCTCCGGCCCCGGCGCCGGGCATAAGGTGATCGGCCATCTCGCCCATGACGCGCGTGGCATCGAGGTGATCGAGATGTCGCGCGACGGGGGCTGGGGCCGGGTCAATGCGGGCGAAGGCACGGGCTGGGTGAGCCTGGGCTTTCTCGACCGGCGACCGGGACAGTGGGACGGGGCGATTCCGCCTCTCGCCGCATGCTTCGGGACCGAACCGTTCTGGCGGCTGGAGACCGGCGAGAGCTGGCGGCTGGACACGCCCGAAGGCGAGCTGTTCGAGGCGCCCGCCCCTGCCCTCGTGGGCAGCGCTGGCCATCGCGGCCGCTTCGCCGCGGCGCTGCGGACGGATGGCACGATCTGGAGCCTGTCGCTGCTCAACCAGAGCTGCTCGGACGGCATGTCGTCGCGCCGCTACGGCTTCGAGGCGCTGATGGTCGGGGGGGGCCCACAGACCACGCTTCTCACCGGCTGCTGCTCGCTCGCCCGCTGACGGCCAAGCGCCATAGGAGCCTCACTAGCGCACCACCCGCAGCGTCACGTTGATCCGGCCGCCGCCGTCGATCAGCGTCGAGGACCCGTCGCGCACCCGGTCGATGCCATGATGCACCAGCCGCGCCGCGCCGCCCATCACCGCCACGTCACCCGAGCGCAGCCAGATCGAGGCGGTCTTGCCGCCGCGCTCGACCGATCCGACCCGAAACAGGGCCTCGTCGCCGAGGCTGATCGACACCACCGGGTAGGAGAAGTCACCCTCGTCGCGATCCTGATGCATGCCCATCTTCGCACCCTCGCGGTAGAGGTTGACAAGGCAGCTGTCTGGATCGGCCTCCACCCCCGACACCGCCCGCCAGACCGCCAGCACGCTGTCGGGGATCGGGGGCCAGGGCTGGCCGGTCTCGGGATGGAGGGGCTCGTAGCGGTAGCCCCGCCGGTCGGCGACCCAGCCCAGCCGCCCGGCCGAGGTCATCCGCACGCTCATCGGACCCCGCCGCGTCACCGGCCGCATCACCGGCGCGGCGCGCGCCACCTCGCGCAGATCGGCCAGCATCGCGGCCTGTGCTTCCGGCCCGAGCAGGCCCGGCAGCACCCGCACGCCCCGCAGATCGATCTCTTGGGTTGCCATCGCGCCCCTCCGGTTCCCGTCTCGCGGCAAAATGGCGCATCGCGACCGCCTCTGCCAGTTGCAGCCCGAAAACGCCCTCCCTATATAGCCCAGTGATCCGCGGCGGGGCTTCTCCGCCGCTACATTCCTGTCCGGGGCGGATGCCTCAACGGGTCCGAACCGGAAAACCGCCTAGAGCTAGAGGGTTTTGAACATGGCTAAAGTAATCGGCATCGACCTCGGGACCACCAACTCCTGCGTCGCGATCATGGACGGCTCGCAGCCCCGTGTGATCGAGAACTCGGAAGGCGCCCGCACCACCCCGTCGATCGTCGCCTTCACCGATGACGAGCGTCTGGTCGGCCAGCCCGCCAAGCGGCAGGCCGTCACCAACCCGTCCAACACCATCCACGCGGTCAAGCGCCTGATCGGCCGTCGCATGTCCGACGCTGCGGTCGAGAAGGATCGCAAGCTTGTCCCCTACAGCATCGTGGACGGCGGCAATGGCGACGCCTGGGTCGAGGTGAAGGGCGAGAAGTATTCGCCGTCGCAGATTTCCGCCTTCACCCTGCAGAAGATGAAGGAGACTGCCGAGTCCTATCTCGGCGAGGAGGTGACGCAGGCCGTCATCACGGTCCCCGCCTACTTCAACGACGCCCAGCGTCAGGCCACCAAGGACGCCGGCAAGATCGCCGGACTCGAGGTGCTGCGCATCATCAACGAGCCGACCGCCGCGGCACTGGCCTACGGCCTCGACAAGAAGGACTCGAAGACCATCGCCGTCTATGACCTCGGCGGCGGCACCTTCGACGTGACCATCCTCGAGATCGACGACGGCCTGTTCGAGGTGAAGTCGACCAATGGCGACACCTTCCTCGGTGGCGAAGACTTCGACATGCGCATCGTGAACTACCTCGCCGAGGAGTTCAAAAAGGAGCATGGCGTCGACCTGACCCAGGACAAGATGGCGCTGCAGCGTCTCAAGGAAGCGGCCGAAAAGGCCAAGATCGAGCTCTCCTCGAGCCAGCAGACCGAGATCAACCAGCCCTTCATCTCGATGGACGGCAAGACCGGCACGCCGCTGCACATGGTCATGAAGCTGACCCGTGCCAAGTTGGAAAGCCTCGTGGGCGACCTGATCAAGGCCTCGATGAAGCCCTGCCAGGCGGCGCTCAAGGATGCCGGCATCTCGACCTCCGAGATCGACGAGGTGGTTCTTGTCGGCGGCATGACCCGCATGCCCAAGGTGATCGAGGAAGTGACCAAGTTCTTCGGCAAGGAGCCGCACAAGGGCGTCAATCCCGACGAGGTCGTGGCGCTGGGCGCGGCGATCCAGGCCGGCGTGCTGCAGGGCGACGTCAAGGACGTGGTGCTGCTCGACGTGACGCCGCTGTCGCTTGGCATCGAGACGCTGGGTGGCGTGTTCACCCGCCTGATCGACCGCAACACCACCATCCCGACCAAGAAGAGCCAGATCTTCTCGACCGCCGAGGACAACCAGAACGCGGTGACGATCCGGGTCTTCCAGGGTGAGCGCGAGATGGCGGCCGACAACAAGATGCTCGGCCAGTTCAACCTCGAGAACATCCCGCCTGCCCCGCGCGGCATGCCGCAGATCGAGGTGACCTTCGACATCGACGCCAACGGCATCGTCTCGGTGTCGGCCAAGGACAAGGGCACTGGCAAGGAGCAGAAGATCACCATCCAGGCCTCCGGCGGTCTCACCGACGAGGACATCGAGAAGATGGTCCGCGAGGCGGAGGAGAACGCCGACGCCGACAAGAAGCGGCGCGACCTCGTCGAGGCCAAAAACCAGGCCGAGAGCCTCATCCACTCGACCGAGAAGTCGATGGAAGAGCATGCCGACAAGGTCGATCCCTCGACCATCGAGGCAATCGAGCTGGCGCTGGCCGCGCTCAAGGACGAGCTCGAGGGTGACAACCCCGACAAGATCCGTGCCGGCATCCAGAACGTCTCCGAGGCGGCGATGAAGCTGGGCGAGGCGATCTACAAGGCCAGCCAGGAAGAAGCCGGCGAGGAGGAGCCCGCCGAGGCGGACACCAAGTCGCGGGACGCTGATGACGACGGCATCGTCGACGCCGACTTCGAGGATCTGGACGACGACAAGCGGGGCCGCTGAGCGGTCCCCGAGCTCCCAGTCCGAGGGGCCGGCCCGGGACCGGGTCGGCCCTTTCCCGTTCGATAGATGGATGATCCCATGGCAAAACGCGACTACTACGAAACGCTCGGGGTCTCGAAGGGCGCGTCCGCCGACGAGATCAAGAAGGCCTATCGCCGCAAGGCCAAGGAGCTGCATCCCGACCGCAATTCCGACAACCCCAATGCCGAGGAGCAGTTCAAGGCCGCCAACGAGGCCTATGACGTTCTCAAGGATGCCGACAAGAAGGCCGCCTATGACCGCTACGGTCACGCCGCCTTCGAAGGCGGCATGGGCGGGCGGCCCGGCGGCGGGGCTGGCGGCTTCAGGGGCCAAGGCGATTTCGCCTCGGCCTTCTCGGACGTGTTCGACGACCTGTTCGGCGACTTCATGGGCCAGCGCGGTGGCGCCGGCCAGGGCCGCTCGCGCGCCGCGCGCGGCAACGATCTGCGCTACAACCTGCGCATCAATCTCGAGGACGCCTTCTCCGGTCTGCAGAAGACCGTGACCGTGCCGACCTCGGTCACCTGCGGCAAATGCCACGGCTCCGGCGCCTCCGACGGCTCCGAGCCCGCCACCTGCCCGACCTGTTCGGGCATGGGCAAGGTGCGCGCCCAGCAAGGCTTCTTCACCGTCGAGCGGACCTGCCCGACCTGCAACGGCATCGGCCAGATCATCAAGGATCCCTGCCGTGCCTGCCAGGGCGCCGGACGGGTCGAGAAGGAGAAGTCGCTCTCGGTCAACATCCCGGCGGGCGTCGAGACCGGCACCCGCATCCGTCTCGCCGGCGAGGGCGAGGCCGGGCTCAGGGGCGGGCCTTCGGGCGACCTCTACATCTTCATCGACGTGGCCGAGCACCAGCTGTTCAAGCGCGACGGCACCGATCTCTACTGCCGCGTGCCCGTCTCCATGGCGGCGGCGGCGCTCGGTGGCGACATTGAGGTGCCGACCATCGATGGCGGCAAGAGCCGAGTGAAGATCCCCGAAGGCAGCCAGTCGGGCCGGCAGATGCGCCTGCGCGGCAAGGGCATGCCCGCCCTGCGCGGCGGTCAGCGCGGTGACATGTTTATCGAGCTCGCCGTCGAGACGCCGGTCAACCTGACCGCGCGCCAGCGCGAGCTGCTGCGCGAGTTCGACGAGCTCGGCGAGAAGAACAACCCGCAGAGCTCGAACTTCTTCTCGGCGGTGAAGGGGTTCTGGGATTCGATGAAGGGCTGAGGTTAAGCCCGCGTTAACCATGCCCGCGAGACAGTCGCGGGCATGGTGCCGTCATTCGCCGAACGCCCGCTGCCCTTCGACTCCGATGAGGTGGCCGAGGTAGCGCCCCTGCCCAAGGGCCGCGTGCCGTCCTACATGGCCGATCACCGCCGCCGCCTGCGCGAGAGGTTCCTCGCCGGCGGGGCCGAGGCCATGCCCGATTACGAGCTTCTGGAACTGCTGCTCTTCCTCGCCGTGCCGCGGCAGGACATGAAACCGCTCGCCCGGCGGCTGATCGACGCCTTCGGCGACCTCAACCGCGTGCTCGCCGCGCCGATTCCCCGCCTGTCCGAGATCGAGGGGGCGGGGCCGGCGGTGGTCGGCGCGCTCAAGGTGGTCGAGGCTGTGGCGCATCGCATGGCGCGGGCGCGGGTCATCGCGCGCCCGGTTCTGTCGGGCTGGGAGCCGCTGCTCGACTATTGCCGCACGGTGATGGCGCATCGCGACACCGAGATGTTCCGCGTGCTGTTCCTCGACCGGCGCAACGTGCTGATCGCCGACGAGGCGCAGGCGCGCGGCACGGTCGACCACGTGCCTGTCTATCCGCGCGAGGTGGTGAAGCGGGCGCTGGAGCTCAATGCCTCGGCGCTGATCCTGGTGCACAACCACCCCTCCGGCGACCCCACCCCCTCCGAGGCCGACATCGCCATGACCGCGCGGATCGAGGCGGCGGCAGCGCTCGACATCTTGCTGCACGACCATCTGGTGATCGGCAAATCACGCGAGACCAGCTTTCGCGCCGAAGGGCTGATCTAGCGCAGCGGCGCCACCCAGAGCTCGACCCGGCGATTGATCCCGCGGCCGGTCTCGCTGTCGTCGCAGCCCATGGGCAGCGCCTCGCCGAAGGCCGCGACCTCCAGCTCTACCCCCGGCGGCAGGGTGCCCCCCAGCAGCGACAGTACTGCGGCGCGCACCGCCTCGGCCCGCTCGAGCGACAGGTCATGATTGGCGACCGGCCCGCCCTGCCCGTCCGAGAACCCGGCGAGCAGCAGCGACTCGCCGTTGTGGCGACCGTCCCGGATCGACTGCGCCAGCTGCACGACGCGCGAGCGCGACACCGGGTCGAGCGCGGTCTCCCCCGTCTCGAAGCGGAAGGTCGTCGACAGCCGCTCTCGCGGACGCAGCACCCGCAACATGCGCTGCAGCTCCTCGATCCCGGTATCCTCTCCCGCCGAAAGCACGGCGCCGGCGATCCGGTCCCCCTGCGCGGTGATCGGAATGGGGATCGGCGCGAGGCCCGTCACCCCCGCACGGCGCAGCACCAGCTGGGCCTCGGCGGTGGCGATCCAGCCAAGAAACGCCTCGGCCGCGTCCGGCAGGCGCCGCATCGGACGGTAGAGCACCAGCGGCAGGGTCAGCGGGTAATCCCCCGTCGCGACCGTTTCGGCCCGCGCCGCGCCGCGCAGCCCGCACGGCCCGGTCAGGGCGAGCGGCTGGGTTGCGCCGGTCCGGCCGAAGGGCAACATGCCGATCGCCCCCGGATCGGCCGCGACCGCTTCGGCGAGCGCCTCCGCGTCGGGGTGGCGGACCACCGCGTCCGACAGCGTCCGGCCCGCGCGCGCCAGCACCAAGGCCTCGAACCCCTGCGTCTGGCCGCTTGTCTCGGGCCCCAGATGCAGCGTCACCGGCCCCGCCTTCGCCTCGAGCCGCGACCAGTCGGTGATCTCTCCGGCAAAGAGCCGCGACAGCTGCGACAGCGACAGCGCCGTGATCCGCCGCCCCGGCGCTACCACCGGCACCAGCGCGTCGAGCCCGATGAGCTGCAACCGCCCCGGCGCGTCGAGCCGGCCGAGGCCTGCGTCGCGCGCCAGCGTCAGCTCCCCGGCATCGAGCAGCCGCTCGGCCATGGCGAGATCGGCCTCGTCGGCGAGCAGGTCGGCAAAGCCGTCCTCGGTGGAGGTGAGCCGGAACGACACCTGCAGCAGCGGCTTGCCGCCCTCGGGCGACACGAGGCTGTAATGCGCATGACTGGCATCGCCCGGCGCGGTCTCGAGCACGAGCCCCCGCGCCCGCGCATATCCGTCGATCAGCGCCGGCAACACCAGATCACCCAGCCGGGCCGCACCCGAGAGCCGCAGCGCGGGTACCCAGCTTTCCGGATC
The DNA here is from genome assembly GCF_014195545.1 of Limimaricola variabilis. Lineage (GTDB taxonomy): Bacteria > Pseudomonadota > Alphaproteobacteria > Rhodobacterales > Rhodobacteraceae > Limimaricola > Limimaricola variabilis. Next base: position 360,242 of record NZ_JACIBX010000002.1, on the reverse strand, counting down.
GGGACAGACAGCGCCCGCGCAGTCCACCCCCGCCAAGGGCAGCGTCAATTCGCCATGCTCGGAGGCGATCCGCAGGAACCGTCCATCAAAACCCAAGAGGCTTCCGGTAATGGTCAGAGAGCCGTTGCGCGAGGTCAGCGTCACCTCGCGGTCGTCCGGCTGGGCGGCGAGGCCGGTGGCCGACACGCACAGCGCGGCCCACAGGGCCACGCGACGCAGGATCGGGACGAGGGAAAGGGCAGCGGGGGCGTGACGCGTCATCTCGACGCGACTGTCATCCCCGGTTCCGGATTTTGCAAGACGAGAAGCTCGCCCACCGCGTCGCAGCCCGGCAGGGTGAGCTCGATGCCGGTGCCGGCGGGTCCGCGATCGCCGCTTTGCAGCAGCTCGGCCGCGACCGGGCGGCCGCAATTGGCCTCGGTCACCTCGATTTCGACGCTGACGGCGGCGCGCTCCCCGGTCGGGGCGCTGTAGATCTCGACCAGCCGCGGCAGCGGCGCCGCCGGATCGCCCAGCACGATCACCGCCGCGCCGCTGGCGCTGGCCGGCATGTCGCGGCTCAGATGGCCCTCGCCGCCGTGCCGCGCGCCGGGCGCCAAGGCATGGAGCGATAGCCCCTCGCCGCCGTCCGACTGCAGGGCGACACGGCGCCATTCGGCGAGGTCGGCGATATCCGCGGCGGCGACGGCCGACGCGCCGTTGGCCTCCGCCATGAACACCGCTCGCTTGGCGAGCGCCGGGAACAGAGTCTCGGCCCGGCCCTCGTCATCGGTGAGCAGTGTCACGGTCAGCCCCTGATGGCGCAGCGTCAGCCGCGCGTCGCGGGCGCAGGGCGCGGCGACCTGCAGCAGCGCCATGGCGCCCGGGCGGGGTTCGGCCGAAAGCGCGAGGCCGCAATCGCGCGCCACGCGCGGCGCGGCGATCCCGGCCAGCCGGGCAGGGTCGCGCGGCGCTTGGGGGCGGTCGAATACGATGTTCGGGACCGGCGGGGCCTCGACCCGGGCGGCGATCAGCACCGGCGCTTCGGGGAAGGTCTCGGGGAGGTCGACCGGCGTGGCTTGAGCGCGTGAAACGCCGTTCTCCATGAACTGGCCGATCGCGAAGGCAGCGGCGGCGCAACCGGCGGCGGTAGCGAGAAATCTCAAGACGGCCATGACCCGCTCCTTTGTTGGGACGGGTCTAGGCTAGGCTGGCGACAAGGCCCCAGCGCGACCGCAAACCGGCCGCATGAGGGTGTCATCCGGGCATCTTTGCGGCAGATGCCCGGATCTGGTCGGGCCTCAGAGCTTGCCGTGGCAGTGCTTGAACTTCTCGCCCGAGCCGCAGGGGCAGGGTTCGTTGCGCGACGGATTGCCCCAGCTCGCCGGGTCGTTCTCGTCGAAATCCGCCGCCGACCGGGCGGGCGCGGCCTCGGCCCCTGCCCCGGCCATTTCCGGGGCTTCGCGCCGCGGTGCCGGCTGCGCCGGGGCACCGGTGGCCGCGCCGGCACCCGCCGCCGCTGCACCAGTACCGGCGGCCGCAGCACCTGCACCTGCCGCACTGCCCGTGGCCTGTGCCCGGGCCGCCTGCGCCTGCATCGCGCGCTGCAGCATCGCCTGCTGCTCTTCCTTGGTGATCGGACGGACCTGGGCCAGCTTCTCGGTGACCTCGGCCCGCAGCCCGTCGAGCAGACCCTCGAACAGCTGGAAGGCCTCGGTCTTGTACTCGTTGAGCGGGTCGCGCTGCGCATAGCCGCGGAAGCCCACCACCGAGCGCAGATGCTCGAGCATCAGCAGGTGCTCGCGCCACTTGCCGTCGATGGTCTGCAGCAGCACCTGCTTCTCGATGCTGCGCATGGTCTCGGGGCCGAACGCCTCGGCCTTCTCGGCCATAAGCTTGTCGGAGGCCTCTTCGAGCCGCTCGCGGATCACCGCGTCGTCGACCCCTTCCTCATCGGCCCATTTCACCACCGGCACGTCGACGCCGAGCGTCTGGATCGCCTTGGCATAGAGCCCCTCGGCGTCCCACTGATCGGCATAGGCACGCTGCGGGATATGGGTGGCGACCATGTCCTCGATCACCTGGTGACGCATGTCGGCGACGATCTCGGAGAGATCCTTGGCCTCCATGATCTCGCGGCGCTGGGAGAAGATCACCTTGCGCTGCTCGTTCATCACGTCGTCGTATTTCAGCAGCTGCTTGCGGATGTCGAAGTTGCGCCCCTCGACCTTGGCCTGTGCGCGCTCGAGCGACTTGTTCACCCAAGGGTGCACGATCGCCTCGCCTTCCTTCATGCCCAGACCCGACAGCACCTTCTCGAGGCGCTCGGAGCCGAAGATCCGCATCAGGTCGTCTTCGAGCGACAGGAAGAAGGAGGACCGCCCCGGGTCACCCTGCCGGCCCGAGCGGCCGCGCAGCTGGTTGTCGATGCGCCGGCTCTCGTGCCGCTCGGTGGCGAGCACGAAGAGACCACCGGCCTCGAGCACGGCCTTCTTCTCGTCGGCATGCTCGGCCTCGATCCGGGCACGGATCTCGTCGGGATGCGCCTCCGGATCGGCGGCCAGCGCCTCGATCACCTTCAGCTCGACATTGCCGCCGAGCTGGATGTCGGTGCCGCGGCCGGCCATGTTGGTGGCGATGGTCACCGCGCCGAGCTTGCCGGCATCGGCAATGATCTGCGCCTCCTGCTCGTGCTGGCGGGCGTTGAGCACGTTGTGCTTGATGCCTTCCTTCTCGAGCAGCTTGGACAGGAATTCGGATTTCTCGATCGAGGTCGTGCCGACCAGGATCGGCTGGCGCTTTTCATGCGCCTCCTTGATCGCCTTGACCACGCCGTCGAATTTCTCGCGGGCGGTGCGGTAGACCTGATCGTGCTCGTCGATCCGCTGGATCGGGCGGTTGGTCGGCACCTCGACCACGCCGAGACGGTAGATCTCGTAGAATTCGTCGGCCTCGGTCAGCGCCGTGCCGGTCATGCCGGCCAGCTTGTCGTAGAGGCGGAAGTAGTTCTGGAAGGTCACCGAGGCCAGCGTCACGTTCTCGGGCTGGATGTCGAGATCTTCCTTTGCCTCGATCGCCTGGTGCAGACCGTCCGACAGACGGCGGCCATGCATCATCCGGCCGGTGAACTCGTCGATCAGCACGGCCTGGCCGTCGCGGATGATGTAGTCCTTGTCGCGCTGGAACAGCTTGTGCGCGCGCAGGCCCTGGTTGACGTGGTGCACGATGGTCGTGCTCTCGGGATCGTAGAGCGTCTGCCCCTCGGGCAGGATGCCGAGCGCCTGCAGCCGCGCTTCGAGGAACTCGTTGCCCTCGTCGGTATAGGTGACCGAGCGGGTCTTCTCGTCGAGGGTGTAATGCTCCTCGGTCAGGTCGGGGATCACCCGGTCGATCTGGCGGTAGAGCTCGGAGCGGTCCTGGCTCGGGCCGGAGATGATCAGCGGCGTGCGCGCCTCGTCGATCAGGATCGAGTCGGTCTCGTCGACGATCGCGAAGTTGTGGCCGCGCTGGTTCATCTGCGACAGCTCGGACTTCATGTTGTCGCGCAGGTAGTCGAAGCCCAGCTCGTTGTTCGTCGCATAGGTGACGTCGGCGGCGTAGGCGCCCTTCTTCTCGGACTCGGGCTGCTGCGGATAGACCACGCCGGTGGTCAGGCCGAGCGCGCCGTAGACCTTGCTCATCCATTCGGCGTCGCGCTTGGCGAGGTAGTCGTTCACGGTGACGACGTGCACGCCCTTGCCCGACAGGCCGTTGAGATAGGCCGGGAAGGTCGCGACCAGGGTCTTGCCCTCGCCGGTCTTCATCTCGGCGATGTTGCCCTGATGCAGGAAGATCCCGCCCATCAGCTGCGTGTCGAAGGCCCGCAGGCCGAGCGCGCGGCGCGCCGCCTCGCGGCAGTTGGCGAAGGCCTCCGGCAGCAGGTGATCGAGGCTCTCGCCGTTTTCGATCCGCTCCTTGAACTCGGCGGTCTTGGCCTTGAGGCCCGCGTCGTCCAGCGCCTGGAACTCGGGCTCGAGCGCGTTGATCTTTTCGATCAGCGGTCGCGTGGACTTGATCTTGCGGTCGTTCGGCGTGCCGAAGACCTTCTTGGCCAGCGATCCGATACCCAGCATTGGCGATTGTCTCCTGCCGTCGTGACTTGATCTGCAAGGAGGTCGCTTGTCGCCCCCGCATGTGGGGCATAGATAGGGCGCAAGTGCCGCCCTTTGCCAGCCCATCCGGCGATGTAAGGAGCGGGAGACCGAGTGTCAACGTCGCGCCCGGGACGCGTTCCCCGCGCGGCTGAGGGAAGGAAACCGCATGATCCGCACGTTGCCCGCCGCCGCCCTGATGGCCGGCCTGTCCACCATGGCCGCCGCGCAGCAGGCCTCGGACGTCGTCGCCACCGTCAACGGCACCGAGATCACGCTGGGCGAAATGATCATCACCCGCAGCCAACTGCCGCAACAATACCAGCAGCTTCCGCCCGAGACCCTGTTCCAGGGCATCCTCGATCAGCTGGTGCAGCAGCAGGTGCTTGCCGACACGGTCGAGGGCGTCCCCGCCCGGGTGGAACTGGCCCTCGCCAACCAGCGCCGTTCGCTGCTCGCCGGCGAGGCGATCACCGAGATGATGGGCGAGGAGGTCTCCGACGAGGAGCTCCAGGCCGCCTATGACGAAGCCTTCGCCGACGCCGAGGCCACCAACGAGTACAACGCCAGCCACATCCTCGTGGAGACCGAGGAAGAGGCGCAGGCCGTGCTCGAGCGGCTCGAGGCCGGCGAGGAGTTCGCCGAGATCGCCAAGGAAGTCTCGACCGATCCCGGTTCGGGCGCGCAGGGCGGCAGCCTCGGCTGGTTCGCCGACGGCATGATGGTGCAGCCGTTCCAAGACGCCGTGGCCGCGCTCGAGAAGGGCGAGACCACCGAAACGCCGGTCGAGACGCAGTTCGGCTTCCACGTGATCCGGCTCGACGACACCCGCACCCAAGAGCCGCCGACGCTCGACGAGGTGCGCGAGGATCTCGCCAGCCAGATCCAGCAGCAGAAGATCGAGGCCCGGCTTGAGGAGCTCGAGGCCGAAGCCGAAGTCACCCGTCCCGAGGAGGGCGCCTTCGACCCCTCCGTGCTGACCAATCTCGACCTGCTCGAAGAGGGCAACTGATCATGGCCGGTCCGGTCTCGCCGCTGGCGCCCGCCAGCTTCCCCGCCCTGCCCGAGATCGCGGGCGTGCGTTTCGCCTCCGTGGCCGCCGGCGTGCGATACGCGAACCGGACCGACGTGATGCTCGCGGAGCTGGCCGAGGGCTCGGCGGTGGCGGGGGTGTTCACGCGCTCCTCCACCCGCTCGGCCCCGGTCCGCGACTGCGAGGCGAAGATCGGCGCGGACACGTCCCGCGCCGCCTTTCTCGTCAATTCGGGCAACTCCAACGCCTTCACCGGTCAGGCCGGCGAACGCTCGGTGGCCGAGATCTGCACCGCCGTGGCCGCAGCCACCGGCATCGACGCCTCCCGGGTCTTCACCTCCTCCACCGGCGTGATCGGCGAGCCGCTGCCGCATGAGCGGATCGTGGCAAAGCTCGACGTGCTGAACGCCGCGCTGGAGCCCGCGGGCATCGAAGGCGCGGCTCGCGCCATCATGACCACCGACACCTTTCCCAAGGGCGCGACCGAAACGGTCGAGATCGACGGGAAGAGCGTGAAGATCGCCGGTATCGCCAAGGGATCGGGCATGATCGCGCCCGACATGGCGACCATGCTGGTCTACATCTTCACCGACGCGAAATTCGAACAGCCGGCGCTGCAGACCCTGTTGCGCCAGATCACCGACCGGACCTTCAACTGCATCACCGTGGACAGCGACACCTCGACCTCGGACACGCTGCTGATGGCCGCGACCGGGGCCTCGGGTGCGGATGCCACGGGCAATGCCGACTTCGCCGAGGCGCTGGAGCGGGTTATGCTCGACCTCGCGCATCAGGTGGTGCGCGACGGCGAAGGCGCGACCAAGTTCGTCGAGATCCGCGTCTCCGGCGCGGCTTCCGACGCCGATGCCCGCAAGATTGCCATGGCCACCGCCAACTCGCCGCTGGTCAAGACCGCGATTGCCGGTGAGGACCCGAACTGGGGCCGCGTCGTCATGGCGGTTGGCAAGTCCGGGGCCGAGGCCGACCGCGACCGGCTCTCGATCCGCTTCGGCGACATCCTCGTGGCCGAGAAGGGCTGGGTCAGCCCGTCCTACAGCGAGGAGAAGGCCGCCGCCTACATGAAGGGGCAGGAAATCGTGATCGACGTCGATCTCGGGCTGGGGCAGGGCTCGGCCGTGGCCTGGACCTGCGACCTCACGCACCGCTACATCGAGATCAACGCCGACTACCGCTCGTGAAGATCGTCCTCGTCTCTGCCGTCGCGCTGATCGACGCCGATGGAAGGGTGCTGCTCGCGCAGCGCCCCGAGGGCAAGTCGATGGCCGGGCTGTGGGAGTTTCCCGGCGGCAAGGTCGAGCCGGGCGAGACGCCGGAGGCGGCGCTGATCCGCGAGCTGCACGAGGAGCTCGGCATCGACACGCAGGAGAGCTGTCTCGCGCCGCTGACCTTTGCCAGCCACGCCTATGAGAGCTTTCACCTGTTGATGCCGCTCTTCGCCTGTCGCCGCTGGCAGGGCGTGGTCAGGGGGCGGGAGAATCAGGCGCTGGAATGGGTACGGCCGAACCGGCTGCGCGAGTACCCGATGCCGCCCGCCGACCTCCCGTTGATTCCCGTCCTGCGGGACTGGCTCTGAGGATCGGTCGCCCGAACCCTGCGTCAGAACCCGCCGATTAGGGCCAAATGCGGTCAAAAATCCGTCACGCCGGTGTTTTTCGTAACGAAAAAGCCTTATGATGGAACCAGTGCATCACCGCTGGAGTTGACCATGCTGCAAACAATCCTGATCGGAAGCTGCATCTCGGTGCAGGGCCTGCTCGTCAAGCAACTCGCCAATGGCCGCATGCTGGTGCGGGTCGGCGAGCGTCTCTACGAAGGCCGTCCTGCCAACGCGGCGCCGCAAGTCGCCTGATGGCCCCTTTCGCGTAACCTTTTTCCACGTAGCCCACGCGAAGGGGACGGCGCTGGCCGTCCCTTTTTTTCGTGTGCCTCATCGGTGCGGCAGGCCCAGATCGCCGCGCGCCATGGCCGCCGTGAGCGCGCGCAGATAGGCCTCGACCTCGCGCCCGGAGCGCAGGTGATGCCGGTTCTTGCCTTCGGGGATCTGATCATAGAACCAGTTCAGCCGCCGCCGCATCGAGGCGCGCGTGCGCCAGACCCAGCGGAAGAACTCCCGGTCGAAGCGCTCAGGGCAGCCCGGCGGCAGGTCGGGCCGGGTCCGACCCCAATGGCGCAGGGTGCGCCACAACAGCCGAGGCAGCCGGATCCAGAGCGGCAGATCGAGCCAGATCACCGTGTCCGCGCGCGCCAGCCGCTCGCTCCAAGTGCTGGAATGGCCGCCCTCGAAGATCCATTCGGGCTTGGCATGGATCTCGGCGCAGAGCCGGTCCTTTTCGTCCCGCGTGCGCTCGGTCCAGCCGGGTGCCCAATGCACCCGGTCGATATGCTCCACGGGCAGGTGGGTGATCGCCCCCATCCGACGCGCCAGCGTCGACTTTCCGGAACCCGGCTGGCCGATGATCATCACGCGCCGCATGGCCCATGGATCGCCGGCCCCTCCCCGGTCGTCAAGCACGACCTTGGACGCAAAAGGGGCGGCCCGAAGGCCGCCCCCTGCAATCCCGTTTCCGCGAGTGATCAGAGCGTGCGCTCGACCGACTCCCGCTCGAAGATCTCGATGACATCGCCGGGGCGGATGTCCTCGTAGTTCTCGAAGGCCATGCCGCATTCCTGGCCCGACTGGACCTCCGCGACCTCGTCCTTGAAGCGCTTGAGCGTCTTCAGCGTGCCTTCGTGGATCACCACGTTGTCGCGCAGCAGGCGGACACCGGCGGAGCGGCGTGCCACGCCCTCGGTGACGAGGCAGCCCGCGACCTTGCCCACGTTGGAGACCTTGAAGACCTCCTTAATGTTGGCATAGCCGATGAACTTTTCGCGGATCTCGTTCGACAGAAGGCCCGAGGCCGCCTGTTTCACGTCGTCCACGAGGTCGTAGATCACGCTGTAGTAGCGGATCTCGACGCCCTTCTGGTTCGCGGCCTGACGCGCGGGCGCGTTGGCCCGGACGTTGAAGCCGAAGACCGGCGCACCCGAGGCTTCGGCGAGGCCGATGTCGCTCTCGGTGATCGCGCCGACGCCCGAATGCAGCACCCGGACCCGGACCTCGTCGTTGCCGATCTTCTCCATCGCCTGGACGATGGCCTCGGCCGAACCCTGCACGTCGGACTTCACCACGATCGGCAGCTCGGAGACGTTCTTGTCTTCCTTGGCCTTCGCCATGAGCTGTTCCAGCGTGGTCGCGGCACCGGCGGCAGCGCGCTTCTCCTTGGCGGCGTTGGCGCGGTATTCCGCGATCTCGCGAGCCTGCGCCTCGGTCTCGACGACGTTGAGCACGTCGCCCGCCTCGGGCGTGCCGTTGAGACCCAGCACCTCGACGGGGACCGAGGGACCGGCCTCCTCGACGCGATCGCCCTTGTCATCCACGAGCGCGCGGACCTTTCCCCACTGCTCGCCCACGACGAAGATGTCGCCGCGCTTGAGCGTGCCGTTCTGCACGAGGACGGTCGCGACCGGGCCGCGGCCCACGTCGAGCTGCGCCTCGATCACGGCGCCCTGCGCCGGACGGTTCGGGTTGGCCTTCAGTTCGAGGATCTCGGATTGCAGCGCGATCGCCTCGAGCAGCTCGTCGAGACCCTTGCCGGTGATGGCCGAAACCTCGACGTCCTGCACGTCGCCCGACATCTTCTCGACGATCACCTCGTGCTGGAGCAGCGAGGTGCGCACCTTGTCGGGGTTGGCGTCGTGCTTGTCGACCTTGTTGATCGCCACGATCATCGGCACCTTGGCGGCCTTGGCGTGGTTGATCGCCTCGACCGTCTGCGGCATCACGGCGTCATCCGCCGCGACCACCAGAACCACGATGTCCGTCACCTGCGCGCCACGGGCCCGCATCGAGGTGAAGGCCGCGTGGCCGGGCGTGTCGAGGAAGGTCAGGCGCGTGCCATTGGCGGCGTCGACCTGGTAGGCACCGATATGCTGGGTGATGCCACCGGCCTCGCCCGAGACGACCTTGGTCTTGCGGATCGCGTCGAGCAGCGAGGTCTTGCCGTGGTCGACGTGACCCATGACGGTGATGATCGGCGCGCGGTCCTTGAGATCCGCGGGCTTGTCCTCGACCTGCTCGATCACCTGCTCCACGTCGGCGTCCGAGACGCGCTGCACGCGGTGGCCGAACTCCTCGATGATCAGCTCGGCGGTGTCGGCGTCGATCGACTGGTTCTGGGTCGCCATGATGCCGTTGTTCATCAGCGACTTGACCACGTCGGCGACGCGCTCGGCCATGCGGTTGGCCAGCTCGCCCACGGTGATCACCTCGGGAAGCTGCACGTCGCGCGTCACCTTCTCGCGCTCGACATGACCGCCCATCGCCTTCTGACGGGCACGCTCCTGCTTGCGCTTCATCTGCGCCATGGAACGCTGACGGCCACCTTCGCCTGAAAGCGCCTGGTTCAGCGTCAGCTTGCCCGAGCGACGGTTGTCGCCCTTGCCGGCCGGCTTGGCCTTCTTGTCGGCGCGGGCATCGCGGTCGCGATCGCCGGTCTTACGCGGGCCGGACCCGGGGCGCGGGCCGCCGGCGGCTTCGCCGGGTACCGGCTGCTGCGCGGGTTGTTGCTGCTGCGGCGCCGGCTGGGCGGCACGACGCGCAGCCTCCTCGGCCTCGCGCTTGGCACGCTCCTCGGCCTCGGCCTTGGCCTTGAGCGCCTCTTCGCGCTCGCGGTCCTCGCGTTCCTTGGCCTCGATCTCGGCGCGGCGACGCTCGCGCTCCTCGGCGCGGGCAGCCTCTTCGGCGGCGCGCTTCTCGGCCTCTTCGGCCTCGCGGGCACGGGCCAGCGCCAGAGCGCGCATCCGGCGCTCGAGTTCGGCCTCGCTGATTCCGGCAGGCCGCTTCGAGGGATCGCCCTTCACGCCGCCGGCCGCCGAAGCGCCGGAGGCGGCACCGGGCTTGGGCACCACGACGCGCTTGCGTTTCGTCTCGACCACGACGTTCTTGGTCCGGCCATGACTAAAGCTCTGCTTGACGTTCCCCGGACGGGACCCGCGCAGACCAAGAGGTTTCTTGCCGTCGGTATCGCTCATCAGATTTACATATCCTTCCCGGAGGCCGTATCGCCGCCGTTGCTCTCTCGTAGACCGCGCAGTTTCGCGGCCTCCTCTACAACACGATCGCTGAGTCCGCCAGCGGCGAGCGCGCCGTGTATCACACTTTGACGGCCAAAGGCCAAACCCAGCTCGTTCGAGGTCAGGCAGCCGTAATATCGCGCCCCCGTGGGGGTCCATAGCTTGGTCTTGCCGCGCTCGGATCCGTCCGAGGCCTGCAGCAGTACCCGCACCTGGTCGTTGGCGAGGGCCGATTTCACCTTTTCGAAGCCCGCGATGGCGAGCCCCGCCTTGCGCGCCAGCGCGATCAGATCGATCACCCGCCGCGCCTGCTGACGCTCCACCTCGGAGGCCAGCCCGTCCGGCACCGTGACCGGCGCCTTGGCGGCGCGGGCGAACTGCCCGCGCTTCGCCTTTTCTATCACCTCCCGATCGGAGGTGACGTAAAGGCCCCGTCCCGGCAGCTTGCCGAGAATGTCGGGCACCACCTGGCCGTCGGGGCCGATCACGAAGCGGATCAGCCCGGATTTCGGCTGCACGTCACCGGTGACGATGCATTTCCGTTCCGGCCCCTCGGCCCGCTCCGCCTTCATTCCACCGCGACCCATCTATGCCTCAGGCCTCTTCTTCGTTCTCGGCTTCGGCCCGGGCGGCCTCGTCGGCGGCCAGTTCCTCGGGGTCGACCCAGCCCAGCGCGACGCGCGCCGTCATCACCAGCTCCTGCGCCTCCTCGAGGCTGACATCGAAGGGCTCGAGCACGCCGTCATCCTTGATGCGCTCGCCGTTCTGCACGGTCCAGCCGCCGGCCAGTTCCCAGTCGGCGCAGGTGGCGAAATCCTCGAGCGTCTTGACGCCGTCCTTGGCCAGCGCCTCGACCATCTGCGGGCTCAGCCCCGGGAAGCCGATCAGGCTCTCCTCGGCACCCAGCTCACGGGCGCGCTCCAGCGCCGCCTTGTTCTGCGCGTCGAGATAGTCGCGGGCACGCGCCTGAAGCTCGCCGGCGGTGTCCTCATCGACACCGTCGATCACCAGAAGCTCGTCCTGATCGACATATGCGACCTCTTCGAGATTTGTGAACCCCTCGGAGACGAGAAGTTGCGCGAAGAACTCGTCGAGATCGAGCGTGTCCATGAACAGCTTGGTGCGGGTCTCGAACTCGGCCTGACGGCGCTTGCTCTCCTGCTCTTCGGTCAGGATGTCGATGTCGAGACCGGTCAGCTGGCTGGCCAGACGCACGTTCTGGCCGCGCCGGCCGATGGCGAGCGAGAGCTGCTCCTCGGGAACGACGACCTCGATGCGCTCGGCTTCCTCGTCGAACACCACCTTCGACACCTCGGCCGGCTGCAGCGCGTTGACCAGGAAGGTCGGCATGTCCTCGTTCCACGGGATGATGTCGATCTTCTCGCCCTGAAGCTCGCCGACCACGGCCTGCACGCGCGAGCCGCGCATGCCGACGCAGGCGCCGACCGGGTCGATCGAATTGTCGTAGGAGATCACGGCGATCTTGGCGCGGCTCCCTGGGTCGCGGGCCACGGCCTTGATCTCGATGATGCCCTCGTAGATCTCGGGCACTTCCATCTTGAACAGCTCGGCCATGAACTCCGGCGCGGTGCGCGACAGGAAGATCTGCGGGCCGCGAACCTCGCGGCGCACGTCCTTGACGTAGCAGCGGATCCGGTCGCCGGGGCGATAGGCCTCGCGGCCGATCTTCTCGTTGCGACGCAGCACGGCTTCGCCGGCGCCGGGAAGCTCGACGACGATGTTGCCGTATTCCTCGCGCTTGACGGTGGCGTTGATGATCGTGCCGGCGCGGTCCTTGAACTCTTCGTACTGGCGATCGCGCTCGGCTTCGCGGACCTTCTGCAGGATCACCTGCTTGGCCGATTGCGCGGCGATGCGGCCCAGCTCGACCGGCGGCACCTCTTCCTCGTAGATGTCGCCGATCTTGGGATCGTCGAGATACTGCTTGGCCTGATCGACGGTCAGCTCCGCCTGGTAGTTCTCCAGCTCGTCATCGGCGACCACGGTGCGCACGCGGGTAAAGCGGGCGCGGCCGGTCTTGCGGTCGATATTGACCCGGATGTCCATCTCGGCGCCGTAGCGGCTCTTGGCGGCGCGGGCGAGACTCTCCTCCATCGCCTCGACGACGAGGCCCGGGTCGATCATCTTCTCGCGCGCCACCGCCTCGGCGGTCTGCAGAAGCTCCAGCTGGTTTGCGGACGTGATGGCCATCAGTCGTTCTCCTCATCACCATCAATGATGGTTTCAACATCGTCGAATTGGGTCTCGTCGATCTGCCCCGCATCCTTGCGCGAGCGCAGCACCTCGCGAATGAGCTCGTCGGTCAGCACCAGCTTGGCGTCCGACAGCCATTCGAATTTCAGCCCGATCGTGCCTTCCTCGATCTCGATCAGCACCTCGTCGCCCTCGATGCCGGCCAGCTCGCCCTTGAAGCGGCGGCGGCCGTCGATCAGCTCCTCGGTCTCGATCTTGGCCTCGAAGCCCTGCCACTGGTCGAAATCCTTGAGCCGGGTCAGGGGCCGGTCGATGCCGGGCGAGGAAACCTCGAGCGTGTAGGCGTCGAGAATCGGGTCCTCGACGTCGAGCACCGCCGAGACGGCGGTCGAGATCCGGCCGCAATCGTCGACCTCGATCGTGCCGTCGGGCTTCTGTGCCATGATCTGCAGCGTCGTGGACTTGCCCGACATCAGACGCACGCGCACCAGCTCGAAGCCCATGTCGGTGATGACGGGCTCGATGATCTCCTGGACGCGGCGGTCGATCGCGGCCTTGGCGATGAGGTCGGACATGGGGTCCTCCAAGCACAAAAAAACGGGCCAGCGGCCCGTCGATCTTTCCCGGTGGAGCGCCGATCTCGCGACCGACGCACCGCTGTTGAAGGGGGATATAGGCGGCAGCGCCCGAGTCTGCAAGGCCGGTGTTCGCAGCCCCTTTTCAGTCGGCTGGAAAGAAGGCCTCGGGCGTGCGCGCCGCCGGCAGCGCCCGCATCCGCTCGAGCCAGCCCGCCATCACCGGGCTGGGGGTGACGCCGGCCTCCGTCAGCCACTGCGCGTAGCCCCAGACCGCGCAGTCGCCGATCCCCGGCGCCGCGCCGTGCAGGAAGTCGGCCCCGCCCAGCATCCGATCGAAGCGCGCCCGGTCGACGGCGAAGCGTCCCTCCAGCCAGTCGACCACCGCAGGGTCGAAATGCGCCCCGCCCAGCCGCCGCGCCTCCTTGAGCTGCGGCAGGCACATGCCGATGCGGTTCGCCTCCCACAAGATCACCTCGCGGCCGCGCCGGAGCCCGGCCGGGCTCTCGCCGCCGAGGCAGTGGAAGCGGGTCGCGAGCTCGATCAGGATCGCGCCGGACTGGGCATGCGCCACGCCGTCGATCATCAGCACCGGCACCTCGGCGGCAGAGCTTGCGGCGAGAAAGGCCGCCGGACGGGTGTCGGGCGGGGCCCAGATGTCGATGCGGGTGGCGCGCCAGGGCAGACCGGCAAGGGTCAGCGCCAGCGCCACCTTGCAGGCATGGCCCGAGTCCGGGTGGCCATAGAGTTCGAGATCCGTCATGCCCTGTCCTCCGGTACTGGACCGAGCCTCCACCCGCCGCGCGGCGGGGTCAATCGCGGCGCATGAAAAAACGCGCCGCGAAGGCGGCGCGTCTCTTGGGTGGGTCTGGCGTCGGAACGGCGCCGATCAGGCGTTGGCGCCGATGAACCAGGCATCCTTGTCGAGCGTGCGGCTCACCTCGGTGAACAGGTCGGCGGTGTCCTCGTCGCCGGCGTCGCCCGCCTCTTCCATCGCCTTGCGGACCTCGCCGCCGACGAACATGTAACGCGACTTCAGCTCCTCGACGTGCTTCTTGATGTCGCTGACCTCGACCGGGTAGGCGTCCATCTGCGACTTCTCGGCGGCGACCTCGAGGGTACCGCGGGCGAAGCCGCCGAGGATCACGGCGCGTTCGGCCATCAGGTCAGCGCCTTCGCGCAGCCGGTCGGCGGCCTGGTCGAGCAGCTCGTGCACCCCGATGAAGCCCGGCCCCTTGAGGTTCCAGTGCGCCTGCTTCACCGCCAGCGTCAGGGCGAGCATGTTGACAAGGTTCTTGTTCAACAGGTCCACCATCTGGGTACGGACGTCCTGGGTCAGCTCTCCAGCGAAATTCTCGGGCATCGTAGTCCTCGTTCCTGACGAAAGATCATGTGTCACGCAGCCAACGCCGCCGCCGGGTGTCGGTTCCTGCGCGGCGCCCCGCGCGCCGGGCAGAGCGCCGTCACCTTGCTTCGGGGAAAGACCTGTCATGGTTGCGGGATTTCCGCCTATCCTCGGCCATGCGCGTTCGACCCGAAGAACCAGGAGACGTGGATGCGGTCCGCGAGCTGACCCGCGAGGCCTTCGCGCCGATGCGCTTCAGCGACGGCACGGAGGCCGAGGCGCTGGACATGCTGCGCCGCGATGGCGATCTGACCCTGTCTCTGGTCGCGGTCGAGGCCGGCGAGATCGTCGGGCATGTCGCGTTCTCCCCGGCCATGGTCGGGTCCGAGCGCGAGGGCTGGTTCGGGATCGGACCGGTCTCCGTGCGGCCGCGCCGGCAGCGGAGCGGCATAGGATCGAGCCTGATCAGGCAAGGCTTGGAAAAGATCGAGACGGCCGGTGCGCGGGGCTGCGTGCTGACGGGCAGCGCGCTCTATTACGGACGCTTCGGCTTTGTCGCGGACGGGGCGGTCACCTATCGCGACACCCCAGCGCGCAACGTCATGTGGCTGGCCTTCAGAGGCGGCCCACCCGAGGGTGAGGTGCGGTTCAGCGCAGGGCTCGAGGCGTAGGTTTCGATTCCGGTTAAGGCCTAGAGCAAGACGCGCAGCGCGCCGCCCCCTCCCCGGGAACGGCGCGCCAGCGGTGCGATGGCGTCAGGCCATCCACCACCGTTCGCAGATGCGGTTGCTGTCGAGATCGAAGACGTTGCCCACCACGTCGGGATGGCCGAGCTTGGTGTTGTAGCCGTCGACGAAGTTCGCATACATCGGGATCGCCGTCGCGCCCTCCTTGGAGCACAGGCGCTGCATCTCGTGATACATTTCGCGGCGCTTGTCGCTGTCGAGCTCGGCGCGCGCGTCCTTCAGCAGGGTCTGGAAGCGCTGGTCGTCCCAATGGGTGTCGTTCCACGCCGCCCCGCTCTCGTAGCCCAGCGTGAACATCCAGTCCTCGGTGACTC
Source organism: Limimaricola variabilis (assembly GCF_014195545.1). Lineage (GTDB taxonomy): Bacteria > Pseudomonadota > Alphaproteobacteria > Rhodobacterales > Rhodobacteraceae > Limimaricola > Limimaricola variabilis. Next base: position 344,770 of record NZ_JACIBX010000002.1, on the reverse strand, counting down.
GGCCCGACCAGTAGGAGGCGCACCAGGGCTTCTTGATCCAGACGTTGGACCAGTAGCCATCGGCCGGCTCCTGCACGACGTTGATGTCGATGCCGCAATCCTTGGCGCTGGCCTGATACAGCAGGCCCGCATCGATCGCCCCGGAGAAGGCGGCCTCGGACACCGAGAGGTCGATGCTCAGCCCGTCGAGACCGGCCTCCTTCAGGAGCGATTTCGACTTCTCGGGGTCGTATTCGTTCTGCTCGAGATCGGCGAAGTAGTACTGGTTCGCCGGGCCGATCGGGTGGTCGTTGGCGACCGCGCCGTGGCCGAGCAGGATCTTCTCGACCATCTCCTCGCGCCGCACCGCGTGCTTGAGCGCCTGCCGGACCTTGAGGTTGTCCATCGGCGAGAGGTCGGTGAGCATCGGGAAGGTGTAATGCTGGTTGCCCGTCACCTCGTTGAGCGCGAGCTGCGGGTTGGCCTTCAGGAGCGGCTCGACCTGGAACTCGACATTGTTCACGGCGTCGACCTGGCCCGTCATCAGCGCCGTCATCCGCGCCGAGCCGTCATTGATCGCGATCACCTCGATCTGGTCGAACCAGCCGGCCTTGCCGTCCTTGTAATGGCTGTCGACGCGGGAGAGCAGCGTGCGCACGCCCGGATCGAAGCTCTCGACCTTGTAGAGTCCGGTGCCGATGCCCTTGGCGATCGCTTCCTCGACGTTCTGATGCGGATACATCAGCAGGTGGTAGTCCGACATCAGGAACGGGAAGTCGGCATTGCCGGCCTCGAGCGTGAACTGCACCTGATGCTCGCCGAGCTTCTTCATCTCGGTGATCGGCGCGACGATCGGGCGCGCGGCGGATTTCGCGTCCTCGTCGAGATGCAGCTTCAGCGAGGCGATCACGTCGTCGGCGGTGAAGGGCTGGCCGTTGTGGAAGGTCACGCCTTGGCGCAGGTCGAAGGTCCAGGTCTTGGCATCGGGCGTCGATTCCCAGCTCTCGGCCAGCTCGCCCACCAGTTCGCCATTGGCGGCGATCTCGGTCAGGCAGTCGAACACCGCGCCATGGGCGGTGACGATCATGTAGGTGTCGGAATGGGTGCGCCCGTCCCAGCTGTCGGAGGTGTTGGCGCCCGCAAGCCCGAGCTTGAGCGTGCCCCCGCGCGACTGCGCGCGCAGCGGCAGGCCGGTGACGGACAGAAGGCCCGCGGCAGCGCCGGACCGGAGCAATCCTCGGCGGCTGATCTGTGGCAGCATGTGGTTCTCCCTCTTGTTTTTCTTCGGCCTTCTCGGACCGATTCGCTTACATCCTATCAGTGGCCGCCTCGCCGAGCCCCTCAACTCCGCGTTCGGCCAGCAGCCGGTCGAGCCAGTCGGGGTCCATCTCGGGCACCGAAGAGAGCAGCAGGTCGGTGTAGGGGTGGTGCGGCGGCGTGAACATCGCGGTCTTCGCACCCTGTTCGATCACCCGGCCCGACTGCATCACCACCACCTCATCGGCGATCGCTTTCACCGTGGCGAGGTCGTGGGTGATGAACATGTAGCTCAACCCCAGCTCGTCCTGCAGCCGCGCCAGAAGCCGCAAGATGCCCTCGGCCACGATCTGGTCGAGCGCGCTGGTGACCTCGTCGCAGATGATAAGACGCGGCTCGGCGGCGAGCGCGCGGGCGATGCCGACGCGCTGCTTCTGCCCGCCCGACAGCTCGCCCGGAAGCCGGTCGCGGAAGGTAGCGGGATCGAGCTCGATCTGTTCCATCAGCTCGTCGACACGGGCGCGCAAGGCGCGCCCCCTGAGCCCGCGATAGAACCGCACCGGCCGGCCGATGATCTGCGCCACGCTCTGGCGCGGGTTCAGCGCCGTGTCGGCCATCTGGTAGATCATCTGGATCTGCCGCAGCTGGTCCTTGCCGCGCTGCCGGTACCCGGCGGGCAGCGCCTCGCCCTCGAAGCGCACCGTGCCGGAGCGGGGCGGCAGCAACCCGGTGATCACCCGCGCGGTGGTCGACTTGCCCGATCCGCTCTCGCCCACCACGGCGACGGTGCGGCCGGGATGGATATCGAAGGAGATCTCCTCGAGCACGGTCTGCCGGCCATAGGCGGCGGTGACGCCCTCGACCGAGAGGATCGGCGTGTCGCCGGGCGCGGGGGCGGGCTTCTCGGGCCGGTGAAAGCCGCGCACCGCCCAGAGCGACTTGGTGTATTCCTCGCGGGGATGGGTGAGCATCTCCCGCGTCGGCGCGGTCTCGACCTCGCGGCCGGAGAGCAGCACCTTGATGCGGTCGGCCATCTGCGCCACCACCGCGAGGTCGTGGGTGATGTAGATCGCCGAGGTGCCGAACTGGTCGACGATGTCGCGGATCGCCGCCAGAACCTCGATCTGCGTGGTCACGTCGAGCGCGGTGGTCGGCTCGTCGAAGATGATCAGGTCGGGGCGGCAGGACATCGCCATCGCGGTCATCATCCGCTGCAGCTGGCCACCCGAGACCTGGTGCGGGTAGCGAAATCCGATCCGGTCGGGATCAGGCAGGCGCAGCTTCTCGTAGAGCTCGACCGCGTCGGCGACACTCTCCCCCCGGTCGCGGATGCCGTGCCGCACCGGTGCCTCGACATGCTGGTCGATCAGCTTGTGGGCGGGGTTGAAGCTCGCCGCCGCCGATTGCGCGACATAGGCGATGCGGCGCCCCAACAGGCTGCGTTTCTGCTCGGTTGACGCGCGGAGCAGATCCATCCCGTCGAACCGCACCGAACCGCCGGAGATCCGCACCCCGTCGCGCGCATAGCCCATCGCGGCGAGACCGAGCGTCGACTTGCCCGCCCCGGATTCGCCGATCAGCCCCAGCACCTCGCCCCGGCCCAGCGTCAGGTCGACCCCCTCGACGATCGGGTGCCACTCCTCGTCCGAGCGCCCCTCGATCCACAGGTCGCGGATTTCCAGCAGCGGCGTCACGATTTCAGCCCCGAGGCGCGGTGCAGCATCCAGTCGACGACGAAGTTCACCCCCACCGTCAGCAGCGCGATCGCCAGCGCCGGCAGCAGCGGCGCCAGCGCCACCATCGGCGCGAAGGCCGCGAAGTTGATGAACTGCGCGAGGTCGCGGACCATGGTGCCCCAATCGGCCAGCGGCGGCTGGATGCCGACCCCGAGGAAGGACAGCGAGGCGATGGTCAGGAACACGAAGCAGAACCTGAGCCCGAACTCCGCGAGCAGCGGCGCCATGGCGTTGGGCAGGATCTCGCGGAACACGAGATGGCCCATGCCTTCGCCGCGCAGCTTCGCCGCCTCGACGTAATCCATCACCACGATGCCGATGCCGACCGAGCGGGCCAGCCGGAACACCCGGGTCGAATCGATCACCGCGATGATCACCACCATGTAGAAGGTGAGCCAACCGCGCGCCCCCTCGGCCCAGACGCTGGCGATGGTCAGCAGCAGCAGCGCGAAGATGAGCGAGGGGATCGCCATCAGCACGTCGACGCCGCGGCTCAGCAGCTGGTCGAGCCAGCCGCCCACCACCGCCGCCAGAAGCCCCAGCGTGCCGCCGAGGAAGAAGGCCAGCAGCGTGGTCGCGAAGGCGAGCCCGACCGTGTTCTGGGCGCCGTAGATCAGGCGCGAGAGGATGTCGCGGCCGATCCGGTCGGTGCCGAGCGGAAAGGCCGGGTCGCCGCCCATCGCCGGATCGCCGCCGGGCACCACGTTGGCCGCGCCCAGAACCGCCTCCTGCCCATGCGGCGCGATCCAGCCCGCGAAGATCGCGACGACAGCATAGATGATGATCACGAGGATGCCGAAGGCCGCCGTCAGCGGCATCTTGCGGAACTGCTTTCTCAGCCGCTCGGGCCCGAGATGGCGGCCGAGCAGGCGGAAGACGAAGGCTGCCACGGCAGAGATCGCAAAGCCGATCAGTGCCCAGCGGAAATAGACCGCGCCGGGCCGGGTCCAGAGCCAAGCCGCCCCGAGCAGCGCCGCGAGCGCCAGCGCCCAGCCGAAGGCCTCGGCCAACGACATGTCGCGGAACCGCCGCCGCCCGCTCAGCCGGCCCAGCGCCCGCCCGGCCCAGCCCAGGCCCAAGAGCGCCGCCAGCACGGCCACGATCCAGAGCCAGACGCTCATTTCGGGTGCCTCAGCCGCGGGTTCGAGACGATCGACAGGATGTCGGCGGTGAGGTTCAGCAGGATGTAGGCCGCGGCGAAGATCAGGCAGCAGGCCTGCACCACCGGGATGTCACGCAGCTTCACGCTGTCGACGAAGAGCTGGCCGATGCCCGGATAGACGAAGACCACCTCGACCACGACGACGCCGGTGACCAGATAGGCGAGGTTGAGCGCGACCACGTTGACGATCGGCGCCAGCGCGTTGGGCAGCGCGTGGCGCCAGATCACCCGGAAGGGGCGCATCCCCTTGAGGCGGGCCATCTCGATATAGGGCTGCGCCATCAGGTTGAGGATCGCGGCGCGGGTCATGCGCATCATGTGCGCCGTCACCACCAGCGTCAGCGTCAGCGCCGGCAGCAGCGTCCGCTCCAGCCGCTCGCCGAAGCTCATGCCGGGAAAGATGTTGGACAGCGACGGCAGCACCGGGTTCACCACCGCCAGAAGCAGGATCAGGATGTAGGCGAGGAAGAATTCCGGGCTCGAGATCGAGGACAGCGTGGCGATGTTGGCGCCCTTGTCGAAGGCGGTGTCGCGCCACAGCGCCGCGAGGATGCCCAGCCCCACCGCCAGCGGCACGGCGATCACGGCGGTGACCCCGGCGAGAAACATGGTGTTGGCGAAACGCGGCGCGATCTGAGCCAGCACCGTGGCCGAGGGATCGACCCGTCCAGTGAAGCTGGCGAAGTTGGCCTGCGCGAAGCTCACCCCCAGATCACCGCGCGCCGCGTCCCGCAGCCAGGCGACGTAGCGGATCGGCAGCGGCTGATCGAGACCGAGCTGGGTGCGGATCGCCGCAACCGCCTCTGGCGTGGCCGACTGGCCCAGCACGGCTTGCGCGAAATCGCCCGGAAGCAGGTTAACCGCGCCGAAGATCACCATCGAGACGATCAACAGCGTCAGCAGGCCGAAGCCCAGACGCTGCAACACGATCCTGATCACGCTCCCCAAACCGCCCGAGACCCCCCTGTGGCCCGAACGGGCCAGCACGGTGCATTTCCGCACCCTCTTGATTGCCTTCAGGTTAGCGATGTGGGGGTAGCTGTAAAGCCTTGCGGCCTTGACCTTACGTCGCGCGGCCGAAGACCGGCCCCTCATTGCCGCGGCCCAGCGCATCGGTGGCGCGCACCAGCTCGGCGGCGATGCCCGGCTCGGACAGGGCGTGGCCGGCGCGCGGGATCATCCTGAGCCGCGCCGCGGGCCAGAGCGCCGCCAGCCGGTGCGCCCCGGCGGGCGGGCAGATCATGTCGTAGCGCCCCTGCACGATCAGCCCCGGGATCCGCGCGATCCGGTCCATCCGATCGAGGATCCCCTGCCCCGGCATGAGGAAGCCGCGATTGTGGAAGTAATGGTTCTCGAGCCGGGCGAAGGCGCGGGCATATTCGGCCGGGCCATCGCCAAGAGGCCCGTCATTGTCGATCGAGGCCAGCGCGTTTTCCCAGCCGGCCCAGAGTCGGGCGTGGCGCAGCTCCACCCCGCCATCGCCCGAGAACAGCCGCCGGTGATAGGCGGCGATCATGTCGCCGCGCTCCTCTACGGGGATCGGCGCGACGAAGCGCTCCCACAGCTCGGGCCAGAACTGGCCGGCGCCGCCGCCATAGAACCATTGCAACTCGGCCTCGGTCATCAGGAACACGCCGCGCAGCATCAGCGCCGCGGCCCGTTCGGGATGGGTCTGGGCATAGACCAGCGCCAGCGTCGCTCCCCAGCTGCCACCGAACAGCGCCCAGCGCCCGATCCCGAGCAGCTCGCGAATCCGCTCCATGTCCGCGACCAGATGCCATGTGGTGTTGGCCTCGACGCTGGCATGCGGCCGCGAGCGGCCGCAGCCGCGCTGGTCGAACAGCACGATCCGCCAGATCTCGGGGTCGAAGTAGCGCCGCATCGCCGGGCTGCATCCGCCCCCCGGCCCGCCATGCACCACCACCACCGGCCGGCCCGTCGGGTTGCCGCATTGCTCGACATAGACCCGGTGCCCATCGCCCATGTCGACCATGCGCTGATCGAACGGCTCGATGGGAGGATAGAGATGCGCGAGCGCGCGGCGGTGACCTGAGACCTTGTCCATGCCCGACCTATATAGGCACAAGCGCGGAGCCGTCACCCGCCCACGACCAGGAAGGACAAGATCATGCCGCAGCCCGAGACCGCCCGCTCCAGCATCGACCCCGCCGAGGTCGCCAAGTTCGAGGCGATGGCCGCCGAATGGTGGGACGAGGGCGGCAAGTTCAAGCCGCTGCACATGCTCAACCCCTGCCGGCTGGGCTACATCACCGACCAGATCGCGGCGCAGTTCGACCGCGACCTTTCGGCGAAGAAACCCGCCGAGGGCTTGCGGATCCTTGATATCGGCTGCGGCGGCGGTCTCCTGTGCGAGCCGATGGCACGGCTGGGGGCGACGGTGGTCGGCGCCGACGCCGCAGAACGCAACATCCCGGTGGCCCGGCTGCATGCCGAGCAATCGGGTCTCGAGATCGATTACCGCCACACCACCGCCGAGGCGATGGCCGAGGCGGGCGAGCAGTTCGACGTGGTGCTCAACATGGAGGTGGTCGAGCATGTCGCCTCGCCGGTCGACTACCTCACCGCCTGCCACGACCTGCTCAAGCCCGGCGGGCTGCATATCTGCTCGACCCTCAACCGCAACGCCAAGAGCTTCGGCATGGCGATCATCGGCGCCGAATGGGTGATGCGCTGGCTGCCCAAGGGCACGCATGACTGGAACAAGTTCATCACCCCCGACGAGCTCTACGAGCTGCTGCGGCGCGCCGGGCTGACGCCGGTGGACCGGCGCGGCATGGTGTTCAACCCAATCAACTGGAGCTGGTCGCTGTCGGAGCGTGACCTGTCGGTGAACTACGTCACCGCCAGCCTGCGGCCCGAACGGGTGACCCTCTGACGCCGAAATCCCGAGAGACGGCGGGGCCTATTCGACGTCCGACAGCCGAAGCCGCAGCTCGCGCAGCACCGGCAGCGCGGCGCGGGCGCGCTCGGCCCCGACCCGCTCGACCACCTCAGCGACGATCGGCGTGATCGCGGCGACGGCGGCGTTGCGCGCCTCGAGCCCGGCCGGGCTGATCGCCACCATCTTGCGACGCGCATCGTCCCAGTCGGGGCGGATATGCACCCACCCCGCCCATTCGAGCTTGCCCAGCGTGTTGGTCATCGCGCCGCGCGTCAGGTGAAAGGTCTTGGCCAGCTGCGCCGGCGTCCGCTCGGTCCCCGAGAAGGCGAGGTGGTTCAGCACCGAGAAATGCGACAGCTCCATGCCCTTGGGCAGCACCCGCGACATGGTGTTGCGCGCCAGCTGGTCGACGGCGAGGATCTCGCTGAACAGCGTGATGGCGAGATTGTCGACGGGCTGGTTCATTCGGGGCCATCATAGGGGCGGTCATGCGCGAGCGAGGGCACGCGCCGTCTCGCTTGTGCCACTTCGGCCATGTCCAAATCAACGATCGCGACGCCGGGTGCCGTTCCGGAATCCGCGATCACCGCGCCCCAGGGGTCGACGGCGAGGCTGTGCCCCCAAGTCTCGCGCGCCCGCCCCTCGCGCGCCGCGTGCCGCCCGGTCTGCGCCGCGGCGAGCACGTAGCAGCCGGTCTCGATGGCCCGCGCCCGCAGCAGCGTCTCCCAATGGGCGGCACCGGTGACGGGAGAAAACGCGCTGGGCACCAGCAGGATCTCGGCCCCCGCCTGGGCGAGGCGGCGGTAGAGATGCGGAAACCGGACGTCGTAGCAGATGCTGAGCCCGATCCGCCCCAACGGCGTCTCGGCCAGCACGGCGCGGTCACCGGGACGGTAGCCTGCCGATTCGCGATAGGTCTCGGTCGCGCTCACCTCGACGTCGAACATATGGATCTTGTCGTAGCGCGCGGCGATGCCGCCATCCGGTCCGATCAGAAAGGAGCGGTTGGCAAAGGGGCCATCCGGGTCGTCGGTCTTGACCGCGATCGAGCCGAGCGACAGCCAGATGCCCGCCCGCGCCGCCTCGTCGCGCATCGCGGCCAGCATCGGGTCCTCGGCCTCGGGCCGAAGCACCTCGATCTGCCGCGACCGGCTGGCCGAGACGCAGTTGGACACCTCCGGCGTACAGACCAGCTCCGCGCCCTGCGCCACCGCCTCCCGGACCATCCCGCGCAGCGTCTCGACGTTCTGCGCAGGATCGTCCGAGGCGGTGAGCTGCAGGAGCGCGGCGCGGCTCACTTGCCCAGCATCGGGTCGAGCCCGCCGCGACGGTCCAGAAGCGCCATGTCGTCATAGCCGCCGACATGGGTGCCGCCGATGAAGATCTGCGGCACGGTTCGGCCGCCATTGGCGCGCTGCATCATCTCGGCCCGACGCTCGGGCTGGGCCACCACGTTGATCTCGGTATAGCTGACGCCCTTCTGGGCCAGCAGGCGCTTGGCGGCGTGGCAGTAGCCGCAGGTCGGCGAGGTGTAGATCTCGATCTGGGGGGTGGTCTCGGCCATTCGGGTTCTCCGGAAAACAAAGGGGTTTCCCATGATCTAGGCATCCGGAGCGGCGCGGGCCAGTGCGATCACGCGGATCTCGCTTGCCGCCGCGCTCCGCGCCGCCCGCGCGCAGGCCGAAAGCGTCGCCCCGGAAGTCAGCACGTCGTCGACGATCAGCACCGGGCGCCCCGCCATCCGCGCGCCCCGGCGCGGGTGCGGCACGATCGCGCCATCGAGCGTCGCGCGGCGGGTTTCGGCATCGCCCGCGAGGCTCGTGGTCGCACGGCGCCGCCACAGCGCGTCGGGACAGGTCTCGAGGCCCAGCCGCCACGCGATCCGCGCCGCCAGCAGCGCCGACTGGTTGTAGCGCCGGGTCCAGAGCCTGCCGCGATGCAGCGGCACCGGCACCACCAGCGTATCCGCTTCGACCAGATCCACCGCTGCCCCCGCCATCCAGTCGCCCAGCGGCCGGGCGAGATCGGTGCGGTCGCCATGCTTGAGCGCCAGGGCCAGCCTTCGACCGCCTCCCGAATAGCGCAGCACCGCGCGCCCGGCCGTCCATGGCGGCGGCGCGGCAAGGCAGGCGTCGCAGCGCAGCCCCGGCTCAGCTTCGCCCGGCAGCGGCCGGGCACAGAGCGTGCACAGCGTGTCGCCCAAGAAAGGCGTGTCGTGCCAGCAGGCGCCGCACAGCGCGAAATCCGCCTCGGTCATTTCGCCGCAGGACAAGCAGGCGGGCGGGTAGATCGCCCTCAGCACGCTTTGCATTCCCATGTTCAGTCTCTATTTCGGCCCCATGTCCACGACCCAGCGCCCCGCCCTGTTCGACCGCCCCGCCCTCGAAAGCCGCCGCGCCCGCGCGCGTCGCGTCCCGGCGCTGTTCCTGCAGGAGGCGGCGGCCGATGACGTCGAGGATAGACTCGCCGAGGTTAACCGCAGCTTTCACGACCCGGCGGTGGTCACGCCATGGCCCGAATTATGGGCCGCGCGGATGCCGGCGGCGCGGATCGTGCTCGACACGCCGACCCTCGATCTGGTCCCCGGCGCGCATGACCTGGTGGTCCACGCGCTGGCGCTGCATTGGGCCGAGGACCCGGTCGGACAGCTGATCCAGTGCGCCCGGGCGCTGCAGCCCGATGGGCTGCTGATCGTCACGCTGTTCGGCGGTGAAACCTTGGGCGAGCTGCGCGCTGCGCTCACCGCCGCCGAAACCGCCGTCAGCGGCGGGCTGTCGCCCCGGGTCGCGCCGATGGGCGAGATCCGCGATCTCGGCGCGCTGCTGCAGCGTGCCGGGCTGGCGCTCCCGGTGGCCGACGCCACGCCCTATGATGTCAGCTACGAGACCCCGTTCCACCTGATGCGCGATCTGCGCGCCATGGGCGAGACCAACGCCATGGCCGGCCGGCTTCGCCGCTTTACCCGGCGGGCCGTGCTGGCCGAGGCCGCACGGCTTCTCGCCGAAAGCGCGGGCCGCCCAGACGGCCGGATCGGCGCGCGCTTCGAGGTCATCACCCTGACCGGCTGGGCACCCTCGGCCGACCAGCCGCAACCGTTGCGCCCGGGATCGGCCAGCCACAGCCTCGAAGAGGCACTCAGACGCGCCCGCGACGAAAACGCCGATTGACCGGGTCGCCCTACGGCTACTTTTCTGTGCAAACATGCCTAACCAGACGCAGCCCTGAGGACAGATGATGCTCGACGCGACCCGCCCGACCCACGCCCCCGCCGAGCATCCGGCGCTGCCGACATCCCGCGTCGGCATCCTCGTCGCGAATCTCGGCACGCCCGACGGCACCGATTACCGCTCGATGCGGCGCTACCTGTCGGAGTTCCTCTCCGACCGCCGGGTGGTCGATACCAACCCCATGATCTGGCAGCCGATCCTGCAGGGCATCATCCTGTCGACCCGGCCCCAGAAATCCGGCGCGGCCTATCGCTCGATCTGGAACGAGGAGATGAACGAAAGCCCGCTCCGGACCATCACCCGCGCCCAGACCGAGGCGCTGCGCCAGCGTTTCGCCGCGCAGCACGGCGATGCGGTGCAGGTGGAGTTCTGCATGCGCTACGGCAATCCCTCGACCGCCTCGGTGGTGCGCAAGATGGTGGAGAACGGCTGCCGCAAGATCCTCTTCTTCCCGCTCTACCCGCAATATGCGGGCGCCACCTCGGCGACCGCCAATGACGCGTTCTTTAAGGCGCTGGGCCGTGAGAAGTGGCAGCCGACGGCGCGGGTGGTCGACCCCTATTTCGACCGGCCGGACTACATCCAGGCGCTCGCCAACTCGGTACGTCGCGCCCATCCCGACCCCGAGAACCGCCCCGAGGTGCTGGTCTGCTCCTATCACGGGCTGCCCAAGCGCTACCTGCTCGAAGGCGACCCGTATCACTGCCAGTGCCAGAAGACGACGCGGCTGCTGCGCGAGGCTCTGGGCTGGGAGAACACCCGGGTGGTGACCACCTTCCAGTCGGTCTTCGGCCGCGAGGAATGGCTCAAGCCCTACACCGTCGAGGAGGTGGCCCGGCTGGCCAAAGACGAGGGCGTTCGCAAGCTGTCGATCTGCGCCCCGGCCTTCTCGGCCGACTGCATCGAGACGCTCGAGGAGATCAACGAGGAGATCCGCGAGAGCTTCGAGCATGCCGGCGGCGAGACCTTCACTTACATCCCCTGCCTCAACGACCATGCCGAGCATGTCGACATGCTGGAGCGGGTGATCCGCGAAAATCTGTCGGGCTGGCTCTGACAGAAAAAAGGGGGCCGCGAGGCCCCCTTTTTGCCGATCGATGCGGCGCGATCTCAGATCAGCATGACCTGCGTGCCGAGGGTCGAGAGCGAGAACAGTTCGGCGATGTGCTCGTTGTAGAGACCGATGCAGCCATTCGACGACCGGCGGCCGATCTTGCGCGTGTCGTGGGTGCCGTGGATCCGGTAGTACTGCCAGGTCAGCCACATCGCATGGGTGCCGAGCGGGCTATCGGGACCGGCGGGGATGTATTCCGGCCATTCCGGGTTGCGCTGGCGCATCTCGGGCGTCGGGCGCCAGTCGGGGCCCTCGACCTTCTTGATGATCTCGGTCCGGCCCAGACGGGTCAGGTCGGGGGTCAGCGGCACCGAAGTCGGGTAGAGCTTGTAGATGCTCTGATCCTCGCTCCAGAAATGCAGCGCCCGGCTCTGGGTGTCGCACAGGATCGCGCCGTTGCGCAGATCCGCGAAGTAGGGCCGCCAGTCGAGCGTGCGGAAGCTCGAGACGTTGCGGCTCACCGAGGACGAGATGTCGCTCTCGATCTCGGTCGAGCCGGACAGCGCCAGCGCCGGGCTGGCGAGCGCGGCCGCGCCGAAGGCGGCAGAGGCGGCGACGAAGTGACGGCGGTTCAACGCTTTCGGGGCGTGGCCCATGCGAATCTCCAAAAGGGAATGTCGTGACGCCACAGCACTAGATCGCGATCTCGTGAGGCGCAATTCACTCAAACGTCACCGCGGCGAAGCCCCGCCGATCCCGTTTGATCTGTCGCTCCACTGCCGCTAATCAGGCCCGGTTCGGACCCGAAAGGTGACACATGCAGCGACGCGCGCTGATTCTCGGTTTTCTCTTAACTGGCCTCACGGCCTGCGCCCGCGCGCCCCAGGGCCGGATCGGTCCGGACGGGCTGCCGCTGCCGCAGGTCTACCGTATCACGCCCGAGGATGAGGCGCAGATCCCGTACCGGATGCTCGACGGCGTCAACACGCTGCGCCGGGCGCGCGGGCTGTCCCAGCTGACGCTCGACGCGCAGCTCAACGCCGCGGCTGCGACCCATTCGCGCGACATGAGCATCCAGAACCGGCCCTGGCATTTCGGCTCCGACGGCTCCTCTCCGGTCGACCGACTGCGGCGCGTGGGCTACATGGGGCGGCTCATCGGCGAGACGATCTCCGAGACCTACGAGACCGAACTCGAGACGCTGGCCGCCTGGATGGAAGAAGCCGCGACCCGCGACGTCATCCTCGATCCGGCCGCCCAGCGCATGGGCCTCGCCTGGTTCCAGGAGCCCGCAGGCAAGATCTGGTGGACCATGGTGCTCGCGGCCTGACGGCCCCGGATGGTGCTCGCGGCCTGACGGCATCGCATAACAGGCACGAAAAAGGGGCGCCGCGGCGCCCCTTCGCATGTCCGGTTCATGGTGCCGATGACCGGCTCAGGCCTTGACGAAGACCGGGGTGTAATCGCCCACCATCGCGTAGATCTCCTCGACCTCTTCATTGGTCACGGCGATGCAGCCGGCGGTCCAGTCCTTCTTGCCGAGCACATCCGACGGCGTGCCGTGGATGAAGATGTCGCCACCGGGCCGCTTGCCATGCGCCTCGGCGAAGGCACGGTCGCGGTCGTTCGGATAGGAGATACCGACCGACAGGTGATAGGAGCTGTTCGGGTTGCGCCGATCGATGATGTAGGTCCCCTCGGGCGTCTTGCCGTCGCCCTCGAACTGCTTGTGGCCCACCGGCGTGAAGCCGAGCTGGAACGGGTAGGATTTCAGGGCCTTGTTGCCATGCAGCAGGTACATCTTGCGCTGCTGCTTGAAGGCCATGATCGAGGTGACCTTGGGGCCGTTGTAGCTCAGGAGCTGGCGCCCCGAGCATGCCGCCAGAAGCGCCGGCGCGGCGAGGAGAAACTTGCGTCTGTCGATGGTCATACTGCCCACTGTCCCGGTCTGTGCCGTTTGGCGCGAAGCTAGCCGATTTGGGAAATGCCGCCTAGGGGCGAGCATCGGGCAGCATGATTAGCTTCGGGTGAATCGTGTCGCCAACTCCACATGCGGGGACCAGCGGAATTGGTCGACCACGGTGATCGGCCCCATCTCATACCCCTGATTCAGCAGCGTTTTTGCGTCCCGTGCAAAGCTTGCCGGGTTGCAGGACACCATCGCGATCACGCCGATTTGAGAGGCGGCCAGTTCGGCGATCTGCGCCTGCGCCCCGGCGCGCGGCGGGTCGATCACGGCGGCGTCGAATCGCCCCAGCTCATCGGCAAGCAGCGGCCGCCGGAACAGATCGCGCGCCTCCGTGGTCACCCGTTTGAGGCCCGGCACGCCCCGCCAGCCCCGGTCGAGCGCGGCAAGCATCGCGGCCTCGCCCTCGACGGCGTGAACCTCGGCCGTTTCGGCCAGCGGCAGGGTGAAGGTGCCGCAGCCGGCGAAGAGATCGACGATCCGCGCCGCGTCGCCGACGGCTTCGCGCACCGTGTCGCGCAGCGCCGCCTCGCCATGCGCCGTGGCCTGCAGGAAGGCGCCGGGCGGCGGCACGACGCGGGCCCGGCCCATCTGCTGCACCGGCGGCTCCAGCTCGGCCACGATCTCGTCGCCCCAGACCAGCCGCGACAGACCGGCCTCGCGGGCGATCTCCGGCAGCGTGATCCGCAGCTCCTCGGTGAGCGGCTTGTCGGTGTCGATATGCAGATCCGGCCCGGCTGTGCTGTCGGTGACGGTCAGGCCCGCCTCCCCCTTGCGCGAGGCCGCGAGCACGGCGATCCGCTCCAGTGCCGGGATCAACGCGGTGAGCGCCGGCAGTATCAGCCGGCAGCCCGGCACCTCGACCACCGTGTCCGAGGCGCGGGCGTGAAACCCGACCAGCGCCCCCTTCTTGGTGCGCCGACCGGCGAGGCGGGCACGGCGGCGGCTGTCGGGCGGAGAGGTCAGCACGCGGGCGATCTCGCCCTCGATGCCCTGGGCGCGCAGCGCGGCGCGCACGATGCCCGCCTTCCAATCCGCCACGAATCCGTCGGAGGCGTGCTGCATCGCGCAGCCGCCGCAGGCCTTGAAGTGGCGGCAGGGCGGGGAGACGCGCTCCGGGGACGGGGTGACGATCTTCGCCCCCTCCCCGGACAGCGTCACCACCTCGCCCGGCAGCACGCGCGGCACCAGCGTGCCGTCCGCCAGCCGTCCCATGCCGTGATGCGTCACCGTCTCGATCGTCACCTCGCCACGGGGGGCGGGATCGGGCTGCGGGGTCTTCGGCGGCAGGTTGTCGGTCATGGCGTCCTCTTCTATTCGGCGGCCTCCTGCCCGAGGAACCCGCCCGATTGGCGGGCCCAGTAACGCGCATAGACCCCGCCGCGTTCGAGCAGGGCATCATGCGTGCCTTCCTCGACGATGCGGCCGCCCTCCATGACCACGATCCGGTCCATCCGCGCAATGGTCGAAAGCCGGTGCGCGATGGCGATCACCGTCTTGCCGGCCATCGCCTGCTCCAGCGCGGTCTGGATCTGCGCCTCGACCTCCGAGTCGAGCGCCGAGGTCGCCTCGTCGAGCACCAGGATCGGCGCGTCCTTGAGCAGGGCGCGGGCGATGGCGATGCGCTGGCGCTGGCCGCCCGACAGCTTGACGCCCCGCTCGCCCAGATGGGCGTCGTAGCCGCGCCGCCCCTTGGGATCGGCGAGATCGGCGATGAAGCCATGCGCCTCGGCGCGCCGGGCCGCGCGTTCCACCGCCTCCTGCCCGGCATCGGGGTGACCGTAGCGGATGTTGTCGCGGGCCGAGCGATTGAACATCGCCGTGTCCTGCGTGACCATGCCGATCCGGCGGCGCAGGCTTTCCTGCGTGACATGGGCGATGTCCTGCCCGTCGATCAGGATGCGGCCCTGTTCGACGTCGTAGAGCCTGAGCAGCGCCGCCACCAATGTCGACTTGCCCGCCCCCGAGGCGCCAACCACGCCGATCTTCTCGCCGGGGCGGATGTCGAGCGTGACGCCCCGCAGCCCGCCCGCGCCGCCGCCATAGGTGAAACGGACATCCTCGAAGCGCACCGCGCCCGCGCGCACGTCGAGCGCGGCCGCGCCCGTGCGGTCGGTCAGCCCATGCGCGGGCGACAGGGTATGGATCGCGTCCTCGATCTCGCCCAGGTTGGAATAGATCGTCATCAGCGTGAAGCTGACCCAGCCGGTCATCTGCGCCAACCGGAGCGAGACCGCCCCCGCCGCGGCGATGTCGCCGGCGCTGGCCGCGCCGCGGCTCCAGAACCACAGGGTCGCCCCGGTGACGAGCACCGGCAGCACCCCGGCCAGCGCCATCAGCCAGAACCGGAAGCCCGCCGAGACCTTGCCGAAGCCCAGGCTGCGCTCGCGGAACTGGTGCATCGCGTCGATCGCGGCGCGGTCCTCGTGGTCGGAATGACCGAACAGCTTGACCGTCTTGATGTTGGTGATGGTGTCGACCACCTGCCCCGTCACCATGGCCCGCGCCGCCGCCCGCGCCGTCGAGGTGGCGCGGATCTTCGGCATGTAGAGCCTGATCAGGGCGATGTAGCCGATCAGCCAGAGCGCCAGCAGCGCCGCCGTCAGCGTGTCGATGGTCAGCAACAGCAGCACCGAGCCGACCAGCGAGGCCAGCGCGAAGAACACGGTCTGGATCGTGTCGACGGTGAGATCGGTGGTGGCCCGCGCCGCCTGCATCTGCTTTTGCGCGATGCGCCCGGCGAAGTCGTTGTCGAAGAAGCTGACCGCCTGGCCCAGCGTGTGTCGGTGCAGCCGCGACAGCACCAGCGTGTAGATCGAAGGCGACAGCACCACGCTCTGCAGCAGGCCCGACACGCCCAGCACCACCGGGCGCAGCAGCACGAAGAAGGCCGCCACCCCCAGCAACAGGGCCGCGTTGCCGGCGAAGAACCCCTCCGCCTTGCCCGCCAGCGCGGCGTCGATCACCCAGCCTAGGATCAGCGCCGAGAGCACCTCGAGCACCCCGGCCGCGACCGAGACCAGCGCGCTCACCCCGGTGACGAGGAAGCTGCCCGACAACGCCCAGCGCAGGAAGCGCAGCAGCGTGCCCGGCGGCGGCCCCTCGGCGGCCCGGAACGGAGCGATCAAATTCTTCATTCCGCCGCCTCGGCCGCGTTGAGCCCGAGGAAGCCGCCGGACTGCCGGGCCCAGAAGCGTGCATAGATGCCGCCGCGCGCCAGCAGCTCGTCATGGGTGCCGTCCTCGACGACTCGGCCATCTTCCATCACCAGCACCCTATCCATCCGAGCGATGGTCGAAAGCCGGTGCGCGATGGCGATCACGGTCTTGCCCTCCATCATCTCGTAGAGGGTCTTCTGGATCGCCGCCTCGACCTCCGAATCCAGCGCCGAGGTGGCCTCGTCGAGCACCAGAATCGGCGCGTCCTTGAGGATCACCCGCGCCAGCGCGATGCGCTGCCGCTGCCCGCCCGAAAGCTTGACGCCGCGCTCGCCGACCTGTGCGTCGTAGCCTTGCCGTCCCTCGCCATCGACGAGGCTTCCGATGAAGTCATGCGCCTCGGCCTGCCTCGCGGCGGCGATCATCTCGGCCTCGCTGGCGCCGGGACGGCCATAGAGGATGTTGTCGCGCACCGAGCGGTGCAGCAGCGCGCTGTCCTGCTGCACCATGCCGATGGCCTGTCGCAGGCTGTCCTGCGTCACGGCGGAGATGTCCTGCCTGTCGATCTCGATCCGCCCCTGCTCCGCGTCGTAGAACCGCAGCAGCAGCTTCACCAGCGTCGACTTGCCGGCGCCCGAGGCCCCGACCAGACCGACCTTCTGCCCGGCCGGGATCACCAGATCGAGCGGCCCGACCCCGCCCGCATCCTGCCCGTAGCGATGGTTGAGCCCGGTCACCGCGATCTCGCCACGCGTGACCGTCAGCTGGCCGGCGCGCGCATCGTCGGTGAGCGTGATCGGCTGGGCGATGGTGCGCATGCCCTCGGAGACGACGCCGAGGTTCTGGAAGAAATTGGTCACCGCCCACATAATCCAGCCGGTCATCGCGTTGAGCCGCAGGCACAGCGCCGTGGCCGCGGCGACGACACCGACGCTGGCAAAGCCGCCGGCCCAGAGCCAGATGCCCCAGCCGACCACGCCGACGATCAGCAGGCCGTTCAGCACCGACAGCGCCACGTCCATGATCGTGTAGAGCCGCATCTCCTGCTGGAAGGTGGCACGGGCCTCCTCGATCACCTGCCTGGCGCCCTCGATCTCGCGGTCGTGGTGGGCGAACATCTTGACCGAGTGGATGTTGGTATAGGTGTCGACCACCCGGCCGGTCACCGCGCTGCGGGCGTTGGAGGAGGCTTCCGAGGCCGGGCCGATCCGACGCACGGTCCAGCGCATCAGCGCCGCATAGAGCGCGAACCAGCCCAAGAGCGGCAGCAGCAGCCGCGGATCGGCGTCCCACAGCAGCACCGCCGCGCCTACGACATAGGCCAGCGCGAAGGTGATCGCGTCGAAGATCTGGAACACCACCTCTCCGGCGGCGGGCGGCGTCTGCATGATCCGGTTCGCGATCCGGCCGGCGAAATCGTTCTCGAACCAGCCGACCGATTGGCGCAGCACATGGCGATGCGCGCGCCAGCGCAGCTGGGTGCCGAAATTGGGCAGGATCGCGTTGTTCAGGAGCAGCACATGCGCCGCCTGCAGCGCCGGGCGCAGCAGCAGGATGAAGGCGGCCACCGCCAGCAGCTCGGTCCCGTGCCGGGCCAGCACCTCGCCGGCTTCGCCGCTGCCGAGCATGTCGACCAGGCGGCCCATGTAGGACAGCAGCCAGATCTCCACCACCGCGACCACGACCGACAGGATTCCCGTGACCCAGAACACCCGCGCGAAGGGGCGCGCGTAGTCCCTGAGGAACGGCCAGAGCCGGGTCGGCGGACGGTCGGTCTGCTCGTAGGGACCGTAAGGGTCCACGAGGTTTTCAAAGAAACGGAACATGGATGTCTCGACTACGTGTCACCGGCATATAATCCGGATCGGCCGAAAGGGAAACGCGTGCCCCTTGAGGCGCAGACAGCCTACGGGAGAAGTTCGGCCCGTTCCAATGCGAAGCCCGAGGCGATCCAGCGTGCCTCGATCTCGCGCAGCTTCTCGCCCAGCGCCGGGCCAGTGTAGTCCGGCATCAGGTCGGCGGGCTTCACCGGCAGCGCCGCGCCCGCCCCGGCCTCCATGGTTTCCCGTGAAACGGGGTCGATCTCGCGGCCCGATAGCGCGGCGTTCATCGCCAGAACGTCGAGTCCCCGCTCTCGCCCCAGCCGGTAGCCCAGCTCGCCCGGACCCCAGCCCGCGCCCAGCGCCTCCTGCAGGGATTGCAGCGTGCGCGCCTGTGCCCGGCTGAGCCGCAGCCGCTCCGCCGCCGCCTCGCCACCCACGAGCGCCAGCCTGCGGATCGGGTCGGGCGCGAGCCCGGCCTCCTCCTCGACATGCACCAGCACCGAGAGCGGATCCGAGGCGCCGCCCGGCAGCACCCGCATCAGCACGCCGGAGATCGCCATCGACGCGACCGCGGGCGCCGGGTCGGGCGCCGCCATCAGCCGCAGCATCTCGCCGCCCACCCGCTCGCGCGAGAGGCCGGCAATGCCCTCGGCAAGCTCGGCGCAGGCGGCGAGGCCGTCGGGGTCGATGCCCCCCTGCGGGTCGCCGTACCAGGCGTGGAAGCGGAAGAAGCGCAGGATCCGCAGGTAGTCCTCGCGAATCCGGTCATGCGCGTCGCCGATGAAGCGCAACCGCCGCGCCGCGAGATCGGCGAGCCCCGATCCCAGCGGGTCGGCCACATGGCCGCGCGCATCGGCATAGAGCGCGTTCATGGTGAAATCGCGCCGCGCCGCGTCCTCGGCGATATCGTCGGAAAAGGCCACGGTGGCGCGGCGCCCGTCGGTCTCCACGTCGCGGCGAAAGGTCGTGACCTCGATCGGCGTGCCATGCGCGACCACGGTGATCGTGCCGTGCTCGATCCCGGTCGGCACCGGCTTGAGCCCCGCCGCGCGGGCCAGCTCCACCACTCGTTCGGGCCTTGCATCGGTGGTCAGGTCGATATCCGAGACCGGCGCCCCGATCAGCGCGTTGCGCACGCAGCCGCCGACGAACCAGGCAGCGTGACCGCCCGCTTCCAGCATCTCCGTGACGGCGCGGGCCGCCTCGCTCGACAGCCACTCCGCCTCGATCCGCTCGCTCATCGGCTCATCCTTTCGGCCAGGCTGCGCAGCATGCGCGCGGTGGCCCCCCAGATGTAATAGGGGCCCCAAGGCACGACATAGTAGTGCCGCCGCCGCCCCTGCCAACGCCGCCCCTCGATCCGGAAGCGCGTCGGGTCGGTGACGTGGGCCAAAGGCACGCAAAAGGCCTCGGCCACCTCGCCCGCCTCGGGAACCGGCGCGAACGGGCCGCGCAGCAGTCCCACAACCGGCGTCACCGAAAACCCCGTGACCGTCTCGTGTGCGGGCAGCGTGCCGAGGATCTCGACCCGATCCGGGTCGAGGCCGATCTCCTCATGCGCCTCGCGCAGCGCGGCCCCGACCGGGCCGTCATCGCCCTGATCGACCTTGCCGCCCGGAAAGGCGATCTGGCCCGGATGGTGCCGCAGCCGGGCCGACCGCTTGGTCAGCCACAGCCGTGGCCCGTCACCGCCGAGATGCACCGCGACCAGCACCCCGGCCTGCCGCAATGTCCGCCCGCTGGGCTGGGGCAGGCCGGGGTCGATGTCGTAATCCGACGAGGCGTCGCCCCGCCGGGCCAGCGCGGCCCGGAGCCGCGCCTCGATGTCGAGGTCAGCCCCGTCCACCGGCAGCCTTGCCGGCGGTCGCGCCGCTCTCATCGGCGGGCTTGGCGTCCGGCCCCTCGGTCGCTTCGAAGCCGAGCGTCTGGGGCGCGAACTCGTAATGCGCGCCGCAGAACTGGCAATCGGCGGTGACGATGCCTTCCTCGGTGGTCATGTGCGCGATGTCCTTGGCCGAATAGATCGACAGGCTCTGACGCACCTTGGCCTCCGAGCAGGTGCAGCCGAACTGCACCGGCTGCGGGTCGAAGACGCGCGGCTCTTCCTCGTGGAACAGCCGCAGCAGCAGGTCCGTGGGCGCCACGCTCGGCCCGATCAGCTCCATCTCCTCGACCGTATCGAGCAGAATGTTGGCGCGGCTCCAGTTCTCACCCTCGTTCTCGTCGAGGATGTCGGTCGCCTCGAGCAGCCCCTCCTCGCCCGAGCCACCCTCGGCCTTCGCGGCGAAGGGCGAGGCCTTGGGCATCTTCTGCAGCATCACGCCGCCGGCGCGCCAGCTCTCGTCGCGACCCGGCTCGGTCGACCGGCCGAAGCTGAGCGAGAACCGGGTCGGCAGCTGCTCGGACTGCGCGAAATAGGTCTCGGCGCAGGCGGCCAGCGACTCGCCGGTGATCGGGGTGATCCCCTGATAGGGCGTGTTGCCCTGGCCCTGGTCGATCAGGATCGCGAAATACCCCTTGCCGATCAGCGAATAGGGATCGGCGGTCTCGTCGAGCCGGCTTTCATCGAAGCTGGCCCAGGCCCGGATGCGAGCGGGCGCGCCCTCATGCTCGGGGGCATAGTAGTCGGTCGCGATCAGACGGGCCGGCCCGTCGCCGCGCACCTGCAGCGACAGCTTCCAGCGCAGCTTCACGGTCTGGCCGATCAACGCGGTCAGCAGCGCCATCTCGGCGACCAGCGCCTCGATCTGCTTGGGGTAGTCGTGCTGCTCGAGCACCTTGTCGAGCACGCCGTCGAGACGCGCCACGCGGCCGCGGATGTCCGAACGGTCGAGCTGAAAGGGCAGGACGGTGTCGTCCCAGGCAATGCGGGCGCCGAGGCTCATGGGGTTTCCTTGCGTGTCGGGGATGGGCATACCGCGACCATATAGGAAGCTTGTCGGGAGACAAAAAGGGATGATCCGGCGCCATGGCGAACAGGTGCGGCGCGGCCAGAGCTACCGCCACCGCCCCGGGGTCTACGCGATTCTCGAACGCGGCGGCGACCTGCTGCTCACCTGCAAGATCAACGACCCGGCGGATATCCAGCTGCCCGGCGGCGGCATCGATCCCGGCGAAAGCCCGCTGCAGGCGCTGCACCGCGAGGTGTTCGAGGAGACCGGCTGGCGGATCGGCGCGCCGCGCCGGCTCGGCGCCTTCCGCCGCTTCGTCTGGATGCCCGATTACGGCATCTGGGGCGAGAAGCTGTGCCATATCTATACCGCCCGCCCGGTGCGGCCCCATGGCCCGCCCTCCGAGCCGGGCCACCGCGCCTTGTGGATGTCGCTGGCCGAGGCTGCGCCGCGGCTGGGCAATGCGGGTGACCGCGCCTTTGCGCATGCCTTCGCCGAAGGGCTTCTACCGCGCTCGCGCCCGCGAGGCGCGCTTGCCCCAAGGGCCGAAAGCCTTTAACGCACGCCCCTGAACGCCCATACGGAGAATTGCCCATGGCCGCCCAGCCCGCCCCGAAGAAGGTCGTCCTCGCCTATTCCGGCGGTCTCGACACCTCGATCATCCTGAAATGGCTGCAGACCGAATATGGCTGCGAGGTGGTGACCTTCACCGCCGATCTGGGCCAAGGTGAGGAGCTGGAGCCCGCGCGCAAGAAGGCCGAGATGATGGGCGCCACCTCGATCCACATCGAGGATCTGCGCGAGGAGTTCGTGCGCGACTTCGTCTTCCCGATGTTCCGCGCCAACGCGCTCTATGAAGGCCTCTACCTGCTCGGCACCTCGATCGCCCGGCCGCTGATCTCCAAACGCCTCGTCGAGATCGCCGAGGCCGAGGGCGCCGACGCCGTGGCGCATGGCGCCACCGGCAAGGGCAACGATCAGGTCCGCTTCGAGCTGGCCGCCTATGCGCTCAACCCCGAGATCAAGGTCATCGCGCCGTGGCGCGAGTGGGACCTGACTTCGCGCACCAAGCTGATCGAGTTCGCCGAACAGCACCAGATCCCGATCGCCAAGGACAAGCGCGGCGAGGCGCCCTTCTCGGTCGACGCCAACCTCCTGCACACCTCCTCCGAGGGCAAGGTTCTGGAAGACCCGGCGCAGGACGCGCCCGACTACGTCTACCAGCGCACGGTGAACCCCGAGGACGCGCCGGACCAAGCCGAGATCGTCGAGATCGGCTTCGAGAAGGGCGACGCCGTGTCGATCAACGGCGAGGCGATGAGCCCCGCCACGATCCTGACCAAGCTCAACGAGCTGGGCGGCAAGCACGGCATCGGTCGCCTCGACCTCGTCGAGAACCGCTTCGTCGGCATGAAGTCCCGCGGCATCTACGAGACGCCGGGCGGCACGATCCTTCTGGAAGCCCACCGTGGCATTGAGCAGATCACGCTTGATTCCGGCGCGGGCCACCTCAAGGATTCGATCATGCCGCGCTACGCCGAGCTGATCTACAACGGCTTCTGGTTCTCGCCCGAGCGCGAGATGCTGCAGGCGCTGATCGACAAGAGCCAGGAGCACGTCACCGGCACCGTCCGGCTGAAGCTCTACAAGGGCGCGGCGCGCACCATCGCCCGCTGGTCCGATCACAGCCTCTACTCCGAGGCGCATGTGACCTTCGAAGAGGATGCCGGCGCCTACGACCAAGTCGACGCCAAGGGCTTCATCCAGCTCAACGCGCTGCGTCTCAAGCTGCTCGCCGCCCGCAACCGCCGGGTGAAGTAACGGCTTCGGCGCCGGGTCCTCGGGTCCGGCGCCGCCCCCCTCCTGCGGCTCTGGTCACGGCCGGATCACGCAGCCTTGTCTTGCTCCCTTTTCCGCGTGGCGCACAATTGCGTGAGGAGAGAGGGAGATAACCCCATGCCCCGTATGCCTTTCGCCATTGCCGCCATCGTCGCGCTTCTCGCGCCCGTGGCGCAGGCCCAGTCGACCGAGACGATCACCGTCGCGGGCGGCTGTTTCTGGTGTGTCGAGGCCGATTTCGAGAAGGTCGGCGGCGTGATCGAGGCAGTGTCCGGCTTTGCTGGCGGCGCCACGGCCAATCCCACCTACGAGCAGGTGACCGGCGGCGGGACCGGCCATTACGAGGCGGTCGAGATCACCTACGACCCCTCCAAGGTCACCGCCCGGCAGCTCTACGACCTGTTCTTCCGCTCGATCGACCCGACCGACGCGGGCGGGCAGTTCTGCGACCGGGGCCCCTCCTACCGTACCGCGATCTTCGCCGATGCCGGTGACCGCCAGGCGGCCGAGGCCGCCAAGCAGGCCGCGCAGCAGGCGTTGGGCCGCCAGATCGTCACCCCGATCCTCGGCGCCGCACGCTTCTACCCGGCGGATGCCTATCACCAGGATTACTACAAATCCTCGGAGCGGCTTTCGGTAAGCTCGGTCGGGCTCTTCGTGCCGAAGTCCGAAGCCTACAAGCGCTACCGCGGAGGCTGCGGCCGCGACGCCCGGGTGCGGGAGCTGTGGGGCGCGCAGGCCCCGTTCGCGAATTGAGGCTCTAAAGCGCGGCGAGCAGGCTCTGATGACGTGCGACGAAGGCCGCGCGGGTCTCGCGCGGCGGTCTCAGCCGGATCTCGAACCGCGTCGCGAGATTGCGGTCGAGCCGCCCGAACAGCCGATCGGCCTCGGCCTCCGAGAACCCCGCGATCCGTACCGCTTCCAGCCAGGCCGAGATCTTGTCGGCGCGCTTGATCCGGCGCTTGAGTTCGAGCGGCAGGCTCGCGGGCAGGCCGAAACGCAGGTGGATCGCCGCGGTGAGCCGCGCGTCGAGCGCGCCGTAGCCCGGCCCCACCGCCGCCTTCACCGGCGAGATCATGTCACCGATCACGTATTCGGGCGCGTCGTGCAGCAGCGCCGCCAAACGGTCGCGCGCCCCGGCGGCGGGATGGCAGTGCCCGAAGATCTCCTCGACCAGCAGCGAATGCTCGGCCACCGAATAGGCGTGGTCGCCCCGGGTCTGCCCGTTCCAGCGCGCGACGAAGGCCAGCCCGTGGGCGATGTCATCGATCTCGACATCCATCGGCGTCGGGTCGAGCAGGTCGAGCCTGCGCCCCGACAGCATCCGCTGCCACGCCCGTGCCTTCGCCATGCCGTTCCCCCTTTGGCCCCGTCCGGGCCTAGCATGTCGCGGCGCGCCGCCGCAATTGTCAGCCCGTTTACGTAGTGTTAACTGGCTTGTCAGTTCCCCGAACTCGCCCAGAGGAGGCTCCGATGGCTCAGGATCACATCGTCAAGGACATCGCGCTGGCCGACTGGGGTCGCAAGGAAATCGAGATCGCCGAGACCGAGATGCCGGGCCTGATGGCGCTGCGCGAGGAATACGGCGCCGCGAAACCGTTGACCGGCGCCCGGATCACCGGCTCGCTGCACATGACGATCCAGACCGCCGTGCTGATCGAGACGTTGGTGGCGCTCGGCGCCGATGTCCGCTGGGCCTCGTGCAACATCTTCTCGACCCAGGACCACGCGGCGGCGGCGATCGCGGCGCAGGACATCCCGGTCTTCGCGGTGAAGGGCCAGAGCCTCGAGGAGCATTGGGACTATCTCGACCGCTCCTTCCAGTTCGAGGAAGGAGCCAACATGATCCTCGACGATGGCGGCGACGCCACGCTCTACGTGCTGCTGGGCGCGCGGGCCGAGGCGGGCGAGGACGTGCTCGGCGTCCCGACCTCCGAGGAAGAGGAAGTGGTCTTCGCCCAGATCCGCAAGCGGATGGAGCTCAGCCCCGGCTGGTTCACCCGGACCCGCGAGGCGATCCGCGGCGTCTCCGAGGAGACCACCACCGGCGTGCACCGGCTCTATGAGCTTCACAGAAAGGGCCGCCTGCCCTTCCCGGCGATCAACGTCAATGACAGCGTCACCAAGTCCAAGTTCGACAACAAGTATGGCTGCAAGGAGAGCCTCGTCGACGGCATCCGCCGCGCCACCGACACGATGATGGCCGGCAAAGTCGCCGTGGTCTGCGGCTATGGCGATGTCGGCAAGGGCTCGGCCGCGAGCCTGCGCGGCGCCGGGGCGCGGGTGAAGGTCACCGAGGTCGACCCGATCTGCGCGCTGCAGGCGGCGATGGACGGCTTCGAGGTGACGCTGCTCGAGGACGAGGTCGCCACCGCGGACATCTTCGTCACCACCACCGGCAACCGCGACGTGATCCGCATCGAGCATATGCGCGAGATGAAGAACATGGCGATCGTCGGCAATATCGGCCATTTCGACAACGAGATTCAGGTCGCGAGCCTGCGCAACCACAAATGGACCCGGATCAAGGACCAGGTGGACATGATCGAGATGCCCTCGGGCAACAGGATCATCCTGCTCTCCGAGGGCCGGCTCCTGAACCTCGGCAACGCCACCGGGCACCCGTCCTTCGTGATGTCGGCTTCCTTCACCAACCAGGTGCTGGCGCAGATCGAGCTTTGGACCCGCGCCGAGGCCTATGCGCCCGGCGTGCACATCCTGCCCAAGGCGCTCGACGAGAAGGTCGCGCGGCTGCATCTGGGCCGGATCGGCGCCAAGCTGACCGAGCTGCGTAAGGAGCAGGCCGACTATATCGGCGTGACCGTCGACGGACCGTTCAAGCCCGAGCATTACCGCTACTGACCGGTCTCGGGCGGCCCGCCGGGCCCGCCCTTCACGCCATCACGAGCAGCGCGGCGTAGAACGCAGCACCCAGCGCGAAGGCCCAGAGTCGGCTCTCGCGCTCCTCGGGCAGCTCTTCCTTGATGACGTTGAGGACGACCGAGCCGGCCAGAAAGCCGAAACCGCCGCCGATCCAGGCCTCGGGGATCTCGAACACGAGGCTCGCCAGCCAGCCCGCCAGCACCGCCGCGGCAAGCAGCCACCGCCCTTCATGCAGGTATTGCCGCCCGTGATGGGCATAGAGCGCGCGGTCGTTGACCACGAAATGCAGCCCCAGCGCCACAGCGTAGAGCATCATGCCGCCGAAGCCCTCCTCGCGCAGCTGCTCCTCGAGCAGGTATCCGACGAGGAAGTTGTATACCCCGAAGCCGCCCAGATGCAGCCAGAAGGCCCCGGCGGGCGACTCCGTGCCGTCCCGGTTGCCGGCCCGTCGCCGCGCCATGCGTTCCAGCGCGTAGAACACCACCAGACCGGTCAGCGCCAGCAGCCAGACCCCCATCCCGGCGAAGCCCCCATGCCCCGCCTCTTCGCCCGCGACCATCTCGCCGAACTCGGACATCTCGGGCAGCAGGTGGACGAAGACATAGGCCACCGACACCCCGCCCGCCGCCGAGAGCCAGATGCTGCGCGGCGTGCGGTCGAGGAACACCAGCTTGGGGCTGAGCAGATGCACCGAGGCGAAGATCAGGGCCACGATCGCGGCGCCGATCTGGGCAGTGAAAGTCATGCGGCAGCCTCCCGTGATACAGGGGGTCAACCGCGACGGAACTTGACGGTTCCTTGAGGAAATCGCGTGGTTTCGCACCGAGTTCGAGGCATGGAATCCTTGCCTCGAATCGCCCTCGGGCCTATGCCTCCCGGTGTCGGCCAGGAGGGCCAGACCCCAGTTTCAGTGATCCGCCGGGTGGGAGTCCGCGGGTGAGAACGGGGGTGCTGGCCAGCGTGCCGCCCCCCGTATACCCGCCCTCAGAACAGCCCGAGCACGAGGCCCATCGCCGCGCAGCCCAGCGCCGCGTAGCCGCCATCGATCACCGCCAGCGACCACGGCCGATCGGAATAGCCGGTGTTGAGCGTGATCCACGGCGCGATGAACAGCGCCCCGATGCCGAGACCGCCGATCAGCCCGCCGATCCCGGTATCGATCCCCGCCAGCCCGAAGAAATAGCGCATCGCCGTGGCGATGATCAGCATCGCGACGAAGGAGACGAGATAGGGCGTCGGCGAGCCGCTGTTGAGCGGCTTGCCATCCTCGCCGAGCTTGACGCCGGAGGCCGCCATCCAGGGCTTGGCCAGCGCCATGTACCAGGCCGCGCCGAGCGCGAAGGATGCCAGCGCCGCCAGCAGGATCGAGAGTAACGTCATCCGTGGTCCCTCCGGTTTTGCCCAGAATGCCCCGGATGGCGGCTCCGCGCTATGCCTCGGCCAGAGATCCCGCCAGCTCGTGGATCACGCGCCACTCATCCTCGGAGACCGGCTGCACCGAAAGCCGCGAGTTGTTGACCAGCACCATCTCCGCCAGCCGCGGCTCGGCCTTGATCTCGTCGAGCCGCACCGCGCGCCCAAGGGGATAGAGCGCGCGGATGTCGACGCATTCCCAGCGCGGATCGTCGGTCGAGCTGTCGGGATGCACCGTGGCGCAGACCTCGACCACACCCACGGCCTCCTTGCCGATGTTGGAATGGTAGAACAGCCCGCGATCGCCGATCTGCATCTCGCGCATGAAGTTGCGGGCCTGGTAATTGCGGATCCCGTCCCATTCCTCGCCCTGATCGCCTTTGGCGACCTGGTCGTCCCAGGACCAGACATTGGGCTCGGACTTGAACAGCCAGTAGCGCATCAGCCGATCACCTTCTTCCAGGCGCGGATCTCGACGCTCTCGAACAGGCCCGCGCGGGCATAAGGGTCGTTCTCGGCCCAGGCCTCGGCCGCAGCCCGGTCCTCGACCTCGAGGATCACCAGCGAGCCGTCCATGTTGCCCTCGGCGTCGAGGAACGGCCCGGCCATGGCCACCACGCCGGTGGATTCGATATATTCGAGATGCGCCTCGCGGGTGTCGCGGCGGATCTGCAGCGCACCGGGCTTGTCGCGGGTGATGACGGCGAAGCTCATTCGCTTTCCTCCTTGAGCGGTCTGTTGATCAGCGCGTCGAGCGCCTGATGGGGGGTGAGGTCATGCGCGACCATGCGCGCGGTCACGGCCGAGATCGGCAGGTCGAGGCCGCGCGCGGCGGCCAGGTCGGTGACCGCCCGCGCGGTGGCCGCCCCCTCCACCGTGGTGGCCGTGTCGAAGCTCTCGCCCCGGCCCAGCGCCAGCCCGTAGCGGTAGTTGCGCGACAGCTCGGACGAGCAGGTCAGCACCAGATCACCGAAGCCCGACAGGCCCATCAGCGTCTCGGGCCGGGCCCCGAGCGAGGCGGCAAGACGCTGCATCTCGGCAAAGCCGCGGGTCATGAGCGCCGCGCGCGCGCTGTCGCCGAACCCCGCGCCGATGCAGGCGCCGCAGGCGATCGCGATGACGTTCTTGAGCGCACCGCCAAGCTCCGCCCCGATGACATCCGCGGTGCGATAGAGCCTGAGGCCGGGCGTCGACAGCGCCGCCTGCAGCGCCGCGCCGCAGCCCTCGTCGATGCAGGCCAGCGTCAACGCGGTCGGCAGGCCGCGCGCGATGTCGGCGGCAAAGCTCGGCCCGGTCAGCAGCGCCGGGGTGGCGCTGGGCACCGCCTCGGCGATGATCGCGGTCTGGCCGGTGAGGCGCGTCAGGTCGATGCCCTTGGCGCAGGCCACCAGCACCTTGCCCGCCAGCGCCTCGGCATGGGCGGTGACGAAGCCGCGCGTCGCCTGCGCGGGCAGCGCCAGCAGGATCGTGTCGCAAGGCAGGAGCGCATCGAGATCCGAGACGATGTCGATGCTCGCCGGCAGATCGATCTCGGGCAGCCGTTCGACCCGGCGGCTCTCGCGTGCCTTGTCCACCGCTGCCGCGTCGCGCGCCCAGAGCGTCACCTCGCGGCCTGTCCGCGCCAGCGCTACCGCCAGCGCCGCGCCGAACGCCCCCGCTCCCGCGATCCCAATCCTCATGCCTTGGCCCCCTTTCTGCCCGATCCGATCATCGGTGCCGCGCCCGCATCGAGCGGCCAGCGCGGCCGCGCCGCGAGGTCCAGCCCGTCGGTCGCGCCCGCGGCCAGCCGTCCCAGCCCGGCAAAGGCGATCATCGCCGCGTTGTCGGTGCACAGGCCGAGCGGCGGCGCCGAGAACGCCACGCCACGTTCGGCGCAGAGCCCCTGCAACGCCCCTCGGATCGGCCCGTTCGCGGCGACGCCCCCCGCTACGGCAAAGGCCGGGCGCGCCGGCGCGCGGTCGAGATAGATCTCGAGCGCGCGCCGCGTCTTCTCGTGCAGGATCTCGACCACCGCCTTTTGAAAAGCCGCCGCCAGATCGGCGCGCGCGGCGCGGGTCAGGCCGCCCCGCCCGGCCATTTCGGCGTCGCGGGCCCGCAGCAGCGCCGTCTTGAGTCCTGAGAAGGACATGTCGCAGCCCGGCCGGTCGAGCAGCGGGCGCGGCAGCGGAATCCGCCCCGCATCGCCATGCCGCGCCTCGGCCTCGACCGCCGGGCCGCCGGGCTGCGGCAGGCCCAGAAGCCGCGCGGTCTTGTCGAAGGCCTCGCCCGGCGCGTCGTCGATCGTGCCGCCGAGACGGCGGAACGCATCCTCGCCCTCGACCACGAGGAACTGGCAATGCCCGCCCGAGACCAGCAGCATCAGGTAGGGAAATTCGAGCCCGTCGGTCAGACGCGGCGTCAGCGCGTGCCCCGCGAGGTGGTTGACGCCGATCAGCGGCAGCCCGGTGGCCGCCGCCAGCCCCTTGGCCAGCATCACCCCGGACAGCACGCCGCCGATCAGGCCCGGCCCCGCGGTCACCGCGATGCCGTCGATCTGGGGCAGCGCCAGTCCGGCCTCCTCCAGCGCCGCCTCGACGCAGTGATCGAGCACCTCGGCATGGGCGCGGGCCGCGATCTCGGGTACGACGCCGCCGAAATCGGCATGCAGATCCGCCTGGCCGCGCACCACCGAGGCCAGCACCTCGGCCCTGTCCGGCCCGCCGCGCACCACCGCCGCCGCGCTGTCGTCGCAGCTCGATTCAATGCCGAGAATGGTGAGTGTGGCCATGTCCGCCCCGCTTGCGCCTGCGCCTGTCGCAGCTAGCATCCCCCGGGGGTCCGAACAATGCCGCGAAGGGGGGACGATGCCGGAACCGATCCTGCTGCTCACCCGCCCCGAGGCGGCGGCGCGGCGCTTTCTGGCCGAGCTGGAGGTCGCGGCGGGGCGGCATCTGGTGGCCGCGATCGCGCCTCTGCTGCGCATCGACGAGGTGACGCCGCCACCGCCTGACACGACGCCCGCCATGCTGATCCTGACCTCGGAGCGCGGTGCGGCCGGGGCGGTGCGGATGGGACTGACGGGCCTGCCCGCCTGGTGCGTCGGGCCCCGCACCGCGCAGGCGGCGCAGGCGGCGGGGCTGCTCCCGCGCGAGGGGGGCGGCGACGCCGAGGCGCTGATCGCCGCGATCCTCGACGCGCCCGATGCCGGGCCGCTCCTGCATCTGCGCGGCGACCATCAGCGCGGCGACGTCGCGGAGCGGCTGCGCCGCGCCGGGCGCGACTGCGCCGAAGCGGTGGTCTATGCGCAGTCGGCGCAGCCCCTGCCCGCCGCGGGCCAGGCGGCGCTGGCGGGGCGTGCGCCGGTGGTGGCGCCGGTCTTCTCGCCGCGCAGCGCAGCGCTGCTCGCGGCGCAGCTGCCGTCCATTGCACCGCTCCACGCGGTGGCGATCAGCCCGGCCGCGGCCGCGCCGCTCGCCGGCCGTGTCGAGGGGGTGACACTGGCAGCTCGGCCGGACGGCCCGGCGATGATCGACGCAACCCTTGCCGCTCATGCGGCGTTCGGTTCCACGACCCGCCGCTCGGGGGGCGCTTGAGGCGCGCGACGGGCCGGGCTAGGGTCGGCAAATGCAGCCGCGGCAGGGAAAATCTGCCGCGCACGGGGACGGAAGGGACAGGTTTTGGCACGTAGGACGACAGGCACCCCCGGCGGAAGGGATGGCGCGAAAAAGCCCCAGACCCCGGCATCTCCCCCCCGCGAGGCGGCGCAGCCGCGTCCCGACGACAAGATGACCACCCCCTCCGACGCGCCGAAGACACCGGAGTCGAATACGCCCAAGACCGGCCCCGTCACCCCGGAAACCGGATCGCGTGCGACCACTGCCGGTACCGATGAGAAGGCCAAGCCCGGCAAGACCGCCGAAACCGGCACGGCGGCCTCGACCGCCGCCGGCAAGGACGCTTCGGAAGAGGCGCCGAAATCGACGAAGCGCGGCGCCAGCGCCGGGGTCGATCTCGGCACCACGGCTCGCCCTGCACCGGCCTCCGCCGCCGGCGCGATGCCGGCCGTGACCCGCGCGCCCCGTGCGGACGCCGATGCCAAGCCGGAGGCGAAGCCCGCCTCTTCGACCGCTTCGACCGCTTCCATGATGCCCCCCTCCACCGCCCCTGCCACAAGCAGCGGATCCGGCGCGACCGGCCGTGGCTTCGGCGCCGGAATGCTGGGCGGGTTGATCGCTGCGGCGCTGGGTCTCGGCATCGGCTGGATCTGGTTCGACAACAGCGACCGGACCGCCGCGCTCGAAACCCGACTGGGCGCCCTCGAGGGCGAGATCGCCCCGCTTTCCGACGGGATCGAAGGGCTGCGGACCGAGACCGAAACCAACCTGTCCGATCTCGGCTCGCGTCTCGACGCCGGCCAGGCCGAACTGTCCGAACGGCTCGACACCCTCGAAACCCGCCTGACCGAGGCCGAGGCCTCCGCCGGTCCCGACGGCACCTTGGCGCGCGAGGCCGTCGCGCGCTGGCAGGCCGAGGTCGACGCGCTGCGCGCCGATCTGGAGCGGCAGGCGCAGGAGATCGCCCGCATGGCCGAAGAGGCCGCGCAGGAAGTGGCCAGCGTCGGCCGCACCGCCGAGGAGATCGAGGCCGAGGCCGCGGCGGTCGCCGCCCGTGCCCGGGCCCGTGCCACCCTGGCCGAGATCGAAGCCGCGCTCGAGACCGGAGAGCCCTACACCGCCCTGCTCGAAGAGCTGCAGGCGACCTCGCCCGCCGAGATCCCCGAGGCTCTCGCCGCGCCGGCCGAGGAAGGCGTGGCCAGCCGCTCCGAGCTGATCGAAGCCTTCCCCGAACCGGCCCGGCTCTCGCTCGCCACGGCGCGGCGTGAGGGGCTGTCCGGCGAGGAGGGCGGCCGCGTCGCCGGTTTCTTCCGCGACACGCTGCAGCTCCGCTCCACCGCGCCGCAGGAGGGCACGACCACCGATGCCGTCCTGTCACGCGCCGAAGCCGCGCTGCGCGACGGTCGTCTCGACGAGGCGATCGCCGAGATCGAGGCCCTGCCCGACCCGGTGCAAGAGCCGCTGGCCGAATGGCTCGCACCGGCCCGGACCCGCGCCGAGGCGCTCGCCGCCGCCGACACCCTGTCGCAATCCCTGACCGAGAATTGAGGCGCCGCACATGCTCCTGTCCCTGATCAAGATCCTGGTCTTCGTCGCCGTCGTCGCCGGTCTCACCTGGGGTGCCGCGCGGCTCACCGACGTGGCCGGCGGGGCCGAGATCGCCATGGCCGGCTACGAGGTCACCCTCGGCCCGTTGCAGCTGGTGCTCGCCATCGCGCTGCTGGCCCTGCTCGGCTGGCTGCTGTTCAAGGCGCTCGGCTTCCTGCTGGCGCTGCTGCGCTTCATCAATGGCGACGACACTGCCGTCAGCCGCTGGTTCTCGCGCTCGCGCGAGCGGCGTGGCTACAAGGCACTGGCCGACGGCATGATCGCGCTGGCCTCCGGCGAGGGCGAGACCGCGATGGCCAAGGGCCGCCGGGCCGAGCGCTACCTGCGCCGTCCCGACCTGACCTCGATCCTCGTGGCGCAGGGCGCGGAGCTGGCCGGCGACCGCCGCACCGCCGAGGGCGCCTATCGCGAGCTGGTGCAGATCGACCGCACCCGCTTCGTCGGCATTCGCGGCCTGATGCGGCAGCGCCTCGCCGAGGGCGATACCGACACCGCGATGAAGCTCGCCAAGAAGGCTTTCGAGCTCAAGCCGCGCCACACCGAGACGCAGGACACGCTGCTGCGGCTGCAGGCCGAGGCACATGACTGGACCGGTGCGCGCGCCACGCTCGACGCCAAGCGCCGTTCGGGCAGCCTGCCCCGCAACGTCGCCAAGCGCCGCGACGCAGTTCTCGCGTTGTCGGAAGCCCGCGACGTGATGGATGAGAGCCTGAGCATCGAGGCGCGCGAGAAGGCGATCGAGGCCAACCGGCTCTCGCCCGACCTGATCCCGGCGGCCGTGATGGCGGCCCGCAGCTATCTCGCGGTCGGCAACAGCCGCTACGCCACGCGGGTAATCCGCAAGGCCTGGGAAGCCGAGCCCCATCCCGACCTGGCGCAGGTCTTCGCCGAGATCGCCCCCGAGGAGAACCCGCAGGCCCGGCTGGACCGCTTCTCGGTGCTAATCCAGTCGCGCCCCGACCACCCCGAGACGCGGATGCTCGAGGCGGAGCTGATGATCGCGGCCGAGCGCTTCAACGAGGCGCGGCGCGCGCTGGGCGATCTGGTCGAAACCGACCCCACCGCGCGTGTACTGACGCTGATGGCGGCGATCGAGCGCGGCCGCGGCGCCGACGACGCGGTGGTGCGCGGCTGGCTGGCGCGGGCGCTGACCGCGCCCCGCGGCCCGCAATGGGTCTGCGAGAACTGCCATCACCTGCACCCGCACTGGGACCCGGTCTGCTCGAACTGCCACGCCTTCGACACGCTTGCCTGGACCCGTCCGGAAGAGGGCGAGCCCAACCTGCCGCGCGGCACCGAGATGCTGCCGCTAATCGTCGGCGGTGCCGGGCGCACCAATGGCGAAGGCACGGTCCCGGCCGTGCGCGAGGCTGGATCCACCGCCTCGCCCCTGCCCGCGCAGACCGCGACGCCGGCCACGTCCGGCCCCGAGGAGGCCGAGATCGTCGCCCCCGGGACGGCCGCGACCACGCCCGAGAAAACCGAGGGAGAGGCCCTCGCGGAAGAGCGAAAATAGCCCTTTTCCCCCCGGCGCCCGGGTGCTAAGAGGCGCCCGGGCGCCGCTGTAGCTCAGCTGGTAGAGCACGTCATTCGTAATGATGGGGTCGGGGGTTCGAGTCCCTTCAGCGGCACCACTTCAAAGCACGAAACCCCGAGAACCTGACCGGTTCTCGGGGTTTCGCTTTTTGGTGGACCCGCTTTCGTGACGACCGCTCGACCGCCCCCTGTGAGAGACTTCGGAACGCGACACGCTGGAAAGCGTCGGTTCATGGAGAGGCCCGCGACGTGGTCGGCAGGCTGTCTCCAGCCCGCCGCCGCACTGCGGATCGTCGATCAGAAGTCGAGATGCTCGACGTTGAGGGCGTTCTGCTGGATGAACTCGCGGCGTGGCTCGACCACGTCGCCCATCAGCTTGGTGAACAGGTCGTCGGCCTCGGTCGAATCCTCGATCTTCACCTGCAGCAGAGTCCGCGCCTCGGGATCCAGAGTCGTCTCCCAGAGCTGGTCGGGGTTCATCTCGCCCAGACCCTTGTAGCGCTGCAGCGTCAGGCCGCGCTGACCCTCCTCGAGGATCGCGGCGAGAAGATCGAGCGGGCCGTGGATCAGCTGGGTCCGGTCCTTGCGCACCAGAGTCGCGGGCAGGTCGTAGATCTCCTGCAGCGACTTGGTGAAGCTGCCGGTCTTGCGCGCCTCGCCCGAGCGGAGCATCGGGCCGTCCAGCGTGCGCACTTCCTCGACCCCGCGCAGGATGCGGGCGAGCCGGATGCCGTGATCCTGGGTGATCCGGCCGTGCCAGCCGCGCTCGTATTCCAGCGCGATCAGGTCGAGCCGCTTAGCGACCTTGTCGGCCACGCCCTGCAGGTCGGCATCGACCGCGCCGGGCACGAAGGCGCCGGAGATCGCCGCCTGTTCGAGGATGTGGCGCGGGTAATGGGTCGGGAAAGCATCGAGCACACGGCGCAGCTGACGCGCCTCTTCGACCACGCGGCGCAGGTCGTTGCCGGTGATCTCCTCGCCGGTGCCGAGCCGCAGCGCGGTGCCGTCGGTGCCCTGGTGGATCAGGTACTCGTCCATCGCCGCCTGGTCCTTGAGATAGACCTCGGACTTGCCGCGCGTCACCTTGTAGAGCGGCGGCTGCGCGATGTAGAGATGCCCGCCCTCGATCAGCTCCGGCATCTGCCGGAAGAAGAAGGTCAGCAGGAGTGTCCGGATATGCGCGCCGTCGACGTCGGCGTCGGTCATGATGACGATCTTGTGGTAGCGCAGCTTCTTGATGTCGAACTCGTCGCGGCCGATGCCGGTGCCGAGCGCCATCACGAGGTTGCCGATCTCCTGGCTTCCCAGCATCCGGTCGAACCGCGCCCGCTCGACATTGAGGATCTTGCCCTTGAGCGGCAGGATCGCCTGGGTGCCGCGGTCGCGGCCGGTCTGGGCCGAACCGCCCGCCGAGTCACCCTCGACGAGGAACACCTCGGTCTTCGACGGGTCCTTCTCGGAGCAGTCCTTGAGCTTGCCGGCGAGGAAGTTCACGTCCATCGCGGTCTTGCGGCGGGTCAGCTCGCGCGCCTTGCGCGCGGCCTCGCGCGCGAGAGCGGCCTCGATGATCTTGCCGACGATCTGCTTGGCGAGGTTGGGGTTTTCCTCGAACCACTCGGCGAGCTTCTCGCCGACGAGGTTCTCGACCGCCGGGCGCACCTCCGACGAGACCAGCTTGTCCTTGGTCTGGGAGGAGAACTTGGGGTCCGGCACCTTGACCGACAGCACGCAGGTCAGCCCCTCGCGGGCGTCGTCGCCGGTAAAGGAGACCTTCTCCTTCTTGGCGATGCCCGAGGACTGCGCGTAGTTGTTGATGGTCCGGGTCAGCGCGCCGCGGAAGCCCGCCATGTGGGTGCCGCCGTCGCGCTGCGGGATGTTGTTCGTAAAGGGCAGCACGGTCTCGTGGTAGGTGTCGTTCCACCACATCGCCACCTCGACGCCGATGCCGTCCTTCTCGCCCTCGATCCAGATCGGCTCGGGCATCACGGCATGCTTGGAGCGGTCGAGATACTTCACGAACTCGCGCACGCCGCCCTCGTAGTACAGCTCGGAATGCAGCGGCTGCGCCGGGCGGTCATCCTCGAGGATGATACGCACGCCAGAGTTCAGGAAGGCCAGTTCGCGCAGGCGCTTTTCGAGCGTGGCGAAGTCGTATTCGAGGTTCGAGAAGGTCGTGGTCGAGGCAAGGAAGCGGACCTCGGTGCCGGTCTGGTCGGTCTCGCCCACCACCTCGAGATGCTTCACGGTCTCGCCGCGCTCGAACCGGGCGACGTGCTCCTTGCCGTCGCGCCAGATCCGTAGCTCCAGCCAGTCCGACAGCGCGTTCACGACCGAGACGCCGACGCCGTGCAGGCCGCCGGACACCTTGTAGGAGTTCTGGTCGAACTTACCGCCGGCATGGAGCTGGGTCATGATGACCTCGGCCGCCGAGACGCCCTCTTCGCGGTGCAGATCGGTGGGAATGCCGCGACCGTTGTCGCGCACGCTGACCGAGTTGTCGGCATGGATCTTGACCTGCACGAAGTCGGCATGGCCGGCCAGCGCCTCGTCGATGCCGTTATCGACCACCTCGTAGACCATGTGGTGCAGGCCCGAGCCGTCATCGGTGTCACCGATATACATGCCCGGACGCTTGCGGACCGCATCCAGGCCCTTGAGAACCTTGATGGAATCGGCGCCGTAGGCGTTGGGTTGCAGAGCGGGTTCAGCCATGGGGGAAATCCTCGGGACGTTACCGGCGGAATATACGAATACTGGTGGGGGATGTCACGGTTTTCCCCCATATTTTGCGCTATAGGAGGGGGATGAGCAGCCCCACGCCGACCAGCATCGCCGCCGCCACGTGATTGGTCCGGCGCAGCGCCTCGGGCGAGGTCAGAATCGCCCGCGCCCGGTCGATCGAGGCGGCCAGCACGAGGTTGCCCAAGAGCGGCACGGCAAAGGAGACCGCGCAGATCGCGGCGATGTCGAGCCCGCCCAGCGCCGAGAGATCGAAGAAACCCGGCAGCATTCCCATGTAGAACAGGATGGCCTTGGGATTGCCTAGGATGACCGCCAGACCGGCCATGAAGCCCGCCCACATGCCGGGGCGGGTCAGTCGGCTGTCGGTGGAGATGGAGGCGCCCGCATGCCGCCACAGCATCACCCCCATGGTCACGAACATCGCCGCCGCGACCCAGCGCAGCGCCTCGAGAAAGCCGCCATAGACCGACAGCACCCAGTTCACCCCGAGGATCGCCAGCAGCGGCCACGCCACGTCGCCCACCACCACGCCGAGCGCCAGCGGCCATGCGGCGTGAAACCCCCTAGACAGCGCACGAGCGGTGAGCGCGACCCAGACCGGCCCCGGCGTCAGGAACAGCACCAGAAGCGCGCCCGCGTAGAGCGCGAGGTCCGGGAAGCCGAGGGTCACGGTGCCTCGGGCAGCGTCAGCGAGCCATCCTCGGCCAGAGGCCAGAACGGGTTGTGGGCGACCTCCCAGACATGGCCGTCGGGATCGGCGTAGTAGCCGGAATAGCCGCCCCAGAACACCTCCTCCGGTGCCTTGAGCGGCTCTGCCCCAGCATCGAGAGCGGCCTGCCACGCGGCATCCACCGCCGCCCGATCCTCGAAGTTCTGCGCCAGCGTCGCGGCTCCGGTCCCGAGCCGCGCGCCCGGCCGGCCCTGATCCGCGGCAAGATCCGGGAGGCCGAACAGGCCGAGCACGAGCCCGTGCATCTGGTAGAAGGTCACGGAAGGCTGGCTGGAGGCATGCGGCACCCAGCCCAGCGCGGCATAAAAGGCCTTCGAGCGGTCCATGTCGGTAACGCCGAGGGTGATGAGGGTCACGCGTTGCGGTGTCATGTCGCCTCCCTGACCTGCGAGACGCCGGCGGTCTCGGTCACTTCGATCCGTTGCGCCCGGTCGCCCAGCGCCTCGAACAGCCCCGGCTCGGTGCCGGTCATGAAGGCCTGCAGCCCCAGCGCGCAGATCTCGTCATAGAGCGCCGCGCGGCGGCGCGTGTCCAGATGCGCCGCGACCTCGTCCAGAAGCAGCACCGGCGGCGCGCCGCCCTCGGCGGCCAGCGCCCGGGCATTGGCGAGGATGAGCGAGATCAGCAGCGCCTTCTGCTCGCCGGTGGAGGCGTCGCGCGCCGCCACCCCCTTGGCGCGCCACAGCGCGTCGAGATCGGCGCGATGCGGCCCGATCAGCGTGCGGCCCGCCGCCATGTCGCGGCCGCGCATCCCGGCGAAGGCCGCGCGCAGCTCCTCCTCGGCCTCGGGCGTCTCGTCGGGATAGCCGAGCGCCAGATCCGCTGCGGGAAAGGCGGTCTCGGCCCGGTCCTGCGCCGCCATCAGCCGGTCGATCGCGGCGCGGCGGGTGGCCGCGATCACCGCTCCGGCCCGCGCCATGCGCCCCTCGAGCGCGCCGTACCAATGCGCGTCGCGCACCCCGTCCTTGAGGAGCCGGTTGCGTTCGCGCATCGCCTTTTCGTAGTCGAGCACCTGTTCGGCATGGCCGGGATCGAAGCTCAGCGCGGCGCGGTCGAGAAAGCGGCGCCGCCCCTCGGCGGCCTCGATCCAGAGCCGGTCCATCGAGGGCACCAGCCAAAGCACCCGCAGCACCCGTGCCAGCGCTACCTGCGGCACCGCCTTGTCGTCGATCCGGACACCCCGGCTCTGGCCCGCCTCGGCGCGGGTCTCGATCTCGTGCGGCGCGCCCTCGGCCTCGACCTCGGCGCGGACCTTCCAGCCCAGCCGCTCGGGCCGGCGGGCGATCTCCTCGGCGCCGGCGCGGCGCATGCCGCGGCCGGGCGACAGCAGCGACACCGCCTCGATCAGGTTGGTCTTCCCGGCGCCGTTGGGGCCGAAGATCGCGACCGGCCGGCCGTCAAGCGCCAGCCTCGCCCGCTTGTGCGAGCGGAAATGCGACAGCTCCAGCTCGGTGACGGCCGCCCTCATGCGCGGCCCTCGCCCTCACCGTTTCCGACAGGCGCAGGTCCCGCAGGCGTCACACGCGCATCGGCATGACGACATAGACCGCGCTGGTGTCGTCGCCCTCGCGCATCAGGGTCGGATCGCCGGAGGAGTTGAACAGGAACACCGCGTTCTCGCGATCCACCTGGTTGGCGATCTCCTGCAGGTATTTCGCGTTGAAGCCGATCTCGAGCCGCTCATCGCCATAGGCGACGGCCAGCTCTTCCTCGGCGGCGCCGGAATCGGGCGCGTTGACCGAGAGCACCAGCCGGTCCTCCTCGAGCGACAGCTTGACCGCGCGCGAACGCTCGGAGCTGACGGTGGCGACCCGGTCCACCGCCTTGGCGAATTCGGCCGCGTCGACCTCGAGGCGCTTGGAATTGTTTTGCGGAATCACCCGGCTGTAATCCGGGAAGGTGCCGTCGATCACCTTCGAGGTCAGGGTGATGTTCGGCGTGGCGAAGCGTACCTTGGTCTCGCTGACCGACACCTCGATCTGCGCCTCGTCATCGTCGAGCAGCTTGCGCAGCTCGTTGACGGTCTTGCGCGGCACGATCACCCCGGCCATCGTCTCGGCCCCTTCGGGCAGATCGGCGTCGATCCGGGCGAGGCGGTGCCCGTCGGTGGCGACGCAGCGCAGCACCCGGCCCTTTTCGCCCTCGGCCACATGCATGTAGACGCCGTTGAGATAGTAACGTGTCTCCTCGGTGGAGATCGCGAACTTGGCCTTGTCGAAGAGGCGGCGCAGCACCGGCGCGGGGGCAGTGAAGCTCGCGGCGTATTCGGCCGAGGCCATCACTGGGAAATCCTCGCGCGGCAAGGTTGCCAGCTGGAAGTTCGAGCGCCCCGCCTCGATCGACAGCCGCCCGGAGGCGCCCTGATCGGTGAGCGTCACCAGCGCCCCGTCGGGCAGCTTGCGGACGATCTCGTTGAGCAGCACGGCGGCGACGGTGATCGCGCCGTCGCGCTCGACCGTGGCGGGGGCGCGGTCGACCACCTCGATGTCGAGATCGGTGGCGCGGAAGCGCACCGTGTCGCCCTCGGCCTCGATCAGCACGTTGGCGAGGATCGGGATGGTGTTGCGCCGCTCGACCACCGACTGGGCCTGGGCCACGGCCTTGAGCAGAACGCCGCGTTCGATCGAGAATTTCATGTGCTTCGCTCCGCTAGTTGCCGCAGGCCTTGGCCGGGACTGGAAAACTACCTGTTTTCCACCCGTTCTCAAGCCCTTTCGGCGGCATCGCGAAGCCCGCCTCGCGTCACTCCTCGAGCGCGCGCCGCAGCAGTTCGAGATCGTCGGCGATCTGGCTGTCGGTGGCCTTCAGCTCCTCGATCTTGCGCACCCCGTGCATGACGGTGGTGTGGTCGCGCCCGCCGAAGCGGCGGCCGATCTCGGGCAGCGAGCGCGAGGTCAGTTTCTTGGACAGGTACATCGCGACCTGGCGCGGCCGGGCATAGCTGCGCAGCCGCTTCGGCCCGATCATGTCCGAGAGGCGGATGTTGTAATGCTCCGAGACCCGGCGCTGGATTTCCTCGACGGTGATCTTGCGATCGCTGGCGCGCAGGATGTCGGCCAGGCAATCCTGAGTCATCTCGAGCGAGATCTCGCGCCCGACCAGCGAGGCGAAGGCAAACAGCCGGGTCAGCGCGCCTTCGAGCACGCGGACGTTGTTGGAGATCCGCTGGGCGAGGAACTCGAACACGCCGGGCTGGACCACGATGCCGGGATACTGGGCACGGTAATAGTCGGCCTTGGCCTGCAGGATGCCGACGCGCAGTTCGAAATCGGTCGGGAAGAGATCGACCACGAGGCCCGATCCCATGCGCGAGGTGATCCGCTCCTCGACATCCTTCATCGCGCCCGGCGCACGGTCGGCCGAGATGATGATCCGCTTTCCGGCGTCGATCAGCGCGTTGAAGGTGTGGAAGAACTCCTCC
Source organism: Limimaricola variabilis (assembly GCF_014195545.1). Lineage (GTDB taxonomy): Bacteria > Pseudomonadota > Alphaproteobacteria > Rhodobacterales > Rhodobacteraceae > Limimaricola > Limimaricola variabilis. The sequence continues at coordinate 303,850 of NZ_JACIBX010000002.1, read as the reverse complement.
TGGGTGGAATCCTTGCCACCGAGGAACTGGATGTCGTCGACCATGAGCACGTCGACCGAGCGGTAGAGCTGCTTGAAATCCATCATGCGCTTGTCGCGCAGCGCGGTGATGAAGCGGTACATGAACTGCTCGGCGGAGGTGAGCACGACCTTGAGATGCGGCTGGTTGGCCTTCAACTCGTGACCGATGGCGTGCATCAGGTGGGTCTTGCCCAGACCCACGCCGCCATAAAGGAACAGCGGGTTGAAGCCGAGCGAGCCGCCCTCGGCGATGCGGCGCGCGGCGGCATGCGCCATCTCGTTGGGCTTGCCGACGACGAAGCGGTCGAAGGTGAAGCGCGGGTCGAGCGTGGCCGAGGGGGTGGCGTCCTCGTCATCGGCCGCGGCCAGCGCCGGGGCGGCGGGCTGCGGTGCCGCGGGGCGGGGCGCGGCGGAGGCGTTGGCCGACTGGGCGAAGATCAGGCGCTGCACGGTGATGCCGGCCCGAGCGAGCTGGGTCAGGATCTGGTCGCCGAAATTCTGCAGGACGTAGTTGCCGTGGAAGGTGGTCGGCACGTGGAAGCGGGCCACGCCGTCGACCAGCCCTTCGAAGCGCAGCGGCGCGATCCAGGTGGTGTGGTTGTTGGCGCCCACCGCCTGCTTGAGCTCTTCGCTGACCTGCGCCCAATTGTCGTTCGTCATGACCTGTCCCCGACCTGCCTTCATCGTCACCCGGTCGCGCCCGCCGCGCCCGGCTCGCCATCCACATCCGGGCACAGCTCGTGCGGCCGCCGGCGCGCATGCGCCGACGCTGTTCCGCACCGGACTGACCTAACCTCCGGACCCGAACGGGGACGGACAAGCCGCCAACCCGCTCATGCAGTTCGGCCCGGGATCGGTACATGACGGCAGTGACGTCCGCCGAGATGGCGGCCGCAATGCAGACAAGCGCGGGACGGCGAATGGCACGGCCAAGGCCGTGCGCCCGTCACGCTCATGAGAGCTGGCACCCCGTCGCGGTTCCGATCATTCGGCCGTGCAGCTGGCCTTCGGACCACCGTGGTGCCGACTCGCCCATGTTCCCCCAGGAACGATGTGAATCGCAGGGGCAAGTTAGCGCCTGCGTTCGGACGTCATCAACCGAACAACGCGCTTGACGACGGACTCCGCTGAATCGAATCCGCGGCCATTTGCCGGGGCCCCTGAATCCTAAGGCCCGGCGCCAAATGCCGTGTCAGGGGGCCACAGCGGCTTCGGGGCGCCCGGCCATGCTAAGGGTGCAGCTTGACAGTGGCATGACGGAAATGGGGTCGATTCTGCCGCAACGGCACGGATTCGAGCGCCACGCGTGGGGCCGAATCCGAACACGAAAAAGGGGTGCCCCTTTCGGGGCACCCCTTTGATATTTTTCGCCTTTGAGCGAGATCAGGCGGCGATCGCCTTCACGCGCGACGACAGGCGCGAGATCTTGCGAGCGGCGGTGTTCTTGTGCACCACGCCTTTGGTGACGCCGCGCATCAGCTCCGGCTGAGCTTCGCGCAGGGCGGTCTTGGCAGCGTCAGGGTTGCCGGAGGCGATCGCCTCTTCGACCTTGCGCAGGAAGGTGCGGATGCGCGAACGGCGCATCTTGTTGATCGCGTAGCGGCGCTCGTTCTGGCGAGCGCGCTTCTTGGACTGGGGCGTGTTGGCCATGTGTCGAGAATCCACTTGCGGGGTGATTGTTCTGAAGCCGCGTCTCTAAGGCCGACTCGACGGCTAGTCAACCTGTCGCGCGCCTTTTCCGGCCGGCTCAGCGATCGCGGTACTGCGGCTCGCGCTTCTCGCGGAACGCGGCCATGCCCTCGGACTGGTCCTCGGTGGCGAAAAGCGCCTCGAACAGCCGCCGCTCATAGGCCAACCCCTCGGACAGGCCGACCTCCTGGCTGCGGTTGACCGCCTCCTTGATCGCCAGCACCGCGACTTGGCCCTTCTCGGCGATCTTGGCGGCGGCCGCCCGCGCCTCCTGCTCGAGCTGGCGCGCCGGCACAACCCGGCTGACCAGCCCGGAGCGCTCGGCCTCCTCGGCCGACATGAAGCGGCCCGTCAGATGCATGTCCATCGCCTTGGGCTTGCCCACCGCACGGGTCAGCCGCTGGCTGCCGCCCATCCCGGCCATGATCCCGAGATTGACCTCCGGCTGGCCGAACTTGGCGTTGTCGGCGGCGATGATGAAGTCGCAGGCCATCGCCAGCTCGCAGCCGCCGCCCAGCGCATAGCCCGCCACCGCGGCGATCACCGGTTTGCGGATGCGCGCAAGCCGCGCCATGTCGCCCGCGTAGAGCGCCTTGCGGTACATCTCCACGAAGCCCATCTGCGCCATCTCGGCGACGTCGGCGCCGGCGGCAAAGGCCTTGTCCGACCCGGTCAGCACGATGCAACGCACCCTGTCGGAGCGATCCGCCTCCTCAAGCGCGGTCACCAGCTCGTGCAGCAGCGTCGAGTTGATCGCGTTCATCGCGTCGGGGCGGTTGAGCGTGATGGTGGCGATATCGTCCTCGGTTTCGACGAGGATGGTGCTGTAGGCCATGCGGGGTCTCCGGAGCAGGTTCCAAGAACCGTGCCGCGCCCCGCCGCGGTGTTCAAGTCACCTCTGGCAGTGCCGGCACAGGAAGGTGGAACGCCCCGACTGCACGATCCGCTCCACCGTGCCGTCGCAACCTTCCGTCGTGCAGCCCTCGCCCGCGCGGTCGTAGACCCGGAATCCGTGCTGGAAATAGCCCATCGCCCCGTCCGCCTGCCGGTAATCCTTGAGCGAGGAGCCACCCGAGGCGATCGCCTCCTCGAGCACCTCGCGGATCAGCGGCACCAGCGTCGCGACCCGCGCGGGCGCGATCCGGCCCGCCTTGCGCCGCGGGTCGATCCCGGCCCGGTGCAGCACCTCGCAGACATAGATGTTGCCCAGCCCGGCGACGATCTTCTGGTCGAGCAGCGCCGCCTTGATCGGCACCGCCCGCCCGGCGAGCCGCGCGATCAGGTAGGTCTCGTCGAAGGCGTTGCCCAAGGGCTCCGGCCCGATGCCGCGCAGCAGCCGGTGCTGCTCGAGCGTGGCTGTCGGCGCGAGATCCATCGCCCCGAAGCGGCGCGGGTCGTTGAAGGTGACGCGGGCGCCACCCGCCATCTCCAGCACCACGTGGTCATGCTTGGCCGGCGCCGGGTGATCCACGTGGAACCGCCCCAACCGGACGCCCGAGACGGTCATCCGCCCCGACATGCCCAGATGCACGATCAGCGTCTCGTCGCCCTCGAGATCCGCGAGGATGTATTTCGAGCGCCGCCACAGCCGCTCCACCCGCCGTCCCGTGAGCCGCTCGGCCATGCGTTCGGGGAACGGCCAGCGCAGGTCGGGCCGGTTGACATGGGCGATCTCGATCACCGCCCCTTCCATCGCGGGTGCCAACCCGCGACGAACCGTCTCCACCTCGGGCAATTCGGGCATCGCTTCTTTCTTTCGGCTGCCGCGGCCTATATGCCGCCACTGAGCCCTATCAAGGCACGCCACCGGCACGGGACAAGACCCTTGAACGACGAGCAGACCACGCATTTCGGCTACCAGACGGTGCGCGAGGAAGAGAAGGCAGGCCGCGTGCGCGGCGTGTTCACCTCCGTCGCCTCGCGCTACGACGTGATGAACGACGTGATGAGCGTCGGCATCCACCGGCTGTGGAAGGACGCGATGATGGACTGGCTGGCGCCGCGGCCGGGCCAGAAGCTCCTCGACGTCGCCGGCGGCACCGGCGACGTGTCGTTCCGCTTCCTCGCCCGCGCCGGACGCGGCCACGCCACGGTCTGCGACCTGACCGAGCCGATGCTGGTCGAGGGCCGCAAGCGGGCCGAGGCCGAGCGGCTGGAGGACAGCCTCGACTGGGTGGTGGGCGACGCGATGGCGCTGCCCTTTCCCAACAACAGCTTCGACGTCTACACGATCAGCTTCGGCATCCGGAACGTGACGCGGCCGCAGAAGGCGCTCGACGAAGCCTACCGCGTGCTGCGCCCCGGCGGCCGGCTGATGGTGCTGGAGTTCAGCCAGATCCCCAACGATCTGATGCAGCGGGCCTACGATCTCTACAGCTTCAACGTCATCCCGGCGATGGGCCAGCTGATCGCCAATGACCGCGATAGCTACCAGTATCTGGTCGAATCGATCCGCCGCTTCCCCGACCAGGAGACCTTCCTCGGCATGGTCGAGGCGGCCGGATTCGAGCAGGCGAAGTACCGCAACCTCAGCATGGGCATCGCCTGCCTGCATTCGGGGTGGAAGCTCTGAGGGGCCCGCACAACCTCATTCGGCTGATCCGCACCGGCGCAACCTTTGAGCGCACCGGGGCGATGGCCGTCGTGCTCGACGCGGTCGAGGCGCCGCGCGCGGTGCGGCTGGCGGTCCGGCTCTTCGCCGCGCCGTTCCGCTGGATGGGCTACGAGGGCGACGCCAGCATGCCACCCGCGACCCGCGCCATCACCGCGCTGGGCCCGGCCTATATCAAGTTCGGCCAGATCCTCTCGACCCGCCCCGACGTGGTGGGCGAGGAGCTGGCGATGCAGCTGCGGGTGCTGCAGGACAGCCTGCCGCCCTTCCCCACGGCCCAGGCCAAGCGCGCCGTGGCGGTCGAGCTGGGCCAACCGGTCGATGCCATGTTCTCCGAGTTCTCGGAGCCGGTCGCCGCCGCCTCGATCGCGCAGGTGCACCGCGCCCGGCTGGCCGAGACCGGCGAGACGGTGGCGGTGAAGGTGCTGCGCCCCGGCATCGAGCGCGCCTTCCGCCGCGACATCGAAGCCTTCTACTTCGCCGCCCGGATGATCGAGCGGCTCTCCCCCGCCTCGCGCCGGCTGCGCCCGGTCGAGGTGATCGCCCATTTCGAAAGCGTGGTGCTGGGCGAGCTGGACCTGCGGCTCGAGGCCTCCGCCGCGGCCGAGTTCGCGGCCAACACCGCCAAGGACGAAGGTTTCGCCGTGCCCGCGCTGCGCTGGCACCTCTCGGGGCGGCGGGTGATGACGATGAGCTGGGTCGAGGGGATCGGCGCCGCAGAGGTGGCCGAGATCGACGCCGCCGGGCACGACCGCAAGCGCCTCGCCGCCCGGGTGCTGCAGCTCTTCCTCGCCCATGCGCTGCGCGACGGTTTCTTCCACGGCGACATGCACCAGGGCAATCTCAAGGTCGGCCCCGACGGCACGCTGATCGCGCTCGATTTCGGGATCATGGGCCGGATCGACGAATACACCCGCCGCGTCTATGCCGAGATCATCTTCGGCTTCATCCGCAAGGATTACCGCCGCGTCGCCGAGGTTCATTTCGAGGCAGGCTACGTCCCGGCCGACCGCGACGTCGACGCCTTCGCCTCCGCCCTGCGCGCGGTGGGCGAGCCGATCTTCGGCATGGACGCCTCGCGCATCTCGATGGCGCGACTGCTCAACTACCTGTTCGAGGTGACCGAGCGCTTCGGCATGGAGACCCGCACCGAGTTGATCCTGCTGCAGCGCACCATGGTGGTGGTCGAGGGCGTGGCGCGCACGCTCGACCCGCATATCAACATCTGGGAGGCCTCCCGCCCGGTGGTCGAGGACTACATCCGCGAGAGCATCGGCCCCAAGGCCGTGGCCCGCGATCTCGGCCGCACGATCCAGGTGCTGTCGCGCTTCGGGCCGCGCCTGCCGGCGCTGGCCGAAGCCGCGCTGGTGCGCCAGAGCCATCCCGAGCCCGAGCCGCGCCGCCGCGATTTGCCGCCGCTGGCCTGGCTGACCATCGGCGCGGCGCTGACGGCAACGGCGGGCTGGATCGCCTCGCTGGTCTAGCCGGCCTCGCGCAGCGCGGTGACTGCCGAGACGGGGACCTCCACGCCCGCCTCGGCCACCAGAACCGGTCCGTCGGGGCCCAGACGCACCTCGCGCACCCGGCCATAGGTTTCGATCGTGTCGCGACCGATCTCCTCCCCCGCTGCCAGGCTCACGATCTCGAAGCGATAGGCACCGGGCGGCAGCGGCCGCCCCTCGGCCGTGGTCCCGGCCCAATCGAGATCCTGCGCCCCGGCTGCCACGGCGTGGCGGGCCACCTCGACGTCCTGCGCGTCGGATACCACGATCTCGCCCGCCTCGGCGCCTGGCCGCGTCTCGAAGCCGAGCGGCACCGGCGCACCGTCGAACCAGGCTGGCATCGGCGCGCGCGCCTCGCGCCCGACCCAGCCCGCAATGTCGGCCAGCCCGCCCGCGCCCGAACCCGTGGCAAGGGCTGCAAGCAGATCGTTGGTCTTCACCTGCTGCTCGACCCCGGAAAATGTGGCGAGCTGCACCGCATAATCGGCCGATTCCATCGGTTCGAGCGGATCCTGATTGCGGATCTGCGCGGTCAGCATCTTGAGGAACATGTCGAAATCGGAGGCAGTGGCTGTGCTGGCCGGGCTGCTGGCATGCGCCGCAGGCTGGATGGCCCCGGCGACGGCGTCGGAAATCAGGCTCATGCGGTGCTCCTAGAGACGTAGATCGAGCCCGGCCCTGCCGGGCGCTGGCTCAGAAACAGACTGCGGTGGCACATCATCGGACGCATCCGTCGGAAGGGCCGAGGGGGTCGCCTGCCCCCGTCCCGCGCCACTGCGCGCGCCATCTCCACCGCCGAAGCCGAGATCGATCGAGCGGTAGCCCAGCGCCCGGAATTCCTGCGCCAGCTCCTGCAGGTGGCGGCGCAGCAGGTCGGAGATTTCCGCGCGCTCGGTCGTGATGGTCAGGCTGATCCGGTCGCCATCGCTCTGCATCTGGAGCACGACCCGGCCAAGCTCCTCGGGATCGAGCCGGATCTCGACCCGCCCATCCGACGCGCCGGTGACGGCCGCAGCCAGTTGCTGTGGCAGTGGCAATGGCCGCGGCGCGGTCGGTGCCTCGACCTGTCGCATCTCGGTCGGAGCCATACCGAAGGGACGCTCCGGCGGCATGGACGGCGTCACTTCGCTTGAAGTGCCATCGACGCGAAGTGGCTCGGATACTGCCGAAGACGGCAGCGCATGCCACTCGCCCCTCGATGCGGGGGTTGGGCTCGTCCGGACGGACTGCCCCTCGGCATTGAGCTGTGGGACCCCGCGCCCTTCCCGTGATTCCAGGGGCGTAAGACGCACGCGCGTGAACGGCTCCTCAAATGGCGTCGTTTCCGAAGGTTTGGCATCAGTCACAGGCGGAACCGCCGTTTCACCGGTCCGATCCGACAGCGCGGTCAATGTGCCTTCCGACTTCACCTGCTTCGCTCCGACAGGGTTCGTCGTCACGACCGGCTCTGCTCGTAAAGCACCCAGCACGAAAACCGGCCGCTCCGCTGCGCCGGACGAAGGCGTCAGCCTCTCTAAGGAAATAGAAGCCTCGTTTGTTGTCCCTGACATAGGGATCGTTGTCCTCGGAGCCTCGCGCTTCGATACGGCCGTCACAGCATTCCCCGATGGCTGCGCGCCAATGGCTACTGGATTGAACCATACGGGCTGTACCGGCCGGGCGGGCCAATCACCGGACTCGTTGATTCCGCTTCGAACGGATGTGGACAGCTTCGGATCATCTTGCCTTGCCGGGTTCTCGCTTGGGCCAGCGGCCAAGGTCTTTGCCGGGATGGAAGGGGACAACCTCAGGTTCTCGACTGGAGTTACCGGCCGCGCCTCAGGGCTGGATGAAGTATCGACGCCCCGAATCGCCCTCTCTGCACCTTCTGTTGGTATTTTGGTCGCTCCGAGAGGCACCACACCCTCCACGCGTGGGAGCGGGTCGAAACCGACGTCACGAGGTGACGGATCGGCACCCTCCTCGCCGACTCCTGACACGGCGGGATCAACGATAGATACGACGGAGGACTCCATGCCCCGAATTCCGTCACTGACTCGGACTGCATGGGACACTGGAGGAGCGTCCTGAGCATTCTTGGTCAATGTGACAGCTGGGGCCTGCGTAACGGGAACGGGCTCATCCGGCCCGCTCGCTGCGCTCTGCCTCCGTCCCGCCATATCAAGGATCGCCTCACTGGGACGGGACCAATCCGCGCGTGATGCAACTACCATGGCACCGGGAAGCGGTTGGGCAGGTGGTGTTTCGAGGCTCGAAGCCTTGACTAACAAACGCTCCCACCTCGGCTCATGCCACGTCACTTCATCGGCAAGCGGTGATACCACCGCGCGCGCCGGGATCTCGACATCGTCCGATGCCCACGTTTTAGCTTCAGGACCAGGAGCGGCCACTAGCGCCGGAGCAATCCTTTCCTCTATCGCGGGTCTTGGCTCTAGGTGAGTTGGCACGAATGCGCCTTCAGACGCGTCGAGCTGCGACAGGCCCCGTGCGCCTATCCAAACAACAAGGTCAGGGTGATCGTCACTGAGTAGCTCGCCCGAGACGTGCAGGTCTGGGGCAATATCATCGTGGCGCTCCTTTCGCAGAGGCGCGCCCTCCATCAGGACCCCCTTACGATACGGCTCGCTATCGAGCTTTGTCGGACGGGGAGACGGGGAAGCCTCTTCTACCTCTGCCGCTGGACCTTCCGACGAGCGAAGGGCTGAATTCTTCATTTCCGGCACCTGCAGCGAGGACAGAATCGCCTGCTCCGTTCTCACATGGTGCTTTCCCTGCAAGCGTTCATGCGTGACAGGCCCATCCACTGACACCGCTTCAGGCTGGTCCTCTTCCGACACGACATCCCCCGCTTCGGTCATCTCGGCCTGTCCGGCTGCACTCGAAAGTACTTGGGGCGTCCGCACTGCGCCCTCCAATGCCGCCAGGAACCCGACGAACCCCGCCGCCCGCGCCGGAGTGAGTTCGGCCTCGGGGACCTTGGAGGAGGCGGGCAGTCGCGGTCCGGTCGGCAGGGGGTCGAACATGCGCGGTCCTTTCAGCGCGGCGGCGTCCGCCCATCCTGACCACGAAAGGCTTACCGAATATTTACCACGCGGCAGGATCATCACCGGCGGATCGCAAGGAGTTCCGCGCATGATCGCCTCTCTCATTACGGGCCATGTCCCTGCCCGTCCCCTCAACCCGGCGAAGCCGGACTCGCTGATGACCGCCGCCATGCAGCTCGAAGCCGGGTTTCTTTCCGAGCTGCTGCGCCTGTCCGATCCCGGCACGCCACAGGGCGGCTTCGGCGGGGGCGCGGGTGAGGCCCAGTTCCGTTCGTTCCTGTTCGAGGCGCAGGCGGAGAGAATGGTCGCGGCGGGGGGAATCGGCCTCGCCGACCGACTCTATGCCGAGCTTTCGGCGCGCGCCCGATGAGCGCCGCCACCCGACTTGCCCGGCTGCTGGCGCAGGAGCGCGACGCGCTGCTCACCGGCGACGTCACGGCCCTGGGTGCGCTGATCGCGCCCAAGCAGGCGCTGCTCGAGGAGTTGTCGGCGGAATCGCCCGATCCAGTGGAGGCACGCGCCCTCGCCGCGCTGGACGGTGCCCTCGCGCGGCAGGCCAGGCTGTTCAAGGCCGCGCGCGCGGGGCTGCGCGAGGGGCGCGAGCGGGCCGAGGCGCTGCGCGCGGCGGCCGGTGGCTTCGTCACCTATGGGCAGGACGGCCGGAGCCGCCCGGCACCGCCCGCCGCCAACCCGGCGCTCAGCCGCAAGGCCTGAGAAATTCGACTGAAATCAGCCCTATCTCGCCGCCCGGATATTAAGCCGGGCTTAAGCCTCCCCTGCGAGAACGACCTCGTCTCCCGAAACCGGGGACCCCCAGGCGGCGGGGCGCATCGTCCCGGACCGCGAAGTCAGAACGGCTGTCAGCAGCCCCCCTGCGGGGGCCTTGATCGAAACCCGGCGCGCGACGGCCGCCGAGCTTTAGGACCGTACAACCCATGTCCAGCATTCTGACCAACAAAGGCGCGATGGTCGCGCTGCAGACCCTCAAGGGAATCAATTCCGACCTGTCCAAGACCCAAACCGAGATCTCGACCGGCAAATCGGTCTCTTCGGCCAAGGACAATTCGACCGTCTGGATCACCTTGGCGTTCGACGAATAGGCGCGCTGCGTCTGGATCAGCTGGGTGAGCTCGGAGGCGACGTCGACCGTCGATTCCTCGCGCGCGAAGCCGACGATGTCGCCGGTTGGGCCGTCGCCGGCGTTCCACAACAGCATCTCGCCGCTTTCGCGGGTCAGCGAATAGGACTGGCCGTCATGTGTTTCGAGCCCGTTGGGGTTGGCGACGTCGACCAGCGGCACCTGGTAGATGCGGCGGCTTGCGCCATTGTCGTAATAAGCGTGGACATAGCCGCCGGGATCGACCTCGACCGAGGTCAGGTTACCGGTGGCTGCGCCATCGCGCCCGACCGAGAGCGGCGCGAAGACCCCGGCGAGCTGCGACAGACCACCCGAGACGCCGGGCAGGCCGACATCGATCTCGATCGGGCCGCCGGCCACGTCGATGGTAAAGGTGCCGGTCTCGGGGTCGAAGGGGCCGCCGGTGGCCACGGTCATGCTCGACAAAGTGCCGCCGGCGCCACGGCTGTCGTCGAAGACCAGCGTGTATTCACCGACCACCGCCCCGGCCGAGGCGCCATCCGTGATCTCCAGCGTCCATTCGTTGGTCGGCGCACCGCCCGGTGCCGGCACGGTCGGGGTGAACATCAGGCTCAGCTTCTGCGTGGTGCCGAGATTGTCGTAATACTCGACCGTCAGCTCCTCGGGAAAACCCTCAGAGCCTTCCTGCGTCTCGGTGGCGGGGAGGTTGACGGCGAGCGTGACCTCGGTCGTGGCCATGCCCGACAGCTCGCCCGCGGGCACGCGCACCGGCTGAAGCCCGCCCGCGGTGTCGCGCGGATAGGTGCCGATCGTGCCGTCGAGCTCGGCCGGCCAGCCCAGCAGGGTCTGCCCATCGGGGGTGCGCAGATAGCCATCCTCGTCGGCGCGGAACGATCCGGTGGTGGTCAGGCGGAAATCCTCGGTGCCGCGATCCCCGGCCATGGCCGAGGAGGAGACCGGCAGAAAGCCGCGTCCGCGCACCGCGAGATCGGTCGGGTTGGCGGTCGAGGAGAGCGCGCCGCTCTCGTCGATGAGCCGCTGCGAGGTGGTGGAGACCCCGCCCGCCACGTAGCGCCCGGATTCATTGCCCAGCACCAGGGAATGGAAATCGGTCACCGCGCGGCGATAGCCATAGGTTGCCGAGTTGGCGATGTTGTCCGAAATCGTCGCCAGCCGGTGCGCGTTGGCCGCGAGACCCGACACGCCGGCGCTGAGGGAGGAGGAGATCGTCATGCGGGACCTTTCCGTTCGATAGCTTGCTGGAAACAGGGCTAGGGCATCAGGCTTAAGACCGGGCTAATGGCGGCGCAGAAGCGTGATCTCGATCCTTTCGCTGCGCGGCGTGGCGGCGCCCTCTGGCGCCGGGCTGCGGTCGCCAAGACCGGTGACGCGGGCCATCCGCGTGGGCGCGAGACCCGCCGCCTCGAGAGCGTCGCGCGCCGCCAAGGCCCGTCCCGCCGAGAGGCTCCAGACCGGGTTGTCGGCCAGCACCACGGGCCGCGCGGCCAGATGCGCGGCCAGCGCCACCGGGTTGTCGACCAAGCCCACGACCTGCGCCACGAGACCCAGCAGCGCGCGAGTGACTGGCAGCGGATCGGTCTCTCCCGGATCGAAGATCGGCGCGCCGGGCCGGGCGAAGATCTCGATCACCAGCCCTTCATCGGTGAGCCGGGTGACGACGTGGCGCAAGGCCTTGCGTGCGACCAGGCTCTCGCCGCCGCGGCCGAGCAGCAGCTCTTCGATCTCGCGCAGCGCCGCCACCTCGGTCGCGGCCGCGCCCTCGCCCGGTCGCACCCGTGGCGGGGTGCGGTCGGGCGGCACCGCGCCGCGCAGCCCGACATTGGCACCGGTGCCGGATTCGCTGAGCGCGTCGCTCTGGTGCAGCGTGTCGCCGGCCAGCACCTCGGCGCCGCCGCCCGAGGTCCGGCTGATCGCGATGGTCGGCGCGAAGTAGTCGGCGAGCCCCTTTCGCTGCTGCTCCGTGGTGGCGTTGAGCAGCCACATCAGCATGAAGAAGGCCATCATCGCCGTGACGAAATCGGCATAGGCGACCTTCCAGGCGCCGCCGTGATGGCCGCCGCCCGCGACGACCTTCTTGCGCTTGATGATGACGGGGGCGTTCTGGGCGCTCATGGCGGGCTCCGCGCGGCTCGATCGAGAGGCCGCAGCATGCGCTAGGACGGGTTAAGCCCGCGTATAGGCCGCCCTAGCGCCCGTCTCCATCCGGGTCGACATAGGACTTCTCCTCCACCAGATCGGAGCCCAGGAGCAGGTTGATCCGCCGCTTGACCACCGCGCGGCGATCATTGGTGCGGTAGACGGCGCGGGCCAATGCGATGAACCGCTCCGAGAAGTCGCGCCGCGCCTCGCAGGCGCGGATCTCGTCCTCGATCTCCCATAATTCGAGATTGATCGCCGCCAGTTCGCTACGCAGATGGTCGAGCCCCTCGCTCTCCGGAACGGCCTCCCGGCGCGCCGCCTCGAGCAGCGCGTGTTCGCGCGCGACGTTGGCCCGCTTGTCAGGGTTGATGATCCGCGCCAGCTTGATCTCGAGGATCGTCAGCTTGTCGATCAGCTCGCCGGGCGCGACCGGCACCATGACCTGCTTCACCGCCGCTTCTCCCCAGCCAGCGCCGCCAGATCGCGCGCCACCGTCTCGAACACGTCGCTCCAGTCATGCGGCCGGGTCTGCCGGATCAGCCGCATCGAGGGGTACCAGGGCGTGCGATCCGAGCCGCGCCCCCAGAGCCAGAAGGCATCCCAGTGCAGCAGGGTCCAGACCGGCCGGCCCAGCGATCCGGCGAGATGGGCGGTGACGGTGTCGGAGGTCACGATCAGATCCATCTCCTCCATCATCGCCGCGCAATCGGCGAAGTCGCGGTCGGGCCCGCAGGCGTCGATGATGAAGGCGGCGCTGCCATCGGCCCGGTACGGCGCCAGCGCCGGCCCCTTGTAGAGCGAGAAGAGCTGCACGCCCGGAATGTCGGCGAGCGGCAGGAACCGCTCATGCGAGAAGGAGCGGGCGGCGTTGGCGCGAAAGCTCGGCGAGCCGCTCCAGACCACGCCGACGCGCAGCCGATCGCGATACGGCGCGGTGACGGCGCGGGCCCGGGCGCGGCTGTCCTCGGGCACCGCGAGCCGGGTCGGCGGCGGCACGGCGGCGTCGCGCGTGAAGCCATGGGCGGGCAGGTCCATCAGGTCGCACCACAGATCGCCCCGGGCCTCGGCCTCGGGACAGACCAGATCGGCGCCCTGCGCCGCCTGCAGCAGCCGCAGCAGCGGGGGCCGGGCGGCGAGGATCACCCGGGAGGCCCCGAGATCGCGCGCCACCAGCAGGAAGCGGGCGAAGGCGATGCTGTCGCCGAACCCCTGTTCGGGCATGACCAGCAGGCTGCGACCGTCGAGCGGAGCGCCGTCCCATTTCGGCATCGACATCCGGCGCGGCGTCAGCTCGCCGCTCTCCCAGCGCATGCCGAAGGCGTCGAACCCCTCGGCCCACCGGCCGGCGGCCAGCAACGCCAGTGCCAACTGCAGGCGGATTTCGACATGGCCGGGATGGCGCGTCAGGGCACCGCGCAGCCAGTCGACCGCCGCCGGGGCGCGACCGTCGGCGCGCAGCGCCTTGCCGATCATCGCCTCGGTCATCGGGTCCGGCCCCTGCAGCTCGAGCAGGCGGCGTCGCAGCGCGATCGCCTCCCTGTTCTTGCCCAGATCGGCCAGCACATTGGCGAGGTTGGCGAGCACCTGCGCGTCCCGCGGCCCGGCCAGAGCCTGTGCCCGGCGATGCGCGCGCAGCGCCTGTTCGAGCCGCCCGGCCTTGCGCAGCGCTGCGCCGAGATTGCTCCACATCCCGGCATCCCCGGGATTCCGCGCGAGCCAATCGCCGTAGAGCGGCACCGCCGCCGCGAGATCGCCTGCGCGGTGCAGCGCGACGATCCTCTCGCGCGGGGTCATGCCGGTCACGCGGTTCCGGGCCCGCCGCGCCGCGCCACCGGCGTCACCAGCCGCTCCGGTCGGCGCGCCTCGGCCGCCTCGAACAGCGAGAAGGTCTGGTTGACGTAGTTCACCGCGCCCGAGATCAGGTCGAGATATTCGAGCAGTTCCGGCGTGCGCTGCGCCTCGACCATGGCGATGCCGCGATCCTGCGGCAGGGTTTCGAACGCGGCATAGAACAACGGATCGCCGCGCGAGATCTTCAGCGGCTTTTCCGGCTCGTGCCATTCGAAGGCCCACATCAGCGGGCGCGGCCAGACATTGATCGGGAAGCGCCCGCCGAAGATCGTGCCCGGCAGGGGCGTGCGGCTGTAATGCATAAAGGGCGCGACCTGGCTCATGTAGACGGGCTCGTCGCACAAAAACAGGTAGGGCAGCAGCAGCTGCAGGGTCGGCACGCCGGGATGGCGCCACTCCGCCTCGCTCACCATGTGGAGCTTCTCGCCGAGCTTGTTGCCCCGGATCGTGCTGGCCGCGCCGTTCAGGTTGCGCAGCACCGGTCGGCCCTTTTCGTCGCGGTCGAAGCCGACATGGATGTCGAAGGGGCAGCGGATCAGGAAATGCCGGCTTTCGAGATTGATCACCGCCGGGCAGCGCGAGGCGGATTTCGCGTGCCGCCGGTCGAGATCGACCGAGCGCACCCGCTCCGGCGGGGCATAGATGATCCCGCCCTTGGTCTCGTTCAGGCACCAGCCCACGGTCACGGGCCCGCGGCCCGGCGGGCCGTCCGGCGGGCGGTCGAAATGGACGGAGAACTGCATGGGCTGCTGCCCCTTCGGTGATCGCTGCCGGCGCAGGATGCATCTCGCCGAACGACACTGTCAAAGCCTCTCGCGGCCTAGAGCAGCGTCGTGAGCCCGTCCCAGCACAACCTGAGGCCAACCAGCACCACCATGCCGTACATCAGCGGATAGAAGATCTCGGCCCGCATCCTGCGCACCACCCAGGCCCCCGCCAAGGTCGAGATGATGGCGATCGGCACCAGCGAGGCGGCGGCCATCAGGTTGGCGGCGTCGAACTGGCCCAGCGCGGCATAGGGTACCAGCTTGATCGCGTTGACCACGGCGAAGAAGATCACGCTCGTGCCGGTATAGACCCGCGGATCGAGCCTGAGCGGCATGGTATAGACCTGAAACGGCGGGCCGCCGGCATGGGCCACGAAGCTGGTATAGCCCGCCAGCGTCGCCCAGACCGAGGCGCGGGCCACGCTGCCGGTACGGGGCTCGGCCCGGCTGGCCTGGCTCGAGAACAGCCAGCGCGCGGCGAAGGCGAGCGCCACGACGCCGACGATCAGCCGCACCATCGCGTCCGAGACCAGCGCGGCGGTCAGCCAGCCGATGCCGATCCCCACCACCGCGCCGGGCAGCATCCGCTTGAGCGTGGGGGCGTGGTACTGTCCGCGCCAGGCCCAGAGGCTGATCGCGTCCATCACCAGAAGGATCGGCAGCAGAATACCCGCCGCCTGTACCGGCGGGATCGTCAGCGCCATGATCGGCACCCCCAGCAGCGCCAGCGCACCGCCCAGCCCCCCCTTGGACAGCCCGACCAGCACCACCGCGACGCAGCCTGCAAGCAGCGCCGAAGGCTCGGAGAAGACGAAATCCTGCATGGTCGTGCCGCGACAGGGTCTAGAAGACCGCCCGCTCCACCTCCTCGGCCGTGGGGATCGCGTCGGCGGCGCCGGGGCGTCCGACCTTGAGCGCGGCGGCGCGGGTGGCGCGGTTCAGCGCCGCCTCCATTGCGAGCCCCTGCGACAGCCCCGCCAGCAGGTAGCCGGTGAAGGTGTCGCCCGCCCCGGTGGTGTCGACCGCCTCGACGCGGGGGGCGTCGACATGGTGGCGCGTCCCGGACCCCGCCTCGATCCAGTCGCAGCCCCGCGCGCCCAGCGTCACCACGACATGCGCGATGCCGAGGCTCTCGATCGAAGAGTTCAGCGCCTGCTCCAGCTGCCGCGCCTCGATCTCGTTGAGCACGAGAAGGTCGAGATGCGGCCGCACCGCGCGCACGGCCTCGGCATCGAAGGGCGCGGCGGCATAGGCCACTGTAAGGCCCTTGGCGCGGGCCTGCGCCGCCGCCTCGGGCTGCAGCGCCGTCTCGTTCTGGGTGACGAAGAGGTCCCCCGGCGCGGCGCCCTGCAGGGCCTGTTTCACGGCCTCGGGCTCGATGTCGCGGTTGGCGCCGGGCCAGAGCGTGATAGCGTTCTCGCCCTTTGCATCGACGGTGATGATGGCATGACCCGAAGGGCCCCCGCGCCGCTGCACATGGGCGCAGTCGACGCCGTAGGCTTCGAGCCGCTCGACCATCCAGCCGCCATCTTCGCCCACCGCGCCCAGATGCGCGACCCGGGCACCGGCACGGGCGGCGGCGACCGACATGTTGGCCCCCTTGCCGCCCAGGCCGCGACTCAGCCCGGTGGCCGCCAGCGTCTCGCCCGGGGTCGGGATATGCGGCACCGCATAGACGTGGTCGGCGTTGATCGAGCCGAGATTCCAGATCGTCATGCCCGGCGCGCCTTGCAGGCGGCCATCACCGCCATGTTGACGATGTCGTTGACGGTCGAGATCGTCGAGCAGATCTGGATCGGCTTGTCGACGCCCGACAGGATCGGTCCGATCACCGTGGCACCGGCCATCTCCTGCATCAGTTTCACGCTGATCGAGGCCGAGTGTCGCGCCGGAACCACCAGCACGTTGGCCGGGCCGGTGAGACGCGAGAAGGGATAGTTCTCCTGCCCCTTGGGGTTCAGCGCCACGTCGACGGCCATCTCGCCCTCATATTCGAAATCGACATTGCGCCCATCAAGAACGCCCGCGGCGGCATGCATCTTGGTCGCGCGCTCGGAAACCGGGTAGCCGAAGGTCGAGAAGCTGACGAAGGCCACACGCGGCTCGAGCCCCAGCTCGCGCGCCACCTGCGCGCCTTGGGTCGCGATGTCGGCGAGATCCTCCTCGTCGGGCCATTCATGCACCAGCGTGTCGGCAATCAGCACGATCCGGCCGTTATGCATCACCACCGAGACCCCGACCGCGCCGTCATGCGGGCCCGCGTCGAAGACGTGGTTCACCAGCTCCATCACATGCGCCGACTTGCGGGTGGCGCCGGTGATCATGCCGTCGCCATGCCCATGCGCCAGCATCAGCGAGGCGAAGACGTGCCTGTCGCGCCCGGCGAGGCGATGGATGTCGTGCTGGTCGTGGCCCTTGCGCTGCAGCCGTTCGTAGAGGAACGCCTTGTAGGTATCGAGATGCGGCGTGTTGGCGGCGTTGACCACCTCCAGTTCGGCCGCCGCATCGGCCATGCCCTCGGCGGCGAGCTTCTCGGCCACATCGTCGCTGCGCCCCACCACCAGAGCCTTGCCGAAGCCCGAACGCTGATACTGCACGGCGGCGCGCAGCACCCTCGGGTCGTCGCCCTCGGCAAAGATCATGGTGGCCTGCGCCGCCCGCGCTCGGGCGTTGAGACCGCGCAGCACGCTGGCGGTCGGGTCCATCCGGCCCTTCAGCGCCTGCTGGTAATGGTCCATGTCCTCGATTTCCCGCCGGGCCACCCCGGTGGCCATGCCGGCGCGGGCGACGGCGGGCGGAATCCGGTGGATCAGTCTCGGATCGAAGGGTGTCGGGATGATGTAGTCGCGCCCGAAGCTGAGCTTCTGGCCATAGGCCAGCGCCACCTCGTCCGGCACCTCCTCGCGCGCCAGTTCGGCCAGCGCCTCGGCGCAGGCGATCTTCATCGCGTCGTTGATCGCGCGGGCATGGATGTCGAGCGCGCCGCGGAACAGGTAGGGGAAGCCCAGCACGTTGTTGACCTGGTTGGGGTAGTCCGACCGGCCCGTCGCCACGATCGCGTCCTCGCGCACCTCATGCGCCTCCTCGGGCGTGATCTCGGGATCCGGGTTGGCCATGGCGAAGATCACCGGGTTCGGCGCCATCGACTTGACCATCGCCTGCGTCACCGCGCCCTTGGCCGAAACGCCGAGGAAGACGTCGGCCCCGTCCATCGCCTGTTCCAGCGTCCTGAGCGGGGTATCGGCGGCATGGGCCGATTTCCACTGGTTCATGCCCTCGGCGCGGCCCTTCCAAATCACGCCCTTGGTGTCGCACATGATGCAGTTGTCGTGCTTGGCCCCCATCGACTTGAGCAGCTCGAGACAGGCGATGCCCGCCGCGCCTGCGCCGTTCAGCACGATGCGTACATCCTCGATCTTCTTGCCCGACAGATGCAGCGCGTTGAGCAGCCCGGCGGCGCAGATGACGGCGGTGCCATGCTGGTCGTCGTGGAAGACGGGGATGTCCATCTCCTCCTTCAGGCGCTGCTCGATGATGAAGCATTCGGGCGCCTTGATGTCCTCGAGGTTGATGCCCCCGAAGGACGGCCCCATCAGCCGCACCGCGTTGCAGAAGGCGTCCGGGTCCTCGGTGTCGAGCTCGATGTCGATCGAGTTCACGTCGGCGAAGCGCTTGAACAGCACCGACTTGCCTTCCATCACCGGCTTGGAGGCCAGCGCGCCGAGATTGCCGAGGCCGAGCACGGCGGTGCCGTTCGAGATCACCGCGACGAGATTGCCCTTGTTGGTGTAGTCATAGGCGGTCTCGGGGTGCTCTGCGATCACCTCGCAGGGGATCGCCACGCCGGGGCTGTAGGCGAGGCTCAGGTCGCGCTGGGTGGTCATCGGGACGGTGGCCGTCACCTCCCACTTTCCGGGCTGCGGCGCCTCATGGAAATTCAGCGCGTCCTCGCGCGTGAAACGGGGTTTGGCCATTTTCGTCCCTCCTGCCTTGGCCCAAGCCATAGCGGGATGCTGCGGCGCGGCGCAACGCCCCAGCGTCACCCCTCCAGGCAGGGTTTCGCGTCGGCCCGGTCAAAGATAGTCTCGCGCGGGTCGCATTCCGGGGGACAGGCATGAACATGCAGGCAGGCACCGTCACGCCGATGATGGCGCAGTATCTGGAGATCAAGGCGGCGCATGCGGACGCGCTGCTGTTCTACCGGATGGGCGATTTCTACGAGATGTTCTTCGACGACGCGGTCGCGGCGGCCGAGGCGCTCGACATCGCGCTGACCAAGCGCGGCAAGCATATGGGCGAGGACATCGCGATGTGCGGCGTGCCGGTCCATGCCGCCGAGAGCTACCTGCTGACGCTGATCCGCAAGGGCTTCCGCGTCGCCATCGCCGAGCAGCTCGAGGATCCGGCCGAGGCCAAGAAGCGCGGCTCGAAATCGGTAGTGAAACGCGACGTGGTGCGCCTCGTCACGCCGGGCACGCTCACCGAAGAGAGCCTTCTCGACGCGCGGCGGCACAACTTCCTCGCCGCCTTCGCCGATCTCAGGGGCGATTGCGCGCTGGCCTGGGTCGACATCTCCACCGGCGCGATCTCGGTTCTGGGCTGCGACCGGCTGGCGCTGGGCCCGGAACTGGCGCGGCTGACCCCACGCGAGCTCCTGGTCGAGGAGAGCGCGGAGAACGAGCTGTCGGAGATCACCTCGGGCTTCGATCTGGCGGTCACGCCGATCCATCGCGGCGCCTTCGATGTCGCTGGCGGCACGCGGCGGCTGACCGATCTGTGGCAGGTCGCCTCGCTCGACGCTTTCGGCGCCTTCTCGCGGGCCGAGATCGCGGCGATGGCGGCGCTGGTCGAGTATCTCGACCTGACCCAGAAGGGCCGCCTGCCCTTGCTGCGCCCGCCGAGCCAGGAAGCGCGGATGTCGGCGATGCGGATCGACGCGGCGACGCGCCGCTCGCTGGAGCTGACCCATGCGATGCATGGCGGGCGCGAGGGCTCGTTGCTGCACGCCATCGACCGCACCGTCACCGCCGGCGGCGCGCGGCTTCTGGAGCGGCGGGTCGCCTCGCCCTCCTGCAAGCTCGACACGATCCGCGACCGGCAGGCGGCGGTGGCGCATCTGGTCGAGGATGACGGTCTGCGGGGCGATCTGCGCGGGCTGCTGCGCGGCGCACATGACCTCGACCGGGCGCTGTCCCGGCTCGCGCTCGAGCGCGGCGGCCCGCGCGACATGGCGGCGATCCGCGCCACGCTCGACGTCGCATCGCGCATCGCCGCGCTGGCCGAAGGGCGGGTCCTGCCCCAGCCCCTCGCCGAGGCGATCGGGCAGCTGGACGGTCAGGAGAGTCTGCACGACATGCTCGACGCGGCGCTCGTGGCCGAGCCTCCGTTGCTGGCGCGCGATGGCGGCTTCGTGGCGGCGGGCTATGATGCCGAGCTCGACGAGGCGCGGCGGCTGCGCGACGAGGGGCGTGGCGTGATCGCCAGGATGCAGGCGGACTATGCCGCCGAAACCGGTATCCAGAGCCTGAAGATCAAGCACAACAACGTGCTGGGCTACTTCATCGAGACCACCGCCACCCATGCCGCGAAGATGCTGGCGCCGCCGCTCTCGGAGCGGTTCATCCACCGCCAGACCACGGCGAACCAAGTGCGCTTCACCACCGTGGAACTCAATGAGATCGAAACCCGGATCCTAAATGCCGGCGGTCAGGCGCTGGAGCTGGAAAAGCGGGTCTATTCGCGGTTGAGAGAGACCATTTTGGCCGCTTCGGGCCCGCTCGGGCAGCTGGCACGGGCGCTGTCGGAGATCGATTTCGCCGCCGGTCTGGCGGATCTGGCCCGCGGCGCCGACTGGTGCCGCCCGCGGCTCGACGACAGCCGTGCGTTTCACGTGGAATCGGGGCGTCACCCAGTGGTGGAGCAAGCTCTGCGCAAAGCGGGTGAAAGCTTCGTGGGCAATGACTGCGACTTGGGCGACGCGCCGCTGTGGCTGCTGACCGGCCCGAACATGGCGGGTAAGTCGACCTTCCTGCGGCAGAACGCCCTGATCGCGGTGCTGGCGCAGATCGGCAGCTTCGTGCCGGCGGCTTCGGCGCATATCGGCATCGTCAGTCAGGTGTTCAGCCGCGTCGGGGCCTCCGACGATCTGGCGCGCGGGCGTTCGACCTTCATGGTCGAGATGGTCGAAACGGCGGCGATCCTGAACCAGGCCGACGACCGAGCGCTGGTGATCCTCGACGAGATCGGGCGCGGCACCGCGACTTATGACGGGCTGTCGATCGCCTGGGCGGTGCTGGAGCATCTGCAGGGGATCAACCGCTGCCGCGGCATCTTCGCGACCCATTACCACGAGATGACGCAGCTGGCCGAACGGCTCGAAGGTGTGGCGACGGGGACCATGGCGGTCCGCGAATGGCGCGGCGAGGTGATCTTCCTGCACGAGGTACGGCACGGCACCGCCGATCGCAGCTACGGCGTGCAGGTGGCGCGGCTGGCGGGCCTGCCGGCCTCGGTGGTGGAGCGGGCACGGGTCGTGCTCGCGGCGCTGGACAGCGGCGAAGCCGGGTCCGGGGCCAAGCCGAAGGCGCTGATCGACGACCTGCCGCTGTTTGCGGCCGCAGCACCTGCGGCGGCAGCAACGCCCTCCTCGGCGGTCGAGGAACGACTAAGGACGCTGCGCCCGGACGACCTGTCGCCGCGTGAGGCACTCGATCTGGTTTATGAGCTGCGCGGGCTGTTGCCGCAGGAACCGGGCCACTGAGCCAGCCGAACTGTTGACATGAAAAAGGCGCGGCCCCGGTGGCCGCGCCTTTCCGTTTCGAATTGGATGGAGGTCCGGATCGGTCGGCCTCAGCCTTCCTTCATCGAGGACACACCGACCTGCGCCGGGCGCAGCAGGCGGTCGTGCAGCATGAAGCCCTGCGCCGCGACCTGGATGATCTCGCCCGCCTTGGTGCCGGGCACCGGCGCTTCGAACATCGCCTGGTGCATCTGCGGGTCGAACTTGTCGCCGACCTTCGGGTCGATCGGGTGGATGCCGTGCTTCTTGAAGACGCTCAGAAGCTCACGCATTGTCAGCTCGATTCCCTCGATCAGCGCCTTTTGCGCCTCGCGCTGGTCCTCGGCGATCGCGTCGAGCGCGCGGCGCAGGTTGTCATGCACCGGGAGAAGATCGCGAGCCAGCTTGGAGCCGCCGTAATTCTCGGCCTCGCGGCGGTCGCGTTCGGCCCGCTTGCGCGTGTTCTCGGCATCGGCCAGCGCCCGGATGAACCGATCGCGAATCTCGTCGCGTTCGCGCTTGAGAATCTCGAGGTCGTCCGAGCCCTCGGCGGCCTCGGCGCTGGTCTTCTCGGAAGGCGCTTCGCCGTTCTCGTCGACCTCTGCGGCCAGCTCGTCGAGGCTGCGCGGTTCGTCCTGTTCTGCCATGTGCTTCTTTCCCTTCAGGAGCGGTCGGAGACGAGACGCCCGACCAGCTGTGCTGTGTAGTCCACGATGGGCACGATGCGCCCGTAATTGAGCCGCGTGGGCCCGATCACCCCCACCGCGCCGATGATCTTACGGTCGGCGTTCATATAAGGAGAAACGACCAGAGAGGAACCCGAAAGTGAGAAAAGCTTGTTCTCGGAGCCGATGAATATCCGCACCCCGTCGCCCTCCTCGGCGAGGTCGAGGAACTGCGCGATGTCGCGCTTGCGCTCGAGATCGTCGAACAGGGACCGGATGCGTTCGAGATCGGCCTCGGCGGCGTCCCCTCCCAGCAGATTGCCCCGGCCGCGTACGATCAACCGCTCGCCCTGCTCGCCCGGGTCGACCCAGGTCGCGAGGCCGGATTCGACGAGGTCGGCTGCCAGCCGGTCGATCTCCTGCCGTCGGGCGGCGATCTCGCGCGAGATCACGCCGGCCAGTTCGCGCAGCGTGTGACCGCCGGCGATCGCGTTGAGGAAGTTCGCCGCCTCGCGCATCGAGGACGGGGTCTGCCCGGCCGGCGGGGTGAAGATGCGGTTCTCGACATGGCCGTCGGCAAAGACCAGCACCACCAGCGCCCGTTCGGGCGAGAGCGAGACGAACTCCACATGCCGGATCGGCGCCTCGTGCTTGGGCGTCAGCACCAGCGAAGCGCCATGGGTCAGACCGGAAAGCGCGTGCCCGACGCGGTCGAGCAGCGTCGCCACGTCGCCGTCGGCCTCGGCCATCGACTGATCGATGCGACGGCGGTCCTCGCCGTCGAGATCGCCAACCTCGAGCAGGCCGTCGACGAACATCCTCAGCCCGCTCTGGGTCGGGATTCGGCCGGCGCTGACATGGGGGCTGCCGAGCAGGCCCATATGCTCGAGATCCTGCATCGTGTTGCGGATCGTCGCGGCCGAGACCTTCTCGCTCATGTGACGAGTCAGCGTCCGAGAACCGACGGGGGCGCCGGTTTCGAGATACCCTTCCACCACGCGGCGAAACACCTCGCGGGAACGGTCGTTCATGTCTTCGATACGTGGCGATCTGTCTGACATCGCGGTCGCTGTCCTCGGCGAAAGGCAGGGCACATTAGCGGGGGGTCCACCAGGAGGTCAATGCGGGGCCCGGCCTTGGATTTGAGGGCATAGAGGCGTATGCGCAAGCCCGACACAGCAAAGGATGACAACATGCGCCCCTCCGGCCGGACCCCCGACGCGCTGCGCCCGATCGAGATCGAGACGGGTTTCAACCGCCATGCCGAAGGCTCCTGCCTGATCCGCATGGGTGACACCCATGTGATCTGCACCGCCACGGTCGAGGAGCGGGTGCCGCCCTTCCGGCGCAACTCCGGCCAGGGCTGGGTGACGGCGGAATACGGCATGCTGCCGCGCGCCACCAACAGCCGGATGCGCCGCGAGGCCAAGGACAAGCAGTCCGGACGCACGCAGGAGATCCAGCGGCTGATCGGCCGTTCGCTGCGTGCCGGTGTCGATTTCCACGCCTTGGGCGAGCGTCAGATCACCATCGACTGCGACGTGATCCAGGCCGATGGCGGCACGCGCTGCGCCTCGATCACCGGCGGCTGGGTGGCGATGAAGCTGGCAATCCAGAAACTGATGAAGGCAGGACTGGTCAAGACCGACCCGCTGGGCGCCCCTGTCTCGGCGGTGAGCTGCGGTCTCTATGCCGGTCAGCCCGTGCTCGACCTCGACTATCCCGAGGACAGCGAGGCTGGCGTAGATGGCAACTTCGTGATGATGGGCGATCAGATGATCGAAGTGCAGATGTCCGCGGAGGGGTCGACCTTCTCTCGCGCGCAGATGACGCAGTTGATCGAACTGGCGGAGCTGGGCTGCGCGGCACTGGCGCGGGCGCAGCTGGAGGCCACGAGCTGATGCGGCGCTTTACCGAGACCTATCTGGTGATCGCCACGCACAACGCGGGCAAGCTCGAGGAATTCCGGGCCCTGCTGACGCCCTATGGCGTGACGGTGACGGGCAATGGCGATCACGGCCTGCCGGAGCCTGAAGAAACGGAGGACACCTTCGTCGGCAACGCGCGGATCAAGGCGCGGGCCGCCGTGGCGGCGACGGGTCTGCCCGCGTTGGCGGATGACAGCGGGCTCGAGGTCCACGACCTCGACGGTCGCCCCGGCGTGCATACGGCGGACTGGGCCGAGACCGGATCGGGCCGCGATTTCGATATCGCCATGGAGCGCGTGCAGCGCGAGTTGCAGGAGTCCGGCAAGCCGGCCCCGCATGGCGCTCGGTTCCGCTGCACCCTCGTCCTTGCATGGCCGGACGGGCATGAAGAGGTGTTCGACGGTCATGTAGAAGGCCATCTGGTCTGGCCGATGCGCGGCAAGAAAGGCCATGGCTATGACCCGATCTTCGTCCCCGAAGGACACGAGCAGACCTTTGCGGAGATGGATCCCGAAACCAAGAACGGCCTGAGCCATCGCGCCCGCGCCGTCGAGAAACTACGGCTCTGTCTTGGACGATAGTGTCGAAAACTGGCAGCGTGGAGGCTTCGGCCTCTACCTGCATTGGCCGTTTTGCCAGGCCAAGTGCCCCTATTGCGATTTCAACAGCCATGTAGCCGCACGGATCGATCAGGATCGCTGGGGCGAGGCCTTCCTGCGTGAGATCGACCGACTGGCGGAAGAGACCGGCGATCGCATTCTCGGTTCGATCTTTTTCGGGGGCGGCACGCCGAGCCTGATGGAGCCGAAGATCGTCGCGGCCATTCTCGACCGTATCGGTCGGCGCTGGCGCCTGCGTAACGATATCGAGGTGACGCTTGAGGCGAACCCGACCTCGATCGAGGCCGACCGCTTTGCCGGCTACCGGGCCGCGGGGGTGAACCGGGTCTCGATGGGGATGCAGGCACTCAACGATGGCGATCTGAAGCGGCTGGGTCGATTGCACGACGTGGCCGAGGGGCTCCGCGCCTTCGATGTGGCGCGTGCGGCGTTCGACCGGGTGAGCTTCGATCTGATCTATGCACGTCAGGATCAGACCCCGCAGCAATGGGAGCAGGAGCTGCGCCGCGCGATGGAGCTCTGTGCGGACCACCTGTCACTCTACCAACTCACGGTCGAAGACGGCACCGCCTTTGGGGATCGGCTGGCACGCGGTGGTTTGCGTGGGCTTCCGGACGAAGATCGTGCTGCCGAGATGTACGAGATTACGCAGGCGATCACCGCCGAGGCCGGTCTTCCGGCCTATGAGGTTTCCAACCATGCGGTCCCGGGTGCCGAAAGCCGGCACAACCTCGTCTATTGGCGGTCCGGAGATTGGGCGGGCATCGGTCCCGGCGCGCATGGGCGGCTCGGGTCGGCTGACCACAGATGGGCGACCGAGGCCCCGAAGGCGCCCGGCGCCTGGCTCGCCGAGGTCGAGAGTGGCAAGCCCGGTGAACTGCCGCGCGAGGCGCTGAATTCTGTCGAGGCGTTCGAGGAACGGGTGATGATGGGATTGCGGCTGGCGGAGGGGATCGCCCTGCCCTTCCACCTTGCCCCTGACCCGGGCGAGTTCGAACGCCGGGTGGTCGAGATGGAGCGTCTCGGCTTTCTCGAGCGGAGCGACGACCGGCTGATCGCTACGGCGACCGGTCGTCCGATTTTGAATGCAGTGCTGCGCGAACTTCTCGCCTGAGCTTCAGTTGCCGGACAACAACCGCAGCAAATCGTCGAGCTGTTCGAGATCGCGGTAGCGCAGGGTCACGCGACCGCTTTCGCCCTGTGCGTCATGATCGATGCTCACGGGCATCTTGAGCGTCGCGGAAAGCTCGCTTTCGATCTGCAACGTGTCCGCATCCTTGCCGGATTTACGCGGCGCCTTGGCATTCGGCGTCTTGCCGGGCTTGCGCACCAGCGCCTCGGCGTCGCGAACCGACATGCCCTTGAGCATGATCTGCCGCGCAAGGCTCGACGCTTGCTCATTGCCGACGAGAGTGCGGGCGTGCCCGGCGGTGAGTTGACCGGCGGTCAGCATTTCCTGCACGTCTTCGGGCAGCGACAGGAGCCGCATCAGGTTCGCGATATGGCTGCGGCTCTTGCCGAGAGCGCTCGCCAGCTGCTCCTGGGTGTGGCCGAAACGATCCATCAGCTGCTTGTAGCCGGCCGCCTCGTCAATCGCGTTCAGATCGGCGCGCTGGATGTTCTCGATGATCGCGACTTCGAGGACTTCGGTGTCGCTATATTCGCGGATGAGCACGGGCAGCTCGTGCAGCTTTGCGATCTGCGAGGCGCGCCAACGGCGTTCACCAGCGACGATTTCGAAATGCCCTTCTCGGGAAGGGTCGCGGCGCACGATCAAGGGCTGGATGACACCCTTCTCGCGGATCGACGCTGCAAGCTCTTCGAGTGCCGTGTCGTCGAAATGGCGTCGGGGCTGATCCGGATTGGGACGGATCTTTTCGATCGGAACCATCATGTCTGGGCGCCTCGCCTGCTCTGCCGTCGTTTGATCCTGGCTGACATCGGCCATGAGAGCGGACAAGCCACGTCCCAGACCGCGAGATTTCTGCTTTTCCGCCATGGGCACCCTCATTTCTCTCGCTCGATAACTTCGTCGGCCAGATCCAGATAGGCCCGGGCCCCGGCACAGGTCGGATCGTATTCGATCACCGGCATGGCATGCGAGGGGGCTTCGCTGAGGCGGACGTTGCGCGGGATCACCGTCTTGAACACCAGTTCGCCCAGCGTCTGGCGCGCATCGGCCTCGACCTGCTGGGAGAGATTGTTGCGACGGTCATACATGGTCAGGACGATCCCCTCGATGCGGAGATCGCCATTGGCGGAGCCGCGCACTTCCCGAAGGGTCAGCATCAACTGCGACAGGCCTTCGAGCGCGAAGAACTCGCTCTGCAGTGGCACCAGAAGCGATCCGGCCGCGACCATGGCGTTGATGGTCAACAGGTTGAGCGCGGGCGGACAATCGATCAGGAGGTAGTCGTAATCCCCCCTGTCTGCGAGCAGCTCTTCGAGTCGGCGCTTGAGGACGCGGCTGCGGCCGTTCGTCGACATGAGCTCGACATCCGCCGAGCTGAGATCGGTCGTCGCAGGAATGATGTCCAGGCCTTCGACGCCGGTGAGATGGATACCCTCGCTCGCCGGATCCGAGCCGATCAAGAGGTCATAGGTCGAAGAGCGGCGCTGTCCGGATGCGAGGCCGAGTCCGGTCGAGGCGTTGCCCTGCGGATCCATGTCCACCAGCAGGACCCTTTTGCCCTTGCTTGCAAGGGCAGCGCCGAGATTGATCGCCGTCGTGGTCTTGCCCACCCCGCCCTTCTGATTGGCGAGAGCGATGATGCGGCAGGTCTCAGACATGGGAGAGGTTGCTCACGACTAGGATACGCGCGTTTGGATCGGTCGCACTGCTATGCGTCTCGACGTCGAAATTCCAGCTTTGTCGTGCCGCTTCGATCTCTTCGGCATGGGATTGTCCCTTCGGGAACACGCAGAGGCCCCCCGCGGTCAGGTGGCGCGAGGAGAGGTCGAGGAGGTTGTCCAGCGATGCAAGAGCCCGGGCGCTGACCCTTTCCGCCTTCAAGGGCGAGGTGTTTTCGATGCGCTGGTCGTGAACTTGGGCATTGAGTTTCAGTTCTCGAATGGCCGTACGCAGGAACGCAGCCTTCCGGGCGTCGCTTTCCACCAGGTGAAAGCGTGTGACCGGGGATTTCTCGAGGCCACAGATCGCCAAAACGATGCCGGGAAAGCCGCCGCCCGACCCCAGATCAGCCCAAGTTTCGATTTCTGTGTTCAGAAAGACAGAAAGTTGCAGAGAGTCAGCAACATGGCGAGTTTCGAGCTCGTCTAGGTCTCGCCGGGACACCAAGTTAATCTTGGGAGACCACTTTCGAACGAGCTCGCAATAGGTGCGCAGACGGTCAGCTGTTTCACGTGAAACATGCGATCCGTCTACGACCCATTCGGCAGCAGACATCAGGCTGCGATCCGGCGGCTGGTATTAATAAGAAGCAGCAGGCCAGCGGCTGTCATGCCCTCAATGCGTGCTGCCTCCCCAACCGAAGCCGGACGGTGCCGCTCGAGTTTGAATCGGAGTTCCGACGACAGGCCGGGGATCGTGCCGTAGTCGAGATCATGAGGGAGGCGGCGTGATTCGTCTTTCGCGATTGTCTGCGCATCTCGCTCCTGACGATCAAGATATGCGCTATAGATTGCCTCGCGCTTAATCTGCTCCCCGACCCGAGGATCGATTTCCTGAAGAGAAGGATCAAGTTCCGCCAAAACCGAGAAGTCGACTTCCGGGAGAGAAAGAGCTTCGAGTCCAGTCTTGGCAGGTCTTTCAGGATTGAGGTTCGCCCCCACTCCGATCAGAGCCGAAACCGGGTATTTAGACTGCGAAAGCATGATCCGGCCCGCCTCGAGGCGCTCCATCTTCTCGCTGAATGCCTGCCAGCGTTCGTCACCGACACAGCCAATTTCGCGGCCCTGCGATGTCAAGCGCTGGTCGGCGTTGTCCGCGCGAAGCGACAGGCGAAATTCGGCGCGAGAGGTGAACATGCGGTAAGGCTCGGTCACCCCCCGCGTAATCAGGTCGTCGACCATTACACCGATGTAGGAGGTCGAACGGCTGAATTCCGGCGCCTCGAAACCGAGAGCGGCAGCAGCCGCGGCGCGACCAGCGACGCAGCCTTGAGCAGCCGCCTCTTCGTATCCGGTCGTGCCATTGATCTGGCCCGCCAGATAAAGTCCAGGCACATCACGCAGTTCGAGATTACGGGTCAATGCGCGCGGATCGACGTAGTCGTATTCGATCGCATAGCCCGGCTGCTCGATCCTGACTTGCTTGAGGCCCTTCATTGACCGGATGAAGTCGTTCTGAACCTCGACCGGTAGCGAGGTCGAGATACCGTTGGGATAGACCGTGTCCGTGGTCAGCCCTTCGGGCTCCAAGAAGACCTGGTGGCTCTCCTTGTCGGCGAAACGAACCACCTTGTCCTCGATCGATGGACAGTATCGCGGGCCAGTACCGCTGATATTTCCGCTATACATGGCCGACCGCGAGAGGTTCTCGCGAATGATATCATGCGCCTGAGCATTGGTATGTGTGATGCCACACGCGATCTGCCGCGCTTCGGGCGCGGTGTTCAGGAACGACAACATGACCGGATCTTCGTCGCCTGGCTGGCTTTCGAGTCGTTCCCAGTCGATCGTCTTGCCATCGAGCCGGGCCGGCGTACCGGTTTTGAGACGCCCCATGGTCAGGCCGAAGGAGTCCATCCGATCCGCCAGACGGGTCGACGCATTATCTCCCATCCGGCCGCCGGGTCGGGTTTCCCCGCCGAAGTGCAGTACGCCGCGGAGGAAAGTGCCGGTGGTCAAGATAACACTGTGGGCAGAAAGCTTCTGACCCTCGCCCAGGATGACCCCGGTGATCCGGCCGCCTTCCTCGATGAGGTCGGCCACTTCGCCTTCGACGAGGTCAAGATCGTTGACGGATCGGAGCTCGGCCTGCATCCGATCACGGAAGATCACGCGGTCTGCTTGAAGGCGCGGGCCTTGGACGGCAGGACCCTTGCGCCGATTAAGCAGGCGGAACTGGATACCAGCGGCGTCGGCGACCCGGCCCATCAAACCATCGAGGGCGTCGACCTCGCGAACGAGGTGGCCCTTGCCGAGGCCGCCGATGGCCGGGTTGCAGGACATCGCGCCGATGGTGGAGAGCTTCATGGTCACGAGCGCAACTTTCGCGCCCATGCGGGCGGCGATCGCCGCGGCTTCTACACCGGCGTGCCCGCCGCCGACGACGATGACATCATAGTGGTCATGTTTCACGTGAAACAGCCCTTCATTTCCCGATACAGAAGCTCGAAAAGATCTCGCCCAAGATGTGTTCCACATCGACCCGACCGACGAGGCTGTCAAGGGCACGCACCGCCAGACGCAGTTCCTCAGCGGCAAGATCATGCGCAATCCCGCCAGAGGGAAGGAGTTCACGGCAGCGCGCAATATGGGCCAAACCCTCGCGCAAAGCAACGCGATGACGCTCCCGAATGGCGACCCCTGCCGACGCGCTACGCGCCTCCAGACGATCCGCAAGCTCATCGAGCAAATCCGGAACGCCCTGCCCCGTCAGACCGGAAATGCCGCGGGGATCGGCGTCATGGAGATCCGAGCGCGCGACCCGCACCAGATCGTCAGGTCCGGCCAGCGCAGTATCGAAATCCTCCGGACTGACGAGATGCAGCCGGATATCCGCAGCCGCGGCGCGTTCGCGAGCCCGCCCGATGCCGATAGCTTCCACTTGATCCACGGATTCGCGAAGACCGGCGGTGTCGAGCAACGTCACCGGCAGGCCGCGCAGATCCATGCGCACCTCGATCACGTCGCGCGTAGTCCCAGGCACATCCGAGATAATCGCGGCGTCGCGACCGGCCAAGTGATTGAGAAGTGTCGATTTTCCCATGTTGGGCGCGCCGATGATGGCTACTTCGAAGCCATCGCGGATACGCTCCGCCGCGGCAACGCCGTCCATCTCACGCCGCATTGCGTCAGCGCTACGATCGAGAAGCATCTCGACCTCAGGCGTGACGTCGACCGGCACATCTTCGTCAGCGAAGTCGATCACCGCCTCGAGCAGCGCCATCGCGCGGAGAAGATCGCGTTTCCAAACCTCGGCGCGCTGGCCCAAAGCACCCGACATGGTCCGCATGGCTTGGCGGCGTTGAGCCTCGGTCTCGGCATCGATGAGATCGGCCAGCCCCTCGACCTGCGACAGGTCCAAGCGGCCGTTCTCCAGCGCGCGGCGGGTGAACTCCCCCGCCTCGGCTGGCCGCAGGTCCGGCAGATCGCCCAGCCGATCCAGAACCGCAGAGATCACCGCCCTGCTGCCATGCAGATGCAGCTCCACCACCGCTTCGCCGGTAAAGCTGCGCCGCTCGTCGAAAGTCAGGACGAGCGCTTCGTCGAGAAGATCACCTTGCGCATCGCGCAGACGACGCAACCCGCGCCCATGCCGGGGAAGCTCGCCCGCCATCGCCTCGCCCGCCGCATGCGCGGCGGGGCCCGAAATCCGGATGATAGCCACGCCGGCGCGCCCGCGCGCCGTCGCCAAGGCATAGATCGTTTCCACGATCCCCTCCCCGCTTGCAACGCGTCAGGTGTTCATCGAGTCGAAGAAGTCCGAGTTGGTCTTGGTCTGCTTGAGCTTGGAGATCAGGAACTCGATCGCATCCGTGGTGCCCATCGGGTTAAGGATGCGGCGCAGCACGTAGGTCTTCTGCAGATCGGTCTTCTCGACCAGCAGATCCTCCTTGCGGGTGCCGGACTTGAGGATGTCCATCGCCGGGAAGACGCGCTTGTCCGCGACCTTGCGGTCGAGCACGATCTCCGAGTTGCCGGTGCCCTTGAATTCTTCGAAGATCACCTCGTCCATGCGCGAACCGGTGTCGATCAGCGCGGTGGCGATGATGGTGAGCGAGCCACCCTCCTCGATGTTGCGCGCCGCGCCGAAGAACCGCTTGGGGCGCTGCAGCGCGTTGGCGTCGACACCGCCGGTCAGGACCTTGCCCGAGCTCGGCACCGTGGTGTTGAAGGCCCGGCCCAGACGGGTGATCGAGTCGAGCAGGATGACCACGTCGCGCTTGTGCTCGACGAGACGCTTGGCCTTTTCGATCACCATCTCCGACACCGCGACGTGACGCGAAGCGGGCTCGTCGAAGGTCGAGGAGACGACCTCACCCTTCACCGAGCGCTGCATGTCGGTGACTTCCTCGGGCCGCTCGTCGATCAGCAGCACGATGAGATAGCACTCGGGATGGTTCTTCTCGATCGAGTGGGCGATGTTCTGCAGCAGAACCGTCTTACCGGTGCGCGGCGGCGCCACGATGAGCGAACGCTGGCCTTTGCCGATCGGCGCGACGAGATCGATGATCCGCGCCGAGCGATCCTTGGTCGCGGCCTCTTCCTCGACTTCCATCTTCAGCCGCTCATCGGGATAGAGCGGGGTCAGGTTGTCGAAGGCGACCTTGTGACGGGCGCGCTCGGGATCCTCGAAGTTGATCTTTTCGACGCTGACCAGCGCGAAGTAGCGCTCGTTTTCGTTCGGCTCCTGGATCACGCCCTCGACCGTGTCACCGGTGCGCAGCGAGAACTGGCGGATCATGTCCGGCGAGACGTAGATGTCGTCCGGACCCGGAAGATAGTTCGCCTCGGGGCTGCGCAGGAAGCCGAAGCCGTCCTGCAGCACCTCGAGCACGCCATCGCCACCGATGACCCAGTCCTCCTCGGCACGCTCCTTGAGGATGGCGAACATCATGTCGCCCTTGCGCATCGTCGAGGCGTTCTCGATCTCCAGCTCTTCGGCCAGCGAGAGAAGATCCTTCGGGCTCTGCGCCTTGAGATCGGCGAGGTTCAGGCGGTCCTGGGACATGGGAAACGGTCCTGTGGCAGCCCGCGGGCCGCTCTTGTCGGTCGTGAAAATGGAATCGCTTCGCCCGGACGGGCAAGCGGGAGAAGTCTTAGGCGTGGATAAGTCGTACGTCAACGCCAGGCGTGCCGGTGCCTCAGAACGGGCGGACCACCACCGCCACCACGATCACCAAGAGCAGGAGCGTCGGCACCTCGTTGGCGATGCGATATTGCTTGCCGCTACGGCTGTTGGTGCCGGCGGCGAACTCCTTGCGCCGCTTCGACAGCCAGCCATGCATCCCGGTCATCGCCAGCACGGCCGCCGCCTTAATCCAGGGCCAGGGCTGGGACCAGTCGACCACGCCAAACGAGATCAGCAGCAACCCGAAGATCCAGGTCGAGATCATCGCCGGCGTCATGATCAGCTTCAGCAGCTTCAGCTCCATGACCTTGAAGGTCTCATCGAGCTCCGAGCCCTTCTGCGCCCGCTCCGCGTGATACACGAAGAGCCGCGGCAGATAGAACATCCCGGCCATCCACGCCACGAAGGACAGGATGTGTCCCGTCTTTATCCACGGATAGGCGTTGGCGACGAAGTCGGTCATCTCGATCCCTTTCTCGGACCGGCTCCTTCTCAAATGAATAAGGATAAAAGAAAAGATGAAGAGGGTAGTAGGGCCGTGGATAAGCGCTCGTTGACGGCCTATCCTCAGAGTCGTCCACAGGCTGAAGGTCGATCCGAAGCGGTTGGAACGACTCGGCTACATCGGTTAAGTGGCTGAAATTAATATATATTAATTTTCAGCTTGTCATATCTTCCGCCCGAGTCGCGCTCTTGACTCGGTCATTTGCCCACAACGATCCCCAGCGACGGGCTTGTCCTCGTCCCCCGTGGATAAGTCGCTGAGTCGCACCGGCGACTCACCCCGCTTGTCCCGAGTCGCGGGAGGCGTCACAACTCTCCACCGAGTCGCCCTCATGATTCGATCCCGATTCCTCCCTCGAGTCGTCCACAGGCCCGCCATGACCCCGAACCTCGTTCTCGCCTCCGGATCCGAGATCCGCGCCACCCTCCTCAGGAACGCGGCGATCCCGTTCGATGTCGAGAAACCGCGTATCGACGAGGCTGCGCTCAAGGCCGCGCTTCTGGCCGAGGAGGCACCGCCGCGCGATCTCGCAGACAAGCTGGCAGAGATGAAAGCCCTCAAGGTGTCGCATCGTCGACCGGGCCAGTTGGTGCTGGGCTGCGACCAGGTGCTGGCGCTGGGAGGCGAGGTCTTTTCCAAACCCGAGACCCCGGAAGAAGCGCTCGACCAGCTCACCCGGCTCTCCGGCCGCACCCACCAGCTGCTCTCCGCCGCGGTGGTCTGTCGCGATGGCGAGCCGATCTGGCGCTATGTCGGCGTGGTCCGCCTCGACATGGCCAAGCTGTCCGAGGACTGGCTGCGGGGTTACGTCGATCGCAACTGGGATTCGATCCGTCATTCGGTCGGCGGCTACAAGCTCGAGGAGGAGGGCGTCCGGCTCTTCGTGCGGGTAATGGGTGACTATTTCACCGTGCTCGGCCTGCCCTTGGTCGAGCTGATCAACTGGCTGGTGCTGAGAGGGGATCTCGAGAGATGAGCACGCATCGCATTCCGCTGGCGGGCGTCATCGGCGCCCCGATCTCCCATTCCCGATCGCCGCGCCTCTTTGCGCATTGGCTGTCCGAGATGGGGATCGAGGGGCATTACGCGCCGCTGCACGTGGAACCCGCCGATTTCGAGCAGGTGATCCGCACCCTGCCCCGGATGGGTTTCCGCGGTGCCAACGTCACCCTGCCGCACAAGGAGGCCGCGCTGGCCATCGCCGATCGCGTCAGCGACCGCGCCCGGCGGATCGGGGCGGCCAACACGCTGACTTTCGGCGAGGACGGGATTCACGCGGACAACACCGATGGCCATGGCTTCGTCGCGAATTTGCGGCAGGGCGCGCCCGACTGGCAACCCGAGGCCGGTCCGGCGGTGGTGCTGGGGGCCGGCGGCGCGGCGCGGGCCGTGTTGGACTCGCTGATCGAGGCAGGTGTGCCGACGATCCGGCTCGCCAACCGCACCCGGGCCCGGGCCGAGACGCTGGCCGCGACCTTCGGCCCGAAGATCGAGGTGATCGATTGGGATCGCGCGAACGAGGCCTTCGACGGTGCAGCCACCGCGGTCAACACCACTTCGCTGGGCATGAAGGGGGCCGATCCCTTCGATCTCGACCTCTCCGCCCTGCCCGCTTCGGCGCTGGTCACCGATATCGTCTACGTGCCGCTCGACACGCCGATGCTCATCGCCGCGCGGGCGCGCGGCTGCCGCACGGTCGACGGGCTCGGCATGCTGCTGCATCAGGCGGTGCCGGGTTTCGAGCGCTGGTTCGGCGCGACGCCCCAAGTGACGGAGGCCACCCGCGCGGCGGTCCTGGCATGAGCTTCCGGCTCGGTCTCACCGGGTCGATCGGCATGGGCAAATCGACCACCGCCGCCATGTTCGCCGATGAGGGCCTGCCGGTCTGGGATGCCGATGCCGCCGTGCACCGGCTCTATGGGCCGGGCGGCGCGGCGGTGGCACCGATGGCGGCGCTCTTTCCCGAGGCCATCGTCGATGGTGCGGTGTCGCGCGACGCGCTCAAGCAGATCATCGCTGCCGATCCGGGCGCGCTGTCGCGGATCGAGACGGTCGTGCATCCGTTGGTGCGCGCCGATCGCGAGGATTTCGCCGCACGGCAGGCCTCCGACATCGTCGTCTTCGACATCCCGCTCCTTTACGAGACCGGCGGCGAAACGGAGATGGATGCGGTGGCGGTGGTCAGCGCCCCGGCCAAGGTTCAGGCCGCGCGGGTGCTCGCCCGTCCGGGCATGACCCACGATCAGCTCGACGCGATCCTCGCGCGGCAGATGCCCGACATGGAAAAGCGCGCCTGCGCCGATTACGTGATCGAGACCGTGACGCTCGACGCCGCCCGTGCCGCCGTGCGACAGGTGATCGACCGGATCAGGAAGGGAATGCGCGATGCGTGAGATCGTTCTCGACACCGAGACTACCGGCTTCGAGCCGGCCGAAGGCGACCGCATCGTCGAGATCGGCGCGGTCGAGCTGCTCAATCACATGCCGACGGGCCGCACCTACCACCAGTACATCAATCCAGAACGCTCGATGCCGCAGGCGGCCTTCGAGGTGCACGGGCTGGGTGATGATTTCCTGCGCGACAAGCCGAAATTCGCGGAGATCGCCCGCGAT
Source organism: Limimaricola variabilis (assembly GCF_014195545.1). Classification (GTDB taxonomy): domain Bacteria; phylum Pseudomonadota; class Alphaproteobacteria; order Rhodobacterales; family Rhodobacteraceae; genus Limimaricola; species Limimaricola variabilis. The sequence continues at coordinate 268,020 of NZ_JACIBX010000002.1, read as the reverse complement.
TTCGTGGAGTTCATCGGCGATGCGCGGCTGGTGATCCACAACGCCGCCTTCGACATGAAATTCCTCAATGCCGAGTTGGGCTGGGTGAACTTTCCCAAGATCCCGATGGAGCGGGCGCTCGACACGCTGGCGATCGCGCGCAAGCGCTTTCCCGGCTCGCCAGCCTCGCTGGACGCGCTGTGCCGCCGCTTCGGCATCGACAACTCGTCGCGCACGCTGCACGGCGCGCTTCTCGACAGCGAAATCCTTGCCGAGGTCTATCTGGAACTGATCGGCGGCCGGCAGCCCGACTTCGCGCTCGACGTGGCCCAAGGCCGTGCGGGTGGCGATGCGGCGGGGGATTGGCGGCCGCGGCCGCGTCCCGTGCCGCTGCCGTCGCGGCTTACCGAAGAGGAAGCCGCCGCCCATGCCGAGTTCATCGGTCGTCTGGGCGACGGCGCGCTCTGGTCGAAATTCGGCTGAGCGATCAGGCGGTGCCGCTCGGCCCCTGCTCGGCCGAGGCGGCCTGCTGCGCCTGGGCGCGACGCTGGAGCTCGTTGCGATAGAGCTGCAGGAAGTCGATCTGCTCGAGGTTCAGCGGCGGGAAGCCCCCGTCGCGGGTCACGTCGGAGACGATCCGACGCAGATAGGGGAAGGTGATGCGCGGGCACTCGATCAGCAGGTAGGGGTGCAGCTGCTCGTCCGGCACGCCGGAGATCTGGAACACACCGGCATATTCGATCTCGAACAGGAAGAGCGGGTTGCCCGACTCCTTGGCCTTCGAGGTGATGTTGAGCTTGGTGATGACCTCGTACTGGCCCTCGGCGCCGCGCTTGCGGGCGTCGAGATTGACCTGCACCGAGACCTCGGGCTGCAGGTCGCCGGTCAGGCCCTTCTGCGCCAGCGCGTTCTCGAAGGACATGTCGCGGATGTATTGCGCGACGACGCGCTGCGTCACCTTGGGTTGCTGCTGCGCGGCTTGGCCATTGGCCTCGGGAGTCGAGGGGGCGTCGGGCGTGTCGGTCATGGCTGTCCTCCGATGTCAGTTGGACAGATGTCTAACAGCCGCCGCGCCCCCCCTCAATGCCGGGTCCAGCCGGAGGGGTGGGTGGGACGACGGCTTTCGTCGAGCTCGTGGAAATCACCGTCGATCACGGTATCGCGCGGTGCGGTCGGGTCGGGGCGGTGCGGCGCGCCGGTCTGGAACTGCGTGACCTTCACCTTGTCCTTCAGAAGCCGGAACACCCGGCTACGCACCGCCGGCACCAGCAGCGCGAAGCCGCAGGCATCGGTGAAGAAGCCGGGCGTCAGCAGCAGCGCGCCGGCGAACAGGATCATCGCCCCGTCGGCCAGCGGCCGGGACGGGTCGGAGAAGTCGTTGATCGAGCGTTTCAATCGCGCGATCGCCTGCATGCCCTGCCCGCGCACCAGCGCGGTGCCCGCGATCGCGGTCAGCACGACGATCAGCAATGTCGGCCACAGGCCGATCAGCCCTCCGACCTGGATGAACAGGCCGATTTCGATCAGCGGCACGGCGAGGAAGGCGATGAAGAGCCACATGGGCGGTCTCCCGGAACTCGATTGGCGTCCGCCCGCTCCCGCGACGTTCTGGGCCGGGTGGGTCGGTGGACTTGAACTGTTGCGTGGCTTACATAGGTGCCACACGGGGCCGGTGCGAGGCCCGTGCTGACAAGAGGCGCCGCATGAACTCTCCCATCATCCAGCTTCTGGTGCTCGCAGGCATCGCGATCTTCCTGATCCTGCGTCTGCGCGGCGTGCTGGGAACGCGAGAAGGGTTCGAGAAGCCGACCTTGCCCGCGCAGACCGACAAGCGCCGTCCGCGCCCGGAATTCGAAGTGATCGAAGGCGGTCCCGACCGCGACATCACCGATCACGTTCCCGAGGGCAGCGATGCCGCCCGGGCGCTGCACGCGATGAAGGCGGCGGATCCGGACTTCGGCCTCAACGACTTCCTGCAGGGGGCCCGCGCCGCCTACGAGATGATCCTGATGGCCTTCGAGAACGGCGATCTCGAAAGCGTGCGGCCCTTCCTGTCGCAGGAGGTCCACGACGCCTTCGCCGAGGTGATCGCGACGCGCGAGCGCGAGGGGCTGAAGGTCGAGGCGACCTTTGTCGGCCTGTCCGAGATCGCGGTGCGCGACGCCATCTTCGACACCGCCACCCGTGAGGGCGAAATCGCGGTGCGCTTCACCGGCGAGCTGACCTATGTGGTGCGCAACACCGCCGGCGAGGTGGTCGAGGGTTCGACCACCGAGATCAAGCGCCAGCGCGATGTCTGGACCTTCGGCCGGGTGATGGGCAGCGACGATCCCAACTGGAAGCTGGTGGCGACCGGGGAATGACCCGTCTCGCCGCGGCACTGGCGCTGGCTTTGGGCCTGCCGCTGAGTGCGGCGGCCTCGCCCAAGCTGCTGAGCTTCGACCAGCTCCGGGGCTGGAAGGCCGACGATCACCGCGCCGCGCTCGAGACCTTTCTCGAAACCTGCCGTGACCTGCGTGACCGCGACTGGCAGGCGCTGTGCGGGCTGGCCCGTGAGACCGAGGATGCGCGCGGCTTTTTCGAGCTGTTCTTCCTGCCGGTGCTGGTCGAAGACGGGCGCGAGGCGCTGTTCACCGGCTATTACGAGCCGGAACTGCGCGGCTCCGAAGTGCCCGATGGCCGTTACGTGGCGCCGGTCTACCGCGTCCCCGACGAACTGCCGCCCGAGGGGCCGTGGTTGACCCGGCAGGAGATCGAGGAAGGCGGCGCGCTCAGGGGGCGCGGGCTCGAGATCGCCTATGTCGATCCGATCGAGCTGTTCTTCCTGCAGATCCAAGGTTCGGGTCGGGTCCGGCTGCCCAGCGGCAAGGTGATCCGGCTGGGCTTCGGGGCGGCCAATCGTCAGCCCTATTCCTCGATCGGTCAGGAGCTGGTGTCGCGCGGCGTCTACGAGCCCCACCAGGTTTCGGCCGACGTGATCCGGTCCTGGGTGCGCCGCAACCCGGTTGACGGCAAGAAGCTGATGTGGACCAACCGATCCTACGTCTTCTTTCGCGAGGTGAACGAGGTCCCGGCCGAGCGCGGTCCGCTGGGCGCGATGAACCGCTCGATCACGCCGCTCAGGACGATCGCGGTCGATCCGGCTTTCGTGCCGCTGGGCGCACCGGTCTGGATCGAGACCGAGGGCGAGGACGAGTTCCGCCGCCTGATGGTGGCGCAGGACACCGGCTCGGCGATCAAGGGGGCACAGCGCGCCGACATCTTCTTCGGCACCGGTCGGCTGGCCGGGAAACGCGCGGGCCGAACCCGCGACACCGGGCGGATGGTGATGCTGCTGCCGATCCAGCGTGCCCTCGACATGATGCCGCAGACCCTGGCCGACCCGGCCTGATGTCTCGAAAGCCGCGCCATCTGTCGCCCGAGGAACGGGCCCTGTGGGATAGCGTCGCCCGCCAGGCCGCGCCGATGCACAAGCGGCGCAAACCCCCCGCCGCGCCGCCCGAGCCCAAGGCACCGCCGAAGACACCCGACCCCGCGCCGCGCTACGATCCCCTGCCCCGGTTCCGCGTCGGCCAGATGGCCGATCCCAGGCGCCCGGATGACGTCCTTCCGGGGCTGGGCGAGAGGCTGCGTGCGGCGCCGGTGGCGATGGACGCCAAGGCGCATGGCCGGATGAAGCGCGGCAAGCTGCATCCCGAGGGGCGGCTCGACCTGCATGGCATGACCCTCTCGGAGGCCCATCCCGAGCTGATCGCCTTCATCCTGTCGAGCCAGGCGATGGGACGGCGGCTGGTGCTGGTAATCACCGGCAAGGGGCGCGCGCGCGATTACGAGGCGCCGATGCCGGCGCGGCACGGGGTGCTGCGCCATCAGGTGCCGCAATGGCTCAACCTGCCGCCGTTGCGGCAGGCTGTGCTGCAGATCGCCCCGGCCCATATCAGGCATGGCGGCGAGGGCGCCTACTACGTCTATCTGCGCAAACCACGCTGACGCGTTCCACGCGAAACCGAACCGAAGCCCAAGCGTTTGTCCGGGAAGCCTTTCAGGAGCCCCCGGATGTCCGAACCCATCATCGCCCGACCCGTCCCGGACCGGGCCGGCATCCGCGTGATCTGTAATGATCGCTCGGGGCGCAACAGCCGGGAAGCCGAAGCCATCGAGCAGGCGATGCGCGTGCTTGGCCCCGATGCCGAGCTGCGCCACGTCAAGGGGCGCGACATCGACACCGCCGCCCGGCAGGCCGTGCGCGACGGCTGCGACGTGGTCGTCGCGGCGGGGGGCGACGGCACCATCATGGCGGTGGCCTCGGCGCTCAACGGCTCGGGCTGCGCGCTGGGTGTGCTGCCGCTCGGCACCTTCAACTTCTTCGCCCGCGGCTATGGCATCCCCGAGGATCCCGAAGCGGCGGCGCAGGTGATCGCCGCCGGGCATCGCCGCCCGATCGATCTGGGCGCGGTCAACGGCCGGCTGTTTCTCAACAACGCCAGCATTGGGGTCTATCCGGCGATCCTCAAGGAGCGCGAGACCGTCTATCGCCGCTGGGGTCGCCGCCGCATCGCCGCGCATTGGTCGGTGCTCAAGACGTTCTGGCGCTTCCGCCGGCCGCTCAAGGTCGAGATCGAGGTAGATGGCGAGCGGCGCAAGTTCCGCACGCCACTGGTCTTTGCCGCGCGGTCGGCCTTCCAGCTCGAACATTTCGGTCTGCAGGGCGTCGACTGCATCCGCAATGGCGGCTTTTCGATCTTCGTGGCGCCCGATGAGGGGCGGATGGGCCTGTTGTCGGACGCGGTGCGGCTCGCGGTGCGGCAGATGCGGTTGGGCGAGGATTTCGAGCTGATCTGCGCCGATCGGCTGACGATCCACGTGAAACGCCAGCGCCAGCTCGTCGCCTGCGACGGCGAGAAATTCGTGATGGAGGCGCCGCTGGAGTTCGAGATGATCCGCGGCGCCTTCGAGGTGATCGTCCCCGAGACCGCGAACGAGACCGCCGCATGAGGCGAGTGTTGCATATCTCCGACCTGCATTTCGGGCGCACCCGCGAGGACCTGCTGGAGCCGTTGATCGAAACGATCAACCGGCTCGCTCCCGATATCGTGGCGTTTTCCGGCGATCTCACCCAGCGCGCCCGTGAGAGCCAGTTCGTCCAGGCCGCCGAATTCGTCTCACGGCTGGAAATGCCGGTGCTGATCGTGCCGGGAAATCACGACACGCCGATCGACAATCCCTGGCTGCGCTTCATCAAGCCGTTCCATCGGTACCGCACGCTGATCTCCGAAGATCTCGAGCCGGAATACATCGACGACGAGGTGGCACTGGTGGGCGTCAACACGGTCAACCGCTTTGCCTGGCAATCGGGCAAGATCAGCAATCGCACGATCCGCAGGGTCTGCGACGCCTTCGCAGGCGCCCCGGACGGGCGGACGCATCTGGCGATGATGCACCATCCGCTCGAACACGATCCGGGCGTCGAGAAGCGGCTGATGCGGGGCGCCCGCGCCGCCGTGGCCTGTCTCGGCCGCTGCGGCGCCGACGTGGTGCTGTCGGGGCATCTGCACAACGCCGCGGTGGCACCGCTGACCGCGGCGCCGGGTGTGTTGCTGGTGCAGGCAGGGACCGGGCTGTCATCGCGGCTGCGCGAGGAGACAAACAACTTCAACCTGCTCTACATCGAGCCGGAGCGGATCAAGGTGGAGCGATACGGGGCCTGCGAGAGGCCCCGCTTCGAAATCATACAGACCGCACGCTTCGCCAAGGCGAAGGGGGTCTGGCGCGAGGTCTAGAGCACGTAGCGCGACAGGTCGGTCGAGCGCGACAGCTCGCCCAGATGCGCCTCGACGAAGGCCTCGTCGACGCTGATCGTCTCGCCGGCACGATCGGGCGCGGTGAAGCTCAGCTCCTCGAACACCCGCTCGAGCACCGTGTAGAGCCTGCGCGCGCCGATATTCTCGACCGAACGGTTCACCTCGGCCGCGATCCGCGCCAGCGCCGCGATGCCCTCTGGCGTGAATTCGACCGTCACCTCCTCGGTGCCCATCAGCGCCGCGTATTGGCGGGTCAGGGCGTTATCGGTCTCGGTCAGGATGCGGACGAAATCCTCCTCGGTCAGCGCGCGCAACTCGACCCGGATCGGCAGCCGGCCCTGAAGCTCGGGCAGCAGGTCCGAGGGCTTGGCCACGTGGAACGCGCCGCTCGCGATGAACAGGATGTGGTCGGTGCGGATCGGGCCGTGCTTGGTCGAAACGGTGGTTCCCTCGATCAGCGGCAGCAGGTCGCGCTGCACGCCCTCGCGGCTGACATCGGCGCCGCGCGCATCGGCCTTGGCGCAGACCTTGTCGATTTCGTCGAGGAACACGATGCCGTTCTGCTCGACATTCTCGACCGCGGCCTTGGTCACGGTCTCGTCGTCGAGCAGCTTGTCGGCCTCGTCGGCGATCAGCAGCTCGTAGCTCTCGGCCACGGTGACGCGCTTCTTGACCTTGCGGCCGCCCATCGCCTTGCCGAACAGGTCGCCCAGATTCATCATCCCGCCGGGCTGTCCAGGGATGTCGAGACCCTGCATCGGGTTCGAGCTATCGGTCACCTCGATCTCGATCATCGTGCCGTCGAGCTCGCCCGACTTCAGCTTGCGGCGGAACATTTCGCGGGTCTGGTCGCGGGCGTCGGTGCCGGCGATGGCCGAAATCACGCGGTTCTCCGCGGCTTCATGCGCCTTGGCCTTCACGTCCTCGCGCATCTGCTCGCGGGTCTGGAAGATCGCGACATCGACGAGATCGCGGATGATCTGCTCCACGTCGCGGCCGACATAGCCGACTTCGGTGAACTTCGTGGCCTCGACCTTGAGGAAGGGCGCGCGCGCCAGCTTGGCGAGGCGGCGCGAGATCTCGGTCTTGCCGACGCCGGTGGGGCCGATCATCAGGATGTTCTTGGGATACACCTCGTCGCGCAGGTCGGCGCCGAGCTGCTTGCGCCGCCAGCGCGAACGCAGGGCGACGGCGACGGCGCGCTTGGCCTCCTTCTGGCCGATGATGAAGCGGTCGAGCTCGGAGACGATCTCGCGGGGGGTCAGGTCGGTCATCGGACTGTCCTTGTCTGGGGAAACGGAAAACGCGAGGCCTCAGGCCTCGAGCGTCTCCACGGTCAGCTTGCCATTGGTGTAGACACAGATATCGGAGGCGATCGCCATGGCGCGCCGCGCGATGGCCTCGGCATCTATATCGGTGTCCATGAGCGCGCGTCCGGCGGCGAGGGCGAAGTTGCCGCCCGAGCCGATCGCGGTGACGTCATGCTCGGGTTCGAGCACGTCGCCGGCGCCGGTGATGACCAGAAGGTCCTTGCCGTCGGAGACGATCAGCATCGCCTCGAGCTTCTGCAGGTACTTGTCGGTGCGCCAGTCCTTGGCGAGCTCGACGCTGGCGCGTGCCAGCTGGCCCGGCGTCGCCTCGAGTTTCTTCTCGAGCCGCTCCAGCAGGGTGAAGGCGTCGGCGGTCGATCCGGCGAAGCCCGCGATGACCTCGTAGCCGCCGGGGGAGAGCCTGCGCACCTTGCGCGCGGTGCCCTTGATCACGGTCTGGCCGAGGCTCACCTGGCCGTCGCCCGCGATCACCACCTTGCCGCCCTTGCGCACGCCGATGATCGTGGTGCCGTGCCAGCCGGGGAAGTCGTCGCTCATCATGCCTCCTGTCGGGCGCGGGGCTGCCCGCGCACCATGCGTATTTTTCGAATGGTGAAGGAGGGACCTCCTTCGCCGTCCGGGCCGATATGGGGGCCGTGGCCGGGAAGGGCAAGTTTGGCCCCGATCAGAGCCTGATCAGACACGAAAAAGGCGCCCGAAGGCGCCTTGATCGTCGTCATGTCCGGTGGATCAGAGCGACTCGTCGATCCAGCCCTTGAGCGCGGCCTTGGGGGCGGCGCCGGCACGGTTCGAGACGATCTCGCCATCCTTGAACAGGAACAGCGCCGGGATGCCGCGCACGCCGAGCTGGGCAGGCGAGTTCGGGTTCTCGTCGACGTTGACCTTCACGATCTTCACGCGGCCCTGATACTCGTCCGACAGCTCCTCGAGAGCCGGGCCGATGGTCTTGCAGGGGCCGCACCACTCGGCCCAGAAATCCACCACGACGGGGATGTCGGACTGGCGCACTTCGGTGTCGAAATTCGCGTCATTGACTGCAACGGTGGCCATCGGGGCTCTCCTTGGTCTGGGCTTGGGTCAGTCAGGTAAGGATGCGGGTGGGGCGCGTCAATGGGCGGCGCGGCGCAGGGCCGTCATGACCAGATCGCGTGGCAAGGGCATCAGCCTGGCGCCATGGGTCCACAGCACCGCCACCTCCACCCGGCGGTCCGGCCAGAGTGCCTCCAGCATCGCCGCATAGGCGCCCATCTGCCGCAGGATCCCCTCCGGGACCTGCTCGGGATGGTCGGGCACCAGCCGGTTGGTCTTGAAGTCCACGGCCAGCACCCGCTCCTCGCCGATCAGCAGCCGGTCGATGGCGCCGTGCAGCCGCTGCCCGCCCAGCGCGTCGAGATCGGCGGTAATCGCGGCCTCTGCCAGTGCATCGGGGGCGAAGACCTTATCCAGCCCCGGCGCCGCGACGAGGCCCAGCGCATCCGTCAGGATCGCTTCCGGATCGTCGCATTCGACCGTTTCCTCGGCATTGTCGAGGAGCCTGCGTCCCTGCGCGGCGCGATGCGCCTCCGGCAAGGCGGGCAGGTGTTCGAGCAGCAGGTGCATCAAGGTACCGCGCGCCCGCGCCGCCTCGCCCTGCTCGGGTTCGGTCTCGCCGGGCATCACCTTGGCGCCGCCGAGATCCGAGGGGGTGAGGATGGCGGGCGCGCTCTCGGGCATGGCCACCGCCGGGTAGGAGGGCGCCTCCGGCAGCGCCGCGACGGGGGCGCGGGGCGCGAGCAGCTCGCCGCAGGCCCAGTCGAGATGGGCGTAGCGCCGCCCTTCCCCGCCGGGCATCGGCGCGACTTCGGCACCGAGCCGGTCGAGCCCCTCGGCCATGGTCGCGTGCCAGCTGTCGCCGCCCTCGCCCACATCGCCCGCCGCGCAGCAGATCAGCCAGCTCTCGGCTCGGGTCATCGCCACGTAGAGCAGCCGCCGCCGCTCGCGCTCCTGCGCGTCGACCAGCTCTGCGCGCAGCGCCTGCAGCGGCTCGGGGCTCTCGGCCACCGGCACGGCCCAGAGCTGCGCGCCCTCGGCCTCGTAGAGCTTGTCGCGCAGGTCCACCCGGCGCTTGGCGGTGTCGGGCAGGATCACGATCGGCGCCTCGAGACCCTTGGCGCCATGCACCGACATCACCCTGAGCCGGTCGCCCGCGGATTCCGCCTGCCGCTTGATCTCCAGCTCGTCGGTTTCCATCCATTCGAGGAAACCGGTCAGCCCCGGCACCTGCGTCTGCTCGTAGGAGAGCGCCTGCGACAGCAGCGCGTCGATGCCGTCCTCGGCCTCCGCGCCGAGCCGGGCCAGAAGCTTGCGGCGGCCGTCATGGCGCAGCAGCAGCCGGTTGATCAGGTCGTAGGGCCGCAGGAAGTCGGCCTGTCGGCGCATGTCGTCGATCACCGCCATGGTGTCGGGATATCGCTCGCGGGCGTCGCGCAGCCGCGGCCACAGATGGCCGGGGCGGCCCTGGGCGAGGTCGTAGAGATCCGCCTCGCTCCAGCCCAGTATCGGCGAACGCAGCGCGCAGGCCAGCGACAAATCGTCCTCCGGCAGCGCGAGGAAGCGCAGGAAGGCGGCGATGTCCTTGACCGCCAGCTCGCCGCCGATGCGTAGCCGGTCGGCCCCCGCCACGTCGAGCCCGGCTGCCTTGCAGGCGCGGATGATCTCGTGAAACAGCGCCGAGCGGCGCTGCACCAGGATCAGCACGTCGCCCTCGCTCACCGGGCGGCGGTCATAGACACCGGAATGGCCACGCTCGACCGGGATGGTCTCCTCGGCCTTCATGCGCTTGATCTCGTCGGCGATGCGCCGCGCCAGCACCACCGAGGGGTCGGTCGCGCCGGGCCGGTCGACCGGGTCGGTCCAGGGCGTGTCGTCCTCTTCCTTCTCGGGCGGCTCGACCGGCGGCCAGAGGTCGACCCGGCCCGGCATCGCCGATTTGAAGGCGCGGTGCGGCACTTCCTGGCCCAGCCCCTCACGATGCGGGCCGACGAAGGTGGCGTCGACCGCGCGCAGCACCGCCTCGGATGAGCGGAAGGAATATTCGAGATCGAGCCTGTTGAGCCCCTGCCCCGCAGCCTCCAGTCGCTCCGCGAAATGGCGCTGCATCTCGTCGAAGCCCTCGGGATCGGCGCCCTGGAAGGAGTAGATCGACTGCTTCTTGTCGCCGACGACGAAGATGGTGCGGCGGTGCTCGGCGCGCGCGCCCTCCCCGGCCGCGAATTCCTGCGCCAGCCGCTCGATCACCGCCCATTGCGCCGGAGAGGTGTCCTGCGCCTCGTCGACGAGGATGTGATCGATGCCGCCATCGAGCCTGAACAGCACCCATTGCGCCACCGCCGGATCGGTCAGCAGCTTGCGGGCGCGGCCGATCAAATCGTCGAAATCGAGCATGCCGCCAAGCAGCTTGCGCCGCTCATAGGCCGGGACGAAGACGCGGGCGAAGGCGTCGAGGGTGCGGGTCTTGTCGAAGGCCGCGAGCGCCAGCCGCGTCTGACGCCCCTCCTCGACGCGCGCCATGAGGTCGTCGAGTCGCTCGATCAGCGCCGGTTCGCTCTCGCGCAGCGCCTTGGTCGGGAACTTGCCGATCTTGGCGCCGTAAGGCGTCTTGGCCGAGGCACCGAACAGGAACAGACTCTCGAGCAGGTCAAACAGCGCCGCATCGGGCGCGGCCTTGAGATCCACCTTGTCGAGCCGGTCGGCAGCCTTGAGATCGGTCGAGGTGCCCCGGCGCAGCAGCACCCGCAGAGCGCCGAGCGTGTCGAAATCCTCCGGCTCGAGCGCGACGTCGTGGAACCGCTCGGTGGTGAGCCCGGCGGGCAGATCGAAATGCCGCGCCAGCGCCGTCGGGTCGGACGCGCCCAGGAAAGCCTCGCGCCGAGCGGTGATCTCGCGCAGCAGCGTGTCGAAATCGCCTTCGGAGGCGAGCATCGCCAGCGCGTCGACCAGCGGCCGCTCCGGCCCCGCCGCCATCACGTCGACCACCTCGGCGCGCAGCAGCTGGGCGGCGCGGTCCTCCATCTCGGTGAATTGCGGGCTGACCCCGGCTTCGAGCGGGAAGCGGCGCAGCAGCCCGGCGCAGAAGGAATGGATGGTCTGGATGCGCAGCCCGCCCGGCGTTTCGATCGCGCGGGCGAAAAGCGTGCGTGCGGCCCGCAGCGAGATCGCCTGCGGCGTGCCGAGCCGCTCCAGCGCCTCGCGCAGCGCCCGGTCCTCCATCATCGCCCATTGCCCGAGCCGCTGGAACAGCCGGTTCTGCATCTCGGAGGCGGCGGCCTTGGTGTAGGTCAGGCACAGGATGTTCTGCGGATCGGTGCCGTCGAGGAGAAGCCGCGCCACCCGGTCGGTGAGCACGCGGGTCTTGCCCGACCCGGCATTGGCCGAGAGCCATGTGGAATTGGCCGGGTCGGCGGCGCGGACCTGCCGTTCGGTCGCCTCGTCGCGGATCATCCGACCGCCTCCCCCTCGGCCTTGGCCGAGAAATCCCATTCGCCGAAGCGCGACAGGTGGTCGTAGTCGCTGCGGTCCTTGTCGCTCATCAGCGCCATCCGTGCCGAGTAGCCGCGATCGCGCTCCTGCCAGCGGGCGATCAGCTCGCGCAGCTGGGCCCAGACCATGTCCGGCGGGATCTCGTCGAGCGGTGCCTCCACGACCCGGCCGCTGCCGGCGAGGCCGATATAGGCCGCGCCTGCGACCCGACCCGGCCCGGCCTTTTCGAAACCGCCGCGCTCGGCCATCGCCGCTTCGAGCAGGAGTTGCTTCTCGAAGTTCTTCTGCTGCGGCCCGGTGGGCGGGCTGCCGGTCTTGTAGTCATAGATCCTGAAGCCGTCATCGCCGACATCGATCCGGTCGGCCTGCGCGGTCAGGGTGAAGTTCAGATCCTCGATGGTGGCGGCGCCGTCGATCTCGAAGTGGCGCGGGGTCGCCAGCTTCTGACGCGCCGCCTCGGTGGTCAGGAACCAGTCGCTGATCCGGGCGATCCGCGCGATCCAGAGCCTGCGCACCGTGGGCCAGGGACATTCGGCCTCAAGCACCCGCTCGGTCACCGCGAGGAGCCGCGCCTTGGCGATCGGGTCGCTCGGCGCGAGCCCTTCCTTGAGGAACTCCTCGAACACCTTGTGCAGCACCGTGCCGCGCAGCGCCGCGTCCGGGCTCGGCGTCAGAGGATCGAGACAGCGCAGACGCAGCACGTGACGGGCATAGATCGCATAGGGGTCGCGGATCAGCGTGCGGATCGCGGTGACCGAGAGCCTGTCGGGCCGCGCCGCCAGCGGTGGACGCGGGCTGGGGCGACGGGCGGGCGGCACCCGCGCCTCGGGCACCGAGAGCGCCGTGGCCCGGGCCAGCCAGTCCGCGCCGCGGGCACGCATCGCCGCCAGCGCCTGACGTCCGCCCTGTTCCGGCAACCCGTCGAGCAGGTTGGTCAGCCGGTTGATCCAGCGCGACGGCACCGTCTCGCTATCCGCGGAGCGGGTCGAGCGGGTGATCCAGACCTCGCGCACCGCGACCGCCTGCTGGTAGTCATGTGCCGAGAGGCCGATCCGCCGTTCGGGCAGCAACAGCCCGGCCTGGGCCCGCATCCGGCGGTTGAGCCAAGGGTCTGCGGGCGGCGCCTCGGGCCAAGAGCCTTCGTTCATCGAGGCGAGGATGGTGAGATCGGCGCCCTGCACCCGCGCCTCGAGCGTGCCGCGGATCAGCACCTGCGGATGGCCGATATCGGGATTGCGCACCTCGACCCGGCGCATCACCCCGAGAAACAGCGACCGGTAATCGCGCAGCGGCATGGCGCCCGCCGCCTCGGCATGCTCGGCCAGACCGTCGCAGGCCTGCCGCGCGGCGCGGCCCGCCGCCTCGTCCCAGAGCCCGCCGGCGCCCTGGATCCCGGGACCGGCGGCGAGGCATTCGGCGAGCTTGAGATGGCAGGCGAGATGCTCGGAGAGCGGCTTTTCCGTGCCGTTCGGCACGAGGTCGAGCGCCTCGCAGACCCAGTCGGACCAGCCCATCCGGCCGGGATCGCGCGTGCCGGCCTTCTCCGCCCAGCGCCGCAGCACCGCGTCGTCGGGATAGGCCGCGCCCTCGCGCCGAAGCCAGAGCTCCAACTCGCGGGTGCGCAGCAGGTGTGGGCCGCGTTCGCGCCCCGAATGGCACAGCGGATGCTTGAGCAGCGACAGGATCGCCGCCGGGCCGGGGCGCTCGCCCATCACCTCGCCGGCAAGCCGCAGGAACCGGCCCGGGGGCGTCAGCGGCAGCGGCACGCCGGCGCTGTCGTCGGCCACGAGGTTCCAGCGGTCGAGCGCGGCCGAGACCTGCCGGGTCAGCATCCGGTCGGGGGTGACGAGGGCGACGGTCTTGCCCTCGTCGACGGCGGCGCGCATCCGCAGCGCGATGGTCTCGGCTTCCATGCGAGGCGAGGGCGCCTCGAGCAGGGTCATGCCCTCGGTTGCGGGGCCGAGATCGCCCAGTCCCGGCCCTTCCTCACGCCACTGGTCGGTGACCGGCGCCGGGCGCAGCGACAGCGACACCAGCCGGTTGCGCGCGGGCGAGGGCGCGGGCGTGTCGTGCCACAGCCGCAGCTCCTCGGCCTCCATGTCGAGCATCCGCAAGATGCGGCGGAAGCGGAACTGCGGGTGATCCTCGGCGGCCAGCGCCTCGTCCAGCCGCTCCCAGACCTCCTGCGGCTGATCCATGTCGACGCCGGGCAGCACCACCGCCCCCTTGTCCTGACGCGCCACCGCCTGCAGCAGGAGCGCCGTCGCGCCGCGCGACCCGGTGGATCCGGCGACGATCACCGGGTCGGTCGGGGGAGTAGTCTCCCAGCCTTCGATCAGCCGCTCCACCGAGATCCGCTGGCGGGCCTCGAGGTCGGGCGCGGCATCCGGCCCGAACCAATGGGTGACGATGTGCAGGAATTGCAGCGACCGGGCCCAGTGGCCGGACAGGTCGCTGACGTCGAGGGCCGAGAGATCGTCGGGGCTCACGCCCTCGCCTTGCATCTCGTCCATCAGCCCGGCGAGGCTGTCGGCGAGATCGTAGACCGCCGCGCGCGGGGCAAGGTCGGGCTGCGCTTCGACCAGCCTCGAGACTAGCTGCGTCAGCTCCAGCCGGCGGCGCAGCGGCGCCACGGGCAGCGGCAGGTCCGGCCCGAGCGGGTCGAGCGCCAACTCGGTGATCAGCCGCAACCGGGGCAGCAGCGTGGCGGGACCGGCGTCGAACACCTCGCGCACCCTGCGGCGCATCCGGTTGGTGCCCAGATAGACCGTCACCCGGGCCATCGCCTCGGGTCCCTGCGCCCCGAACCGGGCCCGCAGACCGGCGACAAGCCCTTCGGCAAAATCGACGCCGCAGGGCAGGGCGTAAAGATGCGCCGCCCCCGCGTCGGGGAAGGTCTCAGACGGCATGGGCGTCCTGCAGCATGGATTCGGCGATCTCGATGCAGTCGGGGCGGCCGACATCGCACCAGCGCCCGTCATGCACCACGCCGTAGAGCCGGCCCCGGGCCGCGATCTCGTTCCACAGCAGGTTGAGCGAGAAGGCCTCCTCGGGGATCGCGTCGAGCCCGTCGGGCACGATGATCTGCGCCCCGGAATAGACATGGCCGGGCCCGCGCGAGAGCCGCCCCTCGGCATCGATCAGGAAATCGCCGGCGCCGGAATGGGCCATCGCGTTCTCGCGCGGGAGCAGCAGCAGCAGCGCCTCCATCCGCGACGGATCCCAGGCCCGGCGCAGCGCCAGAAGCGGGTTCGGCCCGGCCCAGATCGCGTCGGAATTGAGCGTGTAGACCGGGCCGGGGCCGAGCAGCGGCCGCGCCTTGCGGAGCCCGCCGCCGGTCTCGAGGAGCTTCTCCGTCTCGTTCGAGAGGATCACGTCGCGATCCGCGAGATGCTCGCGCAGCACCTCGCTCCGGTGATGCAGGTTGACGACCCGCCGGAGCGGCATCAGCGGCGCGGTGAGATCGAGCGCGTGGTCGATCAGCGGCCGGCCCGCCACCTCGACCATCGGCTTGGGGCGCTGGGCGGTGAGCGGGCCCATGCGACGGCCGAGACCGGCGGCGAAGATCATGATGGCGCCGGGCGCGTGGGTGGTCATGCGGCGGTCTCCTCGGGGGCGGGGATGGCGGCGGCGAGGGGGGCGAGCCCGGCCAGCGCCGGATGGTCGAGATCGGCGCGGATCTGGCGCCAGACGCGCGGCATCAGCGCGAGATAGCGGGTCTTGCCGTCGCGCCGTGCGAGTCGGGCAAAGATACCGAGAATGCGCAGGTTGCGCTGCACGCCCAGCGCGGCGCAGGCGGCGGCTACCGCCTCCGGGTCGCGCCCGGTCGCAACAGCGAAGCGCTGCATCATGGCATGGCGCAGATCCTCGGAGACGTCGCGCCGCGCGTCGCGCAGCAGCGAGACGAGATCGTATTCGGGCGGGGCCAGCAGCGCGTCCTGGAAATCCAGCAGACCGATCCGGTCAGTCCCTGCGCGCTCGGGCCGCCAGATAAGGTTCTCGGCATGGTAGTCCCTGAGCGCCAGTACCGAGGCCGCGGGCGCGTGCTGCTCAAGCGTGTCATGCAGGGCCGATTGCAGCGCGCGGAGGTCAAGGCCGGGCGCGTACCATTCGCCCAAGGGGGCGATCATCTCCGCCCCGACCGACGGGGTCAGCGCAGCAAGCCCGGGGGGCGGAACCGCGGCCTGCAGCCGGGCCAGCGCGTCGATCGCGATCGCGTAGGGGGTGGTGTCACGGGGATGCGCCTCGGCCCAGCCCGCGACCTGGATCTCGCCCAGATCCTCGATCACCGCGAGACCGGCCTCGCGGTCAAGCGCGTGCAGGCGCGGCGCGCAAAGGCCGATCCCCGTCAGGTGCACGGCGATGGCCACGAAGGCGTCGAGTGCGGCGCGGCCTTCCGGCGGACAGATCATCAGGATCAGGCTGTCGCCACCGGGCGCGGCCAACCGTTCGTAGCGGCGCGCCGAGGCGTCACCGGCCAGCGGCCGGCGGGCATGGCTGTCGAAGCCGTGCCGGGCGAGGAAGGCGTCGATGTCAGCCAAGGAGCGGCTCCAGTCGCTCGCGCCAGGCGGCGGGCCCCGAAACGGTCAGCAGATGCCCCTCGGGGCGCGCCTCGAAGGCCAGCGACAGCGCGTCCGCCGGGGCCATGTCGCCCATCCGGTCGGGCCATTCGATCAGGCAGATGGCCCGACCCATCGCCTCTTCGAGGCCAAGCTCGACAAGCTCGAACGGGTCGGAGAGGCGGTAGAGGTCGCAATGCCAGATCTCGGCCCCCGGAGTCTCGTAGCTTTGCACCAGCGTAAAGGTGGGCGAAGGCACTTCCTCGTCGGGGTTGCCGGTGCGGGCACGGATCAGCGCGCGCGCGAAGAAGCTCTTGCCGGCGCCGATCTGGCCGGAGAGCAGCAGCGTGTCGCCCGGACGCAGCAATGGCGCCAGCCGCGCGGCGAGGGCGTGGCTGTGCGATTCGTCGGGCAGGGGGATCGGACCGGCCTGGAACGTCATGGCCGCAACCTAGGCGCTGGGCCGTGTGCTGCAAGCCGAAACGGCCCTCAGCGGCCCCTTGCGCGGACCGGCGCTTCCGGATCGTGCTGGCCGGGCGCCCCGGTCTCGGCGGTGGTGATGCGGGGGCCTTCGGCGGCATCCTCGGCAAAGCCGATCAGCATGGCGCCGCCCGGCAGCGGCAGGTGGCGACAGGTGAGCCCGCGCCCATCGGCCCGGCGCAGCCGTTCCGTTCCGGCGCTGCGCTCTCCAAAGCCGCCGACGAGGTCGCGCAGACGGCCCGGCGCCGGGCTCGGCGCGAGGCCCTGCTGCCAGCGTGCGACCTCTTCGGTGATGCCGGTCTCGGCCAGACCGGGGTCGGGTGCGCCCCAGAGGGTCTCGTAGGCCTCGTTGTGCAGCAGCCGGGTGCCGCCCGCCGAGAAGACCGCGATTGCCTCTGGCAGCGTGTCGAGCACGGCGCGGGCGGTGTCGATCTCGGCCCGGAAGTGCCGTGTCAGGGAAATCTCGGCGCTGATGTCCTCGAACAGGAAAGCGACGGCGCCGTCGGGATGCGGCCTGCCGGTGACGCGGTAGGTCTGGCCGCCGGGCAGGGACCATGTCTCGCAATAGGTGCCGCGCGTGGCCTGCGCCTCGAGCGCCGCGACCTGCTCCCGCCAGCTGGCGTAATCCTTGGGTTCGGGCAGCATGCTGCGGTCGCGCAACCGGTCGAGCACGGTCTGCACCTGCGGGCGCGAGTTGAGAAAGGCGATCGGCAGGCCGGTCAGGTCGTGGAAGGCGGGGTTGAAAATCACCAGCTTGCGGTCGCGGTCGAAGATGGCGAGACCGATGGCAAGCTGCGCGAAGGTCTTGGTCAGGGTCTGCACGAACTTGCGGCGGGCCTGCTCGGCCTCGACGATCTCGGTCACGTCGAGCGCGAAATGCACCGTTTCGGTGCCGCGATGCAGTCGGGTGACCTCGAACCAGCGCCGGGCGGGCCGCCGGGGCTGAGACAGGCTGACCCGGCAGCTCTCGCCCTCGGGCCCGGCAGGCTTGAACTCGCCCACTTCGAAGAGCCGGTCGGGCGGCCAGCCGCGCCCGTGCTCGGCCCCCTCATTAAGCCCCTGTCCCGCATCCCCGGCGGGCTGCGTCGCCTTGGCCTGCGCCTCGGCGAGCCGCAGATAGGCACGGTTGGCCCAGCTCAGTCGGCCCTCGCCGTCGATCTTCCAGATTAGCTGCGGCGCGTCCTCGCCGATGCAGCGCAGGGTCTCCAGCTCGTCCTGAAGCGCTGCAAAGGCGATCGCGTCGATCGAGGTCTGATCGGGGGCGGAGGGCCCGCCCGGGCAGAGGCTGAGCCGCAGCAACCCGTCCCAATGCTCCAGTTCGAGCCAGCCGATGCCGCCGCGCGCCTCGATCCGCCGCCGCCCGTCGCCCTCGAGCGCCGCGAGCCGCCGCGCCAGACCGGGAAAGCGGTGATCGAGCAACGATACCAGCAGGTCGCGCTCGGTGCCCGGCCCCTCGAGCCGGTCGAGCAGCCGCCGCGCCGGGGCTGTGGCGTCGATCAGGCAGTCGCCGTCGAACAGGAAGACCGACCTCAGCTCCGCCGGAGCGGGACGGGACCGGCCGCCGGGGGCCAGCCGCGCCAGCAGCGTCACGATCGCCGCCGCCGCGAGGGTCGAGACGCAGATCACGATCAACAGGGGCAGGAGCGGGGTCAAGGTCATGGAACATGCAACCAGAGCGAAATCGCGCCCAGATTGTGTGCGAAGTCTTAACCGTGTGTTAACCAGCCGCGCCGGCTCAGGGCAGGAAATGCGGGTTCGGCGCGGTGCCGGCGTCGGTCGCCTCGATGGTCTCCCGCGGCCAGACAATCATCACGATGGCGCCCCCCGCCGCGTCGCCGCTGGCGCGCAGCCGGTCGCCGCCATTGGCAAAACTGAGCCGGGCGCCGGATCGTTCGAGCAGTGTCTTGGCAATGAACAGCCCCAACCCCATCCCCTCATAGCCGGGCCTGCGGCGCGAGCGCATGAAGGGGTCTCCGATCCGGCCGATCAGTCCCGGCGGGAAGCCCGGCCCGTCATCCTCGATCGTCACCATCACCGCCTCGGGGGTCCAGGAGAGGTCGATCTCGACCCGGCCACGGGAGAAATCGACCGCGTTCTGGATCAGGTTGCGCAGCCCATGGACGATCTCGGGGCGGCGGTGGATCAGCGGCTGCAGCTCGGCTTCGGCGCCGCTGCCGGGCTCTGCGCCGACCGCGAAGACGACATCCCGGCCGCGCGCCAGATGCGGCTCGGCCGCCTCGCGCACCACCGCCTCGAGCGGCGCCTGCCGCAGGTGGGTGTCCTCCTTGCCGGCCCGGCCCATGGAGCGCAGGATATCGCGGCAACGGATCGCCTGGGCCCGGATCAGCGCCGCGTCCTCGGCCGCGTCGGGCCGGTCGGCCAGATCGTCGACCAGCTCGCTGGCGGTGAGGGTGATGGTGGCCAACGGCGTGCCCAGCTCATGCGCCGCCGCCGCCACCACGCCGCCCAGATCGGTGAGCTTCTGCTCGCGCGCCAGAGCCAGCTGGGTCGCGGCCAGCGCGTCGCCCATCGCCTGCATCTCGAGCGTCACCCGTCGCACGTAGAGGGCGATGAACAGGATGCCGATCGCCAGCGCCAGCCAGAAGCCGAAGCGCAGGAGCTCGGGCAGCGACAGCGCCACCATCTGCGGCGACAGCACCGGTCGGCTCCATAGCCACAGCACCGTCACCGACACCAACGCCAGCCCGCTGACCAGCAGCACGCCGGGCAGCCGCAGCATGGTGGCGGAGATTGTAACCGGCGCCAGCATCAGCAGCGCGAAGGGATTGTCGAGCCCGCCGGTAAGCCACAGGAGTACCGAGAGCTGCGCCACGTCGAAGACCAGCATCGCGGCGGCCTCGCCCTCGCTCAGCCGGCGCGTCGCCGGCAGCAGGAAGGCGGCGAGCAGGTTGGCCAGCACCGCCGCGCCGATGGTGATCGCCACGAGTCCGCTGGGAAAAACGAGGCCATAGACCGTCGCCGCCACCAGCGCCGCCGCGGTCTGCCCGGCGACCGCGATCCAGCGCAGCAGGATCTGTGTCTTGAGCCGGACGCGGTTGCGGCGGCCCAGATCGCGCAGCATCGCGAGCTCGGTATCGGCTGGGGGCAAGGCGCGGCTCCGGCTCGTGCGTCAATCTCGCCCATTGATAGGGCGGGGGCGGACAGGCATCAATGCGGCGCCCCGTCCCACAGGAGATACGATGCAACGCCCTGTCGCCCTCGCCGCCGCCGGCATTCTCGTCACCTTCGCCGGGGGGGCGCTGATCGCCACGACGATACTCGCCCCGGCGGACCGGATGGCGGCCTGCCGGGCCAGCAACGTGGCGGGCGGGTTCGACCGGTTGGGCGGGCCGTTCACGCTGCTCGACGGGGCCGGGCGCGAGGTCACCGACGCGGATGTCATTACCGAGCCGAGCCTGATCTATTTTGGCTACACCTCCTGCCCGGATGTCTGCCCGGTCGACAACGCCCGCAACGCCGCCGCGGTCGACATCCTCGCCGAGGATCACGGCATCGACGCGCAGCCGGTCTTCATCACGGTCGATCCGGCCCGCGACACGCCCGAGGTGATGGCCGACTATGCCGCCAACATGCATCCCGAGATGGTCGGATTGTCGGGCAGCGAGTCGCAGATCGCCGCGGCGGCCAAGGCCTATTCCACCTATTACGCCAAGGCGGACGAGGACCCGGATTATTACCTGATGAACCACCAGACCATGACCTACCTGGCGCTGCCGGGGCTGGGCACGGTCGAGTTCTTCAACCGCGACGACGGGCCCGAGGAAGTGGCGGAGCGCACCGCCTGCCTCGTCGAGGCCGCGGATTGACCGGGCCGCGCCCGCACCTAGTTTCGCAACACGATACCAAGGAGATCCGG
This sequence comes from Limimaricola variabilis, assembly GCF_014195545.1. Taxonomy (GTDB): domain Bacteria; phylum Pseudomonadota; class Alphaproteobacteria; order Rhodobacterales; family Rhodobacteraceae; genus Limimaricola; species Limimaricola variabilis. Next base: position 247,475 of record NZ_JACIBX010000002.1, on the reverse strand, counting down.
CCATGAACGCGGAGGCGATCGATCTCGGCCCCGATCCGAGCCTGCTCCTCGTCGATGACGACGAGGCGTTTCTCAAGCGGCTCGGCAAGGCGATGGAGAAGCGCGGCTTCGCGGTGACCATGGCCGGCACGGTCGAGGAAGGGCGGCGCATCGCCACCCAGCAGCCCCCGGCCTACGCGGTGGTCGACCTGCGGCTCGAGGATGGCAATGGGCTCGACGTGGTCGAGGCGCTGCGCGAAGCGCGCCCCGAGGCGCGGATCGTGGTGCTCACCGGTTACGGTGCCATCGCTACCGCCGTGGCCGCTGTGAAGATCGGCGCGACCGACTACCTGTCGAAGCCCGCCGACGCGACCGAGGTGACCAACGCGCTCTTGGCGCGAGGCGACGCGCTGCCGCCGCCGCCCGAGAACCCGATGAGCGCCGACCGCGTGCGCTGGGAGCATATCCAGCGGGTCTACGAGCTGTGCGACCGCAATGTCAGCGAGACCGCCCGCCGTCTGGGCATGCATCGCCGGACCCTGCAACGCATCCTCGCCAAGCGCAGCCCGCGATAGGCCCGGCACCGGAACGGTACCTGCGGAAACGGGCTGCAACCGCGTATTCGGCACTAAAACGACGACGGCCGCCCCCGTGGGGCGGCCGTTTGCATGTTAAGTGTCCGGGGATCAGGCGGCGCAGTCGAGGAAGCCGCGATAGCCGACGGTCAGGCCCTGTTCGAGATGGAACACCATGTCGGCCTCGGCGCGACGCAGGCTATCGCCGGTGTCGGTCCAATCGGCTTCGGGGTCGGGCATGATCGTGATCTCGGTCCCCGGCGCGGTGAGCCGCGCGCCATCCTCCAGCGTCTCGACCGCGACGGGGGCGTCGGCGGCGAGCTGGATCAGCGTGCCCGACAGCTTGATCGCACCGCTCTCACCTGCCATCGCCAGCACCGGCTCGCCGGCATTGGTGCGGCGAAACTCGCAGGCGGCCCCGGACGACAGAACGGTCTCGATCTCCTCGGGCTTGAGACCGGCGGGATCGATCCCGGCCAGCTCGGCCGCGCCCAGCGCCTCATCGACGCTGCCTTCCTCGGCAGGGGCCTCCGGCTCGCCCAAGGCGGGGTCGGTGGCGATGCCGTTCTGCTCGATATCCTCGATCAGGTAGCGCATCTCGCCGATCTCCTTGCGCTGGGCGGCGATGATCTCGTCGGCGAGCTTGCGCACGCGCGGGTCCTCGATCTGCGCCCGCTCGGAGGTCATGATGGCGATCGAATGGTGCGGGATCATCGCCGCCATGTAGCTGGTATCGTCCACCGTCTCCTGGCTGCGGATCAGCCAGAGCGTCACGCCGAAGACCACGACCGCGCCGGCATAGATCGCGATGTTGATCGCCTTGTTCGCGTACATGGACAGCATGAAGCTGAGCATGATCACCGCCATCACCCCGCCCATCAGGAGCGCCATGTAGGTCCGGGTCTCGCTGAAGAAGATGTGCTCGAAGGCGTAGGTGTTGATGTACATCAGCCCGAACATCACCACCGTCGAGGTCGCGATCATCGCGGCGAAACGCCAGTAGGACATGGGAACTCCTTTCGACTGCGGGGATCGTCCCCGGAAAACTCGTGACCGCCCTGCCATCTCGGAACGGCCTTGGCCCGGAGAAAGGCGACTGCTTGGCGCCTCGGATGGCACCGGTCTCGCCACAATGGGCAGCCTTTGTGTATACCCTCGCCGGGTATAGCGGGAACCCTTCGCCTCCCCTATGGTTCCATCAACGGAGGCACCGGGAATGCAGGAAAAAAAAGAACAAGGCCGCCATTCTGAAACGACTGGCTCGGCTCGAAGGGCAGCTTCGCGGCATCACCAAGATGGTGGAGACGGATCGCTACTGCGTCGATGTGCTGATGCAGACGGCAGCAGTGCGTTCCGCGCTCCGGGCAGTGGAGCGGCTGATCATCGCGGATCACGCCGATCACTGCATGGAGAAGGCCATCCTCTCGGGCGATCCGGACGAACAGCGCGCCAAGTTCGGTGAGCTGGTCGCGCTTCTGGAACAGGCCCGCGATTGAGGCCGACCCTGCTACGACCGGACAGCCATGCAAGCGAAAGGACCATCATGGACAGACGGCATATCCTCAAAGGCGCGATCGGGCTGGGCATGCTCGCCCTGCCGGGGCTGCTACGGGCACACGGGGCCGAGGCGCTGCCCGAGCGCTTCCTGCCGCGCGAGGTGGATGTCGCCACCGGGCTGACGCCGGGTGAGATCCACGTCATGCCCGACGAGTTCGCGCTCTACTGGACGCTGCCCGGAAGCCGGGCGATCCGATACAGCGTCGGCATCGGCCGCAACGATCTCTACCATGCCGGCAGCTATGTCGTCGGCGCCAAGAAGGAATGGCCGAGCTGGAAGCCGACGCCCGCGATGATCAAGCGTGAGCCCGAGAAATACGAGAAATACGCCGAAGAAGGCATGCCCGGCGGCATCGACAACCCGCTCGGCGCGCGGGCGCTCTACCTGTTCGTCAACGGCCGCGACACCTATCTGCGAATCCACGGCACCAACGCGCCCTCGACCATCGGCCGGGCGGTCTCTAACGGCTGCGCGCGCCTGATCAATGAGCATATGATCGAGCTCTACGAGAAGGTGCCGGTGGGCACCAAGGTGTTCCTCTATCCCAAGGCGGGCAATCCCTATCGGCCCGACGCGCATGGCATGGACCACCACGGCTGAGTGCGAGCCGACAGGGCGGGGCCCGGCGCATGGGGGCGCCGGGCCCCGTTTTCGTTAATCAGCCGGCCAGGGCGTGACGGTGCCGTCGGTGCCGATCATCACGACGTCGAGCTCGGCCTCGGGGTCGTCGCCCATGCCGGGCGCCCCCATCGGCATGCCGGGCAGGCTGAGGCCCACCGCTTCTGGCTTTTCCGCGAGAAAGCGCGACAGGATGTCGGCGGGGACGTGACCGCTCACCGCGTAGCCGTCGATCAGCGCGGTGTGGCAGCCCTGCTGGCCGAGCGGCACGCCCGCTTCCTTGTTGACGGTGACGAGGTCGTAGGTCTCGACGATCTCCACCTCGAAGCCGTTCTCGCGCAGATACTCGGCATGGGCGGCGCAGCAGCCGCAATTGGGATCCTTGTAGAGGGTCATGGTCTCGGCCAGCACCGGCAGGGCGGTGAGGCTGAACAGGGTCGCGGTGGTGAGGGTCCTGAGGGTCTTCATCAGTGTCTCCTTGGAGGGATCAATTTGCGACGCGGGCCAGCGCCGCTCCACCCGGCGCCGAAGCGCCGGCGAGTAAGCCGCGTCGGGTGAAACCCGTGGGTGCATGTGGATGGTCCTCGGTCGCATAGGGGCCGCGCATGGCAGCATTCGCCCGGGACCCTGTGGGTCCGGACGGCGTCAGGACAGGTGACGTGGCGGTCGCGGGATCGGGGCCGGGCGGAGGCCGGCCAGGGCCACGGCGTCCGAAAAGCGCGGCAGGGCGCGGGCGCGCGGTGCAAATCGTGTCTCGGGCGCGCGGGCCGTGGTGATGGCCGTAGGCGCAAGGCACATGCCCGCGGCGCCGCAGCCCATGCGGTCCACCGGTGCGCCGGTCTCGCATTCGGTGCAATCGGTCATGCCCATCTCGCCATGCCCGGCTTGCGCCGCCTCCGAGCCGGTCGGCGCGAGCGGCAACAGCAGGCCGAAAATCAGCAGGCAGATGGCGAGAATCCGTGTCACGCGGCGACTATGGCCGGGCCGCCTCGGGCTTCGCAAGGGGTGGCCGATCACTGCAGGGTGGGCGCGATGTCGCGGTCCTTCCCAGAGCGGTCCGGGGGCAGGATCGTTTGTGGCAGGTCAGGCCGATGCGGGCTCGGGGGGTGCGGCGGCCGCGCGGATGGCCCGACCCTGTCCCAGCATCAGCATGGCGGGGGTCACCACCAGCGTCAGCACCGTCGCCACGATCAGCCCGCCGGCGATCGCGCTCGACAGCTCGGTCCACCATTGGGTCGAGGGCGCGCCGAGCACGATCTCGCGGGTGAAGAAGTTGAGGTTCGCGCCGATCACCATCGGCATCAGCCCCAGCGCCGTGGTCACCGAAGTGAGCAGCACCGGCCGCAGACGCTGCGCGCCGCTGCGCAGCGCCGCCTCGCGCGGGCTCATCCCCGACCGGCGCAGATCGTTGAAGGTGTCGATCAGCACGATGTTGTTGTTCACCACGATGCCGGCCAGCGCGATCACACCGATGCCGCCCATGACGACGCCAAAGGGGCGGCCGGTGACGATCAGGCCGAACAGGACTCCTGCGACCGAGAAGACGATCGCCGACATCACCACGAGGCTCTGCCAGACGCTGTTGAACTGGGTCAGCAGGATCGTGAACATCAGCAAGATCGCCGAGACGAAGGCGCCAAGGAGGAAGATCATCGCCTCGGCCTGGTCCTGTGCCTCGCCGCCGAAGGACCACTCCACGCTGTCGGGCAGTTCGGCCGAGGCCAGTGCCCCGCGCAGCGCGGTGATCCGCTCGTCGACCAGTTCGCCCGGCGCGACATTGGCCTCGATCGACAGCACCCGGCGTTGATCGATGCGGCGGATGATGCCGGTGCGCGGGCTGGGCTCGAAGGTCACGAAGTTCGAGATCGGCACCAGCCCGGCATTGGTCGGCACGCGCAGCGACTGTAGCTCCTCGAGCGTGCGCGCGTCGGAGGGAAAGCGCACGCGGATGTCGACCGAACCCTCGGCGTCGGCGGGGCGGTAGTCGGCCACGGTGATGCCTTGGGTCAGGAGCTGAACCGCCTGGCCAAGGAGCGAGACGTCGGCACCGAAGCGGGCCGCTTCCGAGCGATTGACGCGGATGCTCCATTCGACGCCGGGCAGGGGGCGGGTGTCGGTGACGTCGGTGAAGCCGCCGAGCCGCTCCATCTCCTCGCGGATCGTGGCCACCGCCGCGGTCTGCGCCTCCGGGTCGGAGCCGCGCAGTTCGAGCCGCACCGGCTTGCCGGCGGAGGGGCCGTTCGAGGCGGTCTGCACCTGCACCTCGATCCCGGCGATATCGGCCATTTCCTCGCGGATTTCGGCGCCGATCGTCTCGGCCGTGCGGCGGCTGTCCCATTCGGTCAGCTCGAGCTGGATCGTGCCGATCACCTCTTCGTCGCCCAAGCCCGAGGCCGAGCTTGAGCGGGCATAGACCGAGGCGATCTCGGGGTCGTCGAGCAGCCGCTCCTCGACCCGGCGCACCAGCGCGTCGCGCTCGAAGACCGAGAAGTTGTCGCGGGCGCGCAGCTGCACCTGCATGAAATCCGGCTCGACCGAGGGGAAGAAGCTGACGCCGTTGCCCAGCTGGCCATAGGTGCCGAAGGCGGCCAGCAGGAAGGCCACGGCGAAGAGAAGGGTCGCGCCGGGGCGCAGGATCGCCTTTTCCAAGAGCCGCACATAGGCGCCGGTAAAGCCCGGCAGGCGGCGCGGGTCGCCACGCTCGGCGGCATGCAGCACCGCCTTGTCGATGGCCGATTGCGGCGGCCTGCGGCCGATCAGCCCGCCCAGCACCGGGATGAAGACCAGCGCCATGAACAGCGAGGCGGTCAGTGTCAGCAGCACGGTGATCGGCAGGAACTTCATGAACTCGCCGACCGTGCCGCTCCAGAACAGCAGCGGGAAGAACACCGACAAGGTGGTGGCGGTCGAGGCGATCACCGGCCAAGCCATGCGCTTGGCCGCGTCGGCATAGGCCTGCTTCGGGCTCGCCCCCTCCTGCAGCCGCCGGTCGGCCAGCTCGGTGGTGACGATGGCGCCGTCGACCAGCATGCCGACCACCAGGATCAGCGAGAACAGCACCACGAGGTTCATCGTGTAGCCCATCGCCCACAGCATCGCGACGCCGGCGAGGAAGGCGCCCGGGATCGACAGCCCGACCAGCAGCGCCGAGCGGATGCCGAGCGCCCAGACGATGACGATCATCACCAGGATGACGGCGGCGATGACGTTGGCCTCGAGATCGGAGAGCATGGTCTTCACCTGCTCGCTCTCGTCCTGCATGTAGTTGATGTCGACGCTGTCGGGCCAGTCGGCCTGGGCCTCGGCCACCACCGCCTTGACCGCCTCGACCGTGTCGATGACGTTGGCGCCGATCCGCTTCTTGATCTCGAGTGCCAGCGCCGGCTGGCCGTCGATGCGGGCGAAACCGGATGGGTCGGCAAAGCTGCGGCGGATCGTGGCGACGTCGCCGAAGGTGACGACCGTGTCGCCGCGCACCTTGACCGGCAGCGCCATCACGTCCTCGACGTTCTCGATCAGCCCCGGCACCTTGAGCACGATGCGCCCGGCGCCGGTCTCGATCGCGCCGGCGGCGATCAGCCGGTTGTTGCGGCTGATCTGGCCGATCAGCTCTTCGAAGGAGATGTTGTAGGTCTCGAAGACGGTGGGGTCGATCAGCACCTCAAGCAGCTCGTCGCGGGCGCCGGCGAGGTCGACCTCGAGCACGCCGCTCAGCCCTTCGATCCGGTCCTGCAGATCCTCGGCGAGGCCGTTGAGCGTGCGCTCGGGCACCGGGCCCGACAGGATCGCGGTCAGGATCGGGAACAGCGCGGTGTTGGTCTCGGTCACCACCGGCTCGGCCGCGTCCTCCGGCAGCTCGTTCGCGGCGCGATCGGCCGCCTCGCGCACCGAGTCGAGCGCCTGATCGGCGTCGAAGCCGGGCTCAAACTCCAGCATCACCGCGCCGTGACCCTCGCGTGCCGTGCCTTCCATCTTGCGCAGCCCGGTGAGGGACGCGAATTCGGTCTCCATCGGCTCGACCAGCAGCCGTTCCGCGTCCTGCGGGGCGATGCCCTCGAGCGTGGTGAAGACATGGACCAGCGGGATCGGGATCTCGGGCGAGCTTTCCTTGGGGATCGCCATGTAGGAGACCGCGCCAACCCCGAGGATCGCGATCAGCGCCAGCATCACCGTCCGGGTGCGCCCGAAGGCGGCGTCGATCAGACGGTTCATCGGGCCGCCTCGACCAGCACGCGCGGCGCCGCGTCGTCCTGCACGGCGGCGGCGCCCTCGGCCGAGGCCGTGTCGGCGGCCGGGTCGCGCGGGTCGACCAGCTCGCCGTCATTCACGAAGCCCTGTCCCACGGTGATGATCCGCGCCTCGTCTGGCAGCCCGGCGAGCCAGACCCCGTCGGTCTGGGCGCGGATGATCTGGACGGGTTGGAACACCACCCGCGCCGCGTCGTCGACTGTCTTGACCCCGAGCGTGCCGTCGGTGTCGAGCGACAGGATCGCCGGTGAGACGAAATGCCCGGTCCGCTCGCCGGTGGCGATGCGGACCTGGGCGCTGACCCCGGCCGGGATCGCGCCCTCGGGGTTGGCGACCTCGATCTCGGCGGTGAAGGTGCGGGTCTGGGGATCGGCGCTACGGCTGACGAAACGGACCTCGCCGGGGGCGGTGTCGCCGGTGATGAAGACCACCTCCGCCTCCAGCCCCGAGGTGATCTGGGAGAGCTGCTGCTGCGGGACCTGGATCTCGATCCTGAGCGGGGTGGCGTCGACCACCCGGGCGATCGCGGCGCCGGCGGTGACGAATTCGCCCGCCTCGACCTCGAGATCCTCGATCCGGCCATCGAAGGGCGCGCGCACCACGGTTTCGTCCATCGCCTCCTGCGCGGCGGCGAGGGCGGCCTCGGCGGCGGCCAGATCGGCGCGGGCCTCGGTGACGCGGTCCTGCGTGGCGCTGCCCCGCTCGAGCAGGGTGCGGGCATTCTCGAGCTCGCGCGCGGCGCGTGTGCGCTCTTCCTCCGCCCGGGTCAGATCGGCCGCGCTGCGGGTGGTCTCGAAACGGGCGATGACGTCGCCCGCCACAACGCTGTCGCCGCGCCGCACAGGCACCTCGGCGATCTGGCCACGGGTCTCGGCGAGCACCTGGGTGTCGCGCTCGGGCAGGGCTTGGCCTTCGGCGGCGAAGACCTGCGCCACGGCGCGGGCTCGGGAGGGCTGGACCTCGACCGCGACGCGGCGCGGGGCGGGATCGGGGACCGCCGCCTCGGGGGCAGGTTCCGACGGCAGCACGAGGCCGCTGCCCATCCAGCCGACCAGCGCCAGCACGAGCCCGCCCGCGACGTATTTGGCCCGCCCGCTGCCGGCATCGTCGTCGAAGCGCAGCGGCGCGGGGGCGGTCTCGGTCTCGATGGTCATGGAGGCTCTCCTGCAGCCGCGCCGAAGGGCGGCCCTTGCGCGCGTCGAGGCCGCATATAGGTAGCGGGCAGGTATCCGTCCAGTGGTTTCAGTATTGACTGAACGATCTGTAAATACGATGTGCGGCACCCGGCGCTATATGGACCCTCGCGGGCCTTGCGACTAATTTCAAGGCCTAGGAGGGCCCGTGATGAGCGACACCGACACCGCGAAGACGGGCGACGATCTCGCGGCGATCCGCAGCGAATTCATCGAGAAGGTCGGCCTGATCGCGCAATCCAAGGGTTTGCCGCGCATCGCGGGGCGGGTCTTCGCGCTGCTGGTCTTCGACGGCGAGACCGTCTCCTTCGCCGATCTCGCCACCCGGCTCGGCGTCAGCCGCGGCAGCGTCAGCTCGGCCACCCGGCTGCTCGAGGATCGGGGCATGATCAAGCGCGTCGGCAAGCCCGGCCAGCGGCAGGACTTCTTTCGCCTCGCCGACGACCCTTATGAGAGCATGCTGGCGGCCGAGGCCGCGAGCCTTGAGCGGGCCCGGGCCGAGATCGGCGCGACCCTCGAACAGTTGCCCGATGGCTGCGCCGGGATCTGGCAGCGGGTCGAGGGCTATGCGCGCTTCTACGAGCGGATGGTCGAGGCGCTGAGCGGCGCGGAACCGTCGGATCATTCGTCGCGACGTCAGCAGGGCTGACCCCGGGTCACGACGTAACGGCCGCGTGGGGGAGGCTGGACTGCCGCCGGCGTTGTCTTATCTTCTGCCTTCGTATGACGAGCCGGGCCGCGATCCGGCGAGACGCATGGGTTTGACATGAGCGACCAAGCACATCGCAGCACGCGGGACGAGCACGGCAAGGAATTCGACCGGGCGCGCAACCAGGCGCAGCGCATGCCGATCCATTCCGAGTCCGGGGTGCTGTTCGAGCAGGCGATGGCCCAGACCCGCATGGCGATCTGCCTCGCCGACCCGAACCTGCCCGACCAGCCGCTCGTCTTCGTCAATCGCGCCTTCCGCGATCTGACCGGCTATGAGGAAGAGGAGATCATCGGCCGGAACTGCCGCTTCCTGCAGGGGCCGGGCACCGATCCCGAGCAGGTGCGCAAGCTGCGCCAGGCGATCGCCAACGAAGACGTGGTGGTGGTCGAACTGCTCAACTACCGCAAGGACGGCTCGGCCTTTTGGAACGCGCTGCATCTGGGGCCGATCTACAACGAGGACGGCTCGGTGCGGTATCTGTTCGGGTCGCAATGGGACGTGACCGACGTCCACGCCGCCCGCGCCGACGAGAAACATGCGCGGATGATGGAGCGCGAGATCAGCCACCGCATGAAGAACATGTTCGCGGTGATCTCGTCGGTCGTCACCATGACCGGCAAGCTCGACGACGCCGAGGAGCTGGCCGAGAAGATCAATGCCCGGATCCGGTCGCTGGGGCGCGCCCACGAGGCGATGCTGGAGGTGTCCTTCACCGAGGGCCCGACCGATCCCCACCCGCTGTTCCGCGACCTGCTGCTGCCCTATGCGCCGAGCGGCGAGGCGGGTTTGACGCTGGAGGGCGGGGCGGTCCCGCTCGACAGCAACATCGTCTCGGTGCTGGCGCTGACGCTGCACGAGCTGGCGATCAACGCCGTCAAGCACGGCGCCTATTCGGTGCCGGATGGCCATGTCCGGCTTGCCTGGGCGCGCGAGACCGATGCCGAGGGCGAGGAGCGACTGCGGCTCGACTGGCGCGAGAGCGGCGGGCCTGCGCCCGAGGGGCCGCCCAAGCGCCGCGGGGTCGGCACCACCATCATCCGCCGCATGCTCGCCATGGGCGACGGCGAAATCAGCCATGACTGGCGCCCAGAAGGGTTGCGGGTCGAGATAAGCTTTCCGACCAGCCTGTGAGGGACGTCATGACCGAGATCAACAGGCCGGGGTCCGGCCATCGCCCGCTCGCAGGCCTGACCGTCCTGGTGGTCGAGGACGAGGTGCTGATCGCCATGGACATCAACGAGACGCTGGAGGAGGCGGGGGCCGAGGTGGTCTATGGCCGCAACCTGCGCCAGGGGATGCAGCGGCTGGAGCAGGAACTCGACGTGGCGCTGCTCGACGTGACCCTCGGCCGCTCGGAAACCTGCCTGCCGATCGTCGAGGCGCTGCGGGCGCGCGGGGTGCCCTTCGTCCTGCATTCGGGCGATTTGCAGCGTCTGGGGGAGACCATCTCCAATATCGGTGCGCCGGTGCTGGAGAAGCCCTGCGACATGGGGATGATCATCGAGGCGCTGCAGGAAGCGGTCGGCAGCGCGCAGCCGGGCGCGATTCGCAGCCGCGGGTAGATTAGGCTCTCCACCGCTGCATTCACCGGGTGAAAACTTCGCCCGGTGCGAGTGGTGCACACGTCGATCTTCGAACTCTGCGGGCGCGGGAAATGCCGTCCGATTGCATCGGCTTGTCCCTTGCACAGCTCTGTCCCATCGGCGATCCGTACCGCCACCGGATCGTGGTGCGATTGCATCGAAGGGCCCGCGCTGGCACGATGACGATGCGTGTTACCCTGCGTCACTTCTCTCGGGGGCGCGTCATCCGAAGTCCATGAACGGCGTCATGACGACCGTGCCCCATGCCGTGGTGCAGGGCCGGGACGCTCTTGCTTGATGATTGGAAATTTTATGAGAATCGCAATTCTCGCGACGGGCCTCGGGCTCGCCGTGCTGGTGCAGCCATGGGCCGCGGCGGCGCAGGATGCGGCCGTGCCGGGCTATCTGGAGGGAGTCGCCTCGCAGTTGCAGGAGAACGGCTACCGCCATGTGCGGCTGGTCGACACCGACGCCCGCAGGATCGTCGCCTTCGACCGAAACGGCAGCGAGGTCGCCCTGACCATCCACCCACGCAACGGCAGCATTTCGTCGTTGGATTATGTCCGTTCCCACGATCGTTGAGATCGGGAGGGAAGGAGAACGCCTCCGCGACGTGGTTTCGCCTCTGACCGTTCAGTGCGTGTGATGGGCGGCCCCATGCGTCTGCATGGGGCCGTTCGGCGCTGACGAGGCTCCGGCGGAGCCTCATCGGGGCGCGCCTTACCCTTTCTTGAGGGCCTTCTGGCCGAGCACTTCGGCGATCTGCACCGCGTTGAGCGCCGCGCCCTTGCGCAAGTTGTCGGAGACGCACCACAGGTTCAGGCCGTTCTCGATGGTCGAGTCCTGGCGGATCCGGCTGATGAAGGTGGCGAAGTCGCCCACGCATTCGACCGGGGTCACGTAGCCACCGGGCTCGCGCTTGTCGATCACCATGACGCCCGGGGCCTCGCGCAGGATGTCGCGGGCCTCGTCCTCGTCGAGGAATTCCTCGAACTCGATGTTGATCGCCTCGGAGTGACCGACGAAGACCGGCACCCGCACGCAGGTGGCGGTGAGCTTGATCGACGGGTCGAGGATCTTCTTGGTCTCGACCATCATCTTCCACTCTTCCTTGGTCCCGCCATCCTCCATGAAGACGTCGATATGCGGGATCACGTTGAAGGCGATCTGACGCGGATAGACCGAAGGCGCGACCTCCTGGCCGGGCACGTACATGCCCTTGGTCTGGTTCCACAGCTCGTCGATCGCGTCCTTGCCGGTGCCGGAGACCGACTGGTAGGTCGAGACGACGACCCGCTTGATCTTGGCGCGGTCATGCAGCGGCTTGAGCGCCACCACCATCTGCGCGGTCGAGCAGTTCGGGTTCGCGATGATGTTCTTCTTGGTGTAGCCCAGCACGGCGTCGGCGTTGACCTCGGGCACCACCAGCGGGACGTCGGGGTCCATGCGGTAGAGCGACGAGTTGTCGATCACCACGCAGCCCTGCGAGGCGGCCTTGGGGGCGTATTCCTTGGTGGCCTCGGAGCCCACGGCGAAGAGCGCGATGTCCCAGCCGGTGAAATCGAAGGCAGCGAGGTCCTGGGTTTTCAAAGTTCGGTCGCCGAAGCTCACCTCGGTGCCGAGCGAGCGGCGGCTGGCGAGAACGGCGATTTCCTCGATCGGAAACGCGCGCTCGTCCAGGATGTTGAGCATTTCGCGACCCACGTTGCCCGTGGCGCCGACGACGACGACCTTGTAGCCCATGTTCTGGAGCCTCCTGAAAGTTCGAGCGGTCCCTACACGTTTCGCGACGGAAGGGAAAGCGCCCGGCTGCGCATCGAGGCTGTCATGTGGGGAAAAACTGGTCGGAGTGAGAGGATTCGAACCTCCGACCCCCTGCTCCCGAAGCAGGTGCGCTACCAGGCTGCGCTACACTCCGACCGTGGCGCCGACCTAACGCCTTGTTTGCCGCTTTGCAAGAGGGGGTGGCGATCATTCCTGGCGGAACCGTCCGGGCCGCAGGAACCGCTTGAGCACGCTGGCGCGCGGCGCGCTACCGGTCTCCCAGCGCAGCCGCGTCTGCGAGACGGGGCGGTGCGCCGACCTGCCGCCGCGGCCCTCGCGCAGCACGATGTAGATGCCGGAGGCGATGATGATTCCGGTGCCGAGGATGGTCGCCCCGTCGGGCAGCTCGTCGAAGAACAGCGCGCCATAGGCGGTGGCCCAGATGATCTGGCTGTACTGCATCGGCGCGACCACGACCGCCTCGCCGGTGGAATAGGCCGCGACCATGATCCGCCCGCCGATCCAGCCCAGCACCGCGATCAGCGCCATCAGCCCGAAATCCGAGATCGGCATCGGCTTGTAGACGAAGGCCAGAGCCGCGCCCATCAGCACGAAATTGGCGATCATCGGGTAGAGCAGCAGCACGACGGGGCGCTCGTCATGGCCGATCTTGCGCACCACGATCGACGCGGTGGAGCCGCCGATCGCCACGCCGAGCGCCGCGAGATGGCCCAGCGACAGCTCGGTCTGGCCGGGCCTGAGCACCACCAGCACCCCCGCGAGACCCACCAGGACCGCCGCCCAGCGGTGGATGCCGACGGTTTCACCCAGCACGGGGATGGCCAGCACGGTGATCAGCAGCGGCGTCGCGAAGATCAGCGCGTAGACCTGTGCCAATGGCAGCTGCGAGAAGGCGTAGAAGGCGGATGTCGCGGTCAGGAAGCCGGCGGCGGTCCGCAGCGCGACCCACCAGGGGTGACGCGGACGCAGGGTGCCGGGTTCGGGATCGCCGATGATCATCACCAGCGCCAGCGGGAAGGCGAGCGTCACCGAGAAGAAGATCAGCTGCACCGGCGAGTAGCCGCTGCCCAGCACCTTGATGACCACGTCATGCGTGGCGAAGACGCCGAAGGAAGCAAGCGCCAGCAGCGCGCCTCTCGCATTGTCACCCATGCGCGTTCTCCCGGTCGAAATGGCGATGATAGCGCCACCATTGTCCGAGCCCCGCGCGCGATGCAAGCCGGGGAGGGTTATGCGGGCAGGTTTCCCCGCCCGCATGACCGGTGTCAGATCGAGGCGTCGAGCGCGGCGATGATGGCGTCGCCCATCTCGGCGGTGGAGATCGGCGTGCCGCCCTCGGGGCCGAGCAGGTCGGCGGTGCGCTTGCCATCGGCCAGCACCTTCTCGACGGCCTGCTCGAGGCGGGTCGCCTCGTCGCCATTGTCGAAGCTGTAGCGCAGCGCCATGGCGAACGACAGGATGCAGGCGATCGGGTTGGCCTTGCCCTGACCCGCGATGTCGGGAGCCGAGCCGTGCACCGGCTCGTAGAGCGCCTTGGGACGGCCATTGGCCATCGGTGCACCCAGGGACGCGGAGGGCAGCATGCCCAGGCTACCGGTCAGCATCGCCGCGGCGTCCGAGAGCAGGTCGCCGAACAGGTTGTCGGTGACGATCACGTCGAACTGCTTGGGCCAGCGGCAGAGCTGCATGGCGCCGGCATCGGCATACATGTGGCTCAGCTCGACATCCGGATACTCGGCCTCGTGGATCTCGGTCACCACCTGGCGCCAGAGCACGCCCGACTCCATGACGTTGGCCTTCTCCATCGAGCAGACCTTGTTGTTCCGGCGGCGGGCCAGCTCGAAGGCGGAGCGCGCGACGCGGGCGATCTCGCTCTCGGTGTAGCGCTGGGTGTTGATGCCGACGCGCTCGTTGCCTTCCTTGTGGATGCCGCGCGGCTCGCCGAAATAGACGCCCGAGGTCAGCTCGCGCACGATCATGATGTCGAGGCCGGCAACCACCTCGCGCTTGAGCGAGGAGAAATCGGCCAGCGCGTCGAAGCACTGCGCCGGGCGCAGGTTCGAGAACAGGTCCATTTCCTTGCGCAGGCGCAGCAGGCCGCGCTCGGGCTTCACCGAGAAGTCGAGCGTGTCGTATTTCGGGCCGCCCACGGCGCCGAGCAGCACGGCGTCGGCGTTCTGGGCACGCTCCATGGTGGCGTCGGTGAGCGGGGTGCCATGCGCGTCATAGGCCGCGCCGCCGACGAGGTCCTCCTCGACGTCGAAGGCGAGATCGCGCTTCTCGCCGTACCAGCCGATGATCTTCTTCACCTCGTTCATGACTTCGGGACCGATGCCGTCGCCGGCGAGGATCAGAAGGGAAGGATTGGACACTTTGGCGCTCCGGGTTGAAACGAATGGAATGGCGATGCGGTAGCCCGTGGTCGCCCTCGGGTCAAGTTCGCGCCCGGCCGCCCGCGCTCACTCCAGTTCGAGATCGACCCAGACCAGCCGGTGCGCCGAGGCGCGCGCCGCGGCCTCGGCCAGCGGGCCGGTGGCGGGCCAGACCACGCCGGCATCGATGACGGCCAGCCCGTCGCGCGAGGGCAGGACGTAATCGACCCGCAGGTTGCCGGGGCCGTCCGGGGGGGCATCCCAGTCGGCCGTGTCGTGCGAGGGGTCGCCCGCATGGGCGGGATCGGCCGCCGCGCGGCCGCCCTCGCTGCCGGGGAGGGGGTCGGCGAGACGCGGGTCGCCGAGCAGCGCGCGCATCGCCTCGCGGCGTCCTTCCCCATCGGCGGGGTCGAGATTGGCAAGGCCCAGGATGACGAAGGGCGGCGCGGGGGCGGGGCCGAGATCCCCGTCCATGAGGCGCGGCCACAGCCGGATCTCGTCGCGGTTGCGCAGCCCGTTGAGATCCTCGGGCCCGTCGAAGACCGGCGGGGTCGCGGCGAAGGCCAGCAGCCGGAGCGGCCCGGACGGGGTCTCGGCCCGCACCACCCAGTGTCCCGCGCTCGACAGCCGCCGCGCCGCCTGCGCTTCGGCGGAGGGAAACGGTGTGCCCTCGATTGCGGGCTGCTCCGCGCCCGGCAGGTCGCGCCAGAGCAGCCCGGTCAGGTCGCGCTCCAGCCGCAGCGGGAAGCGCGACAGCAGCGCCATGGCCCCGTCGCCGGTGGAGCGGCCGTAGCCATGGGAATCGCGCGCCCCGTCGATGCGGCCATCGCCGTCGAGATCGAGCCCGGAGGCCAGCCCCGCATTGGAGGGCGGGGCGAGGCGGTGCGGATAGTCCGGCGCGCCCGCCGCCTGCAGCCGCGCCGCGAGCGCGTCGAGCGTCGCGCCCTGCGCGTCGCGGTCGACGCCCGTGAGCAGCAGGATGTCGGGGGCGGCATGGGCGACGATCCGGGCCATGGCGGCGATCTGCGGATCCTCGCCGCGCTGCAGATCGCGCAAAAGCAGGCCGGGGCCGTCGCGGCTCAGTTCGGGGTCGTAGCTGGCGATCCGGATCGGTTCGGCCGCAAGCGGGAGGGCAAGCGTGGAGAGCAGGGCGCCGAGCCGCGCCCCGCGCATCAGGCCGGGATCAGCCCGGCCTCGCGGGCCGAGGCGCGCTCGCGCTGGGCGCCGATCATGTCGGCGACGCGCTGCAGCGCGACGCCGCGCATCAGCAGGCTGGCGGGCAGGAAGGCCCAGCCGGTCAGCGCCCAGATCATCGTGTGCGGGTTGGACAGGTCGAGCTGGCCGAACATCGGCATGCCGAGGCTGAGCAGCGCCGGGATCACGAAGGGCAGCAGGAAGCCCAGCACCAGGTTCACCTGACCGTCGCGGCGCAGCCGCCAGATCACGTCCGGCCCCGAGGTCGGGTCGAAGGTCGGCAGGTTGATCCAAACGTTGAAATTGCCCGAGCGCATCGGCCAGCCGCGGAACCGCAGCAGCCCGGCAAACAGCGCCATCGAGGCGAGCGAGAGCAGGTAGCTCAGCGCCGCGCCGGCCCGGACCTGGTCGGCGAGCGCGCCGGGCGTGCCGTCGGGCAGGGTCAGCATCAGTAGCCGCACCGGCGAATAGGGAATGTCGAGCAGGTGGCCCAGCGGCGCGGTCAGCGCGGCGACCAGCGCGGTGATGGTCGCGGGCTCGCTGGCGTCGCGCGCCAGCAGCGACAGCAGGAACACCGCCGCGCCGAGGGTGACGAAGCGGATGCGGTTGAAGGGCGGCGCGTCCCGGAACTCCACCAGGCTGGGCGAAACCGAGGTATATTCCACCGCCGTGAACAGGCCGGCGCCGAGCGCGACCAGCGCGACGATCTCGGGGGTGCCCGAGGCGCCGGTCTGCAACAGCATCGATGGTGTCGCGATCAGCAACATCATCAGCGCCGCGCGCAGGAGTCCTCCTGTCAGTCGCGTGACCATAGTCTGCCCATTCCTGTGCCGAGCGGCCACGATTGAAATCCGCGGCTCTTCATCGGCGATGTGCGGCCCATGCAGGCCCGCTTGCCTCAATCCTGCCACTATTTGGGCCCTTTCCGAGTTCAGGCGCAACGATCAAGACTCAGGAAGCGCTCGAACTGCGGCTCTTTTGCGACGCGGAGGCAGCCGAACTGGTCCGATAATGGGACGGGTACGCCCAATTCTATGCCTTATTCGGGCCATATCTTGTGGGAGAGGGTGGGGGATGCCCTACCAGCGGTGGGTATATATGACTTTACGTCATATTCTTTTGGATTGGGCCCCACGAAAAACGGGGCGACCCCGGCGGGCCGCCCCATTCTTGTCCGAATCATCGCCCGCCCGCGCCGGGGCGTGCTGCCTCAATCAGACCCAGGGACGGGCTTGCGCGGCTTGGCTTTCAAAGCTGTCGATCGCGGCGGCCTTCTCCATGGTCAGGCCGATATCGTCGAGCCCCTCGAGCAGGCAGTGCTTGCGGAAGGGGTCGACTTCGAAGTGGAAGCTCTCGCCCTCCGAGGTGGTCACGGTCTGGTTCTCGAGGTCGATGTCGAGCCGGGCGTTGGCGCCCTTCTCGGCGTCGCGCATCAGCACCTCGACCTGCTCCTCGGGGAGGGTGATCGGCAGGATGCCGTTCTTGAAGCAGTTGTTGAAGAAGATGTCGGCGAAGCTGGTCGAGATCACGCATTTGATCCCGAAATCCTTGATCGCCCAAGGCGCGTGCTCGCGCGAGGAGCCGCAGCCGAAATTGTCGCCGGCGACGATGATCTCGGCGTTCCGGTAGGCCGGGTTGTTGAGCACGAAATCCGGGTTCTCGGAGCCGTCGTCGAGGTAGCGCATCTCGGCAAACAGGTTCACCCCGAGCCCCGACCGCTTGATGGTCTTGAGGAACTGCTTGGGGATGATCATGTCCGTGTCGATGTTGACCAACGGCATCGGCGCGGCGATGCCGCTGAAGCTTTCGAACTTGTCCATCACATCATCTCCCGCACGTCGGTCAGGTGTCCGGTGATCGCGGCGGCCGCCGCCATCGCCGGGCTCATCAGGTGGGTGCGCCCGCCCTTGCCCTGGCGCCCCTCGAAGTTGCGGTTCGAGGTCGCGGCGCAGCGCTCGCCGGGGGCGAGCTGGTCGGGGTTCATCGCCAGGCACATCGAGCAGCCGGCGAGGCGCCATTCGAAGCCCGCCTCCTTGAAGATATCGGCCAGGCCTTCTTCCTCGGCCTGGGCGCGCACGAGGCCCGAGCCGGGCACGACCATGGCGCGCATGCCGTCCTTGATCTTCTTGCCCTTGAGGATCGCGGCTGCGGCGCGCAGATCCTCGATCCGGCCGTTGGTGCAGGAGCCGATGAAGACCGTGTCGATCTTGATCTCCTTGAGCGGCGTGCCGGCCTTGAGGCCCATGTAGTCGAGCGCGCGCTTCGCGGCCTCGACCTTGCCACCCTTGAAGGCGGCCGGATCCGGCACGACGTCGGTGATCGGCAGCACGTCCTCGGGCGAGGTGCCCCAGGTGACGACCGGGGCGATGTCCTCGCCGCGGATGGTGACGACCTTGTCCCAATGCGCGTCGTCATCGGAATAGAGCGTCTTCCACCACTCCATCGCCGCTTCCCACTGCGCGCCCTTCGGCGCATGGGGCCGGCCCTTGACGTATTCGAAGGTGGTCTCGTCGGGCGCGATCAGGCCGGCGCGGGCGCCGCCCTCGATCGCCATGTTACAGACCGTCATCCGACCTTCCATCGACAGCGCGCGGATCGCTTCGCCGCAATACTCGATGACATAGCCGGTGCCGCCGGCGGTGCCGGTCTTGCCGATCACCGACAGGGTGATGTCCTTGGCGGTGACGCCCGGCGCGAGCTTGCCGGTGATCTCCACCTTCATGTTCTTGGACTTCGACTGGATCAGCGTCTGCGTGGCGAGCACGTGCTCGACCTCAGAGGTGCCGATGCCATGCGCCAGCGCGCCGAAGGCGCCATGCGTCGCAGTGTGGCTGTCGCCGCAGACCACGGTCATGCCGGGCAGGGTCCAGCCCTGCTCGGGACCGACGATATGGACGATGCCCTGACGGATATCGGAGACCGGGTAGTAGTTGATCCCGAACTCGCGCGCGTTCTTGTCGAGCGCCTCGACCTGGATCCGGCTGTCCTCGTTCTCGATGACCTTGTCGCGGCCCTCGGTGGTGGGGACGTTGTGGTCCGGCACGGCGATGGTCTTCTCCGGCGCGCGCACCTGACGACCGGCCATGCGCAGCCCCTCGAAGGCCTGCGGGCTGGTCACCTCGTGCACGAGGTGACGGTCGATATAGAGCAGGCCGGTGCCGTCGGCATCCTGCTGGACGAGGTGGGCGTCCCAGATCTTGTCGTAGAGTGTCTTGCCGGTCATGGAGTGGTCCTCTTGCGGCTGGATATGTGTGACGGGCGCGCGCTGGCGCCGGGGGTCGTGCGGGCGCGAAAGCGCCCCGCCGCGTCAGAGTCGCGCGAGGATCGTGCAGGTCGCGCCAAAGAACCGCCAGGGCAGCCGCGCGCGATCATCCATGTCGAAGACCCGTGTCATGGCGTCCAGATACTCCTTCGGACCCTGCGGCACAAGAGCCTGTGCAGCCGCTGGACCGGGGGGGCGGGGCGCTACATTCTTCGGACAGTCGAACGGGCAGGGGATGGGTGATGGAGCCGGAGACGGGCGTGGACGAGGTGGCCGGGACCGCGGCGCAGGAAGCCGAGGCGGCCGCCGCCGAGATGGCCCGTCAGGCCGAGGAGGCGCCCGAGGTGATCGCCCAGGCGGCGACCGATCTGGGCGACCGGCTGCTCGCGGATGCCGAGCGGGTGGCGCAGGGCGTGATGCAGCCCTGGAACGCCTGGCAGCTGGTGATCGTGCTCGGCGTCTTCGTGCTGGCGCATCTGGGCCGGGCCTGGCTCGGGCCGAAGCTGCATGACTGGATGCGGCACCGCACGGGCTGGCCGCGCTGGCGGATGCGCTACGCGGTGACGCTGCACCGGCGGCTGCGCGGGGTGCTGTTCGTGCTGCTGCTGTGGATCGCGCTGGCGGTGGTGCGGCAGATCGACCCCGGCGGCGGGGCCGGGGTGCTCAGGATCGTGGCCAACCTCGCCACCGGTTGGCTGATCGTGGCGCTGGTGGCGCGGATGATCGTCAACCCGATCCTGCGCGGCATCGTGCGCTACGGCGCCTGGAGTTGGATCACCCTGCGCATCCTCGACCTGACGGAGGAGACCTCGCGGCTGCTCGACAGCCTGTCGATCCAGACCGGCGATCTGCGGATCTCGGTGCTCTTGGTGCTCAAGGCGGCGCTGGTGCTCGGCGTCGCCTTCTTCCTGGCGCGGCTGCTGGCGCGGACCTCGGCGCACCGGATCGAGAGCAATGCCGAGATCAGCCCCTCGATGCAGGTGCTGGCGGTGAAGCTGTCGCAGCTGCTGTTCTACGGCATCGCGGTCTTCGTCGGGCTGCGCGCGGTGGGGGTGGACCTCACCGGTCTCGCGGTACTGTCGGGCGCGATCGGCGTGGGTCTCGGCTTCGGCCTGCAGAAGGTGGTGTCGAACCTCGTCTCGGGCCTGATCATCCTGCTCGACAAGTCGATCAAGCCCGGGGACGTGATCTCGCTGGGCGAGACCTTCGGCTGGATCTCGACGCTGGGCGCGCGCTACGCCAGCGTCGTCACCCGAGACGGCAAGGAATACCTGATCCCGAACGAGGACCTGATCACCACGCAGGTGGTCAACTGGACCCATTCCGACAACTCGGTGCGGATCGACATCGCCTTCGGCGCCTCCTATGGCGACGATCCGCATCTCGTGCGGCGGGTGGCGGTGGCCGCGGCGGCGGGCTGCGGACGGGTTCTGGAAAAGCCCGCGCCGGTCTGCCATATCACCGCCTTCGGCGATTCGAGCGTGGATTACACGTTGCGCTTCTGGATCGACGACGCGACGGCGGGACTCACCAATATCCGCGGCGACGTGTTCCTCGCCTTGTGGGACGCGTTCAAGGCCGAGGGCATCTCAATTCCCTTTCCGCAGCGCGAGGTTCGGGTGCTCGATGGCTCCGCCTTGCAGGTCGCGCAACGCACCGCCGAGTGATCGGACGAGAGGGGCGGGATCGTTGAAAACGGCCACCCCCCTTGCTACATTGAAACCATGCCTGGCGCCGGGGCAAAGTCGGCGGCGTGAAACCGGAGGATGATGACCTGTCCCTTTCCACCCATGCGGCGCAAGCCGCTTCCCGGGGCGCGGGCCTGATGGCCGGGGCGCCCTCCGCGACGAGTGAAACGCTGCTCGCAGCAATCCTCGCTTCCCTCGATGACGACAAGGCCGAAGAGATCGTGCAGATCGATCTGCGCGGACGCTCGGAGATGGGCGATTACATGGTGATCGCATCGGGCCGTTCGACCCGCCAGGTCGCGGCCATTGCCGAGCATCTCACCGACAAGCTCAAGCAGGAGTTCGGCGTGCTCTCGAAGACCGAGGGCAAGGAGACCGGCGACTGGGTGCTGATCGATACCGGCGACGTGATCGTTCACGTGTTCCGGCCCGAGGTGCGCGAGTTCTACCAGCTGGAGAAGATGTGGGCGCCCCAGGGGGCGGCCGCCGACGCCTTCCGCTGATGCGCGTGAGGATCTGCGCGGTGGGCCGGATGAAAGCCGGCCCCGAACGCGCTCTGGTTGATGACTATACTGCTCGGTTCGACCGGACCGGGCGGGCGCTGGGCCTCGGCCCGCTCGCCGTCTCCGAGGTCGACGACCGTAAGGGCGGCGGCATGGCCGCCGAGGCGGCGCTGCTGGAGCGCGCGATCCCGCAAGGCGCGGTGATCTGCGCCATGGACGAGCGCGGTCGCCAGATGTCCTCCCCCGATTTTGCCGAGATGCTGGCCGGTTGGCGCGACCAGGGTCGCTCCGAGGTCGCCTTCGTGATCGGCGGCGCCGACGGGATCGACCCGGCGCTCAGGTCGCGCGCCGACGCGATGCTCTCCTTCGGGCCGATGGTCTGGCCGCATATGCTGGTGCGGGCGATGCTGACCGAGCAGCTCTACCGCGCCGCCTCGATCCTCGCGGGCGCGCCCTATCACCGGGTCTGAACCGGGGCCCTCGGTGGACAAACGGGGCGCTTTGGCTCAGGACTTGCCCGACCCATTGCAGGAGGCCCCCCGATGACGACACCCAAACCCGTGGTCCTGTGTATCCTCGACGGCTGGGGCCTGCGCGCGGAGCGCGAGGGCAACGCGCCCGCATTGGCCAAGACCCCCGCTTTCGACCGGATCATGCAAGGTCCGAACGCCACGCTGGTGACGCATGGGCCGGATGTCGGGCTGCCTTCCGGGCAGATGGGCAACTCCGAGGTCGGTCACACCAATATCGGCGCCGGGCGGGTGGTCGCCATGGATCTCGGGCAGATCGACCTCGCGGTCGAGGACGGCTCCTTCCACGACGCCGAGGCGATCGTCGATTTCGCCAAGACCCTGCAGGATTCGGGCGGCACCGCGCATCTGTTCGGTGTCGTCTCGGATGGCGGCGTGCACGGCCATCTCGACCATATCGTCGCGGCGGCCAAGGCGCTGCGCGACCGCGACGTCGCGGTGACGATCCACGCCATCACCGACGGGCGCGACGTCGCGCCCTCTTCGGCCGACGCCTATGTCGAGGATCTGCTGCAGAAGTTGCCCGAGGGCACCCGGATCGCCACCGTGATCGGCCGCTACTTCGCGATGGATCGCGACAACCGCTGGGACCGGGTGAAGACCGCCTACGAGGCCATCGTGGCAGGCAAAGGCAACCGCGCCGAGGATCCGCTCGCGGCGGTGAAGGCGGCCTGGGATGCCGGCAAGACCGACGAGTTCATCCCCGCCACGGTGATCGGCGACTATGCCGGCATGCAGCCGCAGGACGGGTTGTTCTGCCTCAACTTCCGGGCCGACCGTGCGCGCGAGATCCTCGCTGCCATTGCCGATCCGGAGTTCGACGGCTGGGATCGCGGCGAGGCCCCGGCGCTGGCCGCGCGCCTCGGCATGGTCGAATACTCCGACAAGCATGTCGCCTGGTACAAGACCGTGTTTCCCAAGCGCGACATCGCCAACACGCTGGGCGCCTGGGTCGCGTCCAAGGGGCTGCGGCAGTTCCGTCTCGCCGAGACCGAGAAATACCCGCATGTCACCTTCTTCCTCAATGGCGGCAAGGAAGAGGCCGAGCCGGGCGAGGACCGCTTCATGCCGAAATCGCCGAACGTCGCCACCTATGACATACAGCCCGAGATGTCGGCCGGCGAAGTGACCGAGAAGTTCGTCGAGGCGATCGGCCAGGGCTACGACCTGATCGTCACCAACTTCGCCAACCCCGACATGGTCGGCCATACCGGCGATCTCGACGCCGCGATCCGCGCCTGCGAGGCGGTGGATCAGGGCCTCGCGCGGGTCTGCGAGGCCCTGGAGCAGGCGGGCGGCGCGATGATCGTCACCGCCGATCACGGCAATTGCGAGATGATGATCGACCCCGAGACCGGCGGGCCGCACACCTCGCACACGCTGAACCCGGTGCCGGTGGCGCTGTTCGGCGGGCCCGAGGGTGCGCGGCTGCGCGACGGGCGGCTGGCCGATCTGGCGCCGACGCTGCTGGACCTGATGGGCCTCGACCTGCCGTCCGAGATGACCGGGCGCAGCCTCATCGAATGAGGGCGGCGCTCGCCCTCGCGCTGGCGCTGCTCGCCACACCCGCCGCCGCGCAGGACACCGCCACTGCGGCGCGCGAGGCCGCCGCACGTCTCGCCGCCGCCTCGGAACAGCTCGACGCGGCGCAGGCCGCGCGTGACCGGGTCGCCGCGCTGACCGAGACGGTGCGCGCCTACGAGACCGGTCTCGAGGCGCTGCGCGACGGGCTGCGGCGCGCAGCGATCCGCGAGCGGGCCATCGCGGTGGAACTCGACGCGCGGCGCGAGGAGATCGCGGCGCTTCTGGGCGCGCTGCAGGCGATGTCGCGCGCTCCGGCGCCGGCCTTGCTGTTGCACCCGGCAGGGCCGCTGGGCACCGCGCGGGCCGGCCTGATCGCCGCCGAAGTTACCCCGGCATTGCAGGCCGAGGCCGAGAAGCTGCGCCTCGACCTGCAGGAGGCGGCCGATCTCGCCGCCCTGCAGCAAAGCGCGATCGTCACTCTGGAAGAGGGGCTGGCCGGGGCCCAGGCCGCGCGCAGCGCGCTCTCCGAGGCGATCTCGGAGCGCACCGACCTGCCGCGCCGTTTCACCGAGGACCCGGTCGCCACGGCGCTGCTGATCGCCTCGACCGACACGCTCGACGCCTTTGCCTCCGGGCTGGCGCAGACGGTGGATGCCGAGCTGTCGGCCAACGCGCCGGATGCCAGCGACCGCAAGGGATCGATCCCGCTGCCGGTGCAGGGACAGGTGCTGCGCGGCTTCGGCCAGGCCGACGCCGCCGGGGTGACCCGGCCCGGCCTCGTGATCGCGACCGCGCCGCGCAGCCTCGTCACCACGCCGGTCGCGGCGACGCTGCGGTTCCGCGGCGAGCTGCTCGATTACGGCAATGTCGCGATCCTCGAGCCGGCGGCAGGAGTTCTTGTGATTCTGGCCGGGCTCGCCGAGGTCTATGGCACCCCGGGAGAGATCCTGCCCGAGGGCGCGGCGGTGGGGCTGATGGGCGGAGAGCTGCCAGCCCCGCACGAAATCTTGACCGAAACGGCGCAGGGCGGTGGCGCGCCGCGCCCGGAAACGCTTTATCTGGAAGTGCGGGAGGGCGACGCGCCGGTCGACCCCGCCACGTGGTTCGTGTCCGGCTGATCTGCCGGGGGCACGACGGAAACGGCCGCAGCGCCGGAAACGAGAGGGAAGGTCGCGCATGAGGAAACTGCTACTGGCCGCGCTGGGCGGAACTGCGCTCGGGCTGGTCGTCACGACGCAGGTGGCCGGGCCGCTCGTCGCGCAGGAGGCCGAGCGCAACGCCAGCGTCTACGAACAACTCGATCTGTTCGGAGACATCTTCGAACGGATCCGCGCCGAATATGTCGAGGAAGTCGAGGAGAGCGAGCTGATCGAGGCCGCGATCAACGGCATGCTGACATCGCTCGACCCGCATTCCTCCTACCTGTCGCCCGAGGATGCCGCCGACATGCGCACCCAGACGCGCGGCGAGTTCGGCGGCCTCGGGATCGAGGTCACGCAGGAGGAGGGGATCGTCAAGGTCGTCTCGCCGATGGACGGCACCCCTGCCGACGCCGCCGGCATCCTCGCCGGTGACTTCATCACCGCCGTCGATGGCGAAAGCGTGCTCGGCCTGACCCTCGACGAGGCGGTCGACCTGATGCGCGGGCCGGTCGGCTCCGAGATCATCATCACCGTGGTGCGCGAGGGCGAGGAAGAGCCCTTCGACGTCTCGATCATCCGCGACACGATCAAGCTCAACGCCGTGCGCGCCCGGACCGAGGGCGACACCATCGTGGTCCGCGTCACCACCTTCAACGACCAGACCTATCCCGACCTGAAAAAGGGTCTGGCCGAGGAGATCGAGAAGGCGGGCGGGCTCGACAACGTCAACGGCGTGGTGCTCGACCTGCGCAACAACCCCGGCGGTCTGCTGAACCAGGCGATCTACGTCTCCGACGCCTTCCTCGAGGCAGGAGAGATCGTCTCGACCCGTGGCCGCGACGTGATCCAGTCCGAGCGCAACAACGCCACCCCAGGCGACCTGATCGACGGCAAGCCGATGGTGGTGCTGGTCAATGGCGGCTCCGCCTCGGCCTCCGAGATCGTCGCCGGCGCGCTGCAGGACCATCGCCGCGCCATCGTCGTCGGCACCCAGAGCTTCGGCAAGGGCTCGGTCCAGACGGTGATGCCGCTGCGGGGCGAAGGCGCGATGCGGCTGACCACGGCGCGCTACTACACGCCGTCGGGCCGCTCGATCCAGGCGCTGGGCATCTCGCCCGACATCATCGTCGAGCAGCCCCGGCCCAAGCCCGTCGCGGAGACCGAGGAGGAGAACACGACGCCGCGTCCGCTGCGGTCGGAGGCCGATCTGCGCGGCAGCCTCGACAATGACAGCCTGACCGAGGACGAGATCAAGCAGCTCGAGGCCGACCGCGAGCGGGCCGAGAAGGCGGCGGAACTGCGCGAGCAGGACTACCAGCTCGCCTATGCGATCGACATCCTCAAGGGCCTCTCCGCGCTCGGTCCCCGGTCGCTGCCCGACCCCGAGAAGCGGGCCGAGGCCGCGGAGGAGGAGGAGGCGCAGTGAGGCCATCGAGCATCGCCGCGCTGCCGTTCCGCCCCTGCGTGGGCGTCATGCTGGTCAATGCCGAGGGCAAGGTCTTCGTCGGCCAGCGGATCGATCGCGACCAGGATGCCTGGCAGATGCCGCAAGGCGGCATCGACCCGGGCGAGGACGTGACCGGGGCGGCGCTGCGCGAGCTGCGCGAGGAGACCGGCGTGACGCCCGACAAGGTGATCATGGTGGCCCAGACCGAGGCGCCGCTGCGTTATGATCTGCCCGCCGACGTGGTGCCGCATATCTGGGGCGGCCGCTATCGCGGCCAGGCCCAGACATGGGTGCTGATGCGCTTCACGGGGCGGGATTCCGACATCGACATCGCCACCGAGCACCCGGAGTTCAGCGCATGGAAATGGATCGACCCCGCCGAGCTGGTCTCGGCCATCGTGCCCTTCAAGCGGCGCGTCTACGAACAGGTTCTGGAGCAGCTCGGGCCGCTGGTCTGAGCCTCGTTCTGGCAGCGGTGGCGCAGCCTGCCACCGCCCTGTCCTGCCTCGTGCCCGACCCGATCCGCAGCTTCGCGGAGATTCACGCCGCGCCCGAAAGCTACCGCGCCTATGTCGGAAGCTTCGCCTTCGACGCGGACAAGCTGCCGCCGATGCAGGATCTGTCTCAGCCGGTGACCGCGACCCCGAATCCGGTGCCGGCCGAATTCGCCGGTCGCCAGCTCGGGCCGACCGGCTTCGACACGCCGGTCGAGGCGCCGATGATCCTGCAACCCTCCTGCGCCGGGCCTTGGTGTGGCAGCCTGTCCCCCGGCGACGAGGTGCTGGTCTTCGCGCGCGAGGAGGACGGGCGGCTGATCGTCGATCTCGAACCCTGCCCGGGCAAGGTGCAGGGCGCGCCGGATGCCGCCATGCGCGAGAGGCTGGCCGCCTGCATGCGCGGCGAGGACTGCCTGCCGGATCAATGAGCGAGATGCCTGTCCGGATCGAGCCGATCTCCCCGAAGGATGTCGAGGATTTCTGCGCGGCGCTCGACTCCGTGGCGCGGGAGAGGCTCTACCTCGCGGCCTTCGAGGCGCCGCCGATCGAACAGGTGCGCGCCTTCGTCGAAACCAATCTGCGCGAGGGCAACCCGCATGTCGTGGCCCGCGGCGGTGATCGTCTCCTCGGCTGGTGCGACATCACCCGCCATCGCTCGCCGCTGCGGGCGCATTGCGGCGTGCTCGGCATGGGGGTCGTGGCCGGGCATCGTGGCGCCGGGATCGGGCGGGCGCTTCTGGGCGCCGCGCTGAGCGCGGCGCGGGTGGCAGGCATGCTGCGGGTCGAGCTTGAGGTACGCGGCTCCAACACCCCGGCCATCGCGCTCTACGAGCGGATGGGCTTTCGCCACGAGGGGCGAAAGCTCGCCGCATGCCGCTTCGACGGGACGACCGACGACATGCTGATCATGGGGTTGGTCTGGCCGGAGCCGGGGCCTGCGAGGGTGGCGGGCTGAACCGCCACCCCAGCGTTCAGCGCAGCCGCTTGAGCAGCGATTCCGAGGCGAAGCCGTCGACCGGCAGGCCGTTGACCTGCTGGTAGCGGCGGATCGCGGCGGTGGTGTTCGGGCCGATGATGCCGTCGGCACCGCCGGTGTCGAAGCCCAGCGCGGTCAGGCGGCGCTGCACCTCGGAGCGTTCGGCCCGGTTCAGCGCCCGGCCGGTGGCCATCGGCGTGCGGAACGGCCCGGCTCCGGCGATCCGGTCGCCCAGATGGCCGACGCCGATCGCATAGGCATCGGCGGCGTTGTAGCGCTTGATGACGTCGAAGTTCTTGAAGGTCATGAAGGCCGCGCCCTGCGCGCCCTCGGGCACCAGGATCTCGGCCGCGCCGAAATCGCCGATCCGCCCGCCGGTCGCCGCCTGCACGCCCAGCGCCTGCCATTCGGCGGCGCTCTTCTTGGTGCCGCCGGCGAGGCCGTAGTTGAAGCCCGCGGGCAGCACCACTTCGACGCCCCAGGGCTGGCCGCGGCGCCAGCCGAAGCTGGAGAGGTATTTCGCGGTCGAGGCGAGACCGTCGGTCGGATCGTCCGACCAGATGTCGCGCCGCCCGTCGCCGCGGAAATCGGCGGCATAGGCCTCGTAGGAGGTGGGGATGAACTGGGTGTGGCCCATCGCCCCGGCCCAGCTGCCCTTCATGTTCTCGGGGCTGACATCGCCGTTCTGCAGGATCTTGAGCGCCGAGGTGAGCTGCTGCTCGAAGAAGCGGCCCCTGCGGCCCTCATAGGCGAGGGTCGCGAGCGCCGAGACCACGGGCACGTCGCCGCGTCGCTTGCCGAAATTGCTCTCCATGCCCCAGACCGCGAGCACGGTCTGCCGGTCGACGCCGTAGCGGGCTTCGATCTCCGACAGCAGGCTCGAATATTGCGACAGCATCGCCCGGCCGGTCTCGACACGGGTGTCGGAGGCGGCGGTGGAGAGGTACTCGCCCAGAGTCTTGGTGAACTCGGCCTGGTTGCGGTCCTTCTCGATCACGCCGGGGATATAGCCGGCGGAGGCGAAGGCGTGGTCGAAGGTGGCGCCGGAGACGCCGGCCGACAGCGCGCGCGGGCGGTAGCCTGCGACCCAGTTCGAAAAACCGGCATTGGGGCGGGGGCGCATGTTCTCGTCCATCTTTTCCGCGCGGGCGGGGGGGCGGAGCGAGCTGTCGAGGGGTCCGGAGACCGCCCCGCACGAGGCCAGCGCCGCGAGTGCGAGGCCCAGAAGGCCCGCCCGTCCAAATGTCGTCAAGTTCCGCACCGACTGCTCCTTTTCGTTTGTGGCAGCACTACCGCGATGCAGGTGAGTCGCCACAGGGGCGCGGCACCGGGCGGCGGGAAATCGCCTAGAGCGGTAGCGGCCCACCAACGCGCGCCATCTCGGCATGGGCGCGGGCGATCTCGGCGTCGCAGCCCGCCCCGAGCAGCGCCATGACCCGGCCGTCCCGGATGAAGCGCGCGACGAAATCGCCGGATGCCTCGCCGTCGATGCGTATCTCGTCCCAATCCTCGGCATGGCCGAGATAGCGGTATTGCCGGCCCAGCGCGGTCCAGAAGAAGGGGATGTCCGGCGCGCCGGTGTCGTGTCCCAGCATGGCCCGCGCCGCGCGCGCGCCGTGCTGGCGCGCGAGCCGCCAATGCTCGATCCGAGTGCGGCCCCATGGGGTCGGCAGGCGGGCGACGTCGCCCGCGGCCCAGACCCCCTCCAGCCCCTCAACCGCGAGGTCTGGACCGGTTGCCAGCCCGCCATCATCCTCGGGCGACAGCCCCTCGATATCGGTGGCGGGCCGCACCCCGATGGCGAGCAGCACCAGATCGGCGTCGAGTCGGGACCCGTCCTCCAGCCGCACCGCCGCGACCCGGCCGTCGCCCTCGAAGCCCGCAACTTTCGCGCCGGTGACGAAGCGCACGCCCTTGGCCTCATGCTCGGCCATGATCGCCCGGCCCACCGCTTCGCCCACGATCCGAGCCAGCGGCACCGCTTCGCGCAGCGCGACGGTGACCTCGAGCCCGCGCTTGGCGATGCTCAGCGCCGCCTCCATGCCGGTGAAGCCGCCGCCGACCACGACCGCCTGGCGCGCCGTGCCGGCGTCGCGGGCCAGCACCTCGCCCTCCTGGCGTGAGCGCAGGTGGTGCAGCCCGCCCAGATCGCTGCCGGGCAGGTCGAGGCGGTTGGCGGTGCCGCCGGTGGCGATGAGCAGCGAATCGTAGCCATGGACCGCGCCGGTTTCGGTACGGATCTCGTGCCGGGCGGCGTCAATCGCCGCGACCCGGCCCTCGATCAGGTCGATGTCGCGCGCGGCCAGCGCCTCCGGCGGCGTCAGGGTGAGATGACGCGGCAGGTCGCCCGTGGCCAGCACCGCCTTGCTGAGCAAGGTGCGGTCATAGGGCGGTTGTCCCTCGGGCGAGATCATCGCGATGCTCCCCTCAAAGCCCTCCTCGCGCAGGGTCAGCGCGCAGGCATCGGCGGCGGCGCCGGTGCCCGCGATGACGACGCGGCGGTTGTCCGCGCCGCGCCGCACATGCGCCGGAGCAGGATGCGGATCAGCGCCTTCGGGGATCTCCACCGTCACCCGCCCATCCGCGATGGCGACCGCGTAGCGGGCCAGGTCGCCATGGCCCGGCGGTTGGGTCTGCCGGCCGGACGAGACGTCGAAGCAGGCATGGTGGAACGGGCAGATCAGCCGGTCGCCTTCCAGATGCCCCTTGGAGAGGGGCAGTCCGAAATGCGGGCAGGCATGGGCCAGCGCCGTCACCTCCGACCCGCGCCGGATCACCAGGATGGCGGTCTCGCCCGCCATCCCCTTGATCGGGCGGTTCTCCTCGAAATCCTCGAGCGTGCCGATATCGTGCCGTGCCATGTCGCCCTCCGCCGGTAGCTCTGGGCGAACCGGCGGAAGGACGGGTGGTTCCGGCTCAACGCTTGCGCGTGACCTTGCGCTTTTCCTTCTTGGCCTTGGCCGCCGCCTTCTTCTTGGCGGCGCCGAGCTTGCGCTTGGCCGGCTTGCCGGAGCGGCGGGAGGGGCCACGGGGCATGGTCGCGCCGTCGATCTCCACCAGCTCCGCGATCAGCCCGCCGGAGATCGGCGCGGCCTCCACCAGCCGCGCGGTGACGCGCTGTCCCAGCGCGATCACCCGGCCGCTGTCCGAGCCCATCAGGGTCTGGTCCTCGGCGTCGAAGTGGAAGAACTCGTTGCCCAGCGAGCGGATCGGCACCAGCGCGTCGGCGCCGGTCTCATCGAGCTTCACGAAGACACCGAAGCGGGCGATGCCGCTGATCCTTCCGGGAAGCTCCGCGCCGATCCGGTCGGACATGAAGGCGGCGAGGTAGCGGTCGGTGGTGTCGCGCTCGGCCAGCATCGAGCGGCGCTCGGTGTCCGAGATCTGCTTGGCGGTGGCGTCGAGCTGTTCGATGTCGACCGGCGAAAGCCCGTCCTTGCCCCAGCCATGGGCCGAGATCAGGCCGCGATGCACGATCAGGTCGGAGTAGCGCCGGATCGGCGAGGTGAAATGGGCGTAATTGGCGAGCGCCAAGCCGAAATGCCCGAAATTCTCGGGGTTGTAATAGGCCTGGGTCATCGAGCGCAGCGTGGCGAGGTTGATCAGCTCGTCGGTCTCGGTGCCCTCGGCCTGGGCCAGCAGCCGGTTGAGATGCGCGGTCTTGAGCACTTGCCCCTTGGCCAGCACCAGCCCCGCCCCCTTGGCCACCTCGCGCAGCGCGTCGAGCTTGTCGGGGTTGGGCTCCTCATGGACGCGGAACAGCAGCGGCGTGCGCTTGGCGATCAGCGTCTCGGCGGCGCAGACATTGGCCAGCACCATGAATTCCTCGATCAGCCGGTGCGCGTCGAGCCGGTCCTTGAAGGAGATCGAGGTCACCTGGCCCATTTCGTTCAGCTCGATCCGCCGCTCGGGCAGGTCGAGCTCCAGCGGCTGGCGCCGGTCGCGGGCCTTCACCAGCGCCGCATAGGCCGCCCAGAGCGGGCGCAGCACCGTGTCGAGCAGGGTGGCGGCGCGGTCGCTGGGCTGGCCGTCGATGGCCTCCTGCGCCTCCTCGTAGGAGAGCGAAGCGGCCGAGCGCATCAGCGCCCGTTCGAAGCGGTGGTCGAGCTTGTGGCCCTCGGCGTCGATGCGGATGCGCAGCGCGATCACCGCGCGCGGCACGCCCTCATGCAGCGAGCACAGATCCCCGGAGAGCCGGTCGGGCAGCATCGGCACCACCCGGTCCGGGAAATAGGTGGAGTTACCGCGCTTGCGCGCCTCGCGGTCGAGTTCGGAGCCCGGCGTGACGTAATGCGCGACGTCGGCGATCGCGACCCAGAGGACGTGGCCGCCCTCGTTGTCGGGCGCGTCGTCGGGTTGGGCCAGCACCGCGTCGTCATGGTCGCGCGCATCCGACGGGTCGATGGTGACGAGCGGCAGTTCGCGCAGATCCACCCGGCCCTTGAGACCGGCGGGCTTCATCTTGTCGGTCTCGGCCAGCACCGCGTCGGGGAAATGGTCGGGGATGCCGTGCTGGTGGATCGCGATCAGCGAGACGGCGCGCGGGGCGGACGGATCGCCGAGCCGCGAGGTCACGCGCGCCTTGGGCAGGCCGAGCCGGCCCTTGGGGCCCGACTGCTCGGCCTCCACGAGCTCGCCGTCCTTGGCGCCGTGCTCGGCCCCGGCGGGGACGATCCACTGTTTGTCGACGCCCTTGTCGATCGGCATGATGTGTCCGCCCTCGGAGCTCTTCTTGAAGATGCCGAGGATGCGCAGCGGGTTGGTGCCGATCTTGCGGATCAGCCGCGCGGTGTAGTCCTGATCCTCGCCCGGGGTGGCGGTGAGCTTGGCGAGGATGCGGTCGCCCGCGCCCAGGCTCGCATCGCTCTCGCGGGGCAGGATCAGGACGGTCGGTTCGGCGCCCTCGCCATGCCACTCCAGCGGCCGCGCCCAGAGATCGCCATCCGGATCGGGCGGCAGCACCGAGAGCACCGAGACGGGCGGCAGCCGGTCCGGGTCGCGATAGGTCCGGCGTTTCTTCTGGAGATGCCCCTCATCCTCGAGATCGCGCAGCAGGCGCTTGAGGTCGATCCGCGCCGCGCCCTTGATGCCGAAGGCACGGGCGATGTCGCGTTTGGCGGTCTGGGTCGGGTTGTCGGAGATCCACTGCAGGATCTCCTCGCGGGAGGGCAATCTGTTCATGCGCAGCAGGTAGCACGCACATGGGGGGTCGTCACGCGATCACGTGGCGAAGCCTCAGTGGTCGAGCCGCTTCTCCATGTCGCGATGCGGGATGCCGGCATCGTCGTATTCCGGCCCGTAGGCGGTGTAGCCGAGCTTCTCGTAGAAGGGCAGGGCCTGGGTCTGGGCCGAGAGGTAGAGCCGGGTGACGCCGGGCCGCGAGCGCAGCGCCTCCTCGGCCTGGCGCATGATCGCGGCGCCAAGCCCGGTGCCGCGATGCTCGCGCAGCACCGCGACGCGGCCGATCTTGCCGGTTTCGCCGCGGATCAGCAGCCGTGCGGTGCCGGCGGGCTTGCCGTCGCAGGTGGCGATCAGGTGGATCGCCTCGGCGTCGAGCCCGTCCATCTCGTCGGCTTCGGAGACGTTCTGCTCCTCGATGAAGACGGTGCGGCGCAGCGCGTGGCAATGGGTGAGGTCGGTGGTCTCGGTGATCTCGTGTTTCACGTGAAGTAGTCCTTGAGGATGCGGGCATAGACCGATTTCAATCGGTGGATCTGGGCGATCTCCACCCGCTCGTCGACCTGATGCATGGTCTGGCCGACCAGGCCGAACTCGACCACCGGGCAATGGGCCTTCACGAAGCGCGCATCCGAGGTGCCGCCGGTGGTCGACAGCGCCGGGCGCAGCCCGGTCTCGGCCTCGACGGCGCCCGCCACCAGTTCCGACAGCCGGCCCGGCGGGGTCAGGAAGGCCTCGCCAGAGATCTTCACCTCGAGCCCGATCTCGACGCCGAATTCCTCGGCCACCCAATCGGCCTCGGCGCGCAGCCATTCGGTCAGCTTGGTGCCGCTGTGCAGGTCGTTGAAGCGGATGTTGAGCGTGGCGCGGCACTGGCGCGGGATCACGTTGGTGGCCGGGTTGCCGGTGTCGACGGTCACCACGGCCAGCGTCGAGGCGTCGAAATGCTCGGTGCCCTGGTCGAGCGCGTGGCTCGACAGGTGATCGACCAGCCGCGCCATCGCCGGGATCGGGTTGTTGGCGCGGTGCGGATAGGCGGAATGGCCCTGCACCCCGGTGACGGTGAGAAAGGCGTTGAGCGAGCCGCGCCGACCGATCTTGATCATCTCGCCGAAGGTCTCGGGGCAGGTCGGCTCGCCCACGAGGCAGACATCCATCCGCTCGCCCGCATCATTCATCCAGTCAAGCAGCGCGGTCGTGCCGTCGCGCGCCTCGCCCTCCTCGTCGCCGGTGATGGCGAGGATCACCGCGCCCTCGGGGGGCGTCTCCCGGACGAAGTCGATGGCGGCGGCGACGAAGGCCGCGAGGCCCGATTTCATGTCGCAGGCGCCCCGGCCATAGAGCTGGCCGTCCTTTTCCTCGGCACCGAAGGGATCGACCGACCAGTCGTCGCGATTGCCCACCGGGACGACGTCGGTGTGACCGTTGAATCCGAAGGTCTTGGTTGCACCCTTCTCACCCCAGCGGGCGAAGAGGTTGGCGACATCGCCGCGATCGACGCGGGTGCAGTCGAACCCGGCCGCCTCCAACTCCTGCTGCAGCAACACCAGCGCGCCGCCCTCCTCGGGCGTGACCGAGGGGCAGCGGATCAGCCGCGCGGTCAGGTCGGCGGGGTCGATGGTCTGGGGCATCCGGTCACTCCTTCGATTGGCGAAGGGGTAGCGCGGGGCGGGCATGGTTTCAATCTCGCCCACTCGGCGCGGTCAGTGCACCGTGTCGGAGCCGCCCTTGGCGTCCTCGTAGAAGGGGGTCATCTGCGCCACGATCACCGAGTTCTCCTCGAGGGCGCGGCCCATCAGCGCGCGCTCCTCCTCGTCGATATCGTGGCCCTCGGCGAGGCGCTCGTCGAGCGTGCCGTAGCCGGTGACGTCGAGCGGCGCGAGATCGGCCTGTTTGAGGATGGCCACGGTCTCGCGCACCGCCTCGGCCTCGTCCACGCCCGAGGCATAGCACATCAGCGCGGCGCCGGTCGCGCCCTCGGGCAGCCCGTCACCGTTCTTGCGGCCGACCTCGACCAGCAGCGTGTAGACCTGCTGCTCGCGCTTCGGCTTGTCCTTCTTCTCGGCCATGGCGCCCTCCATCTGCTGGGCCTGCAGGTGGCACCCAAGCGCCCCGGACGCAAGACCCCGCGCCGTTGCCGGCGCGGGGTCCGAAGGCGTCGTCGTTCGAAGCGTCAGGCGCGTTTGCCGCGCACCAGCCGCGCCAGGAAGATCAGGATGCAGGCGCCGATGAAGCCCGCGATCAGCGAGCCGAGCCAGCCGACCAGCGCCTCGCCCATGATCAGGCTCAGCAGCCAGTTGAACAGGATCGCGCCGAGGATCCCGATGATGATGTTCATCAGAAGGCCCATATCCGCCTTCATCACTTTCTCGGCCAGCCATCCGGCGATCGCGCCGATGATGATGGTCATGAACCAGCCCACACCCGTCATGTCGTCCACTCCAATATTCCGACCGGCATGCCCGGTCCTTCCAAGCGTGAACACGCGAAGGTGAGGTTGCGTTCCGAACCTATCCGTTCAGCACTTCGATCGTGGCCGCGATCCCATAAACCGCGAGCATCGCGACGCTTTCGAAGCCGATCCGGGCCGGACCCTCGCGCTGTCGGGCGATCAGGCCGGCCAGCAGGATGCCGGTCATCAGCAGCCCGGTGCCGAGCCAGTAGAGGTCGGTGGTGCCGACCGCGTGGTAGAGCGACCCCTCGCGCAGGCTTACGTCAGAGATCACCAGGAACAGCGTGTCGAAGGTGTTACCGCCGATGATGCCGCCCACGGCGAGTTGCAGCGCGCCGCGCCGCACCGCGACGATGGTGGTGACGAATTCGGGCAGCGAGGTGACGACGGCGGTGATCAGCGAGCCGACGAGGCTCGAACGCAGCCCGAAGCGTTCGATGAAGGTGCTGCCGACCTGCGCGATCACGAAGCCGCCCAACCCCATCACCGCGACCAGAGCCGCGAAGCGCAGCGCCGGGCCGGTGACGGAGCGGCCCGCCTCGTCGTCATCCTCGGGCTCGTCGGTGCGGGTCTCGGAGGTCATCACCGGCCGCCACATCGGCTTCTCCGAGACTTGGGCCGAGACGCGCACGCCGTAGAGATAGGTGAGAAACAGCGCCACCGAGACGGGGTGCACGCCGAAATAGGCGACCTCGGGCCCGGCGATGGCGCAGAGCGGCAGGCTGAGCAGGATCATCAGCATCACCGCCTGGAACAGGTTGGCCGGTTCGGCCGCGGCATGTTCGAGATT
This sequence comes from Limimaricola variabilis, assembly GCF_014195545.1. Lineage (GTDB taxonomy): Bacteria > Pseudomonadota > Alphaproteobacteria > Rhodobacterales > Rhodobacteraceae > Limimaricola > Limimaricola variabilis. The sequence goes on along the minus strand of NZ_JACIBX010000002.1, from coordinate 211,669 downwards.
GGCGCGCCGGTAGATCAGGTCGGCGATGGCGAGAAACAGGGTCTGCGCCGCGATTCCGCCCACCGCGTTCGAGAAGGCGAAGGAAGCGTCGCCGTTCAGCGCGGCGTTGACCGAGACCACCACACCGGCCAGCGAGGTCGCGCCGCCGAGGATGATCCCGCCTGCCATCGCCTCACCCATCCGGGTCCGGTCGGCGATGATGTCGGCCAGCCGCGTGGCCCGGATCGAGGAGAAGATGACGGCCGCTGCAGCAAGGGCGAAGGCGACCAGAAGAAGCGGAAGGGGCAGGTTCTGGATCATGGCGGCCCAAGCGCATGGGCGGGAACGGGGTTCCGCCCATCGGGCCGGTTTCGCGAATCCGGTGCCATTGATACCAAAAAGGGGCGCCGTGGCGCCCCTTCTCCGATGGTCGTTGCGCCGCGGCTCAGTCGCGCAGCAGCTCGTTGATGCCGGTCTTGGAGCGGGTCTGGGCGTCGACCTTCTTGACGATCACGGCGCAGTAGAGGTTCACGCCGCCCTTGGAAGGCAGCGAGCCCGAGACCACGACCGAGTAGGGCGGGATCTCGCCATAGCTGACTTCGCCGGTCTCGCGGTCGAAGATCTTGGTCGACTTGCCGATATAGACACCCATGCCGAGCACCGAGCCCTCGCGCACGATGCAGCCCTCGACCACCTCGGAACGGGCGCCGATGAAGCAGTTGTCCTCGATGATGGTCGGGTCGGCCTGCAGCGGCTCGAGCACGCCGCCGATGCCGACGCCACCCGACAGGTGCACGTTCTTGCCGATCTGGGCGCAGGAGCCGACCGTGGCCCAGGTGTCGACCATCGTGCCCGAATCGACATAGGCGCCGAGATTGACGAAGGACGGCATCAGCACCACGCCGGGCGCGATATAGGCCGATTTGCGGACCACCGCGTTGGGCACCGCGCGGAAGCCCGCATCGCGCCAGCGGTTCTCGCCCCAGCCAGCGAACTTGCTGTCGACCTTGTCCCACCAGCCGCCGCCCTGCGGGCCACCGGCCTGCATCTCCATGTCCTTGATGCGGAAACCCAGCAGCACCGCCTTTTTGGCCCACTGGTTCACGTGCCAGTCGTTGCCGCGCTTTTCGGCGACGCGCAGCGCGCCGCTGTCGAGCGCGTTCAGCGTGTCGAGGATCGCCTCGCGGGTTTCGCCACCCGTGGCGGGGGTAATCGTGTCGCGCGCCTCCCAGGCGGCCTCGATCGCGGTTTCGAGCTGGGCGGTGTCGGTATCGGCCATGGGATGGGCTCCGGTTTGTGATGCGGCTCGCAGGCGGCTATAGACCGGATGCGGTAATCGGCGCAACGCGCCCTAGGGTAAGGGACCGGCATGACCAAGGACAGACGACACCTGATGCGCGACAGCCAGGAGGACCAGCGCACCGCAGGGCAGGTCCCGCAGACGCCGCAGACCACCTCTCCCTCCTACCGGCTGGCCTTCACCGACGAGGATTTCCTGCTGCGTGACGACCTGCGTCCGGTCCGCTGGCAGCTCGAACTTCTCAAGCCCGAGCTGCTGATGAACGAGGCCGGGGTGCATTCGACCGTGGTGCTGTTCGGCGGCGCGCGGATTCCCGAGCCCGCCAAGAAGCACACGGCGCGGACCCAGACGCTGGCGGAGCTGTCGGCGTTCTACGAGGAGGCGCGGCTCTTCGCGCGGCGCGTCACCGAATGGTCGCTTGAGACCGGCGGCAGCGAGAACGTCATCGTGACGGGCGGCGGCCCGGGTGTGATGGAGGCGGGCAACCGCGGCGCGGAGGAGGCGGGCGGCCGCTCGGTCGGGCTCAACATCGTGCTGCCGCACGAGCAGGCGCCCAACCCCTATGTCACGCCGGAGCTGGCGTTCAACTTCCACTACTTCGCGATCCGTAAGATGCATTTCCTGATGCGCGCCAAGGCGGTCTGCGTGTTCCCCGGCGGCTTCGGCACGCTCGACGAGCTGTTCGAGACGCTGACGCTGATCCAGACCGGGCGGATGAAGCGCGTGCCCTTCCTGCTCTTCGGCCGGGCCTTCTGGGAGAAGATCGTGAACTGGGAGGCGCTGGCCGAGGCCGGCACCATCGCCGAGGAGGACCTGCAGCTGTTCAAGTTCGTGGAAACCGCCGACGAGGCCTTCGAGGCGATGCGCAGCTGGACCCATGCGGGCGAGCGGCGCGAGCATATCCCCGGCCGGGCGGAATAACGCTCCGCCGCGAAGGAGCGTCTTCGCGGCAGGGTGAGGGCGGGGCGCGCCGCGCTCCGCCTGACCCTTCCGAGCTTGCGCGCCCGGCTGGTTTGACCCGTCGCGCCCTCAGGCCTTGGATAGCTCGGAGCCGCTCTTGAGCACCTCGTCGCCATCCTCCTGCTCGATCAGGTAGGCGGGCTCGTCCTCGCTGGCGTTGCGGGTGATCTCGGAGCCCTTGATCGTGCGGGTGATCTTGCGCGTGTAGACCTTGGTGATCTTGCCGCTACCGGTGCCGTTGGCCCAGTTCCACGTCACCTTGTCACCTGTCGAATAGCTCATGGCCGTGCCTCCGCTTCGGGGATGCACGGCCAACTGGCCAGTCGGGTGGCGGTTCCTCAGGCGGTGGCGCGGGGCTTGGCGCCGGTCTGACCCTGGCGCGCCTGGTTCGCGGCCTGGGCCAGCATCCGCAGCTCGGCCTGGTTGCGACCGATGCGCAGCGCTTCCGGCAGCTCCTCGACGGATTTGCCTTTGGCCTGCTCCGCGAGGTCGCGGGTCTGCGCCATCAGCGCGGTGGCGCGCATCTCGCGGTTGGCCTTGGTGCGCGCGGGCACCAGGAAGAGCGGCGTCAGCGTCTTCAGCTCGGGCTTTTCGGCGATCAGCGCGTCATAGCCCGCCTGGTCGTGGATCGCCGTGATCTCGTGGTGAAAGCCGATCTGTCCGGGCACTAGCAGATAGGCCTGCAGGTTGCGACTGGCGTTGCGGAGCCGCAGCACCGAGTGCTCGACATGCATCTTCACCGTAAAGGAGGCCACCGGGCGGAGCGGGTCGAACTCCTTGGGCAGGATCTTCTGCGGCATGCCCAGAAGCCGCGCCATCGCCTTGAGCACGTCGATGGTCGACTTCACGTTCAGCGCCTTGAGGAACCGCTCACCGGAGGTGCGCGAGGCGCTCTCGTTCTTCTCGGCGCCCTCGCCCTTGGGCACGAAGAAGGAGAGGCCGTTGGCCAGCGGGATCGCGCCGTTCTGGGTCACGGGGCCGGTGTTCTTGCCCTCCTGCGCGGCCGCGTCCCAGGCATAGACGTCGCGCCAGACCGCCTTGGCGATCACCGGATCGCCGAGGATCGCCTCCCGCAGGGCGGGCTCCACCGCCGTGACCTCGAACTCGATCCCGTTGAGCTTGATCTTCACCGCTCTCTCCCCCTGATGGCGCCCGGTTGGTCCGGCGCCTTATCCCTGTACTTCGGCCGCGATCTCGGCGCGGCTCTTGCGGGCGCGCTCGGTCGCGGATTTGAGCTGGCCGCAGGCGGCCATGATGTCCTCGCCGCGCGGCGTGCGGATCGGGCTCGCATAGCCCGCCTTGTAGATGATGTCGGCAAAGGCGTGGATGCGATTGTTCGACGAACGCTGGTAGGGCGAGCCGGGCCATTCGTTGAAGGGGATCAGGTTGATCTTGGCCGGGATGCCCTCGATCAGCTTGACCAGGCGGCGCGCATCCTCGTCGCTGTCGTTCACGTCCTTGAGCATCACGTATTCAAAGGTGATGCGCTCGGAGTTCGACAGCTTGGGATAAGATTTCAGCGCCTCGAGCAGCTTTTCGATGTTCCACTTCTTGTTGATCGGCACCAGCTTGTCGCGCACCTCGTCGGTGGTGGCGTGGAAGCTGACGGCGAGCATGCAGCCGATCTCTTCGGCCGTGCGCGCGATCTCGGGCACGACGCCGCTGGTCGACAGCGTGATGCGACGGCGCGACAGGGCGATGCCCTCGCCATCCATGGCGATCTTCATCGCGTCGCGCACGCCCTCGAAATTGTAGAGCGGCTCGCCCATGCCCATCAGCACGATGTTCGACAGAAGCCGCGTCTCGTCCTTGGGCGCGCCCGGCTGCGGCCATTCGCCGAGGTCGTCGCGCGCCAGCATCACCTGGCCCACGATCTCGGCCGGGGTCAGGTTGCGGACCAGCTTCTGGGTACCGGTATGGCAGAACGAGCAGGTCAGCGTGCAGCCCACTTGGCTGGAGATGCACAGCGTGCCGCGATCCTCTTCGGGGATGTAGACCGTCTCGACCTCGTGGCCGCCGGCGATCCGGACCAGATACTTGCGGGTGCCGTCGGAGGAGACCTGCTTGGAGACGATCTCGGGCAGGGAGATGACGAAGTTGCGCGCCAGCAGCTCGCGATAGGGTTTGGCGAGGTTGGTCATCGCGTCGAAATCGCGCACGCCCCAGTGGTAGATCCACTGCCAGATCTGGTTCACCCGCATCTTCGCCTGCTTTTCGGGCGTGCCGGCCGCGATCAGCGCATCGCGCATCGCCTCGCGGCGCAGGCCGACGAGGTTGGTCGGACCTTCCGGCGCCTTGCGCGGGATGGTGTGGACGTCCTGGGTGATGGGGGCGGTCGGTGTGACGGGGGCGGTCATCGGGGGTACCTCGGGGCCGGGGCTGCCCGGCTCATATGGGAAAGCGGGCCCGGTCATCAAGGAAAACCGGACCCGCTCTCATGTCATGGGGCCGCCCCGGAAGGGCGGTGGATCAGCTGGTGCAGCGCTTGGCGGCCTCGTCCACGGCCGCGGTGAAGCCCAGCAGCGAGAAGGTGTCCTTGGTCTGGGTGCCGCGGCCGGACACGCCGGTGAGCACGGCTTCGGCGCCGCGCTTCATCGCCGCGACGATGGCCGCGTCGTCCTGCGGCGTCGCGGGCCAGGCCCAGTCGCCTTCGGTGAAGAGCTGGAAGTCCTGCCCGCCGACTTCAAGCGTCACGGTCGAGCCGGACGCGAAGGGATAGCCGCCGGTGAAGGTCACTTGACCGTTCACGCCCTGCGCCGGGCGATAGAACACGAAGAGCAGCGTCTCGCCGCGGTTCACGGTGACGGGCTGGCCGTCCTTGGTGTTGAGCTGGCTCTTGGGGGCCGAGACGCCGAAGCATTCGACCGGATCGGTTTCCTGAAACACGCTCCAGTCGGTCTCTGCGGCGACGCGGTTCGACGCCTCCTGCGCGACGGCGCTCGTGGCGGCGGCGATGAGCGCACCTGCCGTCAGGGACCCGAACGCGCGGAAAAGTCGTGACATCATGTAGCAGCCTCCAGCTGTCTGGCCTCTTGGATGCCCCCGGCGCCTTTTCGACTGGAAGGGGCGGGTTCAACTCGATGGCCAGAGGCTTACCAAGATTCCCCGGCTTTGTGAAAGCCCCGCGCGCTCACGTCTTTGCGCGGATATCCGCGCAAAGCGCCCGGCGAAAACCGCCGGGCGGAACCGTGGCGTCAGCGCAACGCCACGGTGGCCGATTTACATCTGGATCGCTTCGCAGACCTCGACGCTGCCGCCATCGGCGACCATCGGGCAGTCCTTGGCCATGGCGATCGCCGCGTCGATGTCGGGCGCGGTGACGAGCGTGTAGCCATAGACGGGGTTGGCGCCGCCGTCATGGGTCACGCCGCTCTGGCTCACGGTGTGCGATTTTCCGGCGGGGGCCCCCTCGTCGACGATGTTGTCGCGGATGCCGTCCATCCAGCCCTGCCAGCGGGCCATCGCCTCGCGGCCCGCTTCCTCGCTCTCGGGCGGGCCCATCCCGTTGCCGTGGTAGATATACATGAAACGCTTGCCGGTCATGTCGTCCTCCCAGGTGACGCGGGGCGGGTCTGCCCCTGCGTCAGTGTCGGGCCACGAACCGAGTCGCGCAAGATCAAATGGCGAACATTTCCCGGCGATAGCCCTGGATGTAGAGCAGCGCCGTCAGGTCGCCGTGATTCACACGGACCTCGCATTGCTCGGCCACCACCGGCTTGGCGTGCAGCGCCACCCCGGTCCCGGCGAGGCCGAGCATGCCGAGATCATTGGCGCCGTCGCCCACCGCGATGACGTCATCCGGGGTGATTCCCAGCCGCGCGGTGATCTCGTGCAGCGCCTGCACCTTGGCCTCCCGGCCGAGAATCGGGCGGGCCACCTCGCCGGTGAGTTTGCCGCCCGCGGCCAGCAGCGTGTTGGCGCGATGCTCGTGAAAGCCCAGCGCCTCGGCCACGTTCTCGGTGAAGGCGGTGAAACCGCCCGAGACCAGCGCCGCGTAGCCGCCATTGGCCTTCATCGTGGCGATGAGCTCGCGACCACCCGGCATGTGGGTGATCCGCTCCGACAGCACGCGGGCGATCACCGCCTCGTCGAGATCCTTGAGCAGGCCCACGCGCTCGATCAGCGCGCCCTCGAAATCCAGCTCGCCGTTCATCGCGCGCCGGGTGATCTCGGCCACGCGCTCGCCCACGCCCGCCTCGGCGGCCAGCTCGTCGATGCATTCCTGCTGGATCATCGTGCTGTCCATGTCGGCGAGCAGCATCTTCTTGCGGCGTCCGTCGGTCCGCTGGATCACCAGATCGACGCGCGCCTGCTGCAGATCGGCCCAGACGTCCCATCGATTGTCCGGCCACGCCGGGAGGCCGAATTCCACCGCCTCGCCCGGCGACAGCCAGTCGAGCGCGCTGCCGCCCCAGGCACTGCGCAGGTTCTCGGCGAGAATCGGATCGAGCTGGGTACCGGGGGCGGAGAGAAGGAGCGCGGTGAGCATGGGGAAAAGTTTCCGATAGTGGCGCGGGATGGCCCGCTTGCGACGTTTGGCGGTGCCTTAACGGCAATTTCCCCGTTGTGAAAGCGCGTCGAGGGGCGTATCTGCGGCGACGGGACACCTCTCCCCAACGAGAGGCGCTTATCTGCAAGGATACCAGCAATGGTCAGCACGACTCCGGACGTTCGTCCGTCGAATCCGCGATTCTCCTCCGGCCCCTGCGCCAAACCCCCCCACTGGAGCCTCGACAAGCTCTCCGACGCGCCGCTCGGCCGCTCGCACCGCGCCGCCATCGGCAAGTCGAAGCTCGCCGCCGCGATCGAAGAAACGCGCGAGCTCCTCGGCATCCCCGCCGATTACCGCATCGGCATCGTGCCCGCCTCGGACACCGGTGCCGTCGAGATGGCGATGTGGTCGATGCTCGGCGCCCGCAAGGCCACCATGGTCGCCTGGGAAAGCTTCGGCGCGGGCTGGGTCACGGATGTCGTGAAGCAGCTGAAGATCGACGCCGAGGTGAAGACCGCCGATTACGGCCAGATCGTCGACATGGCCTCGATCGACTACGACACCGACGTCGTGTTCACCTGGAACGGCACCACCTCCGGTGTGCGCGTGGCCTCGGGCGATGCGATCCCGGCCGATCGCGCGGGCCTGACCATCTGCGACGCCACCTCGGCCGCCTTCGCGCAGGAGCTGCCGTGGGACAAGCTCGACGTCACCACCTTCTCCTGGCAGAAGGTGATGGGCGGCGAGGCCGCGCATGGCATGCTGATCCTGAGCCCCCGCGCCGTCGAGCGGCTGGAGAGCTACACCCCCGCCTGGCCGCTGCCGAAGATCTTCCGCATGACCAAGGGCGGCAAGCTGATCGAGGGCATCTTCAAGGGCGAGACGATCAACACGCCGTCGATGCTCTGCGTCGAGGATTACCTCGTCGCGCTGGCTTGGGGCCGCGAGGTCGGCGGGCTGGAGGGGCTGAAGGCCCGTGCCGACGCCAATGCCAAGGTCATCTGGGATTTCTGCGACGCACGTCCTTGGATCGCCAACCTCGCCGAGGACCCGGCCACCCGCTCGAACACCTCGGTCTGCCTGAAGTTCACCGATGAGCGCATCAAGGACGGGGCCGCCTTTGCCAAGGCCGTGGCCAAGCGGCTCGAGAAGGAGGGCGTGGCCCTCGACATCGGCGCCTATCGCGACGCCCCGGCCGGCCTGCGCATCTGGTGCGGCGCCACGGTCGAGACCGCCGATCTCGAGGCGCTGATGCCCTGGCTCGACTGGGCCTTCGAGGCCGAGATCGCGGCGCAGGCCGAAGCCGCCTGATCCCCTTCGGGGCGCGCGCGCGACGGCGCGCCCCGCTCTCCCATTTCCCCGGACGCCTCCCGTCCGACCGCCACAGGAGCATTCCATGCCCAAGGTTCTCATTTCCGACGCCCTCTCCGACGCCGCCGTGCAGATCTTCCGCGATCGCGGCATCGAGGTCGATTTCCAGCCGAAGCTCGGCAAGGACAAGGAAAAGCTCGCCGAGATCATCGGAAATTACGACGGTCTCGCGATCCGCTCGGCCACCAAGGCGACCGAGAAGCTGATCGAGAAGGCCACCAACCTCAAGGTCATCGGCCGCGCCGGCATCGGCGTCGACAACGTCGACATCCCGGCCGCGTCGAAGAAGGGCATCATCGTGATGAACACGCCCTTCGGCAACTCGATCACCACCGCCGAGCACGCGATCTCGATGCTGATGGCCGTGGCGCGCCAGATCCCCGAGGCGAACGCCTCGACCCATGCGGGCAAGTGGGAGAAGTCGCGCTTCATGGGCGTCGAGGTCACCGGCAAGACGCTGGGCGTGATCGGCGCCGGCAACATCGGCTCGATCGTGATCGACCGCGCGCATGGCCTGAAGATGAAGGTCGTGGCCTATGATCCCTTCCTGTCGGAAGAGCGCGCCACCGAGATCGGCGTCGAGAAGCTGGAGCTGGACGAGCTGCTGAAGCGCGCCGACTTCATCACGCTGCACGTGCCGCTGACCGACCAGACCCGCAACATCCTCTCCAAGGAGAACATCGCCAAGCTCAAGCCGGGCGTGCGGATCGTCAACTGCGCCCGCGGCGGCCTCGTCGACGAGGCGGCGCTGGCCGAGGCGATCACCGAGGGCCGCGTCGCCGGTGCCGCCTTCGACGTCTTCGCCGAGGAGCCGGCGACCAACTCGCCGCTGTTCAACCTGCCCAACGTCGTGGTCACCCCGCATCTGGGCGCCGCCACCACCGAGGCGCAGGAGAACGTCGCCCTGCAGGTGGCCGAGCAGATGTCCGACTACCTGCTGACCGGCGCCGTCACCAACGCCATCAACATGCCCTCGATCACGGCCGAAGAGGCGAAGATCATGGGGCCGTGGATCGGCCTGTCGGGCCACCTCGGCAACTTCATCGGTCAGATGACCGACGAGCCGGTCAAGGCAATCAACATCCTCTATGACGGCGTGGTCTCGGAGATGAACCTCGCCGCGCTGAACTCGGCGCTGGTCGCGGGCATCATGCGCAAGGTGAACCCGGACGTGAACATGGTTTCCGCCCCGGTGATCGCCAAGGAGCGCGGCATCCAGATCTCGACCACCAAGCAGGACCAGTCCGGCACCTTCGAGGGCTACGTGAAGGTCACCGTGGTCACCGACAAGCGCGAGCGTTCGGTCGCGGGCACGGTGTTCTCGGACGGCAAGCCACGCTTCATCCAGATCAAGGGCATCAACATCGACGCCGAGATCGGCCGCCACATGGTCTACACCACCAACCAGGACGTGCCGGGCATCATCGGCGTGCTGGGCACCATGATGGGCGAGAACGGTGTCAACATCGCCAACTTCACCCTGGGCCGCAACCAGCGCGCCGGCGAGGCGATCGCCATCCTCTACGCCGACGAAGCGGTCTCCGAGGAGGTGCTGCAGAAGCTGCGCGACACCGGCAAGTTCCAGCAGGTCAAGGCGCTGACCTTCGACGTCGAGGAATAATCCGCCCGCAAGGGACGGGGCAGGGGGCCGCGGCGGATGCCGCGGCCCCTTTGTCGTTCCGGACCCCGACGAACGCACCGCACATCTGCGGACCGTCGAACGAGAAGCGCGCCCCCCTCTTCACCATTCTTCAAATACGCAGATCCCGCCCCATCGGCCGGGGACGCCGCTTCCCGCCCCGGCACCGCACCTGTAGAGAGGCTCGCATGAGCACCCGCTTCGACACCATTCCCGCCTTTCTCGACCACGGCTTCGACGACGTGATCGACGTGCGCAGCCCCGCCGAATACGCCGAGGACCACGTCCCGGGCGCGATCAGCCTGCCGGTGCTGTCCAACGCCGAGCGCGCCGAGGTCGGCACGATTTACAAGCAGGTCTCGCCCTTCGATGCGCGCAAGATCGGCGCAGCGCTGGTGGCCAAGAACGCCGCCGCGCACATCTCGGGGCCGCTGGCGGACCGGGAGTATCGCTGGAAGCCGCTGGTCTATTGCTGGCGCGGCGGGCAACGGTCGAACTCCTTCGCCTCGATCCTGACCCAGATCGGCTGGCGCGCCGAGGTCGTCGAGGGCGGCTACCAGACCTGGCGCCGCCTGGTGCATGACGCGCTTTACGAGACGCCGCTGCCGCATCGCTTCGTGCTGCTCGACGGCTTTACCGGCACCGCCAAGACGGCGCTGCTGCCGCTGGTCGAGGCGCGCGGCGGGCAGGTGCTCGACCTCGAGGGGCTGGCCCATCATCGCGGCTCGCTGCTGGGCGGCGATCCCGACGAGCAGCCGGCGCAGAAGGGCTTCGAGAGCCGGCTCGCCGAAGGCCTCGCCCGGCTCGACCCCACCCGCCCGGTGCTGGTGGAGGCCGAAAGCTCCAAGATCGGCCGGATCACCCTGCCGCCCTCGCTCTGGGCGCTGATGACCCGTGCGCCGCGCATCGAGATCACCGCGCCGATCGAGGCGCGCGCCGCGTTCCTCGCCCGGCAATACGAGGATGTCAGCGCCGACCCTGCGCGGCTGTCGCATCTGCTCGACCAGCTGCGCGCGCATCGCGGTCACGAGGTGGTCGATGGCTGGCAGAAGCTGCTGGCCGAGGGCCGCATGGTCGAGCTTTCGGCCGCGCTGATGGTCGAGCATTACGACCCCGCCTATGCCCGCTCCCGCGCGGCGCATGCGCCGGTCTTCGCGGCGCGGGTCGAGGCCGAGACGCTCGACGCGGCCGGGCTCGAGCGGGCGGCCGATGCCATCGCGGCGGCCATGCGCGGCATTTGACGCAGGCAGGCGAGGGGCTTACCTCGGTGGCACAGAGCTGAGGAGAGAGCCATGCGCCCCGCCAACGAGGCATTGATCGTCATCGACATGCAGAACGACTTCTGCCCCGGCGGCGCGCTCGCGGTGCAGGGCGGCGACGAGATCGTTCCGGGCATCAACGCGCTGATGGACGAGTTTCGCGCCGTGGTGCTGACGCAGGACTGGCACCCGGCCGACCACCTCTCCTTCGCGAGCCAGCATGACGATGCGGCGCCGATGACGATGACCGAGATGCCCTATGGCCCGCAGGTGCTCTGGCCCGATCATTGCGTTCAGGGCTCGCAGGGTGCCGCCTTCCACCCTGACCTGCGCCTCGATGCCGACCTGATCATCCGCAAGGGGTTTCGCCGCGAGATCGACAGCTACTCGGCCTTCTTCGAGAACGACCGCGCCACCCCGACCGGCCTGCACGGATACCTCTCCGAGCGCGGCATCACCGCGATCACGCTGGTCGGTCTCGCCACCGATTTCTGCGTCAACTACTCCGCGCTCGACGGGGCGAAGCTCGGCTACGCGGTCACGGTGATCGAGAGCCTCTCGCGCGGGATCGACCTCGACGGCAGCCTTGGCGCGGCGCGGCAGGCGATGGGTGACGCCGGCGTGGTGCTGGGCTGATGGACATCGCGACCCGCGTCTGGAACCACAAGTGGAAGATCGACCCGATCGTCCGCTCGCTCATCGACACCGATTTCTACAAGCTGCTGATGTGCCAGTCGGTGTTTCGCAACCACCCGACCACGCAGGTCACCTTCAGCCTGATCAACCGCACCAAGTCGATCCGCCTTGCCGAGCTGATCGATGAGGGCGAGCTGCGCGAGCAGCTCGACCATATCCGCTCGCTCTCGCTCACCCGTGGCGAAAGCACCTGGCTCAGGGGCAACACCTTCTACGGCAAGCGGCAGATGTTCCGCCCCGACTTCATGGAGTGGTTCGAGGGGCTGCGCCTGCCGCCCTACCATCTCGAGAAGCGCGACGGGCAATACGAGCTGACCTTCGAGGGCGCCTGGCCCGAGGTGATGCTGTGGGAGATTCCGGCGCTCGCCGTGCTGATGGAGCTGCGCTCGCGCGCCGTGCTCAACGACATGGGCCGGTTCGAGCTGCAGGTGCTCTATGCCCGCGCCATGACCCGCACCTGGGAGAAGGTCGAGCGGCTGCGCGGCACCCAGGGCCTCAGGATCGCCGATTTCGGCACCCGCCGCCGCCATTCCTTCCTGTGGCAGGACTGGTGCGTGCAGGCGATGCTCGAAGGCATGGGGACGAGCTTTGCCGGCACCTCGAACTGCCTGATCGCCAAGAACCGCGATCTCGAGGCGATCGGCACAAACGCGCACGAGCTGCCGATGGTCTATGCCGCGCTCGCCGACAGCGACGCCGAGCTGGCCGAGGCGCCCTACAAGGTGCTGGCCGACTGGCATGACGAGCACGAGGGCAACCTGCGCATCATCCTGCCCGACACCTATGGCACCGAAGGTTTCCTCGAGCGCGCGCCCGACTGGCTCGCCGGCTGGACCGGCATCCGCATCGACAGCGGCGATCCCGCGACCGGGGCCGAGACGGCGATCCGCTGGTGGCAGGACCGCGGCGAGGACCCGCGCGAGAAGCTGGTGATCTTCTCCGACGGGCTCGACGCCGAGAAGATCCTCGAACTGCATGCCCGCTTCTCGGACCGCGTGAAGGTGAGCTTCGGCTGGGGCACGATGCTGACCAACGACTTCAAGGGGCTGGCCGGCGACGCGCTGGCGCCCTTCAGCCTCGTCTGCAAGGCGGTGGCGGCCGAGGGGCGGCCCACCGTGAAGCTCTCCGACAACCCCGAGAAGGCGATGGGCCCGGCGGACGAGATCGCCCGCTACAAGCGCGTCTTCGACGTCGGCCCGCAATCCCCCATCCCCGTCACCGTCTGAGGTCCGCCATGTCGCTCCCGCTTTTCGTCCAGATCCGCTGCAAGCCCGGCACCACCTACAAGGTGGCCGACGCCATCGCGCTCAAGGAGATCCACTCCGAGCTGTATTCGACCTCGGGTGCCTTCGACCTGCTGGTGAAGATCTACGTCCCCGAGGGCGAGGATATCGGCATGTATCTCAACGAGCACCTGATGGGCATCGAGGGGATCGAGCGGACGCTGACGACGCAGACGTTCAGGGTGTTTTGAGGGTCTGCCGAAAACCGGGAGCGCCAGCCTGAGCCCCAGCGCATCGCCCCGGCGCCCATGGGAAGATCCGAAGCTAGGGGTCGCGCCGCAGCGCCTTCACCTCGCCCCGCTGCTTCTTCGCCTCCAGCCGCCGCCTGACGCTTCCCTTGGTCGGCTTGGTCGGAATCCGGCGCTTCGGCACCTCGGTCGCCTTGGTGATCAGCTCGGCCAGCCGCTCGCGGGCGATCTCGCGGTTGCGGGGCTGGTGGCGGGTGTCCTGCACGAAGATCACCACCGCGCCGTCATTGGTCCAGCGCCGCCCCGCCAGCCGCTTCAGCCGCCGCTTGACCGGGTCGGGCAGGTTGGGCGAGCGCTCCGCCTCGAAGCGCAGCTCCACCGCGGTGCTCACCTTGTTGACGTTCTGGCCGCCGGGGCCGGACGCGCGGGTGAACTGCTCGGTCAGCTCCCAATCCTCGATGGTGATACGGTCGTCGATCCTCAGCATGCCTGTCTCCAAAGCTCTCGCCCCCGAGATAGCCTGCCCTGCGCGGACATACAAAAAGGGCCGTCCCCGGCGAATGGGGGACGACCCTTCGAAGATCAGGAGGTGGGTCGGTTAGACCGTGATCCACCTGGGGGGTGTGCGCCCGAGGGCTGCCTCAGCCGCGCGCCTCCCAAGCTGTCCCGACACATTTCTCCAATACCCTTCTCGACACTGGATCACCTCCTTTCAGTTGGTTTCGCCTGATCCAAAGCTGGCACGGGATGGGCGATCGTCAAACAGAAATTTATGTGACATTACGCGGCGGAAGGCGAAGTGTGGCCGATCGCGGACAGCTCATTCGTCGAGCGCGTACTCGACGATCTCGGTGCGTTGGAAAAAGCGGAAATTGTCATCGGAGATCATGGTGAGCCGAATTCGGCCCAGATCGTCGCGCCAGACAGAGATCCCCTCGAGGTTGTCATGCACCCCCAGACCGGTCTCGAGAAGCACCTCCTCGCTGGTGCCGTCGGGCGCGAAACGCCGCACCCGGCTGCGAAAGCCGATGCCCGCGAAATCGCGCTCGAGCAGGTAGAGCTTGCCGTCGGGGCCGAAATCCGCGCCGGTGACGAGATAGGCGCCGCGTCGTGGCAGGCTGAACGGCAAGCTCCATTCGCCGTCCTTCCAGCGATAGACCGGAAAGGGCCGGTCGAGCCGACCGGAGCGTTCGGGGATGGTGTAGAGCGCGCCCGCCTCGTCGATCGCCAGCGCCTCGAGCGCGCTGTTGAACTGCATGTCGCGGAAGGCCTGCGGCCGGGGCAGCAGCTCGGGCCCGTCCGGGCCGGTCTCCGAGCGCACCCGCGCCCGCGCCTCGAAGGAGATCCAGCGCCGCCCGTCCGGGCCGATCGCCAGCCCCTCGCTGTCGGCGAGGCTGCCGGTCATGATCCCCTCGCTTCCCGAGCGCAGCGGGTCGTCATGCAGGATCTCGATGCCGGTGATCCGGCCTTCGGCGTCGCGTTCGAAACGGCCGTCGAAGATCCGCGCCCGGTCGCTCAGCGCGACGAAGCCGGTGCCGTCGGTCTCGATCGCCGAGAAGCCGCCGGAATGGTGTTCGGTGGTCGGCCAGACATGGCTGCCGATGTAGTCGGCGCGCTGCTGGTCGGAGGCCCCGCCGGTGAGCAGGGCCGCGAGTACGAGTGCTTTCATCGGATCAGTCGCTCGCCAGCACGGCCGCGCATTGGGCGGGCAGGTCGGCCATGGTGATCTCGCGCTTGGGCTCGGGCTCGGGGGCGTCGGGATCGGCTGGCGGCGCGGGCTTGGGGTTCAGGATGTTGGCCTGCCACTCACGCGCCTCGGCGCAGCCGTCGCCCGGCGGCGGCGGATCCTGCGGCTCGCAGGACGGGTCACCGGGCAGGCAGTTCAGCCGGACATGGAAATGGGTGTTGTGGCCGTACCAGGGCCGGACCTTGGAGAGCCAGGCGCGGTCGCCGGTCTCGGCGTCGCACATCGCCACCTTGGCGCCCGGGAAGATGAAGATCCGCGCGGTGCGCGGGTCGGAGGCCGCGGCCTTGACCAGCGCCATGTGCTGCGGCGTCCAGTTGGCGTTGGTATAGGCGCCACCGCGGGCCTGCATGTCGGTCGAGGAGATCGCCTCGCGCTCGGCCACCGACAGGTTCAGACGGTCGGTCCGGCGCAGCCAGATGTCGGCGTCGATGCCGGTCTGGTGGCTGGCATGGCCGGTCAGCATCGGGCCGCCGCGCGGCTGGCTCATATCGCCGACATAGATGCCGTTCCATCCCGGCAGGGCGGCCGCCTTGCGCGACAGATCCTGGATGAAGTCGATGGTTTCGGGCTGGGCCCAGTTCCGGTTACGCGACAACCGCATCGCCTGCCAGGTCGGCCCGGTCTCGGGCAGCTGCGCGGCACCGGCCTGGCACCCCTTGGAGTAGAAGCCGATCGATTCGGAGCGCTGCGACGAGGCCGTCGAGACATGACCGAAAAGTTGCTTGGCGACGCGCGTGTCGCTGGTGTTGTGGGTCGATACGACCGCGCGCGGGGCGGGGGCCTCGCGCTCGCAAGCCGCGAGGAGGCCGATCCCCATCAGGGCGGCGAAGAGGGGGCGGATCATTCTGCTCGGTCTCCGTTCTTGTTGACCCACCCTAGCAGAAACAGCCCCAGAGCAAACAGCACGATCACCGGCACGAGCCCGGCGCGCACCGATCCGCTCATCCATGTGGCGAGCGTGATTGCCATTGGTGCGAGAAAGGCCGTGGCCCGGCCCGACAGCGCGAACAGGCCGAAGGCCTCGGTCGCCCGCGCCGGGTCGGCATGGCGCACCATTAGGCTGCGGGAGGCCGAGTAGAGCGCCCCGCCGGCGCCGCCGATCAGCGCCCCGCAGAGGTAGAACAGCAGGTCGGGCAGGGTCGAGCCGGCGGGCAGGGCCATGCCGAACAGGCTGTCGCGGGTCATCGAGACGACCAGCAGGCAGACCGCGATCAGGATCCAGATCGCGGCGCGGATCACCGGCTTGGGGCCGAGCCGCGCATCCGCCAGCCCCCCGGCAAAGGTGAGGATCGCCGCAGAGACCGCGCCGATGATGCCGAACACGCCAATCTGTATCACCGACCAGCGCAGCACCAGTGTCGCGTAGAGCCCGCCAAAGGCATAAACCGCCGCCAACGCGTCGCGGTAGAGCATCGACGCGCCGAGAAACGCTGCCAGGCTGGGCCTGTGGATCACGTCGCGCAGCGTCTCGCGCAGCCGTGCCGCCACCGCGCGCGGGCCGACCGGATCGCGCGTCTTGGGACCTGCGTCGCGCACCCAGGCGAAGAAGGGGATGATGAACACCGCGTACCACAGCGCGATCACCGGCCCGACGGCACGGGTGCCCTCGCGCGCCTCCGCGTCGAGACCGAAGGCGGGCGGCTTGCCGAGGAGCGTCACCCCCGCCTCGTTCTCGGCAAGAAACAGCAGCATCAGGATCAGCGACACCACCCCGCCCCAATAGCCCAGCGCCGCGCCCGAGCCCGAGATCCGGCCGATCATCGGACCGGTGGCCAGCGAGGGCAGCAGCGCGTTGTTGACGTTGGTGGCCGATTCGGCGGCGACGAAGCCCGCGAAGAACAGCACCAGCGCCGGGATCAGCATCGACCCGTCCGGGGTCAGCACCCACAGCCCCGCCGCGCAAAGCACGGTGATCACCGAAAAGCCGGCGATCCACGGCATCCGCCGTCCCGAGGCATCGGCCAGCGCGCCCAGCACCGGTGCGGTAAAGGCGATGACCAGCCCGGCGACGGTCTGGCCCATGCCCCACAGGGATTGCGCCGCCGCGTCGGCCTCGGACGCGCCCATCCCCTCGCGGGCAAAGCGCGCGGTGGCGATGGCGGCGAAATAGGGGCCGAAGATGAAGGTCAGGCCCAGCGTGGCATAGGGCTGCTGGGCGAGGTCGAAGATCATCCAGCCCCAGATCCGCTTCTTCGTCGCCATGCCGGTCCCCTCGCGCCTGTCGCGGCGGATCTGACAGGGCGGCGGGGGGCGGGGCAAGCGCGGCAGGCCATCGGCGGCGCATCGGTGGCCGAGCGCGGCCCGAACGCCGCGTCACGAGGCGGGGCAGCGCGCATGAGCGCGCTTGCGGGGCGCCGGGCGCGGGCGTAGATTCGACTTGCGCGCGATACGGTCCCAAAGGACCCCGCGCGCCCTGCCAGGATCACCGCCCTGACCTTTTCGTCAGGCAACCTTGATTTGCATCGGGACGATCCGTCCGGCCTGTCGCCGGACGGTCCTTTCAGCCTGTGAGATCGTGATGGGAAAAGGCGACAACAAGCGCGGCAACCGCGAAGCGAAGAAGCCCAAGCAGGAAAAGCCGAAGGTGCTGGCCACGGCGAATTCCGGCGCGGCCAAGCCGCTTTCGCTCGGAGAGAAGAAGGGCCGCTGAGCGGTCCGACCCAGCGGGTGGGCGCCCGGCGCCCGCCCGCTGCCGTTCAGGCGGCGAGAGTGTCGGTCGCGGGGCTGGCATCCGCCATCGGGGGCCAGGGCCGCTCGGCCTCGGCGCGCACCCAGTCGGCGATCCAGTCGGGCATCGGCGGCGAGGCCGGGTCCTGGCCCAGCACCTCCATCAGACGCGCCGGGTTGACCACGCCACCGCGCTTGCGGTCGGTGATCGCCAGCCGCACCAGCGCGTGGCTGGTGCATTCGCCATCGCCGCGGAACATCCCCTGCTCGGTATAGACATAGCGGTCGTCCCAGCAGATCGCGCGCGACCGCATGGTCAGCCTCGCGAAGCCCTGCACCCGGCGACGGTAGCGCACCGAAACGCCGGCCACGGCCATGCCCCAGCCCTGCTTTCTCAGCGCGCCGATCACGCCGATCCGCTTCGACAGCGGCATCCGGCCCAGATCGAACAGCGTCAGCGTCCGGCCGTTGTTCAGCTCGTTCCAGAAGTCGAGATCCCACGGCATCACGACGTGGCGGCTTTCATGCGTGCCGGTGATGGGCAGCGGGGCGTCGCCCCGGTGGCGCCAGAACTGCCAGAACATGCGGACGAAGGGATACATCGAAAACTCCGTGGCGAGGATCGCGGCGCAGGCTGCGCGAGGGTGACGCGAAGGTCAACGGGTGACGCGGGGACCGATCGTCGCGTTGGGGCCCTTCGGGATTGCTCTCGGGGGCTTCGCTCCTTACCTGTCTTGGCGACCCCAGAAGCCCCGGACGGACCGCCATGACCTCGCTCTTTCAGATCCTGATGTTGATCCTCGACATCGCGACCTTCTTCATTTTCGCGCATTTCATCATGAGCTGGCTGATCAGCTTCCAGGTTCTGAACCTGCGCCAGCCCTTCGTGGCCCAGGTCTGGGACGGTCTGACCCGCCTGCTGGAGCCGCTCTACGCCCCGGTGCGCCGCATCCTGCCGCAGATGGGCGGGCTCGACCTCGCGCCGCTGGTCGTGCTGGTCGGTATCTACGCCATCGAGATCGTGCTGCGGAACAACGTCGCCGCCTTCTACTGATCGTGCCGCCCGGCGCGGCGCCTGCCGCGCCATGAGCCAGAAGTAACCGAAGGGCCGGGCCGGATGGGGCGCGGCCGCCGTCCCAACGAGGCACGATCCAGATGAGCCCGGTGAGCCACCTGCGCGACGTTTTCGGCTTCGACGCCTTCCGCCCCGGGCAGGAGGAGATCGTCGCGGCGGTGGCGGCCGGGCACGACGTGCTCGCGATCATGCCCACCGGCGGCGGCAAGTCGCTGTGCTACCAGCTGCCGGCGCTGATGCGCGACGGCGTGACGGTGGTGATCTCGCCGCTGATCGCCCTGATGCGCGACCAGGTGCGCGGGCTGCGCGAGGCCGGTGTCGAGGCGGGCGCGCTCACCTCCGGCAACACGCCCGAAGAGACCGATGCCGTGCTCGAGAGCCTGCGCGAGGGGCGGCTCAAGCTTCTCTACATCGCGCCCGAGCGTCTGGCTTCCGGCGCCACGGTCCCGCTCCTGCAGCGCGCGGGCGCCTCTCTCATCGCGGTCGACGAGGCGCATTGCGTCAGCCAGTGGGGCCACGACTTCCGGCCCGACTACCTGCGTATCGGCGATCTGAAGCGGCAGCTCGGCGTGCCGCTCGCCGCCTTCACCGCCACCGCCGATGCCGAGACCCGCGAAGAGATCACCCGCAAGCTGTTCGACGGCCGCCAGCCCGAGACCTTCCTGCGCGGCTTCGACCGGCCCAACATCCACCTCGCCTTCGCGGTCAAGGACGGGCCGCGCCGCCAGATCCTCGACTTCGCCGACCGGCGGCGGGGGCAGTCGGGCATCGTCTATTGCGGCACCCGCGCCAAGACCGAGGCGCTGGCCGCTGCGCTGCGCGAGGCGGGGCATTCGGCGCTGCACTATCACGGCGGCATGGAGGCCGGGGACCGGCGCGACGCCGAGACCCGGTTCCAGCGCGAGGACGGTCTCATCGTCGCGGCCACCGTCGCCTTCGGCATGGGGATCGACAAGCCCGACATTCGCTGGGTCGCCCATGCCGACCTGCCGAAATCCATCGAGGCCTATTACCAGGAGATCGGCCGCGCCGGCCGGGACGGCGCGCCGGCCGAGACCCTGACGCTCTACGGCCCTGACGACATCCGCTACCGGCGCCAGCAGATCGACGAGGGGCTCGCCCCGCCCGAGCGTCGGGCCGCCGATCACGGCCGTCTCAATGCGCTCCTCGGTCTCGCCGAGGCGCTGGAATGCCGCCGCAAGGTGCTGCTCGCCTATTTCGGCGAGGCGCCGGGCGAGCCCTGCGGCCATTGCGACCTGTGCGACAAGCCGCCCGAGACATTCGACGCCACGCAGCCGGTGCGCATGGCCCTCTCCGCGGCGCTGCGCACCGGCGAAAGCTTCGGC
This sequence comes from Limimaricola variabilis, assembly GCF_014195545.1. Taxonomy (GTDB): domain Bacteria; phylum Pseudomonadota; class Alphaproteobacteria; order Rhodobacterales; family Rhodobacteraceae; genus Limimaricola; species Limimaricola variabilis. The sequence goes on along the minus strand of NZ_JACIBX010000002.1, from coordinate 191,667 downwards.
GCCGGGCACCTGATCGACATTGTCATGGGCAACGCCACCGACAAGGTGAAGCAGCGCGGCCACGAGGACCTGCCGACCTTCGGCGTCGGCAAGGGCCATTCCAAGGCCCAGTGGCAGGCGATCTTCCGGCAGATCATGGGCCGCGATCTGATGCGCCCCGATCCGGAACGCCACGGCGCGCTCCGGATGACCGAAGCCGCGCGGCCGATCCTGCGCGGCGAGGAGAGCATCACGCTGAGGAAGGACACAATCAAATCCGCCCGCTCCGGCCCCAAGGTGCGCGAGATGGTGTCGGAGGAGGACGCGCCGCTGCTGTCGGCGCTCAAGGCCAAGCGGCGCGCGCTGGCCGAGGCGGCGAGCCTGCCCGCCTACATCATCTTCACCGACCGCACCCTGATCGAGATGGCCGAGCGCAAACCCGCCAATCTCGACGAAATGGCGCGGATCGGCGGCGTGGGCGCCAAGAAGCTCGAAAGCTACGGGCGCGAATTCCTCGCGGTCATCACCGGGGCGGTCGAGGAAATCCACCCGGCCCGGCGCAAGCTTGCCACGCGCGGCGCGGGCTCGCTCTACGACCGGCTGATGGCGACGCAGGCGGAGCTGCTGCGCGGGCCAGAGGGCCATGACAAGCCGATGAGCTGCTCGGCCAAGGAACTGGCACGCGTGGCCGCCGCCCGGCCGCGCGACATGGCCGACATGGAGCGGCTGCTCGGCCCACGCCATGCCGAGCGGTTCGGCGCGGCCTTTCTTCAGGTCTTCGAGGAAAGCTCCGAGGAATCATAGGCCACCAACTCGACCGTGTTGCCCTCGGGATCGGTGGTGAACACGCCGCGCCAGCCGATCCAGCCGAAATGCTGGACCCGGTAGGCCTGACCGATCCGCTCGTACCACGCCACCACCTTGTCCTGCTCGGCGTAGTCCATCGACAGCGCGATATGATGCAGCGAGGAGCGTGCGCCGGTCTCGGGCGTACCTGCGGGTGCGGGCACCGCCACGCCGCCCGCGTCATGGGCAAAGAGCGCGATCACGGCGGTATGGCCGGCATGGCCCTCGGCGACCTTGAGAAAGATGATCGGGTCATCATCCGCGCCGGAGAGTCGTTCCAGCCCGATCACCTCCTCGTAGAACCGGGCCATGCGTGCCGGATCGGCGCAGCGAATGGCGATTTCTCCTATCGCGCGGGGGCGGAAGGGCGGGGTCATGACCGGGAGGCTAGGCAGGCCGGGCCTGCCCGGCAAGTGCCTAGAATCGTGGACAGGATGGCCGGGGCCATGCCAGCATCGGGCGAACGCCGCAGGAGGTTTCCGCGATGACCGGCACCACCGTCGCCAGCGTGATCTGGCACAGGCTCGACCGCGACGGCACCGATCGCTGCCGTCTCGCCCGGCTCGACGAGGGCTGGCTGATCATGGGTCATGCGCGCTGGGACGAGGCGGGCGAGGAGGTCGCGCTCGACTACGCGCTGCGTTGCGATTCCGACTGGCGCTGCCTCGGCGCCGACGTGACCGGGCTGCGCGGTCAGGCGCCGGTGGCCTACCGGATATCGCGTGAGGGGGCGGGCTTCGCGCTCGAGGGGCAGGCGCCGGTGCAGGGCGAGGATCTCGACCTCGGCTTCACCCCGGCCTGGATGGTGGTGCCGCTGAACCGGCTCACCCTGCCGGACGCGCGGCCCCGCTTGGTCGAGACGGCGCGGTTGCGCGCCAGCGATGGCGGCCGGCTGGAGCCTCTGGGGCACAGCTTCGCGCGGCTGCGTGGCGGGCTCGACCACGCGATCCCGGCGCTGGGCCGCGACGCGCGGCTGTCCTTGCACGAATGCGGCTTCGTGACCGCCGACCCGGGTCTGTGGCAGGGAGCGGTGACGACGGAGGGGCGTGCGGAGTGACGACACGATCCCGTGTCGCGCCGGGGATTGGAAGCCCCGGCCGGAGCCTGTATCTGCTAGACTGACTGGGGCAACGGTCACTTACGGGTTCAAGGAGATCTCGATGGATTTGCTGTCTAGAGGCGCGGCGCTGGCCTTGGCCGGGCTGGGGCTCGGTGCGGCACCGGTCGCGGCGCAGGATATCGCCAATGGCGAGTTGCAGTTCGGCCGGCAATGCGTGGCCTGTCACGTGGTGCGCGACGAGGACGGCCGCGTGCTCGCCGGGCGCAATGCCCGGACCGGTCCCAACCTGCACGGCCTCGAAGGCCGGAAATTGGGTTCGGTGGAGGGATTCCGCTACGGCGACGCGATCACCGCGCTGGGCGAGCGCGGCGTCGAATGGAACGAGGAGCGCTTCGTGGCCTATGTCATGGATCCGACCGCCTGGCTGCGGGCCGAACTCGACGACCGGCGGGCGCGCGGCAAGATGGCCTACCGGGTGCGCGATGCCAAGGATGCCGCCGATATCTATGCCTATCTGACGGGCCTCGCCCCGGCCGAGTCGGCCGAAGCACAGCAATAGGGCGTCAGCCCAGTAGGCCCGGCTGCCGCATGTAGACACCCAGCCAGGGGGTGTAGCGGCCGGGTCGCGCCGCCAAGTCGGCACGCAACGCCTCGGGCGCGATCCAAATAGTGTCCTGAACCTCGGCCGGATCGGGGCGCGGTTCGGGACGGGCCGCCGGGCGGCTGACAAAGACCTCGACCAGCTCGTGCTCGATCAGGCCGGCCCCGACATCGGCGCGGTATTCGATCTGCCCCGCCGGTTGCAGCGGCAGGTCGTGCAATCCCAGTTCCTCGCCCAACCGCCGTCGCGCGCATTCCTCGGGCGCCTCGCCCCAGAGCGGGTGGGTGCAGCAGCTGTTGGTCCACAGCCCGGGGGTGTGGTACTTGGCCGCCGCGCGCTGCTGCAGCAGCGTCTCGCCCTGCCAGATCACGAAGACGCTGACCGCCGGGTGGCGCAGCCCGCGCCGATGCACCTCGAGCTTGTCGACCGGGACCAGCCGGTCGTCGACCCATGCCGGGATCTCGAAGGCGTCTGGGTTCTCCGGCATCGGCGCGTCCGGTTCAGATCGCCGCGGCAGGGGCGGCCGCCGGGGCGGGCCGGGTCTGCACCACCATCCGCCCGCCGAGCGCGTCGCAGCTCACGGTGACGATCTCGCCCTCGTCGTTGAAGCGGACGATGCGGATCTCGGAGGTCTCGGCCAGCACGGCGGGCTCCTGGCCGATCCGCGCCGCCGTTTCCTCGATCCGCGACAGGCATTGCGGGAAGGCCATCGGCACCTCCTGGTCGACCGGCGTGGGCGCAAGCGAGGCGGCCTCGCAACCTGCCAGCGTCGCCGCCCCGATGAGCGCCAGTGCCGCCTTGCGCGCCGTGAATCCCGCCATGCCGTCTCTCCTTTGCCGATTGCCGGCGCAGACTGCCGCGCCGCGCAGGCGGCGTCCAGAGCCGATCACGCCGCGGACTCCGCCAGAAGCTTCGAAAATCCCTGCCGCATGCTGCGCTTGGTGAAGGGCTTCTTGATGGTGGGGGCCGGGGGATAGGCGGCGGCGATGTCCTCGGTCGCGCCGTAACCGGTGGCGAGCAGGAAGGGCACCCCCCGCGCACGCAGCACCTCCGCCACCGGCACCGAGGTCTCGTGGCCGAGATTGACGTCGAGCAGCGCGATGTCGAACTGCTGCGCCTCGATCAGGCGCAGCGCCGCGCCGACGCCGCTGGCGGTCTCCACCGCCTCGCAGCCCAGCTCGGTCAGGATGTCGGAGGCGTCCATCGCGATGATCATGTTGTCTTCGACGATCAGCGCCCGGCCCGAAAGGCGCGGCGCGTCGGCTGCGCCACCGGCCAGATCCTCGGCCTCCTGCTCCTTGCCGCGCGGCGCCGCGTCCGAGACGAAGCGCGCCGGGATCCGGAACCGCGCCTCGACCCCGGTCAGCGCGAAGCGCAACTCGGCTTCGCCGCCCAGCTCGAAGGGCACCGAGCGTTCGATCACCGTGGTGCCGAAGCCGCGACCGCTGCCCTGGGAGGCGCGGAGCGGCGCGCCGCCGCGTTCGCGCCACTCGATCCCGAGCGTCCCGTCGGCCTCGCGCCGCAGCCGCACCTCGACCCGGCCATGCCCGTCCCGCAGCGCCCCGTATTTCGCGGCGTTGGTGACCAGCTCGTGCACCACCAGCGCCAGGGTCGAAAAGGCCTCGGTCGACAGCGCCACGTCGGCGCCTTCGATCCGCAGCCGGGTCGCGCGGTCGGCGACGAAGGCGTCGATCTCGGTCTCGATCAGCGCGCGCAGCGAGGCGCCGTCCTTCTGGGCGGTGGTGAGCTGGTCATGCGCCCGCGCCAGCGCGTCGATCCGGCCGTCGAGCACGCGGCCGTATTCGGCCACCGAATTCGCCTCGGCGCGGCTTTGCGACACCAGGCTGCGGACCAGGTTGAGGATGTTGCGCACCCGGTGGTTCAGCTCGGCGATCAGCAGCTCCTGACGCTCCTGCGCGCGCTTGCGCTCGGCGATCGAGTCGTCGGCGATCTTGAGCACCACTTCGAGCAGGGTGATGCGCAGGATCTCGGCGGCGGCGATCTCGCTGTCGGTCCAGGGCGCGCTTTGCTGGCGCACGGTCTCGGTCCAGGCCTCGAAGCTCTTGCGCGGCGTGAGCCGCAGCCCGTTGGGTCCGGGCTGCGCCGGCTTGGCCGGATCACCCGCCCAGGTCACGTCCTGGATCTGCTCGCGGCGGAACAGCACGATGTAGTCGCGCAGGCCCCGCCCGATCGGCAGGGCGAGCATGCCGGCGGCGCGCTCGGCAAAGGCCGCCGCGGGCGGGTATTCGTCGACCAGCCGGTCATTGGAATGCACCTGCCGGGCCTGCCTGCGGGCGAGGTGGCGCTGCAGACCGGTGAATTCCTCCTCGGTGGGGGTGGCGCCCACCGCGTGGAAGCGGTCGTTGATCCAGATCGCCATCCCGTCGAAGGGGATCACCTCGCCGATCTCCTGCGCGATGGTGCCGAAATTGTCGGCGATCGCCGCGCCGTCGGTCATCCGCGACAGCAAGGTGCCGTGCAGCACCCGCGCCCGTGCCACGCTGGCGCGCTCGGCGGCGTTCTCGACGGCGGCGATCTCGTAGGAGAGCAGCTGGGTGAACAGCTCCACCGCCGAACGCTTCTCGTAATCCACCGCATGCGGCGCGCCGTGATGGCAGGCGATCAGCCCCCACAGCTCGCCATCGCGCAGGATCGACACCGACATCGAGGCCGCGACGTTCATGTTGCGCAGATATTCGAGGTGGATCGGGGAGACGGCCCGGGTGACCGACATCGAAAGGTCGAGCGGCTGGCCCGCCCCGGTCAGCGCCGGTTCGATCGGCTGCGGCTCCGCATCGACGTCGCGGATCAGCCGGATCGGGTTGCGGACATAGAGCGCGCGTGCCTGCGAGGGGATGTCGCTGGCCGGAAAGCGCAGCCCGAGGAACGGTGTCAGCCCCGGTGCCGCCGCCTCGGCGATCACCCGGCCGCTGTCGTCGCGCTGGAACTGGTAGATCATCACCCGGTCGAAGCCGGTCATGGCCCGCACGGCGCGCGCCGCCTCGCGCGCCATGGCGTCGATCTCGGGGCGGCGGCGGACCCGCGCGATCAGCGGCTGGACCAGTGCCATCTCGTCGCGCGCCGCGGACTGCTCCTTGGGCTCGAACTCGAAGACATAGAGGTCCTGCGACATATGCACCGAGACGTCGAAGGCACGGCCGTCGCCCATGAGGTCGAGCCCGTAGATCCGCGCCGCACCGCTGCCATGGCCCAGCATCTGGACCCTGCCGCGCAGGTCATGCACCACCTGTCCCGGGAACAGCTCGCCCAGTTGCGTGCCCACCGGCTCGGTCTCCAGCCCCAGCATGGCGCCGGTATTGGCCGAGGCATGCTGCACCGCCCAATCCGTGGAAACGGCGAGCAGGCAACCATAGGGCTGCACATGGCCGAGGAACTGGATCGGCTCACGGTCGCAATTGCTGAGATCCACCGAATGTGGAGCGGGGGAAGCGGTCATTCAGGTGGTCCATTCGGGGCTGAGGCAGGGCGGCTTGCACGCAGCATGACCCGCGGTCACGAAGAGGTCAAACAGCGCGCCCGCCTCGGCGATGATGGCATCGGACCCGGTGCCCGACCCGCCAAGTGCTTCGGCGCCGTCGCAAAAACGCCGCCACTGCCCGGTGAGCGGCGGCAGCGTCAGATAGCGCCCGGCGTCTTGCAGCGCGGGGTCCGTCGCCGCCGCCCAGCGCCGGCGCAGCAGCTGACTGCCCAGCCGCGAGCCGAGCAGCACGTAATCCTGCGCTTCGGGGCGCGTCAGCTGAAGCGGCGCCAGCGGGGGCGGGGCCACGGCGTCCAGTGTGGCGAGATCGGCGTCGATCGCATCGATCATCCGGGTCAGCAGCGCGGGCCCGGTCAGCCCGCCCGGTGCCGGGCGTATCGCCGCAAAGGCGGCGCGATGCGCGGCGAGGAACCCCGTCAGCCCCGGCCGGGTGGTGAGATCGAAGCTGGAGAAGAGCGTGTCGAGCCGGGCGTGGCGCGCTGCCAGGTCCCGCTTCAGGCGGGTCCGCAACGTCGGGTCGGTGGTGGTCAAGGCGTTCGGTCCCCGGATCGTGAATGCCCGGTTTCGCGGGCATAGTGATTTCAACGCGGCGGTGGTATTCGGGTTCCCGCGTTTTCGAGATTTTCTTTCGCCCGCTTTCGGCCGCGCGATACGGCTGTTTCCCGGGCTCCGGATCGGCTTAGCTTGGCGCTCATGCTCCTGCGCCTGCGCGACATTCACAAGAGCTTTGCCGGGGCCGAGGGGCCGGTGCCGGTGCTGCGCGGCGTCGATCTCGATCTGGCGGCGGGCGAGAGCCTCGCGCTCACCGGCGAGAGCGGCTCGGGCAAGTCGACGCTGCTGCATCTGGTGGGTGGGCTGGACCGGCCCGATCGCGGCCGGATCGAGGTCGCCGGGACGGAGGTGACCGCCCTCGACGACAGCGGCCGGGCGGCGCTCCGGCGCGGCACGGTCGGCGTCGTGTTCCAGCAGTTCAACCTGATCCCCTCGCTCACCGTGGGCGACAACATCGCCTTTCAGGCCCGCATCGCGGGGCGGCACGAGCCCGTCCGCGCCACGGCGCTGGCCGAGCGGCTTGGCCTCGCACCGCATCTGGCCAAGTATCCCGAACAGCTCTCGGGCGGGCAGCAGCAGCGCTGCGCCATCGCTCGAACGCTGGCGGCGCGTCCGGCATTGGTGCTGGCGGACGAGCCGACCGGCAATCTCGACGAGGCGACCGCCGAGGAGGTGCTCGGCGCCATGCTGGAGCTGGTGGCAGAGACTGGTGCGGCGCTGCTGATGGTCACCCATTCGCAGCACCACGCAGCGCGGATGGGACGGCGGCTGCACCTCCATGCCGGGCGGATCGCGTGACCGGGGCGGTGTTCCACGCGTTGCTGTCGCATTGGCGGCGCGCGCCGCTGCAGCTCTTCACGCTGATCGCCGGCTTGGCGCTGGCCACCGGGCTGTGGTCCGGGGTGCAGGCGATCAACGCCGAGGCCCGCGCCAGCTACGACGCCGCCGCCGCGACGCTGGGCGAGGGGCGCTTCGCCCGGATCGAGGCGGCGACGGGCGGCGAGGTGACGCAAGCGCAATACGTCGCGCTGCGCCGCGCCGGCTGGTTGGTCAGCCCGGTGGTGCAGGGCCGGCTAGGCGGGGTCCGGCTGGTGGGGATAGACCCGCTGACCGCCCCCGGCGGCATCGGCCCGGCGGCCGAAGAAGCCGACATCTCCGCCTTTCTCGGCGGGGCGGGGCAGATCTTCGGCCGGGCCGAGGTGCTGGCGGCGTTGCCCGAAACCGGCGCCGAGCCGGTGCTCGCGCCCGACGTCGCGCCGGGCACCGCGCTCACCGACATCTCGCTGGCGCTGCGGCTCCTGAAGCGCGACAGCATCGACGCGCTGCTGGTGGCGCCGGAACAGCCGATCGGGCGCCCCGAGCTGGCCGAGATCGCGCCGGACCTCGTTTTGCGCCCGCCACAGCCCGGCTCCGAGGTCGGCCGGCTGACCGACAGCTTCCACCTCAACCTCACCGCCTTCGGTCTTCTGTGCTTCGCGGTCGGGATCTTCATCGTCCACGGAGCGGTGGGCCTCGCCTTCGAGCAGCGTCGTCCGGTGATCCGCACGCTGCGGGCGCTGGGCGTGCCGCTGCGCCGCCTCGTGGCGCTGATGCTGCTGGAGCTTCTGGCCTTCGCGCTGGTTGCGGGGGTGATCGGCGTCGGGCTGGGCTGGCTGCTGGCGGCGCGACTGTTGCCGGACGTGGCGGCGACACTGCGCGGGCTCTACGGCGCGGATGTGGCGGGCGGGCTGGCGCTGCGCCCCGCCTGGTGGCTGTCGGGGCTGGGCATCGCCGTGCTGGGCACCGGATTGGCCGCGGGGGCGGCGCTATGGCGCATCGCCACCATGCCGCTCCTGGCGGCGGGCGGGCGACGGGCCTGGGCCATGGCGGAGGCGCGGATGGCGCGCGGGCAGGGCGCGGCGGCGCTGGCGCTTTTGCTTCTGGCCGCCGGGTTGGCGGTCTGGGGGGAGGGGCTGGTCGCGGGCTTTGCGCTCCTGGGGGCTGGGCTGATCGGTGCGGCGCTGGCGCTGCCCTTGCTGCTCGGCGCGGCGCTGGGCCTCGCCGCGCGGTTGGCCCACGGGCCTCTGATGCAGTGGTTCTGGGCCGATACGCGCCAGCAGCTTCCCGGCCTGTCCCTGGCGCTGATGGCGCTGATGCTGGCCATGGCCGCCAATATCGGCGTCTCGACCATGGTCGGCTCCTTCCGCGCGACATTCGCCGAGTTCCTCGACCAGCGCCTCGCGCCAGAGCTTTATGTCGAGACCGCCGACGACGCACAGGCCCGCGCGGTCGAGGCGCTGCTCGCGCCGCGCATCCGCGCCGTGCTGCCGTTGGCCTCGGTCGAGATCGAGGTCGAAGGTATTCCGACCGAGCTGAACCTCGCCCGGCCCGATCCGACCTATCCGGAGAACTGGCGCCTGCTGCGCGCGACCGAGCGGCCATGGGAAAGGCTCGCCGCCGGGGAGGGCGTGCTGGTCAGCGAACAGCTCGCGCGCCGCGCCGGCCTGTCCCTGGGCGACCCGGTCCGGCTCGGCCCCGAGACGGCGCTGCCGGTGCTGGGCATCCATGGCGATTACGGCAACCCGCTGGGACAGGTGATCGTCACCGAGGCGCTGTTCGCGCAGCTGCAGCCCGAGATCGTGCCGCGCCGCTTCGGCCTTAGGCTCGACCCTGCGGAGGTGCCCGAGATCCGTGCCGCGTTGACCGGGATGGGCCTGCCCGAGGGGGCGATCACTGATCAGGCGGCGGTCAAGCGCTTCTCGATGCAGGTCTTCGAGCGCACCTTCGCGGTGACGGCGGCGCTCAACGTGCTGACGCTCGCCGTGGCGGGCTTCGCGATGCTGATGTCGCTGCTCACGCTGGCCGCGCTTCGGCTGCCGCAGCTCGCCCCGGTCTGGGCGCTGGGGCTGACCAGGCGGCGGCTGGCGGCGCTCGAGATGGGGCGCGCGGTGCTGCTGGCGGCTCTGACGGCGGTGGTGGCGCTCCCCGTGGGGCTGGCTCTGGCTTGGGTGCTGCTGGCGGTGGTCAATGTCGCGGCTTTCGGCTGGCGGCTGCCGATGACCGCCTTCCCATGGGATTACGCGCGGCTGGGGCTTTTCGCGCTGCTCGCCGCCGGGCTCGCCGCGCTCTGGCCGGCGATCCGGCTCGCCCGCACTCCGCCCGCCGCGCTGCTGGGGGTCTTCGCGCATGAACGTTAGGTTGTTTATCCTGCTGGCGCTTCCGGCCACGGCGCAGGCGCAGGGCTTCGCCGGTCTCGGCGGGACCGCCGGGGAGTTCGCCCTGCCCGAACCCGATACGGTGCTGTCTTTTCCCGCCGATCACGGCGCCCATCCCGCCTACCGCATCGAATGGTGGTACCTCACCGCGAATCTGACCGATCCCGATGGCACGCCCTACGGGCTGCAATGGACGCTGTTCCGCTCGGCGCTGGCGCCGCGCGAAGGGGATGGCTGGGAGAGCCCGCAGCTCTGGCTCGGCCACGCCGCCGTCACCACCGCCGACACCCACCTCTTCACCGAGCGGTTGGCGCGCGGCGGCATCGGCCAGGCCGGGGTGACGGTCACGCCCTTCGAGGCCTGGATCGACGACTGGCGGATGGCGGGTGAGCGCTTCGAGGCGCTGAACCTCGCCGCTTCCGGCCCGGACTTCGCCTATGACATGCGGCTTGAGGCGCGCGGCCCGCTCGTGCTGCACGGCGATGAGGGCTACTCCGTCAAATCTGCCGAGGGGCAGGCGAGTTACTACTACTCTCAGCCCTTTTTCGACATCGCCGGCACGCTCACCTTGCCCGAAGGAGCGGTCGAACTGACCGGCTCCGCCTGGTTCGACCACGAATGGTCGTCGCAGCCGCTGTCGGAGCGGCAGACCGGCTGGGACTGGTTCTCGCTCTCATTCGAGGGCGGCGCCAAGCTGATGGGCTTCCGGCTTCGCGAAGGCGAAGATGAAGGCTACACTTATGCGAGCTGGATCGCGCCGGACGGGCGGCTGACGCCCTATGTCGGCTCTTTTGCGGCCGAACCGCTGGAGACGACGCGGCTCGGCGCGGCCGAACTGCCGGTGCGCTGGGCGGTGCGGCTGCCGGAGGAGGGCGTCGAGATCGAGGTCGAGGCGCTGAACGCGGCCGCCTGGAACGCGCTGACCCCACCCTACTGGGAGGGGCCGGTCGTGGTGACGGGGAGCCATCAGGGGCAGGGTTATCTGGAGATGACGGGATATGAGTGACATCACGACGCTGGCGGAGCTGCTGGAGCTGGTGCGGACACGGATCGAGGCGGGGCTGCATGACCGCGACGCGGCCGCGCGGCTGCCGGTGCTGGCGACCCGGGACGCCGAAGGCTGGCCCTCGGCCCGCTCGATGGTGCTGCGCGATTTCGATCCCGGGGAATGGACGCTCGACATCCATTCCGACGCGGACGCGGCCAAGGTGCTGCAACTCACCGACGCGCCGCGCGCCGCAATCCAGTTCTGGGACGCCGAGGTCGCGCTGCAGGTCAGGATGCGGGCCCATGTCGTGCGGCTGCCGCATGAGGAGGAGAAGGCGCTGTGGGAGGAGGTCCCCGACGATGCCCGCGCGCGCTACGGGGCGGTGCCGCCGCCCGGCACGCCGATCGCCGCCCATGACGCCTGGCATCCCAACCCGCGCCCGGCCCGCTTCGCGGTGCTGCGCGCCCGCGTGCTGCGCGTCGAGGCGCTGCATCTGGGCGAAACCCACCGCCGCGCCCGTTTCGAGCGCGAGGAGGGCTGGCAGGGCAGCTGGCTGGTGCCGTGAGCCGTCTGGCGCAGGGCCGGGCGGGGCGATAGATCCCCACCCATGACGCCCCTCATTCCCCTGACCCGCGACCTCGTGCTGATCGGCGGCGGTCACGCCCATGCGCTGCTGCTGCGGCGCTGGGGCATGAACCCGCTGCCCGGTGTGCGGCTGACGCTCATCGATCCCGGCCCGCTCACCGCCTATTCGGGGATGCTGCCAGGCTTCGTGGCGGGCCATTACGACGCCGCCACGCCGCAGATCGACCTCGTGCGGCTGGCGCGCTTTGCCGGGGCGCGGCTGATCCTCGGGCGGGCCAGCCACCTCGACCCCGTGGCGGGCGAGGTGACGGTGGGTGACCGGCGCGTCGGCTTCGACGCCGCCTCGCTCGATATCGGCGTCACCAGCGAGATGCCCGGCCTGCCGGGCTTCGCCGAGCATGGCGTCCCAGCCAAGCCGTTGGGCCGTCTGGCGCGCGACTGGGCGGTGTTTCGCGCGGGCGAAGGCCCGGCCCGGGTCGCGGTGATCGGTGGCGGTGTCGCGGGGGCCGAACTGGTGATGGCCGCGGCCCACGGGTTGCGGCACCGCGAGGCGCGCGTCACGCTGATCGAGAAGGACCGGGTGCTGGGTGCGGTGTCCGACAGCGCCCGCGCCCTCGTGCTGGAGCGCATGGAACGGCTCGGCATCGAGGTGATCGAGGGCGCGGGCGTGGCGCGGGTGGCGGCCGATCGCGTGACGCTTGATGATGGGCGTAAGGTGGTTTCCGACTTCTCCATCGGCGCGGCAGGGGCGCGGCCGCAGGGCTGGCTCGCGCAGAGTGGCCTCGTGCTGACCGAGGGCTTTGTCGAGATCGGTCCGACCCTGCAGAGCAGCGCGCCGCAGGTCTTTGCCACCGGCGACTGCGCCCATATGGAATTCGATCCGCGCCCCAAGGCCGGGGTCTACGCGGTGCGGCAGGCGCCGGTGCTGTTCGACAATCTGCGCGCGGCGCTCTCGGGCGGGCGGATGCGGGACTATCGGCCGCAGAAGGACTATCTCAAGCTGGTCTCGCTGGGCGGCAAGTCCGCGATGGCCGAGAAATGGGGCCGTGCCGTGGCCCACCCGGCGCTCTGGCTTTGGAAGGACCGGATCGACCGCCGTTTCATGCAGAAGCTGTCGGATCTGCCCGAGATGGGGAATGCCAGGCTGCCCGACCCGGTCGCCGAAGGCGTGCGCGAGGCGCTTGGCGACAAGCCGATGTGCGGCGGCTGCGGCGCCAAGGTCGGGCGCGGCGCGCTGCGCGAGGCGCTGGCCGGGTTGCCGGCGCAATCGCGCGCGGACGTGGTGGCGCTGCCCGGCGACGATGCCGGGCTGATCGTGACGGGCGGCGCGCGGCAGGTGATCTCCACCGACCATCTCCGCGCCATGGTCGAGGATCCCGACTTGATGACCCGGATCGCCGCGATCCACGCGCTGGGCGACATCTGGGCCATGGCGGCGCGCCCGCAGGCCGCGACGGTGAGCCTGATCCTGCCGCGCATGAGCGCCGAGATGCAGCGCCGGACCATGGCCGAGATCATGCGCGCCGCGCGCGAGGTGCTGGACGCGGCCGGCGCGCATCTGTTGGGCGGGCACAGCTCGTTGGGCTCCGAGCTGACCGTGGGCTTCACCGTCACCGGGCTTTGCGAGCGCGAGCCGGTGACGCTGGGCGGGGCACGCCCCGGTGCGGCGTTGATCCTGACCAAGCCGATCGGCTCGGGCACGATCATGGCCGCGGAGATGGCGCGCAGCGCCCCCGGCCCGGTGGTGGCCCGCGCCTGGGAGGCGATGGTGCAGCCGCAGGGGCGGGCGTCGGAGATCCTCGCCGGCGCGCAGGCGATGACCGACGTGACCGGCTTCGGCCTCGCGGGCCACCTGTCGGGGATCTGCGAGGCCTCGGGCTGCGGCGCCGAGTTGCGCGTCGCGGAGGTGCCGCTGATGGAGGGCGCGCTGGAACTGGCCGAGGCGGGGACCCGCTCGACGCTGTTTGCCGACAACATGGCCGGGGCGGGCGCGGTGGTGATCGGGGCGGGCGGCGCCCGCACCGACCTGATGTTCGACCCGCAGACCGCGGGCGGGCTGCTCGCCGCCGTCGATGCCGCGGATGCGGAGCGGCTTCTGGCCGAGCTGCGCGCGGCGGGCTACCCGGCGGCGCTGGTCGGGCAGATGGTCGAGGAGCCGGGGCTCAGGCTGGTGTGACCGGCGCGGCCTTGCGCCGCGCCGCGCGCGGGCCTAAGCCCTCGCGCCATGTTCACCGTTGCCGCCCTCTATCACTTCGCCGCCCTGCCGCACGCGCCCGCGCGCCGCGAGGCGCTGCTTGAGTTCTGCGCCGCGCGTGGCATCATCGGCACGCTGATCCTCGCGCAGGAAGGAATCAACGGCACCGTCGCCGCGCCCGGGCGCGAAGCGATCCTCGATCTGATCGCGCATCTGCGCGGCTGGCCGGGATTCGCAGGGCTCGACTGGAAGGAGAGCGCCGCCGAGGCCGCCCCCTTCCGCCGCCTCAAGGTCCGGCTCAAGCGCGAGATCGTCACCATGGGCCGGCCCGGCGTCGATCCCCGGGGCCATGTCGGCACCCATGTCGCGCCGGCCGAGTGGAACGCGCTGATCTCAGCCCCCGACGTCGTCACCATCGATACTCGCAACGGCTACGAGGTCGCGGTGGGCAGCTTCGAGGGCGCGGTCGATCCGGGCACCACGAGCTTTCGCGAGTTTCCCGACTGGTGGGCGGCCAATGCCGACAAGCTGGCGGGCAAGCGCATCGCCATGTTCTGCACCGGCGGCATCCGCTGCGAGAAGTCGACCTCGTTCCTCAAGGCGCAAGGCATCGACGAGGTCTATCACCTCAAGGGCGGCGTGCTGAAATATCTCGAAGAGGTCCCGCAGGAGCAGAGCCTGTGGCGCGGCGAATGCTTCGTCTTCGACGAGCGCGTGGCGGTGGGCCACGGCTTGGAGCCAGGCTCCCACGTGCTGTGCCGGGCCTGCCGGATGCCGGTCTCGCCCGAGGCGATGCGCGATCCGGCCTATGTCGAGGGCATTTCCTGCCCCGGCTGCATCGAGGCGCGCAGCGACGAGGACCGCGCCCGCTATGCCGAGCGGCAAAGGCAGATGGGCGGCTGACCCCCTACACCTTTGCCTGCGCCGGGGCTAAGCAGACGAATATGGATGATGTCGTCATGTATCTGCGCGGCCTCGTGCCCGGGCGCCGCGCCGTCTTCGCGCTGACCATCGGCGCCCTGTCGGGCTGGCTCGCCGCGCTGTCGGGAATGCCGCTGCCCTGGATGCTGGGGCCGATGATCGGCAACACGCTGGCGGCGGTGCTGGCGCTGCCGGTTCGCGGGCCCGACCGGCTGCGCCCGCTGGTGATCCCAGTGATCGGCGTGATGCTCGGCTCGGCGCTGCGGCCCGAGATGTTCGACACGGCCGGACGCTACGCCGCGAGCCTCGCCCTGCTGCCGCCCTTTCTGGTGGTGACGGCGCTGGTCTCCTATGCCGTCTATCGCCGGGTCGGGCGCTACGACCCGGTGACTGCCTTCTTCTCGGCGATGCCGGGCGGGCTCAACGACATGCTGATCCTCGGCGGCGCGGCGGGCGGCAACGAAAAGCGCATCGCGCTGGCCCATGCCGCGCGGGTGCTGCTCGTCATCTTGTTCGTCGTGCTGTTCTACGGCACCGCGCTCGACGTCGATTCCGGCGAGGTGGCGCGCGGCGCGCCGGCCGCGGCGCTGAGCCTCCTCGACTGGGCACTGCTGGGGGCCGCGGCCGTGGCCGGGGTGCCGCTGGGCAAATGGCTGCGGCTGCCGGCGCCGCAGGTCACCGGGCCGATGATCCTGAGCGGGGTGCTGCATCTGGTGGGGTTGGTCTCGGTCGCCCCGCCCGGCGCGCTGATCGTGGTGGCGCAGGTGGTGATCGGCACGGTGATCGGCTGCCGTTTCATCGGGGTGAGCGCGGCGCAGATCGGCCGCGACCTGTCGCTCGGCGCGCTGTCATCGGTGGCGATGATCGCCGTCGCAGTGGTCTCCGCCGCCGCGCTGACGGCGATCACCGGGCTGCCGCTGTCGCTCAGCTTTCTGGGCTATTCGCCGGGCGGGCTGACCGAGATGAGCCTGCTGGCGCTGGCGATGGGGCAGGACGTCGCCTATGTCTCGGTCCTGCACCTGGTGCGGATCATGCTGGTGATCTTCGCCGCGCAGCCCGTGTTCCGGGCCACGCGGCGCGGCGCTCAGAGCGGCACGAAGCCGCCGCGCTCGGGGTCGTAGCACTCGAGCCCGCCGGCGCCGATATCGGTCCAAAGACCGTGCAGCGACAGCCGGCCCTCCTCGACCGCCTCCTTCACATAGGGGAAGGTCAGCAGGTTCTCGAGCGAGATCAGCACGCCTTGCTTTTCGAGCGCCGCGACCCGCTCCTCGTCGGTGCCCTCGGGCAGCCGCGCATAGCCCGGCCGCA
Source organism: Limimaricola variabilis (assembly GCF_014195545.1). Taxonomy (GTDB): domain Bacteria; phylum Pseudomonadota; class Alphaproteobacteria; order Rhodobacterales; family Rhodobacteraceae; genus Limimaricola; species Limimaricola variabilis. The sequence goes on along the minus strand of NZ_JACIBX010000002.1, from coordinate 175,940 downwards.
GCAGGTCCATCCAGCGGCCGACGAAGCTGGTCTTCTCCTCGAGCGCGGGGGCGTGGCCTTCGCACATGTCGTAGCAGCCCTTCACGCCGCCGCAGCTCGAATGGCCGATCACGATCAGATGCGGCACCTTGAGCGCGGTCACCGCGTATTCGATCGCCGCCGAGGTGCCGTGCTGGTTGCCGTCGGGCGCGTAGGGCGGCACCAGGTTGGCGATGTTGCGGTGCAAAAAGAACTCGCCCGGATCGGCGCCGAAGATCGAGGTGACATGCACCCGGCTGTCGCAGCAGGAGATCACCATGGCGCGGGGGTGCTGGCCCTCGCTGGCGAGCTTTTGGTACCAGCTGCGGTTCTCGGCGTAACGCGTGGCCTTCCAGCCGTGATAGCGGTTCACGAGATAGTCGGGCAGGGGGCTTGCGAGGGTCATCGGGTTCTCCATGCGTCGTCTTCGAGGCAGATAGGCGGAAACGCACGTGAATTCGAGAATTATCTCGTCGCGGCCGCAACGCTTTCCAAACCCATTGCGGCCTAGGCTCCGCTCATGAGCTGTTCCGACACACGCCCGATCCCGCACGCGCTCGCCCCGCTGATGCCGCTGCCCGAACCGCCGCCGGAGGCGGTGCTGCGGGTGCGGCTGCTTTCCGCGCTGGGGGCGGTGCGACGACGCCCGGCCCCGGCCGAGGAGCTGGCGGCGCGGCTGGTCCGGCTGGAGGGCAACCTTGCCGCCTGCGCCTTTGCCCGGCTGCGGGCCGACGCGCGCGGGCTGCGGCGGCTGGCGACGCGGCTCGGCCTGTCGGAGATGGCGCATGTCGCCGCCAGCGTCGAGGATTGCGCGGCGCGCGGCGACGCCGCCGCGCTCGGCGCCACCGTGGCGCGGCTCGGGCGCTGCGGCGCGGGGGCGCAGGCGGCGCTCGGGCGCGCCGGCTGACGCGCGATCCGGCTTGCGGTCGCGGTGGCGGGGGGCCAGTCTCCCGGCGATCGAACTGAGGAGCCGTGCCATGCCGATGCAGGATTTCGCCACCGACCGGGAGAACGCGCTGCCGCTGCGGCTGGTGACGCCCGAGGATCTCGACGCGACGCTCTCCGGGCTGCCGGAGGGCGCGCGCCGCTGGGCCGAGGCGCAGGGTTTCAAGGCCGGCGCGGGCGCGGTGCTGGCGCTGCCCGACGCTGCGGGTGGGCTGTGGGGCGCGCTGGTGGGCCTTGGCGACGACCGGGCCCAGGCTCGCAGCCGCTTCGTCGCCGCGGGCGCCGCCTCCAAGCTGCCCGAGGGGGTCTATGCGCTCGACCCGGCCACGGCCCCCGACCTTGCCCGCGAGACGGCGCTGGGCTGGCTGCTGGAGAGCTATCGTTTCGACCGCTATGCCAAGCAGTCCGCGCCGAAGGCCCGGCTCGTCGCGCCCGACGGGATCGATGCCGAGCGCCTGCGCGCCATCGCGGCGGGCGAGGCGCTGACCCGTGACCTGATCAACACCCCCGCCGCCGACATGGGCCCGGCCGAGCTGCAGGCCGCCGCCGAGGCGCTGGCGGGCGAATTCGGCGCCACCATCGAGACCACCCCGGCCGAGGAGCTGATCGCGCGTGACCTTCCGCTGATCCACGCCGTGGGCCGGGCCGCCGCCACCGATCGCGCGCCCCGGCTGATCGACATGCGCTGGGGTGAGAGCGGCCCGACGCTGACGCTGGTCGGCAAGGGGGTGTGCTTCGATACCGGCGGGCTCAACCTCAAGCCGGGCGCCTCGATGGGGCTGATGAAGAAGGACATGGGCGGCGCCGCCACCGTGCTCGGGCTGGCGCGGATGATCATGGCGCTGGGGCTGAAGATCCGGCTGCGGGTGCTGATCCCGGCGGTGGAGAATTCGGTCTCGGCCGATGCCTTCCGCCCCGGCGACATCCTCGCTTCCCGCAAGGGGCTGTCGGTCGAGGTCAACAATACCGATGCCGAGGGGCGGCTGGTGCTGGCGGATGCACTAGCGCTCGGGGCCGAGGAAGAGCCCGACCTGATGATCTCCATGGCGACGCTCACCGGGGCGGCGCGGGTCGCGGTCGGGCCCGATCTCGCGCCGTTCTACACCGATGCGGATGACGACGCGGCGGCCATCGCCCGCGCCGCCGCGCGGGTGGCCGACCCGGTCTGGCGGATGCCGTTCCACGCCCCCTATGAGAGCATGATCGAGCCGGGCATCGCCGATCTCGACAACGCGCCCTCGGGCGGCATGGCGGGCTCGATCACCGCCGCGCTGTTCCTGCGCCGCTTCGCGGAACCCGTCCGCTACGCGCATTTCGACATCTATGGCTGGAATCCCAAGCCTGCCCCGGCCCGGCCCAAGGGCGGCGTCGGCATGGGTGCGCGGGCGCTGTTCGAGGCGATGCCCGAACTGCTGGGGCTGGGATGAGCGGTCCGGACCGCCGCCTGACCCCGGCCAATGGCCGCGTCGCCGCGCTGGAACTGGCCGGGCGGGTGCCAGCCGAACGCTACGTGACGGGCGAGGGCGCGCGGGTGGCGCGCCCGGTTCTCGACCTGCTGGCCGCGCCCGAGGGCGCGCGCGACCGGCAACTGCTGATGGGCGAGGCCGTCGAGGTGTTCGAGCGGCGCGCGGGTCATGCCTTCATCCGCGCCGCGCGCGACGGCTATTGCGGCTATGTCGACGCGGCCGCGCTGGACGCGCCGCGCGCGGCGACCCATCTCGTCGCCACGCCCGCGACGCATCTCTATGCCGAGGAAAGCATCAAGTCGCCCGACCTCGCGCATCTGAGCTTCGGCAGCCGGATCACCGTGCTGCACGAGCGGCGCGAGCTGTTCGAGACGCCCGAGGGCTTCATCCCAAAGAAGCATCTGCGTGAGATCGACCGCCCCTTTTCCGACCCGGTGACGGTGGCGCAGATGTTCTTCGGAACGCCTTATCTCTGGGGCGGCAATTCGCGGCTGGGCATCGATTGCTCGGGGCTGGTGCAGGCGGCGCTGCTGGCCTGCGGCCTGCCCTGCCCGGGCGACAGCGACCTGCAGCAGGCGCTGGGCCGCGATGTCGAGCACGAGCCGCCGCAGCGCGGCGACCTGTGGTTCTGGAAGGGGCACGTGGCGCTGATGGTTGATGCCGAGACGATCATCCACGCCAACGGACATGCCATGGCCGTGACCTACGAGGATGCGCGCAAGGCCGCGCTCAGGATCGAGGCGCAGGGCGGCGGGCCGGTGACCCATCGCCGCAGGCTCTGAGCCTTCAGTCGATCACCCGGAAGCGGCGCGCGTCGAAGACCTTGAGCACCTGCGCCAGCTCGTCGCCCCGGCGCAGCACCTGCCCGTCGGGGCCGAGCACCGCGAACTGTCCCTGCCGATGGCGCAGACGGGGGCGTTTCTCGATGCGGTAGAGCGGCGTTTCGGCGGTGCGGCGGAACACCGAGAAGACCGCCATGTCGCGCAGCGAGGAAATCGCGTAGTCGCGCCACTCTCCGGCGGCGACCATGCGGCCATAAACCGACAGGATCGGCCCCAGCTCGGTCCGGTGAAAGGCCACCTGCTCTGGCAGGCGGCCGGGAAACGGCGTCGGCGGCTGCAGCGTCATGCTTTCAGAGTTACGCGCGCGCCGGCGCTTTTCAAGCCTCGCGGGCATCACGTGGCGCGGCGCCACGCGAATGCCGCGAAATCACCCCCGGCGTGGCCACGGTGCACCGCATGCGCGCCGCGCTTGCCCGGCACAAAGAGTTCAGCGGCAGGCGATCGCCTCAAGGCGGTGATAACAGCCCCCACCTGATCCGCGGCGGGGCGGCGCCTGCTCGCAAACTCGATACGGCCCGGGCGCGGTTGATCCGCGTCCGGGCCGCTCTCGTTTCAGCCGCAATAGACCCGCGCGATCCGCTCCAGCGCGTCGATCTCGAAATTGATCCGGTCGGGGCGGAAATCCATGGTCACCGCGTCGCCGGGACGGATGATCCGCACCGGGCCGAGGATCAGCTCGCGTTCCAGCGCGGTGACGGGCGCGCCGACCAGGTGCTGACGCGCATCGGCGCCGCATGTCCCGGGGTCTGCCGGGGCAGGGGTCGGAGCGGGCGCGGGAGCCTGCGCCAATGGCGCGCAGGCGGCGAGCAGGAGGGGCAGGATCAGGTATCGCATGGGCCGAGCCTGACCCGCTGCGCGCCGTTGCACAAGGGGCTGCGCCATTGATCTTGCCCACGCTTTCCGCGACGCTTCGCGCCAAAGGCGCGCCGCCTCTCGGCGCGTCCCATCACGGAGGTCATCCCATGCGCACACGTGCCGCCGTCGCCCTCGAGGCGGGCAAGCCGCTCGAGATCATGGACGTCAATCTCGAAGGCCCGAAGGCCGGCGAGGTCATGGTCGAGATCATGGCCACCGGCATCTGCCACACCGACGAATTCACCCTTTCGGGCGCCGATCCCGAGGGTCTGTTTCCCGCAATCCTCGGCCATGAGGGCGCGGGCGTGGTGGTCGAGGTGGGCGAAGGCGTCACTTCGCTCAAGAAGGGCGATCACGTCATCCCGCTCTACACGCCCGAATGCCGCCAGTGCCCGTCCTGCCTGAGCCAGAAGACCAATCTGTGCACCTCGATCCGGGGCACCCAAGGTCAGGGCCTCATGCCCGATGGCACCTCGCGCTTCTCGATGACCGACGGTACGCCGATCCTGCACTACATGGGCTGCTCGACCTTCGCCAACCACACGGTGCTGCCCGAGATCGCGCTCGCCAAGGTGCGCGAGGACGCGCCCTTCGACAAGATCTGCTACATCGGCTGCGGCGTCACCACCGGCGTCGGCGCGGTGATCAATACGGCGCAGGTCGAGGTGGGCTCCACGGCGGTGGTGTTCGGCTTGGGCGGCATCGGCCTCAACGTGATCCAGGGGCTCAGGCTGGCGGGCGCCGACATGATCATCGGCGTCGACATCAACAACGACCGCAAGGCTTGGGGCGAGCGGTTCGGCATGACCCATTTCGTCAATCCCAAGGAGATCGACGGCGACATCGTCGCGCATCTGGTCAACATGACCAAGCGGCGCGGCGACCTGATCGGCGGGGCCGACTACACCTTCGACTGCACCGGCAACGTCACGGTGATGCGTCAGGCGCTCGAGTCGGCGCATCGCGGCTGGGGCGTCTCGGTGGTGATCGGCGTGGCGCCTGCCGGGGCCGAGATCTCGACCCGTCCGTTCCAGCTGGTCACGGGCCGCACCTGGAAGGGCACCGCCTTCGGCGGCGCGCGCGGCCGCACCGACGTGCCGAAGATCGTCGACTGGTACATGGAAGGGAAGATCGAGATCGACCCGATGATCACCCATCAGCTCAAGCTCGACGAGATCAACAAGGGCTTCGACCTGATGCATGCGGGCGAAAGCATCCGCTCGGTCGTGGTCTACTGATCCCGCATAGGTGGCCGGTTCGGGCCGGCCACCTATCAATTCTCAGCTCTCGAACACCGGCTCGAAGCCCCCATAGATCATCCGCTTGCCGTCGAAGGGCATCTTGTCGGGGCTCATCGCCTCCCATCGCGGATCGTTTTCCATGCTGGCCATGCAGGCGTCCCGCTTGCTCTTGTCGGGCCATTCGATCCACGAGAAGACCACCGTCTCCTCCGGCTTCTTCTGCACTGCCATCGGGAACGAGGTGACCTCGCCATCCGGCACGTCGCTGCCCCAGCATTCGCGCATCGACAGCGCGCCGAATTCCTTGAACAGCATCCAGCTTTCGCGCGAGAAGGCGATGTAGTCGTCCTTGCGGTCGCTCGGAACCGCGGCGACAAATCCGTCGATGAAACTCATGATCCATTCCTCCTTGCCGATCCGCCAAGGACCGTGCGGAAAGGCTACGCCCGCCTGCCCGAGTCTCGCAAACAAAATGTTCATGTTTCGTTCGGATCTTGCCGATTGCTTCGACTTGACGGTGGGCCTCAGGAGGGCGATGGCCGATACAATCACCGAAGGAGGCCCGACATGCCCGAGACCCGCCCGCTCTACGCCGTGCTGATCGACGCCGACAACATCCCGGCGCGCTTCGCCAAGCCGATCCTCAAGGAGATCACCAGTTTCGGCGAGCCGGCGCTGCGCCGGGTCTATGGCGACTGGTCGGCCGAGCGGCTGCGCGGCTGGGCCGACAACGTCCGCGCGCTGGGTCTGGTGGCGCATCAGGAAACCGCCAACACCAAGGGCAAGAACGCCTCCGATATCGGTCTCGTGATCGATGCGATGGACATCCTGCACACCGGCCGCTTCGACGGCTTCGTGCTGGTGTCGTCGGATTCGGACTTCACCGCGCTCGCCAACCGGATCCGCGAGCAGGGGCTCGACGTGATCGGCATCGGTGAGGCCAAGGCACCGGAATCGCTGCGCAACGTCTGCAACCGCTTCGTGCTGATCGAGAACATCATGGACGAGCCGGTCGCCGCCAAGGCCGACGCCGCGCCGGGCGAGACGCCGGCCGCGCCGACGGGCAAGAAGTCGCCGCTCGAGGCGGTGCCGCTGATCCTGCGCGCCATGGACAAGATCGAGCAGGATGACGACGAGTGGTATCCGCTCGGGCCGATCGGCCAGTACATCACCGCCGACAACCCCGATTTCGACGTGCGCAGCTATGGCAAGCGCAAGCTGTCGGAGCTGGTGCTGGAGCTCAAGCGCTTCGAGACCCGCAAGCAGGGCAACCAGCTGCAGGTGCGGCGCAAGGACTAACCGCCGTAGCGGGCGAGGAAGGTGTCGACCGCGCCCTGGGCCACGCGGTCGCGCTCCGCCTGCGAGAAATCGTCCGAGACGCAGAAGATCGCCCGGGCGAAGAGATCGGCCCGGCACAGCTCGTAGAACTGGTCGGCGGCGAGCGCGAGATCATCGATGCGCAGCTCGCCGCGCCCGATCGCCTGCTCGAAAAAGCCTATCAGGTAGCGCCGGCCCATTTGCGGCCCGGTCTCGTAGAAGGCGCGGCCGATATCGGGAAAGCGCGCGCTCTCGGCGACGAAGATTCGGAAGATTCGCAGCCCGAACTCCGAGGTGTAGAAGCCGATGATCCGCTCGGCCGTCTCGCACAGCACCTCGCGCACCGGCCGGGTCGTGTCGATCGCGGAGAGCGCGGTGCCGGCCTGGGCGCTGCATTCGACACGCATCACCTCGAGAAACAGCAGCCGCTTGTCGGGAAAGTAGCTGTAGAGCGTCGCCTTGGACACGCCCGCAACCCGAGCGATGTCGTCGACGCTGGCGCCCTCGAAGCCCGCGCCCATGAACACCTCTCGGGCGCCGTCGAGCACCTGGTCGTACTTGCGGCCCTTGCGGATGCGGGGTTCGTGGGCGGTCATCGGTCCTCCTGAGGCTGTCGGAGACAGTAGCCCGCCAGACGGGTCCCGGCCAGCGCCGCCGGACTTGTCAGCGGCGCGACGTCCCGTAGATTGGAATCGTTCTAAAAGGAGCCGCCCGATGATTCCCGGATTCACCTCCCGCCGCCGCTTCGACGATCTCAGCGAGCGGGAGATCCTGGCCTTGGCGATCTCCTCGGAGGAGGACGACGCGCGGATCTACCGGCTCTATGCCGACCGGCTGCGCGGCGACTTCCCGGCCTCGGCGGCGGTGTTCGAGGGCATGGCGGAGGAGGAGGACGGGCATCGCCGCCAGCTGATCGAGCTGCACCGCGCCCGCTTCGGCGAGACGATCCCCCTGCTGCGCCGCGAGCATGTGGCGGGGTTTCATACCCGCCGCCCGGTCTGGCTCACCGAGAATCTCGGGCTCGACGCGATCCGCGGACAGGCCGCCGAGATGGAGCGCGAGGCGGGCGCCTTCTATGCCCGCGCCGCCGCCCGTGCCTCGGACGCGGCGACGCGGCGGCTCTTGGGCGATCTCGCCGCCGCCGAAGCCGAGCATCGCAGCACCGCGCGGGCGCTCGAGGAGGAGCACCTGACCGGCCCGGCGCGGGTCGAGGAGGATCACGCGGCGCGGCGCCAATTCGTGCTGACCTATGTGCAGCCGGGGCTGGCGGGGCTGATGGACGGCTCGGTCTCGACCCTGGCGCCGATCTTCGCCACCGCCTTCGCCACGCAGGACACGCACACCACCTTCCTCGTGGGGCTCGCGGCCAGCGTCGGCGCGGGTATCTCGATGGGCTTCACCGAGGCGGCCTCCGATGACGGGCAGCTCTCGGGGCGCGGCTCGCCGGTGAAGCGCGGGCTGGCCACCGGGATCATGACCACGGTGGGCGGGCTCGGCCACGCGCTGCCCTACCTGATCCCGCATTTCTGGACCGCCACGATCACCGCCATCGTCGTCGTCTTCATCGAACTCTGGGCGATCGCCTGGATCCAGAGCCGCTACATGGACACGCCCTTCTTCCGGGCCGCCTTTCAGGTGGTGCTGGGCGGCGCGCTGGTCTTTGCCGCTGGGGTGCTGATCGGCGGCGGCTGAGCCGGGTTGCGCCGGGCGATGGCTTTGGAGAGACTGCCCCTTCGCAGGGGGAGGGCACGATGAGCATCGAGACGACAGGGTACCGCGCCACGCCGCTGCCGCAGCGACCGGAGATGACCGACGAGGCCATCCTCGCGGCTGCGCGCGCGCATTTCGACGCCATGGCGACGCGCCACACCATCCGCGAGTTCAGCGACCGCCCTGTGCCGCGCGCGGTGATCGAGGCGGCGATCGCCACCGCCGGGCGCGCGCCCTCGGGCGCGAACCAGCAACCCTGGCATTTCGTCGCGATCTCGGATCCGGGCCTCAAGGCGCAGATCCGTGCCGCCGCCGAGGAGGAGGAGCGCGCCTTCTACGAGGGCGGCGCGCCGGACGAGTGGATTGCCGCGCTCGAGCCGATCGGCACCGGCGCCTCCAAGCCGCATCTCGACGTCGCGCCCTGGCTGATCGTGGTCTTCGCCCAGCGCTGGGGCACCAAGCCGGATGGCACGCGCTACAAGCATTACTACGTGCCCGAGAGCGTCGGGCTCGCCACCGGTTTCCTGATCGGTGCGCTGCACCTGTCGGGGCTCTCGGCGCTCACCCATACGCCGAGCCCGATGAAATTCCTCACCGATCTTTGCGACCGCCCGGCCTCCGAGAAGCCGGTGATGATCCTCGCGGTGGGCCACCCGGCCGAGGGCGCTACCGTTCCGGCGGCAGCCATGATCAAGAAACCGCTCGAAGAGATCCTCACCGTGATCTCGGCGGATACGGAGACGACATGAAGACGATCAGCGAGAACACCTGCTTTGGCGGCGTGCAGGGGGTCTACAGCCACCAGAGCGAGGCCACCGGCACCGAGATGACCTTCGGGCTGTTCCTGCCCATCGAGGCACAGGAGGGGCCGGTGCCGGTGCTGTGGTTCCTGTCGGGCCTCACCTGCACCCATGAGAACGCGATGACCAAGTCCGGCGCGCAGCGCTGGGCCGCCGAGCAGGGCATCGCGCTGGTGTTTCCCGACACCTCGCCGCGCGGCACCGGCGTGGCCGATGACGAGGGCTTCGACATGGGGCAGGGGGCGGGGTTCTACCTGAACGCCACCCAGGATCCTTGGGCCAGGCATTACCAGATGTGGGACTACGTCGCCGAGGAGCTGCCCGCGCTGCTCGAGGGACAGTTCGCCATCGACGAGGGACGGCAGGCGATCACCGGCCATTCGATGGGCGGTCACGGCGCGCTGACCATGGCGATGCGGTTGCCGGGGCGATACCGAAGCGTCTCGGCCTTCGCGCCGATCTGCCACCCGACCCAGAGCGAATGGGGCCGCCGCCAGTTCACCGCCTATCTTGGCGAGGACGAGGCCGCCTGGGCGCGCCACGATGCGACGCTGCTGATGACCAAGACCGGCTTCGACGGGCCGCTTCTGGTGGACACAGGCACCGCCGACCAGTTCGGCGACAAGCTCGGCACCGAGCATTTCGCCCGCGCCATGGCCGAGCGGCGCCAGCCCGGCACGCTGCGGCTCCAGCGCGGCTACGACCACAGCTACTACTTCGTGTCTTCCTTCATCGAGGACCATGTCGACTTCCACGCCGCGGCGCTCTGGTCATGATCTATGTCGACGCCGATGCCTGCCCGGTGAAAGCCGAGTGCGAAACGGTGGGCACGCGCCACAAAGTGCAGGTGGCCATCGTCTCGAATGGCGGGCTGCGCCCGTCGCAGAACCCCTATGTCGAGACGGTGATCGTCCCCGAGGGGCCGGACGTGGCCGACATGTGGATCGCCGACCGCGCCAAGATGGGTGACGTGGTGATCACCAATGACATCCCGCTCGCCGCGAAATGCGTCGAGGCGGGGGCACAGGTGCTCAAGCACAATGGCGAGCCGCTGACCGCGGCCAATATCGGCAATGTGCTGGCCACCCGCGACCTGATGGCCGACCTGCGCGCTGCCGACCCGTTCCGCCAGGGCGGTGGCAAGGGCTTCACCAAGGCCGACCGCTCGCGCTTTCTCGACGCGCTGGAACGGGCGCTGCGCAAGGCGGCGCGGGAGGCGGGCGCATGAGCATCGAGGCAGTTGTCTTCGATATCGGCAACGTGCTGATCGAATGGAACCCCGAGCGGGTCTATGACGCGGCGATCGGGGAAGCGCGGCGGGCCGAGCTGTTCGCCACGGTCGACCTGCATGGCATGAACGAGCGCGTCGATCTGGGCGAGAACTTCCACGGGCAGGTCGCGGCCTTGGCCGAGGCGCATCCCGACTGGACCGCCGAGATCATGCTCTGGCACGACCGCTGGATCGAGATGGCGAGCCCGGAGATCCCGCGTTCGGGCCGGCTGCTGCGGGCCCTGAAGGCGCGCGGCGTGCCGGTCTTCGCGCTGTCGAATTTCGGGGTCGAGACCTTCGAGATCGCCCGCGCACACTACCCTGTCTTCGCCGAGTTCGACGCGCTGTTCGTCTCGGGGCATCTGCGCATGGCCAAGCCCGACGCGCCGATCTACGAGCGGCTGGAGCGCGACACCGGCGTGGCGCCGGAGCGGCTCCTGTTCACCGACGACCGCGCCGACAACATCGCCGCCGCCCAAGCGCGCGGCTGGCAGGTGCATCACTTCACCGGGCCCCAGGGGCTGGCCGGACGGCTGGTGGCCGAGGGTCTGCTCAGCGAGGCGGAGGCCGCATGACCGAGATCGTCCCCTTCGAGGCCGAAGCGAAGCTCGACTGGATCGCCATGGCCCGCGCCATCGAGGCTGGGCACGATCTGCCGCCGGCGCAGGTCACCGACACATTCCTCTACCGTGGCGAGGACACGCTCCTGAACCGCTCGGCGTGGATCGAGGGGCTGGGCATCGCGGTGAAGGTCGCGACGATCTTTCCGGGCAACCAGGGCCCGAGCATCAACGGCGCGGTGAACCTGCTGTCGGACAAGGACGGCACGCTGGAGGCTGTGGTGGACTTTCACCTCGTCACCAAGTGGAAGACCGCCGCCGACAGCCTGCTAGGCGCGATGAAACTGGCCCGGCCCGACAGTCGCGAGATCCTGATCGTCGGCGCGGGCAACGTCGCCGCCTCGCTGTGCGAGGCTTACGGGGCGGCCTTCCCCGAAGCCCGTTTCACGGTCTGGAACCGCTCGCGCGAGGGGGCGGAGCGGCTCAAGGCGCAGCATCCGGATATCGAGATCGCCGAGGATCTGGAGCAGGCCGTGGGCCGGGCTGATATCGTTACCTGTGCGACCATGGCGAAGGCGCCAGTGGTGCGGGGCGACTGGCTGCGCCCCGGCACGCATCTCGACCTGATCGGTGCCTTCACCCCGCACATGCGCGAGGCCGACGACCGGGCGTTGCAGCGGGCGCGGATCTTCGTCGATGCGCGCGCCACCACGCTCGACCATATCGGCGAGCTGAAGATCCCGCTTGAGGCAGGTGCGATTGCGCGCGAGGACGTTGTGGCCGAGTTCTCGGAGCCGAAGCTGTTCCGACGCGGGAGCGAGGACGAGATCACGCTGTTTAAGAACGGCGGCGGCGCGCATCTCGACCTGATGGTGGCGCGGCACATCCTCGACCGCTGGCGCGCGGCGGACCGGAGTTAATCGGCCAGCCCCGGCTCGTCGAGAAGCGTCCGGCCCTGCCGGTCCTCGACCTCGATCACCCACAGATCGGGGTCGAAGCGCCGCTGCCGCTCGATGCTGGCATCGACCTCGGCCTCCTCGCCCTCGGCCAGCGTGATCCAGGCCCGCGCACCGGTCATCAGGTCGAGGCTGCGCTGGAACAGCCGCCCCTGTCCGTCGAGCGTGTTGGACTTGACCAGCACCGCCCCCGCCGTCTCGTCGCCCTTGGCGGTGACGAAGGCGGGGATGTCGTGCAGCCGGAGCCGCGCGAGATAGGCCGAGACCCAGATGCCGGTGGCGAGCCGCGGCTCAGCCATTCCCGTCGCGGAAATCGAGCCCCATCTCGGAGTAGCGCTCCTTTTCCTCGAGCCAGTTCGGGCGCACCTTCACCTGCAGGAACAGGTGTACCTTGCGGCCGAGGAACTCCGACAACTCCTCACGCGCGGCCTTGGAGACCGACTTGATGGTCTCGCCGCCCTTGCCCAGCACGATGCCCTTGTGGCCCTCGCGGGCGACGTAGATCATCTGGTCGACGCGGGCCGAGCCGTCGTCGCGCTCCTGCCAGCTCTCGGTCTCGACCGTCAGCTCGTAGGGCAGTTCCTGGTGCAGCCGGAGGGTGAGCTTCTCGCGCGTCATCTCGGCGGCGATCATCCGCAGCGGCAGATCGGCGAGCTGGTCCTCGGGGTAGAGCCACGGGCTCTCGGGCATCTGGCTTCCCAGCCACGCCTTGAGGTCGGCGGCGCCATGGCCGCGCTCGGCCGAGATCATGAAGGTCTTCACGAAGGGATGCGCGTCGTTGCAGTCCTGCGCGAGCTTGAGCAGGACCTCGGACTTCACCTTGTCGATCTTGTTGATCGCGAGCGCGACGGGTTTGCGACCGAGCCGTTCGGGCAGGGCCTCGAGGATCGCCTTCACGCCGTCGGTGATGCCGCGATGAGCCTCGATCAGCAGCACGACCATGTCGGCATCGGCCACCCCGCTCCAGGCGGCGGCGACCATCGCGCGGTCGAGCCGGCGGCGCGGCCGGAACAGGCCCGGCGTGTCGACGAAGACGATCTGGGCGCGATCCTCCATCGCGACACCGCGGATGCGGGCGCGGGTGGTCTGCACCTTGTGGGTGACGATCGACACCTTGGCGCCGACCATGCGGTTCAGCAGGGTCGATTTCCCGGCATTGGGCTCGCCGATCAGCGCGACATAGCCGGCGCGGGTCGGACCGGCCTCGCCCTCCTGGTCGCCGCCGATCGGCGCGCCCGGTAGGCCATCCTCGTGCAGCGCCTCGGGGCCCTGAGCGGCGTCCGGGGTCTCGTCGCCTTCCGGCGTCTGATCTTGGTCGCTCATTCGCTCACCCGTTTCAAAAGCGCGGCTGCCGCCGCCTGTTCCGCCTGCCGTTTCGACCCGGCGGTGGCGTTCTCGCTGGCGCCGGAAGCCAGCCTGACCTCGATGGTGAAGACCGGCGCGTGGTCCGGTCCCTCGCGGCCGGTCTCGGCATAGGCCGGCGGCGGTTCGCCGCGCGCCTGCGCCCATTCCTGCAGCGCCGTCTTGGGATCGCGGGCGTCTTCCTCGACCCGGTTGATCCGCTCGCCCCAGAGCCTGCGCACCACGTTGCGCGCCGCCTCGAAGCCGGCATCGAGATAGACGGCGGCGATCACCGCCTCCATCGCGTCGGCCAAGAGCGCCTCCTTGCGGCGTCCGCCCGACTTCATCTCCGAGCGCCCGAGCCGCAGCACCGTGCCGATCTCGATCTCGCGGGCCACCTCGGCGCAGGTCTCGCGGCGGACCAGCGCGTTGAAGCGCGGCGCGATCTGGCCCTCGGTGGCGCTCCGGTCGGCCTCGAGCAGCGCCTCGGCCATCACCAGCCCCAGAACCCGGTCGCCGAGGAACTCCAGCCGCTGGTTGTCGTCACGCATCGGCCCGGAGATCGAGCCATGGGTGACGGCGCGCGACAGCAGCTCGGGACGCGAGAACTCGTGCCCCAGCCGGGTCGCGAAGGCGCGCAGTTCGGCCGAAAGCTTCACTCGACCGCCTTGAAGAAGCGGTCCGAGCGCCAGGTCCAGAAGGCCAGCATCGAGCGCCCGGCCGAGGAGAACATGATCCGGTCGGCCCGGCCGACGAGGTCCTCGAAGGGCACGAAGCCCACGCCGCGCGCGTTCTGCGGCACCCGGCTGTCGGTCGAGTTGTCGCGATTGTCGCCCATGAAGAACAGATGCCCCTCGGGAACGGTGTAGACGCCGGTATTGTCCGACGACTGGGTGGTAATGTCGAGGACGTCATGGCTGCGCCCATTGGGCAGCGTCTCGGTATAGCGGGTCTTCTCGCAGATGGCCCCCATGCCGACCGCGCCGTTGCGGCAGCGCGGCAGCAGGCCCTGCGGCCCCTGCCGCTCCATCACCTCGGTGAAGGTGCCGGCGGGTTCGAGGCCCACCGCCTCGTCATTGATGAAGAGCCGCCCGTCGCGGACTTGGATCCGGTCGCCGGGCAGGCCGATGGCGCGCTTGATGAAATCCTCTCCGGTGACGGGGTGGCGGAACACCACCACGTCGCCGCGCTCGGGGTATTCGCCCCAGAGCCGGTCGTTGTCGCCCTTGGCCCAGCCGCAGACATCCTCGGCCGAGATGTCGACGCCCAGCGAGGCCAGCCGCACCGAGGGGCAGGAGGCGTAGGAGTAGCCGTAGGCCATCTTGTTGACGAAGAGGAAGTCGCCGATCAGCAGCGTGTCCTTCATCGAGCCCGAGGGGATCCAGAACGGCTGGAAGAACAGGGTACGGAAGATGCCCGCGATCAGCAGCGCCCAGAACACCGTCTTGATGGTTTCCCAGACGCTGTGGACGAAGCCCTGCTTCTCGGTGTCGGATCTGCTGGCCATGCGGATTGGTCCCTTGGGTTTCGGGGCTACATGCGGGGGGCGGGGGGATTAGTCAAGGAAACCGCCAGACGCGCCATCTAGCGCGCGCGAAACCGCAAGGCCAGCCCCGGCGCAACGGGGCGCTCAGGCCAGAGCCGTCTCGGTCGACATGGCATCGAGAAAGGGCAGGGCGCGCAGCAGGCGGGGGCCGTCGATGCGCCAGCGGCGCGCCGCGCGCATCAGTGCCCGGCGAGAGGCCGTGCCTCGATCACCACGAAGGCCTGCGCCCAAGGGTGGTCGTCGGTAAGCGTCACGTGGATGATCGCCTCGTATCCGGGCGGAGTCATCGCGTCGAGCCGCTCGCGCGCCCAGCCCGTCACCTCCATCACTGGCTGGCCGGTGCGCAGGTTCGACACCGCCATGTCCTTCCATGCGATGCCCATCCTGAGGCCGGTGCCCAGCGCCTTGGAGCAGGCCTCCTTGGCGGCCCAGCGCTTGGCATAGGTGCCGGCCACGTCGCGGCGGCGCTCGGCCTTGGCCTGCTCCACATCCGTGAAGACGCGGTTGCGGAAGCGGTCGCCATGGCGTTCGAGGACGCCGGCGATGCGGTCGATATTCGCGAGGTCGGTGCCGATGCCGAGGATCATGCGACCTTGCCTAGCCGATGCCGCGGGGTCGGGCAATCCGCGGCCCTCGCGCAAAAGAGCGCCGCCCTCGGGGAGGGCGGCGCATCAGGAACCAAAGGATCGGCGATCAGGCGGCGTGGCGGGTCTTCTCGCTCTTCGCTTCGGTGATCGCCTTCTCCACGTCGGCGCGCTGGCTGGCCAGGAACGACCATTCCGGCTTGCCCGAAGTGGCGGCGATGGCGTCGTCATAGAGCTTCAACAGCTGCTCTTCGCCGTTGATGATCTCGTCATAGACCGCCTCGTCATTGCCGGTCAGCGAATCCTTGAGCGACAGCCAACCGCGATGTGCTGCGGCGGCGGTCGAGCCGCTCTCGCTCACCTCGACGCCCTCGGCCGCGAGCTGGCGGTGGATCACCGTGTGGAACTGCTCGCGCTCGGCGATGCGGCGATCAAAGAAGCCGACGAAGCCGCGCTCGTCCTTCACCTCTTCGCGCGAGTGCTTATAGCCGTCGCGGCTGTCGATGACGCGGGTGTGCAGCTTCTTGATGGTGTCGAGATGATCAGCCATGTCGTGTCTCCGTTTCTTGTGGGTGCCCCCTCGGGGGCCGCTTGGAGTGACAACGCGTGGCGCCTCGGAACGATCCTGATTCGAGGCGAATTTCGGGCGGATTCGCCATGAAAACAGGCGCCCGGAGAGCCGGGCGCCTTTCGGAGCGAAACATGACGCGGATCAGTTCGTCGCGCTGTCCACGGTATCGGTGACGGTGTCGGTGGCGGTGTCCACCGTGTCCTCCACCGTATCCGTCGCATCGGTCATATCACTGTCACTCAGACCCGAAGTGTCGAGACCGTTCTCGGCGGCCTGCTCCTGGGTGATTTCACAGGCGGTCTTGTCCTTGCCCTGAAACTTCTTGGAGATGAGGTTCACGTCGAGGTCGCAAAGGTTCGCGGCGACCGCGACCGGGGCTTGGATGGTGTTGCCGTCGAGCGAGAGGTTCACGAGGCCCTCCTGCTTGCCGCTCTTGCCGTTCGAGGCCGTGTTTTCCATATGGCCGCTGTTGCCCTTACCGGTTTTGATACCGTTCTTGGCAGCGGTGCTCTGGTCGATCGTGCAGGCGGAGTCTTCCGTCCCGACGAAGTCGGTCGCCAGCACATTGGCGTCGATGTTGCAGACATTGGCCGCCACATCGACGGGAACTTGCACGGTGTTGTCGTCGACGGACACGTTGACGAGACCTTCCTGGCCTTGGGCGAAAGCACCGGATGCGGCGATCGACAGCGCGGTGGCGGCGACAAGGGTCTTGGATTTCATGAACATGGTCGTTCCTTTCCTCCAGGGTTCTGACCGGCCGGGGCGATAGGGGGGTGAATGGCCCCGGCGGTCTCGGAGGGCAGAACGGCGGCGACGGCCTCATGTTCCTGCCACTTTCGCGGGCAGTGATGCGACCCGCCAGAAGGCGGCAGGAAGCTGCCGGATGGTCGGCAAGGTTTTGCAGAACAGGGGTTTCAGACCCGAAGGGCTGCAATCGTGATCGCGCGGGGCGGGAACCGTTTCAGCGCATCACCCGTCGTGCCGCCTCCATCCGGCGCCGCATCTCCGCGATCGCCGGGGACAGCCCACGGAAGATCGCCTCGCCGATCAGGAAGTGGCCGATGTTCAGCTCGCGCATTTCCGGCAGCCCGGCGATCGGCCCGACCGTGTCATAGGTCAGGCCATGCCCGGCATGCACCTCGAGACCGAGATCATGCGCATGGGTCGTCATCTCGGTGATCCGCGCCAGCTCGGCGTCGCGGGCGGCGAGATCGCCCGCCGCATGCGCCTCGCAATAGGCGCCGGTATGCAGTTCCACCACCTGCGCCCCGATCCGGGCGGCGGCGTCGATCTGGGCGCGGTCGGCGGCGATGAAGATCGACACCCGGCAGCCCGCCTCGCGCAGCGGCGCGATGAAATACGCCAGACGGTTCTCGTCCTTTGCGACCTCGAGCCCGCCCTCGGTGGTGCGCTCCTCGCGCCGTTCGGGGACGATGCAGACGGCATGCGGGCGGTGGCGCAGCGCGATCGCCTGCATCTCATCGGTCGCGGCCATCTCGAAGTTGAGCGGCAGCTTCAGCGCCGCCATCAGTGCCTCGATATCGGCGTCGGAGATGTGGCGGCGATCCTCACGCAGATGCGCGGTGATGCCGTCGGCACCGGCCTCCTCGGCGAGCTTGGCAGCCCGGACGGGGGAGGGGGTGTCGCCGCCGCGCGCGTTGCGCACCGTCGCCACGTGGTCGATGTTCACGCCGAGCCTGAGTTCCGTCATCATCGTCTCCTTTGGACGCAGACTAGTCCGGTCCGGGCCCGTCGTCAGCCGGGACGGACGGAATTTTTCCCAGTGTCTGCAGCTTGGCTCGGAGCTTCTTGCGACGGCGGTTCTGGTAGGCCGCGATCACCGGCACGAACAGCCAGTAGCAGGCAAAGGCCGAGATCAGCCCGGGCAGGATGCCGCCCACGAGATAGGGCAGGAAGACGTCGTGGTAGAACAGCGTCAGCCCGCGCCAATCGGCGCGGTCCGGCCCGAACAGCGCTCCGAAATTGTGCCACAGATCCTCGCCCGCAGCGGCGAACTTGCCCACCAGCGAGGTCTCTATGTCGCGATGCGGCGGCCGGCCCATGATGAAATGGCCGGTCTGCAGCGCCACCACCCCGATCGGCACATAGGTCAGCGGGTTGCCGAAGAAGGTGCCCAGCAGCGAGGCGAGGATGTTGCCCCGCCCGATCTTGGCGAAGATTACGGCGATGATGAAATGCAGCCCGTAGAACGGCGTCCAGCTCGCCAGCACGCCGGCAAAGATGCCGCGGCCGATCTTCTCGGGGGTGTCGGGCAGCCGCTGCAGCCGGTGGCGGACATAGCCGAAAGCGCGGCGCCAGCCGCCGCGCGGATAGAGCGTCTCGGCCACCGCGCGGCCCACCGACCGCCTGTCGCGCCGCTTGAAGACCACCGCGCCCCCGATCAGCCCCCGGCCGGCGCCGGGGCGTGCGGTGCAGGAAGCGCGCGCGACGGATCGCGGTGCCGTTCGATCGAGGAGACGTGGCTCTCGGCCTCGAGCGCGGTCATCACCCTGTGCAGGTGCTCCGCGTCGCGCAGGTCGACATCGACCAGGATGCGGTAGAAGTCGGCCTTGCGGTCGAGGAAGGTCATGTCCGAGATGTTAGCCGACTGCTCGCCGATCAGCGTGCAGATCCGGCCCAGGACGCCCGCGTCGTTGGTCACCGTCAGGTCGAGGGTCACCGTGTTGACCGGGGCGTGCGTCCCGTCCTGCCAGCGCAGGTCGAGCCAGCGCTCGGGCTGCTCTTCGTAATGCTCGAGCGCGGGGCAGTCGATCGCGTGGATCACGACGCCCTGACCGCGGAAGGTGATGCCGACGATCCGCTCGCCCGGCACGGGCTGGCAGCAGGGCGCGCGGCGGAAGCTCTGCCCGGCGGCGAGGCCTGCCACGGCGCGCTCCTGCGCCACCTCCTGCGTGTCGCCGCGCGCGGCGAGCTCCGGATAGAGCGCCTGCACGACCTCGCGGGTGGTGAGGTCGGCCGAGCCGAGCCGGGCCAGCAGTTCGGTCGCGCTTTCCAGTCCCAAGGTCTTGGCGGCGGTGCGCAGCGCCTTGTCGGTTGCGCGACGGCCGACATTCTCGAAGGCGACGCGCACCAGCTCGGTGCCGAGCTTGACGAAGCGTTCGCGGTCCTCTTCGCGCAAGCTCCGGCGGATCGCGGCCTTGGCCCGACCGGTCACCGCGATCTCGATCCAGCTCGCCTGCGGGCGCTGCCCGTCGGCGGTGATGATCTCGACCGACTGGCCGTTCTTGAGCCGGGTCCAGAGCGGTACCCGGAGCCCGTCCACCTTGGCGCCAACGCAGGCGGAGCCGATGCGGGTGTGAATCGCGAAGGCGAAGTCGATCGGCGTGGCGCCGCGGGGCAGCTTGATGACCTCGCCCTTGGGCGTGAAGCAGAACACCTGGTCCTGGTACATCTCGAGCTTCACGGCCTCGAGGAAATCCTCGTCATCATGGCCGGTTTCCAACCGCTCGGTCAGCTGCGCGATCCAGCGGGCCGGGTCGACTGCGAAGCGGTTCTCGACCCGCAGGCCGTCGCGGTAGGACCAGTGCGCGGCGACGCCGGTCTCGGCGACCTCGTGCATCTCGCGGGTGCGGATCTGCACCTCCACCCGCTTGCCGTCCCGGCCCGACACGGTGGTGTGGATCGAGCGGTAGCCGTTGGATTTCGGCTGGCTGATGTAATCCTTGAACCGGCCCGGCACGGCGCGCCAGCGCTGGTGGATCACGCCCAGCACGCGGTAGGCGTCGGCTTCGTTGTCGGTGATGACGCGAAAGCCGTAGATGTCCGACAGCCGCGAGAAGCCCTGATCCTTCTCCTGCATCTTGCGCCAGATCGAGTAGGGCTTCTTGGCGCGGCCGAAGAGGTCGGCCTTGATGCCGGCGCGGTCGAGCTCGGCGCGCATGTCGGCCGTGATCCGCTCGACGACGTCGCCGGCCTCCTTCTGGAGCATGATGAAGCGGCGGATGATCGAGTTGCGTGCCTCGGGGTTGAGCACCTGGAACGACAGGTCCTCGAGCTCCTCACGCATCCACTGCATGCCCATCCGGCCTGCCAGCGGCGCGTAGATCTCCATGGTCTCGCGCGCCTTCTGGGCCTGCTTCTCGGGCCGCATCGAGCGGATCGTGCGCATGTTATGGAGCCGGTCGGCGAGCTTCACCAGCGTCACCCGCAGGTCGCGCGAGGTCGCCATGAACAGCTTGCGGAAGTTCTCGGCCTGCTTGGTGCGGGTCGAGGAGAGCTGCAGGTTGGTGAGCTTGGTGACGCCGTCGACCAGTTCGGCGATCTCGCGGCCGAAGCGCTTCGCGACATCCGAGAAGGAGGCGCGGGTGTCCTCGATCGTGTCGTGCAGCAGCGCGGTGACGATCGTGGCGTCGTCCATCTGCTGCTTGGCGAGAATCACCGCCACCGCGACGGGATGCATGAAGTAGGGCTCGCCCGACTTGCGGAACTGCCCCTCATGCATCTCCTGCCCGAAGGCATAGGCGTCACGGATCAGCGTGTCGCGGGTGGCCGGGTTGTAGCTGCGGACCAGAGCGATCAGCTCGTCTGCGGAAGTCATCTGGCGCGTCCTGTCCCCCGGCCTCGATCGGGCTGCGGTCAGCCCTCCTTTTGCACCTGCATCAGCTCACGCAGCAGGCGCTCCTCGCTCATGTCGTCCTGGGCCGGCTTGTCGGCCTCCTGGCTCATCAGGAGCGACATCGAATCGGCCTCGGGCTCGTCGACCTCGATCTGGGTCTGGTGCGCCTCGATCATCCGCTCGCGCAGGTCGTCGGCCTGCTGGGTCTCGTCGGCGATCTCGCGCAGCGCCACGACCGGGTTCTTGTCGTTGTCGCGCGCGACGGTGAGCGGCGCGCCCGAGGCGATCTCGCGGGCGCGATGCGCGGCGAGCATCACCAGCTCGAAGCGGTTCGGAACCTTGTCAACGCAATCTTCGACTGTCACGCGGGCCATTCGGACGTCTCCCGTCTGGGGGTGGGCAAAGCTGGGCGGCACGCACGGCAGCGCGGCACGGCCTCGAAAGGGCACGCATACAGCGCCCGTCGCCGGAACACAAGGCGGGCAGGGAGGGAAGCGGCCTCAGCCGAGCGGGGCCAGCCCCTCGACCACCGCGGGCGGCAACGCGTCGCGCATCGAGGCCACCGAAAGCCCGGTCACCGGGTGGCACCAATCGGGCGCGACCTCGGCCAGCGGCAGCAACACGAAGCCGCGATCCTGCAGCCGCGGATGCGGCAGGATCAGTTCCTGCGGCGTCTGGCGCGCCTGCTCCGCTGGGGCAAGGTCGCGCCAGCGCGCCCAGCCCGCGAGGTCGGGTCGCACCGCCCCGTCCAGCGCCAGCAGATCGAGATCGAGGCTGCGCGGTCCCCAGCGATCCTGCCGGACCCGGCCGAAGCGCGCCTCGATCGCGTGCAGCTGGGCGAGCAGCTCGGCGGCATCGAGATCGGTATCGAACGCCATCGCGGCATTGACGAAATCCGGGCCGATCCCGGCCGGGAAGGCCGGGCTGCGCCACAGCCGGCTGCACCGGGCGGCGCGCCCAAGCCGGGCGATCTCGGCCATGGCGGCACGCAGGCCGGCGGCGGGTGCGCCCTGCGGCCCTTCGGCATTGGCGCCCAACGCGATCAATGCCAGCCCCGCGCCCCTGTCGATAACGGTATCTTGCGCCATGCCCTTGATTTTTCCAATGAATGGGGGGGCAGCTGAGGCGTCGCCAACTCCGCGGGGGCCGCCCGAGCGAACCGGCGATACTGTAACGAGGGATCCTTTTCAATGTTCTATCGCGACGAACGGCTCGCCCTGTTCATCGACGGCGCCAACCTGCACGCCACCGGCAAGGCGCTTGGCTTCGACATCGACTACAAGCTGCTGCGGCAGGAATTCATGAACCGGGGCCGGCTGATCCGCGCCTGCTACTACACCGCACTTCTCGACGGGGACGAGTATTCGCCGATCCGGCCGCTGGTCGACTGGCTGCAGTACAACGGCTTCACCATGCGCACCAAGCCGGCGCGGGAGTTCACCGACGCGCAGGGGCGGCGCAAGGTCAAGGGCAACCTCGACGTGGAGCTGACGGTCGACGCGCTGGAGCTGGCGGATCGGATCGATCACGTCGTGCTGTTCTCCGGCGACGGCGACCTGCGGGCGCTGGTCGAGGCGCTGCAGCGGCGCGGGGTGCGGGTCTCGGTGGTCTCCTCGATCCGCGCCAGCCCGCCGATGATCGCCGACGAGCTGCGCCGCCAGGCCGACGACTTCATCGAGCTCGACGATCTGCGGGAGGCGATCGGCCGAACCCCGCGCGCGACGGGGCGCGAGGACTAGGCCCCCGTCTGGACCTCGGCGCCGCGAAGGCTTAGCTGTAAGGCCGCTGTCTTGGAGGCCCCCGATGACCGACACCGCCCTGCCGCCGCTGACGATCCACCTTGCCGCGCCGCGCGGATTCTGCGCCGGCGTCGACCGCGCCATCAAGATCGTCGAGATGGCGCTCGGGAAGTGGGGCGCGCCGGTCTATGTGCGCCACGAGATCGTCCACAACCGCTATGTCGTCGACGATCTGCGCGCCAAGGGGGCGGTGTTCGTCGAGGAGCTCGACGAGGCGCCCGACGACCGCCCGGTGATCTTTTCGGCGCATGGCGTCGCCAAGGCTGTTCCGGCCGAAGCTGCGCGGCGCGAGATGATCGCGGTGGACGCGACCTGCCCGTTGGTCACCAAGGTTCACAACGAGGCCGCGCGCCATTCGGCCGAAGGGCTGCAGATGATCATGATCGGGCATGCCGGGCATCCCGAGACGATCGGCACGATGGGCCAGCTTCCCGAAGGCGAGGTGCTGCTGGTCGAGACCGAGGCCGATGTCGCCACCGTCGCGGTGCGCGATCCCGAGCGGCTGGCCTATGTCACCCAGACCACCCTGTCGGTCGACGACACGGCAGGCATCGTCGCGGCGCTGAAGGCGCGGTTTCCCGCGATCAAGGGGCCGGGCAAGGAGGACATCTGCTACGCCACCACCAACCGGCAGGAAGCGGTCAAGGCGATGGCGCCCGATTGCGACGCGCTGCTGGTGGTGGGCGCGCCCAACTCATCGAACTCCAAACGTCTGGTCGAGGTCGCCGCCAAGGCGGGCTGCGGCTATGCGCAGCTGGTGCAGCGCGCGGGCGATATCGACTGGCGCGCGCTGGAGGGCATCCGCTCGCTCGGGCTGACGGCGGGGGCAAGCGCGCCCGAGGTGCTGGTGCAGGAGGTGATCGACGCTTTCCGCGCCCGCCACGATGTCACGGTAAAGCTGGTCGAAACCGCGCAGGAGAACGTCGAGTTCAAGGTGCCGCGCATTCTGCGCGAGCCCGCGTGATCCCGCGCCCGGTGCTGGCCCTCGAGCTGGTCGGGGTTTTGCCCTTCGCCTGAGGGGCGCTGACGACGGGGGTTCCCGGCCTCGCATTGGACTAGTGCCTGCGCCTGCGGCTGCCCACCGGGCTTACCGTGATCTGCCTGGTGCTACCGGTGGTTTGAACGCGCTTCCCTTTCACTACTCCCCAAATACGCATGGCTCCGCGTCAGCCAAGGTGCGCGCCCTCGGGGCCTCTCGCGCGGCATGGTAACAGGACAGGCGGGCCACGAAGGCCCGCCCGACTGACTTACTGCTGCTCGGTCTGGGTGCCGCTCTTTGGTTTCGCCTTGCCGAGATCGGGCTTCTGGCCCAGCGGCTCGGGCTTGTCCCTAGCCGAGAAGGTGCCGCGCCCGTCGAGCGAGGGGCCGGAGGTCCAGCGGCCCTGCGGGGTCGGCTCGTCGAGCGAGGTGTTGAGGAAGTAGTAGCTGTGCTCCGTCGCCTCGTGCTCCTGGGGGGTGGAGTTCGGGATCGGCAGCTGCGCCTGCATGCCGCCCAGCTCCTCGATCACCGCGAGCCACTGCTGCTGGTGCATCGTGTCGCGCGCGATCAGGAAGGAGAGCATGTCCTTCATGCCCGCATCGTCGGTCATGTTGTAGAGCCGCGAGGCGAGCACCCGTCCGCCGGCTTCGGCAGTGGCGTTGGCGAGCATGTCGGCGCCGAGATTGCCGGTGGCGTAGACATGGCTCATGTCGAAGGGCACGCCGTTCGAGTTCACCGGCATCGCCGAAAGCCCCGAGGACAGGATATGGCGTGGGTTCATGCCGCCGAGGATCGCGTGCACGATCGGGTCCTTCGCCGCCTCGTCCTGCACTTCCACGGGCGCACCCTCGAGGTTGAGCGCCACGGCGTGGCCGAGGAACTCGATATGGCTCAGCTCCTCGGTGGCGGTCATCATCAGCATGTCGCGGTATTTGCTGTCGCCGCGCGCGCCCATCGCCTGGAAGAAGTACTGCATCGCGACGCGGATCTCGCCCTCGACGCCGCCGATCGCCTGCTGGAGATATTTCGCGAAGGCTGGGGAGGGCTTGTCGACGCGGACTTGGTATTGAAGCTTGGAGGAATGGTGGAACATGGGAATGGCTCCGGGTTCGGTTAAGTCACCCAAGCGAAACGGCGCGACCGGCGGAGAGAGTTCCCGCCCGTACGTTGCCGGACGGCGGAGCTTCGCCTAAAGGGAACGCCCCGACCCCTCTCATTTCCGGAGCTTCCATGGCCAAGATCTTCGCCTTCACTGATGGCGCCTGCTCGGGCAATCCCGGTCCCGGCGGCTGGGGTGCGCTGCTCCAGGCCAAGGAGGGCGAGGCCGTCACCAAGGAGCGCACGCTCAAGGGCGGCGAGGCGATGACCACCAACAACCGCATGGAGCTGATGGCCGCGATCTCGGCGCTCGAGGCGCTGGCCAAGCCCACCCGGCTTACCGTCGTGACCGACAGCGCCTATGTGAAGGGGGGCATCACCGAATGGATGGCGGGATGGAAGCGCAAGGGCTGGCGGACCTCGGCCGGCAAGCCGGTCAAGAACGAGGATCTGTGGCGCCGGCTCGACGAGGCGGCGGCGCGGCACGACGTGACTTGGCAATGGGTCAAGGGACATGCCGGCCATCCCGAGAACGAGCGCGCCGACGAGCTGGCCCGCGAGGGCATGGCACCGTTCAAACCGGGCCGCGCCCGGGCCTGAGCCGATGATCTCCTGGCGCGAGGAGGGGGCGCTGCTACGCGTCCGTCGCCATGGCGAGGGGTCGGCCATCATCGAGGTGCTGACCCGTGGCCATGGGCTGCATGCCGGGGTGGTGCGGGGCGGCGGCTCGCGGCGCATCGCGCCGCTCCTGCAGCCCGGCGCGCAGCTCGACCTGACCTGGACGGCGCGGCTGGGCGAGCATCTGGGCAATTTCACCTTCGAGCCGGTGCGCTCGCGCGCCGACCGGGTGATGGCCGATCGCCTGGCGCTGGCCGGTCTCAACGCGGTGGCGGCGCTGCTGGTCTCGGTGCTGCCCGAGCGCGATCCGCACCCGCCGCTCTATGATCGCACCGTGGCGCTTCTCGATCTGTTGGGCGAGACCGAGATCTGGCCGCTGGCCTATCTGCGCTGGGAGCTGTCGCTTCTGGAAGAGATGGGATTCGCGCTCGACCTCTCGCGCTGCGCGGTGACCGGCGCGACCGAGGGGCTGGATCTCGTCAGCCCGAAATCCGGCCGCGCGGTCAGCCGGGCGGGGGCGGGGGCATGGGCGTCCAAGCTCCTGCCGCTGCCGCCGGTGCTGCGCGGCGAGGGCGATGCGGCGGCGGCCGACATCATCGCCGCGCTCGCCACCACCGGCTGGTTCATCGAGCACAGGCTGCTGCCCGGTTCGGGCGACCGGCCGTTGCCGCCGGCGCGGGCGCGGCTGATCGAGGCGATCGAGCGGACCGGCTGAGGCCCCTTGCCCATGCCGCGCTTTCCCGACACCACTGCGACGACCGCCAGATCCGTGAGAGCCGCATGTATCCCTTTGCCGAGCTGATGCCCCCGCAGCTGCTGCTGCTATCCGTCCTCGTGGGCTTCGGCGCCGGCATCGTGAAGGGCATGGTCGGCTTCGCCATGCCGATGATCATGATCTCGGCGATGTCGCTGTTCCTGCCGCCCGAGCTGGCGCTGGCCGCGCTGATCGCGCCGACGCTGGTGACCAACGGCATGCAGGCGCTGCGCCAGGGCGGGCGCGCGGCGGTCTCCACGGTCAAGCGCTTCAGGGTCTACCTGATCGTCGGTGGCGTGATGCTCGCGATCAGCGCGCAGCTGGTACGGGTGCTCTCGGCCGAGGCGCTGTTTTTGCTGATCGGCGCGCCGGTCTCGGCCTTCGCGGTGCTGCAGCTGTCGGGCTGGAAGCCGAAGATCCCGGAGAAGACCAACGGAATCGAGGCGCTGATCGGCGGCTTTTCGGGCTTCGTCGGCGGGGTGTCGGGGGTTTGGGGGCCGCCGACGGTGGCCTATCTCACCGCGATCGACACGCCCAAGGGCGATTCGATCCGGGTGCAGGGAGTGATCTACGGGCTTGGTGCACTGGCGCTGTCGGGCGCACATCTCCAGTCCGGGGTGCTCAACGCCGCGACGCTGCCGTTCTCGCTGTTCATGATCGTCCCCGCCGTGGCGGGGATGATGCTGGGCGGTCTGGTGCATGACCGGATCGACCAGCAGGTATTTCGCCGCGTGACGCTGGCGGTGCTGCTGGTCGCCGGGCTCAACCTCGTGCGGCGCGCGATCTTCTGAGACCCGCGCCGCGCGCTGTCTCAGAGCACGAAGACGCGGGAGGGGTGCAGTTCCGGCCCCATCACCCGGCCCACCGCCACCGCGCGGCCCTCATGCGCGGCCCAGGCCTCTTCGCCGTAATCGAGGCCCGAGGCGACCACCGGCGCCGGGTTGCCGTTCCGGAGCCGCGCGGCCGATTCGGCCGAGCAGGTGACGCGGGGCAGGTCGGCGAGGCCGTCCTCCACGGGCCGCAGGAACCGGTCGAGCATCTCGGATTTCGCCTCGGCCTCGATCTGCTCCAGCGTCACGCCTTCGGCGGCGGTGAAGGGCCCCGACCAAACCCGGCGCAACTCGCGCACATGGCCCAGGCAGCCGAGCTTCTCGCCCAGGTCGCGGGCGATGGCGCGCACGTAACCGCCCTTGCCGCAGACCATCTCGAGCTTGGCGTGATCCGCGTCGGGCCGATCCAGCAGGATCAGGCTCTCGACCCAGAGCGGGCGGGCGGCCAGTTCGACCTCCTCGCCGGCGCGGGCCTTGGCATAGGCGCGCTGGCCGTCGACCTTCACCGCCGAAAAGGCGGGCGGCACCTGCTCGATGTCGCCGACGAAGCCGTGCAGCGCCTCCTTGATCTCGGCGTCGGAGGGGCGGGCGTCGGAGCGGGCCGTCACCTCGCCCTCGGCGTCGTCGGTGTTCGTGGCCGCGCCGAAGGTCACGGTGAACTCGTAGGCCTTGAGCGCGTCGGTGACGAAGGGCACGGTCTTGGTGGCCTCGCCCAGCGCTACGGCGAGCACGCCGGTGGCTTCCGGGTCGAGCGTGCCGGCATGACCCGCCTTCTTGGCGTCGAAGGCCCATTTCACCTTGTTGACCACGGCCGTGGAGGTGAGCCCCGCGGGCTTGTCCACCACCAGCCAGCCCGAGACGTCGCGGCCCTTGCGCTTGCGTGCCATGTCGGCCCCCCTTCGGTTATGCGAGGCGCGCGGCCTAGCCGTCGGGGCGCGCGCCGTCAACGGGGGCCAGCACGCCGACGATCGGCCCCATGGCAAAGCCGAAATCCGAACGTCCCAGCCCGGGCGCGTGCAGACGGCTGACATTGCCGTCAAAATAGAGCGCCTGCGGCAGCTCCAGCGCATCGCGGAAGAACGAGCCGAATTCGTGGAAGGTGACCGGCTGGTTGGCGATGACGAAGACCGCGCGGTCGCCTGCCTCGGTCGTGCCGACGCCGTTGCGGATGTTGCGCGAGGTGCTGTCGGGCAGGAAACGCGGATGCAGCTCGCCGTCGATCACCAGCATCGGCCCCGACTGCGTGGCGTAGAGGCATTCGGGCGCCTCGGCCTCGTAGCGCAGGGTCTCGATCACCCGGGCGCTGTCGTCGTCGATGCAGAACACCCCGTTGGGCAGCATCCCGAAATTGCCCGGCCCCGGATTGGTGACGAGGCGCATCACCTCTTCGCCGTTCTCGAGATACTGGCCGACCGGGCGGCGGTCGGGGTGGTACATGCCGGCGTTCATCGCGAAGACGAGGCGCTGGTCGCCAGCCTCGCGGTCGATCGCCTGGAAGCTGCCATAGAGGCCGCCATTCTCGTCCGTCAGGAACAGCCGCAGGTCGTCGGTCGCCGGATCGGCCTCGCAGACCGTGTAGGACAGGCCCGCATGCTCGACATCCTCGCAGGCCGCCGCACCCGCCGGCAGCGCCAGCGCGCAGCCTGCCGCGAGGCCGAGACCGGCCAGCGCCAGCTGCAACCTCACGCGTCGTCCTCGTCGCCGTCCCCGCTCTCGCGGCGGGCCTCGACGGCGGCCACGTCGCGGCGCACCCTCTCGTCCGAGAGCAGGCGGCGGGTCTCGTCCATGCGGTCGAAGCTGCGGTCGATCTCGAACTTCAGGTCCGGCGCGTGCTTGAGCTTCATGCTGCGCGCCAGCTGGTGACGGATCTCGGGCTTGGCCCGTCTCAGCGCGTCGAGCACGCCCTGCTCGTCGCCGCCGCCCAAGGGCAGCACGAAGCAGGTGGCGCGCTTGAGGTCGGGGGTCACGCGCACCTCGCCGACGGTGATCGACACCGCCGCGAGATCGGGCTCGTGCAGGTCGCCACGGGTCAGCAGCTCGGACAGGCTGCGGCGGATCAGCTCGCCCACGCGCAGCTGGCGCTGCGAGGGGCCACGGGGTTCGGAGGCACGGGATTTGCTCATGCGCCCCATCTAGTCGCGGTACCCGGTCTTGCCAAGCGGGCGCGGCCCGCGCCAGACAGGGACAACGCAGGAAAGGACGGACCTATGACCGAGACGGCACCGGGAATCGTGATCATGGGAGCGGCGGGCCGGATGGGCCGGATGCTCGTGCATGCGGTCTGCGACAGCGGGCAGGCGCGGCTCGCCGGCGCCGTGGTGCGTTCGGGCCACGAATGGGTCGGCCGCGATGTCGGCCACGCCATGGGCGGCCCGGCGATGGGGGTGATCGCCACCGACGACCCGCTCGAGGCGATGGCCCGGGCGCAGGGTGTGATCGACTTCACCACGCCCGAGACCACGCTCGAGATCGCGCATCTGGCCGCGCAGGCCCGGGCGGTGCACGTGATCGGCACCACCGGCTTCACCGAGACCCAGATCGAGAAGCTGGTCCCGGCGGCACGGCACTGCACGCAGATCCGGGCCGGAAACATGAGCCTCGGAGTGAACCTGCTGACCGGACTGACCAAGATGGTCGCGGCGGCGCTGGACGAGGGCTGGGATGTCGAGGTGGTCGAGGCGCATCACAACCGCAAGGCCGACGCACCCTCCGGCACGGCACTGATGCTGGGCGAGGCCGCGGCCGAGGGGCGCGGCGTGCGGTTGTCCGAGGTGGCCGATCGCGGCCGCGACGGCATCACCGGCGCGCGAACCGAGGGTCATATCGGCTTCTCGGCGATTCGCGGTGGCGACATCGTCGGCGAGCACGACGTGATCTTTGCCGGGCAGGGCGAACGCATCGTGCTGCGCCACATGGCGACCGACCGGATGATCTTCGCGCGCGGCGCGCTCCGGGCGGCGCTGTGGGGGCAGGGGCGGCCGCCGGGACAGCACGACATGATCGACGTGCTTGGGCTCGCCCGCTGAGGCCTCAGAAGTCGATGGCGAGGCCCTGCTTCTCCCAATCGCCGTAGCGTACCGGCTCGGGACCGTCGCGGCCGCCCAGCTCGGTCGGCATCTGCGCGGCACGGTCCAGCGCCTCGCGACGGGCGCGGGCCTCGGCCAGGGCCCGCTGCGCGGCGGGGGGCAGGTCGGTGGCTGGGGTTTGGGTTTCGTCGGCCATGGGGCTCTCCTCTGCGCGGGCGCACGGGGCAGTGCTTGTGCGCGAGCGCACGGGGCAGTGCTTGTGCGGCGGGTGATCGGGATATACGTGCTGTGCGGTTTCCAACAACCCCCGGACACGCCATGACCGACGCACGCGCCACCGCCCCCGATGACGGCCTCGCCGCGCGCCGCGCCGCGCTGCACCTGATCGGGCAGGCCACCGGCAGCCAGCGGCTGCTGTCCGAAAGCATCGCCGCGGGCGCGCTGGAGCGGCTGTCGCCGCCTGATCGCGCCCGCGCCCAGCGCCTCGCCACCCAGGCACTGCGGCAGCTGCCGCGCGCCGACCGGGCGCTCAAGCCGTTCCTCGCCAAGCAGCCGCCGCTCGCGGTGCGCAACGCGCTGCGGCTCGGCGCGGTGGAGATCATGGAAGGCGCGGCGCCGCATGGCGTGGTCAACGCCATGGTGCAGATCATCGGTCACGGCAAACGCACCCAGAGCTACAAGGGTCTCGTCAACGCGGTGCTGCGCCGCCTCGGCGACCAGGACCCGCAGGCCTGGGCGAAGCTGCCGGTACCCAAGCTGCCGAACTGGCTGCGCGGCCCGATGGTCGCGGCCTGGGGGCGGGACGCGGTCGCGGCGATGGAGGCGGTGCAGGCCGAGGCCCCGCCGCTCGACCTGACGGCCAAGGGCGATCCGGCGGCGCTGGCCGAACGGCTCGGGGCCGAGCTGCTGCCGACCGGCTCGCTGCGGCTGCGCGAGGCGGGGCAGGTCTCCGCGCTGCCGGGCTTCGAGACCGGTGACTGGTGGGTGCAGGACGCCGCCGCCGCCGTGGCGGCGCGGGTGCTCGACGCCCAGCCCGGGGAGCGGGTGCTCGACCTGTGCGCCGCGCCGGGTGGCAAGACCATGCAGATTGCCGCCGCCGGCGCCGAGGTGACCGCGCTCGACCTGTCGGAAGCGCGGCTTGGGCGGCTGCGCGAGAATCTCGACCGCACCGGCCTGTCGGCCCGCATCGTGCAGGGCGACGCGCTGGAGTTCGACGAGGGCGGCTTCGACGCGATCCTTCTGGACGCGCCCTGCTCGGCCACCGGCACGATCCGCCGCCACCCCGACCTGCCGCACGCCAAGGACGGGGCCGAGTTCGGCGCGCTGATCGAGCTGCAGGCAGAGATGATCGACCATGCGCTGGGCCTGCTCGCTCCGGGCGGACGGCTGGTCTTCTGCACCTGCTCGCTGCTGCCCGACGAGGGCGAGGTGCAGGTCGAGGAGGCGCTGGCGCGGCACCCCGGCCTTGTGAACGACCGCGCGGCGCTGGCGCGGCCCGGCATCGCGGAGGACTGGATCGGCCCCGAGGGGCTCCGGCTCAGACCCGATTTCTGGGCCGATCGCGGCGGCATGGACGGATTCTTCATCGCCTGCCTGCGCCGTCCCCAGACCGCGTGACATCGCGCCCCGCCTCGCCCTAGCATGGCCCGGCGCGCATGTGTCGGGGAGAGCGGACCGGGATGACGGTGATGGGGCGGATCTTGGGGCTGGAGCGGTTCTGGCGTCGCCGCGATGCGCGCGCCGTGCCGACCGCGCTGGCCCGACCCGGCCCGCCGCCGGGCCTCGGCGAGGCCGCGCGGGGTCGCGCGCTGGTCGAGGCGGCGCGGGGCGGACGCTCGATCCTGATGCTGGCACCCGGCCCGGATACCGAGGCGATGCACCGCTTCGGCTGGCTCGACGACCTCGCCGCGCTGGGCGGCCCGGCGGCGCGCGATCTCGCCTGGCGCTGGATCGATGAGTGGATCGGTCGGCACGAGGGGCCGGGCGAGGGCTGGAGCCCGGACATCCTGTCGGCGCGGATCGCGCGCTGGGTCGGGCACGCCGCCTGGCTCACCCAGACGCCGCCGCGCCCGGAGCGGCGGGCCCTCTTCCTGCGCAGCCTGTCGCGGCAGACCCGCTGGCTGGCCCGGCATTGGTCCGGGGCGGCGCCGTCCGAACGGCCGCAGGTGCTCGCCGCGCTGATCGCGTCCGAGACGGCGCTCGACGGGGCACCGGCCCAGCCCGCCCGGCGGGCCGCCGCCATGGGCCGGGCCGCGGCCGAGGCTGTGGGACCCGATGGCGGCATCGGCGCGCGGGCGCCCGAGGCGCTGCTCGAGCTGTTCTGCGCGCTGATCGAATCTGCGGAGCTGCTGGGCAAGCACGTCACGTCGCCGCATCGCGACGCGATCACCCGCATCGCCCCGGTGCTGCGCGGGCTGCGCCATGTCGATGGCGGGCTGGCGCGGTTCCATGGCGGCGGTCGCGGCGCGCCGGGCCGGGTCGAGCGCGCGCTGGCCCAAGCGCCACGGGGCGCCGCGGCGCCGCTGCCGATGGGGTTCGCCCGGCTCGCCTCGGGGCGTAGCAGCGTGATCATCGACGCCGCCGCGCCGCCGGAGGGGCCGGGGGCGACCATGGCCCATGCCTCGACCCTGGCCTTCGAGATGACCGTCGGGCGGCGCCCGCTCATCGTCAATTGCGGCTCCGGGCTGCGGCACGGCCCGGATTGGCGCCGGGCCGGGCGCGCCACGCCGTCGCATTCGACGCTGTGCGTCGAGGGCCGCTCCTCGGCCCGGCTCGATCAGGCCCCGGATGGCCGCGAGACGCTGCGCGACGGGCCGCGCGAGGTGCTCACGCATCGCTTCGATGCCGAGCGGCTGCAGCGGATGGAGGCGAGCCACGACGCCTGGCGCAAGGCGTTCGGACTGACCCATGATCGACGGCTCGCGCTCGACCGGGGCGGCGCGGTGCTGGTGGGGGAGGATCTCCTGACCACGCTCGGCCCGCCCGACGAGCGCGCCTTCGAGGCGGCGAGCCGGGCCGGCCGCCATCCGGGCGTCGGCTTCGCGATCCGCTTTCACCTCCATCCCGACGTCGTGGCCGAGAGCGACCCTCACGGCACCACGGCAAGGCTGACGCTGCGCTCGGGCGAGGTGTGGGAGCTGTCGCATGACGGCGGCGCGCGGCTGTCTCTGGCGCCCTCGGTCTACCTCGAAAACAGCCATCCCGACCCGGTCCCGACGCAACAGGTGGTTTTATCCGGCCGCGCGATGGCCTATGCGACGCTCGTCCGCTGGTCGCTCGTTCGGATGGGCGACGGCGTGCCGGCCCCGCGCGACCTGTGGCGCGGGGAGGACGCCCCGGCATGAGTCGCGCGGACCAGACCAGGAAGGACGACCCATGACCTCGCTTGCCCCGCTGCGCCGCGCGCTGCTCTCCGTCTCCGACAAGACCGGCTTGATCGACCTCGCCCGCGCGCTCGATGCCCGCGGCGTCGAGCTGCTCTCCACCGGCGGCTCCGCCAAGGCGCTGCGCGAGGCGGGCCTGCCGGTTCGGGACGTGGCCGAGGTCACCGGCTTCCCCGAGATGATGGATGGACGGGTCAAGACGTTGCACCCCAAGGTCCATGGTGGCCTGTTGGCGGTGCGCTCGGACGAGGGCCATGTCGCGGCCATGCAGGAGCACGGCATCCCGGCGATCGACCTGCTGGTGGTCAATCTCTACCCCTTCGAGGAGACGGTCGCGAAGGGCGGCGACTACGCCGACTGCATCGAGAACATCGATATCGGCGGCCCGGCGATGATCCGCGCCGCCGCCAAGAACCACGCCGATGTCTGCGTGGTCACCGATGTCGAGGATTACGAGGCGCTGCTCGCCGAGCTCGACGCCCATGACGGCCAGACCGATCTGCCGTTCCGCAAGCGGCTCGCCCAGACCGCCTATGCCCGCACCGCCGCCTATGACGCCGCCGTCTCGACCTGGATGGCCTCCGCCATCGGCGAGACCGCGCCGCGCCGCCGCGCATTCGCCGGCACGCTTGCCCAGACCCTGCGCTACGGCGAGAACCCGCACCAGCAGGCGGCGTTCTACACCGACGGCTCGATGCGCCCCGGCGTCGCCACCGCGACCCAGATCCAGGGCAAGGAGCTGAGCTACAACAACATCAACGACACCGACGCGGCCTATGAGCTGGTGGCCGAGTTCGGCGGCGACGCGCCTGCCTGCGCGATCATCAAGCATGCCAACCCCTGCGGCGTGGCCACCGGCGGCTCGCTCAAGGAAGCCTATGCGCGGGCCTTCGATTGCGACCGCACCTCGGCCTTCGGCGGCATCGTCGCGCTGAACCGCCCGCTCGATGGGGCGACCGCGGAAGAGATCGCCAAGATCTTCACCGAGGTGGTGATCGCGCCCGGCGCCGATGAGGACGCCCGCGCGGTCTTTGCCGCCAAGAAGAACCTGCGGCTGCTCGTCACCGACGCGCTGCCCGATCCGCGCGCGCCCCGCCTCGCCTACCGGCAGGTGGCGGGCGGCCTGCTGGTGCAGGACCATGATTCGGGCTTCGTGTCGCGCGACGACCTCAAGGTGGTGACCAAGCGCGCCCCCTCGGCGCAGGAACTCGACGACCTGATGTTCGCCTGGACCGTGGCGCGCCACGTGAAGTCGAACGCGATCGTCTATGCCAAGGGCGGCCAGACCGTCGGCGTCGGCGCCGGCCAGATGAGCCGTCTCGACAGCGCGCTGATCGCGGCGGCCAAGGCGGGCCGCATGGGCGAGGCGCTGGGCCTCTCCGAAAGCCCGGCCAAGGGTTCGGTGGTGGCCTCCGACGCGTTCTTCCCCTTTGCCGACGGGCTGATGGAGGCTGCCGGCGCCGGCGTCACCGCCGTCATCCAGCCGGGCGGCTCGATGCGCGACAACGAGGTGATCGCGGCGGCCGACGAGGCGGGTCTGGCGATGGTGCTGACCGGCATGCGGCATTTCCGGCACTGAGGCGGGCAGGATGCGATTGACGCTGTGGACAGGCTTCTGGGTATTTCTCGTCGATCAGGCGGTGAAATACCTGGTGGTGCACGCGCTCGGGCTGATGGAGCGGCTGCAGATAACCGTGATTCCCGGCATTCTCGATTTCCGCATGGCGTGGAATCGCGGCGTCAATTTCGGGCTCTTCGCCGGGTTCGACATGCGCTGGATCCTGGTCGGACTGGCGCTGCTGATCTCGGCCGCGGTGCTGGTCTGGATCGCCCGCGAGGGCGGCGGCCGGATGATGCGGATCTCGGCCGGGCTTCTGGTCGGCGGCGCGCTGGGCAATGTGGTCGACCGGGTGCTCTATGGCGCGGTGGCGGATTTCCTCAATGTCAGCTGCTGCGGCATCGAGAACCCCTATGCCTTCAACGTCGCCGACATCGCGATCTTCGCCGGTGCGGTGGGGCTGGTGCTGTTCGGCGGCGACAAGCGCTCCGACGGTCAGAGCCCCGGCCCGCAGGCCGGGCGGGGCGGTCGGCGCAAACGCGGCACAAAGAGCCCGTGACCCGGCGCGCGAGCTGGGCTAGGCAGGACAACGGACGAGATCGACGGGGACGACTTATGCGACTGGCATTGGCCGCGGGGCTGACCGCGCTGACACTCGCGGCCTGCGGCAAGGGCGGCGACGGCCCGGCGGGCCCGGATCCGACCACCGTGGTGCCGCAGCGCCCGCTTGAGATCCCGGCCCGGCTCGACCTGCCGCCGCCGGCGCCCGGCACGGCCAACCGCGCCGACCCGGCGCCCGCCGAGATCGCCCTGCGCACCGGCACGCCTCAGACCGCGCTACGGCCGCCCTTCTGACCGCTCGCGCCGGCTCACGAAGCCGTGGCGACGCTTGCGGTGCCCGGGCTGTGCCGTAGGTTGTGCGCAGCGAAGGAGGCACTTCATGCTGCGCAGACTGGCCCTGGCCGCCCCCCTCATCCTGGCGTTGCCCGCGGTGGCCCAGGAGGCCGCCCCCGCGGCGGATGACGCGGTGACGACCTACACCCTCGATAACGGGCTCGAGCTGGTGGTGATCGAGGATCATCGCGCCCCGGTCGTCACCCAGATGCTGTGGTACCGGGTCGGCTCGGCCGACGAGCCGCAAGGCGCCACGGGCGCCGCGCATTTCCTCGAACACCTCCTGTTCAAGGCGACCGACGATCTCGCCGCTGGCGAGTTCTCGGCGACGGTGGCCGCGAATGGCGGCTCCGACAACGCCTTCACCTCGACCGACTACACCGCCTATTTCCAACGCGTCGCCGCCGACCGGCTGCCGCTGATGATGGCGATGGAAGCCGAGCGGATGAACGATCTGCGGCTCACCGATGCCGATATCGAGACCGAGCGGCAGGTGATCGTCGAGGAGCGCAACCAGCGCACCGAGAGCAATCCGGGCGCGCTGGCGCGCGAGCAGATGAACGCGGCCCAGTATCTCAACCATCCCTACGGTGCGCCGGTGATCGGCTGGATGCACGAGATCGAAGAGCTGGGGCATGACGAGGTGCGCGCCGTCTACGACGCCTATTACGCGCCCGGCAACGCCACCCTCGTGGTGGCCGGTGACGTGGAGCCCGCGGCGGTGCTGGCGCTGGCCGAGGAGCATTACGGCGCAATGCCCGCCGAGGAAGGCCTGCCCGAACGCGCCCGCCCGCAGGAGCCGCCGCAGCGTGCGGCGCGCCGGCTCTCCTACGAGGATCCGCGCGTCTCTCAGCCCTATCTGCTGCGCGGCTATCTCGCGCCCGAGCGCGATTCGGGCGACCAGCGCGAGGCAGCGGCCCTCACCGTGCTGGCCGAGATCCTCGGCGGCTCCTCCTTCACCTCGGTGCTGGCCGAGGAGTTGGTGTTCGAGCGCGAGATCGCGCTGAACGCGGGCGCGGGCTATGACGGCATGTCGCTCGACGACACGACCTTCACCCTGTCGGTTCTGCCAAAGCCCGGAACGGGCCTCGACGAGGCCGAGGAGGCGCTCGACGCGGCGCTGGCGGCCTTCCTCGAGGCCGGTCCGACCGAGGAGCAGATGGACCGGGTCCGCACCCGGCTGCGCGCCGCCGAAATCTATGCCCGCGATTCGGTCGAGGGGCTGGCGCGCCGCTACGGCGCTGCGCTGAGCCAGGGCCTGACGGTGGAGGATGTCGCCGAATGGCCCGAACTGCTGCAATCGGTGACCGCCGAGGAGGTGGTCGAGGCCGGTCGCGCCCTGTTCGACCCCGACCGCAGCGTCACCATGACCGTCACCCCCGAAGAGGAGGCGTCCCGATGATCCGCGCATTCAGCCTCGCCATTGCCCTGACGCTCGGCACCGCCGGTCTCGTGCGGGCGGAGATCGAGATCCAGGAGGTCACCTCGCCTGGCGGCATCGATGCCTGGCTGGTGGAGGATCACTCGATCCCTTTCACCGCGCTGGAGATCCGCTTCGAGGGTGGCACCGGGCTCGACGACCCCGACAGGCTCGGTGCCGTCAACCTGATGACCGGTCTTCTGGAGGAGGGGGCGGGCGAGATGGACGCCCGGGCCTTCCAGGCCGCGCGCGAGGATCTGGCCGCGAGCTTTTCCTTCGATGTCGGGGCCGACACGCTGTCGGTCTCGGCGCGGATGCTGACCGAGAACCGCGAGGCGGCGGTCGACCTGCTGCGCGCCGCGCTGGTCGAGCCGCGATTCGACCCGGTGGCGACCGAGCGGGTGCGCGGGCAGGTGCTGTCGATCCTCGCGCAGGAGGCGCAGAACCCGCGCCGCATCGCCGGTCGCGCCTTCTACGAGGCCGCCTTCGGCGACCACCCCTATGGCCGGCCGGACAATGGCACGCCCGAGAGCGTGGCGGCGCTGACCCGCGAGGATCTCGTCGCGGCGCATCAGGCGGCGCTGACCCGCGACGGCGTGCATGTCGGCGCGGTGGGCGACATCACTCCCGAGGAGCTGGGCCAGCTGCTCGACGAATTGCTAGGCGATCTGCCGGAAAGCGGGCCCGAACTGCCGGGACATGTCGATTTCGGTCTCGAGGGCGGCATCGAGGTGATCGACTACCCCTCGCCGCAATCGGTGGCGATGTTCGGCCAGCCGGGGCTCAAGCGTGATGACGAGGATTTCTTCGCCGCCTACGTGCTCAACCACATTCTCGGCGGGGGCGGCTTCGAGAGCCGGCTGATGACCGAGGTGCGCGAGAAGCGCGGCCTGACCTACGGCGTCGGCACCGATCTGGTGCCGCTGGAGAATGCCGAGTTCTGGGTCGGCTCTCTGGCCTCGGCCAATGACCGGGTGGGAGAGGCGATCGAGGTGATCCGCGCCGAATGGGACCGCATCGCCCGCGACGGTGTCACTCAGGAGGAACTCGACGCCGCCAAGACCTTCCTCACCGGGGAGTACCCGCTGCGCTTCGACGGCAACGGGCCGATCGCCGACATCCTCGTCGGCATGCAGGTGACCGGGCTGCCGCCCGAATACGTCACCGAGCGCAACGCGCTGATCGAGGCGGTGACGCTCGAGGAGATCAACCGGGTGGCGGCAGAGCGGGTCGAGCCCGACCGGCTGCATTTCGTGGTGGTGGGCCGGCCCGAGGGGTTGGCGCAGGACGCGGCGGCCGGGCCTGAGGTGGTGTTGCCACGGGTGCTGCTGCCTGCGGAGTAACGCCCCTCGCGCGGCGGCGCGGGACCGTGCTAGGCTCGCGCCATGACGCTGCACGACACCACGCCCCCGCGCCCCGTGATCCGCCAGCTCGACGAGGCGGCGATCAACCGCATCGCCGCGGGCGAGGTGGTCGAGCGTCCGGCCTCGGCGGTCAAGGAGCTGGTCGAGAACGCGCTCGACGCCGGCGCGCGCCGGATCGAGGTGACGGTGGCGGCAGGCGGCAAGCGGCTGATCCGCGTCGCCGATGACGGCTGCGGCATGACGCCCGAGGAGCTGCCGCTGGCGCTGGCGCGCCACGCCACCTCCAAGATCGACGGATCCGATCTGCTGGCCATCCATTCCTTCGGGTTTCGCGGCGAGGCGCTGGCCTCGCTCGGCGCGGTCGGACGGCTGGTGCTGACCTCGCGCGCCGCCGGTCACGAGGCGGCGGCGATCCGGGTCGAGGGCGGCCGTCTCGGCCCGGTGACACCGGCGGCGCTGGGGCGCGGCACGGTGGTCGAGCTGCGCGACCTGTTCCACGCCACCCCGGCCCGGCTCAAATTCATGCGCACCGACCGTGCCGAAGGGCAGGCCCTCGCCGAGGTGCTGCGCCGGCTGGCCATGGCGGAGCCGCATGTCGCCTTCATCCTGCGCGACGCCACCGATGGCCGCGACCGCGAGATCCTGCGCCTCGATGCCGAGAACGGCGATCCGGTCGAAGCGCTCGGCAACCGGCTTGCCGCGATCATGGGGCAGGAGTTCCGCGACAACGCGCTGCCGGTGGATGGCGAACGCGACGGGCTGCACCTCACCGGCTTTGCGGCGCTGCCGACCTATTCGCGCGGCGCCGGGGTGAGCCAGCACGTCTTCGTCAACGGCCGCCCGGTGCTCGACCGGCAGCTGACCGGGGCGCTGCGCGCGGCCTATATGGATTTCCTGTCGCGCGACCGGTTTCCGGCCGCCGCGCTGTTCGTCGAATGCGAGCCGCATCTGGTCGACGTCAACGTCCACCCGGCGAAATCCGAGGTCCGGTTCCGCGACCCGCAGGCGGTGCGCGGGTTGATCGTCTCGACACTGCGCGCGGTGTTGTCGGGGGCGGGGCACCGTGCCTCGACCACGGTTGCGGCGGGCACGCTGGAGGCGATGCGCCCCGGCCCGGCGGCTGCGAAGCCTCCGGCAGGCGATGCCGGCGGGCTGATCGACGAGGAAGACCGCCCCGGCCGCGCCGCGCCGCCGCCGCGCATCTACCAGATGGAGCGCCCCACCGCCCGGGCGATGCAGGTCGCGCGGCTGGGCCAAGCGCCGGGCATGGCGGAGTCGAGCTTCGGCTTCGAGACCGCGCCGCCCGCGATGCCGGGCCGGTTTGCGGGCACCGAGGCCCCGTCGGCGCGGGTCGAGCCGGAGGCCGAGACGGGCGCCGAGGCGCTGCCGCTCGGCGCGGCGCGGGCGCAGCTGCACGGCAACTGGATCGTCGCCCAGACCGAAACCGGCATGGTGCTGGTGGACCAGCACGCCGCGCATGAGCGGCTGGTCTATGAGCGGCTGAAGCGGCAGATGGCGGAGAGCGGTGTTGCCGCCCAGGCGCTGCTGGTGCCGGAAATCGTCGAACTGGGGGCGGGGGCGGAGCGGCTGCTCGAGGCCGCCGAGGATCTCGCCGGTCTGGGTCTGGTGATCGAGAGCTTCGGCCCCGGCACGGTCGCGGTGCGCGAGACGCCGGCGCTGCTGGGCCGGATCGACGCAGCCGCGCTGCTGCGCGACATCCTGGACGAACTCGAGGATCTCGACGCCTCGACCGCGCTGCCCGCGCGGCTCGACGCGATCCTGAGCCGGGTGGCGTGCCATGGCTCGGTGCGCTCGGGCCGCCGGATGCGGGCCGAGGAGATGAACGCGCTGTTGCGCGAGATGGAGGCGACGCCGGGATCGGGCCAGTGCAACCACGGCCGTCCCACTTATGTCGAATTGAAGTTGGCGGATATCGAGAGGTTGTTCGGCCGGCGTTGACGCTTGCCGGGGATTACCTCACGTCTATGTGAAGTGGTGGCCAGGGAACGAGGAGCCAAAGGATGCGACTGGGTGTGAAGACGGGGGCCGCTGCGCTGGCCTTGTTTCTGGCGGGTTGCGGCGAGGTCGAGCCGCTTGTGATGCCGTTGCTCGAATCGGCGGCGCTGCCGCCGATGGCACCGCCCGTGGCGGCGGTGCAGGTGCTGCCCGAACCCCAGCCCTTCGAGCCGGAATATGCCGAGCGGCCCTTCGAGAAGGGCCCGATGTCGGTCATCGCCCCCGACCCGCAGGGCGACATGGCGACATGGCGCCTCATCCCCTGCCAGGGTGGGCAGGCGATCTGCGTCAACGGCCATGCCGGACGGCTGTCGATGGCCGAGGACACCTATGTCGTCAGCGGCGTGCACGGGATGAGCTTCCATCTCGAGACCGGCGGCGGCGGCTTCGTGACCCGCAGCGGCGGCGGCAAGTTCGCGCCCTGGAAGGCGCCCCTCGCCTGGGAGCATTTCCCCGAGATCGAGCTTACCGCGCTGGCCCGACCGGCCGTGGTGGTGTCGACGCCAAGTCGCCCGCTCGTCATGAAGTGACGCATCGAGGGGTTTCGCCCCGGCGCGGCCACGGCTATGGAGGGGGCTGACGAAGCCCAAAGTGGCCGGAACGGTCGGTGGTGCGGGGGTCGACCCAGACAGGGGACCGGAGCGCCACGTCGTCCTCGACCCGTCGCGATGCACGCGGCGGGCGCCGGCCATTGCCAGATCGAGAGGTCCGCGATGCGCCACATCCTCCTGCCGACGATCCCGCTCATCATGCCGGGGATGGCCGCGGCCCATCCGGGCCACATGACCGACCTTGCCGGGCACGACCACTGGGTCGCCGGGGCGGCGATCGGGCTGGCCATCGCGCTCGGGC
Source organism: Limimaricola variabilis (assembly GCF_014195545.1). Classification (GTDB taxonomy): domain Bacteria; phylum Pseudomonadota; class Alphaproteobacteria; order Rhodobacterales; family Rhodobacteraceae; genus Limimaricola; species Limimaricola variabilis. The sequence goes on along the minus strand of NZ_JACIBX010000002.1, from coordinate 134,748 downwards.
TGTGGGGCGCGTTGAAGGGCGGGCGCTCCGAGGAGAAGGCCGAGGGCACCGACGAGAAGGGTGACGAGGCCAAGGCATGAACGCCCCCAAGACCGGCGTGATGATCTGCGGCCATGGCTCGCGCAGCCAGTCGGCGGTGGACGAATTCGCGGTGCTGGCCGAGAAGCTGCCCGCGCTGCTGCCGCCGGACTGGCCGGTCGAATACGGCTATCTCGAATTCGCCAACCCGGTGATCCGCGACGGGCTCGACCGGCTGCGCGAACAGGGCTGCACCCGCATCCTCGCGGTGCCGGGCATGCTGTTCGCGGCGATGCATGCCAAGAACGACATTCCGACCGTGCTCAACACCTATGCCGCCAAGCACGGCATCGAGATCATCTATGGCCGCGAGCTGGGGGTCGATCCGCGCATGATCGCCGCCGCCGCCGACCGGATCCGGAGCGCGCTCGACGCCAACCCCTCCGACGTGCCGATGCACGAGACCTGCCTCGTGGTGATCGGGCGCGGCGCCTCCGACCCCGACGCCAACGGCAACGTCGCCAAGGTGGCGCGGCTCCTATGGGAGGGGATGGGCTTCGGCTGGTGCGAGACCGGCTATTCCGGCGTCACCTTCCCGCTGGTCGAGCCCTGCCTCGAGCACGTGGCGCGGCTCGGCTACCGCCGCGTGGTGGTGTTCCCCTATTTCCTGTTCTCCGGCATCCTGATCGACCGCATCTACGGCTTCACCGACCAGGTGGGCGAGGCGCATCCCGAGCTGGACTTCGTCAAGGCGCCCTATTTGGGCGATCATCAGGAGGTGCTGGCCACCTTCGCCGAGCGGGTGACCGAACTCGCGGGAGAGGCCGTGCCGCCGACCTGCGGCATGTGCAAGTACCGCACCCAGGTTCTGGGCTTCGAGGCCGAGGTCGGCGCGGTGCAGGAAAGCCATCACCACCATGTCGAGGGGCAGGGGGCGAACGCGCCGGGCTCCAACGTGGCGGATTGCGCGCTCTGCGCCGATTTCTGCACCGGCATGTGCCGGCTTGATGCCGAAGCGCGCCACGCCCATGCCCATGCGCACGGGCTGCCGCACGATCATGACCATGACCATGACCACGATCACGGACACAGCCATGATCACGGGCACGGGCACGGGCATCACCATCATCACCACGGGCATGACCACGACCACGATCATCCCCACGCGCCCTATCCCCAGGCCGACCACCCGCTTGGCCCGCTCAGCGTGCTGAAATCGCGCAAGTGAGCCTCGCCATTCCTCAGTTGCGCAGATCCGCCGGTTCGCGCCGGGCGGAAAGGAGGGCCTGATGCGCCCCTACGAGACCGACCCGGCAAGGATCTATGCCCAGAGCTTCGCCACGGTGCGCGCCGAGGCGCGGCTGGATCGCTTCCCCGAGGAACTGCAGCCGATGGTGATCCGGCTGATCCACGCCTGCGGCATGGTTGAGATCGCCGACCGTCTGGCCTTTTCCCCGGATGCCATGGCGGCGGGGCGCGCGGCGCTGGCCGCGGGCGCGCCGATCCTGTGCGATTGCGAGATGGTGGCGGCGGGGATCATCCGGCGGCACCTGCCGGATACCGAGGTGGTCGTGACGCTCAACGATCCGGCGGTGCCGGGGATGGCGCAGGCGCTCGGCACCACCCGCTCGGCCGCCGCCGTCGATCTGTGGCAGGAGCGGATCGAAGGGGCGGTGGTGGCGGTCGGAAACGCGCCGACTGCGCTCTTCCACCTTCTGGAGCGGCTCGATGCCGGCTGGCCGAAGCCGGCGTTGATCCTCGGCTTTCCGGTGGGCTTCGTCGGTGCGGCGGAATCCAAGGCCGAGCTTGCGGTCGACCCGCGCGGCTGCGATTTCGTGGCGCTCAGGGGCCGCAAGGGCGGCTCGGCCATGGCCTCGGCGGCGGTGAACGCGCTGGCCAACGGCATATCGGAGGAACGGGGATGAACGCGGTCGCAACCCAAGAGCCCTGGCTCCACGTCGTCGGAATCGGCGAAGACGGCATGGACGGGCTGATGCCCGCCACCCGTGCCGTGGTCGAGGCGGCCGAGATCATCATCGGCGGCGACCGGCATCACGAGTTGGCGGGGGCGGTTGGCGCCGAGCGTGTCGCCTGGCCGAGCCCCTTCGACGCGCTGATCGACCGGTTGAAATCCTTCAAGGGTCGCCGCGTCGTGGTGCTGGCCACGGGCGATCCGCTGTGGTTCTCGGTCGGCGCCCGGATCGGGCGGTCCATCCCGGCCTCCGAGATCGTCTACCACCCGCAGCTCTCGGCGTTTCAGCTCGCTTCGGCGCGCATGGGCTGGAGCATGGCGGATGTCGAGACGCTGACCGTGCATGGTCGCCCCGTCGAGCAGATGATCGCCTTCATCCAGCCGCAGGCGCGGCTGCTGATCCTGACGACCGGGTCGGAGACGCCGGGCCAGATCGCCCGCTTCCTGACCGAGCGCGGCTTTGGCCAGAGCCCGATGACCGTGCTGGCCAATATGGGGGGCGAGGACGAGGCGCGTTTCGACGGGCTTGCCGAGAGCTGGGACCATGAGGTGCCGCCCTTCAACACGCTTGCGGTGGATTGCGTAGCCGCCCCCGATGCCGCGCTGATCCCGCGCGTGCCGGGTCTCGACGACTGTCTCTTCGTTTCCGACGGCACGATGACCAAGCGCGAGCTGCGCGCGGCGACCTTGGCCAAGCTGATGCCGATGCGCGGCGCGCTCTTGTGGGACATCGGCGCGGGCTCGGGCTCGGTCGCGATCGAATGGATGCGGGCTGCGCGCTATGCCAACGCCATCGGCATCGAGCCGCGCGCCGACCGCCGGGCGATGGCGGCGGCCAATGCGCTGGCGCTGGGCACGCCGCGGCTGCGGCTGATCGAGGGTGAAGCGCCCGCAGCGCTCGACGGTCTGCCCGCGCCCGACGCGATCTTCATCGGCGGCGGGCTCTCTGCCGAGGTGTTCGAGGCGGCTTGGGCGGCGCTGCGGCCGCTGGGGCGGCTGGTGGCCAATGCCGTGACGCTGGAGAGCGAGGCCGCGCTGATCGCGCTGCACGCCGCGCATGGTGGGGAGCTGGTGCGGATCTCGGTCGCGCGCGCCGCGCCGGTCGGGCGGCTGACCGGCTGGAAGCCCGCGATGCCGGTGACGCAGTGGAGCCTGATCAAGCGATGAGCGGAACGCTGTATGGCGTGGGCCTCGGACCCGGCGCGCCCGACCTGATCACCCTGCGCGCCGCGCGGCTGATCGAGGCCGCGCGCGTCGTCGCCTATCCGACGCTGGCCGGTGGCGCGAGCTTCGCGCGCTCCATCGCGGCGGAGCTGATCGCGCCCGACGCGCGCGAGATCGCCATGGACGTGCCGATGACGGTCGAGCGTGCACCCGCGCAGGCGGCCTATGACGCGGGTGCCGCGCAGATCGCCGAGGCGCTGGAGGCGGGCGAGGATGTGGTCTGCCTATGCGAGGGCGACCCGTTCTTCTATGGCTCCTTCATGTATCTCTTCGCGCGGCTGGCGGACCGCCACCGGGTCGAGATCGTGCCCGGGGTCACCTCGCTCACGGCGGCCGCGGCCGCCGCCCGCAGGCCGCTGGCCGCGCGCAACGAGCGGCTGACGGTGCTGCCGGGCCCGCTGCCGGAGGCCGAGCTGCGCGCCCGGATCGAGGGCGCCGAGAGCGTCGCGATCATGAAGCTCGGCCGGCATTTCCCCAAGGTGCGCGCAGTGATCGATAGCCTCGGCCTGACCTCGCACGCCACCTATGTCGAGCGCGCCACGCTGGAGGCGGAAATCGTCCGCCCGCTGTCCGAGGCGCCCGATACCGCGCCCTATTTCTCGATGATCATCCTCACGAAGGGAGCCGATCCTTGGCTGTGACCCCCGTTGTACTCGCGCTCTCCCGCTCGGGCGAACCCGTGGCCCGTAGCATCGCCGAGGCGCTTGGTGCGCCCTTGCACGGCCGCGAGGGGCGGGTGGAGCGGGCCGACGCCTTCTTCGCCGATGCGCTCGAACATGCACGCGATCTCTTCGCCGCAGGAACGCCGGTCGTCGGCGTCTGCGCGAGCGGCATCCTGATCCGGGCGGTGGCGTCGCTTCTATCGGACAAGCGCGCCGAGCCGCCGGTGATCTCGGTCTCCGATGACGGCCGCGTGGTGGTGCCGCTGCTCGGCGGGCATCGCGGCGCCAACCGCCTGGCGAAACGCATCGCCGAGGCGCTGGAAGGGACCGCCGCCGTCACCACCGCGGGCGATGTCGCGCTGGGCGTGGCGCTCGACGAGCCGCCCGCCGGCTACCGCCTCGTGAACCCCGCCGATGCCAAGGGCGCGATGGCGGCGTTGCTCTCGGGCGGCGGCGCGACCGTCACCGGCGACGCGCCGTGGCTGGCCGAGCTGCCGCAGGGCGACGCGCTCAGGATCACCGTCTCCGAGGCCCCGCAGCAGGGGCTCGGCGCCGAGCACCTGCATTTCGCGCCGCAACGTGCCGTGCTGGGGCTGGGCTGCGCCCGCGACTGCCCGCCCGAGGAAATGGCCGCGCTGGTGCGGGACACGCTGGCCGAGGCCGGAATCGCGCCCGAGGCCGTTCAGGCCGTGGCCTCGATCGACCTCAAGGCCGATGAGCCCGCCATCCTGAATGTTTCACGTGCAATCGGCGTGCCGCTGCGCCTGTTCACCGCCGCCGAGCTTGAGGCCGAGGCGCCGCGCCTCGCCACCCCGTCCGAGGTCGTCTTTGCCGAGGTCGGCTGCCACGGCGTCTCCGAAGGCGCGGCCCTGGCGCAGGCCGGAGCCGACGCCACACTCGCCGTGACCAAGCGCAAGACCGCCAACGCCACCTGCGCGCTGGCGCTGGCGCCGCAGCCTGTCACCGAACTGCGCGGCCGCCCGCGTGGCCGCCTCTCGGTGGTGGGGATCGGGCCGGGGCAGTCCGGCTGGCGCACCCCCGAGGCCTCCCGCCTGATCGCCGAGGCCGAGGAGCTGGTGGGCTACGGGCTCTATATCGACTTGCTGGGACCGCTGGCCGCCGGCAAACCGCGTGCCGATTTCCCGCTCGGCGGCGAGGAGGATCGCTGCCGCTACGCGCTGGAGCGCGCAGCCGAAGGGCGCGACGTGGCGCTGATCTGCTCGGGTGACGCGGGCATCTACGCCATGGGCGCGCTGGTCTTCGAACTGCTGGGCCGCGATGCCGACAAGGGCGGGGTATCGGATGCCGCGCGCCGCATCGAGGTCACCTGCACGCCCGGCGTCTCGGCGCTGCAGGCGGCGGCATCGCGGGCCGGTGCGCCGCTGGGCCACGACTTCTGCGCCATCTCGCTGTCGGACCTGCTGACCCCGCGCGAGGATATCGTGAAGCGGCTGCATGCCGCGGCGCAGGGCGATTTCGTCATCGCCTTCTACAACCCGGTGTCGAAGCGGCGCCGCACGCTTCTGGCCGAGGCGCGCGATATCCTGCTCCAACACCGTCCCGCCGACACGCCGGTGCTGCTCGCCTCGTCGCTGGGCCGCCCCGAGGAGGAGATCCGCTACCGCCGCCTCGACGAGCTGCAGGTCGACGAGGTCGACATGCTGACCGTGGTGCTGGTCGGCTCCTCGCAGTCGAAGCTGGTGAAGCTGGGCGAGGGGCCGCGCATGGTGACGCCGCGCGGCTACGCCAAGAAGATCGACGCGCGCTGAACCGGCGGCGCGGCGGACGCCGCCGCGCGCCACGCCCCTCCGGGGACATCTGAAAGGGACCACCGCGACATGACCGTCTATTTCATCGGCGCCGGCCCGGGCGATCCGGAGCTTCTCACCCTCAAGGCCGCGCGGCTGATCGCGGCCTGCCCGGTCTGCCTCTACGCTGGCTCTCTGGTGCCGCAGGAGGTCGTGGCCGGTGCGCCCGACGGCGCGCGGGTCATGGACACCGCGCCGATGACGCTCGACGAGACCCATGCCGAGATCGCGGCGGCGCATGGACGGGGCGAGGACGTGGCCCGGGTGCATTCCGGCGATCCCTCGCTCTACGGTGCCATCGCCGAGCAGATCCGCAGGCTCAAGGCCGACGGCATCCCCTACCAGATCATCCCCGGCGTGCCCGCCTATACCGCCGCCGCCGCCGCGCTCGGCCAGGAGCTGACCATCCCCGAGGTGGCGCAATCGATCGTGCTCACCCGCATGTCGATGAAATCGACCTCGATGCCCAAAGGCGAGACGCTCGAGAACTTCGCCGCCACCGGCACCACGCTGGCCATCCATCTGGGCATCCGGGCGCTTCGCGATATCGAGCGGCGGCTGACGCCCTTCTATGGCGCGGATTGTCCCGTGGCGGTGGTCTACCGCGCCAGCTGGCCCGACCAGCAGGTGATCCGCGGCACGCTGTCGGACATCCACGCCAAGGTCCGCGAGGCCAAGCTGACGCGCACGGCGCTCATCCTCGTCGGCCCGGGGCTGGGGGGCGGCCAGGGCTTTCCGGACAGCGCGCTCTACGATCCCGCCCAGCCGCATGTGTTGCGGCCTCGGGTTCGGGCCTGACGGAGAATTTTCGGAGAACGTCGCTTGAATTTCACACTCCGCTGCGCAGGATGGAAGCAGTGGAGGATTAAGAGATGACCGATTTTTTGACCAAGGACCTGCAGGACGCCATGGAGGCGGCCCGCCGCGCCGCGCAGCGGCGTTCGGCCCGGCTATGCGTGCATGACGGCGAGGAGGTTCACCCGGTTCTGCGCATGTGGGAGACCGGCTTCGCGCTGGCCGCCAAGGACGCGCCGATCCTGCACGGCTTCGTCGATCTCTATGACGGGCCGCGTCATCTCTACCAGTGTTTGGTCATGACCAGCCGGGTCGAGGAGGGCGAGCGCGTCTACGAGTTTAAGCGCCACAGCCGCGTCTCCGAGAAGCCCCCGGTCGATTTCGAGCGCGAGGAAGCCGAGCCGGCGCTGCGGCTGCCCCGCCTCTGAAGCGCTACTGAAGGTCCGCGAAGGCGGCCTGCAGCCGCGACACGGCCTCGGCCACGCGGGCGCGTGGCGTCGCGATGTTGAACCGCTGGAAGCTTTCGCCGCCGAGCCCGAAGCTGGTGCCATGGTTCACCGCGATCTTCGCCTCGCCCTCGATCCGGGCGAGCACCTCCTCGCGGGTCATGCCGGTGCCCGAGAAATCCACCCATTCGAGATAGGTGGCCTCGAGCGGCATTGGCCGGACGCCCGGGATCGCGGCCACACCCTCCTCGAACAGGCGGCGGTTGCCGTCGAGATAGCTGCGCAGCGCCTCGAGCCACTCGACCCCCTCCGGGGACATCGCCGCCGTCGCCATGGCAAGGCCGAAGCTGTTGGGCGACAGACCCAACGCGCCCATCCGCGCGGCGAAGCGCGACCTGAGGGTCGGGTCGGAGATGATGACGTTGCCGATATGGGCGCCGGCGATGTTGAAGGTCTTGGTCGTCGCGGTGAGCATCACCAGCCGGTCCGCGACGCCGTCGAGCCGGGTCATCGCGGTATGGGTGACGCCGGGCATGGTCAGGTCGCAATGGATCTCGTCGGAAACGAGGATCAGGTCGTGGCGCCGCGCGAACTCGGCCCAGCCCTCCAGCTCCGCCCGGCTCCAGACCCGGCCACCCGGATTCTGCGGCGAGCACAGGATCATCACCTTTTCGCGCCCGGTCATCATCGCGTCCCAGGCATCGAAATCGGGCAGGTAGCGCCCGTCCTGCAGCGCCAGCGGGCATTCGACCACCTGCCGCCCGGCGGCGCGGATCACCCGCGCGAAGGCGTGGTAGACCGGGGTGAACAGCACCACCCCGTCGCCCGGATCGGTGAAGGCGTCGACGCAGACGCCGGTCGCGTTGACGAGGCCATGGGTGGTGAAGATGTCGCCCGGCTCGGGCCGCCAGCCATGACGGCGATCCATCCACCAGCCGATCGCCTCCTTTTGCGCCGCGTCCGAGGCGGCGTAGCCGTAGATGCCATGCGCCGCCATCTCCTCGACCGCGCGCTGGACGCAGGCGGGCGGCCGGAAGTCCATGTCCGCCACCCACATCGCGATGCCGTCATCGGGGCTGACGCCATAGACCGCCTGCATCTGGTCCCATTTGGAGCAGTTGGTGCCGCGCCGGTCGATGATCTCGTCGAAATCGGGGGTGGTGGGGTCGTGACGCATGGGTTCTCCTGTCGGTCGCGCGAAGGCTGCACGGGCGGCGCCGGGCGTGCAAGGGCCGCGATGTTGCCATGCGCGCCGCTTGGCCCTAGATCGGCGCCATGACATTGCGCCCCATCCTCATCCACCCCGACCCGCGTCTCAAGACCGTGGCCGAGCCGGTGCCCGAAATCACCGACGAGATTCGCCGCCTCGCCGATGACATGCTCGAAACCATGTATGACGCGCCCGGCATCGGCCTCGCCGCGCCGCAGATCGGCCGGCTCAGCCGCCTGCTGGTCATGGACGCCGCCAAGGAGGAAGAGACCGCGCAGCCGATGGTGCTGATCAACCCGCAGGTCACCTGGGCCTCCGATATGCGGTCGGTCTATGAGGAAGGCTGCCTGTCGATCCCCGAGCAGTTCGCCGATGTCGAACGCCCGGCCGAGGTCGAGGTGCGCTGGCTGGGCCTCGACGGGAAGACCCATTCCCAGCGGTTCGACGGGCTCTGGGCCACCTGCGTGCAGCACGAGATCGACCATCTCGATGGAAAGCTCTTCATCGACTACCTCAAGCCGATGAAGCGGCAGATGATCACCCGTCGCATGGTCAAGCTCAAGCGCGAGCGGGCGCGCGGCTGATGGCCGTACTCGACATCGTCCTGCATCCGGCGCCGGTGCTGCGCGCGGAGGCGAAGCCGGTGACCCTGTTCGACGCGACGCTGTCGCGGCTCGCCGCCGACATGATCGAGACCATGTATGACGCGCCGGGACGGGGCCTCGCGGCGCCGCAGGTCGGGTTGCCGCTCAGGGTCTTCGTCACCGATGTCGACTGGCGCGAGGGAGACCCGGCGCCCAAGATCTTCGTCAATCCCGAGATCACTGACGCCTCGGACGAGACCGTGCTGCGCGAGGAGGGGTGCCTGTCGATCCCCGACACACCCTGTCGCGTCCGCCGTCCCGCCCGGATCGAGCTGAAATGGCAGGATCTGACCGGGCTCGGCCACGAGGCCGCGTTCGACGGCGTCCAGGCGACCTGCATCCAGCACGAGCTCGACCACCTGAACGGCATATTGTGCATCGACCGCCACGAGGAGGAGACCGAATGACCCGCCCCTTCCTGCGCTGGCCGCATGCCACGCTGCGCAAGCCCGCCGCTCCGGTCGCGGAGATCACCGACGAGATCCGCGCGATCTGGGACGAGATGATCGAGGCCATGGAGGCGATGCCTGGCGTCGGCCTCGCCGCGCCGCAGATCGGCGTCTCGCTGCGCCTCGCCGTGGTCGATGCCTCCGATGGGCGCGGCCAGGCGGTGCGCATGGCCAACCCCGAGATCCTGCATGCGAGCGTGCAGCTGCGCGAGCACGAGGAAGCTTCGCCCAACCTGCCCGGCGTCTCGGCGGTGATCTCGCGGCCCCGCGCCGTGACCGCCCGGTTTCTCAACGCCGAGGGCGAGATCGAGGAGCGCGATTTCGTCGGGCTCTGGGCGACCTCGCTGCAGCACCAGATCGACCACCTGGAAGGCCGGATGTATTTCGACCGGCTGAGCCGATTGAAGCGCGACCGGCTGGTCGCCAAGGCGAGAAAGTTCTCCTGATGCGCGTCACCTTCATGGGCACCCCGGACTTCTCGGTCCACGCGCTCGACGCGCTGCTGCGGGCGGACCACGAGATCGCCTGCGTCTATACCCAGCCGCCGCGCCCCGCCGGGCGGGGCAAGAAGCCCCGGCCCAGCGCCGTGCAGGCCCGCGCCGAGGAGCTGGGGCTCATGGTGCGGCACCCGGTCTCGCTCAAGGGGGCCGAGGCACAGGCCGACTTCGCCGCGCTGGAGGCCGACGTGGCGGTGGTGGTGGCCTATGGCCTCATCCTGCCGCAGCCGATCCTCGACGCGCCCCGGCAGGGCTGTCTCAACATCCACGCCTCGCTGCTGCCGCGCTGGCGTGGCGCCGCGCCGATCCAGCGGGCGATCATGGAGGGCGACACGGAGACCGGCGTCTGCATCATGCAGATGGAGGCAGGGCTCGACACCGGGCCCGTGCTGCTGCGCGAGGCGACACCGATCGGTGCCACCGACACTGCCGCCGAACTGCATGATCGGCTCGCCAAGATGGGCGGGCGGATGATCGTCGACACCCTGCGCGAGCTGGCCGATCTGCGGCCCGAGCCGCAGCCCGAGGACGGCGTCACCTATGCCGCCAAGATCGACAAGGCGGAGGCGCGGATCGACTGGACCCGCACGGCGGCCCATGTCGCGCGCCAGGTCAACGCGCTGTCGCCCTTTCCCGGGGCGTGGTGCATGGCGGGTGACGAGCGGCTCAAGATCCTGCGCGCCGCCGCCGGTCCGGGCGAAGGTGCGCCCGGCGCGGTGATCGGCGAGGGCGTCGTGGCCTGCGGCGACGGCGCGGTCGAGCTGCTGGAGATCCAGCGCGAGGGCAAGAAGCCGTTGCCGGTGGCCGAGGCGCTCCGAGGTAGGGCGCTGCCCGACACGCTCGGCTGACCTGCCGAGGCGGCGTTTCACGGGGTCAGAAATACGTAAGGGGCTTAATCGGCCCGCGTCGCGCCGGCCGACATGTTGCGCCATGCGTATTTGGAGAATGGTGAAGGGGATCAGCGCCTGACGATCAGCCGCGCGCCGCGCGCGATGTTGCGGGCGAGCCAGATCAGGTCTGGGCGCGAAAAGGCCACGCAGCCCTCGGTCGGGAAACCGGCCCGGCGGCGCTGGTGCAGGAAGATGGCCGAGCCCGCGCCCGGCGCGCCCCTCTCGTTCCAGTCGGTCACCAGCACGATGTCGTAGAGCGGATCGGCCCGGCGCAGCACTTCGTGGCTGGCGGGGTAGGGCGCGCGGACATGGCTGTTATAGGCCGCCTCGCCGCTGGCGTCCGACCACAGATCGCCGGGCAGGATCGGTTCGGCCCAAGGCTGCGGCGCCGGCAGCCGGTCGGGACGGTAGAACATGCCGGTGATCCGGTGCTCTCCCACCGGCGTCGCGCCGTCGCCCTCGCGCTTGTCCGCGCGGATGCCGCCCCGGCCGATCGAACAGGGCAGATGGCGGCCCAGAACCCGCAACCCGCGGCGGGTGAGGACGAGATCGGCGGGAGAATGGATCACAGCAGATGCCCCGACTTGGCCGCCTTGGTGGCGAGGTAATGGTGGTTGTGCAAACCGCGGCCCACCTTGAGCGGCACCCGCTCGTCGACCGCGATCCCGGCCTCCGTCATGCGGGCGACCTTGTTGGGATTGTTGGTCAGCAGGCGGATGCGCGAGAAACCGAGCCGCTTGAGAATTTCGGCGCCGATCCGGAAGTCGCGCTCGTCATCCTCGAAGCCCAGCCGGTGGTTCGCCTCGACCGTGTCGAAGCCCTGGTCCTGCAGCGAATAGGCCCGCATCTTGTTGGCCAGGCCGATGCCGCGGCCCTCTTGGTTGAGGTAGAGCAGCACCCCTTCGCCGGCCTCGCCCATCTGGTCGAGCGCGGCATGCAGCTGCGGGCCGCAATCGCATTTGAGCGAGCCCAGCACGTCGCCGGTGAAGCAGGCCGAATGCAGCCGCACCAGCGGCGCCGCGTCGCGGGCGGGCTTGCCGATCTCGACCGCGTAATGCTCCTCGCCGCCATCGCCGGGGCGGAACACGTGCAGCCGGCCCTTCTCGGCCGCCTCCATAGGCAGCCGCGCAGCCGCCACAGGGGCATAGGCCGGGGTGATCGCGGGCGGCAGCGGCAGGTCGAGCCGCGTCAGCTCATGGGCGGCCGCGAAGCCCGCCGCGTCGTCGAGCGGCAGCACCAGCGCCGCCGGCAGCAGCCGCGCCGCCTTGACCAGGCCGACGGCGGCGCGATGGGTCTCGGCCGATCCTTCGCGCAGCGTCGCCAGTGGCCCCTTCATCGGCCGGTCGAGATCGCCGGCCGGGTCGGCCACCGCCCGCACCCAGCCGCAATCCACCTCGGAGGGAAGTACCACCCGCGCGACGTCGCCGTCATAGGCGCGCGCCCGCAGCGTCTCGGCCCGCCGCCCGGTGATCGCCAGCACCGGCTGGCCGCCCATGGCCCGCAGCTCCGCGAGGCGCTCCGGCCCTGCCGTTTCGGCCGCCAGTACCAGCGCGCCCTGTCCCTGTCCCAGCACCACCGGCACGCCCAGCCGCAGATCGGCCAGCGCGCGGGCGCGGCGCTCGACGGGATCGGGACGGAAGGGCATGGCGTATCCTTGGCGGGACCGGAGCATCCGGCGCGGGAGGCGAATGTAACATTTCCCCGCCCGGCCACAACTCGGCGTGAAACAACCGCAGCAAAAGCAGCAGGAAACTTGAGCCACACGTATTCGTTACACACATGTTGGCTGAACGGGCATGGAGACGAGGCGATGGCACAGGTGAAAAAGATCCTGTTGGTGGATGACGAGGACGACCTGCGCGAAGCGCTGAGCGAGCAGCTCGTGATGACCGAGGATTTCGACGTGTTCGAGGCCGGTAACGGTCAGGAAGCCATGGCGCAGGTCAAGGCGGGGCTGTTCGACCTGGTGATCCTCGATGTCGGATTGCCCGACACCGACGGTCGCGAACTCTGCCGGGTGATGCGCAAGCAGGGCGTGAAATGCCCGATCCTGATGCTGACCGGACATGACAGCGACAGCGACACGATCCTGGGGCTCGACGCGGGCGCCAATGATTACGTCACCAAGCCGTTCAAGTTCCCGGTGCTGCTGGCCCGGATCCGGGCCCAGCTGCGGACGCATGAGCAGTCCGAGGACGCGGTGTTCCAACTCGGGCCCTACAGCTTCCGCCCGGCGCAGAAGCTGTTGGTCACCGAGGATGACCGCAAGATCCGGCTGACCGAGAAGGAAACCAACATCCTCAAGTTCCTCTACCGCGCCTCCGAAGGTGTGGTCCCGCGCGACGTGCTGCTGCACGAGGTCTGGGGCTACAATGCCGGGGTGACGACGCATACGCTGGAAACCCACATCTACCGGCTGCGCCAGAAGATCGAGCCGGACCCCTCGAACGCCCGACTTCTGGTGACCGAATCGGGCGGATATCGGCTGGTCGCCTGAACCGGCGGAACCGGGGCCTCGGCGCGGCGTTACCCTGCCGAAGCCCCGTGGCTGGGTTAAGCCACATACCTCCCTGTTGGACTTGGCCGGGCCATTGGCCCGGCTTTTCTTTGCCCGGCGTCGCGGCGGCGTGAAGCTCGGCATTCAGCCATTGGGGTCTGGGACATCAACGCTGTAGGCTGGAGGTGACCGGGACAGGAGACGACCATGAAAGCCGCCATTCTCGCTATGACGACGATCCTGCTTCCGGCCCTGCCGGTGGCGGCCGAGACTGGGACCGAGACGCTGCGGCTGCGCAACCGGTCGGGGGTCGATCTGGTGCGGTTCTTCGCCTCGCCGGTAACGGACGAGTTCTGGCGCGACGATCTCCTCGGTGACTACGTGCTGGGCTCCGGCCGCAATGTCGACGTCACCATCCGCAACGTCTCGGAGTGCTTCTACGACCTGCTGATGATGTTCGCCGACGGGGCGGTGGTGCCGGGCCGGGTCGATGTCTGCAAGGCCGACAGCTACACCATCGAGCCCTGAGCTCTGGGAGAGAGGGGCGGGTGGCGCTCGGCCGTCCGAGCCGCTAGGCAGGCCCGGCCCGACAGCCGGAGACTGCGCATGCCCTTCACCCTCGCCACTTGGAACATCAACTCGGTCCGCCTGCGCGAGACCCTGGTGAGCCGCCTCCTGCAAGAGGAGGGCCCGGACGTGCTGTGCCTGCAGGAATGCAAGAGCCCGGTCGAGAAGATCCCGCTCGAGGCGTTCAAGGCGCTGGGCTACGACCACATGATCGCGCGCGGCCAGAAGGGCTATAACGGCGTGGCGATCCTGTCGCGCCTGCCGATCGAGGAGGTCTGCGCGCATGACCATGCGAGCCTCGGCCATGCCCGGCACATCTGCGGACGGCTGGAGAACGGCGTGACGATCCACAATTTCTACGTCCCCGCAGGGGGCGACGAGCCCGACCGCGAGATCAACGAGAAGTTCGGGCAGAAGCTCGACTACCTCACCCATATGCGCGACGACTTCCACGCCAACCGGCCCGAGCGCGCGATCCTCGTGGGCGATCTTAACATCGCCCCGCGCGAGGACGATGTCTGGAGCCACAAGCAGCTGCTCAAGGTCGTCAGCCACACGCCGGTCGAAGTCGAGCATCTCGCACAGGTGCAGGACAGTGGGTCCTGGGTCGACGTGACCCGGCAGGACATCCCCGAGGGACCGCTTTATTCGTGGTGGTCCTACCGTGCCAAGGATTGGGAGGCGGCCGATCGCGGCCGCAGGCTCGACCATGTCTGGGCGACCTCGGACATCGCGAGTGCGGCGCATGGCAGCCGGGTGCTGAAATCGGCGCGCGGCTGGGAGAAACCCTCGGATCACGCCCCGGTCTTCGCCAGCTTCGACCTGTGAGGGCTTGGCGCATCCGCGCCCTGCCCACATATAGTCTCATCGGAACACGAGGCCCGTCAGGGCCGCAACGCATGCAAGCAGGAGCTCTTCAATGCTCGGTCTCAACGACAGCGCCCCCGCCGCCCCCAACAAGGACGACCTGATCCGCGAGGGCTCCGACGCCACCTTCATGCAGGACGTGGTCGAGACATCGAAGACGGTGCCGGTGATCGTCGATTTCTGGGCGCCCTGGTGCGGGCCGTGCAAGACGCTCGGCCCGGCGCTCGAAGCGGCGGTGACCAAGGCCGGCGGCAAGGTTCGGATGGTCAAGATCGACGTCGACCGCAACCAAGCCTATGCGGGCCAGCTGCAGGTGCAGTCGATCCCGACCGTCTATGCCTTCTGGCAGGGCCAGCCCGTCGACGGTTTCCAGGGCGCGCTGCCCGGCTCCGAGATCGAGAAATTCGTGAACAAGCTCGTGGCGCTGGGCGGCGGCGATGAGGATGGCGGGCTGTCCGAGGCGATCGCGGCGGCCGATGCCATGCTCGATGAGGGCGACGCGGTGGGCGCGGCCGAGGTGTTCGGCGCGATCCTGCAGGAGGACGACAAGAACGCGCCGGCCTATGCAGGCCTCGTGCGCGCGCATCTCGCGCTCGACCAGATCGACCAAGCCGAGGCGATCCTCAACGGTGCCCCCGCCGAGGTCGCCCATGCGCCCGAACTCGACGCCGCCCATGCCCAGATCGCGCTGGCGCGCCAGGCCAGCAATGCCGGCCCGGTGGCCGAGCTGCGCGCCCGCGTCGAGGCCGAGCCGGGCGACCTGCAGGCGCGCTACGACCTCGCCACCGCGCTGCATGCCAAGGGCGAGACCGCCGAGGCGGTGGATCAGCTCCTTGAGATTTTCCGCCGCGACCGCGAATGGAACGACGGGGCGGCCAAGACCCAGCTCTTCACCATCTTCGAGGCGCTGCCCGCCAAGGATCCCATCGCGCTCGCCGGTCGGCGCCGCCTGTCTTCGATGATATTTGCCTGAGGCGGGGGCCACGCTAGGTCGCCGGGCATGATCACAGCCGCGGACCTTCCCGAGACGATTCCGGTCTTTCCGCTTCCGGGCGCGCTGCTCTTGCCGCGTGCCCGGCTGCCGCTGCACATCTTCGAGCCGCGCTATCTCGCGATGATCGAGGACGTGATGAAGACGCCAGAGCGGCTGATCGGGATGATCCAGCCCTATGACATCCCCTCGGGCGAGACCCGGCTGCACGCGATCGGTTGCGCGGGACGGCTGACCGCCTTTTCCGAAACCGAAGACGGGCGCTACATGGTCACCCTGTCGGGGATCTCGCGGTTCAGGGTGACGCGGGAGGTGGACGGCTTTACCCCCTATCGCCGCTGCGAGGTGAGCTGGACCGGCTTCGAGCGCGACCGCGGCGCGGTCGAGACCGATCCCGGTCTGGAGCGCGAGGCGTTCCTGCCGCTGCTGGGGCGGTTCTTCGACGAGCGGGGGCTGTCGACCGATTGGGACAGCCTGCGCGAGGCCGAAGACGAGTTGCTGATCAACTCGCTCTCGATGCTCTGCCCGTTCGACAGCGAGGAGCGGCAGGCGCTGCTCGAGGCGCCGACACTGCCCTTGCGGCGCGAGACGCTGGTAACGTTGATCGAATTCGCCCTGCATGGCGGATCCGGTGAAGAGAGGATGCAATGAGCGACGACCCGAACCTGCCCCCCGATACCCCGCCGGATCCGGTGCCGCCGCTCGATCCCATCCCTGATCGCGAGCCCGATCCGCGGGCCGGGCGCGCCGCCTTCGACCGGCGCATGCTCGAGGCGCTGGTCTGTCCGCAGACGCAGGCACCGCTGAGCTACGACGCCGACAGGCAGGAGCTGGTCAGCCGCGCCGCCGGGCTTGCCTACCCGATCCGGGGCGGCATCCCGGTGATGCTCGCCGACGAGGCGCGCCAGCTCGACTGAACCTCAGCGCATCAGTTCCGGCAGATCGCCGGTCAGCCCCGCCGCCTCGCGGATCATCGCCCGCCGAAGCGGCGCCACGGCGTTGATCGCGCCGAGGCCCAGATCGCGCGCCAACCGCAGGCCGGGGCGGTCATTCGAGAATAGCCGCGTGGTCAGGTCGGTCGTCAGCGCCAGCGTCGCCACGTCGAAGCGCCGCCAGCGGGCGTAACGGTCGAGCACCGGGCCGGCGCCCGGATCCTCGCCGCGCCGCCGTGCCTCGCTCAGCACTTGGGCCAGCGCCGCGACGTCGCGCAGCCCGGCATTCAGCCCCTGGCCGGCCACCGGGTGCAGACCGTGCGCCGCGTCGCCGACCAGCGCCAGCCGGGCGGCGGTGAACCGCTCCGCGAGGCTGAGACCGAGCGGGAAAAGCCCGCGCCCGCCCTCGAGCCGGATCTCGCCGAGGAAATCGCCGAAGGCCGGGCGCAATGCGTCGAGGAAATCGGCGTCGTCCAGCGCCGCCAGCGTCTCGGCCCGCGCGCTGCGCTCGCTCCAGACGATCGAGCAGCGGTTCTCGCGCAGCGGCAGGATCGCCAGCGGCCCGCCCGGCATGAAGAACTGGTGTGCCACGCCGCGATGCGGCAGCTCATGGTCCACCGCGCAGGTGATCGCGCTCTGGTCATAGCCGCGTTCCTGCCGCCGGATCCCGGCCCGCGCGGCGGTGCCGCTCGCCCGGCCGTCGCAACCCACCAGCAGCGCCGCGCGCAGCTTCTCGCCCGCATCAAGGGTGACCTCGACGCCGCCCGGCTCGACTGCCTGCGCGACGACCCGAGCCGGCGCACGCAGCGTCACGCCTTCGGCCTCCGCCAGCGCCTTGGCCAGCGCCGCGCGCAGGTGCCGGTCCTCGACCATGTGGCCCATCGGGCCGTCTTCGATCTCGGCCGAATCGAAATGCAGCCACCACGGCGCCGGGCCTTCGCCGGCGCGGCCATCGGTGACCTTAATCTCCGTCATCTCCTGGGCATCCGACGCCAAGCGGCCCCACAGGCCGAGCCGGGCCAGCATCCGCCGCGATCCGGCGGCGATGGCATAGGCGCGGCCGTCGAAGGCGTCGCCCTTCGCCGGGCCGGCGGCGTCGACGAGGGTCACCGAAAGCCCGGCGCGGGCGAGGGCGAGCGCCAGCACCGGGCCGTTCAGCCCGCCGCCCGCGATGAGGATGTCGCTGTCGTGCTTCATGCCGCTGACTATGGGGCCGGGGCCGGGATTGTCCATGCGCCCGCGCGCCGTTAGCGTGTCACCCGAGCGGCGCGCAGGGGGATCTCATGGACGAATGGCGGAGCATGGGCGCGGCGGCGCTCGGACGCGGCATCGCTGCGGGCGAGATCGACCCGGTGGCGCTGGCGCAGGTCTTTCTCGATGCGATCGCGGCCCATCCCGACAGTGCGCGGATCTATGCGCGCACCACGCCCGAGCGCGCCATGGCCGAGGCCGAGGCGGCGCGCGAGCGGGCGCGGGGCGGGCGCAGGCTCGGCCCGCTCGACGGCGTGCCGCTGAGCTGGAAGGACCTGTTCGACAGCGCCGGCTGCGGCACCGAGGCCGGCACGCGGCTGATGGCCGGCCGGGTGCCGGCGCGCGACGCCGAGGTGCTGGCCCGCGCCACCGCCGCCGGGACGGTCTGCCTCGGCAAGACCCACATGACCGAGATCGCCTTCTCGGGCCTCGGGATCAATCCGCGCACCGCGACGCCGCCCAACCTGTTCGACGCCGACGCGGCGCCGGGCGGCTCGTCATCGGGGGCGGCGACCTCGGTGGCGCATGGCCTCGCGCCGCTCGCCATCGGATCGGATACCGGCGGCTCGGTCCGGGTGCCGTCGGTGTGGAACGGGCTGGTCGGGCTGAAACCCACCCATGGCGCGCTGCCGCTCGCCGGGGCGGTGCCGCTCTGCGGTCGATTCGATACCGTCGGTCCCCTCGCGCGCAGCGTCGAGGACGCCAACCTCGCCCTCGCCGCGATGGGCGGGCCGTCGGCCGACCTGCGCGGGGCGCGGCTCGACGGCGCGCGGCTCTTGGTGATCGACACGATCGTCATGCAGGAGCTCGACCCGACGGTCTCGCGCAGCTTCGACGCGGCGCTGTCACGGCTCGACGCGGCGGGGGCCGAGATCGTGCGGCGCTCGCACCCGGCGCTGGAGGAGGCCTACGCGCTGGCGGGCGCGCTCTACACCGCCGAGGCCTGGGCGTGGTGGCGCGAGCGGATCGAGGCGGACACGGCCGCGCTCTACCCGCCGATTCTCGACCGCGTGCGGGCCGGGCAGGGGGTGTCGGCCGCCGACTGGATCGCCGGCTGGGACCGGCTGCACGCGCTGCGCCGCGACTATGCCACGGCCACGGCCGGGTTCGACGCGGTGATCTGCCCCGGCGTGGCGATCACTCCTCCCAAGGTGGCGCCGCTGCTGGAAGATGCCGAGGCGTTTCGCGACACCAACCTCAAGACGCTGCGCAACACCCGTCTGGCCAACCTGATGGGGCTGTGCTCGGCGGCGTTGCCGGCGGGCGATCCGGGCTGCGGACTCCTGCTCAACGGCGCGGCCGGTCAGGATGCGCGGCTGTGGCGGCTGGCGGCGGCGGTCGAGGCGGCCTTGGCCTGAAAGCCACAAGCGCGGCGCTGCGGGGGCGAAAGCTGGACATCGTCCTGCCCGCACGGGTAGTTTCGTGGCAAGAGGGGCAGGGCCATGACCCCCGATCATGAGGCAGCGATGGATTTTCCCGAACGGTTCTCGGACCTACCGGAATACGCGTTCCCGCGTCTGCGGGCGCTGCTCGATTCGCACAAGCCGGGCGGCGCGCCGCTGGCGATGACGATCGGCGAACCGCAGCACCCCTATCCCGACTGGGTCGGGCCGACCATCGCCGCCGCGGCGCAGGGATTCGGCAAGTATCCGGTCAACGAGGGGTCGGAGATGCTGCTCGGCGCGATCTCGGGCTGGATCGCCCGGCGCTACGGCATCGCGGTGCCGCAGGACCGGCTGCTGGCGCTCAACGGCACCCGCGAGGGTCTCTACAACGCCGCCATGGCGCTGTGCCCCGAGGCGAAGGGCGGGCAGCGGCCCCTGGTGCTGATGCCGAACCCCTTCTACCAGGTCTATGCCGTGGCTGCGCTGTCGGTCGGCGCGGAGCCGCGCTACCTGCCCGCCACGGGCGAAACTGGCTTTCTGCCTGATCTCGACGCGATCGCGCCCGAGACGCTGGACCGCACGGCGATCTTCTATCTCTGCTCGCCCTCGAATCCGCAGGGCGCGGTGGCCTCGGAAGCCTATCTCAAGCGGCTGCTGGAACTGGCCGAGCGCCATGATTTTCGGGTCTTCGCCGACGAGTGCTATTCCGAGATCTGGCGCGAGACGCCGCCGCCCGGCGCGCTCGCGGTGGCCGAGGCCATGGGCGCCGATCCCGAGCGGCTGGTGGTGTTCAACTCGCTTTCCAAGCGCTCGAACCTGCCCGGCCTGCGCGCGGGCTTCGCCGCTGGCGGCCCCGAATCGATTCGCCGGATGCGCCAGCTGCGGAATTATGCCGGCGCGCCGTTGCCGCTGCCGCTGCAGGCTGTCGCGGCCAAGGCGTGGTCGGACGAGGAGCACGTGGTCGAGAACCGCGCGCTCTACGCCGCGAAATTCGACATCGCCGACGCGGTGCTGGGGGGCGTGCCTGGCTACGCCGCCCCCGAGGCCGGGTTCTTCCTCTGGCTTCCGGTCGGGGATGGCGAGACGGCGGCGCTCAAGCTGTGGCGCGAGACGGGGGTGCGGGTGCTGCCCGGCGCCTATCTCGGGCGCGAGGTAAACGGAGAAAATCCCGGCAAGGGATATGTCAGGGTCGCCATGGTGGCCCCGGCGGATGAGATGCAGCGCGGGTTGGAGACACTCCGCAGCTGTCTCTACGACTGAGAGGACGAGGCGAAATGGCGTATCAGACGCGGGGGCGCGAACCGCTCTTCGACAGCAACACCCAGGCAGCGCTGGAAAAGCGCGGCAAGGAGCTGCTCGGACTTGTGCTGATCGCTCTGGGGCTGATGGTCGCGATGATGATCGGCTCCTACAGCCCCGACGATCCGAACTGGATGCTCGCCTCGGACGCGCCGGTGCAGAACTGGCTGGGGCGCTTCGGTGCCTCGGTAGCGCAGCCGATCGTGATGATCGTCGGCCGCGGCGCCTGGATGCTGCCGCTGGTGTTCCTGACCTGGGGCGTGCGGCTGACGCTGCACCGGGGCGAGGACCGGGCGATGTCGCGGTTGATGTTCGCGCCGATCGTCGTCGCGCTGGCCGCCGTCTTTGCCGCCACGCTGACCCCGCCGGATGGCTGGAGCCATAATTTCGGGCTGGGCGGGCTGTTCGGCGACACGGTGCTGGGCCTCCTGCTCACCATCCTGCCCTTCGGCGCGGGCTTCGGGGTGAACCTGCTGGCGCTGCTGCTGGGGGCGGGCACGCTGGCCGCCGGTGCCTTCGTTACCGGCTTCACCCGCGACGAGACGCAGGGGCTGTGGCGGTTGCTGCTTCTCGGGCTGGTGCTGGCCTATGCGCTGGGCCTGCGGCTGATGGGCCGCGGCGCCGCGGTATCGATGCGCGCCGCCGAGGTGATGCGCGCACGGATCGGCGACGAGATCGAGCAGCGCCGCGAGCAGATGCGCCGCGACGCCGCCCTCGCCGCCGAGGAAGAGGCCGCCGCCCGCGCCGTGCCCGAGCCGAGCCAGACGCAGCGCGTCGCCGCCGTGGTCCGCGCCCATGCCGCCCGGCGCATGGCCTCCGTGTCCGCCCCGGCGGCTGCGGCCAGTGAGCCGGACGAGGCCGCCTATGCCGCCGAAGAGGATGACGAGGCGCTGATCGAGACGCCGTCGCGGCGCATGCCGCCCGCGGTCACGCGGGTGATGCCGCGCGCCGCAGCACCCGTCCCGCCGCCGCCGCCGATGCCGGAGGCCGATGACGCCTATGGCTGGCCCGAGCCGGAGTTGGCCGAAACCGTGGCCGAGGACATGCCAGCCGCGCCCGCGCGCAGGCTGCCGCCGGCACCGCCGGGCACGCTCGCCGCGCCGCCGCGACCGACCCGTTCCGAGGAGCCCTCGGGCGGCCTGCTGTCGCGGATGCCGCAGCTCCTGCGCCGCAGCGAGCCGCGCGACGCGACCACCGGCCCGGTCGAGCCGCCGCTCACCGCTGCCGCCGCTGCACCGGCCGAGCCGGACGGGGTCGATGACCGCATCCGGTCGCGCATTTCGGACGCGATCCGCGCGCGCACCGGCCCCGACACCATGCCGCCCTTCCAGAACGGCCGGATCGAGCCGTCGCTGACCCGCGGCCGCGGTCCCAAGCCGCTGATGATTAACAAGACGCCGCGCGCGGTCGCCGGCGCCGGTCTTGCCGCCGCCGGGGCCGGTCTCGCCGCCGCGGGACAAGCGATCGCCGGTCAGGCGCTTGGCACGCGGGCCGCGCCCACCGCTGCACCGCGGGTCGAGCCGCCGCTGGCCCGCGCCACGGGAGCGGTCGAGGCGGAAAGCCATGCCCCCGCGCTCGGTGCTGCCACGCCGGAAGCCCATGCACCGCAGGTCCAGGCCCCCGAAGTGGCGCCGCGCGAAATGCGGAGCTGGGACGCGCCCGAAGTGGAGACCCGCGAGCCGGACACCGACTGGAGCGCCGAGGAGACGGCCGGTTGGGCTGATGAGACCCAGAGCGACCGCGTCGCCGATGCGACGGCGGATTGGGCGGAAGAGACCGCGGCGGACTGGGGCGCTCATGGCGTCCATGGCGAAGCCGAGCCCGAACCCGCCCCCGTGACCCCGCAGGTCGCCGCACCCGCGCGCCCGCAGCCCGCGCCGCTTACCGCGCGTCGCGAACCGGTGGCACCGGCTGCCGAGCCGCGCCCGGCACCGCGTCCGGCCGCGCCCGCCATGCCCGCCGGGCCGGCGGCGCCGATCGCGCGCGCCGCGCCTCAACCGGCGCCGAGCCAGCCCGTGGCTGCGCAGCCGAGCTGGCCCGAATACGAGTATCCGCCGCTCGACCTGCTGATGGACCCCTCCGCCATCGAGCGGCACCACCTGCCGGACGCGCAGCTCGAGGAGAACGCGCGCATGCTCGAGGGCGTGCTCGAGGATTACGGCGTCAAGGGCGAGATCGTCTCGGTCCGTCCCGGCCCCGTGGTCACCATGTACGAGCTGGAGCCCGCGCCGGGCCTGAAGGCGAGCCGGGTAATCGGCCTCGCCGACGACATCGCGCGCTCCATGTCGGCGCTCTCGGCGCGGGTTTCGACCGTGCCGGGCCGCTCGGTGATCGGCATCGAATTGCCCAACGCCAAGCGCGAGATGGTGGCGCTGCGCGAGATCCTCGGTGCACGCGACTATTCCGACCAGCAGATGAAGCTGCCGCTCGCGCTCGGCAAGGATATCGGCGGCGAGCCGGTGATCGCCAACCTCGCCAAGATGCCGCACCTGCTGATCGCGGGGACCACCGGCTCGGGCAAGTCGGTGGCGATCAACACGATGATCCTGTCGCTGCTCTACAAGCTGACGCCCGAGGAATGCCGGTTGATCATGATCGACCCCAAGATGCTGGAACTCAGCGTCTATGACGGCATCCCGCACCTGCTCTCGCCCGTCGTCACCGATCCCAAGAAGGCGGTGGTCGCCCTAAAATGGGTGGTGGGCGAGATGGAGGAGCGCTACCGCAAGATGTCGAAGATGGGCGTGCGCAACATCGACGGCTACAACGGCCGGGTGAAGGAGGCGCTGTCCAAGGGCGAGACCTTCTCGCGCACCGTCCAGACCGGCTTCGACGAGGAGACCGGCGACCCGATCTTCGAGACCGACGAGTTCCAGCCCGAACTGCTGCCCTATATCGTCGTCATCGTCGACGAGATGGCCGACCTGATGATGGTCGCGGGCAAGGAGATCGAGGCCTGCATCCAGCGCCTCGCGCAGATGGCGCGGGCCAGCGGAATCCACCTGATCATGGCGACGCAGCGCCCCTCCGTCGACGTCATCACCGGCACGATCAAGGCCAACTTCCCGACCCGGATCTCCTTCTCGGTCACCTCCAAGATCGACAGCCGCACGATCCTCGGCGAACAGGGGGCCGAGCAGCTCCTGGGCATGGGCGACATGCTCTACATGGCCGGCGGCTCCAAGATCACCCGCGTCCACGGGCCGTTCTGCTCGGACGAGGAGGTCGAAGAGATCGTGACCTACCTCAAGGGCTTCGGCCCGCCCGACTATGTCGGCGGCGTGGTCGAGGGCCCCGACGAGGAGAAGAGCTCGGATATCGACGCGGTCCTGGGCCTCGCGGGTGGCGGCTCCTCGACCTCGGGCTCCGACGGCGAGGACGCGCTCTACGACCAGGCGGTGCAGATCGTCGCCAAGGACCGCAAGTGTTCCACCTCCTACATCCAGCGCAAGCTGGCGATCGGCTACAACAAGGCCGCGCGACTGGTGGAGCAGATGGAGGATCAGGGTGTGGTCTCGGCTGCGAACCATGTCGGCAAGCGCGAAGTGCTGGTGCCGGAGGTCCACTGACATCGGCGCGATCACTCCGTGAGGGGGCGTCGCGCGCAATGAAATCAGAGGCTTAAGCCCCCTACCCCGCCGGGTGGGGGGCTTTTTCTTGGCCTCGTCATCCGTTGGCGGCCGGCCCGATATCGCCTATCGGCGGACAATTCGGCAGACCGGCCCTATATCGAGTGCCAAGGCGCCCCTTCGGGCGCAGGACATCAAGGACCACGCGAGACATGACCATGATCCGACGCAGCTTCCTCGCCTCGCTCGCCGCCGCTTCGCTGGCGGTGGCCGCTGGCCCGGCCTTCGCCCGGCAGCTTTCGCTGGGCGAGATCTCGAACTATCTCAACCAGCTCCAGTCGGCGAGCTCGGGCTTCACCCAGATCAACGGCGACGGCTCGATCCAGACCGGCACGATGTACATCAAGCGGCCCGGCCGGATCCGCTTCGAGTATCAAGGCGACCGCTCGATGATGATCGCCGGCGGTGGCCAGGTGGCGGTGTTCGACGCCCGCTCCAACACCGGGCCCGAGCGCTACCCGCTGAACCAGACGCCGCTCAACATCATCCTCGAGCGCAACGTCGATCTCGGCCGCGCCGGGATGGTGACCGGCCATACCTCGGACGGCACCAAGACCACCGTGACCGCCCAGGACCCGGCGCATCCGGAATACGGCTCGATCCAGATGGTGTTCACCGCCGATCCGGTCGAGCTGCGGCAGTGGATCGTCACCGACGATGCCGGGCAGAAGACCACCGTGGTGCTCAACGACCTACGGCCGGGCGCCAGCATCTCCGATTCGAAGTTCAACATCCGCTCCGAGATGTCGAAGTGGTGACGGGCCACGCCTGAGCCCTCTCGGGGCCGCCGGTCGTCCGACCGGCGGCCCTTTTCGTTATGGTCAGTTGGTCTGGCCGCGCGGATCGTCGGCAGGGTCGAGATAGGTTACCGCGAACGGCCCCTCGCCATTGATCTGGATCACGGTCTCGCCCTCGGCCGTCGCCCGGTGCGGGTGGTCGGGGGGGATCATGATGAAGCCGCCGGCCGCGACCTGCTGCGGCTCGGCCGTGGCGGGGTCCTCGCCATGGGCGAAGAGCAGGGTGCCGGATATCACCGTCACGTGCTCTGCGGTGGGGTGGGTGTGCGGTGGCACCGCGAAGCCGTCCGGAAAGCGCAGCCTCACCACGAAGGGGCCGGCCTCCATCGGGTTGCCGCTCAGCACGGCAAGTTCGGCACCCTCGGGCAGGGTGGGCGGTCCAGCGCCCCACTCCAGCATATCCGGCGCCATCGATTTTGCCATGTCGTCCATGGCAAAGGCCATGGAGCCGGTCAGGGCGAGGACGAGGGCGATGCCCCCGCCGCGCCACGGGTGATCTGGGAATCGAAACATGTCGAGTATCTCCCATGATCGGGCCGCAAATCGGCCCGTGCCGCAGGGTAAGCCTCGCGCCCCGAGTCGCACAGCTCCCCGAAGGGACTGCATCCGCCTGATGCACAAGGAAAGGGCGGCCCCAAGGCCGCCCGTATCCGTGATTCAGCGCTTGCCGCAGGCCCTGAGCTGGCTGTCATAGAGCAGGGTGCGGCGGGCTAGCGAATCCGAGACGTTGATCAGCCAGCCCTTGGACTTCCAGGTCCCACGCCGGTAGCCCGCGCGCCCGTCGTGATAGGCCAGATACTGGTTGCGGGTGTCGTAGAGCGGGATGCCCAGTTCGCGCTGGGTGCCGTTCATGTACCAGCCCATGAAGTTGGTGGCGTGCTCGATCCGGTCGCGCTTGTGCCGGAAGCCGCCCTCCTGCTCCATGTATTCCTCCCAGGTGCCGTCGAGCGCCTGGCTGTAGCCATAGGCCGAGGATTGCCGGCCGACGGGAATCACCCCCAACTTCCACTGGAACGGTGTCCGCGCGTTGCCGACGAACTTGCTCTCTTGGTAGATGATCGCCATCTGCACCGGGACCGGCACGCCCCATTTGCGTTCGGTCGCCTTGAAGGCGCGGAGATAGTCGGGATGCTGGCGCACGATGCTGCAGGCGTCGTCCAGCTCGCGGGGCGCGGCGAAGTCGCGCTGCCCGCAACCGGCCAAGACGGCCAACACAATCATGGCGCGAAAGAGTCTGCTCATATGCCCCTCGCAAGCGTTTGTATTTTTTTTCGAGCCTAGCCCAACGCGGGGCAACGCGAAACAGCCCAGAGCGGTTCAGGCGATCACGATTGCCAGGATGAGCGGCAAGGTGATCACCGACAGCAGAGTCGAGGTGACCACCAGCCCCGCCACCGCCTGCGCGTCCGAGCCATACTTCTCGGCCAGCAGGTAGGAGGTCACCGCCACCGGGGTCGAGATCTGCACCACCAGCACCGCGAAGGCGGTGGGCGGCAGGCCGAACCACAGCCCCAGCACCGCGGCCACCATGGCGCAGAGCGCGATCTTGGCGGCCGAAAGCGCGGTGGTGCGCGCCAGCGTGCCGGGGCGCAGCCGGGCCACCGCGACGCCGAGCGTGATCAGCATCAGGGGAATCGCCATCTGGCCCACGAGCTCCAGCGTGTTGGTCACCACGTCGGGGGTGCGCCAGCCGCGCCACAGGAACAGCGCACCCAGCAGCGTGGCCCAGACCAGCGGCTCGCGCAGCACCCGTCCCATGGCGCCGCGCCCGGCGACGATGCGGATGCCGAAGGTGAAGGAGCCGATGGCCATAACCGCGAAGACCACCACCGCGTAGCCCAGCCCCTCCTCGCCAAAGGCGAAATAGGCCAGCGGCAACCCGACATTGCCGGTATTGCCGAAGATCAGCGGGGCCAGATAGGTCGGCTGGTCGAGCCTGAGCACCGCCAGCAGCGCCGCGAAGGCCAGCGCCAGCGCCACGTAGCTCGCCCCCGCGGCGAGCGACAGCGTCGCCAGCGCCGAAGGGTCGATCTCGGTCTTCATCAGGGCCACGAAGATCAGGCAGGGCACCGAGATCGTCATCGCCATCCGGCTGACGAAGCGCACGTCGTATTCCAGTCCAAGGCGAACCCAGCCGAAGCCGATCAGCGCCAAGGCGAAGACGGGCGCGGTGATCTCCAGCACTGTCGAAATCAGGTTCACGGACTGTTTCTCCCCTACTTGACCACCTCGCATGGACCTGTGAGGGGCTTTGCGGGTAATACTGGTGGAAAGGACGGTCTGCCATGCTGAAGTCGCGCGCAAAATATTCGCTGGGTCAGGTGGTCCGCCATCGCAAGCACCCGTTCCGCGGCGTGATCTTCGATGTCGACGCGATCTTCTCCAATACCGAGGAATGGTACCTAGCGATCCCCGAGGACAGCCGCCCGGCCAAGCAGCAGCCCTTCTACCATCTCCTCGCCGAGAACGCGCAGAGCTACTACGTCGCCTATGTCAGCGAGCAGAACCTCGTGGCCGACTATTCCGGCGAGCCGGTCGACCACCCCGATCTCGACGATCTCTTCGGCCCGTTCGAGGATGGGCATTACCCGCTGCAGGTCGATCTGAACTGAACGTGCGATAGCGTACGGGTTTGTGGGGTTGCGGTGGGTCCACGACCTGTCCCATTGGGCAGGTATTCGACCCGGAGCATCAGTTATGACCCTCGATTTCGACGAACTGCGTGGCCGCGTGCTCGCCCTGACCGAGGGCGAGACCGACGAGATCGCGCTGATGGCGACGATCGCCTGCGAGCTGCACCACGCCGATGACCGGTTCGACTGGACGGGCTTCTACCGCGTGACCGCGCCCGGTCTGCTCAAGATCGGGCCCTATCAAGGGGGCCATGGCTGCCTGACGATCCCGTTCGAGCGCGGCGTTTGCGGCGCGGCGGCGCGGACTGGCGAAACCCAGCTCGTGCCCGATGTCGAGGCGTTCCCCGGCCACATCGCCTGCTCCTCCTCGACCCGATCCGAGCTGGTGATCCCCCTGCGCGACGTCGAAGGCCGGGTCTTCGCGGTGCTCGACATCGACAGCGATCAGCCGGACGCCTTCGACGCGGCAGATGCGGAGCGGCTTGAGGCGCTGCTGAGGACTGTGTTTTCGCAACATCGGGCCGCAATTCCCGCCTGAGTTGTTGCAGATTTTGATTAACAAACCCCCAGGGGGTACAAGGCCCTGCACGAAAGGGCAGGTGTTTATGAGTGTGATGGATGAAGTGCGCAGCGGGCTGGGAACGGATCTCCGGCGCCTGCGCAAATCAAAGGGATTGCGGATCGCGGATCTCGCGGCGCTGACCAACCGCTCGACCGGCTGGATCAGCCAGGTGGAGCGGGGCCGGTCGCGCCTGGATTACGAGGATCTGAAGATCCTTGCCCAAGCCTTCGAGCTGCCGCTGTCGCAGCTGTTCCGGCGCGACGGGGCGGTCCTGGCTCCGGAGGATACCGTGCTGCGCGCCGATCAGCGCCGCGCCCTGTCGGCCGACAACAGCGGCGCGATGGACGACCTGCTGACGCCGATGATGGCGGGCATTCATTTCTACAGCAGCGAGCTCGCGCCGCACACGGCTTCGGAGCGACCGCGCCACGAGGGCGACATCATGATGGGGTTGGTGGTCAAGGGCGACGTCCAGATTCGCATCGGGGATCGTCACCATCACCTCGGTGCCGGGGACAGCTTCTGGAGCCGGGGAGAAGCCTTCTCCTGGCTCAATCCGCACGACACCCCTTGCACGGTGGTCTGGGTGCTGGCACCGCTGCCGGATGACCCGGACGCCTGACACCCCGCCCGAACCCGATATCGGCAGCGCCTATGATCCGCCGCAGACGCCGCTCTCGGTCATTCATGACGACCACGAGATCCTGATCGTCGACAAGCCCTCGGGTCTGCTCTCGGTGCCGGGCAAGGGGGCGCATCTGGCCGATTGCCTATTGGGCCGGGTGCAGGAGGCCTTTCCCACGGCACTGCTGGTGCATCGGCTCGATCGCGACACCTCGGGCGTGATGGTCTTTGCGCTGACGCCGCATGCTCAGCGCCATCTCGGCCTGCAGTTCGAAAAGCGCCAGACCCGCAAGACCTATGTGGCGCGGGTGGCCGGGCGGCTCGAACCGGCGACCGGCACGGTCGACCTGCCGATCGCCGTGGACTGGCCGAATCGACCGCGCCAGAGGGTCGATCACGAGAATGGCCGCCCGGCCGTGACCGACTGGCGGGTGGTGCGCGCCAATGACGCCGAAAGCCGGGTGCGGCTCAGCCCCAAGACCGGGCGCAGCCACCAGCTGAGGGTGCACATGCTGGCGCTCGGTCACCCGATCCTGGGCGATCCGTTCTATGCCGAGGGCCCGGCGCGCGACGATCACCCCCGGCTGATGCTGCATTCCGAGACGCTGCAATTCCGCCATCCCGACGGCGGCAAGGGCGTGCGCTTCAGCGCCCGCGCGCCCTTCTAGGCGAGAAAACTGCGCAGCGCCTCGATCTCCTCAGGGCGGATCTCGTGGCCGCCGGGGTGCCAGGCCTGGCTCAGCGCGACGCCCTGCGCCTCGAGATAGTCGGCCAGTGCGCGGGTGAGCGGCGCCGGACAGATCGGATCGCGCTCACCCGCCGTGACCAGCACCCGGCGCCCCGCGAGGCCCGGTTGCGGTACGGGCGTCCAGGGGATCAGCGGGTGCAGCAGCGCCATGTCGGTGAACAGGGCGGGGTGCTCCAGCGCCGTGGCGGCGAGGATGTTGGCGCCGTTGGAATAGCCCAGCCCGATCACCCGCGTGGCGCCGGTGCGGGTGATCTCCGCCGCGACGAAGCGGGCCATCTCGTCGCGCCGCTGCGCCAGATCCTGCATGTCGTAGACGCCCTCGGCCTTGCGCCGGAAGAACCGCAGCGCGCCGCCCTCGCTCACCTCGCCGCGCGGCGAGACGACATGTGCCCCGGGCAGCAGCTCCATGCCGAAGCCGTGGAACTGCTGCTCGTCGCCGCCGGTGCCGTGAAAGGTGAGCAGCAGCGGCGCGCCCGCGCGGCCGTCATGCCGGGCCGCCTGCATCATGCCTCGTCCCCGAGCGGCTCGAGCTGGCGCTCGAGCTGCGCGCGCAGGTGCTCGTGCTGGCGGGGCAGCTTCAGCCCCTCGCCGAGATGGGCGCGCTCCTCGTCCCGGTCGAAGCCCGGCTCGTTGGTCGCCACCTCGAACAGCACGCCGCCGGGGCTGCGGAAATAGATGGCGTAGAAGTAGTCGCGGTCGATCTGCGGCGTGGTCTGCCAGCCCGCCTCGGCCAGCCGCGCCGCGACCTCGGCCTGCGCGGCGCGGTCCTCGACCGCGAAGGCGATGTGATGCACGGAGCCCGCGCCCTGCTGCGCGCGCGGGGCCGCCGGGTCGACCCGGATATCGATCCGGTTGGCCGGGTTGCCCCCGGCGATCTCGTAGCGCGTCACGGTGCCTTCGGCGTCCGCCTCACGGTAGCCCATGAAATTCAGCAGCTCGACCGTCGCGGCCTTGTCGCGCAGGAGCATCTCGACCGAGTGAAAGCCGCGGATCGCGATCTCGGTCTCCACCCCGCCCCCGGTCCAGGGGGCACGGTCGTCGCCTGGCACCTCGACCAGCGCCAGCCGCTCACCGTCGGGGCCGTCGAACAGGACCCGCGCCGCGCCGAAGGCGCTGTCGCGGGCGAGGTTCTCGACATGGCGCTCGCGCAACCGGGCCTCCCATGCCGCGGCGCTGCCTTCGGGAATCGCGAAGGAGGTCAGCGCGACCTCGCCCGCCCCGCGCCGACCGCGCGCCGCCCGGGGGAAGGGAAAGTAGGTCATCACCGTGCCCGGCGTACCGATCTCGTCGGCGTAGTAGAGGTGATAGACGTCGGGCGCGTCGAAATTGACGGTCTTCTTGACCCGGCGTAGCCCGAGCGTGTCGGTGTAGAAAGCGTTGTTGGCGCGTGCGCCCGACGCCATGGCGGTGACGTGGTGCAGGCCCTTGATCTGATCCAGCATGGCTTCGGCTCCCCTGTGCTTGGCACCGAGATAATCTAGCACGGGCAGAGCGAAATCCCCGCTTTGGGCGCGGGGTCGGTGCAGGGGCGCACAGTCGTCGACGATGGGGCAGGCAAAGGGGGCGGGGAGCCGCCCCCTTGGGTCATCACTCGGCGGCGTCGAGGCCCCAGCCGGAGATCGCCTTGACCTCAAGAAACTCCTCGATGCCCCAAACGCCACCCTCGCGCGCGCGGCCAGACTGACCGACGCCGCCGAAGGGCGCACCTGCCCCCCGCGACCGGCCGTTCATCTCGACCATGCCGGAATGCAGTGCGAGGGCGAGGCGGTTGCGCCGCGCCGGATCGGCGCTCTGGACGTAGTTGGTCAGGCCGTAGGGCGTGTCGTTGGCGATCTCGACCGCCTGCGCCTCGTCGTCGAAGGGCAGGATCGACAGGACGGGGCCGAAGATCTCCTCGCGGGCGATGGTCATCGACGGCGTGACGTCGGCAAAGACGGTGGGGCGGACGAAGTAGCCACGGTTGACGCCTTCGGGCAGGCCCGGCCCTCCTGCCACGAGGCGCGCGCCCTCCTCGATGCCTTTCTCGATCAGGCCCTGCACCTTGTCCCACTGGGTCTTGTTGACCAGCGGGCCGATATGCGCGCCGGGCTGGCTCGCGGGGCCGACGCGGGTGGCGGCGGCTTCGTGCGCGGCGATCTCGACCGCCTGGTCGTAGAAGCCGCGCTCGACCAGCATCCGGGTTGGCGCGTTGCAGGATTGGCCGGTGTTCTCCATGCAGTGCTGCACACCGCGCCGTACCGCGTCCTCGCCGGCATCGGCGAAGACCAGGTTCGCGCCCTTGCCGCCCAGTTCGAGCGTGACGCGCTTGAGCGTCTCGGCCGCGGTGCGGGAAATGGCGCGGCCCGCCCGGGTCGAACCGGTGAAGGAGATCATCTGCACGTCCTCATGCGCCGAAAGCTGCGTGCCGACGCCCGCGCCGTCGCCATTGACGAGGTTGAACACCCCCGGCGGCACGCCGGCCGCGTCCAGCATCTCGGCGAAGACGATCGAGGAGAGCGGCGCTTCCTCGGAGGGCTTGAGCACCATGGTGCAGCCGGCGAGCAGGGCCGGCACCACCTTGAGCGTGACCTGATTCATCGGCCAGTTCCACGGGGTGATCAGCCCGACCACGCCGATCGGCTCCATCGAGATCATCGTGTCGGGGGCGTGATCGCCCAGCGGGCGCAGCCATTCGATCTTGTCGAAGGCACGCAGGAAGTTCTTGGTGTGCCAGGGCAGGGCGCTGGCCTGTTCGGCGCGAGCAAAGTCGATCGGCGCGCCCATCTCGAGGCTCATCGCCTCGGCGAGATCCTCCTTGCGTGCCTTGTACTGCTCAAGGAACCGCTCGATCAGCGCCCGGCGCTCCGCGGGCGGAGTGGCGCGCCAGCCGGGCAGGGCGCGCTTGGCGGCGGCCACGGCGGCGTCGGTGTCGGCCTGCGCGCCCAGTGAGATCACCGCGCAAACCTCCTCGGTCGAGGGGTCGATGACGTCGCAATCGCGCGCCGCCGCAGGGGCGGTCCAGCGGCCGTCGATGTAGAACTCGCGTTTCTCGATCATGGAATGTCCTCCGTCTTGGCGGCGACAGTGGCAGTGGCTCGTCCGGCCCGCAAGCGGTGGCAGCGGGGGGGCGGGCTTCCTATGTTGGCAACAACGCA
Source organism: Limimaricola variabilis (assembly GCF_014195545.1). Taxonomy (GTDB): domain Bacteria; phylum Pseudomonadota; class Alphaproteobacteria; order Rhodobacterales; family Rhodobacteraceae; genus Limimaricola; species Limimaricola variabilis. The sequence goes on along the minus strand of NZ_JACIBX010000002.1, from coordinate 102,217 downwards.
ACCGGATGAAGGAGGCTGACATGGCCCTGCGCATCAATGACGAGATCCCGAACCTGACGGTGACCACCGATCAGGGCGAGCTGAACCTGCATGAGTGGGTCGGCGACGGCTGGGCGATCATCTTCAGCCATCCCAAGGACTTCACCCCGGTCTGCACCACCGAATTCGGCGCCGTGGCGCGGCTTCAGGCCGAATGGGACAAGCGCGGCACCAAGGTGCTGGGCGTCTCGGTCGACGGTGTCGACGAGCATGTCCGCTGGAAGCGCGACATCGAGAAGGCGGGCGGCGCCGCGCCGCAATTCCCGATCGTCGCCGATGACGGTCTGGAAATCTCCAAGGCCTTCGACATGCTGCCTGCCGATGCCTACCTGCCGGACGGGCGCACGCCCAATGACAGCGCCACGGTGAGGGCGGTCTTCATCATCGGCCCGGACAAGCAGCTCAAGCTGTCGATGACCTACCCGATGACCGTCGGCCGCAATTTCGGCGAGGTGCTGCGCGCGCTCGACGCGCTGCAGCTCTCTACCGGCAAGGGGGTCGCGACACCCGCCGACTGGCAGGTCGGCCAGGACGTGGTGATCCCGGCCACGCTTTCGGACGAGGACGCGAAGGCCAAGTTCGGCGACTTCGAAACCGTTCTGCCCTATCTGCGGATGACCAAGGCGCCGCAGTAATCGGTAAAGGGGCGCCCGCATGCGGGCGCCCTGCCATCAGGCGACGACCACGGTCGTGCCGACCGGCACTCGGTCGTAGAGATCCTCGACATGCTCGTTGATCAGCCGCACGCAGCCCGAGGAGAACTGGCGCCCCATCGTCCAGGGCTGCGGCGTGCCGTGGATGCGGTAGTAGGTGTCGCGCCCGTCGCGGTAGAGGTAGAGCGCCCGCGCACCCAGCGGGTTGCGGGCATGGCCGCCGGGCAGTCCGCGCGCATAGGGGCCGTACACCGCCGGTTCGGCCTTGATCATGTTGGCGGTGGGCGTCCATGACGGCCATTCGGCCTTGCGCGCGACCCGCGCGGTGCCGGAGAAGTTGCGCCCGGCCGCTCCGAGCGCCACGACGTAGCGGATCGCCTTGCCATCGCCCAGCGTCCAGTAGAGCCGGTTCTGCGCGATCCGGACGTGAATTTCGCCAGCGGCCAGTTCCGGGTTCACCGGCACCACGCTGGGCAGCCAGTCGCGGGGAATCTTCACAACATGCGGGGGCGCGGCCAGCACCGGCCCGCTCGCCACCGACGCGGCCATAGCCGCGAGAACGCCTCGTCTCGTGAGTTTCATGACTGCTCCTGATCGGACTCTTTGGCCCGTTTTCGCCTCGATGCGGGGGAGCATAGCACGGAATGGTGGAATTTGGGTTTACGAAACGGCAAGAGACGCGCCGTCACCGGCGCGCCTCTCGGAGGGAAATCTGAGACGGGGATCAGAAGGCGTAGGAGACGCCGATCGCGATCCAGGGATAGGCCTTGATGAAGCCGAGATCGTCCTCGATCTGGGCGGCTTCCTCCTGGAGATCGTCCATTTCGATGTTCTCGCCCTCGACGTCGATGTCGATGCCGCCGAACATGATGGCGCCGATCTCGGCGTCGAAGGCCCAGCGCTCGCCGAAGCGGGTCTCGTAGCCGACCGCCACCATCGGCGAGATCGGCCGGCCGAAGGATGCGGAGGCGTGCAGCGAGGCGTCGGAATACTCCGAATCGCCGACCTCGATCGTCTCGCCCGGCCCGGCCACCAAGTCGAAGCTGAGGTCCGGCTTGCCGAGATACAGGCCGCCCGAGAGGCGCAGGCCACCTGCAGTGGGGTAGTAATCGGCGAGCGCGGCGAGGCCGAGCGTGGCCAGCTCGACGGTCATGTCACCCTCATCTTCTTCCTCGGTGTGGGTGAGGGTGGGCAGGCCGACGACGACGCCGCGGGCGCGCAGCTGCGGCATCGCCTCGTAGCTGGCCGAACCGTAGAGGCCGAGAGTCGACAGGCCGAAGCCGGTCGAGAGATCCTCGACGGATTGGGCTTGGGCGCCGGTGGCGGCGAGGAGGAAGAGGGCGTTGAGAGCAATCTGGCGGGTCATCGGGGTTCCTTGTTGGTGACCCCGCCATCTGCCGAAAAGGACAGGTGAATCACAACCCAGAGATGTCAGATCGCAGATTGGTCACATTTCCGTGTGACCGTTTCGCCGCAGTGCAGCACACGCATCTTCAGACTGTATGAAAAAAGGGGCCCGAAGGCCCCTTTTCCCGATCCATCAGAAGCGTCGGCTCACTCGGCCTGCGCGTCTTCCTTGGTTTCCTCGCCGGTCTCCTGGTTCACGACCTTCATCGACAGGCGCACCTTGCCGCGATCGTCGAAGCCCAGCAGCTTGACCCAGACCTCCTGGCCCTCCTTGAGGACATCCGAGGGGTGGTTCAGGCGGCGGTTCTCGATCTGGCTGACATGCACGAGGCCGTCGCGCTTGCCGAAGAAGTTCACGAAGGCGCCGAAGTCGACGAGCTTGACCACGGTGCCCTTGTAGACCTTGCCTTCCTCGGGCTCGGCCACGATCGAGTAGATCATGTCATAGGCCTTCTGGATGGCCTCGCCATTGGCCGAGGCGATCTTGATCACGCCGTCGTCGTTGATGTCGACCTTGGCACCCGAGACCTCGACGATCTCGCGGATCACCTTGCCGCCCGAGCCAATCACTTCGCGGATCTTGTCGGTCGGGATCTGCATCGTCTCGATGCGCGGTGCGTGAACCGAGAACTCGGCCGCGCCGGAGAGCGCCTTGTTCATCTCGCCAAGGATGTGCATCCGGCCGTCCTTGGCCTGCGCCAGAGCCTTGCGCATGATCTCGGGGGTGATGCCCGCGACCTTGATGTCCATCTGCAGCGAGGTGATGCCTTCGGCGGTGCCGGCGACCTTGAAGTCCATGTCGCCGAGGTGGTCCTCGTCGCCCAGGATGTCGGTCAGCACGGCGTAGGAGCCGTCATCTTCCAGCACGAGGCCCATGGCCACACCCGCGACCGCGCTCTTGAGCGGCACGCCGGCATCCATCATGGCGAGCGAGCCGCCGCAAACCGAAGCCATCGAGGAGGAGCCGTTCGATTCGGTGATCTCCGAGACGAGACGGATCGTGTAGGGGAAGTCGGTCGCCGCCGGCAGCACCGCCTGCAGCGCCCGCCAGGCGAGCTTGCCATGGCCGATCTCGCGACGGCCCGGGGAGCCGACGCGGCCCACTTCGCCCACCGAGTAGGGGGGGAAGTTGTAGTGCAGCAGGAAGTTCGATTTGAAGTTGCCGTGCAGCGCGTCGATGAACTGCTCGTCATCGCCGGTGCCGAGCGTGGTCACCACGAGCGCCTGGGTCTCGCCACGGGTGAACAGCGCCGAGCCATGGGTGCGCGGCAGCAGGCCGGTCTCGGCCACGATGTCGCGGACGGTGTCGAGGTTGCGACCGTCGATCCGCTTGCCCTTCTTGACCACGTCGCCGCGCAGGACGCTCGATTCGAGCTTCTTGAGCGCCGAGCCGAGGTTCTCGTCGCCGAGCTGCTCCTCGGTGAGCTGGCCCTTGATCGCCTCGCGGGCGGCCGCGACGGCGGCGGTGCGCTCCTGCTTGTCGGTAATCGCGAAGGCGGCGCGCATCTTCTCCTCGCCGGCGGCCTTCACGGCGTCGTAGAGCGCCGCGTAGTCCGGGGGGGTGAAGTCGAAGGGCTCCTTGGCGGTCTCTTCGGCCAGATCGATGATCAGGTCGATGACCGGCTGGATCTGCTCATGCGCGAAGTTCACGGCGCCGAGCATCTCTTCCTCGGTCAGCTCGTAGGCCTCGGACTCGACCATCATGACCGCGTCCTTGGTGCCGGCGACCACGAGGTCGAGGCGCTGCTCGGGGTTCGAGCGCAGGTTCTGCATGTCGTCGACGGTCGGGTTCAGCACGTATTCGCCATCGACGAAGCCGACGCGGGCGCCGGCGATCGGACCCATGAAGGGGGCGCCCGAGACCGTCAGCGCGGCCGAGGCGGCGATCATCGCGACGACGTCGGGGTCGTTGACGAGGTCGTGGCTCAGCACGGTGCACATCACCAGAACTTCGTTCTTGAAGCCCGGCACGAAGAGCGGGCGGATCGGCCGGTCGATCAGGCGCGCGGTCAGCGTCTCCTTCTCGGTCGGGCGCGCCTCGCGCTTGAAGAAGCCGCCCGGGATCTTGCCGGCGGCGTAGTATTTTTCCTGGTAGTGGACGGTCAGGGGGAAGAAGTCCTGACCCGGCTTCGGCGCCTTGGCGAAGGTGACGTTGGCCATCACGCTGGTTTCGCCCAGCGTCGCGATGACCGAGCCGTCGGCCTGGCGCGCGACCTTGCCGGTTTCCAGCGTCAGCGTCTCTTCGCCCCACTGGATCGATTTTTTCACGTCGTGAAACATCGTCTTTTCCATTCTGGCCCGACCTTCGGGCCCTTGTGCCCCCCTTCGTGCGTACAGTCCCCGGGGGCGGGTTGCGGAGGGGCCGGATGCCCCTGGCTCTTTTTCTCGTGTCCGTGACGCGGGGCGAGCCCGGTCCGCGCCATCCCGGATATGAAAGGGACCGCGCCGTGGCGCGGTCCCTAAAAACCTTAGCGGCGGATGCCGAGGCGGCCGATCAGGGCCTGGTAGCGTGCCTCGTCGCGGGACTTCACGTAGTCCAGCAGCTTACGGCGGCGAGCCACCAGCTTCAGAAGGCCACGGCGGCCGTGGTTGTCCTTCTTGTGGGTCTTGAAGTGCTCGGTCAGGGTCGCGATGCGCGAGGTCAGGATCGCAACCTGCACCTCCGGCGAACCGGTATCGCCGTCCTTGGTGGCGAAATCGCTGATGACCTTGGCCTTGTCTTCCACGGTGATCGACATCGGGGTCTCCTTTCGGGTGAGGGTGATGGCACAAGCCGGGATGTCGTCCAGCAGGGCCCATGGAGCACCGCCTTCATATAGGAAGACGGATGCGTGCCCATAAGGGAAATCGCCCGAAAAGGAAAGCGGAATGCTGCGGCGCGAGGCCGCGCCCGGCCGGGGGGCGGCTCAGGCGGCGGTTTCGGCCATCAACGTCACCGTCCCCGGCTCAAGCTGTTCCAGCCCGTCGATCCGCAGCAGCGCCGCGCCGTCGGCGCGCAAGAGCAGCCCCTCGGGCACCGGCTCCAGCGTCAGCTCGGGCGCGGCGGTGGCGGGATGCAGCACCATGATCCGGTCCTGGGTCGCGTCGAAATCGGCGATCACCGCGGGCTCGCCTGCCTCGAGGCTGCGCAGCGCGAACAGGTCGCCGCCCGATCCGCCATGGGCGATATCGTCGGCGCCGAGCATGATCTCGTCGTCACCGGCACCGCCATTGAGGTAGTCGCGGGCACTGTCACCGGCGCCGTCGAGCCGATCGTCGCCCGCCCCGCCATGCAGCACGTCGCGGCCCGCGCCACCCGACAGCCGGTCGTCTCCGAGGTCGCCGCCCAGCATGTCGTCGCCCGCGCCGCCTGACAGGTCGTCGTGGCCGTCGCCGCCGCGCAGGGCGTCGTCACCGGCATCGCCAAAGAGCAGGTCGTCACCGACATGGCCCCAGAGCGCGTCGTCACCTGCGCCGCCACGCAATACATCGTCGCCGCGCCCGCCATGCATCTCGTCGGCGCCGTCGCCGCCATCCGCCATGTCGTCGCCGTCCCGCAGGTCGAGGTGATCGGCTCCCGTGAGGCCGGCGACATCGTCTGCCCCGTCGGTGCCAAAGACGACGTCGGCGCCCATAGTGCCGTGCCCGGACAGACGCTGAGGTGCCGCCCCCGTCGCAGGGCCGGCCGCTGCTTCCTCGCTTGTCGGGGTGTCGCTTGCCGCCTCCGGGCCAGGCTCGGGCTCCAGCACCGTGTCCAGCGGAACGGTCTCGGGAGGCGTATCCGCGGGGGCAGGGCCGGGCTCGGCCTCCACCTCGGCGGCGGCCGAGGGCAGCAGGGCGGCGCCGGTCAGGGCAAGTCCGAACAGTCCGAGCAGGGTGATCATCGCAGTCTCCGGGGAACGGGGCCGCGCGAGACTAGCACGCGGCGGCGCCGGTCCGGCGGAGAACCGTGTCCCGTGGTTAAGCGCGGATGATCAGCGGTTGGCGCCCGGCTGCCACAACAGGTCGGCGCGACCGGAATCATTGGCGATCCGCGCGGCGACGAAGAACCAGTCCGACAGCCGGTTGAGATAGCGCAGCGCCTCGGTGTTGAGCGGCTCTTCCCGGCTCAGCGCCACGGCCAGCCGTTCGGCCCGACGCGACACGGTGCGACAGTGGTGCAGCTGTGCGGCCAGCGGCGTGCCGCCCGGCAGCACGAAGCTTCTCAGCGGCTCCAGCCGTTCGTTCATCGCGTCGATCTCGCGCTCCAGCCGCTCGGTCTGGGCGGCACTCATGCGCAGCACGGGGTGTCCGGCCTCGGCGTCCTTGTCCGGCTCGGGACGGCAGAAATCGGCGCCGAGGTCGAACATGTCGTTCTGGATGCGGCTCAGTGCCGCCGCCATCTCACCCTCGGCGTGCAGCCGGGCGAGGCCCAGCGCCGCGTTGGTCTCGTCCACCGTGCCGTAGCATTCGACCCGGAGCGCGTCCTTGGGCACCCGGCTGCCATCGCCGAGCGCGGTGTCGCCCTTGTCGCCGGCGCGGGTGTAGATGCGATTCAGAACGACCATCAGTTCATGCCCCTCAGGAAGACGTAGAGCAGGATCAGCAGCACCGCGACGAATTGCGCGCCGATGCGCCAGCGCATGATGCGGTTGGCGTATTTGCGGTTGAAGTCGCCGCCTTTGCCGAAGGTGCCGACCCCGAACATCAGGATGCCGGCGACGATCAGCACGGCGAGGATGACGAGGATGAGGAGGGGATCTTGCAGCATGGCGGGCCTTTCGCGGTTCCCCTAGGATCTAGCGGTTCCAGCGGCGAAGAAAAGCGGGACGCGGTGTCGCGGTCAGCCGCGCGACACCACCCGGTCGAGCGCGCGCGTGCTCAGGATCCGCCGTAGCGTTCCAGACAGATGCGTGGGCAACGTGACGTAGTAGCGCGGCCGCGGCCGGGCCACTTCGAGTGCATGGGCCAGCTTTTCGGCCACCGCGCCGGGCGGCAGCTCAAACCGGTCCGGGGCACGATCCTCGTAGAGCCTGCGCAGGAGCCCGCCCTCGTATTCGGCGCGCCGGGCTGAGTTCTTCCAGTCGATCCAACGTTCGAAATGCGGGATCGAGTTGGCCCTGATCCGCGAAGTGACGGGGCCCGGCTCGATCAGCGAGACATGGATGCCGGTGCCCTTCATCTCGAGCCGCAGCACGTCGGTCAGTCCCTCGAGCGCGAACTTGGTCGCGACATAGGCGCCGCGCCATTTCACCCCCACGAGGCCGAGCACCGAGGAGCAGTTGACGATCCGCCCATGGCCCTGTTCGCGCATCACCGGGATGACACGGGTGGTCAGGTCGTGCCAGCCGAAGAGATTGGTCTCGAAGATCTCGCGCAGCGCCTCGCGCGGCAGATCCTCGACCGCGCCAGGGCAGGCGAAGGCGCCGTTGTTGTAGAGCGCGTCGAGCCGGCCGCCGGTCATCTCCAGCACCTGCGCCAGCCCTTCGGCGACGCTGTCGGGGTCGGCATAGTCGAGCCGCGGCGCCTCGAAGCCCTCGGCCCGCAGCCTTTCGCAATCCGCCTCGGCGCGGCAGGAGGCGAAGACCCGCCAGCCCCGTTCGCGCATGTGATGCGCGCAGGCGAGACCGATGCCAGACGAGGCGCCGGTAATGAGCAGGGTGCGGGGCGTATCCATGCGGGCCTCATGCCGGGGCAAAGGCCGCGCTGCAACGAAAAAGGCGCCCCGCAGGGCGCCTCGCAGCAGTGTCCAGCGATCAGCCCTCGATCGGGGCCAGCAGCCGCTCGGACATCCAACCGGTCTGGCCGGTGGAGGTAATCTCGATCTTGGCCCAACCGCCGGCGCTCTCGATCAGCCGCGCCTCGGTGCCGCGCGGCAGCGTGTCGAGCACGCCATGGCTGGTGCCGGGACCTTGGCGCATGTTGACGCGGTCGCCGCTCACCTGCAGCAGGGCGAGCTTGGCATCGGCGGCTTCGGCCGTGGTTTCGGTCGCGGCCGGGGCGGGGGTCGCCGCAGCGGCGGGCTTGGGCATGAAGGAGGCTGAGATCAACTCGACATTCTCGGGAAATTCGCGCATCGCGGTGACCGGGATGCCCGAGTCGGTGCGCTCGATCTCGAAGGCGTCGCCCGTGGTATCAGCGGCCTGCGCCACGGAGATGCGGGTCTGGGGCTGGAAATCGGCTCCGCCGGACATTTCGTAATAGCCTACGCCCAGCAGCAGGAAGGTGACACCGATACCAAATACGTGCTTCATGACAGCCTCTCGTTCTGCTCTGCGCCCTGGCGGATCTCTCACTGTCGCGTGACACCCGCCGCTGATGCAGGATCTCGCTGATCCGTTGCCTCTCTAACCGCGACTTTACGCCGATGGTTCCCGGCGATAGGAAGCTTTTCATGCCAAACCCCCTTGACGACGCCCTCCCGGCCCGGCCGGAGCAGGACCTGACCGAGCCGCTGCGCCGTGCCATCGGCGAGCGTTACTTAAGCTATGCGCTCTCCACGATCATGAACCGGGCGCTGCCGGACGCGCGCGACGGCCTCAAGCCTGTACATCGGCGTATCCTTTATGCCATGCGCGAGCTGAAGCTCTCCTCGACCGGCGGCTTCCGAAAATCGGCCAAGATCTCGGGCGACGTGATGGGCAACTATCACCCGCATGGTGACGCGGCGATCTACGACGCGATGGCCCGCCTCGCGCAGGACTTCGCGGTGCGTTACCCGCTCGTCGACGGCCAGGGCAATTTCGGCAACATCGACGGCGACAACCCGGCCGCCGCCCGATACACCGAGGCCCGCCTGACCCCCGCCGCCGAGGCGCTGATGGAGGGGCTGGCGGAGAACGCGGTCGATTTCCGACCCAACTACGACGGCACGCTCGAAGAGCCCATCGTGCTGCCCGCGGCGTTCCCGAACTTGCTCGCCAACGGCTCGAGCGGCATCGCGGTCGGCATGGCGACCAACATCCCGCCCCATAACCTGCACGAGCTGATCGAGGCTTGCCTCTACATGATCAAGACGCCGGGCGTCTCGGACGAGAAGCTCGTCGATCTGGTGCCGGGTCCCGACTTTCCCACCGGCGGCGTGCTGGTCGAGCCGCGCGAGAACATCCTCGCGGCCTACCGCACCGGGCGCGGTTCGTTCCGGCTGCGTGCGCGCTGGGAGGTGGAGGAGCTGGGCCGCGGCCAATGGCAGGTGGTGGTCACCGAAATCCCCTACCAGGTGCAGAAGTCGAAGCTGATCGAGCGGCTCGCCGAGCTGATCCAGACCCGCAAGATCCCGCTTCTGGCGGATGTGCGCGACGAGAGTGCCGAAGACGTGCGCATCGTGCTCGAACCGCGCGCCAAGACTGTCGAGCCCGAGATGATGATGGGGATGCTGTTCAAGAACAGCGACCTCGAGATCCGCTTCGGACTCAACATGAACGTGCTGATCGACGGGCTGACGCCCAAGGTCTGCTCGCTCAAGGAGGTGCTGCGCGCCTTCCTCGACCATCGCCGCGAGGTGCTGACCCGCCGCTCCGAGCATCGGCTGGAGAAGATCGACCACCGGCTCGAGGTGCTGGAAGGCTTCATCACCGCCTTCCTCAACCTCGACCGGGTGATCGACATCATCCGTTACGACGATCAGCCTAAGCAGGCGCTGATGGCCGAGGATTGGGACCGCGATCATGTCCGCGCCGTCTCCGAGCGCGACTATCGCTCACCGCTCTCCGAGCCGGCCGGCGGTGGCGGCCTCACCGAGGTGCAGGCAGAGGCGATCCTCAACATGCGGCTGCGCTCGCTGCGCCGCCTCGAGGAGCTGGAGCTGCTGAAGGAGCAGGACGCGCTGATGCAGGAGCGCGCCGGTCTGGTCGACCTGCTGGCCTCCGAGGAGCTGCAGTGGAAGTCGATCGCGACCCAGCTGCGCGAGACCCGCAAGCTGATGGGTCACGGGACCCCGGGCGGCGACCGGCGGACCGGCTTCGCCGAGGGCACCGAGATCCCCGACGTGCCGATCGAGGCGATGATCGAGCGCGAGCCGATCACCATCGTCTGCTCCGAGATGGGCTGGATCCGCGCGATGAAGGGCCATATCGCGCTCGACAGCGAGCTGAAGTTCAAGGATGGCGACAAAGGCCGCTTCGTGCTGCACGCCGAGACCACCGATCGGCTGCTGGTCTTTGGCTCGAACGGGCGGTTCTACACCGTTTCCGCCTCCAACCTGCCCGGCGGGCGGGGCATGGGCGAGCCGCTGCGGCTGATGGTCGACCTGCCCAACGAGGCGCAGATCGTCTCGCTGCATCTCTACCGGCCCGAGCGGCGGCTGCTGGTCGCCTCCTCGGCCGGTGACGGCTTCATCGTCAACGAGGACGAGGTGCTGGCCCAGACCCGCGCCGGCAAGCAGGTGCTCAACGTCAAGGACGAGGTCGTGGCGAAGATCTGCAAGCCGGTGACCGGCGATGCGGTGGCGGTGGTCGGCGACAACCGCAAGGTGCTCGTCTTCCCGCTCGACGAACTGCCCGAGATGACCCGTGGCAAGGGCGTGCGGCTGCAGAAGTACAAGGATGGCGGTCTGTCGGACGCGACGACCTTCGTCCTAGAGGCGGGGCTGTCGTGGAAGGACCCGGCCGGTCGGACCCGGACCGAGAGCGATCTGGGCGACTGGGTTGCCAAGCGCGCCACGGCCGGGCGGATGGCGCCGCGCGGCTTCCCCCGCGACAATCGCTTCAACTAAGGCAATCGCTTCGACTGAAACGAATAGGCCCTCCCGATGCGGGAGGGCCTTTTGACTTTCAGAGGCCGTCGTCTCAGTCGGCCCACATCCTGAGCAGGTTCGACCGGCTCTTGGCGAGCAGGTCGAACAGCTCCGACTTGCCCTCGCGCGCATGGATCTCGCGCACGGCGCGGTCGAGATCGAACAGCATCTCGCGCTGGGCGGCGTCGCGCAGCCGACTCTGCACCCAGCCAACCACCGCCAGCCGCGTGCCGCGCGTCACCGGGGCGACCCGGTGCAGCGTGGTCGAGGGATAGGCCATCAGCCCACCTGCCGGCAGCTTCACGGCGCGGCTCTCGAAGCCATCCTCGATCACCAGCTCGCCGCCGTCGTAGCTCTCGGGCTCGGACAGGAACAGCGTGAAGGAGATGTCGGTGCGGATGCCCTGCATCAGCGCGTCGTCGACATGCAAGCCGTAGGTCTGGCCCTGCCGGTAGCGCGACAGGATCAGCGGCGTCATCCGCGCCGGCCGCGCCGCCGCCTGAAACAGCGCGTTGCCGCCGAGCGCCTTCTCGACCTTGGCCAGCACCGCGTTGCGCGCGGGCGAGGGGGCAGCTTGGTCGTTGGCCTTGACCTCGCGGGCATAGCGCCCGGCCGAGGCGCGGCCGTCGGCGAAGTCGATCGTGTCGATCGAGGCGCGCAGCGCCTCGACCTCCGGTGCCGACAGCAATCCGTCGATGGCGAGCAGCATCAGTTCAGGCCGAGCGCGGCCAGTTCGACGCGGGCCGCGGCGCCGTGGAGCAGGGCCACGTCGACGCCCGGTAGCGCCTCGGGGACGAACCCGTCAAAAGCCGCCATCGCGGCCTCGACCGCGTCGCGCGCCTGCGCGCCTGCGGCTGCCACTTCGGCGTCGTCCGACGCCGCCAGCGCCTCGGTCTCGGCCAGTGCCGCCTGCGCGAAGCCCAGCGCATCCTGGTACTCGTGCAGCTCGGTGATGCTGCCATCGGGGGCGATGCCGACCTCGTATTCCTCGGCCGCGATGCGCAGCGCCGCCTCGACCGCCTCGAACCGGGCGCGCGGGTCGGTCACGGCGGCACGGGCGTCGCCGATGCGGGCGATCAACGCCTCGAAGGCGGCCTCGGCCCGCTCGGTTTCGGCGCCGCCTTCGACGGCCGTCGCCAGTTCCGCCAGCTCGTCGGAGAAGCCCGCGACGCCGCGCTGCTCGAGGCGCGGGGCCAGACCGGCATAGATCTCGTCCTCGGGGTGCTTCATGTGGGTCGCGGCGAGCTCGGCGCGGCTGTCGCGCTGCAGCGCGATCCCGGCGCGCAGATGCCCCTCGATCAGCAGCAGGTCGGTCAGGTAGGCGGTGTCTGCATCGACCTCGATGATCAGGCCGCCTTCGCCGCCCTCTCCGCCTTCGCCACCTTCGCCACCCTCGGCTTCGACTGCGCCACTCTCGCCGCCTTCACCGCCGCCTTCGCCGCCCTCACCGCCTTCTGCGTGGGCTTCGCCCTCCTCGCCACCTTCGCCACCTTCGGCAGCGGCTTCACCATGCTCGCCACCTTCGGTCGAACCGGTCTCGCCGCTTTCTCCGCCTTCTGCGTGGGCTTCGCCCTGTTCGCTACCTTCACCGCCTTCGGTCTCGATGGCGCCTGCTTCGCCGCCCTCGCCGCCTTCGCCGGCGATCGGCCAGAGGGTCTGGGCTGCTTGGCCGGGAACCGTGGCCTGCGGGCCGCCGGCCATGGCGGAGCCGACGGCGACGCCGCCCATTGCGGTGGCGAGGGCGAGGCTGCGCCACATGCGGGCATTGACGGGACGGGGGGTCTTGGTGCTGGACATATGTCCTCCGCAAAGATTCTGAGTGTTTTAGTCGGTAATATGTCCGGGCCTGGAACGTCAAGCCTCGGGGCGGGGCGCGAGCCACCGGGCGCATGGAACTGCCGCTTGATTTCCCTGCCGATTGCAAATACATCGCCCGCGATGTCGAACCGGGCCAAGGGGCCCCCGAACACGCGAGGCGCCGACGCAGATGGCAAAGGCAAAATTCGAACGCACCAAACCGCACGTGAACATCGGGACCATCGGTCACGTGGACCACGGCAAGACCACCCTGACCGCCGCGATCACCAAGTACTTTGGTGACTTCCGCGCCTACGACCAGATCGACGGCGCGCCGGAAGAGAAGGCCCGCGGGATTACCATCTCGACCGCCCACGTCGAGTACGAGACCGAGTCGCGTCACTACGCCCACGTCGACTGCCCCGGCCACGCCGACTATGTGAAGAACATGATCACCGGTGCCGCCCAGATGGACGGCGCGATCCTGGTGGTGAACGCCGCCGACGGGCCGATGCCGCAGACCCGCGAGCACATCCTGCTCGGCCGCCAGGTGGGCATCCCCTACATGGTCGTCTACATGAACAAGGTCGACCAGGTGGATGACGAGGAGCTCCTGGAGCTCGTCGAGATGGAAATCCGCGAGCTGCTGTCCTCCTACGACTACCCGGGCGACGACATCCCGATCGTCAAGGGCTCGGCGCTCGCCGCCATGGAAGGCCGTGACGAGGCGATCGGCGAGAACTCGATCCGCGAGCTGCTGAAGGCCGTCGACGAGTACATCCCGACCCCGGCCCGCGCCGTCGACCTGCCGTTCCTGATGCCGATCGAGGACGTGTTCTCGATCTCCGGCCGCGGCACCGTTGTGACCGGCCGCGTCGAGCGTGGCGTGATCAACGTCGGCGACGAGATCGAGATCGTCGGCATCCGCGAGACCAAGAAGTCGACCTGCACCGGCGTCGAGATGTTCCGCAAGCTGCTCGACCGCGGCGAGGCCGGCGACAACGTCGGCGTGCTGCTGCGCGGCATCGACCGTGAAGGCGTCGAGCGCGGCCAGGTGCTGTGCAAGCCCAAGTCGGTTGCGCCGCACACCAAGTTCGAGGCCGAGGCCTACATCCTCACCAAGGAAGAGGGCGGCCGCCACACCCCGTTCTTCGCGAACTACCGTCCGCAGTTCTACTTCCGGACCACCGACGTCACCGGCACCGTTGTCCTCCCCGAGGGCACCGAGATGGTGATGCCGGGCGACAACCTGAAGTTCAACGTCGAGCTGATCGCCCCGATCGCCATGGAAGACGGCCTGCGCTTCGCCATCCGCGAAGGCGGCCGCACCGTCGGCGCCGGCGTGGTCTCCAAGATCGTCGAGTAAGGACAGCATCGGGCGGCGCGGCCGCCCGGTTCCCCCATATGAAAGGGCCGCCCTCCGGGGCGGCCCTTTTTTCGTTCCGGTGGGGCAGGGGGCTCAAGGCCCCGGGGCTAGGCCGAGCATGGCGTCGGCCTCGGCCGTGGTCGCGTCGAGCCCGGCCTTCATCGAGGCCCGCGCCGCCTCGCGCGCCGCGGCATCCGCCCGGCGCGGCATCGTGTCCTCCCAGGGGCGGAACACGACCGCGCCCTCGCCGCCCGGGCGCGGCAGCAGCAGCCGGTCCCAGCTCGCGGCGCGGGCCTGCCGGGTCATCGAGGCTGCGTAGAAAAACACCGGCGCGCCGGTGATCCGCGCCCAGTCGAGCGGCGGGTCGTTGATCTCCCTGGCCGGGCCGAGCGGGCCGTCGGCGGTGATGCCGATGCTGGCGCCGGCGCGCATCCGGTCCATCACCAGCCGCGACATCGCCAGATTCGACAGCCGCGCCGACATGGCAACGGGGGTGAGGCCGCAGCGTCGATGCGTGTCGCCGGCGATTCGCGCGATCGGGGAGGTGTCGTGCAGGCTCGACAGGTCGGCGGCGTCGCGCGGCCAGTGGAACGGCCCCATCATCAGCCGCGAATGCCGCAGCACCAGCAGCACCGGCCCCTCCGCAAGCGCCGCGCGCAGGGCATCCTCGCCGCGCGTCTGCCACCGCGTGCGCCACTGGCAGCGCGCCAGCCACAGATGCGCCAGCCCGCCGACGCCGCGGATCACGGTGGGGCTCTTGGCCAGTCTCTTGCCGAGCGTCATCGCGTCCTCTCCAAGCCTTCGGCGGGCATCTTGCGCGGCCGCGCCGCGAGGGCAAGGGCAGGGCGGGCGAGATTGGCTGCCGGGCCCTCTTGATCCCGGCGGCGATTGCGACTACTCGGAGGGCGGCCTTAGGGGTATAGCTCAGTTGGTAGAGCATCGGTCTCCAAAACCGAGGGTCGTGGGTTCGAGTCCCCCTGCCCCTGCCAAGGCCACCGCGGCGTCGCCGCCGCTTGCAGATCGCGCGGCATGGCCGTATGTCCCGCATCGATCCCCGGAAAGGTGAAGATGATGGCCAGAACCAACCCGCTCCAGTTCGCGCAGCAGACCCGCGCCGAGATCGCCAAGGTGGTCTGGCCAACGCGCCGCGAGGTGGTGCTGACCACGGTGATGATTTTCCTGCTCGCCGCTGTCGCCGCGCTGTTCTTCAGCCTGGTCGACCTGGGCATCCGTTCGGGACTGCAGGCGGTGCTCGAGGGTCTGGCGGGCTGAACCGGGCCCCGCGGGGCTTGATCTGCGCCGCGCCGGGCGCTACTGACCGGCGGACTTGGGGAAACGGCGCGCGAGTGCGCGCCGCTTTGCCGTTTGAGCGGCCCCGATCGGGGCCGGGAATGCAACGAGGCTCCGGCGCAAGGCCGGTCGCGACGGAAGGTGTCGGGCAACATGGCGAAACGCTGGTATTCGGTTTCCGTGCTCTCGAACTTCGAGAAGAAGATCGCCGAGCAGATCAGGACCAAGGTGGCCGAGCAGGGGCTCGAGGATGTCATCGACGAGGTGCTGGTCCCCACCGAGGAGGTGATCGAGGTTCGCCGCGGCAAGAAGGTCACCACCGAGCGGCGCTTCATGCCCGGCTACGTGCTGGTGCACATGGAAATGTCCGACAAGGGCTACCACCTCGTTACCTCGATCAACCGGGTCACCGGCTTCCTCGGCCCGCAGGGCCGGCCAATGCCGATGCGCGACGCCGAGGTCGAGGCGATCTTGGGCCGCGTCCAGGAAGGCGAGGAAAGCCCGCGCACCCTGATCCGCTTCGAGATCGGCGAGAAGGTGAAGGTCAAGGACGGCCCCTTCGAGGATTTCGACGGCATGGTCGAGGAGGTCGACGAGGACAACCAGCGCCTCAAGGTCACCGTTTCGATCTTCGGTCGTGCCACGCCGGTGGAACTCGAGTTCACTCAGGTCGCCAAGCAGGGCTGAGGCTCGACTTGACCGGTCGCGTGCGGCCGGTCAGGTTCTCGGGGCCTCAAGGCCGCCCGGAGACCCATTCATGAAGATCGTCCTCGTCTCCTCCAATGCCGGTACCGACATGGGCGGCGAGGCGATCAAGGCCTACCAGTATTTCGACTATCTGCTGCGGCAGGGATACGATGCGGTGCTGCTCACCCATGCCCGCAACCGTCGTGGCCTGTCGCGCGACTTTCCCGCCGAGCGGCTCCTCTTCGTGGAGGACGGGCCGGTGCAGCGGACGCTGTGGCAAAGCCGCTTTGGCGCGCCGCTGGTCTCGACCTGTTTCCACCTGCTGGCGGCGCGGCTGATCCGCGCGCGCTTCGATCCCGCCGCGACGCTGCTGCACTATCTCTGCCCGGTCTCGCCGGTCGAGCCGCGGTTTCCGCCGCAGGGCTTCGAGACGGTGATGGGCCCCTTCACCGGCAACATCCATTACCCACCAGACTTCGCCGACCGCGAGACCCCGCGCGGCAAGCTGCGGGCACGGCTGCACCGGCCCGCGCAGTTGCTGTTCCGCAAGCTCGCACCGGACAAGCGACAGGCCCGGCACGTTCTGGTCTCGGGATATGCGCGCACCCGCCGATCGCTTGCTTGGGCGGGCGTGCCGCCGGAGCGGATGAGCGAGGTCGTCGATTCGGGTGTCGCCGAGGCGATCGCCGCCCGGCCCCCGGCGCGTCATGTCGGGCGGTCCACGGAATTCGCCTGCTCGGGTCGTCAGGTCGACCACAAGGGCACCGACCTCGCGATCAGGGCGGTGGCCGAAAGTCGCGAGGGCGCCCGGCTTACGGTCTATGGTGACGGACCGGCCCGGCCAGCGCTCGAGGGGCTCGCGAGGGAGCTGGGCGTGACCGAGCGCGTGCGATTCGCCGGCTGGCGGCCGCATGGCGAGGTGCTCGATGGAATCGCCGCAGCGCGGGGCTACGTGTTTCCCTCCCTGGCCGAGGCCAACGGTATCGTGATGCAGGAGGCGATGATGCTCGGCGTGCCGGTGCTGGCGCTGCGCTGGGGCGGGCCGGGCCATCTCGCGAGCGACGACGCGGCGCTCTATGTGGAGCCGGGCGAGGAGGCCGCGGTGGTGGCGGGGCTCGCCGCGGGCATGGACCGGTTGATATGCGAGCCGGACTTCGCGGACGGTGTCGCGCGCCGGGCCCGCGCCATCGCCGAGGCACGTTTCGCCTGGTCGGCCGTCGCGGCCTCCTGGGCGGCCTGCTACCCGGCCGCCGCGCGGCAGGCGGCGGCGGAACGGCGGGCTGCCGGGATCGTCGGCGACCGGGCTTGACGCGCCGCCGCGCGCGGTCTATGCGACGACCTTCCATTGCGCCGGCCCGTGGGCCGGACCCTTGGTGGCGACCGGATCAGAGATGATTCGCGCCCCCTGCGGGAGGCGAGGAGGGCGCGCCCTCCGGACCGCACCGCACCAACCGAAGCCGCCCGGACGCGTCCGCGCGGTGTTGCGACAAGGAGAGGCCCGATGGCCAAGAAAGTGATGGGGCAACTGAAGCTCCAGGTGAAGGCCGGCGAAGCGAACCCGTCCCCGCCGGTCGGTCCGGCGCTGGGTCAGCGCGGCATCAACATCATGGAGTTCTGCAAGGCCTTCAATGCGAAGACCGCGGACATGGAAAAGGGTTCGCCCTGCCCGACCGTGATCACCTACTATCAGGACAAGTCCTTCACGATGGAGATCAAGTCGCCGCCGGCGTCGTTCTTCCTCAAGAAGGCTGCGGGCCTCAAGCCCGTGGGCAAGCGCAACCGCGCCAAGGGCGCGACCACGCCCGGCAAGGAGACCGCCGGCACCGTGACGCTCGCCCAGGTGCGCGAGATCGCGGAAGCGAAGATGAAGGATCTCAACGCGACCTCGATCGAGGGTGCGATGCAGACCGTGCTCGGCTCCGCGAAGTCGATGGGCATCGAGGTGAAAGGCTGAATCATGGCGAAAATCGGTAAACGCACCCGCGCCGCCCGCGAGGCTTTCGCCGGCAAGGACAACGTCCAGCTGTCCGAAGCCGTCTCGCTGATCAAGGCCAACGCCACCGCCAAGTTCGACGAGACCATCGAGATCTCGATGAACCTCGGCGTCGATCCGCGCCACGCCGACCAGATGGTCCGTGGCTCGGTGACCCTGCCCAACGGCACCGGCAAGACCGTCCGCGTCGCCGTCTTCGCCCGTGGCGACAAGGCGGAAGAGGCCAAGAAGGCCGGCGCCGACATCGTCGGTGCCGAGGACCTGATGGAGACCGTGCAGCAGGGCAAGATCGAGTTCGACCGCTGCATCGCGACCCCGGACATGATGCCGATCGTCGGCCGCCTGGGCAAGATTCTCGGGCCGCGCAACCTGATGCCGAACCCGAAGATCGGCACCGTCACCATGGACGTCGCCGAAGCCGTGAACGCGGCCAAGGGCGGTCAGGTGCAGTTCCGCGTCGAGAAGGCCGGCGTGATCCATGCCGGCATCGGCAAGGCGTCCTTCGACGAGGCCAAGCTGGAAGAGAACATCCGCGCTTTCGTGGATGCGGTCTCCAAGGCGAAGCCCGCCGGCGCCAAGGGCACCTACCTCAAGAAGGTGGCGCTGTCCTCGACGATGGGCCCGGGCGTCAGCGTCGACCTGGCCTCGGCCACCGGCGCGGCCTGATAGAGATTTCCTCCCGGTCTCGGCCGGGAGTGAATGGCGGGGCGGTCAGCCGCCCCGTCCTGTCCGAGACGGAGGGCAGGGGGAAACCCCGCTAAGGCCTTCCCGAGATGGGAAACGAGTGTTGGATTTCCGTTCGGAAGCGCGAGCTTCCCTTCGGGCGATCGCGGCCTCGGGACCCTGAAACGGACCCGAACGGCCCCCGGACCATCAGGGGGTCAGACAGAGCCGGGGGGAAACCCCCAAACTTGGAGTAAACCGTGGATAGAGCCCAGAAAGAGAAAGTGGTCGAGGAACTCGGCCAGATCTTCGAAAGCTCTGGCGTCGTGGTGGTTGCCCACTACGAAGGCATGACGGTTGCCCAGATGCAGGACCTGCGCGCGAAAATGCGTGAAGCGGGCGGGTCCGTGCGTGTTGCCAAGAACAAGCTCGCCAAGATCGCCCTCGAGGGGAAGGCCTGCGCCAGCATCGCCGACTACCTCACGGGCATGACCGTGCTCTCCTACTCCGAAGACCCCGTGGCGGCAGCCAAGGTGGTCGACGCCTATGCGAAGACCAACGACAAGCTGGTCATCCTCGGCGGCGCGATGGGAGACTCGGCTCTGGACGTCGCCGGTGTGAAAGCCGTGGCCCAGATGCCGTCGCGTGAGGAGCTCATTGCTTCGATCGTCGGCTGCATCGGTGCTCCGGCCAGCAACATCGCCGGCGCCATCGGCGCGCCCGCAAGCAACATCGCAGGCATTCTCTCGACCATCGAAGAGAAGGCCGCATAAGGCATCCCGTCTCCCTTGGGGGTTGAAAGCCCCCGCGTTGGAACACAATTGAACGAACGGAAAAGTAAAATGGCTGATCTGAAGAAACTCGCCGAAGAGATCGTTGGTCTGACCCTCCTCGAGGCGCAGGAACTGAAAACCATCCTCAAGGACGAGTATGGCATCGAGCCCGCCGCCGGCGGCGCCGTGATGATGGCTGGCCCGGCCGGTGGCGACGCTGGCGCCGCTGCCGAAGAGAAGACCGAGTTCGACGTCGTCCTGAAGGACGCCGGCGCTCAGAAGATCAACGTGATCAAAGAAGTCCGTGGCATCACCGGCCTCGGCCTGAAAGAAGCCAAGGACCTCGTCGAGGCCGGCGGCAAGGTCAAGGAAGGCGCGCCGAAGGCGGAAGCCGAAGAGATCAAGGCGAAGCTGGAAGCTGCTGGCGCCAAGGTCGAGCTGGCCTGATAACGGCCGGCGCGCGACCTGCGCGCCACGCCGCATGAATTGGCTGGATCCGCGGTTTCGCGGGTCCAGCCGAACCCGTCTTGGAAGGGGGCCGCGCGCGGCCCCGGTCCCGGGCAGGTTCCACGGTCGGGAGGTCACCGGTGGGACGGTGATCGCGAATGGACCGGAACTCCCCTCTCGCAAGGATGACGCGGCCTTCCCCGCCGGCCGCGCCGATCCGCAGAGACCTGAAAGGTGACGACACCCATGGCTCAGTCCTTCCTCGGCCAGAAGCGTTTGCGCAAGTATTACGGCAAGATCCGCGAAGTGCTGGAGATGCCGAACCTCATCGAGGTGCAGAAATCCTCCTACGACCTGTTCCTGAAATCGGGTGACCAGCCCGAGCCGACCGACGGCGAAGGGATCAAGGGCGTGTTCCAGTCGGTCTTCCCGATCAAGGACTTCAACGAGACCGCGACACTCGAATTCGTGAAGTACGAACTCGAGAAGCCGAAATACGACGTCGAGGAATGCCAGGCCCGCGACATGACCTACAGCGCGCCGCTGAAGGTGACGCTGCGCCTGATCGTGTTCGATGTCGACGAGGACACCGGCGCCAAGTCCGTCAAGGACATCAAGGAGCAGGACGTCTTCATGGGCGACATGCCCCTGATGACCCAGAACGGCACCTTCATCGTCAACGGGACCGAGCGGGTGATCGTGTCCCAGATGCACCGTTCGCCGGGCGTGTTCTTCGACCACGACAAGGGCAAGACCCACTCCTCGGGCAAGCTGCTGTTCGCCTGCCGGATCATCCCCTATCGCGGCTCTTGGCTGGATTTCGAGTTCGACGCCAAGGACCTCGTCTTCGCGCGCATCGACCGTCGCCGCAAGCTGCCCGTGACCACGCTGCTCTACGCGCTGGGTCTCGATCAGGAAGGCATCATGGATGCCTACTACAACACGGTCGATTACAGCTTCGACAAGAAGGCCAATTCCTGGGTCACCAAGTTCTTCCCCGAGCGGGTGCGCGGCACCCGTCCGACCTATGACCTCGTGGATGCCGCCACCGGCGAAGTGATCGCCAAAGCCGGCGAGAAGGTGACCCCGCGCGCCGTCAAGAAGCTGATCGACGAGGGCCGCGTCACCGACCTGCTGGTGCCGTTCAACAACATCGTCGGCCGCTTCGTCGCGCGTGACATCATCGACGAGGAAACCGGCGCGATCTACGTCGAGGCCGGTGACGAGCTGACGCTCGAGACCGACAAGGACGGCGAGATCACCGGCGGCACGCTCAAGGATCTGATGGATGCCGGCATCACCGACATCCCGGTCCTCGACATCGACAACATCAATGTCGGCCCCTACATCCGCAACACCGTCGCCGCCGACAACAAGGCCTGGAACCGTGAATCGGCGCTGATGGAGATCTACAAGGTCATGCGGCCGGGTGAGCCGCCGACCGTCGACGCCGCCTCGGCGCTGTTCGACACGCTGTTCTTCGACGCCGAGCGCTACGACCTGTCGGCCGTCGGCCGCGTGAAGATGAACATGCGTCTCAACCTCGACGCCGAGGACACCCAGCGCACGCTGCGCCGCGAGGACATCATCGCCTGCATCAAGGCGCTGGTCGAACTGCGCGACGGCAAGGGCGAGATCGACGACATCGACCACCTCGGCAACCGCCGGGTGCGCTCGGTCGGCGAACTGATGGAGAACCAGTACCGCGTCGGCCTGCTCCGCATGGAGCGCGCGATCAAGGAGCGCATGTCCTCGGTCGAGATCGACACGGTGATGCCGCAGGACCTGATCAACGCCAAGCCGGCCGCCGCCGCGGTGCGCGAGTTCTTCGGCTCCTCGCAGCTGTCGCAGTTCATGGACCAGACCAACCCGCTGTCGGAAGTGACGCACAAGCGTCGTCTCTCGGCGCTCGGGCCGGGCGGTCTGACCCGCGAGCGTGCCGGCTTCGAGGTGCGCGACGTGCACCCGACCCATTACGGCCGGATGTGCCCGATCGAGACGCCGGAAGGCCCGAACATCGGCCTGATCAACTCGCTCGCCACCTTCGCGCGGGTGAACAAGTACGGCTTCATCGAAACCCCCTACCGCAAGGTGGTGGACGGCCAGGTGACCGACGAGGTGAGCTATCTCTCGGCCACCGAGGAGATGCGCCACACCGTCGCGCAGGCCAACGCCTCGCTCGATGAGAACGGCAAGTTCACCAACGAGCTGGTCAACACCCGTCAGGCCGGCGACTACATGCTCGCGCCGTCCGAGAGCGTCGACCTGATCGACGTCTCGCCGAAGCAGCTCGTCTCGGTCGCCGCCTCGCTGATCCCGTTCCTCGAGAACGACGACGCGAACCGCGCGCTGATGGGCTCGAACATGCAGCGTCAGGCCGTGCCGCTGCTGCAGGCCGAGGCGCCGCTGGTCGGCACCGGCATCGAGGAAGTCGTGGCCCGCGATTCCGGCGCCGCCATCATGGCGCGTCGCGGCGGCATCATCGACCAGGTCGACGCCACCCGGATCGTGATCCGCGCCACTGAGGATCTCGAGCTCGGCGATGCCGGGGTCGACATCTACCGGATGCGCAAGTTCCAGCGGTCGAACCAGAACACCTGCATCAACCAGCGTCCGCTGGTGAAGGTGGGCGACAAGGTCGGCAAGGGCGAGGTGATCGCCGATGGTCCCTCGACCGACATGGGTGAGCTGGCGCTCGGCAAGAACGTCGTCGTCGCCTTCATGCCGTGGAACGGCTACAACTACGAGGACTCGATCCTGATCTCCGAGCGCATCGTGCGCGACGACGTCTTCACTTCGATTCACATCGAGGAATTCGAAGTCGCCGCCCGCGACACCAAGCTCGGGCCGGAAGAGATCACCCGCGACATCCCGAACGTCGGCGAGGAAGCCCTGCGCAACCTCGACGAGGCGGGCATCGTCTATATCGGTGCCGAAGTGGGGCCGGGCGACATCCTCGTCGGCAAGATCACCCCGAAGGGTGAATCGCCGATGACGCCGGAAGAAAAGCTCCTGCGCGCCATCTTCGGCGAGAAGGCATCCGACGTGCGCGACACCTCGCTGCGGCTGCCGCCGGGCGATTTCGGCACCATCGTCGAGGTCCGGGTGTTCAACCGCCACGGCGTCGACAAGGACGAGCGCGCGCTGCAGATCGAGCGCGAGGAAGTCGACCGTCTGGCGCGTGACCGCGACGACGAGCTGGCGATCCTCGACCGCAACATCTACGCGCGTCTCAAGGACCTGATCCTCGGCAAGACCGCGGTGAAGGGTCCGCGCGGCGTCAAGGCCGGCGCGGTGATCGACGAGGAGCTGCTCGGCACGCTGTCGCGCGGCCAGTGGTGGCAGCTCGCCCTCGAGGACGAGGACGACGCCCGGATCGTCGAGGCGCTCAACGAGCAGTACGAGATCCAGAAGCGCACGCTCGACGCGCGCTTCGAGGACAAGGTTGAGAAGGTCCGTCGTGGCGACGACCTGCCGCCGGGCGTGATGAAGATGGTCAAGGTCTTCGTCGCGGTGAAGCGCAAGCTGCAGCCGGGCGACAAGATGGCCGGCCGTCACGGCAACAAGGGCGTCATCTCGCGCGTCGTGCCGATGGAGGACATGCCGTTCCTCGCCGACGGCACGCCGGTCGACTTCTGCCTCAACCCGCTGGGCGTGCCGTCGCGCATGAACGTCGGTCAGATCCTCGAGACCCACATGGGCTGGGCCGCGCGCGGCCTCGGCATCCAGGTCGACGAGGCACTGCAGGAGTATCGTCGCTCGGGTGATCTCACCCCGGTGCGCGAGGCGCTGCGTCTGGCCTATGGCGAGGACGTCTATGACGAGGGCATCGAGAACCTCGACGAGGCGGGCGTGGCCGAGCTGGCGGAGAACGTCCAGCGCGGCGTGCCAATCGCCACGCCGGTCTTCGACGGCGCCAAGGAGCCGGACGTCAACGACGCGCTGCGCCGTGCGGGCTTCGACGAGTCCGGCCAGTCGGACCTGTTCGACGGCCGCACCGGCGAGAAGTTCTCGCGCAAGGTGACGGTGGGCGTGAAGTACCTGCTCAAGCTGCACCACCTCGTGGACGACAAGATCCACGCGCGTTCGACCGGGCCGTACAGCCTCGTCACCCAGCAGCCGCTGGGCGGTAAGGCGCAGTTCGGTGGCCAGCGCTTCGGCGAGATGGAGGTCTGGGCGCTGGAAGCCTACGGCGCCGCCTACACGCTGCAGGAAATGCTGACCGTGAAGTCGGACGACGTGGCGGGCCGGACCAAGGTCTACGAGAGCATCGTCAAGGGCGAGGACAACTTCGAGGCCGGCGTGCCGGAATCGTTCAACGTCCTCGTGAAGGAAGTCCGGGGCCTCGGCCTCAACATGGAACTCCTGGACGCGGAGGACGAGTAACGGCGTCTTTTCAGCCCGCCCCGGGAAACCGGCGCGCCACGCCGTCGCCCTCTGCCAAGATTCAAGGATTTGAAATGAACCAGGAACTCACGAACAACCCGTTCAATCCGCTGACCCCGGCCAAGACCTTCGACGAGATCAAGGTGAGCCTCGCCTCCCCGGAGCGCATCCTCAGCTGGTCCTTCGGCGAGATCAAGAAACCCGAGACCATCAACTACCGGACCTTCAAGCCCGAGCGCGACGGCCTGTTCTGCGCCCGCATCTTCGGGCCGATCAAGGACTACGAATGCCTCTGCGGCAAGTACAAGCGGATGAAGTATCGCGGCGTCGTCTGCGAGAAATGCGGCGTCGAGGTGACGCTGCAGAAGGTCCGCCGCGAGCGCATGGGCCACATCGAGCTCGCCGCGCCCGTTGCACACATCTGGTTCCTCAAGTCGCTCCCGTCGCGGATCGGCCTGATGCTGGACATGACCCTGCGTGATCTCGAGCGGATTCTCTACTTCGAGAACTACGTCGTCATCGAGCCGGGCCTGACCGACCTGACCTATGGCCAGCTGATGAGCGAGGAGCAGTTCCTCGACGCGCAGGACCAGTACGGCGCGGACGCGTTCTCGGCCAATATCGGCGCCGAGGCGATCCGCGAGATGCTGGCCCAGATCGACCTCGAGGCCGAGGCCGAGCAGCTTCGCGCCGACCTCAAGGAGGCGACCGGCGAGCTCAAGCCCAAGAAGATCATCAAGCGCCTGAAGATCGTCGAGAGCTTCATCGAATCCGGCAACCGTCCCGAGTGGATGGTGCTGACCGTGATTCCGGTGATCCCGCCCGAGCTGCGCCCGCTGGTGCCGCTCGACGGTGGCCGCTTCGCGACCTCGGACCTCAACGACCTGTATCGCCGGGTGATCAACCGCAACAACCGCCTCAAGCGGCTCATCGAGCTGCGCGCGCCCGACATCATCGTGCGCAACGAGAAGCGGATGCTGCAGGAATCCGTCGACGCGCTGTTCGACAACGGCCGTCGTGGCCGCGTCATCACCGGTGCCAACAAGCGCCCGCTGAAGTCGCTGTCGGACATGCTCAAGGGCAAGCAGGGCCGCTTCCGTCAGAACCTTCTCGGCAAGCGGGTCGACTTTTCGGGCCGTTCGGTCATCGTGACCGGCCCCGAACTCAAGCTGCACCAGTGCGGCTTGCCCAAGAAGATGGCGCTCGAGCTGTTCAAGCCGTTCATCTACTCGCGGCTGGAGGCCAAGGGCCTGTCCTCGACGGTGAAGCAGGCCAAGAAGCTGGTCGAGAAGGAGCGTCCCGAGGTCTGGGACATCCTCGACGAGGTGATCCGTGAGCACCCCGTCATGCTCAACCGCGCGCCGACGCTGCACCGCCTCGGCATCCAGGCGTTCGAACCGCAGCTGATCGAGGGCAAGGCGATCCAGCTTCACCCGCTGGTCTGCTCGGCCTTCAACGCCGACTTCGACGGCGACCAGATGGCCGTGCACGTGCCGCTGTCGCTCGAGGCGCAGCTCGAAGCCCGCGTCCTGATGATGTCGACCAACAACGTGCTGTCGCCCGCCAACGGCGCGCCGATCATCGTGCCGTCGCAGGACATGGTTCTCGGCCTGTACTATACGACCATCATGCGTGACGGCATGAAGGGCGAAGGCATGGCCTTCAACTCGATCGAAGAGGTCGAGCACGCGCTCAACGCCGGTGAAGTGCACCTGCACGCCAAGATCACCGCGCGGATCAAGCAGATCGACGACGAGGGCAACGAGGTCGTCAAGCGCTACGAGACGACCCCTGGCCGTCTGCGCCTGGGCGCGCTGCTGCCGCTCAACGCCAAGGCGCCGTTCGACCTTCTGAACCGGCTGCTGCGCAAGAAGGAAGTCCAGCAGGTCATCGACACCGTCTACCGCTATTGCGGCCAGAAGGAGTCGGTCATCTTCTGCGACCAGATCATGTCCGCGGGCTTCAAAGAGGCCTTCAAGGCAGGCATCTCCTTCGGCAAGGACGACATGGTCATCCCTGACGCCAAGTGGACGCTGGTCGACGAGACCCGCGACCAAGTCAAGGATTTCGAGCAGCAGTACATGGACGGCCTGATCACCCAGGGCGAGAAGTACAACAAGGTCGTGGACGCCTGGTCGAAGTGTAACGACCGCGTGACCGAGGCCATGATGAACACGATCTCGGCCAACAAGCGGGACGAGAACGGTGCCGAAGCGGAGCCGAACTCGGTCTACATGATGGCCCACTCCGGTGCCCGTGGCTCGGTCACCCAGATGAAGCAGCTGGGCGGCATGCGCGGCCTGATGGCCAAGCCGTCGGGCGAGATCATCGAGACGCCGATCATCTCGAACTTCAAGGAAGGCCTGACCGTGCTCGAGTACTTCAACTCGACCCACGGCGCGCGGAAGGGTCTGTCTGACACCGCTTTGAAGACCGCGAACTCCGGCTACCTGACCCGTCGTCTCGTCGACGTGGCGCAGGACTGCATCGTGCGCGAGCATGACTGCGGCACCGACCGGGCGATCACCGCGGAAGCGGCGGTCAACGATGGCGAGGTGGTCTCGCCGCTCTCCGAGCGCGTGCTGGGCCGTGTCTCGGCCGACGACGTGCTCAAGCCGGGCACCGATGAGGTTCTGGTCGCGGCAGGCGAACTGATCGACGAGCGCAAGGCCGATCTGGTCGAGCAATCGGCGGTGCAGAAGATGCGCATCCGCAGCCCGCTCACCTGCGAGGCCGAGGATGGCGTCTGCGCCATGTGCTACGGGCGTGACCTCGCGCGCGGCACGATGGTGAACCAGGGCGAGGCCGTGGGCATCATTGCGGCGCAGTCGATCGGCGAGCCGGGCACCCAGCTGACGATGCGGACCTTCCACATCGGCGGCGTGGCCCAGGGCGGTCAGCAATCCTTCCTCGAGGCCAGCCAGTCGGGCAAGGTCGAGTTCCGCAACGCCAACCTCCTTGAGAACGCGGCGGGCGAGCAGATCGTCATGGGCCGGAACATGGTCATCGCGATCATGGGCGAGGACGGCGAGGAGCGCGCGAGCCACAAGATCGGCTACGGCACCAAGGTCTTCCTCAAGGAAGGCCAGGATGTGAAGCGCGGCGAGAAGATGTTCGAGTGGGACCCCTACACCCTGCCGATCATCGCCGAGAAGGCCGGTACCGTGCGCTTCGTCGACCTGGTGAACGGCATCGCCGTGCGCGAGGACACCGACGATGCGACCGGCATGACCCAGCGGATCGTCACGGACTGGCGTTCGGTGCCCAAGGGCAACGAGCTCAAGCCCGAGATCATCGTGGTGGGCGAGGATGGCGAACCGGTCCGCACCGACAGCGGCAACCCGGTGACCTACCCGATGTCGGTGGACGCGATCCTGTCGGTCGAGGACGGCCAGCAGATCCAGGCCGGCGACGTCGTGGCGCGGATCCCGCGCGAGGGTGCCAAGACCAAGGACATCACCGGGGGTCTTCCCCGCGTGGCGGAACTGTTCGAGGCCCGTCGTCCCAAGGACCACGCGATCATCGCCGAAATCGACGGCTATGTGCGCTTCGGCAAGGACTACAAGAACAAGCGCCGCATCGCGATCGAGCCTTCGGAAGAGGGCCGCGAGAAGGTCGAGTACATGGTGCCCAAGGGCAAGCACATCCCGGTGCAGGAAGGCGACTTCGTGCAGAAGGGTGACTACATCATGGACGGCAACCCGGCGCCGCACGACATCCTTGCCATCATGGGCGTCGAGGCCCTGGCCGAGTACATGATCGCCGAGGTGCAGGACGTCTATCGACTGCAGGGCGTGAAGATCAACGACAAGCACATCGAGGTGATCGTTCGCCAGATGCTGCAGAAGATCGAGATCTCGGACTCGGGCGAGAGCACGCTTCTCAAGGGCGAGCATGTCGACAAGGCGGAGTTCGACGAGGCCAACGAAAAGGCGATCGCCAAGGGCGGTCGTCCGGCGCAGGGCAGCCCCGTGCTGCTCGGCATCACCAAGGCGTCGCTGCAGACCCGCAGCTTCATCTCGGCGGCCTCGTTCCAGGAGACCACCCGCGTGCTCACCGAGGCCTCGGTCCAGGGCAAGCGCGACAAGCTGGTCGGTCTCAAGGAGAACGTCATCGTCGGCCGCCTGATCCCGGCCGGCACCGGCGGTGCGACCTCGCGCGTGCGCAAGATCGCGCATGACCGCGACCACTCGGTGATCGAGCAGAAGCGCGAGGCGGCCGAACAGGCCGCGGCGCTGGCCGCCCCGTCCGAGCAGCCGATGTCGGACGACCAGTTCGACACGATCTCGGCGCGCGCCGAGGACAGCCGCGACTGATCGCGACGCCGAGCGACGACATGAAGGGGCCCCCGGGAAACCGGGGGCCCCTTTCGCATGCGCGGCGCTTTTCTTTTGCCGGAGGGAGGAGAACGGGAGGATACTGCTTGCGGGCCCCGCCGCCCGGCGGGGCCGGGCGTCCTGCGATGGTGGTCGAGATGGGGTTCCTGAAAGAGATCGACGAGGCGACGGCGACCGGGCCTGCCGCCGACTATTACGCCGAGGCGCGGCGGCGGAGCGGGCAGGTGCTCAACCTGCACCGCACCTGCGCGCATCTGCCCGAACTGGCCGGTCACTTCGAGGCGATGACCGGCGCGCTCAAGGCGCGGATGGGGCTGCGGCGCTACGAGCTGGTGACGCTCGCCGCGGCGCTGGCGCTGCGCAGTTCCTACTGCGCCCTGGCACATGGCAAGGTGCTGCTGGAGAACGGCATGTCGCCCGAGGAGCTGGAGCGGATCGCCACCGAGCGGGGGCACACCTCGATCACCCCGCAGGAGGCGGACCTGATGGGCTATGCCGCCGAGATCGTCACCGATGCCACCGCGATCGGCCCGGCGCATGTCGCCGCTCTCAGGGCGCATGGCCTGTCGGAGGAGGAGATCGCCCAGGCTGCCGCTGCCGCGGCGCTGCGCTGCTATTTCAGCAAGTATCTCGACGCGCTCGGCACCCGACCCGACGCCGACTTCATGGCGCTGCCTGAGGGGCTGCGCCGGGCGCTGGCGCGGGGGCGGCCGATCGACGAGGCGACGGCGGCCTGAGCCGCCGCCACACGTGAAACACTCAGCCCGCCGCCTCGGCGGCCTCGATCGCGGCGCGCCAGCGCGGATCGGCGCTCGGCGAGCGGCCCTGATGCGCGCAGAGCCGCGCCACCAGATCGGCGCAGCACAGGTGATGCAGCCGGGCGACGCCGGGCAGGGCCAGCGCCTCCGCATGCACCCGGTCGAAGGCCTCTGCATGGGCCAGCGCCGCCAGATCGCGCCGACCGTTGCGGTCGCGCCGCTCGAAGAAGGTCTGCGTGTAGCGGTCCTTGGCGGCGGTGGCCGAGGGGGTGCCGCGCTTCATGTCGTATTGCTCGACCGAGCGCAGCACGTAGTGGTTCATCTGCGCGCAGCTGTGGGTGATCTGCTCGACATCGGTGAAGCGCACCGGGTGCGGCTCGGTCAGGAGCGCCTCGATGGTCCGCCCCTCGCTGTCGACGATCCGGTTCCGGGCACGGTCCCACTCGCCCTCGAACTCCCACGGCATGTGATCGCTCCAGCGGCCAAAGCGCTGCGGCGTGCGGAACATGGTCTTGACCATCACGTTCACCGGCCGCCGCGAGGGTCCCCGCCGCCGGAACTGCCGATGGACCAGACCCGGCTGGTAGCGTTTCCAGCCGCCGGTGCCGAAACATCGCCAATGGAAGGCCACGCCGAGATGGTCGCGGCCGAGATCGTCGAGATAGGAGCCGATCGTGCCATCGCCCCGGTGCAGCACGAGGAACTCGTCGACGTCGCAGATCAGCAGCCAGTCGGTCCGCGCCGTGGCCGGGTGACGTTGGGCGTGGCGGTGGGCGGACTGCTTGGGCGGCGTGCCGTGCGGCGGCTTGTGCTCGAACCATTCGATCCAGCCCGCCTGCGCGAATGCTTCGAGCAGGGCAGGGGACCGGTCAGTGCAGTCGTTGACCCCGATCAGGATCTCGAAGCCCATCATCCGGTACCAGGAGATCCACTCGACCAGGAACGCACCCTCGTCGCGCATGCCGGCAAAGACGAGAAAGCGTTCGGAGCGGTCTGACATGCGGCGAATGATGCACGGATCATCGCCGCCGTCCATCCCGGTGGGGGAGGGCACGCGAGGCGCCCTCCCGTCCGGGTTCAGGCGGGTTCGGTGCGCGCGGTCTCGCGCGCCAGCACCCGCATCCGGCTGTCGAACTCGCCCCGGTCGACATAGCAGCCGCGCAGGTGGCGCCGGCCGGTCGCGGGAACGAAAGCAGCGCGGCCATGCAGCACGCGCCGATTGTCGAAGACCACCATCTCGCCCGCGCCGAGCTTCAGCGTCACGAGATAGGCGGGGTCGCGGGTCTTCTGCATCAGCCGGCGATAGGCGGCGTAATAGGCCGGCATGATCTCGGGCGCGATGTCGAGGATGTCGGCGAGATGGGCGTTGAAGCAGATTTCCTCGACCCGGCCGCCCTCGCCGCGCCGGATCACCGTCTTGCGGGCCCGGATATCGGTCTCGGCGTCGTGGAAGCGGAACGGGATGTCGACCGTGGCCAGAAGCTCGAAACCCTCCGGGTCTTCCAGCGCCAGATCCTCGGCCACCGCGACCCCGTCGCAGAACACCGAGCCGCCGCCTTCGGCCTCATTGGCGAGGCAGTGCAGGAACTGCCACCCCGGTGGCAGCTCCTGGTTGGTCAGGTCGGTATGCAGCGGCAACGCGTCCGAGGTGTAGGCGAGGTTGTTGGGGTCGGGCTTCGAGATCACCTCGAAGGTCACCCCGAAATTGGTCTCGCGCAGGAAGCCGATGCGCCGCGCCACGCGCATACCGGCCTCGACATCGTCGGCGAGGCCTTCGACGATCGACAGGCCCATCGCCTTGCTGCGCCGCAGCCACTCGGCCAGCGCCGTGTCGCTGTGCAGAACGTCGGCGGCGCGGGCGCGGGGCACACCGGCCGCCCCGAGATCGCCGCGCCAGCTGGTGGCCGGGACATGGGCCGGGTCCGGCCGCCGCCGGCCGGGGCGATTCTCGCGCAGCCAGTCCAGATCGAACCGGCTCGGCGCGCCGTCCCCGGGCCAGTCGATCACGAGCGCCGCGCCCTCGACCCGCGCCGCGACGGGCGCGAGGTCGAGCGGCACCGAGGTCAGGTCGAAAACCCGCTCGCCGGTGCGCGGGTGGAAGCCCGCCGGGTCGGTGTCGCGCAGCCAGATGTAGGGGAAGGCGTCGCTGCCGCCCTCGGCCCAGTCGAGCCAGAGTTGCCGCGCCTCGAGGCGCGCCTTTGCCATGTATTGCATGGATCGTCTCCGTGATGTCGGTGGAAGTCGCGTTCAGCTACGGGCGTCTTGCCCCGGCGGCGGCCACCAATCATAAGCCTTCGCGTGGGGATGGCCCGGGCGTCTTCCGAGAACGACACACATCTGCGGGCTGGTCCTCCGGCAATGGATCGGAACGATCTGCGCGCAACCTAGCATGGCCCGGCGGAGCTGTCATCGCGGCATGCCCGGTGGCCCCGCCCCCGGCGCGGTTGACACCCCCCGCGACTCCCCCTATACGGCCACCACTTGGGCAGGGGGCAGTCCGCTTTCCGCCCTGATATCAGAGCTGAAGTGGTCACGATCCGGGCCTTGGCCCCGATCCTCTGGAGACCCACCGCATCGCGCCCGGAAGAGGGGTGCGTTCGCGGGTTTTTGCGCTTGGCGGACGCGCCAGCGTGAGGAATCGAAATCGGCGGGCCGTCCGGTCCGTGACACTAGTGCAGGAAACGGGGAAAGACGCCCAATGCCAACGATCCAGCAGCTGATCCGCAAGCCGCGGCAGCCGAAAGTCACCAAGTCCAAGTCGCAGCACCTCGAGTCCTGCCCGCAAAAGCGTGGCGTGTGCACCCGAGTGTATACCACGACTCCGAAGAAGCCGAACTCGGCCATGCGGAAGGTCGCCAAGGTGCGCCTGACCAACGGCTTCGAGGTCATCAGCTACATCCCGGGCGAGAGCCACAACCTTCAGGAGCACTCCGTGGTCCTGATCCGCGGCGGCCGGGTGAAAGACCTTCCGGGCGTGCGCTACCACATCCTCCGCGGCGTGCTCGACACCCAAGGGGTCAAGAACCGCAAGCAGCGCCGCTCGAAGTACGGCGCGAAGCGTCCGAAGTAAGGAGAGAGCGCCATGTCGCGTCGTCACGCCGCCGAGAAACGTGAGATCCTGCCCGATGCCAAGTTCGGCGACCGGGTCGTCACGAAGTTCATGAACAACCTGATGATCGACGGCAAGAAGTCCGTTGCCGAGAAGATCGTCTACAACGCTTTCGATCGCGTCGAGAGCCGTCTCAAGAAGGAGCCCGTCGAGGTGTTCCACGAGGCGCTCGACAACATCAAGCCGTCGGTCGAGGTCCGCTCGCGCCGCGTCGGCGGTGCGACCTACCAGGTCCCCGTCGAGGTCCGCCCTGAGCGCCGTGAGGCGCTGGCGATCCGCTGGCTGATCGATGCCAGCGCGAAGCGCAACGAGAACACCATGGAAGAGCGTCTCGCCGGCGAGCTGCTCGATGCGGTCAACGGCCGTGGCACCGCGGTGAAGAAGCGCGAAGACACCCACAAGATGGCCGACGCCAACAAAGCGTTCAGCCACTACCGCTGGTAAGCGGAAGGAGCCCCGACATGGCACGCGACTATCCTCTGCAGCGCTACCGCAACTTCGGCATCATGGCCCACATTGATGCCGGCAAGACCACCACGACCGAGCGGATCCTGTTCTACACCGGCAAGTCCCACAAGATCGGCGAAGTCCATGACGGCGCCGCCACCATGGACTGGATGGAGCAGGAGCAGGAGCGCGGCATCACGATCACGTCCGCGGCGACGACCACTTTCTGGCAGCGCCAGGAAGACCCGACCGCCGAGGGCACTTCGGATACCAAGTACCGCTTCAACATCATCGACACCCCCGGCCACGTCGACTTCACCATCGAAGTCGAGCGTTCGCTGGCGGTGCTCGACGGTGCGATCTGTCTGCTCGACGCCAACGCCGGCGTTGAGCCGCAGACCGAGACCGTCTGGCGTCAGGCCGACCGCTACAAGGTCCCGCGCATCGTGTTCGTCAACAAGATGGACAAGATCGGCGCCGACTTCTTCAACTGCGTGAAGATGATCAAGGACCGCACCGGGGCGACCCCGGTTCCGATCGCTCTGCCGATCGGCGCCGAGGACAACCTCGAGGGCATCGTCGACCTGATCAAGATGGAAGAGTGGGTCTGGAAGGGTGAAGATCTGGGCGCGTCCTGGGTCCGTCAGCCGATCCGTGCCGAGCTCCAGGACGTCGCGACCGAGTGGCGCGCCACGCTCATCGAGAATGCCGTCGAGCAGGACGATGCCGCGATGGAAGCCTATCTCGAGGGCGAAGAGCCCGACGAGGCGACCCTGCGCAGCCTGATCCGCAAGGGCACGCTGTCGCTGTCCTTCGTGCCGGTGGCCGCTGGCTCCGCGTTCAAGAACAAGGGCGTCCAGCCCCTGCTGAACGCTGTCATCGACTTCCTGCCCTCGCCGCTCGACGTGCCCGCCTACATGGGCTTCTCGCCGGACGACGAGACCGAGACCCGCAACATCCCGCGTCATGCCGACGACTCCGAGCCCTTCTCGGGCCTGGCGTTCAAGATCATGAACGACCCCTTCGTCGGTTCGCTGACCTTCACCCGCATCTACTCGGGCGTGGTGAAGAAGGGCGACACCATGATGAACTCGACCAAGGGCAAGCGCGAGCGCGTCGGTCGGATGATGATGATGCACGCCATCAACCGCGAAGAAATCGAAGAGGCCTTCGCGGGCGACATCATCGCTCTGGCCGGTCTCAAGGAGACCACCACCGGCGACACGCTGTGCGACCCCAACAAGCAGGTCGTGCTCGAGACCATGACGTTCCCCGATCCGGTCATCGAGATCGCGGTCGAGCCGAAGACCAAGGCCGACCAAGAGAAGATGTCCGCCGGTCTGCAGCGCCTCGCCGCTGAAGACCCGTCCTTCCGCGTGGAGACCGACCTTGAGTCGGGCCAGACCATCATGAAGGGCATGGGCGAACTCCATCTCGACATCCTGGTCGACCGCCTCAAGCGGGAGTTCAAGGTCGAGGCGAACATCGGTGCGCCGCAGGTGGCTTACCGCGAGACCATCGGTCACGCCGTGGAGCACACCTACACCCACAAGAAGCAGTCGGGTGGTTCGGGCCAGTTCGCCGAGGTGAAGCTCAACATCATGCCGACCGAGCCGGGCGAAGGCTATTCGTTCGAGTCGAAGATCGTCGGTGGCGCGGTGCCCAAGGAATACATCCCGGGCGTCGAGAAGGGCATCAAGTCGGTGATGGACTCCGGTCCGCTGGCGGGCTTCCCGGTGATCGACTTCAAGGTCGAGCTGCTGGACGGCAAGTTCCACGACGTCGACTCGTCGGTCCTGGCCTTCGAGATCGCCTCGCGGATGTGCATGCGTGAAGGTCTGCGCAAGGCCGGCGCCAAGCTGCTCGAGCCGATGATGAAGGTCGAGGTGCTGACGCCCGAGGAGTACACCGGTGGCGTCATCGGCGACCTGACCTCGCGTCGGGGCCAGGTGCAGGGGCAGGACACGCGCGGCAACGCCAACGTGATCAACGCCTTCGTGCCGCTCGCCAACATGTTCGGCTACATCAACACGCTGCGCTCGATGACCTCGGGCCGGGCCCAGTTCACGATGATCTTCGATCATTACGAGCCGGTCCCGCAGAACATCTCGGAAGAGATCCAGAAGAAATACGCGTGACGGTCGGCGGGGCCCCGCACGGGGCCCCGTCATCACGACGCCTGACAATTTGAAGGAGCCGATCATGGCCAAGGCAAAATTCGAACGCACCAAACCGCACGTGAACATCGGGACCATCGGTCACGTGGACCACGGCAAGACCACCCTGACCGCCGCGATCACCAAGTACTTTGGTGACTTCCGCGCCTACGACCAGATCGACGGCGCGCCGGAAGAGAAGGCCCGCGGGATTACCATCTCGACCGCCCACGTCGAGTACGAGACCGAGTCGCGTCACTACGCCCACGTCGACTGCCCCGGCCACGCCGACTATGTGAAGAACATGATCACCGGTGCCGCCCAGATGGACGGCGCGATCCTGGTGGTGAACGCCGCCGACGGGCCGATGCCGCAGACCCGCGAGCACATCCTGCTCGGCCGCCAGGTGGGCATCCCCTACATGGTCGTCTACATGAACAAGGTCGACCAGGTGGATGACGAGGAGCTCCTGGAGCTCGTCGAGATGGAAATCCGCGAGCTGCTGTCCTCCTACGACTACCCGGGCGACGACATCCCGATCGTCAAGGGCTCGGCGCTCGCCGCCATGGAAGGCCGTGACGAGGCGATCGGCGAGAACTCGATCCGCGAGCTGCTGAAGGCCGTCGACGAGTACATCCCGACCCCGGCCCGCGCCGTCGACCTGCCGTTCCTGATGCCGATCGAGGACGTGTTCTCGATCTCCGGCCGCGGCACCGTTGTGACCGGCCGCGTCGAGCGTGGCGTGATCAACGTCGGCGACGAGATCGAGATCGTCGGCATCCGCGAGACCAAGAAGTCGACCTGCACCGGCGTCGAGATGTTCCGCAAGCTGCTCGACCGCGGCGAGGCCGGCGACAACGTCGGCGTGCTGCTGCGCGGCATCGACCGTGAAGGCGTCGAGCGCGGCCAGGTGCTGTGCAAGCCCAAGTCGGTTGCGCCGCACACCAAGTTCGAGGCCGAGGCCTACATCCTCACCAAGGAAGAGGGCGGCCGCCACACCCCGTTCTTCGCGAACTACCGTCCGCAGTTCTACTTCCGGACCACCGACGTCACCGGCACCGTTGTCCTCCCCGAGGGCACCGAGATGGTGATGCCGGGCGACAACCTGAAGTTCAACGTCGAGCTGATCGCCCCGATCGCCATGGAAGACGGCCTGCGCTTCGCCATCCGCGAAGGCGGCCGCACCGTCGGCGCCGGCGTGGTCTCCAAGATCGTCGAGTAAGGACGCCCCATCAGGGACGTCGCCGCGGGGCGGGTTTCGCGCCCGCCCCGCACCACTTTTACGACGGGTTCG
Source organism: Limimaricola variabilis (assembly GCF_014195545.1). Classification (GTDB taxonomy): domain Bacteria; phylum Pseudomonadota; class Alphaproteobacteria; order Rhodobacterales; family Rhodobacteraceae; genus Limimaricola; species Limimaricola variabilis. The sequence goes on along the minus strand of NZ_JACIBX010000002.1, from coordinate 65,923 downwards.
ATGTGGACCGGCAATCCCGCCCGGCCGACCTCTCAACCCGAACCCTTGAAGGGGAATGTCATGGCCGCCCAAAGCCAGAATATCCGTATCCGGCTCAAGGCTTTCGATTACCGCGTGCTGGACGCCAGCACCGCGGAGATCGTCAGCACCGCCAAGCGCACCGGCGCCTCGGTCCGCGGGCCGATCCCGCTGCCGAACAAGATCGAGAAGTTCACCGTTCTACGTGGACCCCACATCGACAAGAAGTCGCGCGACCAGTTCGAGATCCGCACCCACAAGCGGCTCCTGGACATCGTCGACCCGACCCCGCAGACCGTGGACGCGCTGATGAAGCTCGACCTGGCTGCCGGCGTCGACGTCGAGATCAAGGTCTGAGGGGGTAACGATGTTGCGTTCCGGAATCATCGCCAAGAAGGTGGGTATGACCCGCCTGTTCCTCGAGGACGGCAAGCAGGTCCCCGTGACCGTGCTGCAACTCGACAACCTGCAGGTCGTGGCGCAGCGCACGGTCGAGCGTGACGGCTACACCGCCGTTCAGCTCGGTGCCGGCACCGCCAAGGCCAAGCGCGTAAGCGCGCCAATGCGCGGCCACTTCGCCGCCGCCAAGGTCGAGCCCAAGCGCAAGGTCGCCGAGTTCCGCGTCTCGCCCGAGAACCTGATCGAAGTGGGCGAGGAGATCATCGCCGCGCACTACTTCGAAGGCCAGTACGTCGACGTGTCGGGCGTCTCCATCGGTAAAGGTTTTGCCGGTGCGATGAAGCGTCACAACTTCGGCGGTCTGCGCGCGTCCCACGGCGTGTCCGTGTCGCACCGTAGCCACGGTTCGACCGGCCAGTGTCAGGACCCGGGCAAGGTGTTCAAGGGCAAGAAGATGGCCGGCCACATGGGCGCCGCCCGCGTGACCACCCAGAACCTCCAGGTCATCAAGACCGACGCCGACCGTGGCCTGATCATGGTCAAGGGCGCCGTGCCGGGTGGCAAGGGCGGCTGGGTCACGGTCAAGGACGCCGTGAAGAAGCCGACCGGCGAGAACGTCGTGTTCCCCGCCGGCCTGCGTAGCCATGCCGACGAAGCCAAGCGTCTCGCCGACGAAGCTGCGGCACAGGCCGCCGCCGAGGAGGAAGCCGCCGCCAAGGCTGCTGCCGAGGCCGAGCAGGCCGCGATCGACACCGCTGATGAGGGTGAGAACAATGAAGGCTGATGCGATCAAGCTGGACGGCGGCTCCGCCGGTTCCGTCGATCTCGACGACGCGATCTTCGGTCTCGAGCCGCGCGCCGACATCCTGCACCGCGTCGTGCGCTGGCAGCGTGCGCGTACCCAGCAGGGCACGCACTCGACGCTGGGCCGCTCCGAGGTCAGCTACTCGACCAAGAAGATCTACCGCCAGAAGGGCACCGGTGGCGCACGTCACGGTTCCAAGGGCGCGCCGATCTTCCGTCACGGTGGCACCTACAAGGGCCCGACGCCGCGCAGCCACGAGCACGACCTGACCAAGAAGTTCCGCAAGCTCGGCCTCAAGCACGCCCTCTCGGCGAAGGCGAAGGCCGGTGAGCTGGTGGTTCTCGACAGCATCGAGACCGAGGGCAAGACCTCGGTGCTCGCCAAGCAGGTCGCCAACCTCGGCTGGAAGCGGGCACTGGTCATCGACGCCGCGGCGATCAACGAGGGCTTCGCCCAGGCCGCGCGCAACATCGCCAACCTGGACGTGCTCCCCTCGATGGGCGCCAACGTCTACGACATCCTCCGCAGTGACACGCTCGTGCTCACCAAGGCGGCTGTCGAAGCTCTGGAGGCTCGCCTGAAATGAGCGCGAAACCCGAACATTACGACGTGATCCGCAAGCCGGTCATCACCGAGAAGGCGACCCTGGCCTCCGAGGCCAACGCGGTGGTCTTCGAGGTGGCGATCGACGCCAACAAGCCGCAGATCAAGGAAGCCGTCGAGGCGCTGTTCCAGGTCAAGGTGAAGGCGGTCAACACCGTCGTCACCAAGGGCAAGGTCAAGCGGTTCCGCGGCACGCTCGGCACCCGCAAGGACGTCAAGAAGGCCTATGTTACCCTCGAAGAGGGCAACAGCATTGACGTCTCGACCGGTCTCTAATAGCAGACCCCATCGGCGCGGCCCCGGATTCGTCCGGGGCCGCTCCTTTTGACAGCCGGGGACCTTCGGGGCCCTTCATCACAGGGGACCTTCGGGGCCCTTCAACGACCGGGCCCTGGGCCCGCAAAGCAACGGAAGACACAAAGCATGGCACTCAAGTCGTACAAGCCGACGACGCCGGGCCAGCGCGGGCTGGTGCTGATCGACCGTTCGGAGCTTTGGAAAGGACGCCCCGTCAAGGCCCTCACCGAGGGTCTGACCAAGTCGGGCGGCCGGAACAACACCGGACGGATCACGATGCGTCGTCGTGGTGGTGGCGCCAAGCGCCTCTACCGGATCGTCGATTTCAAGCGCAACAAGTTCGACATGCAGGCCGTCATCGCCCGCATCGAATACGACCCCAACCGTACCGCCTTCATCGCGCTGATCCAGTACGAAGACGGCGAGCAGGCCTACATCCTGGCGCCGCAGCGCGTCTCGATCGGCGACAAGGTCGTCGCTGGCGCCAAGGTCGACATCAAGCCCGGCAACGCGATGCCCTTCTCGGGCATGCCGATCGGCACGATCGTCCACAACATCGAGATGAAGCCCGGCAAGGGCGGCCAGATCGCGCGTTCGGCTGGCACCTATGCCCAGTTCGTGGGTCGTGACGGCGGCTACGCCCAGATCCGCCTCTCCTCGGGCGAGCTCCGGCTCGTGCGCCAGGAGTGCATGGCGACGGTGGGCGCGGTGTCGAACGCCGACCACTCGAACCAGAATCTCGGCAAGGCCGGTCGTAACCGCCACTTCGGCAAGCGTCCCGCCGTCCGCGGCGTCGCGATGAACCCGATCGACCACCCGCATGGTGGTGGTGAAGGCCGGACTTCGGGCGGTCGTCACCCGGTGACCCCGTGGGGCAAGCCGACCAAGGGTGCCCGCACCCGCAACAAGAACAAGGCGTCGTCGAAGCTCATCCTTCGTTCGCGCCACGCTCGCAAGAAAGGCCGTTAACACATGGCTCGTTCTGTTTGGAAAGGCCCTTTCGTCGATGCTTACGTGCTCAAGAAAGCCGAAGCGTCGCGCGAGTCCGGCCGCAACGAAGTGATCAAGATCTGGTCGCGCCGTTCGACGATCCTGCCCCAGTTCGTGGGACTGACCTTCGGCGTGTACAACGGTCACAAGCACGTTCCCGTCAACGTCAGCGAAGACATGATCGGTCAGAAGTTCGGTGAGTACTCGCCGACCCGCACCTATCACGGTCACGCCGCCGACAAGAAAGCGAAGCGGAAGTAAGCCATGAGCAAGGACAAGAATCCCCGCCGCGTCGCCGACAACGAGGCGATGGCCAAGACCCGGATGCTGCGCACCAGCCCGCAGAAGCTCAACCTCGTTGCCGCGATGATCCGTGGCAAGAAGGTGGAGAAGGCCCTTTCGGACCTGACCTTCTCGAAGAAGCGCATCGCCGGCGACGTCAAGAAGTGCCTGCAATCCGCGATCGCGAACGCCGAGAACAACCACAACCTCGACGTCGACGAACTGGTCGTCGCCGAGGCCTGGGTCGGCAAGAACCTGATCATGAAGCGCGGCCGCCCGCGGGCCCGTGGCCGGTTCGGCAAGATCGTCAAGCCGTTCTCGGAACTCACCATCAAGGTCCGTCAGGTCGAGGAGCAAGCCTAATGGGTAACAAGGTCAACCCCGTCGGCATGCGGCTCCAGGTCAACCGGACCTGGGACAGCCGCTGGTACGCCGACACGAAAGACTACGGCGATCTCCTGCTCGAGGACCTTGCGATCAAGGACTTCGTCAAGAAGGAAGCCAAGCAGGCCGGCATCAGCCGCGTGATCATCGAGCGCCCGCACCGCAAGTGCCGGGTGACGATCCACGCCGCCCGTCCGGGCGTGATCATCGGCAAGAAGGGTGCGGACATCGAGGTGCTTCGCAAGAAGCTGTCGAACCTCACCAAGTCCGAGCTGCACCTGAACATCGTCGAGGTCCGCAAGCCCGAGCTCGACGCCGCTCTGGTCGGCGAGTCCATCGCCCAGCAGCTCGAGCGCCGGGTGTCGTTCCGTCGCGCCATGAAGCGCGCCGTGCAGAACGCGATGCGCATGGGTGCCCTCGGTATCCGCGTCAACGTCGCGGGCCGCCTCGGCGGTGCCGAGATCGCGCGGACCGAATGGTACCGCGAAGGCCGCGTGCCGCTGCACACGCTGCGCGCCGACATCGACTATGCGCTGTCCGAAGCCGAGACCCCCTATGGCATCATCGGGATCAAGGTCTGGATCTTCAAAGGCGAGATCATGGAACATGATCCGCAGGCGCGTGACCGCAAACAGGCCGAGCTGCAGGAGGGCCCCGTGCCCCGCGGCGCCGGCGGCCGCCGGTAAGGGAGGGCTGACACATGCTTCAACCGAAGCGCACGAAGTTCCGCAAGCAGCACAAGGGCCGCATCCACGGTGAGGCCAAGGGTGGCTTCAACCTGGACTTCGGTTCCTACGGCCTAAAGGCCGTGCAGCCCGAGCGCATCACCGCGCGTCAGATCGAGGCCGCCCGTCGTGCCCTGACCCGTCACATGAAGCGTCAGGGCCGGGTCTGGATCCGGATCTTCCCGGATACGCCCGTGACCTCCAAGCCCACCGAAGTCCGGATGGGTAAGGGTAAGGGTTCGGTCGATTTCTGGGCCGCCAAGGTCAAGCCGGGCCGCGTGATGTTCGAGATCGACGGCGTGAGCGAGGAAATTGCCCGCGAAGCTCTTCGCCTTGCCGCGATGAAGCTGCCGATCAAGACCCGCACCGTGGTCCGCGAGGACTGGTAAGGGCAGGGGCCCTAGGGCCCCGACCGCACCAAGAGGCCCCCGTCGAGCAATCGGCGGGGGCCTTTTCGTATCTGCCGGAAAGCCGCTTCGGCCCGCGTGGGCGCGCTTTCCGAGAAAGGGTTTGCATCCCCGGCCCATTCCGTCTAGGGACAGCGCTCATTCACCTAGTCCACCGGAATCAGGGTGACCCTTTCACTGATGACAGGGGCCTTCCGGTGATGTGGAAAGGACAGCCCATGGCGCTCGCTGCCAAGGAACTCAACGACAAGACCCCCGACCAGCTGCGCGAGCAGCTCGTCGCTCTCAAGAAGGAAGCGTTCAACCTGCGCTTCCAGCAGGCCACCGGTCAGCTCGAGAACACCGCGCGGATGCGCAGCGTCCGTCGTGACGTCGCCCGCATCAACACCATCCTGAACCAGAAGGCGGCCGCGGCCGCCGGCACGGAGGCCTGAGCCCATGCCCAAACGCATCCTGCAAGGCGTCGTGACCTCGAACCAGAACGCCCAGACCGTCACCGTTTCGGTCGAGCGCCGGTTCACCCATCCGGTTCTGAAGAAGACGATCCGTAAGTCCAAGAAGTACCGGGCTCACGACGAGGCGAACACCTTCAATGTGGGCGACATCGTCCGCATTCAGGAATGCGCGCCGAAATCCAAGACCAAGCGCTGGGAAGTGATCGCCGAGTAAGGCGCCCACTCTCAGCTTGAACGAAACCCTGGGGAGAAGGCCATTGCGAGCCCCCCAAAGGTCGGGAGAAACCCATGATCCAGATGCAGACCAATCTGGATGTCGCTGACAACTCCGGCGCACGCCGGGTGCAGTGCATCAAGGTCCTCGGCGGTTCGCACCGCCGGTATGCGTCGGTCGGCGACATCATCGTGGTGTCCGTCAAGGAAGCGATCCCCCGTGGCCGCGTGAAGAAAGGTGACGTCCGCAAGGCCGTCGTCGTGCGCACCGCCAAGGAAGTTCGTCGCGAAGACGGCACCTCGATCCGCTTCGACCGCAACGCGGCCGTCATTCTGAACAACAACAACGAGCCGGTCGGCACCCGTATCTTCGGGCCGGTGGTTCGCGAGCTGCGCGCGAAGAACTTCATGAAGATCATCTCGCTCGCGCCGGAGGTGCTGTAATGGCTGCCAAACTCCGCAAAGGTGACAAGGTCGTCGTCCTGACCGGCAAGGACAAGGGCAAGACCGGCGAGATCCAGTCCGTCGACCCCAAGGCCGGCAAGGCCGTGGTCGAAGGGATCAACGTCGCGATCCGCCACGTCAAGCAGAGCCAGACCGATCAGGGTGGCCGTCAGCCCAAGGCGATGCCGATCCAGCTGTCGAACCTGGCCATCGTCGATGCCAACGGCAAACCGGCCCGCGTCGGCTTCCGCGAGGAAGACGGCAAGAAGGTGCGTTTCGCCAAAACCACCGGGGACGTGATCTGATGCTCGATACCGCGAACTATACCCCGCGTCTCAAGGCGACCTTCGCCAGCGAGATCAAGGCCAAGCTCAAGGAAGAGTTCGGCTACAAGAACGACATGCAGATCCCGCGCCTGGACAAGATCGTACTGAACATCGGCGCCGGGGCCGAGGCCGTCCGCGATTCCAAGAAAGCCAAGTCCGCCCAGGACGATCTTTCGACCATCGCCGGTCAGCGCGCCGTCGTCACCAAGGCCAAGAAGTCGATCGCCGGCTTCCGCGTCCGCGAGGACATGCCGCTCGGTGCGAAGGTGACCCTGCGTGGCGACCGGATGTATGAATTCCTCGACCGCCTGATCACCGTGGCGATGCCCCGGATCCGCGACTTCCGCGGCGTCCCCGGCAAGAGCTTCGACGGCCGTGGCAACTACGCCATGGGCCTGAAGGAGCACATCGTGTTCCCGGAGATCAACTTCGACAAGGTCGATGAGGTCTGGGGCATGGACATCATCATCTGCACCACCGCGAAGACCGACGCGGAAGCGAAGGCGCTGTTGAAGCATTTCAACATGCCGTTCAACAGCTGATCCGCGGGAGGAAAGAGAGATATGGCCAAGAAATCCATGATCGAACGCGAGAAGAAGCGCGAGCGTCTGGTGGCGCAGTATGCCGCCAAGCGCGCCGAGCTCAAGGCGATCGCGAACGACAAAGACAAGCCCGTGGAAGAGCGCTTCAAGGCGAACCTGAAGCTCGCGCAACTGCCGCGCAACAGCTCGCCCACGCGTCTTCACAACCGCTGCCAGCTGACGGGGCGTCCGCACGCCTATTACCGCAAGCTGAAACTCAGCCGGATCATGCTGCGCGAGCTCGGCTCGAACGGGGAAATCCCCGGCATGGTCAAGTCGAGCTGGTAAGGAGGGTCCACAGATGAACGATCCCATCGGTGATATGCTGACCCGCATCCGCAACGCGCAGATGCGTCACAAGTCCACCGTCCTCACCCCCGCCTCCAAGCTCCGCGCCTGGGTGCTCGATGTCCTCGCGGACGAGGGCTACATCCGCGGCTACGAGAAGGTGACCGGCAAGGACGGCCACCCGGCGCTCGAGATCAGCCTGCGCTACTACGAGGGCGCCCCGGTGATCCGCGAGCTCAAGCGCGTCTCCAAGCCGGGCCGTCGCGTCTACATGAGCGTCAAGGACCTGCCGGCACCGCGCCAGGGTCTGGGCGTCTCGATCGTCTCCACGCCCCGCGGCGTGATGTCGGATGCCAACGCGCGCGCTGCCAATGTCGGTGGCGAAGTGCTCTGCACCGTATTCTAAGGAGGGTCCGGAATGTCTCGTATCGGCAAACGCCCGGTCGCCCTGCCCAGCGGCGTGACCGCCAACGTCTCCGGCCAGACGGTCGAAGTGAAGGGGCCCAAGGGCACCCGCAGCTTCACCGCCACCGATGACGTCACACTCAAGCTCGAGGATGGCGCGATCAGCGTCACCCCGCGCGGCCTGTCGAAGCGTTCGCGCCAGCAGTGGGGCATGTCCCGCTCGATGGTTCAGAACCTCGTCACTGGTGTCTCCGAGGGCTTCAAGAAAGAGCTCGAGATCCAGGGCGTCGGCTACCGTGCCCAGATGCAGGGCAACACCCTGAAGCTGGCGCTCGGCTACAGCCACGACGTGAACTTCGAGGTGCCCCAGGGCGTCACGGTTACGGCGCCCAAGCAGACCGAGATCGTGGTCGAGGGCATCGATCAGCAGCTCGTCGGTCAAGTCGCGGCCAACATCCGCGAGTGGCGCGCTCCCGAGCCCTATAAGGGCAAGGGCATCCGCTACAAGGGCGAGTTCATCTTCCGCAAGGAAGGCAAGAAGAAGTAAGGACGCGAAAAAATGGCAAACAGCAAACGGGATCTGTTCCTGAAGCGCCGTCAGCGCGTCCGGAGCAAGCTGCGCAAGGTCAACGCCGGGCGTCCGCGCCTCAGCGTGCACCGCAGCAACAAGAACATCAGCGTGCAGCTGATCGACGACGTCAACGGCGTCACTCTCGCCTCGGCCTCCTCGCTCGAGAAGGATCTGGGCATCGTCGGGAAGAACAACGTCGAGGCGGCCGCCAAGGTCGGTGCGGCGATCGCGGAGCGTGCGAAGAAGGCCGGCGTGACCGAAGCCTATTTCGATCGCGGCGGCTTCCTGTTCCACGGCAAGGTCAAGGCGCTCGCTGACGCGGCCCGTGACGCCGGCCTGAAGATCTGAGGAGACGTAACATGGCAGAACGTGACAACCGTCGCCGCGACCGCGACGAGAACCCGGAATTCGCCGATCGTCTCGTGGCGATCAACCGGGTCTCGAAGACCGTCAAGGGCGGCAAGCGCTTCGGCTTCGCGGCGCTCGTCGTCGTCGGGGACCAGAAGGGCCGCGTCGGCTTCGGCAAGGGCAAGGCCAAGGAGGTCCCCGAGGCCATCCGCAAGGCCACCGAGCAGGCGCGTCGCAACCTGATCCGCGTGCCGCTGCGCGAGGGTCGGACCCTGCACCACGACATGGAAGGTCGCCACGGCGCCGGCCGCGTCGTGATGCGTGCCGCTCCGGCGGGTACCGGCATCATCGCCGGCGGCCCGATGCGTGCGGTGTTCGAGATGCTGGGCCTGCAGGACGTCGTGTCCAAGTCGCTCGGCTCGCAGAACCCGTACAACATGATCCGCGCCACGCTGGACGGCCTCCGCGCCGAGCAGTCGCCGCGTGCGGTCGCCCAGCGTCGCGGCAAGAAGGTCGCCGACATTCTGCGCAAGCCCGAAGAGGCCGGCGCCGAAGTCGCCGAAGCCTGAGGAGAGCGGACATGGCAACCATCGTCGTCAAGCAGATCGGCTCGCCGATCCGCCGCCCCGCCATCCAGCGCGCGACGCTGAAGGGTCTGGGGCTCAACAAGATGCACCGCACCCGCGAGCTCGAGGACACCCCCTCGGTCCGCGGCATGGTGAACTCGATCCCGCACCTCGTGCAGATCATCGAAGAAAAGGCCTGAGCCACCGGCTCAGCGCGAATGGAAGGGGCGTCGCGGGAAACCGCGGCGCCCCTTTCGCATGCGGCCCGTCCCGCTGCCCTCCCGCGACTCGGGCGGGGCTGCTATGATGCGGCAAGGTCGCGGCAATGGCGGACATCCTGCCCGGACCTGATCCCGAGTTGCGCCGCCCCGTCTCGGCCCGTGTCCCGCCGCCCCGCGCAGGGCGGCTTCCGCAACGGGGGAGGGGGCCATGATCGACTAGTCCATCGAGGGGGAATCCTTCGGTAACTGCAACTGCGCCTATGGATGTCCGTGCCAGTTCGAGGATCTTCCGACGCACGGCCATTGCCGGGGCTTCGAGGTGCTGCGGATCGAGCGCGGCCATTTTGCCGAGACCCGGCTCGACGGGCTCCTTGTCGCGCTGCTCTATGCCTGGCCGGGTCCGATCTTCGAAGGTCGCGGGGAATTGCAGGCGGTGATCGACGAGCGCGCCGACGCGGATCAGCGCGCGGCGCTGGAGCGGGTGCTCCACGGCGGCGAGACCGCCGAGGCCGCGACGCATTGGTGGGTGTTCCGGGCGATGTCCGACGTGGTGCACCCGACGCTGTATCGCCCGATCGAGCTCGAACTCGACATCGACGCGCGACGGGCGCGGGCCACGATCCCCGGTGTCCTGACCGGGGAGGGGCGGCCGATCATGCCGCCGCATTCCGATGGCGAGCACCGGGTGCGGATCCAGATCCCCGGCGGCATCGAGTTCGAGACCGCGGAAATCGGCAGCGCCACCTCGCGCAGCGGCACCGACAGCGCCATCTCGCTCGACCTGACCGACAGCTACGGCCAGTTCAACCGGCTGCACCACAATGGAGAGGGCGTCGTGCATGGCTGAGGCCGCAGCGGACCGCCTCGTGCCCCTGCTCAGGCGCGACCGGCTGATCTGCGGCGCCCTGCTGGCCGCGGTCTGCGCGCTGGCTTGGGTCTATACGCTGGCAGGAGCGCGCATAGCGCTGCCGTTTGGAGGCGTGGCTCCGGCCCCGGGTGAAGGCACCGGCTCCGCTGCCATGGGGTGGAGCCTGTCGCATGCCGCGCTGATGCTCGCGATGTGGTGGGTGATGATGGTCGCGATGATGCTGCCATCGGCCGCGCCGGTGATCCTGCTCGCCGCCGCGCTGAACCGCCGCACGACCGGTCGCGCCCCGTTCTCCGCCACGGCAGTGTTCGTCGCGGGCTACCAGCTGACCTGGCTCGGCTTCAGCCTCGTAGCGGTGGTGGCGCAGGCCGCGCTTTCCGAGGTTCGCTGGATCGGTTCAGGCATGGCGAGCGCGAGCGGGGTGCTGAGCGGCGGACTGCTGCTGGCCGCAGGGGCGTGGCAGTTCACCCCGGCGAAACGCGCCTGCCTGCGGCATTGCCGCTCGCCGGTGGACTGGCTCATCCGCCACCGGGGCCGTGGCTGGCGCGGCGCGCTGGCGATCGGGGTGGGCCATGGCGGCTATTGCCTTGGCTGCTGCTGGGCGCTGATGGCGCTTCTCTTCGTGGGCGGCGTGATGAACCCCCTCTGGATCGCCGGGTTGGCGCTGCTGGTGCTGGTCGAGAAGCTGGCGCCGCGCGGCCCGGCAGTGGGGCGGATCACCGGCCTGATCCTACTCATGTCGGGGGGCGTCGTTCTCCTGCCGTGAGGTAGGACGCTTGAAACTCGGCGCAGGCGGTCGTATACGCCGCCGGTGGCCCGATCGCGGGTCCCGAATCCGTACATAAAAGCCGCGTTTGCCCGTTCCGTCGCTGGGGGGCAGTTCCGGCACAAGGAGAAGCGACATGAAACTCAACGAACTGCGCGACAATCCGGGCGCGACCAAGAAAGCCAAGCGCGTCGGCCGTGGTCCGGGCTCCGGCACCGGCAAGATGGGTGGCCGTGGTATCAAGGGTCAGAAATCCCGTTCGGGCGTGGCCATCAAGGGCTACGAGGGCGGCCAGATGCCGCTCTACCAGCGTCTGCCCAAGCGCGGCTTCAACAAGCCGAACCGCCGCGAATACGCTGTCGTGAACCTCGGCCTGATCCAGAAGTTCATCGACGCCGGCAAGATCGACGCCGCTCAGGACATCACCGAGGACGCGCTGATCGCGTCGGGCCTGGTCCGTCGCAAGCGTGACGGCATCCGCGTGCTGTCCAAGGGCGAGTTCACCGCCAAGGCCAACATCGCCGTGACCGGCGCCTCCAAGGGCGCGATCGAGGCGGTCGAGAAGGCCGGTGGCAAGCTCACCGTCACCGCACCGGCGGCCGCCGCCGAATAATCGGTGGCCGGGGGGCCTTGCGCTCCCCGCCCCCGTCACCGACTGTTCCCGCGCCGCCGACCGGAAGATCCCGGTCTGGCGGCGCTGACATGACAAGAGAGCCCCGATGGCATCAGCAGCAGAACAGATGGCCGCCAACATGAGCTGGGGGGCCTTCGGCAAGGCCACCGAGCTCCGTCAGCGGATCCTCTTCACGATCGGTCTCCTGATCGTCTACCGGCTCGGCACCTTCATCCCGGTTCCCGGGATCGATGGCGCCGCGCTGCGCAACTTCATGGAGAGCGCGGCCTCCGGCATCGGCGGCATCCTGTCGATGTTCACCGGCGGTGCGCTGTCGCGCATGGGCATCTTCGCCCTCGGCATCATGCCCTACATCTCCGCCTCGATCATCGTGCAGCTCATGGCCTCGATGTACGAGCCGCTGAAGCAGCTCAAGAAAGAGGGCGAGCAGGGCCGCAAGAAGATCAACCAGTACACCCGCTACTTCACCGTGGTGTTGGCGACCTTCCAGGCCTACGGCCTCGCCGTCAGCCTCGAGGCCGGCGACCTGGTCACCGATCCGGGCCTGTTCTTCCGTGCTTCGACGATGATCACCCTGGTGGGTGGCACCATGTTCCTGATGTGGCTGGGCGAGCAGATCACCGCCCGCGGCATCGGCAACGGCATCTCGCTGATCATCTTCGTCGGCATCATCGCCGAGATCCCGGCCGCGCTGGCGCAGTTCCTGAGCCAGGGCCGTTCGGGCGCGATCAGCCCGGCCGTGATCCTGCTGGTGATCGCGATGGTGATCGGGGTGCTGACCTTCGTGGTGTTCATGGAGCGCAGTCTCCGGAAGATCCACATCCAGTACCCGCGCCGCCAGGTCGGCATGAAGGTCTATGACGGCGGCTCCTCGCACCTGCCGATCAAGGTCAACCCAGCCGGCGTGATCCCCGCGATCTTCGCCTCGGCGCTGCTGCTGCTGCCGACCACGCTGTCGACCTTCTCGGGCGGCTCGACCGGTCCGATCATGTCGACGATCCTCGCCTATTTCGGGCCGGGCCAGCCGCTCTACCTGATCTTCTTCGCCGGCATGATCATCTTCTTCACCTACTTCTATACCCGGGAAGTGGCGTTCAAGACCGATGACGTGGCCGACAACCTGAAGAACCAGAACGGCTTCATCCCCGGCATCCGTCCCGGCAAGCGGACCTCGGAGTATCTCGATTACGTCCTCAACCGCATCTTGGTGCTGGGTTCGGCCTATCTGGCGCTGGTGGCGCTGCTGCCCGAGATCCTGCGCAGCCAGCTGGCGATCCCGTTCTACTTCGGCGGCACCTCGATCCTGATCATCGTTTCGGTCGGGATGGACACCATCCAGCAGGTGCAGAGCCATCTTCTGGCCCATCAGTACGAAGGGCTGATCGAGAAGTCGCAACTGCGCGGGAGACGCGCCGGCAAGACGAACAAGACCAAGGCGAGGGGGCCTGCACGTCGATGACCAACATCATTCTTCTGGGGCCGCCGGGCGCGGGCAAGGGCACGCAGGCCAAGCGGCTGGTCGAAGAGCGTGGCATGGTCCAGCTCTCCACCGGCGACATGCTGCGCGAGGCCCGCTCCTCCGGCACCGAGATGGGGCAGCGGGTCGCCGCCGTGATGGATCGCGGCGAGCTGGTCACCGACGAGATCGTCATCGGCCTGATCCGCGAGAAGCTGACCTCCGGCGCGGCGCATGGCGGCTACATCTTCGACGGCTTCCCGCGCACCCTGGCGCAGGCCGACGCGCTCGGCGCGCTGCTTTCGGAGCTGGGCCAGTCGCTCGACCACGTGATCGAGATGCGTGTCGATGACGAGGTTCTGGTCGCGCGGATCACCGGCCGGTCGACCTGCGGCAATTGCGGCGAGGTCTATCACGACGTGACCCGCCCGGTCCCCGCCGATGGCAAGTGCGTCAATTGCGGCTCGACCGAGATCAAGCGTCGCGCCGACGACAACGAGGACGCGCTGCGCACGCGGCTGCTGGCTTATTACAAGCAGACCTCGCCGCTGATCGGCTATTACCATGCCAAGGGCCAGCTCGAGAGCGTCAACGGCTTGGCCGCGATCGAGGCGGTCGCCGCCGAGATCTCCGGACTGCTGGGCAGCCAGACCCAGGACGCCTGAGCGCGGCGTCCGGACGGAACGGCCGGGGGGCTTGACCCTCCGCCGATCCGCCCATAGACAGCCCCATCCCGAAAGGGAATCATTTCGCGCGCGCACACGGGTCGCTCCCGCTGCCCGCGCGGATCACCTCGCAGGATGCGGCCCGGATCTTCCGGGCCTCAGTTGTGAAAAAAGGCTCCGGCATCACGGAGCCGCAACGAAAGGACGCTAAACGTGGCACGTATTGCCGGCGTGAACATCCCGACCGCGAAGCGGGTTCCGATCGCCCTCACCTACATCACCGGTATCGGTGACAGCACCGCCCGCCAGATCTGCGAAGCCGTCGGCATCGACGTGACCCGTCGGGTCAACGATCTCTCCGACGCCGAGGTCCTGGCGATCCGCGAGCACATCGACGCCAACCTCACCGTGGAAGGCGACCTGCGTCGCGAGACCACGATGAACATCAAGCGCCTGATGGATCTCGGCTGCTACCGTGGCCTGCGCCACCGTCGCAACCTGCCGGTCCGCGGCCAGCGTACCCACACCAACGCTCGCACCCGCAAAGGCCCCGCGAAGGCCATTGCCGGCAAGAAGAAATAAGGGGACGCATCCATGGCACGTGATACCCGTCGCGGAGGCAAGAAGAAGGTCTCCAAGAACATCGCCGCAGGCGTGGCGCATGTGAACAGCTCGTTCAACAACACCAAGATCCTGATCTCGGACGTGCAGGGCAACGCGATCTCCTGGTCGTCCGCCGGCACCATGGGCTTCAAGGGCTCGCGCAAGTCGACCCCCTACGCTGCCCAGCTCGCCGCCGAAGACGCGGGCCGCAAGGCGCAGGAACACGGCGTGAAGACGCTGGAAGTCGAAGTGCAGGGCCCCGGTTCGGGCCGCGAGAGCGCGCTGCGCGCCTTGGCCGCCGTCGGCTTCAACATCACGTCGATCCGCGACGTGACGCCGATCGCCCATAACGGCTGCCGCCCGCCGAAGCGCCGCCGCGTCTGAGCCAGCACTACCTGTTCGGGGCCGCGCCTGTCTGCGCGGCCCCGAACCGTCATTTTGAAACCTCGGGCGTCCGGCTCTTCGGGACCATGGAGCACGGACAGGAATGGAGGGACGCATGATCCACAAGAATTGGGCCGAGCTGATCAAGCCGACGCAGCTCGACGTCAAGCCGGGCAACGATCCGGCGCGGCAGGCCACCGTGGTCGCCGAGCCGCTCGAGCGCGGCTTCGGCCTGACGCTGGGCAACGCGCTGCGCCGCGTGCTGATGTCGTCGCTCCAGGGTGCGGCCATCACCTCCGTCCAGATCGACAACGTGCTGCACGAGTTCTCCTCGATCTCGGGCGTCCGTGAAGACGTGACCGACGTGGTGCTGAACCTCAAGGGCGTCGCGATCCGCATGGAAGTCGAGGGCCCGAAGCGGCTTTCCGTCCAGGCGACCGGCCCCGGCGTCGTCACCGCCGGTGACATCTCCGAGAGCGCGGGCATCGAGATCCTCAACAAGGATCACGTGATCTGCCACCTCGACGATGGCGCCAACCTCTACATGGAGCTGACCGTCAACACCGGTAAGGGCTATGTCGCGGCCGACCGCAACAAGCCCGAGGACGCGCCGATCGGCATGATCGCCATCGACGCGATCTACTCGCCGGTCAAGAAGGTGTCCTACGACGTGCAGCCGACCCGTGAGGGTCAGGTGCTCGACTATGACAAGCTGACCATGAAGGTCGAGACCGACGGTTCGCTGACCCCGGACGACGCCGTGGCCTATGCCGCGCGCATCCTGCAGGACCAGCTGTCGATCTTCGTGAACTTCGACGAACCGGAATCGGCTTCGGCCGGCGCGCTCGACGATGGTCTCGAGTTCAACCCGCTGCTGTTGAAGAAGGTCGACGAGCTCGAGCTGTCGGTGCGTTCGGCGAACTGCCTGAAGAACGACAACATCGTCTATATCGGCGACCTGATCCAGAAGACCGAAGCCGAGATGCTCCGCACCCCGAACTTCGGCCGCAAGTCGCTCAACGAGATCAAGGAAGTGCTTTCGGGCATGGGCCTGCATCTCGGCATGGACGTCGAGGACTGGCCGCCGGACAACATCGAAGACCTGGCCAAGAAGTTCGAAGACCAGTTCTGATCGATCTTCGGGGGCGGGTGACCGCCCCCGACACGACCCGGGCATCCTGCCCCAAGGAGAGTGGCCGACACGCATCGGCTGCCGGACAAAGCAAAACGCTATAGGAGACACCCAATGCGTCATGGAAGTGGCTACCGCCGCCTGAACCGTACCCACGAGCACCGCAAGGCGATGTTCGCGAACCTCGCCGGCTCGCTGATCGAGCACGAGCAGATCAAGACCACGCTGCCCAAGGCGAAAGACCTGCGCCGCGTGATCGAGAAGCTCGTGACTCTCGGCAAGCGCGGCGACCTGCATGCCCGCCGTCAGGCCGCGGCCCAGCTCAAGCAGGACGCCTACGTTGCCAAGCTGTTCGACATCCTCGGGCCGCGCTACGCCGACCGTCAGGGCGGCTATGTCCGCGTGCTGAAGGCCGGCTTCCGCTATGGTGACATGGCGCCGATGGCGATCATCGAGTTCGTCGACCGCGACGTCGACGCCAAGGGCGCCGCCGACCGCGCCCGACTCGAGGCCGAGGACGCCGCTGCGGAGTGATAGGCTCTCCAGTACCAAGGCATAGCGCCCCACCCGAAAGGGTGGGGCGTTTTTGGTTATGGTCGCTGCGTCAATACGTTAGAGCTTTGGCACACGACGTCTGAGGGGCTATCCCGGTAGGGAGCCAGCAGACCAAGGACCGGCATGTCTCCGAAAGTCGATATCGACAGCCATATCCAGGACCTCGAAGCACGCGCGCCGGGTGGGGCCTTCTTTGCCCTGCATATCCGCTTCGCCCTGCCGCTGATCAGCCATCAGAGCTTTCCGGAGGCTTGGGTCCGGCGCTACACCGAAGAGGCCTATGCGCTGCGCGACCCGGTGATCGCCTGGGGCTTCAGTACCACCGGTGCCTGCCGTTGGAGCGAGATCGAGCTGCCCGATCCGTTCGACATCTTCGGTCAGGCCCGCCGGTTCGGCATGGTCTATGGCGTGGCGGTGTCCTGCGGCCCGATGATGTCGCGCTCCATCGCCTCGGCCTGCCGCGCGGATCGAGAGTTCACCGATGCGGAGATGGCCGAGATCGAGCACATTCTCGCTCGCCTGCACGAGCTGACTGAGCCGCCCGGCCGCCTGACCAAGGCACAGGCCGAGGCATTGCGCTGCGTCGCCGCGGGCGACCGCCACGCCGCCGCGGCCGCGAAGCTCGGGATTTCCGAGAGCGCGTTCAAGGCGCGCCTGTCATCGGCCCGTGCCGCGCTGCTTGCGCGCACCACCACCGAAGCGGTGCAGCGGGCGAGGGACGCGCGGCTGATCTGACCGCGACCTGACACAAGATTTCGGCCGCGATACCAAATCCCTTGGCAGTTATCCACAGGCGCACTAGATTTGGGGCATGGCCGATCTGTTCGACAACTTGCCCGGTCTTGACCCGGCGCCTCCGCCCGCCAAGTCCGCGCCCGAACCGGCCGGGCATCGACCGCTCGCGGATCGGCTGCGGCCCAAGACGCTGGGCGAGGTCATCGGCCAGGAGCAGGTGTTGGGGCCCGAGGCGCCGCTCGGCGCGATGCTTGCCGCCGGCTCGCTGTCATCGCTGATCCTGTGGGGGCCGCCCGGCGTCGGCAAGACCACCATCGCGCGGCTGCTCGCCGATGCGACCGATCTCGCCTTCGTGCAGGTCAGCGCGATCTTCACCGGCGTCGCGGATCTCAAGAAGGTGTTCGAAGCGGCGAAGCTCAGGCGCGGGCAGGGGCGTGCGACGCTCCTCTTCGTCGACGAGATCCACCGTTTCAACAAAGCGCAACAGGACGGCTTCCTGCCGCATATGGAGGACGGGACGATCCTGCTGGTGGGCGCCACCACCGAGAACCCCTCCTTCGAGCTGAACGCCGCTCTCCTGAGCCGGGCGCAGGTGCTGGTGCTGGAGCGGCTCGATCTCGCGGATCTGGAGCGTCTCGCCCAGCGCGCCGAAAAGGAGTTGGGCCGGGCCCTGCCGCTCGACGGGGCGGCGCGCGAAGCGCTGCTCGGCATGGCCGATGGCGACGGGCGCGCTCTACTCAATCTGATCGAGCAGGTCGCGGCCTGGAAGACCGACACGCGGCTCGGGGTGGAGGCCCTGACCGCGCGCCTGATGAAGCGCGCCGCGAAATACGACAAGTCCGGCGACGAGCACTACAACCTGATATCGGCGCTGCACAAATCGGTGCGGGGCTCCGACCCCGACGCCGCGCTGTACTGGCTGGCGCGGATGCTGACCGGGGGCGAGGATCCGCGCTACCTTGCCCGGCGCATCACCCGCATGGCGGTCGAGGATATCGGTCTCGCCGATCCGCAGGCGCAGACGGTCTGCCTGCATGCCTGGGAGACCTACGAGCGGCTGGGCTCCCCCGAGGGCGAGTTGGCTCTGGGGCAGGCGGTCGTCTATCTAGCGCTCGCGCCGAAATCCAACGCGGGCTACGCCGCCTTCAAGGCGGCCATGGCCGAGGCCCGCAAGACCGGCTCGGAGCCGCCGCCCAAGCATATCCTCAACGCGCCGACCCGGCTGATGAAGGAAAAGGGCTACGGCAAGGGATATGATTACGACCACGACGCCGAGGATGCCTTCTCCGGCCAGAACTACTTCCCCGAGACGATGAAGCGCCCGGTCTATTACACGCCGGTCGATCGCGGGCATGAGCGAGAACTCAGGAAGCGGGTCGAGTTCTTCTCCGGGCTGCGCGAGAAACGCCGCCGGGGCGAGGGGCGCTGAGCCTCAGCGACGGCGCCATGGCTGCAGCAGCATCCGGTCGACCCAGAGGTCGCGCCGCGTGCGGAACCGGTCGATGCCCAATGTCATCCCGAGATGCCCGCTCTTGGGCTGCGCGCGGTAGGTGCCGAGCAGCCGGTCCCACCAGGGCAGGTTGAAGCCGTAATTGCTGTTGGCCTCCTCGGGCAGAACCGAATGATGCACCCGGTGCATGTCCGGCGTCACCACGATCCAGCGCAGCAGCCGGTCCACGCGGGCGGGGATGTGGATGTTCGAATGGTTGAACATCGAGCTGGCGTTCAGCAGTACCTCGAAGATCAGCACCGCGATGGCCGGCGGGCCGAGCGCCGCGACCAGCCCCAGCTTCAGCCCCATCGACAACAGGATCTCGATCGGATGAAACCGCACCCCGGTCGTCACGTCGAATTCCAGGTCGGCATGATGCATCCGGTGCAATCGCCACAGCGCAGGCACCGCGTGGAACAGCACGTGCTGGAGATAGATCGCGAAATCGAGCACCACGACCGACAGCGGCACCGCGATCCAGCCGGGGGTGCCGAACGCGTTGAACAGGCCCCAGCCATGCTCCTCTGCCAGGACCGCGAGGCCCACCGCCACGATCGGAAAGGCGATCCGCAGCGCTACCGCGTCGAGCGCCACCAGCGCGAGGTTGTTGGACCAGCGCAGCAGGCGCGGGATCTCGCGGCGGCGTCGCGGCGCGAGAAGTTCCCACAGCGCCATCGCCGCGAGTACACCGAGAAAGGCGGCGAGCCGGATCACCGGTTCGCGGGCAAGGAGCATCTCGTCCATCTGTCGGGAGACTCCGGGCCGTTCAGTCCAGCGTCGAGGCGACGCGGGAGATCGGCGTGGTCTTCGGCGGCGCGGTAAAGCGCGGCCGCGCGCCGTCGCGATAGGCGGCAAAGGCCCGGCTGTCGAGGAAGCGCTGCTTCCCGGCATCGTCCTCGAACTCGAGCACGCCGATGAAGCGGGTCGGATCCTCGGTGGCATAGCCGGTGTAGCTGAAGCCCTCCACGCCTTCGGCCTTCAGGCCGGAGACGAGATCCTGCAGCGCCGCGGTCTGGGCCTCGGACTGGCCCTCGGCAAGGCTGTATTCGACGAGCAGTCCCATGGTCCCGATCCTTTGCAAGGCCGATTCGCCCCGGCACGGGGCAGGCCCGCCGATACTAGCACGGCCCCGGCGGAGCAGGGGCGCCCGCCCCACAGACCTCGCGTCACCGGGTCCGGGCAGGCCGCGCATTCCGGGTAGAAAGGGCCGACGCTTGACAAGTGGGGCCTGCCCAACGACACCGCGCGGATGATGACATCCCTTGCATTGGTGGCCCTTGGCGGCGCCGGGGGCGCGAGCCTGCGCTTTCTCGTCGGGCAGGCCGTGGTCTTCCCGATGGGCACCGTCGCGGTGAACATCGCCGGAAGCCTCGCCATCGGTGCGCTCTGGGTGCTGCTGGAGGGGCGCGCGTCGCAACTCGCGCCGCTCCTGATCACCGGGCTGCTGGGCGGCTTCACCACCTTTTCGGCCTTCTCGCTTGATGCGCTGCGGCTTGTCGAGGCGGGACGGGCCGGGGCAGCGCTGGCCTATGTGGCGGGATCGGTCATCTTCTCAATTGCGGCCTGCGCGGCGGGCCTGTGGATCGCAAGGAGCCTCGCATGAGCGGCGTGCAGACCATCACCGTGGGTGCGGACGAGGGCGACCAGCGGCTCGACCGCTGGCTCAAGCGGCGCTTTCCGCATCTCGTCCAGACCCGGATCGAGAAAATGTGCCGCAAGGGCGAGCTTCGGGTCGATGGCGGCCGCGTGAAGCCCGCCACCCGGCTCGAGGTCGGCCAGAGCGTGCGCGTGCCGCCGATCCCCGAAGCGCATGAGGTCGAGAGCCGGCCGGTCGATCGCAGCCAGATCTCCAAGAAGGACGCGGAGATGATCCGCGGCTGCGTGATCTACCGCGACGACCATATCATCGCGATCAACAAGCCCGCGGGCCTGCCCACGCAGGGCGGTTCGGGCGTGGCGAAACATGTCGACGGGCTCGCGGAAGCGCTGCGCGATGGCTTCGAGGACAAGCCGCGCCTCGTGCACCGGCTCGACAAGGATACCTCCGGCGTGCTGCTGCTGGCGCGCACCCGCACCGCCGCCAAGGGGCTGACCGAGAACCTCAAGCACCGCGAGACGCGCAAGATCTACTGGGCTGCCGTCGCCGGCGTGCCGCAGCCGCGTGCCGGCACGATCAAGTACGGCCTCGTGAAGGCGATGGGGCATGGCAAGGGCGGCGAGGGCGAGAAGATGCAGTGCATCCACCCCGCCGAGGTCGACAAGACCCCGGGCGCCAAGCGCGCCGTGACCGATTTCGCGACGCTCAGCGCGCTGGGACAGCGCGTGTCGTGGATGGCGCTCGTCCCGGTGACGGGCCGCACCCACCAGCTGCGCGCCCACATGGCCGAGATCGGCCACCCGGTGGTGGGCGACGGCAAGTATGGCGGCTCGAGCCAGGAAAATCTCGGCGATGGCTGGGGCGCTGGTTTGGGCGCGGAGATCGACCGCAAGCTGCACCTGCACGCTCGCTCGCTCAAGATCGAGCACCCCGTGACCAAGGCGATCCTGCAGATCGTGGCACCCTTGCCCGAGCACATGGAGCGGACCTGGGACTTCTTCGGCTGGGACACGCGCGACGCGCCGATGGACCCGTTCGATCCGGACGAACTCGACGGATGAGCGAACTGCGGCTGGTGATCTTCGATGTCGACGGCACGCTCGTCGACAGCCAGCGCGACATCCTCGCGGCGATGGCCGAAGCCTTCGCCTCGGAGGGCCTCGCCATGCCCTCGCGCGAGCGGGTGCTGTCGGGGGTGGGGCTGTCGCTGCCCGAGACCTTCCTGCGCCTCGCGGGCGAGCAGGGGCCGGACAGCCGCGCGCGCATGATCGCCGTCTACTGCACCGCCTATGCCGATCTGCGGCAGAAGCACGGCCCCGAGAGCAGCCCCTTCTATCCCGGCGCCCGCGCGGCACTGGAAGGGCTAGCGGCGGAGCCCTGCACGCTCCTGGCGGTCGCCACGGGCAAGTCGCGGCGCGGGCTCGACCGGCTGATCGAGGCGCATGGCCTCGAAGGGGTGTTCCACAGCCGGCAGACCGCCGACGATCACCCCTCCAAGCCGCACCCGGCCATGGTCCATGCGGCGCTGGACGAGACCGGCGTGGCGCCGCGGCGGGCGGTAATGATCGGCGACACCCAGTTCGACGTCGAGATGGCACGCGCCGCCGGCGTGGCCTCGATCGGTGTCGCTTGGGGCTATCAACCGGCGGCGGGGCTGGGCGCCGACCGCATCATCCACGACTGGGCCGGGCTTCGTCCCGCGCTCGACGATCTGACGGAGACGACCCGATGAGCGAATGGAAGGCCAAGCGCTTCTGGAAGCAGGCCAGCGCCACCCAGGCCGATGGCGGCTGGCAGGTGCTGCTCGATGGCCGCCCGGTCCGCACCCCGGCCAAGGCGGCGCTGCTGCTGCCTTCGCAGGCGCTGGCCGAGGCGGTCGCGGCCGAGTGGGATGCGCAGGAAGAGCGGATTGACCCGCGCGCAATGCCCGCCACCCGTACCGCCAACTCGGCGATCGACAAGCTGGCGCTGCAGCGCGAGGAGGTAGCCGAGATGCTCGCTTCCTATGGCGGCTCGGACATGCTGTGCTACCGCGCCGAGACCCCGGCGGAGCTGGTCGCCCGGCAGGCCGCCGAATGGGATCCGCTGCTCGACTGGGCCGAGACGGCGCATGGCGCCCGGCTCCGGCCCACCGCCGGCATCATGCCGGTGACGCAGGACGCCGCGGCGCTGGAACGGCTGGCCGCGCCGGTGCGGGAGATGGAGCCTTTCGCGCTCGCCGCGTTCCACGACCTCGTAGCGCTGTCCGGCTCGCTGGTTCTGGCGCTGGCGGTGATCGCCGATCGGCTCGATCCGGAAGAGGCCTGGCGGCTGTCCCGGATCGACGAGGAGTGGCAGATCGAGCAATGGGGCGAGGACGAGGAGGCCGAGGCGATGGCCCAGGTCAAACGCGCCGCCTTCCTCGACGCCGCGCGGTTTTGGAAACTGCTGCACTGAGCGCGAATCGCGACCCGGCAAAGCGCCCGGTTTTTCGGCAGCGGCGCCGCTTTACCCGGCGTCCGCGCCGTGACGTGACGGGGCGCAGCCCTTGACCCGATGGCAAATCATTGCCCAACTGGCGCGGTCGGGGCCGGCATGGTCCCTTCGACCCATCGGGCTCCGCGACACCGGAGCACCAGATTGCCGCCCCCGCCAAGAGGGGCCGCGACACAGGAAGAGGTTATTCATGAAGAAATCCGTACTCTTCGGCGCCCTGACCACCGCTGGTCTGGCCGCCGGAGCGGCGCAAGCCGCGACGCTCGACGATGTCAAGGAGCGTGGCGAGCTGAACTGCGGCGTGGTCACCGGCCTGGCCGGCTTCGGCGCGCCTGACGCCAACGGCGTCTGGGAAGGTTTCGACGTCGCCGTCTGCCGCGCCGTGGCCGCCGCCGTGCTGGGCGACCCGATGGCCGTCAACTTCGTGCCCACCACCGGTCAGACCCGCTTCACCGCGCTGGCCTCGGGCGAGATCGACATGCTCGCGCGGAACACCACCTGGACCTTCTCGCGCGACACCGATCTCAAGTTCGATTTCGTCGGCGTGAACTACTATGACGGCCAAGGCTTCATCGTGCCGACCGCGCTGGGCGTGTCCTCGGCCAAGGATCTCGACGGCGCCACGATCTGCATCCAGACCGGCACCACCACCGAGCTGAACCTCGCGGACTTCTTCCGCAACAACAACATCAGCTACGAGCCCGTCCCGGTCGAGACCAACGCCGAAGGCCAGCAGCAGTATCTGGCCGGTGCCTGCGACGCCTACACCACCGACGCGTCGGGCCTCGCCGCGACCCGCGCCACCTTCGAGAACCCGGGCGATCACGTGATCCTGCCCGAGATCATCTCCAAGGAGCCGCTCGGTCCGCTCGTGCGCCATGGCGACAACGAATGGGCCGACATCGTGCGCTGGACGCTCAACGCGCTGATCGCCGCCGAGGAATACGGCGTGACCTCCGCCAATGTGAACGAGCTGGCCTCGGCCCCGGGTACCAACCCCGAGGTGAACCGCCTGCTCGGCACCGAGGGCGAACTCGGCGGGATGATCGGCCTCGAGAACGACTGGGCCAAGAACGCGATCGCCGCCGGCGGCAACTACGGCGAGATCTTCGAGAAGAACATCGGCGAGAACACCCCGATCGGTCTGGCGCGCGGCCTGAACGCGCAGTGGACCAATGGTGGCCTGATCTACGCGCCGCCGTTCCGCTAAGCACATCGGGAGGGGCGGTCACGCCCCTCCCCACCAATCACGGACACGGCGCGAGGCGCCATCCTTCCCGCCGGACGGGCGCAGTCGGAGCAACCGGCGCGCAACTGTCGACGGGATCAACGGGGACCACCAGATGACAACGACCTCGGACGCTCCTCCGAAGGCCGGGTTCCGCCCGAGCCAGCTTATTTACGATACCCGCTACCGCTCCCTGACGATTCAGGTGATCGCCTTCATCGCGCTGATGCTTGGGCTGAGCTGGCTGGTATCGAACACGATCACCAACCTGTCCGCGCTGGGCAAGGATTTCGACTTCGGCTTCCTCGGCCAGCGTGCGGGTTACGACATCAACCAGCGACTGATCGAATACGACAGCACCTCGACGCATGGCCGCGCCGCTCTGGTCGGCATCCTCAACACGCTGCTGATCGCGGTGCTGGGCTGCGTGCTCGCCACCATCGTCGGCGTCCTCGCCGGTGTGCTGCGCCTGTCCAAGAACTGGCTCGTCGCCAAGCTGATGGCCATCTATGTCGAGGGTTTCCGCAACATCCCCGTCCTGCTGTGGATCCTGCTGATCTTCGCTCTGATGACCGAGGCGACGCCGCAGCCGCGCGATTTCCGCGAGGGTGGCGATGCCTCGATGATCCTCGGTGACACCATCGCCATCACCAATCGCGGCGTGTTCATCCCGGCCCCGTTCTGGGGCGCGGGCGCGGGCATCCTGCTCGCGGTGTTCCTCGTCTCGCTGGTCGCGATCTTCTTCTGGCGGCGCTACGCGCATCGCACGCAGGAGCAGACCGGGCGCATCCTGCCGATCGGCTGGGGCACGCTGGGCCTGCTGATCGTCCCCACCGCCGTCGCCTTTCTGGCGCTGGGTATGACCTCGGGCCGGGTGACCCAGCCCGTTCTGGCCACCGGCGCGACCGAGGGCATGACGCTCGCCGACTATGCGGCCAGCCAGCAGACGATCAACGCCTGCGCGGTGCCGTTCTCGACCGAGTCCCTGAACCTGCGCCGGCTGATGCGCAGCCAGGAGATCCGCTTCAACTACGTCGCCGTCGAGGATGCGGCGGGCGCGCTCACCGCGCTCGAGGCGGGCAACTGCAACATCCTGTCGCTGCCGGCCTCGGTCGATATTGCCACCGTGCCCGCCGGCGCCGTGGCGCTGTCCGACACGATCCGGCGCGGCATGCCGGTCGAGTTCGAGCGCCCCGTGCTGGGCGGCTTCAACTTCGAGGGCGGGCTGCAGCTCCGGAACTCGCTGATCGCGCTGTGGCTGGCGCTGTCGCTCTACACCGGCGCCTTCATCGCCGAGAACGTGCGCGGCGGCATCCTGTCGGTCTCCAAGGGCCAGACCGAGGCGGCGTTCGCGCTGGGCATCAAGCCCTCGCGCACCATGCGCCTCGTGATCCTGCCGCAGGCGCTGCGTGTCATCATCCCGCCGATGATCTCGCAATATCTCAACCTCACCAAGAACTCGTCGCTGGCGATCGCGGTGGGCTACATGGACGTGCGCTCGACACTGGGCGGTATCACCATCAACCAGACCGGCAAGGAGCTGGAGGGGATGCTGTTGCTGGGGCTGTTCTACCTGGTCACCAGCCTGATCATCTCGAGCGCCATGAACCTCTACAATTCCCGCGTGAAGCTGAAGGAGCGCTGAGATGTCGGATACGCATTCCCAGACCGTCCCCTTCGTGCGCGAGACCATGATCCCGCAGGCCGAGCCCCCCGTGGGCAACCGCGGCGTGATCCTCTGGATGCGCGAGAACCTGTTCTCGGGCTGGTTCAACATCATCACCACGCTGATCTCGCTCTACGTGATCTGGTGGGCGCTGTCGCACACCATGCCTTGGGTCTTCCGGGGCATCTGGAACGCCTCGTCGCTCACCGAATGCCGGGCGATCCGCGACGCAACCCTGCCCGAGGGAACCTCGGCCGCCTGCTGGGCGGTGCTGACTGATCGCTGGCAGCAGCTGCTGTTCGGCTTCTACCCGCGTGAGCTCTACTGGCGGCCGGTGCTGTCGCTGGTTATCTTCCTCGTCGCCATCGCGCCGGTGCTGTTCCCGCGCGTGCCGCGCGGGGCGCTGCTCTTCACGGCGGTCTCGCCCTTCGTGATGTTCTGGCTGCTCTGGGGCGGTACGGCGTGGTTCCCGATCTCGATCGGCCTCGGCTTCGTGCTAGGTTGGGCGGCCTGGCGGGCGCTGGCGCCGATGGCGGGCACGCTCGTCGCCTCAATCGTCGCGGTGGCGTTGCCGATCGTCTACTGGCTCTACACCGCCGGCCCGCTGGCGCGGGAGCTGGAGCAGGTGATCCCGTTCCGGATGGAATACGTCTCGAGCCAGGATTTCGGCGGCTTCATGCTGTCCTTCATCATCGGCATCGCCGGGATCATCCTGTCGCTGCCGCTGGGTATCCTGCTGGCGCTGGGACGGCAGTCGGACCTGTTCATCATCAACAAGATCTCGGTCGGCTTCATCGAGATCATCCGCGGCGTGCCGCTGATCGTCTGGCTGTTCACCGCCTCCTTGCTGCTGAACTACTTCCTGCCGCCGGGCACCAATTTCGACCTGATGCTGCGGGTCATCATCATGGTGACGCTGTTCGCGGCGGCCTACATCGCCGAGGTGGTCCGTGGCGGCCTCGCGGCGCTGCCCAAGGGCCAGTACGAGGGCGCCGACAGCCTCGGCCTCTCCTACTGGCAGTCGATGCGGCTGATCATCCTGCCGCAGGCGCTCAAGATCTCGATCCCGGGCATCGTCAACACCTTCATCGGCCTGTTCAAGGACACGACGCTGGTGGTGTTCATCGGCCTGCTCGACCCGATCGGCCTGTCGAACGCGATCCGCGCCTCGACCGAGTGGAACGGCATCTACTGGGAGCTCTTCGTCTTCATCGGTCTGCTGTTCTTCATCTGCTGCTTCAGCATGTCCCGCTATTCGCTGTACCTGGAGAAAAAGCTCCAGCGCGGCCACAACTGAGGAGGTTGCCATGACGGACCTCGCCAACACCACCGCCGAACGCACCATCGATCGCAGCCACATGCAGGTCTCCGACGAGGTGGCGATCGAGATCTCGCAGATGAACAAGTGGTACGGCTCGTTCCACGTGCTGCGCGACATCGACCTCACCGTCTATCGCGGCGAGCGGATCGTGATCTGCGGGCCTTCGGGCTCGGGCAAGTCGACCCTGATCCGCTGCATCAACCGGCTCGAAGAGCACCAGTCGGGCAAGATCGTCGTCGACGGGATCGAGCTGACCTCGGATCTCAAGAACATCGACAAGATCCGCTCCGAGGTCGGGATGTGCTTCCAGCACTTCAACCTCTTCCCGCATCTGACCATCCTCGAGAACTGCACCCTCGCGCCGATCTGGGTCCGCAAGACGCCCAAGCGCGAGGCCGAGGAGATCGCGATGCATTTCCTGGAAAAGGTGAAGATCCCCGACCAAGCGCACAAGTACCCGGGCCAGCTCTCCGGCGGCCAGCAGCAGCGCGTGGCGATCGCCCGCTCGCTGTGCATGAAGCCGCGCATCATGCTCTTCGACGAGCCGACCTCGGCGCTCGACCCGGAGATGATCAAGGAAGTGCTCGACACCATGATCGAGCTCGCCGAGGAGGGGATGACCATGCTCTGCGTGACCCATGAGATGGGCTTCGCGCGGCAGGTCGCCAACCGGGTGATCTTCATGGACCAGGGCCAGATCGTCGAGCAGAACGAGCCGGAGGCCTTCTTCAAGGCGCCGAAATCCGACCGGACCAAGCTGTTCCTCAGCCAGATCCTCGGTCACTGAGCGACGAGACGGCTTCGACGACCGTCAAAGGGAAAGGGGGCCGCGACAGCGGCCCCCTTTCTCGTTTCACAGATCGGCGGGAATGGCGAAGGCCGCGACCCGGCCCCTGCGGATCGCGGACCAGTCATCGACGTCGAAGTTCAGCACGGTGACCGCGCAGGTCGGGTAGTCCTGAAATCGCGGATGCGCCGGGGCCGTCTCGGCCAGATCGGCGGCGAGCCGGCCGATGCCGGGGTTGTGGGCGATGATGGCGACGCGGCGCGCCGACTGCCTGCCCAGCGTCGCCAGCAGCTGCCGCGGCGGCGCGTTGTAGAGCATGGGCTCGTGCAGCACGCGCGGCGCCGCGGGCCATTCCGGCAGCATCAGCGCCAGCGTTTCGCGGGTGCGTGCGGCGTCCGAGCACAGCACCAGCTCGGGCACATGGCCGCCCTGCGCCAGCCATCCGGCCATGCGCGGCGCGTCCCGGCGTCCGCGAGGGGCGAGGGGGCGGGCATGGTCGGGCTGGCCGGGATCGGCCCAGTCCGACTTGGCGTGCCGGATCAGGATGAGCTCGAGGCTCATGCCTCGTTGCGCGGCTTCATCCGGCTTTCGCTCGAGCGGATGATGGAGCCGGCGCCGTGCTCGGTGAAGAGCTCCAGCAGCGAGGCGTTGGGCAGCCGCCCGTCGAGGATCACCACAGCGCGCACGCCCTGTTCCAGCGCCATCAGCGCCGTCTCGGTCTTGGGGATCATGCCGCCCGCAATGGTGCTGTCGGCGGTCATCTGGCGCACCTGCTCGGGCGAGAGCTGGGTGACGACCTCGCCGGAGGCGTCCTTGACGCCCGACACGTCGGTGAGCAGCAGCAGCCGGTCGGCCTTGAGGGCGCCGGCGATGGCGCCGGCGGCGGTGTCGCCATTGACGTTGAAGGTCTCGTTCGGGTCCATGCCGGTGGCCACCGGTGCCACGACGGGGATGATCCCGGCGGCGAACATGTCGCGCAGGACCTGCACGTTCATCTCCACGGGGCGGCCCACGAAGCCCAGCTCCGGATCGTCGGCCACGGCAACCATCAGGTCGTCATCCTTGCCGGAGAGACCGACGGCGCGGCCGCCCTCATCCATGATCGCCTGCACGATGCGCTTGTTCACGAGGCCGGTCAGCACCATCTCGACCACTTCGACCGTGGCCTGGTCGGTGACCCGCTTGCCGCGCACGAAGGAGGATTCGATGCCGAGCTTGGCCAGCATCTCGTTGATCATCGGGCCGCCGCCATGCACGACGACCGGGTTCACACCGACCTGCCGCATCAGCACGATGTCACGGGCGAACTCGGCCATGGCGTCGGCGTCGCCCATCGCGTTGCCGCCGAACTTCACCACCACGATCGCGCCGGAATAGCGCTGCAGGTAGGGCAGGGCCTCGGAGAGCGTCTTAGCGGTGGCGATCCAGTCTCGATCCATCTTCTGCGTCCTCATCAGAGGCCCCCGGTTCCTTGCGTCAGGACAGCCCCGCGATGATCGCACGGAGCGTTTCGATCCCATCCCCCTTCTCGGAGCTGGTCAAGACCAGTTCCGGATAGGCAGCGGGGTGGCGGGCCAGCGTTTCGCGGGTCACCGCGAGGCTGCGCTCCAGCTCGGTCTTGTTGACCTTGTCGATCTTGGTCATCACCGCCTGGAACGGCACCGCCGAGCGGTCGAGCAGGCTCATGATCTCTTCGTCGACCTTCTTGGCGCCATGGCGCGCGTCGATCAGCACGAAGGCGCGGCGCAGCGTCGGGCGGCCCGAGAGGTACTGCTTGAGCAGGCGCTGCCACTTCTCGACCACGGCCACGGGCGCGTTGGCAAAGCCGTAGCCCGGCAGGTCGACGACGTAATGGCTGTCGGCGGCGGTGAAGAAGTTGATCTCCTGGGTCCGGCCGGGCGTGTTGGACGCGCGCGCCAGCGCCTTGCGGCCCGTCAGCGCGTTGATCAGCGACGACTTGCCCACGTTGGAGCGGCCGGCGAAGCAGACCTCGGCCCGGTCGGCCGGGGGCAGGCCGGACATCGCCACCACGCCCTTGAGGAACTCTACCTCGCCCGCGAAGAGGAGACGCCCCGCCTCGGCCGCATCGGGCTCGGGCGGGGCAGCCTCCGGAAACACCATGCGGGGGCCGCTCACTTGCGCGGCTTTCCGTTGGCGTTGGCGGGCTTCGCCTCGGCGGTCTTGGGCTTGCGCTTGAAGCCGGACTTGATGTTGCCGAACACGTCCGGCTTGGCACCGTGGCTACGCATGATCGCGTATTGCTGGATGAAGGTGATGGTGTTGTTGGTGATCCAGTACAGCACCAGGCCGCTGGCGAAGTTGCCGAGCATGAACATGAACACCCAGGGCATCCAGGCGAAGACCATCTTCTGGGTCGGGTCGGCGGGGGCCGGGTTCAGCTTCTGCTGCAGCCACATCGAGATGCCCAGCAGGATCGGCAGGATGCCGAGCGAGATGATCGCGAGGAAGCTGGTCGGATCGGGGGCGTCGAAGGGCAGCAGGCCGAACAGGTTGAGGATCGAGGACGGGTCCGGCGCCGAGAGGTCGCGGATCCAGCCGAACCATTCGGCGTGACGCAGCTCGATGGTGACGAAGATCACCTTGTAGAGCGAGAAGAAGATCGGGATCTGAAGCAGGATCGGCAGGCAGCCCGAAGCCGGGTTCACCTTGTTCTCCTTGTAGAGCTTCATCATGCCCTGCTGCATCTTCTGACGGTCGTCGCCGGCCTGCTCCTTGAGCTTCTCCATCTCCGGCTGCAGCTCCTTCATCCGCGCCATCGAGACGTAGGAGCGGTAGGCCAGCGGGAACACGATCGCCTTGAGAATCACGGTCAGCGCCACGATCGCCCAGCCCATGTTGCCGATCACCCCGTTGAGGAAGTGCAGCAGCATGAAGATCGGCTTGGTCAGGAAGAAGAACCAGCCCCAGTCGATGCTGTCGACGAAGCCGTCGATGCCGCCCTCGTTCTGGTAGGAACGGATCGCCTCCCATTCCTTGGCGCCGGCGAAGAGCTGGGTGCCGGAGGTGGCAGTGGCGCCGGGCGCAACCTCGATCGCCGGCAGGACCGCGTCGGTCTGGTAGATCTCGGAGTTGTCGGAGTAGCGCACCACCGAGCGGAAGGGCGTGCCCGGCTCGGGGATCAGCGTCGTCATCCAGTACTTGTCGGTGAAGCCGGTCCAGCCATTGCCGGCGACCTCGGCCACGTCGACCCGGCCGGCGCCACGGGCGTCGGGCTCGAGATCGGGCATGTCGTCGTAGTCGATTTCCTCGAGCGTGCCGTCGCTCATCCGCACGACGCCCTCGTGCAGGATGAAGAAGCCTTGGGTGTCGGGCTCGCCATGCCGCGCCACGAAGCCATAGGGGGCGAGCGTGACAGCCGCGTCGGTGGTGTTCTCGACGGTCTGCTCGACGTCGAACATGAACTTGTTATCGACCGAGACGGTGCGGCGGAAGATCAGGCCCTCGCCGTTGTCCCAGGACAGGGTGACGGGGTTCTCGGGGGTCAGCGTCTCGCCGCTCTCGAGCGTCCAGACGGTGTCCGGGCCGGGTAGGGGGCCGGCGGCGGCGCCAACCGGGGCCCAGCCCCAGACGGCGTAATAGGGCGTGTCGGTGCCCACGGGCGAGAGCAGCCGCACCAGCGGGCTCTGCGGGTCGAGCGTCTCGTTGTAGTCGACCAGCGACAGGTCATCGATTCGACCGCCGCGCAGCGACAGCGAACCGGCCAGCTCCGGCGTTTCGATGGTGACGCGCGGCGCCTCCTGCGCCACCGGGGCGGCCTGTTCGAGGGCGCTGCCGGGGACGGCGTCGCTCGCGGTGCCGGGGCCGAGATTCTCGGTCGGTGCGGTCGACACCTCGTCGATCTCGGGCGAGGGCGCCTGCTCCTCGGGCGGGAAGATCAGGAACCAGCCCAGGATCACCACTAGGCTGAGCACCGTCGCCAGGATCAGGTTCTTGTTCTGATCGTCCATGAAACACCGCCCTCGATCGCCGGAAAAGGTCAGTGGCGGTTCAACAGGGCGAGGGTCGGAAGGTCAAGCTCTTTCGCCTTGGGTGGCGGGGCGGTCGGCGAGCGTATCGCCTGTCGGAACAGGGGTTGCAACGGTCCCGGATCAGATCGCGCGACGCGACGAAAGCGGGGCGGGTTTGGCCTGCGCAGCGCGGATCCAGGCTTCGGTCTCGGCCCGTGGCATCGGCCGGGCGACGCCGAAGCCCTGGGCATGGCTGCAGCCGAGCATGCGCAGCGCGTCGCGCTCGCCGCGGGTCTCGACCCCTTCGGCCAGGGTTTCGAGGCCGAGCCGTTCGGCCATGGTGAGGATCGCCGCGACCATCTTGCGCTGTTCCGGATCGCAGTCGAGCCTTGAGACGAAGGAGCGGTCGATCTTGAGCCGCTGGATCGAGAAGCGGCGGATCGAGGTGATTGCGGCGTGGCCGGTGCCGAAATCGTCGAGGTCGAGGCGGCAGCCGAGGCGCGACAGTCCCGAAAGGTTGCGCACCACCACGTCCTCCAGCCGGTGCGCCACCACGGTCTCGAGCACCTCGATCACCAAGCGGTCCGGCTGCAGGTCAAAGCGGTCCAGCTCCCACGCGAGGCGGTCGACCAGCCGGGGGTCGGCCAGCTCGACCTGGGAGAAGTTGACGCCGACCTGCGGCACCTTGAGTCCGGCGGCGTCCCACAGGCGCAGGGCGTTGAGCCCGTCCTGGACCATCACCTCGCCCAGCCGGCTCATCAGCCCGGCCTGCTCGGCCACGGGCAGGAACTCGGCCGGGGGAATCAGCCCGCGATCGGGGTGATGCCAGCGCGCCAGCGCCTCCATGCCGCTGATGCCGCCATCGCCAAGCGAGATCTGCGGCTGGAAATGGGCACAGATATCGCCCCGGTCGAGCGCCCCGGCAATCTCGTCCGACAGACCGTTGCGGACGCTGATCCGGTGGCGCATCGCCTCGGAATAGCTGCGGATCGAGGCGGTGCCGCCGCGCTGCGCCTCGATCAGGGCCAGCGTCGCGGCCTGCAATAGCTCGGCACCGCCCGGCTGCTCCAGCCGCTGTGCCAGCGCAAAGCCGATCGAGATGCTGGCATGGACCTGTCCGCCCTCGATCTCGATCGGGTCGGCAACCGCCTGCTGCAGGCGCTGCCCGAGCTGGATCGCGGATTCGAGGTCGAAACGGCGGCTCGAGGAGAGCGCTATGCCGAAGCTGGGTCCGTCGAGGCGGGCCAAGCCGTCATCGCTGCGCAGGCCATCCTGCAACCGGTCGCCGATCCGGCGCAGCACCCGCTCGACCGCCGGGCGGCCATGCCGCTGCTCGAGATGCTTGAAGCCGTCGATCTCGACCGCCATGGCGGCGACCGCGCGGCGTGCCGTTTCGGGTGCGCGCAACATGCGGTCGAGGCGGCGGATCAGCGCGGCGCGATCCTCGAGCCCGGTGAGCGAATCGCGGCGGATGTCGTGTTTCAGGATCGGCCGCCCGAGCGCCGTCGCCACGCTGAGCGGCAAGGCCGCCACGACGAGGGCGGTGCCCAATCCCTCACCGGCCACCAGCGCGCCGAGCAGCAAGAGCGGCGCCAGCGCCAGCCCGAGCACCCGGGCGAGCCGGTCGATTCCCGCCCGATCGGGGCGGCGCCTCTGCCGGGCAAACTCGAGAACCAAACCGCGCATCGCTGCATCCATCCTGCGGGGGGCCGGGCATCGAGGCACCGGCCTGACAGGGGCGCAGGCTAGAAAAGCGGTCTGAGCGCGGTGTTAACGGGCGTCGGGCAAATCGTTCGAATTGCCCTCATCCGGCGCGACGGGCGGTGCCAGCCCGGCAAAGTCGAACAGCGCCGGGTCGAGCATGTGGCTCGGCCGGACCTGACTCAGCGCGGTGAACATCTTCTGGCGACGCCCCGGCGACCGGCTTTCCCATTCGTCGAGCATCCGCTTGATCTGCTGGCGCTGCAGCCCGTCTTGGCTGCCGCACAGATCGCAGGGAATGATCGGGTAGTTCATCGCGCTCGCGAATTTCTCGCAATCGGCCTCGGCGACGTGGGCCAGCGGCCGGTAGAGGAGCAGGTCGCCCTCGTCATTGAGCAACTTGGGCGGCATGGTCGCGATCTTGCCGCCGTGGAACAGGTTGAGAAAGAAGGTCTCGAGCATGTCGTCGCGGTGATGGCCCAGCACCACGGCCGAGCAACCCTCCTCGCGCGCGACGCGGTAGAGATTGGCGCGGCGCAGCCGCGAGCAGAGCGCGCACATGGTGCGCCCCTGCGGGACCTTGTCCATGACGATGGAATAGGTGTCCTGATACTCGATCCGGTGCGGCACGCCCATCCGCTCGAGAAACTCGGGCAGCACGGTTGCCGGAAAGCCCGGCTGGCCCTGGTCGAGGTTGCAGGCGAGGATTTCCACCGGCAGCAGCCCGCGCCATTGCAGCTCGGTCAGCGCGGCGAGCAGCGTGTAGCTGTCTTTGCCGCCCGAGAGGCAGACCAGCCAGCGCGCGCCGCGCTCGACCATGCCGTATTTCTCGATCGCCTCGCGGGTGTCGCGGATGATCCGCTTGCGCAGCTTGCGGAACTCCGTCGTCTTGGGCGCGCCGGCGAAGAGCGGGTGGATGTCGTCGTGGCTGTCGTCCTGGGCGTCGTCGAGCATGATCGGGGCTCCTGTGGATCGGCGGCGATATGCCATGGGGCCGCCTGCGAGGAAAGGGCGCCGAGGCGCGAGGGGCGGGGCATTTTCCGCTGATGGCGGGGTGCCCTATGTCGAGGGCCGTCAGGACCGATGACCCACGACGCGGCTGCGGAATCGTCAGTTTCTGGCGGCGATCAGTCCGGCACGTTGTCGATACCGCTGCCGCCCCAGGGGTGGCAGCGCGCAAGTCGCCGGAGTGTCAGCCAGCCGCCCCTGAGCCCGCCATGCCGCTCCAGCGCTTCGAGCGCATAGGCCGAGCAGGTGGGGTGGAAGCGGCAACCATGGCCGACCATCGGCGAGAAGGTGAGCCGGTAGGCGCGCACAGGCAGGGCGATGAGCCGCGCCAGCGGCGTCATGCCTGGGCGTGGACGCGGCCCAGCGCCCATTCGAGGTCGCGGCACATCTGCTCGAAATCATGGCTTGCCGTGACCTCGGCCCGGCCGATCAGCACGTAATCCCAGCCGGGACGACCCTTCTCCGGCAGGACCCGGCGCGCAACTTCGCGCAGTCGGCGCTTGGCCCGGTTGCGGGCCACGGCGTTGCCGACCTTCTTGGAGCAGGTGAAGCCCACGCGTGTCGGCCCCGCACCGTCGCCGCGCGGGTTGGCCTGCAGATGAAAGCCGGTCGTGCCCTGCCGCAGCGCGCGCGCGGCGCGCAGGAAGTCGGGGCGCTTGCGGATCTTGTCGACACCAACGCCAAAAGACCCCGGCGCGGCGGCATCGCTGCCGACCACGGGGGTCTTCTGCTCCGTCACCACTTGGGTGATCAGGCGCTCAGCACCTTGCGGCCCTGCGCGCGGCGGGCGTTGATGATCTTCCGGCCGGCCTTGGTGGCCATGCGGGCGCGGAAGCCGTGACGCGACTTGCGCACACGGTTCGAGGGTTGGAACGTGCGTTTCATTGCGCTTTCTCCGTCTCAAGGGGCCGCGCCGTCCGCCGTCCATGCCGGATTCGGGGCCTGCCATCATTCGAAGCCCGTGCCATAGAGACGCGGCGGGGATCTGTCAACGCGGGGCGGCGCAAAACCCGCGTCCCGCCTCGGTCGCGCTGGAGATGTTACAACTCCTCCTTCTGAATCAACAGCCCGCGAGGGGGCTGGGCGCGGCTGACGCACGGTGCAACTCTCTTGCAGCCGCCAAGAGGATGAGAGCATGACCGTCAAGCCAGCCACGAGTACCGAGGCTCCGAAAAGCGAAGCCCGACAAGGATGGGCCCGATACGCGCCGATCGCCCTGATCGCGATCGTGGCGCTGGGCGGGGCGTTCCTGCTGCGCGACGTGCTCAGCTTCGAAACCTTGCGCGACAACCGCGACGCGCTCATCGCCTGGCGCGATTCCAACTATCCGCTCGCGGCGATGGTCTTCGTCGGCCTCTATGTGGTGATCGTCGCCTTCTCGCTGCCCGGCGCCACCGTGGCGACGCTGACCGGCGGGTTCCTGTTCGGCACGTTTCCGGGCGTGTTCTACAACGTGCTCGGGGCCACCACCGGCGCGGTGCTGATCTTTCTTGCCGCACGGGCGGGACTCGGTCAGCGGCTGTCACGGGGCATGGATACCTCCGAGGGGCGGCTGAAGAAGATCAGGGACGGGATTCAGGAGAATCAGTGGTCGATGCTGTTCCTGCTGCGGCTGCTGCCGGTGGTGCCGTTCTTCATGGCCAACCTGCTGCCGGCGCTGGTCGGCGTGCGGCTCGTGCCGTTTCTCGTCACCACGCTGCTCGGCATCGCGCCCGGCGCGCTCGTCTTCACCTCCGTGGGCGCGGGTCTGGGTGCGGTATTTGCCGCCGGCGAGACCCCCGATCTCGGCATCATCTTCGAGCCGCAGGTATTGCTGCCGCTGCTGGGCCTCGCCGCCCTGTCGGCATTGCCGCTCGTCATCAAGGCCGTGACCGGCCGAAAGGGCCTTGCATGAAACGAATCGACTGCGACCTCTGCGTCATCGGCGCGGGATCCGGAGGGCTGTCCGTTGCCGCGGGCGCAGCGCAGATGGGCGCGCGGGTGGTGCTGGTCGAGCGCGCCGAGATGGGCGGTGACTGTCTCAACAGCGGCTGCGTTCCTTCCAAGGCGATGCTGGCCGCGGCCAAGCAGGCCCACGCGATGACGGTGGGGGCGGAGATGGGCATCACGCCTGCGACGCCCGAGATCGATTTCGCGGCGGTGAAGGACCACGTCGCGCGCACCATCGCCACCATCGCCCCGGTCGACTCGCAGGAGCGGTACGAGGGGTTCGGCGTCACGGTGATCCGCGAGCATGCGCGTTTCACGTCGCCCGACGAGGTGCAGGCGGGTGACACCGCGATCCGGGCGCGTCGTTTCGTGCTGGCCACCGGATCACGGCCCTTGGTGCCGCCGATCGACGGGATTGCGGACACCCCCTACCTGACCAACGAGTCGATCTTCGATCTGCGCGAGCGGCCCGAGCACCTGCTGATCATCGGCGGCGGGCCGATCGGTATCGAGATGGCCCAGGCGCATCGTCGGCTCGGCTGCGAGGTCACCGTGATCGAGGGTGCGAAGGCGCTGGGCAAGGATGACCCGGAACTGGCGGGCCGGCTTCTGGCCATGCTGCGCGACGAAGGTATCCGCATCGAGGAAGAGGCCAAGGTCACCGCCGTTTCTGGCCGCCCCGGCGCAATCCGGGTCGACACCGAGAAGGGCGTCTTCGAGGGCAGCCACCTGCTGCTCGCGGTGGGCCGCGAGGTCGTGACCGAGGGGCTCGGCCTCGACGTGGCACACGTGAAACATGGACCGAAGGGGATCGCCGTCGGGGAGGGGCTGCGCTCCGAGACGAATCGCAAGGTCTACGCGGTGGGCGATGCGGCGGGCGGGCTGATGTTCACCCATGTCGCCGGCTACCACGCGGGCGTCGTCATCCGTGCCCTGCTGTTCGGCCTGCCCGCCAAGGCCAAGACGGCGCATATCCCATGGGCCACCTATACCGATCCCGGTCTCGCGCAGGTCGGGCTGACCGAGGCAGAGGCCCGCGACCGCCATGGCGACGCGCTCGAGGTGATCCGGCAGAGCTATGAAGAGAACGACCGCGCGATCGCCGAGCGGCGCACCGAAGGCATGCTCAAGCTGATGGTAATGAAGGGGCGTCCGGTGGGGGCGACGATACTCGGCGAACGGGCCGACGACCTGATCGGTACCTGGGCCATCGCCATCGCCAGCGGCCAGAAGCTGTCGAAGATCGCGGGGGCGGTGCTGCCCTATCCAAGCTTCGGAGAAATCAACAAACGCGCGGCAGGCAACTATTTCAGCCCCCGCCTGTTTGATAACGAATGGGTGAAGATGGCCGTCCGG
Organism: Limimaricola variabilis; assembly: GCF_014195545.1. GTDB lineage: Bacteria > Pseudomonadota > Alphaproteobacteria > Rhodobacterales > Rhodobacteraceae > Limimaricola > Limimaricola variabilis. The sequence goes on along the minus strand of NZ_JACIBX010000002.1, from coordinate 28,269 downwards.
GCCGTGCAACGCTGGGTGCCCTGAAGGCTCCCGACCGCCCGGTGGCACGAATAGGGACCTGATGCTCAATACCCTCTCCGGTCGTTTCCTGATTCTGACCACGGTTTTCGTGATGTTGGCCGAGGTGCTGATCTTCGTGCCCTCGGTCGCGCGATTCCGGCAGGATTATCTCCAGCTGCGACTGGAGAGGGCGCAGATCGCCTCGCTTGCGCTTCTCGCCTCTGACAGCCTCGATGCCGAGCTGGAGGCCGAGCTGTTGGAGAATGCCGGCGTCTACAACGTCGTGCTGAGGCGCGACGAGGTGCGCCAGCTCGCGCTGTCTTCGCCGATTCCCGAGCCGATCCATGCCACCTACGACCTGCGCGACGGCTCGCCGCTCGAACTGATCCGCGACGCGCTGGGCACGCTTGTCGATCCGCAGGAACGGATCATCCGGGTGATCGGCGACCCGGTGCAGCAGGGCGGCCTGCTGATCGAGGTGACGATGGATCAGGGCCCGCTGAGGGCCGAGATGATCGATTACGGGCTGCGGATCCTCCTCCTGTCGGCGGTGATCTCGGTGGTGACGGCGGCGCTGCTCTTCGCGGCCGTGCAGGCCTTCCTGGTGCGGCCGATCAAGCGGGTGGTGGCGCAGATCCGCTCCTATGCCGACGCGCCCGAGGATGCGCGCCGCATCATCGCGCCGCGCGCCAAGCTTCTCGAACTGCGCGAGGCCGAAACCGCGCTGCAGGCGATGGAAACCCAGCTCACCAGCGCGCTGCGCCAGAAGGACCGGCTGGCGCAGCTTGGCTCGGGCGTGGCCAAGGTGAGCCACGACCTGCGCAACATCCTCACCTCGGCGCAACTCTTCGCCGACCGGCTCGACAGCTCGGAGGATCCGCTGGTCAAGCGGATGGCACCCAAGCTGGTGGGTTCGATCAGCCGGGCGGTGAATCTCTGCGAATCGACGCTGGCCTTTGGACGCGCCGAAGAGCCGCCGCCGCAGCTCGCCCGGCTGCCGCTGGCGGCGCTGGTCGCCGAGGTGCTGGAAGCCGAGCGGCTGGCGGCGGGCGAGGATGCATCGGTGGAGTTCGAGGAGCGTATCCCGCCGGGACTCGTGCTGCGCGCCGATGCCGAACAGCTGTACCGGGTGCTGTCGAATCTGGTGCGCAACGCACGCCAGGCAATCGCGGCGACGGGGCGGGCGGGGCGCGTCACCGTATCGGCCCGCGAGGACGAGGAGGCCTGGTGGATCAGCATCGCCGATACCGGTCCGGGCCTGCCGCCCAAGGCACGCGAGCACCTGTTCCGGGCCTTTCGGGGCGGCGTCGCCAAGGGGGGCTCGGGGCTCGGTCTCGCCATCGCGGCCGAGCTGGTACGTGGCCATGGTGGTCGTCTCGACCTGCTGCGCTCGGATGAGAAGGGGACCGAGTTCGCGATCATGCTGCCCCGCAGCGCGCCTCATCCCGTCACGCGGTAAGCTTGCCGTGACGGCAGGACGATTTGCGGCCGATGCCTGCGGTTTTTTACGAAAAGGCCCTTGCGCCTGTCAGCCACGAGCGATAGATCGGCCTCACTCTACAGCGGACTGGTAGCTCAGTTGGATAGAGTACTTGACTACGAATCAAGGGGTCGGGGGTTCGAATCCTCCCCAGTCCGCCACTTCCTCCCATCGAGATCCGGTATGACCGCGTGTTCTGAACAGAACACGCGCGGTTTGGCCGTTTGATCCAATTTGTCCGACCTGCGCAGATTCAGCAGGGTGGACCCTCGAATTCCGAAAAAGGCGAGATAGGTCAACGGCAGACGAGGATTCAACCGGGAGGACCCCGATGGCCGATGACAGGGAAGAGCGGATCCGGCAGCGTGCCTATGATCTGTGGCAGCGCGAAGGAGCGCCTGAGGGGCGCGACCAGGATCACTGGCACGAAGCGGTGGCACAGATCGATGCCGAGATGGCCGAAGGCAACGAGGTCGCGCCCGGTACGGCCGCGGCGGCGGGGCTCGCGGGACGCGGCGACGATCTGCCGCTGAACGCCGACGGACTCGATGAGATGGATGTCGAGCAGGCACGCGGTGCCGTGGGCGATGGCCCCGGCGAAGAGATCGCCGACACCACCCCGGCCACCGGCACCCGCCGCAAGGCCGCCGCCAAGAAGACCGAGCCCGGCGCCGCGCCCAAGCGTGGCCGACCGAAGAAGGCCGCGAGCATCGATGATCCCGCCAAGGCGGGTGCCAAGACCGGTGGCAACACCAAGGCGGCCGGCGAAAAGAAGGTAAGCCGTCGCGCGGTCCGCAGCGGACCGGAGAAAACCGCCGCGGACTATGCCAAGGGCGCACTGCGGGACGACTGAGAAATTTAGCCGAAATGGAAAAGGGCCGCGCTCCGAAGAGCGCGGCCCTTTCCTGTTTCTTGCGGCATGATCGTGGTCAGGGCGCGAGTTCTTCGGCCTCGCGCGCCTCTTCCTCAGTGATGCCGAGCCGATTGCGCAGCAGCGTCAGATAGGCCCGGTTGGCCTCGGTCTCCGAATCCACCGCCGCGCGCGAGGCGAGGTAGAATTCGACCGCCGTGTCGTGGTCGTTCACCTGCGCGAGCAGCGTGTCGAGCGGCTTGGGGTTCTCGATCTCGGTGGCCATCAGGCGCCGCTCGTCGGCGCTGGCCTCGGCTTCGTCGAGCTGGCCCGAGATACGGTGCCGCTCATCCATCGTCAGATTGCCGTCGGCATGGGCGGCGGCGATCATCGCGCGGATCAGCAACAGCGCGCGATCGTCGCTCATCTCCTCGGCGGCCTGCTTATGCGCCGGGTCCGGGGTTTCGGAGGAGACCCGTGCCTCGCCGCCCAGCGCCTCGGAAATCTGATCGAAGATGCCGCCCAAGCCGCTGCTTGATTTGGTGGACGAGGCGGCATGTGCGGTCGAACCGCTCGCGCGTTGGCGCGACTGGTGGTCGCGATAGGCCTGATAGGCCATGTAGCCGAGCGCCGCGACGCCGGCCTTGCCGCGCAGGCCGCGCCCACCGAGCCCGCCCAGAAGCGCCGCGTTGCCGAGGCCGCCGCGGCGCCGGCCGCGACCGGCCATGCGCGAGGCGAGCATGACACCGAGAATGCGTTTGAGGCTCATGGGACATCCTTTCCGCCTGTGGAACGCTGGGACAACGACCCGGTGCCGCGCTTCGTTCCTGCCTCGGCGCGTATCGCGCTCTTGACCGGGCGGGGGGGCGACGCAGCTTCGGAAGGGCAGACGACGCTCCCGGAGAGACCCCGCGTGAAGATCGCCCTCATGACCCATATCCGCCACCCGGTGCGCCCGCCCTTCATGGGTGGCATGGAGGCGCATGGCTGGCATCTGGCGCGCGAACTGGCCGCACGCGGTCACGAGGTGACGCTGATGGCGGCGGGCGACAGCGCGCCGCCGCCGGGCGTGACGCTGCACCCGGTGGTCGAGACGCATTACGACACGGTCTATCCCTGGCACGACTACCACGGAACCGACATTCTCAACGACCATCTCGACCGTGCCTTCGTTAAGGCCTGCGCGGCGCTGACGGCGGCAGATTTCGACGTGGTGCACAACAACACGCTGCACCGCTTCCCGCCGCGCCTGTCGCGGGCGCGGCGCATCCCGATGGTTTCCTCGATGCACGTGCCGCCCTTTGCCGCGCTCAGACGCGCGATGAATGACAGTCTCGCGCCCTGGCACCTCGCTACGACCTGCTCGGCGCGTCAGCTGACCCGGTGGTGGGACGAGATCCCGGCCATGGCGCGGGTGGTGCCCAATGGCATCGCTCTGGCCGACTGGCCGTTCTCGGCACAAGGCGACGGATCGGCGGTCTGGGCGGGGCGCATCACGCCGACCAAGGGGCCGCATCTGGCGGCGCAGGCGGCCCGGATCGCCGGGGTGCCGCTGACGATCTACGGGGTGATCGAACATCGCGACTACTTCGAGAGCGAGGTCAGGCCGCATCTGGGGGGCGACATCCGCCATGGCGGGCATCTCTCGGGAGAGGCGCTCGCAGAGGCTTTCGGTCGCGCCTCGGCGCTGTTGTTCACGCCGCTCTGGGACGAGCCCTTCGGCCTCGCCGCGATCGAGGCGATGGCCTGCGGGCTGCCGGTGGCGGCGGTGGAGATGGGTGCGGTGCGCGAGGTGGTGGGCGATTGCGGCGCCTACGCGTCCGCCGATGATGCGCCAGCCTTGGCGGCAGCACTGCTGCGGGCGATGACATTGTCGCGGCGGGCGGCGCGGGCGCGGGTCGAGGAGCGCTTTTCGATCGAGGCGATGGTCGACGGCTACGAGGCGCTCTACGCCGAGGCAAGCGCGGCGCGCGGGGCCAATTGGCCCGACATCGCCTATGCGCCGCACGAACTGTCGACGGCCTCGGCGGATATGCCCGCCGGGGCCTGAGCTTCACTCGGCGGCGACCGGTCCGGCGCTGGCCCTGGCCCGGCGCCGCTCGATCTCGCGGATCACCTCGGCCGAATTGCAATAGGGGCGGTGGCTCTGATGCCGGGTCAGTGCCAGATCGGCCGCCGAAGGGGCGCGCAGGATACGGATGTTGTCTTCCTCCTGTGCGATCAGCCCCATCAGCTCGAAGGCATGCAGCCAATGCCCCATGGTGCGATGCCCCCATTTGGCGCGGAACAGCTCGGCATTGCGGATCACGCTCTCCAGATGATGCACAGGCGGCATGTGATGCGGGTGGTACTGGTGATAGGCGCGCGCGCCCTTGGCCCAGCCCAGCGCGATCCCAGCCTCGTCCAGAACCCGTCCGAAATCGGTATCCTCGCCGCCATAGCCGTGGAAGCGCTCATCGAAGCCGCCCGCGCGTTCGAAATCGGAACGGCGCAGCGCGAAGTTCAGCGACCAGAAACAGCGGTAGTCGTTGCAGGGTCGGATGCCCTCGGGCGGCGGCCCCTGGCGATCGGAATGACGCTCGGCCACCGCCTCGAAATCGGGGTAGTCCCAGCCCTCGCGGTTGACCCCGTCGGGCAGGTACATGACCTCACCCATGACCAAGCCGTCGAAAGCGGCAAGGTGGCGGCGGTAATCGGCGACGAAATCCGGTCCGGGGATGCAGTCGACGTCGAGGAACAGCAACTCGTCGCCCTTCGCCTCGCGGGCTGCGAGGTTGCGCGCCTGCGCCAGCGGCAGGTCGCCGCTGACCAGTTCCACCTGCCGCACCGGGAAAGGCGCCTCGGGCAGATCATAGGGGGTCTCCTGCATGCGCACGATCACCAGCTCGGAAGGAAGCTCGGTCTGCCGGGCAAGGCCGCGCACGAGGTTGGCGAGATGCGCATCGCGGCCACGCGCGATGGTGAGGACGGAGGCGGTCATCGGGTACTCCAGGATTTCAGGGTCATTCAGCCACAAGGGCGAGGTGGCCAGCGGGCGCGCCCTCCCAGGCGCGTGCGATGAGGTCTTCGAGCCAGTCCGCGGCATGGCGGGCGGCATCCGGGTCGATCAGCGCTCGCATCCGAGCCGCATCATGGCTCTCGAGCGCCGTCTGCGCCGCCGCGCGCCATCCATGCGCCGAAGTGGGCAGATGCGGCACGGCATGCGCGATCCCGGCCCGCGACAGAGCGCGGGCCTTCTCGTGCTGCTCGTCGAAATAGCGCCATTCGGGCACGGCGATCCAAGGCACGCCCGCGGCCATGATCTGATGGCAGGTGGTGTTTCCGGTCGAGGCCACGACGAGATCGGCGGCGGCGATCCGGTCGGCGGCATCCTCGACCCAGCCATGATGGGTCAGGTTGCCCGGCTCGGTCGCGTGCCAGTCCCGCTCCACATGGCCGATCGTGTGCCATTGCCAGTCCGACAACGCTCGCGCGGCCACGCCGATCGGCGCCTGTGCGAAGCCCGAGCCGCCGCCGCCCGACACGACGAGGGCGATCCGGGCCTCAGGGGGCAGACCGAGCCGGGCACGCGCGGCGGCGCGGTCCGGCATCGGCGCGATGCCGAGGCCGCCGGCGAAATGGATCTTGTCCCGCATCCAGCCCGGCCAGCCGGGTTGGGCCAGATCGCGATGGAACGGCGCCAGCAATCCGAGCGCGCCGCGATAGGCCGCGACATGGCCGGGGTCGCTGCGGTCGCCATGCTGGAGCACCTTCACATGCGGCACCGAGCAGATCCGTGACAGCTGGGCGATCTCGGCCGAGACGTCGCAGATCATCAGCGCGGGATCGGCTTCGCGGAACCAATGGGCGATGGTGCCCATCGCCTCGCGAATGCCGGGCCAGCCGACCGGCGCGCAATGCAGCGTGTCGGGCGTGTCGAGATCAGCAAGACCCTGCGCCTCCACGCCGCTCGCCTCGAAAAGCGAGGGGATGGTGACGATGCGGGCGTGATCGGGAAGCGCCGGAAAGATGTCGTCGCGGGCGCAAAAGATCATCAGTTCGCGCGTGGGGGGCAGGGCATGGGCCAAGGCCGCGCAGCGCTCGGCATGGCCGCGCCCCTGGTGGTGGACGAAGTAGCCCAGCGGCCTCATTCCGCGGCCACTCGCAAGGCGGGCGCCTCCCTGACCTCGTGCAGACCCGCCCAGGCGAGGCCGTCCATCAGCCCGGCGGCGTGAAAGTGGCGACTGCGATAGAGGCCGGGGCGGCGTGGCAGCCGGGCGAGATCCGCATCGGCATTGCCGACCACGATGGCCCGGCCGGCGGCGCGCAGCATGCATTCGTCGTTGCCGGAATCGCCCGCCGCCACGCAGTGGTCGAGCGTCAGCCCATATGCGCGCGCCAGATGCCCGACCGCGGCGCCCTTGCCCGAGCGTATCGGCACCACATCGATCAGCCGCCCATGAGAGGCGATGACCCGTGCGGCCAGCCCGGCCATGTCGAGCCGGTTGCGGATGCGCTGGGCCTGCCGGGCATCGCCGTAATAGCTGAGCTTCCAGGGGCGCTGCTCGATCGCTTCCTGGGGGCGGATCGAGGGGTTGTCGAGCAGGGCGTGGATCTCCGCGCGCCGCCAGTCGGCCTCGATCTCTGCGGCCCAATCGGGATCGAAGCGCAGCTGCCCGGCCGCGTCGCGGCGGTAGATCTCGGTGCCGACCGACGTGATGAAGGCGTCTGGCTCATCGATTTCCCATTCGGCGAGGATGCGTCGCGCCTCGGTGATGCTGCGTCCGGTGGCCACGGCGAAGAGCGCATGACCGCCCGCGCGCCAAGCGGCAAATTCCTCCAACGCGGACCGGTCGCCGGTCAGGGTGTTGTCGATGTCGGAAGCGAGGATGCGCGACGGTGCCGCAAGGCGGCGCGGCGCGGCCAGCCGGGCGACGAGTGCCGCGACCCGCGCGGCCCATGCGCTCCAGGAATAGCTCGTCTCATATGCCCGTGCCGCGTTTCGGGCCCGGGCATGCAGCGTCTCATCGGTCATCAGCCGCGCCAGTGCCGCGCCAAAGGCTTCGGGGTCGGTCGGCTCGGCGGTGAGCCCGTGCCCGACCCGCGCCACGATGTCGGAGGGGCCGCCATGGCAGGTCGCCACGACCGGCAGCCCCGCCGCCGCCGCCTCGAGCAGAGTCAGCCCGAAGGGTTCGGTCAGCGCCGGATTGGCAAAGACGCCGCGCCGCTCGGCCGCGAGACGGTAGATGCCGCCCAGCGTCCCGGTGTCGTGCTCCTCGGGCAAAGCGACGCGGCCCTGGAGACCATGGGCCTCAATCGCCCGTTTGATCCCCGCGATCACCCGGCGCTGCTCTTCGCTGCCCTGCCGTCCGGGGCCACGGAGCCCAGCAAGGATGACGAGGTTGGCACGCTCCGCCAGTCCCGGCGCGGCGGCGAAGGCGGCGACCAGCCCGGCGAGGTTCTTCTTCTCGACGGGGCGGGCCACCGCGAGGACGAAAGGCCGCTCCGGCGCGTCGAGCCATGGCGCGATCAGGGCCCGCGCCGCATCGGTGTCGGCACGGGCGGGCAGGGTGGCGCCCGGGGCAATGCAGTGGATGCGGGCCGGGTCGGCCCCCTCATAGGCCGCGACTTGGCGCTCGGCCTCGTCGCGGGACGAGACCACGGTGGCGCAGGCCCCGGCAATGGCACGGGTCTCGGCGGCGATCCGGCGGGCCAGCTCTTGCGACCGCCCGGTCATGGCCCGCGCCTTGTCGAGCGCCAGCGAATGCGGCGTGTAGATCACCGGAATGCCGAAGCGATCGCGGGCAGCCAGCGCGACATGGGCGGCATCGGCGAAATGCGCGTGGATCGCGTCGGGCTTGCGGGGGAGGGTGGCGAGATGTTCGAGGAAGGCGGCGGTAAAGGCCGGGATCTGGGCCTCGAGTGCCTCCTTGCTCAGATAGTCAGGGCAGCCGTCGTCGATCCGCAGGATCTCGGATTTCGGGCCAAGCGGCTCGCGGGGCTGGGCGTGGATGGCGCCAAGGTCGGGCCGGTCGAAGCGACGGGTGGCGATCTCGATCCGGTCGATGTCGGATCGTTCTTCAAGCGCCCGGCTGGCGGCGAGGACATAGGCGATGTGACCTCCGGTGTCGTCGGTCAGGCCATAGGGGATCGGCGGCGCCTTGAGGCAGCCGCCGAGCGCGATCTGCATCACGAACATCGGAGGACTTTCGAACTGGGAGTGTCGTCTTTGGCCCCCTAATGTCCCGTCCTCCCCCCCGGTTCCCTCTCTGTTTCGCGAGCGGCCCGTGCGTGTCCCGCGATCCTCGCGCCCTAGATGTCGGACCGACATCCCGCTGGACCCCAGAAAATCATGCCTCATCGTTATCTCTTCATCGGCGGGCTGCACCGCTCGGGGACCTCTCTCGCGGCGCGGATCGCCGGAAGCATCGAGGGGATCGGTACGATTTCGCACGCGCCCGTTCCCGAGAATGAGGGGGTGTATCTGCAGGGCGCGATCCCGCATGACGCGATGGCGGGCATGCCCGGCGCCTTCGCCTTTGATCCCGAGCAGCATCTGATCGAAGGGGGGCGTTTCGACCGGCTGGACATCCGCGAGCGGATCGAGGCGGATTGGGCGCCGTGGTTTCCCGACACCCCGTGGCGGGTCGAGAAATCCCCGGTGAACCTGCTGCGGATGCGGCTCTACCAGCAGCTCTTCCCTCTATCGCAGTTCGTGATCGTGGTGCGGCACCCGCTGGCGGTGGCACGCGCGACCGCGAAATGGAGCGACCGGGGCGAGGCGGAACTGGTGGCGCATTGGGCGCGGGCCTACCGCCTCGCGCTCGAGGATGCGCGGCGGCTGCATGCGCGGCTGATCCTGCGCTACGAGGATCTCGTGACGACGCCTGAGGCGGCGCGCTTGGCGCTCGCGGCGTTTTGCGACCGGCCCGCGCCCGCCGCGCCGATGGAGCCGGTGCGCGACGGCAATGCCGACTACGATCTGCACACGAACCTGCCTCGCAACGCCGAGGTGGAGGAGGCGATGGGCGCGTTTGGCTACAGCCCGGACGGGCGGGTCGATCCGCTGCCGCAGGTTGCGGTGACGCATCCGCTCCGCGCGGTGCGCGAGGCCGTCTCCCGTCACTGGCCCCCGCGCGGCTGAGGAATTTTCGCCGCGTTCCGGAACCCCGGCCGCCTTGCTCCGGTTGCTCCTTGGCGACAAGAATATGGCGCCATGGGTGCCACGAGGGGAGATTGCCTGACATGACCGATACCGCCGAACCCGCGAAGCGGCCGAACGGCTCGCGCAACTACTGGATCGCGATTGCCGCCGCGGTGATCGGCTGGCTCTTGGTGCTGTGGTTGCTGATCGCGCGCGCATCGGTCGGCGGCGATCTCGAGGAGGCGCGCCTCCGCCTCGTCGACCTCGAGGATCAGGTCGCCATCCAGACCGAGACCATGGGCAGCATCGAGGCGCTGCGCGCCGAGTTGGACGGTCTCAGGGTCGAAGAGCAGGAGCTCGAGAACCGGCGCGCCACCATCGAGGCCGATATCGCCCCCGCCGAGGCTCGGCTGCAGGAGCTGTCCGGCGAGATCGCGGATGCCGAGGCCGATCTGGCTCAGGCGCAGGCCCAGACCCAGGCGCTCGAGGAGCGGCTGGCCCCGCTGCGGACCGAGCTCGACAATTTCGAGAGCCGCCGCGCCGAGGCCGCCGAGGCTGCCGAAGTCGCCACGGCCGAACTGCGCGAGGTGAGCCAGCGGCTCGAGCAGGCGCGTGCCGAAGAAGCCGAGCTGCGTCAGCTGATCGCCACGCTGAGTCAGGAGGCCGCCACCCTGACCGAACAGGTCTCGCAGGCCGAAACCGATCTGAGCGCGCTGCGCGAAGAGACCACCGCTCTTGAGCAACGCGCCAACGAGGCTGAAGCCCGCGTCGCCGAGCTGACCGAGCGCCGCGACGGGCTCGAGACCGAAGTGTCTCGTCTCACCGAAGATCGGCAGTCGCTCTCGCAGGAGGTCGAAGCCGCGCGCGAGCAGCGGCAGCTGCTCCAGCAGGAAGTGGCGGACCTGGCGCAGAACCTGGCCCGCCGGGCCGAGGAACTGGCGCGTGTCGAAGCCCGGATCGCCGGCACCTCTGCGACCGCGATCCGCCCGCAAATCACGGATCTGCCCGAGGAGCCGCAGGAGGACGCGGCTTCGGCCGAAGAGACCGTGAACGAAGAGTCGGTGTCCGAAGGGTCGGAGGCGCGGCCGCAGGTGACCGACCTGCCCGAAGAAACGCAGGAGGCGCCGGTCGAGCCGCAAGCGGCTGACGCGGAAATCGCCCCGCTGGATGAGGGTGAGGCCGTTGAGGCCGAAGCGGATGCTCCGCGCCCGCAAATCACCGATCTGCCGCAGGAAGCGGATGCCGCGCCGGTGGCCGAGGAGGCCGCTCCCGTCGAAGCCGCTGCCGCAGCGCCTGCCGAGCAGTCGGCAAACGAGGTGGCGTCGTCCGATCAGCCCGCGGGTCCCGCCGCGAGTCCGTCGATGGTCGACGAGGTGGCCGAGGCCGGCGCGCCGGTGCAGTCGATCGAGCCGGGGCTCTACACGCTTGGCCCGATCGCGGTGAAGTTCTCCGAGGATGGCCGCTTCAGCATGGCAGGCAGCGACCGGCTGGGCCGGGTCAACGGCCGCTATACCGTTGCCGATGGCGTGCTGACCCTTGACGAAGTGCAAGGTGACACCGGATCGGCGATCTTCCCGATGCGCTGCCAGATCCATTCCAGCGGCGCCGACATCGCGATTGCCGACAGCGACGGCTCCTGCGCGCTGTTCGAAGGCCGGGCCTTCACGGCGGCGCAGTGATGCGAGACACCGTCCGATAAATGAGTCTGGCGGGTCTCCCGCTCTGGCCCGTCGCCGGCATCTTCGTGATGGCGGCGGCGGTGATCGCGCTGGCGGGCGTCAGGCTCGCCCATGTCGCGGATGCATTGGCCGACCGGACCGGCATGGGCGAGGTGGTGGCCGGCGCGCTCTTCGTCGGCGCGGCGACCTCGCTACCGGGCGCGATCACCTCCGTTTCCACCGCCGCGCAAGGCGCCTCCGAGCTTGCCGTGGGCAACGCGCTGGGCGGGCTGACCGCGCAGACTGCCTTCATCGCCGTAGCCGACCTGTTCTATCGGCGCGCCAATCTCGAACATGCGGCGGCTTCGGTCACCGGGCTGGCGCAGGGCGTCCTGCTGGTGGTGCTGCTGTCGATCCCGCTCATCGCCTCAACCGAGCCGCAGATCACCGTCTGGGGCGTGCACCCGGCTTCGCTGCTGATCCCGGTGGGCTACGGATTCGGCCTGCGGCTGCTGAGCCGCATTCACGACGACCCGATGTGGCACCCGGTCGACACCGACGAGACCCGCGAAGAGGTGTCAGAGCCGGATCGCGAAGGCGGCAAGTCCGATACCGGCCTTTGGCTGCGCTTCGCGCTCTATGCGGGTGCTACGGCGGTGGCAGGCTGGGTGATCGGCGAGGCGAGCCTCGCGCTGGTCGAGATCACCGGCATGGCCGAGAGCGCGGTGGGCACGATCTTTGCCGGCGTCGCCAATTCCCTGCCCGAACTGGTCACCGCCGTCGCCGCGGTCCGGATCGGCGCGGTCAGCCTCGCGGTGGGCGACGTAATCGGCGGCAATGCCTTCGAGGTGATGTTCCTGTCGGCCGCCGACTTCTTCGACGAGGGGTCGATCTATGGGGCGATGACCGCTGCCGACCGCACCACTGCGCTGATCGCGATGCTGATGACCGGGGTGCTGCTGCTCGGAATGCTGCGGCGCGAGAAGACCGGCCCGGTGCGGATCGGATTCGAGAGCGTGATCGTGCTGGGTCTTTATGCAGGCTCCGTGGCACTGGTGCTTCTATGACGGCCTGTATCGGAACAATGCGTTGCGCCTCTTGCGCAAACGCGCCAGAGAGCCGCACCGTAATCGTTGCGTGCCACAGGGGAGACAGCACCGCATGACATATCTTCAGACGCTCTTCGGCTGGCTCGGGGACGCGACATGGGGCTGGGCGCTGATCCCGTTCCTCGTCGTGCTCGGCGGTGCCTTCACCCTGCTCTCGGGCTTTGTCCAGCTGCGCTATTTCGGGCGCATGTGGGGCGTGCTGTCGGATGGCGGCGACCGTGACGGCGGCGTGTCCTCGCGCGAGGCGCTGCTGGTGTCGATCGGTGGCCGGGTCGGTGGCGGCAACATCGCCGGCGTCGCGGTGGCGATCACGCTCGGCGGACCCGGTGCGGTGTTTTGGATGTGGGTGGTCGCGCTGATCGGCATGGCGACCTCGCTGTTCGAATGCGCGCTGGCCCAGCTCTACAAGCGGACCGAGCCCGACGGCACCTTCCGCGGCGGCCCGGCGCAATACATCCGCCACGGGCTCGGCGCCAATTTCAGCTGGCTCGCCGTGCTCTACGCGATCTGCCTTCTGGCCTCCTTCGGTCTCGGCTTCTCGGCCTTCCAGGGCAACACCGTCGCCGTCGCCGCGCAGGACAGCCTCGGGCTCGACCCGATCTGGGTCGGTCTCGGTCTGGCGCTGGTCACGCTGGTGATCGTCTTTGGCGGCATCAAGCGGATCGCCCGCGTCTCCGACGTGATCATCCCGATCATGGCGATCGGCTACATCGTGCTGGCGCTGGCGGTGATCGTGCTCAACCTCACCGAGGTGCCGCAGGCGCTGTGGACCATCGTCGCCAACGCCGTGGGTCTCGAGGAAGCCGTGGGCGGCGGCATCGGTGCAGCCGTCTCGCAGGGCATGCGGCGCGGCCTGTTCTCCAACGAGGCGGGCCTCGGCTCGGCGCCCAACGTCGCGGCGGCGGCGGCGGTGCCGCACCCGATCAGCCAGGGCATCGTGCAGTCGCTGTCGGTGTTCATCGACACCATCATCATCTGCACCTGCACGGCGCTGGTGATCCTGCTCGGCGACGTCTACGTGCCCGGCGCGACCGATGTCGATGGCGTGGCGCTGACCCAGCAGAGCCTTGTCGGCCATCTGGGCGACTGGTCGCAATACTTCCTGACCGGCGCGGTGCTGCTCTTCGCCTTCAGCTCGATCATCTACAACTACTATCTCGGTGAGACCGCGCTGACCGTGCTGTCGGACACCAAGATCGCCCGGCTGCTGCTGCGTCTTGCGGTGCCGCTGGTCGTGTTCCTCGGCGCCGCGGCGCCCGGTGCCACGGCGGTGTTCTTCTTCTCCGACCCGCTGATGGGGCTGCTGGCGCTGGTCAACCTGCTGGCGCTGGCGATGCTGTTCCCGGTCGGGCTGCGGCTGCTGGCCGACTACCGTCGCCAGCTGCGCGCCGGGGCGGTCGAGCCGGTGCTTGAGATCTCGGATTACGCCGACCTCGACCTCGACCGCGACGCCTGGGCCGCGCCGGCCCGGACCCGTCCGCTCGGCTGACCGGACGATCCGAACGATCCGGAAAAGGGGGCGGCGACGCCCCCTTTTTCATGCGCCTCAGAGATCGGCGGGCGGGTTGTGACGCCCCGGCCGCGAGCGGTAGGCCGGCAGCGACCAGCTGCGCCACAGCGCCACGATCCTTAGCGCGAAGGCCAGCCCGAACCCGGCCAGCGCCGCCGCCTCGCGCGGAGCGCCGAAGCTCGCCAAGGCGGCGCAGCCAGCCGCGCCCAGCATCGAGGCCGCGACATAGATCTCGCGGCGCAGGATCACCGAGGGCTCCTGACCCAGCGTGTCGCGGATGATGCCGCCGACATTGGCGGTGATCACGCCCATGGCGATCGCCACCGTCACCCCCGCACCCGCATCGAGCGCCTTGAGCGTGCCGACCACGCTCACCAGCGCCATGCCGAAGGCATCGAGCCACAGGATGTAGCGATAGCGGTATTCCATCAGATGCGCGGCGAAATGCGTGACGATGGCGGTCAGGATGCAGGCGATCACCGGGGTCGGGTCCTCGACCCAGAACACCGGCTGGCCGAGGATCAGGTCGCGCGTGGTGCCACCGCCGACGCCGGTGATCACCGCGAACCAGACGAAACCGAGGATGTCGAGCTCCTTGCGCGAGGCGACCAGCGCGCCGGTGGCGGCGAAGGAGACGGCGGAAATGAGATCGAGCGCCGCGAGCAGCGGTGCGATGGGCAGGTCCATGTCGGGGCTCCGGGCGTCAGGAGGGCGCGCGCCCTCCTAGCCGCTGCCGGGGCGGTGTCAACGTGGCCGGCAGCGCGAGATCAGGCGGCGAGCGGTGCGTAGGCGTCGCGCAGGCGCACCAGATCGTCGATCCGGCCCGAGGCCATCATCTGCAGCGGGCTGCGACCGGCCAGCGCGGGCTGGCGCGCGCGGATCCAGTCGGCCGCCCCGAGCCCGGCGCTGGCGGTGCGAGTAGCAAGATGGATGTCGCGCAGAAGCGCCATACGGCGGAGCCGCTCGCGGTCGACGATCTCGACGCAGCCGGCGCACCAGCGGCGCCAGCTCTCGGGCTGCATCCCGCCGAGGATCGCCACCATCTGCGCGTCGCCCAGCTCCCAGACCCGTGCCAGCAGAACGGCGGTGCGCACCAGGGGCCCGGTCTCGGCGGGGCTGACGGGGCGCTCGGGGGAAATGGCGGTACCGATGGCTGCGAACAAGAGCGATCTCCTAGGCTGTCCCCTCCGCGTATACCCGAGACGGCTTTCGCATTCACAAACTGTTCCAGAGGGATGCAGCAATGAGCAATTATTTGCCGATATCGCGGGCCTCGAGCGGCCCGGCGCGCGATTCCGCGGCACTCAGCGCCGCGCCGATGCGCCCGGCCATGTGATCGATGAACAGCCGGATCTTGGGATCCTGCAACCGTCGATGGGTGAACAGGCAGGCCATCTGCACCGGCAGCGGCGGCGTCTCGGTGCAGACCGCGACCAGCCGCCCGGCCGCGAGATGCTCGGCGATCTCGAAGACCGGCTTCATCGCGATCCCCGCGCCGTCCAGCGCCCAGTCGGTCAGCACGTCGCCATCATCGCATTCCAGCCGCCCCGAGACGGCATGGGCCTGCGGGCCATCGGGGGTCTGCAGGGTCCAGCGGAACTCGGTCGCGCCGGGAAAGCGCAGGTTCAGGCAATCATGGCCCTGCGCTACCAGATCGGCCCCGTCCCGGGGCGCGCCGCGCCGGGCGATGTAATCTGGCGCGGCGCAGAGCACACGCGCACAGGTGGCGATCTGCCGGATCGTCAGGTCGCTGTCGCGCGGCCGGCCGAGGAAGAAGCGCAGATCGATGGCTTCGGCGGCGAGATCGATGATCCGGTCCGAGAGGCGCAGTCGCAGATCGACCTGCGGATAGGCGGCGGCGAAGCCGGGCAGTTCGGGCGCGATCAGCCGCCGCCCCGCGCCGAGCGGTGCCGCGACATGGATCGTGCCACGCGGCGTTTCAGTGATCTGCGCCACCAGGGCTTCGGCCTCTTCGACCTTCTCGATCACCGCCACCGCACCATCGTAGAACCGGCGCCCCTGCTCGGTCGGGGCGAGGCTGCGGGTGGTGCGCTGGAACAGGCGCACGCCCAAATGGGCCTCGAGTTGGCCGATCCGGGCCGAGGCCACGGCGGCCGAGATCCGCAGGTCACGGCCGGCAGCCGACATCGATCCCAGCTCGTAGACCCTGACGAAGGTGCGGATGTTGTCGAGATAGGCCAAGTCGCGTCTCCGTGGCTGCCGGCCCATCGTTACGCCGCCGCGCGGTGCGGGGCCAGACCGCTCAGCCGAGGAAGTCGGGCCCGGTCATCAGTACCAGAAGCGGAAGCGGCGCGGTGGCCAGCACCAGCATCAGTGCCACCGGCAGGGGGCGGAACAAGCGGCTGGCGCCGGCGGCCATGAGGATGCCGCCACCGCCGCCGAGGATCGTGTTGCCCGGCAGGTTGATCAGCAGCGCCAGCAGAAGGTGGCGCCGGCGCAGCGCCCAGCCACGGGCCCAGCGCGGCACCGCCGCTTCCAGCCGGCGCAGCCGGGTATCGGGATCCGTCTTGCGCTGGCGTTCAAGCGCCGCGGCCGCCCGCTCCATACCGAGACGCTGGAGCATCGCGCAGGCCCGCGGCGCCGAAAGCCCGCGGCCGACGAGAAAGGCCAGCATCAGCCCGACGGCGGTGGCGGCCCAAACCACCGGTGCTGCCGCCGCGCCATGGGTCATCAGCAGCGCCAGCCCGATCTCGGCCCCGGGCACGAAGGGGATTGCCAACAGCAGGGCATAGAGCAGCAGCAACCCGAGCAGCGTCAGCCCCAGAAGTTCGATCCGGCCCTGGGCCGCCATTTCGGCCACGAAGCCGCGCAGCCAGACGCCGAACCACAGCGCAGCCGCGACCAGCACCGCGACGAGCGCGAGGCGCAGGATCAGTCTGGGCAGGGGAACGGGCATCGGATCTCCGGGGAGGGGGCAACCCGGCCTGTTTATGGCGGGCAAGGGTGAAGAGCCAGTGCACGCCCGGCCGGACCTAACCGGGCCGAGCCACCACGACCCGCGTGTTCCATTCAACGCAGCGCCGCGCCAACGGTTCAGGCAGCGGTGCATCGGTGTAGAACACGTCGAGCTCGCGCAGCGAGGCGATCCGAGCCGGGGCGGAGCGCGAGAACTTGGAACGGTCGGCCACCAGAACGGTGCGGCGCGAGCGGCGGATCAGCTCGTGGTTCACGCCGACCTCCTCGATGTCGAAATCAAGAAGGTCGCCCTCCTCGTCGAGCGCCGAGCAGCCGATCACGGCGAGGTCGAACTTGAACTGCTGCACGGTCTGGGTGGTCAGCGACCCGACCAGCCCGCCATCGGCCCGCCGCAGCGTGCCGCCGGCGACGATCACCTGCGCCTCGGCATTCTCGGCGAGGATATGGGCGACGTTGATGTTGTTGGTCACCACCATCAGGCCGCGATGCCGCAGCAGCGCCCGCGCCACCGCCTCGGTCGAGGTGCCGATGTTGAGGAAGATCGAGGCATCGTCGGGGATCTCGGCGGCGCAGGCCGCGGCGATGGCGGCCTTGGGCCCGGGGTTGAGCGTGCGGCGATGCTCGTAGCCGATATTGACCGTGCCGGAGGGCAGCACCGCGCCGCCATGCACCCGGTCGAGCCGCCCGGCCTCGGCCAGCTCGGTGAGATCGCGGCGGATCGTCTGCAGCGTCACGTTGAAATGCTCGGCCAGCCCTTCCACAGTCACCCGCCCGTCGCGGCGGGCAATCTCGAGGATCTCGGGCTGGCGAAAGCTCTGGGACATGGGTGGGCTCCTGCGGCGATGTTCCATCATGCGCGGTTTCGCTCGAAACGCAACAGAACGCGGCATTGCGTTGCCCGCACCGCCCCAGGCCCTCGCCTTTCGCGTGCAATCGCGGGGGTTTGCAGTGGTTCGCAATGCGAAAAAAGCGAACCGAAACGAAAAATTGTTCTTGCCAGACGCGCGCGCCGGGGGCAGTGTCACGGGCAATCGAACACCGGACGGGAGGGTCCACGTGTCGCAAAGCCCGACATCCGAGCCGGTCTCCGATCTCTTCGTGATCGGCGGTGGCATCAATGGCTGCGGCATCGCCCGTGACGCTGCCGGGCGCGGCCTCTCGGTGGTGCTGGCCGAGATGGGCGATCTTGCTCAGGCAACCTCCTCCGCCTCGACCAAGCTGTTCCATGGCGGGCTGCGCTACCTCGAATATTTCGAGTTCCGGCTGGTGCGCGAGGCGCTGATCGAGCGCGAGACCTTGCTCAGGGCCATGCCGCACATCTCCTGGCCGATGCGCTTCGTGCTGCCCTATCACCCCTCGATGCGCTTCGAGAGCGATACGCCGACTTCCAAGCTTCTGGGCACGGTGATGCCGTGGATGCGCGGGCGTCGCCCGGCCTGGCTGATCCGGCTCGGCCTCTTCATGTACGACCATCTGGGCGGGCGGAAGATCTTGCCCGGCACCCGCACCGTCGACCTGAAGAACGACCCGGCGGGCGGCCCGCTCGATCCTAAGTTCGAGACCGCCTACGAGTATTCCGACTGCTGGGTCGAGGATTCGCGGCTGGTCGCGCTCAATGCCCGCGACGCCGAGTCGCGCGGCGCGACGATCATGACCCGGACCAAGGTGCTGAGCGCTGCGCGCGAAGACGGAATCTGGGTGGTCGAGACCGAAGACCAGCCCGGCGGCGCCCGCCGCACCCATCGCGCGCGGATGCTGGTCAATGCCGGCGGACCTTGGGTGGGCCGGCTGCTCGAAGGCGCGATCGACGTCGAGACCCGCGACGGCGTGCGGCTGGTGCGCGGCAGCCATATCGTGACCAAGCGGCTCTACGATCACGACAAGTGCTATTTCTTCCAGGGCACGGATGGGCGGATCATCTTCGCGATCCCCTACGAGACCGATTTCACGCTGATCGGCACCACCGATGCGGACCACCCCGATCCGTCGCAGCCCGCAGTCTGCACCCCCGAGGAGCAGGAGTATCTGTGCCGCTTCGCCAGCCGCTACTTCGCCCGGCCGGTGACGCGCGACGACATCGTCTGGACCTATTCCGGTGTCCGCCCGCTCTATGATGACGGCGCCTCGAGCGCGACGGCGGCGACGCGCGACTACACGCTCAAGGTCGAGGCCGAGGGCGGCGCGCCGGTGCTCAACGTCTTCGGCGGCAAGATCACCACCTATCGCCGGCTTGCCGAGAGTGCGCTGGAAAAGATCGCGCCGTTCTTCGACGGCGTGAAGGGGCCCTGGACCGCAGGGGCGCCGCTTCCGGGGGGCGATTTCCCGGTCGACGGGGTCGAGGCGCTGATCGCTGGGCTCGAGGCGGATTACCCGTTCCTCGACCACGTCTGGGCGCGGCGGCTGGTGCGCGCCTACGGCACCGAGGCGCGCGTCATTCTCGGCGCGGCGCGGCGTGCCGAGGATCTGGGTCGAGATTTCGGCGCGACGCTCAGCGAGGCCGAGGTCGCGTGGCTGATGGAAAAGGAATACGCTCGCAGCGCGGATGACGTGCTGTGGCGGCGATCGAAGCTGGGGCTGCGCCTGTCGGGAGACCAGGTCGCGGCGCTGGAGGACTGGATGCAAGGAGAGAGGGTCGCGCGGCACGGCTGAGGCCGCCGCTCGGCAGGGAGGACGACAATGACGCTGACGCTGGAGGGCGTGTCGAAGCGGGTGGAGGGTCAGACCCATATCCACCGCACCGATCTCACGTTGCAAAACGGCACGATGAACGTGCTCCTGGGCCCGACCTTGTCGGGCAAGACGTCGTTGATGCGACTGATGGCGGGGCTCGACGCGCCCACGACGGGCCGCATCCTGTGGAACGGCGAGGACGTGACCGGAGTGCGGGTGCAGGACCGCAAGGTGGCGATGGTCTACCAGCAGTTCATCAACTACCCGTCCATGACGGTCTACGACAACATCGCCTCGCCGATGCGGATCTCGGGCAAGTCCAAGAGCGAGATCGACGCCGCGGTGCGCAAATCGGCCGAGATGATGAAGCTCACGCCCTTTCTCGACCGCAAGCCGCTCGAGCTGTCGGGCGGCCAGCAGCAGCGCTGCGCGCTGGCCCGCGCGCTGGTGAAGGATGCGGGTCTGGTGCTGCTCGACGAGCCGCTGGCCAATCTCGACTACAAGCTGCGCGAGGAGCTGCGCGCCGAAATCCCCAAGATCTTCGAAGAGGCTGGCTCGATCTTCGTCTACGCCACCACCGAGCCGGAGGAGGCGCTGCTGCTGGGCGGCCATGTCGCGACGCTCTGGGAGGGGCGGGTGACCCAGTTCGGCGAGACGCCGCAGGTCTATCGCCACCCGGTGGACGCGACCACGGCGCGGGTCTTCTCCGATCCGCCGATGAACTTCCTGCCCTTCGAGAAGCGCGGCGGCAGCCTGCATCTCGACGGCGGGCGCGAGGTGCCGGCCGCGGGCGCGCTGGGCGCACTGCGCGACGGGCGCTACATGGGCGGCTTCCGGCCCAACCACATGGAGCTTGAGCGCAGCGGCGCGGGCGACATCGCCTTCGAGACCCGGCTCGCGGTGACCGAGATCACCGGCTCCGAGACCTTCGTGCATCTCGATCATCACGGCACCCGCTGGGTCGGGCTGATCCATGGCGTGCGCAACCTCCGTCCCGGACAGGCACTGACCGCCTATCTCGACCCGGCGCATGTCTATGTCTTCGCCGAGGACGGCCCGCTCGTCGCCCCTGCCGCTTACGTGGAGGCCGCCTGACATGGCCAAGATCACGCTCGACAACCTCGCGCATTCCTATCTGAAGCACCCGCAATCCGACGATGACTGGGCGCTCAAGGAGCTCAATCACGACTGGGTCGACGGCGAGGCCTACGCGCTGCTGGGCTCCTCGGGCTGCGGCAAGTCCACGCTGTTGAACATCATATCGGGGCTGCTGCGGCCGAGCCGGGGTCGCATCCTGTTCGACGGGCGCGACGTGACCGACGCGCCGACGGCCGAGCGCAACATCGCGCAGGTGTTCCAGTTTCCGGTGGTCTACGACACGATGAGCGTGGGCGAGAACCTCGCCTTTCCGCTCAAGAACCGCGGTGCCGATCCGAAATACATCGCCGAGCGGGTCAACGCGATCGCTGCGATGATCGGCATGGAGGAACAGCTCAAGCGCAAGGCGCGCGGGCTCACAGCCGACGCCAAGCAGAAGATCTCGCTCGGTCGCGGCATGGTGCGCGAGGACGTGAACGCGCTTCTCTTCGACGAGCCGCTGACCGTGATCGACCCGCATATGAAGTGGGAGCTTCGGACCCAGCTCAAGCAGCTGCACCACGATTTCGGCCACACGATGATCTACGTCACCCATGACCAGACCGAGGCGCTGACCTTCGCCGACAAGGTGGTGGTGATGTATGACGGTCGCGTGGTGCAGATCGGCACGCCGCAGGAGCTGTTCGAGCGGCCGGCGCATACCTTCGTCGGCTTCTTCATCGGCTCGCCCGGCATGAACCTGTTCGACGCCCAGGTCTCGGGCACGACCGCCACCGTACAGGGCGTGTCGGTGCCGCTGGGCGACAGCTACGCCCCGGTGGCGGGGCAGGTGCAGATCGGCGTGCGCCCTGAATTCGTCCGGCTGCATGCGGGCGGCGAGGGGCTGCCCGCGCGCATCACCCGGGTCGAGGATGTCGGCCGCCACAAGATCGTCCGGCTCGATGTCGGCGGCACGGCCGCCAACGCGATCCTCGACGAGGGCACGCCGGTGCCGGCGGGCGCCGACCGGGTGAGCTTCGATGCGGACGCCATCAACGTCTATGCCGACGACTGGCGCGTCGCGCCGCAGAACCTGCAGGGGAGGGCCGCGTGATGAACAAGACCGTCAACCAGAAGGCCTGGTTCCTCGTCCTGCCGGTGCTGATCCTCGTCGGCTTCTCGGCGGTGATCCCGCTGATGACCGTGGTGAACTATTCCGTGCAGGACACCTTCGGCAACAACGTCTTCTTCTGGGCCGGGCTCGACTGGTTCCGCGACATGCTCGAGAGCGAGCGGATGTGGAACGCGCTGGGCCGCCAGCTGGTCTTCTCCGGTATCATCCTCGCGATCGAGGTGCCGCTGGGCATCTTCGTCGCCCTCAACATGCCGAAGAAGGGGTTCTGGGCCTCGTTCTGCCTCGTGCTGATGTCGCTGCCGCTGCTGATCCCGTGGAACGTGGTCGGCACGATCTGGCAGATCTTCGGCCGGGTCGACATCGGTCTGCTGGGCTACGTGCTCGCCAAGCTGGGCGTGAACTACAACTACACCCAGAACGTGATCGACGCCTGGGCCACGGTCATCGTCATGGATGTCTGGCACTGGACCTCGCTGGTGGCGCTGCTGGCCTATGCGGGTCTGCAATCGATCCCCGACGCCTATTACCAAGCCGCCAAGATCGACCAGGCCTCGCGTTGGAAGGTGTTCCGCTTCATCGAGCTGCCGAAGATGGCCGGCGTGTTGATGATCGCGATCCTGCTGCGGTTCATGGACAGTTTCATGATCTATACCGAGCCCTTCGTCGTCACCGGCGGCGGTCCGGGCAACGCCACCACCTTCCTGTCGATCGACCTCGTGAAGATGGCGCTGGGGCAGTTCGACCTCGGCCCGGCGGCGGCCTTCAGCCTGATGTACTTCCTCGTCATCCTGCTGATCTCCTGGGTGTTCTACACCGTCATGACCAACCTCGACAAAAGGGATGGTGTCTGATGAGCGATGTGACCTCCGCCCCCGGCGCGGCCTCGATCCCCGGCGACGTCAGCGCCGCCGAACCGCAGGCCCGCACCCGTCGCCGGTTCCGGCCGAACGGCTCGATGATCGTGATGGTGCTCTACCTGCTGTTCCTGATGCTGCCGATCTACTGGCTGCTGAACATGAGCCTGAAGACCAATGCGGAGATCCTGTCGGGCTTCTCGCTCTGGCCGCGTAACCTGACGCTGGCCAATTACGAGAAGATCCTGTCCGACCCGTCCTGGTACATGGGCTACGTCAACTCGATCATCTACGTGACGATGAACACCGTCCTGTCGATCGTGGTGGCGCTGCCCGCGGCCTATGCCTTCTCGCGCTACCGCTTCATGGGTGACAAGCACCTGTTCTTCTGGCTGCTGACCAACCGCATGGCGCCGCCCGCGGTCTTCGCGCTGCCCTTCTTCCAGCTCTACTCCTCGGTCGGGCTGTTCGACACCCATATCGCGGTGGCGCTGGCGCATACCCTGTTCAACGTGCCGCTGGCGGTCTGGATTCTCGAGGGTTTCATGCGCGGCGTGCCGCGCGAGATCGACGAGACCGCCTATATTGACGGCTATTCCTTTCCGAAGTTCTTCGTGAAGATCTTCATGCCGCTGATCGCGAGCGGCATCGGTGTTGCCGCCTTCTTCTGCTTCATGTTCAGCTGGGTGGAGCTGCTGCTGTCGCGCACGCTCACCTCCGTGGACGCCAAGCCGATTGCGGCGACGATGACGCGGACGGTCTCGGCTTCGGGCCTCGACTGGGGCGTGCTGGCGGCGGCGGGGGTCCTGACGATCCTGCCCGGCGCGCTCGTGATCTGGTTCGTGCGCAATTACATCGCCAAGGGCTTTGCCCTCGGCCGCGTCTGAGAGAGGAGAGACGACATGGCATGGATGGCATGGACGATCCCCACGGCGATCTTCTTCGGCTCGATCGCGGCGTTGCTGGTGATCTTCACGGTGCTGGCGATCCGCTTTCCCGAGACGCCGCGCACCGGCGTGCTGGGGATCGAGACGACGCGCGGCGACCGGCTCTTCATCACGCTCCTGGGCTCCGCGTTCATCAATCTCGCCTGGCTAGGCCTCGTCGATGCGGCCCAGCCCTGGGCGATGCTGGTCTGCCTCGTCTACGCCGCAGCGGTGTTCCGCTGGGTCTGACAGGTTCGTTCGGCGCCGTTCAGGGAGGGCGGCGTCTTTGCTCGGTTCGACAAATGGGAGGAAACCATATGAACCCGCTTCTGAAGTCCACCACCGCGCTGGGCCTCGCGCTCGGCCTCTTGGCCGGGCCGGCCATGGCCGACATGGCCGCGGCCACCAAGTTCCTCGACGAGGAAATCGAGCGCTCCACCCTCACCCGCGAGGAGCAGGAAGCCGAGATGCAGTGGTTCATCGACGCCGCCGAGCCGTTCTCGGGCATGTCGATCAACGTGGTCTCCGAAACCATCCCCACGCATGAATACGAAGCCACCGTGCTGGCCCCGGCCTTCACCGCGATCACCGGCATCAACGTCACCCACGACCTGATCGGCGAAGGCGACGTGGTCGAGAAGCTGCAGACGCAGATGCAGTCGGGCGAGAACATCTACGACGCCTATGTCAACGACTCCGACCTGATCGGCACCCATTGGCGCTATCAGCAGGCGCGCAGCCTGACCGACTGGATGGCGAACGAAGGCGCCGATGTCACCAGCCCGACCCTGAATCTCGACGACTTCATCGGGCTGCAGTTCACCACCGGTCCGGATGGTGAACTCTACCAGTTGCCCGACCAGCAGTTCGCGAACCTCTACTGGTTCCGCCACGACTGGTTCACCGACGAAAAGAACATGGCGGATTTCGAGGCCGAATACGGCTATCCGCTCGGCGTCCCGGTCAACTGGTCGGCCTATGAGGACATCGCCGCCTTCTTCACCGGGCGCGACCTGAGCCACATGGGCGTCGAGGGCGAGGTCTTCGGCCACATGGATTACGGCAAGAAGGACCCGAGCCTCGGCTGGCGTTTCACCGATGCGTGGATGTCGATGGCCGGCATGGGCGATAAGGGCGAGCCCAACGGCCTGCCGGTCGACGAATGGGGCGTGCGCGTCAACGAGAACAGCCAGCCCGTGGGCTCCTGCGTGGCCCGCGGCGGTGCGACCAACTCGCCCGCGGCCGTCTACGCGATCGAGAAGTATGTCGACTGGCTCAAGGCCTATGCGCCGCCCGCCGCCGCTGGCATGACCTTCTCCGAGTCCGGCCCGGTGCCGGCGCAGGGCCAGATCGCCCAGCAGATGTTCATGTACACCACCTTTGTGCCCTCGCTGGTCGAAGAGGGTATTCCGGTCGTGAACGAAGACGGATCGCCCAAGTGGCGCCTCGCGCCCAGCCCGCACGGGGTTTACTGGGAAGAGGGCATGAAGGTCGGCTATCAGGACGTGGGGTCCTGGACCCTGCTCGACAGCACCCCTGTCGACGAAGCCAAGGCGGCGTGGCTCTATGCCCAGTTCGTCACCTCGCAGACCGTGGACGTGGAGAAGTCCCATGCGGGCCTGACCTTCATCCGCGAGTCGACGATCCAGCACGAAAGCTTCTCCGAGCGTGCTTCTGCCTTGGGTGGTCTCGTGGAGTTCTACCGCTCGCCCGACCGGGTGCGTTGGTCGCCGACCGGCACCAACATCCCCGACTACCCCAAGCTGGCGCAGCTCTGGTGGCAGAACATCGGTGACGCCTCCTCGGGCGCCAAGACCGCGCAGGAGGCCCTCGACAGCCTCTGCGAGCAGCAGGAGCAGGTGCTCGAGCGGCTCGAGCGGGCCGGCATCCAAGGCGATCTGGGTCCGGTCATGAACGAGGAGCGGGATCCGCAGTACTGGCTCGACCAGCCCGGCGCGCCCAAGCCCAAGCTGGAGAACGAGGACGAGGAGCCCGAGACCATCAGCTACGAAGAGCTGATCAAGTCCTGGCAGTAAGCCCGTGAACGACCGGGGCCCGCGGGCCCCGGCCTCCCGCGCCGCGGAGCCTCCCCTCCGCGGCGCGTCCACTCAAGACAAGAGCTTCCGATGACCCACATCCTCGCCATCGATCAGGGCACCACCTCGAGCCGCGCCATCCTCTTCGACGGGCAGATGAAGATCGTGGACATGGCGCAGGAGGAGTTCCCGCAGCACTACCCCGACAGCGGCTGGGTCGAGCACGCCCCCGACGATCTGTGGCAGAGCACGCTGCGCGTCTGCCGCGCCGTGCTGGACAAGGCCGGCGTGGCCGCCACCGACATCGCCGGCATCGGCATCACCAACCAGCGCGAGACCACGCTGGTCTGGGAACGCGAGACCGGCCGTCCCATCCACAACGCCATCGTCTGGCAGGACCGCCGCACCGCCGCCTTCTGTCGCGACTGGCGCGAGCGCGGCGACGAGGAGACAGTCACCGCCAAGACCGGCCTGATCATCGACCCCTATTTCTCTGGCACCAAGCTGAAATGGATCCTCGACCACGCCGACGGCGCCCGCGACGGGGCGCGGGCGGGCGAGCTGCTGTTCGGCACGGTCGACAGCTGGCTGATCTGGAACCTCACCGGCGGCGCCGTGCACGCCACCGACGCCACCAATGCCTGCCGCACCATGCTCTACGACATCCACAAGGGATGCTGGAGCAGCACCATCTGCGGCATGCTCGACATTCCGATGGAGATGCTGCCCGAGGTGCGCGACTGCGCCGCCGATTTCGGCACCACCGAACTGCTCGGTGCCGCCATCCCGATCCTCGGCGTGGCGGGTGACCAGCAGGCGGCGACGCTGGGCCAGGCCTGCTTCGCCCCCGGCATGCTGAAATCCACCTATGGCACCGGCTGCTTCGCGCTCCTGAACACCGGGGAGACGCCGGTGCGGTCGACCCATCGGTTGCTGACCACCGTGGCCTACCAGCTCGACGGCAAGCCGACCTATGCGCTCGAAGGCTCGATCTTCATTGCGGGGGCCGTGGTGCAATGGCTGCGCGACGGGCTCGGCCTGATCGAGAAGGCCTCCGAGACGCAGCCCATGGCCGAGGCGGCCGATCCGCAGCAGCGGGTGATCATGGTCCCTGCCTTCACCGGCCTCGGCGCGCCCTATTGGGACCCCGACTGCCGTGGCGCGGTGTTCGGGCTCACCCGCAACACCGGTCCGCGCGAGATGGCGCGGGCGGCGCTGGAGAGCGTCGGCTACCAGACACGCGACTTGCTCGAGGCGATGCGCGCCGACTGGCAGGACGCCTCCGAGCGCGCAACGCTGCGCGTGGATGGCGGCATGAGCGCCAGCGACTGGACCATGCAGTTCCTCGCCGACATCACCGGCGCGCCGGTGGACCGCCCGGAGATCACCGAGACCACGGCGCTGGGCGTGGCCTGGCTCGCGGGGATGCGGGCCGGGATCTACCCGGACCAACAGGACTTCGCCGCGAACTGGAAGCTTGATCGCAGCTTCGCCCCTGCGATGGATGATGCGACCCGCGAGGAGGGCTACGCGGCCTGGGGCCGCGCCGTGGCGGCGACCCGGTCGGCATGAGCGGCTTCGAGATCCTGACCGCGGGACGCGTCGTGTTCGGCCGCGGCCGGGCCGCCGATGCCGTCGATGCGATCCGGGCCCATGGCACGCGGGTGCTGCTGCTGCGCGGTTCGCACGCCGCCGCGGACCGGCTCGCCGCCGATCTGCGCGCGCAAGGCTGCGCGGTCGAGGAGATCCGCCAGAAGGGCGAGCCGCTGCTCGATGACCTGGAAGCGATCGTGGCGCGCAGTCGCGAGATGCGGATCGACGTGGTCGCAGCGCTGGGCGGCGGCTCGGCGGTCGACATGGCCAAGGCGGCCGCCGCGCTGATCCCGGCACTGGGCCCGGCAATGCGTTACCTGGAAGTGGTAGGGGAGGGACGAACCCTCGAGGCGGCGCCATTGCCCTTCGTCGCGCTGCCCACCACCGCCGGCACCGGCGCCGAGGTGACCAAGAACGCGGTGATCGGCGTGCCCGAACATGGCCGCAAGGTATCCTTGCGCGACGCCCGCATGCTGGCCAACCTCGCCATCATCGATCCCGCGCTGACCGACGGCGCACCGCGCGACGTGACACTGGCCTCGGGGCTCGACGCGGTGACGCAGGTGATCGAGCCCTATCTCTCCTGCCGCGCCACGCCCTTCACCGATGCGCTGTGCCGCGACGCGATCCCGCGCGGGCTCACGGCGCTGGCTCGATTGATGCAGGGAGAGGACGCCGCTGCCCGCGATGATCTCGCGCTGACCAGCCTGTTCGGCGGGCTGGCGCTCGCCAATGCGGGGCTCGGCGCGGTGCATGGCTTCGCCGGGGTGCTCGGCGGCCGCACCGGGGCGGCCCATGGCGCGCTTTGCGGCCGACTGCTGCCGGGGGTGCTGCGCGCCAATGTGCGCGCCGTCGCGGAAGAGGGGGGCGACCTGTCCCGGCATGACGAGGTGGCGGGCTGGATCGGCGCGGCGCTGGGCGATGATGCCGACCCGATTGGGGTGCTGGAGCGCAGCATCACTGCGTGGGGCCTGCCAGGCCTCGCCACCTTGGGGGTAGGGGAAGCCGACATCCCGGACCTCGCCCGGGAGTCCCAGGCAACCTCCTCCATGCGGGGCAACCCGGTCGCGCTGTCGCAGCCCCAACTTGAGGCGATTCTGCGCGACAGCCTCTAGTCCAGGCACGGACTGCCGCGCATCGCCCGGATTGGCGGCGCGAGAAGTTTTTTGGCCGCGGTGACGTTTTTCCTGTTGCGACTCACCGAACCGGGGCATAAATAGCCCCTCACCGGCGGCGCAGAGATGCAGTGCTGGTGACGAAATTCCGAAGGGGACGAGGCGGCGCGCCGGACGATAGGGCGCAGTTGTTTGG
>NZ_JACIBX010000001.1:20462-621103 GCF_014195545.1 Limimaricola variabilis | reverse complement strand
TCGAACGAAGGCGAGCCACGGTTAAGCAGGTTGACGACCTCCAGCCTTCTTCGCCGGTCGGAGCTGTATACGACATCCCATACCCCCCGGGGTGGTACTCGCCCCCTCCCGTCCAGCGCAGCCGCGGAGAGCCTCTCAGCGACTCGTACAGCGCCGCCTTGGCTCTTGCAGCAGGTAGGGATGCCGAACCACGAGATGACTCTCCACGGCCCTCTCAGGACTCCTGACGAGGTCTGGCGATCATTCCCGCCCCCGGCACTAGCAGACCATCCCCGAGCCACCGTCAGCCGTAGCCCGGCCACCGGCCAGCCGTAGTACAAACCGTAGTACAGACCGTGCCTGTTGACCGCCCAGCGCGAGTACGGATACCCCTTGTTTTGCTGAGGCGTACAGCGATGGAAGTGCCTGCAACGGGAACAAAACTCCCTCTGCCGGCACCACTAGATCCTCCAACGCATTGATGCGCCTCGGCTTTTGCTCGGATCAAGCCAAGGCGTAGTACATGCCGGGAAACCGCTGCGACAACGCCAAACGTCAGATTCCGTACAGATCCCCTGCATTACAGACTTTACCCTGCGGAACGCGGCAGTCTCTGGTAATTTGGAGTGGTGATTTAACGAGTTTCGCCTTGTTAAGCGGGGGGTCGCGGCGCGGATCCGCTATGGCTGTAGTCGCTTGGGCAGCGCAGGCGAACGACAGCCCCGTTCGACGCCGTGACCCATCCCCTCCAGGAACTTTGTCTTGATGTGCGTCAAGGACGCCTGCCGTTAGCCTCGGCATGCTCATCGGAGTAGTCAATGGATACGAGGTTTCCGATGTCGCTACTTCGAACATTACTCGCCCTTTTTCTCCTGACGTCGCTGGTAGCCTGCGGAGACTCCATGGTCCCCCGCTTTGGCGCAGCGTCCACCCGCACAGAGGTGGCGGAGCATCACCCCAGCGAGCCGTGGCGACGTCCCGCCGGGATCTTCCGCACAGCTGCACCCTGAACAAATGCTTGGGATGCATGCGCAGCAACTTTGAACTGCGAAACATCCAGTACGACGTAGGCAAGACTTGGCCGCTCCGATCTCTTCGCAAAGCGAGTAAACAAGCTGAGCGACGTGGCTCGGCAGTTCGCTGGCCGCGAAGCTATCCTCCGGCGAGACGTTGGCCCATTAGCCAGCCCGCAGCGCCAAAGGTGAAAATGGCGCCAAGAAGGGTCACCCCTGCGCCTGAAAGCGCGAACTCGCGGAAATCGCCGGCAATGTGCAGTACGTAGAACTGAACTGGTATGACATCCCAGCTTCCCGCGTGGAGGCGCTGAGCGGCGGGAAATGCGAGGAGGACGCCTCCCATCGTTCCTAGAAATGGGAGCCAAGAGCCGTTCTCTACCGACCGGCGAGGGCGGAAGTCATCATCCATCATGACTGAAATACTCACTACCAGATATGACCCTAGGGTAGCGGCCGATTTTGGCAGGTTTAGTACGGGTATGTGGCCAAGTATTGTTGCAAGGCAGCTCACAGCGATGGCCTTCCACATGGCAAATGACTAGCCGTTGCTCACTCTTGGCTTGGAGACTGGACAGGGGGAGCCGGGCCGAAACGCTGGCATTCCGGCCCTCATGTTATCAAGCAGCTACCGAAACCCGCTGCTTGGCCTCTGCTGCATCTTGCTCAGGCGCGGCGGCAGCGTAGGAGCCACTAGCACGTTCCGTCGAGGCGTTCTCGATAGGCTTGAGCGTGATGCCAACCTTGTCGGTGCTGCCAATCAAGGAGATGAGCGACTCCTGCATCATCTTGGCCTGAACCCGTTCGGCGGCTACACGCGAAGCGGCGATATCGGAAACCTCTTCGGCTTCCTCAGGCAGTATGGACGCGGTCAGGCCAGCCTCTTTCACGTCCTTTTTCCCAGCACGCTCCGAGGCCATCGAATTCTCAGAGGCTCTGCCGAAAGCTGCGACGGTGTCGTCGTTGGCGTCGCTTCCATTCGCCCCCTGCGCGGTGGCCGCCCCAGTGGCTCCGGCAACGGCATTGTCTTGGCTCTCGGGATTGTCTTGAGCTGCCTTCTCTGCAGCCTCAAGGGCTTCTTCCTCGGCCTTGGCCTGAGCCTTCGCGAGATCCTCGGCTTCCTCAGCGGCCTCCTTGGCGGCCTTCTCGGCAGCTTCGAGGGCCTCCTCCTCGGCCTTGGCCTGAGCCTTCGCAGCATCCTCAGCAGCCTCGGCGGCTTCCTTCGCGGCCTTCTCAGCGGCTTCGAGTGCCTCTTGCTCGGCCTTGGCTTGCGCTTCGGCTTCTTCCTCTGCTGCCTTGGCCTCTGCCCTGGCGGCATCCTCAGCCGCCTCGGCAGCCTCCTTGGCGGCTTTCTCGGCGGCTTCGAGGGCCTCCTGCTCAGCCTTGGCCTGCGCCTCAGCGGCGTCCTCCTGAGCCTGCAATGCCGCCTTTGCCGCGTCCTGCTCGGCTTTCGTCATCGTTGTCGTGTTGGTGGAGCTGCTGCTCGTGTCACCAGAAATGTCCACGATGATCGCCGGGGAGGTTTGCGTCCCACTGGATGTCGTCGGTTCATTAGTAGTGGTCGTGGTCGTGGTCGTGGTCGTGGTCGTGGTGGTCGATGCGGCATTCTGCGCGGCTTGCCAGAGCGGATCGAGCGGCTGGCTGATAGTGGAGATTGTCATTCAGAAGTCCTCCCTCGTGACATGCCCACAAGCACTGCTAGTCGATCAGGGCAGAAGTCGCGGTGGGGTGAGGCTTTTTCGAGCCTGCGTTCATCGCAGGAAAACAGTGCCATGGAACTGGACGAACTGCATACCGTGGGACACCAATCCAGTGGCCGGGCAAGCTCGATCATTGAACAAGGGTGAGGCTGCACGACTCATCGGCAGTTGCAAGCTGAAGCCATTTCCGCAGGACGGCTAGAGGGTAGCCATGACCATAGCCGTGACCCACGCCCTCGGTCTGCCAGCCGCCGATTTGGTCTACGATATCTGACGGGCATTCCACGGCACGAAGGCGGTCACGCATCGAGTGCCTGAAGCTATGCATGGTTGCCCCTTCCGGCACGTAGGCCTTAAGCCACTTGTTGAGGCCCGCGCTGGCAGCGTTAGCGTTCGTCGTATCGGTCTTGTTGTAGCGCGGGAATGCGAAGCCCGAGCCTCCATGCGCGGTCCGTAGTCGTTCAGCAGCCCACCGAGCAGAGCCAACGAGAGGGACCTCTCTCGTGCTGCCAGCCGTCTTGAGCCTACGCCAAGGTTGCGGAGTGATCTGTGCTGTGTAGTTGCCCTCATCGTCATGCACGATGTCCTCGCAGAGCAGCCCAGCCGCCTCTGCTAGCCGCATCCCCGTATCCGCGACCAAGGCCACGAGCCAGCGCATCTCGTCGTCCAGCCGATAGCACTCGGCTTGCACGGTTCGGACGGCTTCGACCGGAATAGGCTGGCGATCCGACACGCCTGCAGATCGGTCATAGTAAACCTTGCCGAAGGGGTTCGTGAGTTCGATCCCTTCTTCGTTGGCGGCGAAATTGATGATCGACCGCACCGAGCCGAAGACTCGGGTGATGCTGCTCCCGGCCATCCCACGAGCGATCAACGCATCACGGAAGGAGTTGGCGTCCGCCTTCGTATAGCTAGTGAGCGGCTTGTCCCCGCAGGTGTCGATGACATAGCCACAGGCCCGTTCAGCTGCCCGGTGGAAGGTGATCCCCTTTTCGCAGCCCTTGAGACGCAGGTATGTCACCAGAGCCTCAGAGAGGCTCATACAGTCGATGTTGACACTGCCACCTTCGAAAGCCCGCCGCGCAGGACCAGCCACACCCAGACGCAGCATGTGCTTCCCCGGAAGGTCCGCATCCTGGCTGCGCAAGTGGTACCAATATTCATCGAGTTGGCTCGCTGCTCGTACGGCCCGTGCAGCCGCCACTCGTGCTGACCTCGTTCGAAGCGAATACGAGATCTTCGATGACGTGTAGTGGCGCCTCAGTTCCGTCGGCACCCGACGCTGGAAGTAGAAGATGCCATCCTTGAGGAAGCAGTGAGGGGCAGAATTGTACTCCGGCATGTACTACGCCTTGGCTTGATCCGAGCAAAAGCCGAGGCGCATCAATGCGTTGGAGGATCTAGTGGTGCCGGCAGAGGGACTCGAACCCCCGACCCCCTGATTACAAATCAGACGCTCTACCAGCTGAGCTATGCCGGCCCCGCGGCCGGTGTAGCCAGAGCGGCGCGGCGTGGCAAGCGGCCTCGGCCCGAATACATCTGGCGACAAAACTTCCTCGCCCCGAGGCTGGAAACCGGACCACAGCCGCCGCTACAAGGGCGATCGAGCCGCAGGAGATCGCCATGACCGACACCGCCGAGCAGATCCTCGTCGTCGATGACGCGCGTGATATCCGCGAGCCGCTGGGCCAGTACCTCAAGAAGCAGGGCTACCGGGTGCGGCTCGCTGCCTCGGCGGCCGAGGCGCGCGGCATCGTCGAGACGGCACGGATCTCGCTCGTGGTGCTCGACGTGATGATGCCGGGCGAGGATGGGCTGAGCCTGTGCCGCTGGCTGGTGGCGCATGGCGGGCCGCCGGTGATCCTGCTCACCGCCATGGCCGACGAGACCGATCGCATCGTCGGGCTGGAACTCGGCGCGGACGACTACGTGACCAAGCCGTTCAACCCGCGCGAATTGCTGGCACGGGTGCGCGCCGTGCTGCGCCGCACACCGGCCGCCGCGCCCGTGCTCGACGCCACGCGGCGCCGTTTCGCCGGCTGGACCCACGACCCCACGACCCGGAAGCTCAGCCACGAGGACGGACGGATGGCCGATCTCACCACCGGCGAGAGCAAGCTTCTCGGCCTGCTGCTCGACTCGCCCCGCACTGTGCTCGACCGGGTCCGCCTGCTGGACCTGATGGCCGGGCGGGAGGCCAAGGCCTATGACCGCGCCATCGACAACCAGGTCAGCCGGCTGCGACGCAAGATCGAGGACGACCCCAAGCAGCCGCGGCTGATCGTCACCGAATGGGGCGGCGGGTACCTCCTCGCGGCCGATGTCGAGGTGCTGGAATGAGATTGGTCCGGTGGCTGCCGAAAGGTCTGGCCGCACGCTTCGCCCTGCTGCTTGCCGGAGCACTGCTCGCCGCCAATCTCGTGGCGGTGGGCCTGCTTTCCTTCGAGCGCAACCGGCTTGACCGCGAGGCGGGTGCGGCGCGCGAGGTCGAGCGGATCGTGGCGCTGGTCCCGGCGATGGAGGCGCTGCCGTCGATGGCGCGCGCCGCACTCGCGCGCAAGGCCTCGACCCGGCTGGCCCGGATCGAGGTTGCGCCGCAGCCATTGGTGGAGACGCCCGCCCGCGAGGGACGGGCTGCGGCGTTGCAGGCGCGGCTCGGGCAGGCCCTGGACGGGCGCGAGACCCGGGTGGCCCTGCGTGACCGGGGCGCCCATTCGCCGGTGCCGAACTGGCGACCGGCGCGGGGTGGCGTCACCGCCGTCTCGATCGCGCTGGAGGGCGGGGGCTGGCTCAACGTGACAGCGGCCACGATGCGCCCGCCCGACGGGGTTCAGGAAGAGGTGCTTCTGCTGGTGCTGGGCCTGTCGCTGCTGGCGGTGCTCGCGGTGGGGCTGTGGTTCGTACGTCAGCTCACCCGGCCGCTCGGCGCGCTGGCGGAGGCCGCGCGCGCCGCCGGTCGCGGCGACCGCAGCGCCCGCGTGCCCGAGCGCGGCGCGCGCGAGATGCGGGCCGCCGCCGTGGCCTTCAACGACATGCAGGCCCGGATCGCGCGGTTCGACGCCGAGCGGACCCGCACCCTCGCCGCCGTCGGTCACGACCTGCGCACGCCGATCACCAGCCTGCGGATCCGCGCCGAGATGCTCGACGAGGAGGAGGGAGCGCCGATGATCCGGACCCTCGACGAGATGGCGGTGATGGCCGAGGGGCTGGTGAGCTTCGCCCGCTCCGGCCACGATTCCGAGGCCGCGACCGAAATCGACCTGAACGAGCTGCTGCGCGATCTTTGCGCGGAACGCGGCGCGCAGTGCGAGGGGAAAGGCCCGCTGCAGGTGCGCGGCCGGCGCGTCGCGCTGTCGCGCGCGATCGGCAACCTCGTCGACAACGCCCTGCGCTATGGCGACACGGTGCGGGTGACGCTGGCGCGGGGGCAGGGCATGGTGCGGATCACCGTCGAGGATGACGGCCCCGGCATTCCCGAGGACCGGCTGTCCGAGATGTTCGAGCCGTTCGTGCGGGGCGAGGAGAGCCGCAGCCTCGACACCGGCGGTGCCGGGCTCGGCCTGTCGATCGCGCGCGGCATCATCCGGGCCCATGGCGGCGAGATCCGGCTGTCGAACCGGCCTAAAGGCGGGCTCAGGGCCGTGGTCGAACTGCCGCTGGCCTAGATCGCCAGCGGCGGTGTCGGGCCGCTCTCCTCAAGCTGCCATACCGCCGACCAGGCTCCGCCCGTGCGTTCCAGCACCAGGAAATTACGCTCGGCCACATAGCGCCGCCGCATGCCGGGCAGCGGCAGGATCCGGATCGGATGGCCCGAAAGCGGCCCCTCTCCGAGGCTGCCGAGCCAGCCCAGACCGCGCGCATAACCCTTGGGTGGGGCACGGTGCGCGATTCCGGAGGCGACCAGCTGATGGACCGGGCCGGGGGCGGCGGCCATCTCGGCCCGGGTGGCGAGGTGGATTTCGCCCGAAAGCGCCGTCACCGGCCCCGCCTCGCGCAGCCCGATCACGGCACGCAGCGCACGTTTCCAATCCTCCCGATGGGCCCGGCTTTGCCATTGGTCGCGCAGGTCGTCCTCGTATTTCTGCATTCCCGGCCAGACCCACATCACCGCCTCGACCAGCGACAGGCGCGGGCCGAGGAGCGGCACCGACGAGACGAGGAACATCTTCTCCGGCTCGGGTGCGGGCCGCTCCAGAAGGCTCCAGCCGGCCTCGCCCATGACCTGCCTGCGTCGCCGCTCCGAGCGCAGGTCGGGCGCGCGCAGCGTGACGCCGGGCAGGGTCCGCTCCCAGCCGAGATTGCCGCCCGTGGGATCGACGAAGATCTCGGCGACCTCGGTCTCGACCGCGCCGTGCTGGAACAGCAGGTACATCTCGCGCGCCACGCGGAACAGGGTCCGACCGACGGCGCTGTCGGTCGCCTTTTCCGGCAACGACCCCCAGCCGTCGCAGATATCGTGGTCGTCCCAGACGGCCAGCGTCGGCACCCGTCCCATCAGCGCCGCCACCGCCGCCGAGGACAGGCCCCGCATGTAGCGCCGCACGAAGCCGGCCCGCAGATGCGCGGCCAGATCCTCGAGATCCTCCTCGGTCGGGGCGCGCCGGGGCAGATCCTCGGGCCAGCCATCGCTCAGCGGATGGCCCTGCGTCACCTCGTCGGCATAGATCTGGTCACCGCCCTGGATCAGCACCGCAAAGGGGCGCTCGTCGTGCAAGGCGCGCATACGCTCCCACATCGCGTCCCGCTCGGCCGGGTCGCGGTCGAGGTCGCCGATCTCTTCGCCGTTGCACGACAGGAAGCCGAGGCGCAGATCGCCGGATAGCTCGGTCTCGACCGGGAAGCTTTCGCCCTCGAACTCATAGCCCGGCGCCCCCGGAGCGAGCCGGAAGTCGAAGCGCCAGATCGCGAGACCTTCGAGCGTGGCGATGCGGCGGGGCTGGTGGTCGTTGCCGTCGATCCTGAGCGGGCCGCAGGCCTCGTCCTCGGGCCTTATGACGATCGCGGCCAGGCGCAGCCCGGCCGCGTCATGGCTGCGCAGGTGCAGGATCGGGCCGGCGCGGCGGGATGCGGAACGTTCGGTCAAGGGTCGGCCTCCTCGTGCCCGGAGGCCGGGCGGCTCACTTCTCGGCGTAGGTCGCCCAGGTTTCTTCCTCGGGCGGGGCGGGCAGCTCGGCACCGCCGCGCTGACGATGCAGATGCACCTTGGCGATGAAATTTCCAGAGATCGGCGCGGTCACGAAGAGGAATGCCATCACCAGCATCTCGTGCAGCGAGCCGTCGCCGGTCGCGAAGGCGTGGATCATCGCGGCTAGGAGGAGCGAGCCCACCCCGAGAGTCGAGGCCTTGGTCGGGGCGTGCAGCCGCTTCATCGGCTGATCGAGCTTGAGCAGCCCGTAGGAGCCGATCAGCGTGAAGGCGGCGCCGATGATGAGCAGCACGGCGACGAGGATCTCGGCAAGAAACAGAATATCGGTCATTCGATGATGTCCCCGCGCAGCACGAAGCGCGCCAGCGCCACGGTCGAGACGAAGCCCAACATGGCGAAGATCAGCGCGCTCTCGAAATAGATCTGGGTGCCCCAGATCAACCCCAGAAGGATGATCAGGCCGATGGCGTTGATCACCATGGTGTCGAGCGCGAGGATGCGGTCGCCTGTATGCGGGCCGATCACCAGCCGGATCATGGCGAGGATCTGCGCCAGCCCGACCGCGCCCGTGGCGATGTAGAGAGCGGTGTCGATCATTCGAAGATCTCCTTCAGCCGACGCTCGTAGCGAGACTTGATGTCGTCGCGCACGGCGTCCGGATCGGGCGCGTCGAGCGCGTGGACCAGCAGGGCGCGGCCATCGGCGGAGAGATCCGCGCTGACCGTGCCGGGGGTGAGGGTGATGGTGCCCGCGAGCATGGTGATCGCCTCGGGGGTGCGCAGTTCGAGCGGGATCACCACCCAGTTCGGCGCCATGTCGGCGTTGCGCTTGAACAGCACGATCATCGCCACCTGCACGTTGGCGACGATGATGTCCCAGATCACCAGACCGAGATAGGAGACCAGCCGCAGCGGGTTGCGGATCCGCGGCCGGTCCGGCCAGTAGGCCCGCGTGGCCATCGGGATCAGCAGGCCGAGGATCGCCCCGAACACCATCGTGCCGAGGGTGATGTCGTTGATCAGGAGGCACCAGACCACGATCAGGAGCGTGGTCAGGAGCGGGTGCGGCAGCAGCCGTCGCGTCATCTGCAGCGCCATGTCAGTGGTCCTCCCCGGTCTCGGCCTCAACCTCGGCCCCGGTGTCATGCGACGAGGCCTCGTCGCCATGCGTGTCGTCCTTGATCTTCTTGCCGGGGGTGGTCAGCACCAGCTCAATGTAAGGCGCGGGCGCAAAGAGCTGTGCCGCCGTTGCCGTCAGCGCGCGGTTGACCGGTCCGGCCAGCACCGTGAGCGCGACGAGCAGCGCGATCAGCCCGCCGATGGCGACCATCGGCGTCACAGGGCGCGGCGCGACCGGACCCTTGGTGCTGTCGGGCTGGACGGTCTCGTCCTCGACCTCGGGTTCGGTCTGCGGATCGGCCTCGCCGATGTCGGGCCCCTCCTGATGCGCCTTCCAGAAGATCAGCGATCCGGCCCGGGAGAAGCCGACCACGGCCACCAGCGACCCGCTGAGAACCACAGCCCAGACCCACCACACGAGCGGACTGGACAGCGCCGCATCGAGAATCAGCAGCTTGCCAAGAAAGCCCGAGAGTGGCGGCAGGCCGGTCATGGCGATGGCCGCGACGAAGAACATCCCCGCGATCAGCGCGCCACCGGCGATCGGTCGGCCATGCACCAGCATCGGACCGGCCGCGCCGCGCCCGTCGCGGATCTGGTCGACCAGCAGGAACAGGGCCGCCGTCGCCAGGGTCGAATGGATCGCGTAGTAGAGCGCCGCGGCGATGCCCTCGGGGGTGAAAAGCGAAACCGAGGCCAGCAGCAGGCCCATCGAGCCGATCACCGAGAACGCCACCAGCCGGTCGATCCGCGCCGCGCCCAGCACGCCGATCATGCCGAGCGCGAGCGTCAGCAGCGCAGCAGGCATGAGCCAGACGTCGAACAGCCCCTGTGTGATCTCGAGATCCGGCGGGAAGACCAGCGTGTAGACCCGGATGATGCCGTAGGCGCCGACCTTGGTCATGATCGCGAAGAGCGCGGCCACGGGGGCGGGGGCGTGGGCGTAGCTGTCGGGCAGCCAGAAATGCAGCGGTAGTACCGCGGCCTTGATCGCGAAGACCATCAGGAGCAGCACCGCCGCGACCCGGATCCCGGCGCTCGCGGCCGGGTCGAGCTCGGCCACGCGCCCGGCGAGATCGGCCATGTTGAGCGTGCCGGTCTGGGCATAGATCGTGCCCAGCGCGAACAGGAAGAGCGTGGAGCCGAGCAGGTTGTAGAGCACGTATTGCGTGCCCGCCCGGAGCCTCTGACGCCCGCCCGAATGGATCATCAGGCCATAGGAGGCGATCAGCAGCACCTCGAAAAACACGAAGAGGTTGAAGGCGTCGCCGGTGAGAAAGGCGCCGAGGATGCCCATCAGCTGGAACTGGAACAGCGGATGGAAGTGCCGTCCCCGCAGGTCCCAGCCCGAGCCCATCGCATAGAGCAGCACCAGCGGTGCCAGCACCGTGGTCAGGAGCAGCATCAGCGTCGACAACCTGTCGGCCACCAGAACGATGCCGAAGGGCGCGGGCCAGTTGCCGAGCTGGTAGAGGGTGATCGTGCCGTCGGAGGCCTGCCAGAACAGGCCGGCCGAGATCACCGTCAGCGCCAGCGCCCCGGCCATCGACAGCGCGCGCTGCACCACGATGTGCTCGCGCACCATCAGCACGAGGATCGCCGCCAGCATGGCAGGCAACACGACGGGGGTGATGATCCAATGGCTCATTGGGCGGTCTCCCGCGGTTCTGCGGGCCGGTCGACAAGGTCGTCATCGGCCGAAAGCCACGAACCCAGCGCGATGATCACCACCACCGCGGTCATCCCGAAGGAGATGACGATGGCGGTCAGCACCAAGGCCTGCGGCAGCGGGTCGGTATAGCGCTCCGCCCCGTCGCGCAGCACCGGCGGCGCGTCCATGGCGAGCCGCCCGGAGGCAAAGAGAAAGACGTTGACGGCGTAGCTCAGCAGCGAGGTGCCGATGATCACCGGAAATGTCCGTAGGCGCAGCACCATGTAGATGCCCGCGGCCGTCAGCACACCGACGGCCGACGCGATCAGGAGTTCCATGTCAAATACCCTTCTCTTGTCCGCCGGCGGCCGGGGCCAGCTCCTCGTCGCGCGAGGGGTCGATGTCCATCGCGTGGTCGGAGGTTTCCGTGCCCGCCCTGTAGCCCAGACGCGAGAAACTTTCGAGCGACAGCATCACCGCGCCGACCACGGCGAGGAACACGCCGAGATCGAAGCCCATCGCCGTGGCCAGCTCGAACTCCTCCATCGGCGGGATCCGGAAGTATCCGAAGGCCGATGTCAGGAAGGGCTGACCCACGAGCCAGGCGCCGATGCCGGTGAGACCGGCGACGAGGACGCCCGCGCCGATGATGCCGTGATAGGGGTAGCGCTGGCGGCGCGCGGCCCAGGCGAAGCCCGAGGCCATGTATTGCGTCACCACCGCGATCGCCACGACGAGGCCCGCGACGAAGCCGCCGCCGGGCGAGTTGTGGCCCCGCAGGAAGATGTAGACCCCGACCATCAGGATCACCGGCATCATCACCCGCGTCAGCACCACCATCATCAGCGGATGCGCGTCGCCGGCGCGGGCCTCTTCATGGCCACGGTTCAGCAGTTTGCGGCGCACCTTGCCCGAGAGCAGCGTCTCGGTCAGCGCGTAGATCACCAGCGCGGCGATGCCGAGCACGATGATCTCGCCGAATGTGTCGAAGCCCCGGAAGTCGACGAGGATCACGTTGACCACGTTGTCGCCGCCGCCGCCCTTGTAGGAGTTGGCGAGGTGATAGTCCGAGATCGGCGCGATCGGGAATTCGGTCGACAGGATGCTCCAGATCAGCCCTGCCGCCGCGACACCGCCCGCGCCGGCGATGATCGCGTCGCGGGTGCGCCGCGCCGCGCCGGATTCGTTGGGCGTGGTGTTGGGCAGGAAGTTGAGCGCCAGAAGCAGCAGGATGATCGTCACCACCTCGACCGAGATCTGCGTGAGCGCGAGGTCGGGGGCCGAGAAATGGTTGAAGCCGACCGAGACCATCAAGCCAATGATGCCCATCAGCATCAGCACCGCGAGGCGGTTGCGATGGGCCGCGACGAGAAAGCCGGTGGCCGCGATCAGCATCGCCCACGCGGCGATGGCGACCGGGGTAACGGGCAGCAGCGGCCGCCGGATCTCGGCGCCGGTCGTGCCCGAGAACCAGGCATGCGCGCCCACCGCCACCACCGTCAGCACCATGATCGCCGCGTAGCGGGTGAAGGCGCCGTCATGCAGCCCGCGCGTGATGGGCCGTGCCAGCCCGACGCAGGCCGCGATGAGCCGGTCGAAGATGTCCTTGGCCTCCGGGCGCGGCGCGGCTTCCCAGATCCGCGACAGCGGCGCAAAGACCGACAGCAGCAGCGCGCCGCCGACCACCGCGATCGCTGACATCAGCAGCGCCGGGGTCAGGCCATGCCAGATCTTGAGATGCGCGTCGGGCAGTTCGGCGGCGGTGCCGATCACCGCCCCGGTGACGAGCTTGACGAAGGGCTCGGCCAGGGCCGGGAACAGGCCGATCACCACCACGGGGATGATGAGCAGCGCGGGCGGCAGCCACATGCCCGGCTTCGGATCGTGCGGATGCGCGGGGTAGTCGTCGCGCTCGGCACCGAAGAAGGTGTGGGCAATCAGACGGAAGGAATAGGCCGCAGAGAACAGCGCACCGAGCGTCGCTACCACCGTGACCAGCATCGGCATGCCGAACAGGGTCGTATGGGCGGCCTCCTCGAGCATCATTTCCTTGGAGAGGAAGCCGTTCAGCAGCGGGATGCCCGCCATCGACAGGCCCGCCAGCGTGGCGATGGCGAAGGTGATCGGCATCAGCCGCCGCAGCCCGCCCAGCCGCCGCATGTCGCGGGTATGCGCCTCGTGATCGACGATGCCGGCGCTCATGAAGAGCGCGGCCTTGAAGCTGGCATGGTTGAGGATGTGGAACACAGCCGCCATCGCCCCGAAGGCGGTGCCGGTGCCCAGAAGAAAGGTAATCAGGCCGAGATGCGAGACGGTCGAGAAGGCCAAGAGCGCCTTCAGGTCGTGCTTGAAGATCGCGATGAAGGCGCCGAGCACCATGGTCACGAGGCCTGCGCTGGCGACGAGCCAGGTCCATTCCGGCGTGCCAGCCAGCACCGGCCAGAGCCGCGCCATCAGAAACAGCCCCGCTTTCACCATGGTGGCCGAATGCAGGTAGGCCGAAACCGGGGTGGGCGCGGCCATCGCGTGCGGCAGCCAGAAGTGGAACGGGAACTGCGCCGACTTTGTGAAGCAGCCCAGCAGAATCAGTAGCAAGGCCGGAACGTAGAGCGGCGAGGCCTGCACCACGTCACGCTGTTCGAGGATGACGCTCAGATCATAGCTGCCGACGATCCCGCCCAGCATCAGCATGCCGCCGATCAGCGCCAGCCCGCCCATGCCGGTGACGGCGAGTGCCATCCGCGCGCCCTGGCGCCCTTCGGGCAGGTGCTTCCAGAAGCCGATCAGCAGAAA
This sequence comes from Limimaricola variabilis, assembly GCF_014195545.1. Classification (GTDB taxonomy): domain Bacteria; phylum Pseudomonadota; class Alphaproteobacteria; order Rhodobacterales; family Rhodobacteraceae; genus Limimaricola; species Limimaricola variabilis. Next base: position 607,703 of record NZ_JACIBX010000001.1, on the reverse strand, counting down.
GGAGGACAGCGAGGTCAGCTCCCAGAAGATCAGCAGAAGCAGGATGTTGTCGGACAGGACAATGCCGACCATCGCACCTTGGAACAGCAGCAGGTAGCTGAAGAACTCGCCCATATTGTCGTCGCGCGACAGGTAATGGCGCGCATAGGCGATGATCAGCAGGCCGATCCCGAGGATCAGCCCTGCGAACATGAACCCGAGCGGATCGAGGAACAGGTTCACGTCGAGCCCGAGGCCCGGCAACCAGGCGAGCCGCGCGGTGGGCGTCTCGCCGCGCAGCACGGCGGGCAGATGCGTGAGCAACCCGATCGCGGCCGTGGCCGTGACCAGCAAGGTGGCGGTGTAGCAGGCCTGGCGACCGGCCCGGATCATCAGGCCGGGCAGCAGCGCGCCGAGGAACGGGAGGAGGACTATGAGGAATAGCGACATGGCGCGCACTATTGCGGAGACGCGCGGCAACGGCCAGACATCCGTGACGATTTCCGGCGCTCAAGGCTGCAACATTATGCCTCAGGGGGTGGTCGGGGCGGGTGCGGCGCGCCCCCATGCCGCTCGGCAGCGGCCGGGCGGGTCCGTAGACCCCCGGGACCCGCCGAATCGAAGACCCCCGAGCGACCTTGGCATCCGCCCAGCGCACGGGCTAATGCTTGCCCATGCCGGTGGGGAGGACGCGATGAGCTATCTTGGAATCGATCTGGGCACCTCGGGGCTGCGGGCCCTGTTGGTTGACGCCGACGGCAAGCCGCTGGGCGCGGTGGAGCGGCACTACAGCGCCAGGCATCCCCATCCCGGCTGGAGCGAGCAGGACCCTTCCGACTGGATCGCGGCACTGGAGGGTGCCGTGGCCGAGCTGCGGGCCGCGCATCCCGAGTTCGTGGGTCTCCGGGGGATCGGTGTTGCGGGCCACATGCACGGTGCGACCCTGCTCGACGATGCAGACCGGGTGATCCGGCCCTGCATCCTGTGGAACGACACCCGCGCCCATGCCGAGGCCGCGCGGCTCGACGGCGTCGAGGATGTTCGCGCATTGTCGGGCAACATCGTCTTTCCGGGCTTCACCGCGCCCAAACTCGAATGGGTTCGGGCGCATGAGCCCGAGAACTATGCCCGCATCGCCAAGGTGCTGCTGCCCGCCGCCTATCTCAATCTCTATCTGACGGGCGAGCATGTCTGCGACCTGTCGGACGCGGCCGGGACCTCCTGGCTCGATGTCGGCGCGCGTGGCTGGTCGGATCGCCTGCTCGCGGAGGGCCATATGCGTCGCGAACAGATGCCGCGCCTGGTCGAGGGCTGCGAGAAGGCGGGCGATCTGCGCCGCGACCTTGCCACTGCCTGGGGAATCGCGGGTCCGGTCGCGGTAGCCGGCGGGGCCGGAGACAACGCGGCCGCGGCCTGCGGCATGGGCGCGCTGTCCGAAGGGCAGGGCTTCGTCTCGCTGGGGACCTCCGGGGTGCTGCTGGCGGCGCGCGACGGGTATCACCCCGCGCCCGAAACCGCGCTGCACACTTTTTGCCACGCGGTGCCGGCGCGCTGGTACCAGATGGGCGTGATGCTCTCGGCCACAGACAGCCTGAACTGGCTGTCCTCGATCACCGGGGCCCGCCCGGCCGAGCTCACCTCTGGATTGGGCGAGGCCCTGAACGCGCCGGGGCGGGTGCGGTTTCTACCCTATCTCTCGGGTGAGCGTACGCCGCACAACGATGCCGCGATCCGTGGCAGCTTTACCGGGCTCGGCACCGACACCACCCGCGACGACATGACCCGGGCCGTGCTCGAGGGGGTGGCCTACGGGCTGCGCGATTCTTACGACGCGTTGGTCGGCACCGGCGCCCGGATCGACCGGCTGATGGCCATCGGCGGCGGCACGCGGTCGTGCTACTGGCTGCGGCTGATCGCGACGGTTCTCGGCGTGCCGCTCGACCTGCCGCAGGACGGCGAGTTCGGCGCGGCGCTGGGCGCTGCGCGGCTGGGCCGGGTGGCGGCCACCGGCGAGGCGCCGGAGACGGTGATGACCCCGCCCGCGATCGGCGCGCGGATCGAGCCCGAAGCCGCGCTGCTCGCGGCCTTTGCCGAGGGTCACGCCGCCTTCCGCGCGTCCTATCCGGCCATCCGGGGCATCCAGTAGCGGCGCGTCAGCGCGCCCTCGGGCGGTGGTTGACCGACACCCAATCCGACTCGGGCAGGATCGTGCGGACCCTGCCGTCGTAGAGGATCAGCAAACGGCCTTCCCGCACGTCGAAATCGACATCTTTTTCCGAGGTCATCCGGGTCGTGGTGCCGTCGGGATGATAGATCGTGAAGGTCCTTGCCATAGCCTCGGCGTCCTCCGGATCGCTGGTCATGTCACCTGTCATGATGCTCCTCTCCGTCCCCGTGTCCTCGCGATGCTGGATCCCCGACGCGCTTCGGGCAACCTGCCGGAATGGAGCAGCCGTTTCGTCGGCCGGGTCGCCGCCCCACGAGGATTTGCCCAAGACACGACGCGGTGCTAAACGACCTGCTTCCTGCCGCACCGCCCGGATCGAGACATGAGCCAAGGCCAGACCGCCCTCCAATCCGCCGCCCGCCTTTCCGTCGCGCCGATGATGGATTGGACCGACCGTCACTGCCGGCACCTGCACCGCCTGCTGTCGCGCCGCGCTCTGCTCTATACCGAGATGGTGACCGCACCCGCGGTGATGCATGGCGACCGCGAGCGGCTCTTGGGTTTCGCACCGTCCGAGCATCCCGTGGCGCTGCAGCTGGGCGGGTCCGACCCGGCCGAACTGCGCGAGGCGACCCGGGTCGGCGCCGATTTCGGCTATGACGAGATCAACCTCAACTGCGGCTGCCCCTCGGACCGGGTCCAGTCGGGAGCCTTTGGCGCGGTGCTGATGACCCGGCCAGAGCTGGTGGCCGAATGCTGCGCCGAGATGATCGCGGCGAGCCCGGTCGAGGTCACGGTGAAGTGCCGGATCGGCGTCGACGAGCAGGAGCCCGAGGAAGTGCTGCCACGCTTTCTCGAAACGGTCGCCGCGGCCGGGGTGACGCGCTTTACGATCCATGCCCGCAAGGCCTGGCTGCAAGGGCTGAGCCCCAAGGAAAACCGCGACATCCCGCCCCTCGATTACGATCTGGTCATGCAGATGAAGCGCGACTTCCCGCAGCTGCATCTTTCGGTCAATGGCGGCATCGCCACGCTCGACGCAGCCGAGGATTTTCTCGCGGCCGGGCTCGACGGGGTGATGATCGGGCGCGCAGCCTATCACCAGCCGGCCGACATCCTGTGCGCGGCCGATCGGCGGATCTGGGGCGAGGGCGAGGACAGCGCCCCCGAGGCGGCTGTGCGAGAAATGCTGCCCTATATCGAGGCGCATCTTACGGGCGGCGGCCGTCTTCATCAGGTGACGCGACACATGCTGGGGCTCTTCGCCGGGCGGCCCGGTGCGCGCGGCTGGCGGCGGGTGCTCTCCGAGGGCGCCTCGCGCCCCGGCGCCGGTCCGGAGCTGGTGCGCGAGGGGCTGGGCCGGATCGAGGATCTGCAACAGGCGGCCTGAGGGGCGCCGGCGGGCCCTTGTGGCCGCGCCGCGCAGAGGGCATCGCTCGCGTGTCCAAGCCGGAGCGCCAGATGCCTGATACGACGCTGCTTCTTTCCATGGCCGCCATGCTCATGGCGATCGGCGCCTTCGCCGGCGTGCTGGCGGGGCTGTTGGGCGTCGGCGGCGGCATCGTGCTGGTCCCCGCCTATTTCTATGCCTTCGCCGCGCTGGGCTACGAGACGCCGCAGCTGATGCAGATCTGTCTCGCCACCTCGCTCGCCACGATCACCGTCACCTCGGCCCGCTCGGTGGCGAGCCACAACCGCAAGGGCGTGGTCGATTGGAGCGTGCTGCGCGGCTGGGCGCCGGGGATCGCGGTGGGGGCGTTGATCGGCGTGCTCGTGGTCGCGCAGCTGCGGACGGTGACGCTGCAGCTGATCTTCGGAATCCTGGCGCTGACGGTCTCGCTCTACATGGTGCTAGGGCGCAGCCACTGGCGGCTGGGGTCGGCGATGCCGACCGGCTGGCGCCGCGCCGCGATGTCGCCGCTGGTGGGCTTCCTGTCGGTGCTGATGGGGATCGGTGGCGGCAGCTTCGGCGTGCCGATCATGACCCTGCATGGCATGGCGATCCATCGCGCCGTCGCCACTGCGGCGGGGTTCGGCCTGCTGATCGCGCTGCCCTCGGTCGCGGCGTTCCTGCTGACGCCGTTGCCCGCGGGCGTCGCGCCGCCGATGACGCTGGGCGCGGTAAACCTGCCGGCCTTCGGGATCGTCATCGCGATGACCCTGCTGACCGCGCCTCTGGGGGCGGCCCTGGCGCACCGCACCGACCCAAAGCGGCTCAAACGGGTGTTCGGCGGGTTCCTGATCCTCGTTGCGCTCAACATGCTGCGCAAGGCGCTGATCTAGTCCTTGAGCCGTGCTTTGCGGCCGCCGCGCCGTGCCGTCGGAGCCGCCTGGCGATGTGGCAGGTCGTCCATGATCGCGCGGCGCTCCTCCGCGCTCATCCGGCCCCATGCCGCGATCTCGTCCATCGAGCGGGCGCAGCCGAGGCAGAGCCGCGTCTCGGGATGGATCGTGCAGAGTTTCACGCAGGGGCTCTCCACCTCGCCGCGCTTCCAGACCGCGTCGCTCACGACCGGCCCATATAGCTCAGCCGGTCGAGTAGGCCCTGCAGGATATAGCTCGCGGCCACCGCGTCGATCAGCTCGCCGCGCCGCTTTCGCGAATGATCGGATTCGAGCAGCGCGCGCTCGGCCGCGACCGTCGAAAGACGCTCGTCCCAGAAGCCGATCGGCAGATCCGTCAGGCGCGACAGGTTGCGCGCAAAGGCCCGGGTCGACTGCGCCCGAGGGCCCTCCGTGCCATCCATGTTGCGTGGCAGGCCCAGCACCAACCCCGCGATGCCACGATGGGACGCGATCTCCAGAAGCCGGTTCGCGTCGTCGGTGAACTTCTTGCGCTTTACCGTCTCGAGGGGGGTCGCCACCGTGCGCAGCCCGTCGGAGACGGCGACGCCGATCGTCTTGGTGCCGAAATCGAGCCCGGCCAGTGCGCCGGAACGGGGCAGGGCGGCGGCGAACTCCTCGGTGGTCTCGTGGATCATCGCGTTACCCCCGCCGCCTGCGCCGCAGCGCGAATTTCCTCGAGCGCCGGGTCCCCGGCGAAGACTTGCTGCGCCTCGCCCCAGATCGCCTCGGCGCGTGTGGCCTCGCCCAGCACGCCGAGTGCCCTGATCAGCCGGGCCCAGTCGGACGCAGGACCGCCGCTCTCCGCAAGCCGGGATGCGAGGTTCTCGACCATGCCGCGGATCATCTCCTGCCGGGCTTCGGGCTCCATGTCCTGCGCCGCCGCCACCTCCTCGGCCGTGGGGCCGGACGCGGCGGGCGGGGTATAGTCGACCCCTGCGAACTGCGCCGCACGCCCGATCTGGGCGCGGGCTAGCTCAACATGCGGCGAGGCCGGATCACCGGTCTCGATCGCCCGCCGCCAGAAGCGGAAGGCGAGGTCGGGCCGCTCGATCTGGGCTTGCAGCAGGCCCAGATAGTAGAGCGGTCCGGCCGCGTCCGGGCGCGCCGCGCGCAACTCGCGCAGCAGCGCCTCGCTTTCAGGGGTGACGATTCCGCCCGCCGCCGCCACCAGACGGTCGACCAGCGCCATGCGATCCTCGAAACCTGCATCGGCGCCCTTGATCTCGATCACCCGTTCCTGCGCGCGGGCGGCAGCGGCGTAATCGCCCAGCGCCGCCTCGTGTCGCGCGAGAAGCTGCCAGCCGGTCAGATCGTCGGGCCGCTCGGGCACCGCCGCGCGCAGTTTCTCGACCATCTCCACGTATTCTTCGGGCGCATCGACCGGCAAAGGCGGCGCGACGGCCTCGGCCTGGGCCTGGCTGGGGCGAGCCGCGCTCAGTTCGCGGGCCTCGGCCAGCCGTTCTGCCAGCGGCCGGTCGGGTAGGCCGGGCGCACCGAGATCGGTGTAGAGGATCATGGCGCCGCCGATCACCACGAGCGCCCCGAACAGCAAGGCGGGTAGCATCGGGCCGCGCCCGGCCGCCGGGGCCTGGCGCACGTCCTTGTCGGCGGCGAGCAGGCGGCGGCCGATCTCGGCGCGGGCGCGTTCGGCTTCTTCCTCGCCGATCAGCCCCCGGGCGCGGTCGGTCTCGATCTCGGCGATCTGGGCCCGGTAGAAGGCCATGTCGGGGTCGGTGCCGGTGCTGGCCGGACCACGCCGGAGCGGCGCGGCGAGCGCGATCGCCACCACGGCGGAAAGCGCCAGCGCGAGGATCCAGAACAGCATGGCCTTCTCCTTTCGGTACGCGTCGTTCCTACCTGTCGGCGCGCCGTCCCGAAACCCCGCTTGGCGCGGCCCGAAGACGCAGCCACTGTGGCGGTTCCGCTGCAACGCCCCAGGTTCGCAAAAAATTGAACCCGGCGCGGAACCCCCCCTCACGGGCGACGTTGGCCGTTGAATGACACAATGACGGAGCATCTCGCATGTCCGACCCGAACTTCAACAACAACAATGTCAACCCGCCGCCGAAGAAGGGTGGCACCTCGATCGCGCTGATCGTCGGCGGTCTCGTCGTCGCAGTGATCGTGCTCTACTGGCTCTTCGCCGGTGGCAACGATGTCAACGAGGCGGATCTCGGCGCGACCGAGACCAACATCAACGTCGAGGCCGAGGGCGCGGCGGAGAGCATCGAGGAATCCGGTGCTGCCGTGGTCGAGGAGATGGAAGAAGGCGCCGCCGAGGTCGAGGCCGAGATCGAGGAAGGTGCCGCCGAGATCGAGGAAGCGCCCAGCGATTCCGTCGACGTGATCGAGGTCGAAGGCGACGCGGAAGTCGTTCAGTAACGCCGCCTTCACGCCCCTCTCGGGGCATCGCCAAGTTTTCGGGGCCGGGGCCATGTGCCGCGGCCCCGTTTCGTTGCAGAAGCTCCTACCCTTCGTAGGGACGGAAGCGGGTGCCCGAGGCCGTGGCGATGCGGTCGATCTGGGCTGCGACGTCCTCGTTACCGAGTGCGCTCCATCCCGGTGCGGCCGATACCAGCCCGTCGCGCGCGAGGGCGGTCTGGATCGCGGCGAAATCGACCTCGCCCCAGCTCAGCCGGTTCGGGCGCTGCGCTTTTTCTTCGATCCAGTTGCGCTGCAGCGCGTCGATTGCCGTCGCTCGGGCGCCGCTGAAGGCACGCAGCTGCCGCGCGAAGATCTCGGCGAGCCCGCCCGGCCGCCGGGCGATGATCCCCACTTTCTGCTCTGCGTCTCCGACCAGCGCCAGCAGGTGCAGGGGCGAACAATCGACCGCCACGATCTCGCGCGCCGCCTTGTAGGCCGCGATCTGGCTGGTGAAATCATGCTGCTGCGGGTGAAAGACGCTGTAGCCTTGGTCCGCGAGCCAGGCTTCGAGCCGCGCTTCGCCCAGGATCGATCCGCGCCCCACGGGCAGGCCGCTGCGCGAGATGTAGATCCGCTCCGCCCCGGCTGGCGCCACGGCCTTCCCGGCATGCTCGCGCATGAAGCGGCGGAATTCGGCGGCGCCCTCGATCATTCCGAACATGCCGAAGCCCTGCACCGGGACGTGCAGCCGTTCGACCCGCGTCGGCCGCTCTAGGCTGCGCATCGGCAGGTCGACCCCCAGCGCGGCGAGAAAGGGTCGGTAGGTGTCGGCCACCTGCTGCACCCGGTGCTGGAACTTGGGCACGAAGAGCACCCCGTCGATTTCGTCACGCAGTCCCTCCAGCGCCCAGAGCCTGGCGATGCTCTCGACCAAGAAATGACCGAAATGTCCGAAGAGCGGCCCCAGGAACAACCATCGCCCTGCCAATGTCTCTACTGGGCGGGACGGGGGCGGTGGGGGCAGGGTGACGGCGCTGTCGCCGCGCCAGGTGATCGCCTCGGGGACCGGCTGCCCGGCTTGGGTCAGAACCCCCGAATGCTGGACCGCACGGTTCGGCGCCCCGATCGGCGGCGGCACGACGAGCGCATGGTCGAGACAGCGCGTCAGCCCCTGGATCGGCCGCGACAGGTCCGGCGGAGGGGGAAGGTCGTCGATCATGAAGGCTCCTCCGGCGGGCTGGCCGCGCCTACCTAGACAAGCGGGCGCCAATCCGCCACGGGTGCGGCTTTTCATCCTTGGCACTGTTGTCTGGCCGCCGCCCGCTGGCTAATCTTTGACTCAACCTAGACGGGAGTGTGCGTGAACCGCAATATCGAGAGCGTTCCTGCCACCGAGGCCCTCGCGCGGGCCCGCGGCAACCCGTATCGCCGCTACCCCTCTCCCGAGCGCGGTGGCGAGCGGCTTTATCCCTTGGCCTCCCCGACGGCGCGGCCGGGTTTCGAAATCGGCCCGGATGACACGATCTTCGCCATCGGATCCTGCTTTGCCCGCAATGTCGAGCGAGCGCTGGAGAAGACCGGGCGTCGGGTGATCAGCCGCGAATTCGATCTCGGTCCGATCGGCGACAGCCTCGGCGACGCGGCAAACTTCTTCAACAAATATTCGATCCACTCGGTCCTGAACGAGCTGGAATGGGCGCTGGAGCGCGACACGTTCCCCGGTGCCGCGATCCTCTACGAGGCTGGTGGCGGTCCTTTCGGCGACGCGCAGCTCGGCATGGCCCGGCTCGACTTCTCGGTCGAGGAGATCCTCGATTTCCGGCATCGCTATCTCGACGCGATGGCGCAGGTGGTCGAGGCCGACGTCATCATCGTCACGCTGGGCTATGTCGAGACCTGGTACGACAGGCAGCTCGGCCTCTATCTCAATGTCGCCCCGCCGACGACGGCGGTGAAGGCCGAGCCGGAGCGCTTCGAATTCCGGGTGCTGAGTCATGCCGACGTGCTCGACGGGCTGGAGCGGCTGGAGACGCTGCTGGCGCGGCACCGCAGGAAGCCGCTCAAGATGCTGCTTACCGTGTCGCCGGTTCCGCTCCTGGCGACGTTCCGCGACATGGACGTGCTGGTGGCCAACGCCTATTCGAAATCGGTCCAGCGGGCCGCGATCGAGGAATTCGTGACCGGGCGTGACGGGGTGGACTACTTCCCGTCCTACGAGTTCGTGACGCTGTCGAACCCCGCCATTGCCTGGTCGCGCGGCGATTACCGGCATGTCTCCCCCGATCTGGTGGCGCGCATCATGGCGGACGTGCTGGACCGCTATGTCGGCGGCACCGCGCCGGGCATGACGCTCGAGGCGCTGCTCTCCTCGATGCGGATGCTGGCCCGGCTCGAGGATCATGCCGGTCTCAGAGCGCTGGCGGCGCAGCATCGCGCGCTCACCGACGGCAGCATCGACGCGCTGATGCTGGAGGCGACCGCGGCGCGCCGGATGGGGGATCTGGAGGAGGCCTGGGACGTGCTGACCCGCGCCGCCGCGCTCGCCCCCGGCCGGGCCGATCCGCTGGAACGGCTGATCACCCTGTGCCGCCCGCTCCGGCGACGCGACACCGCGCTGACGCTGCGCGACCGGCATGTCCGCGAATTTCCCGAGCGCGAGGCCTTCCGCGACAAGCTCGGCTGGCTCTGATCGCGGCCCGCAAGGGCCGATTTTGCCGCGCATCCCATTGACCTTTGGGGCGCAGGGGTTCTGTTATGTGGCGCAAATCCACCCTCTGGCAGAAAAGCGAGACCGACATGGCTTTCGAACTTCCCGACCTTCCCTACGCCCACGACGCGCTCGCCTCCAAGGGCATGTCCAAGGAGACGCTCGAGTATCACCACGACCTGCACCACAAGGCCTATGTCGACAACGGCAACAAGCTGATCGCCGGCACCGAGTGGGACGGCAAGTCGATGGAAGAGATCATCCGCGGCACCTATGACAAGAACGCGGTGGCCCAGAACGGCATCTTCAACAACATCTCCCAGCTGTGGAACCACAACCAGTTCTGGGAAATGATGACCCCGAACGACAGCAAGATGCCGGGCGAGCTGGAAAAGGCGATCACCGACAGCTTCGGCTCGGTCGACAAGTTCAAGGAAGACTTCGCCGCCGCCGGCGCCGGCCAGTTCGGCTCGGGCTGGGCCTGGCTGGTCAAGGATGCCGATGGCGGCCTCAAGGTCACCAAGACCGAGAACGGCGTGAACCCGCTGTGCTTCGGCCAGACCGCGCTTCTGGGCCTCGATGTGTGGGAGCACTCCTACTACATCGACTACCGCAACAAGCGCCCGGCCTACATCTCTAACTTCCTCGACAACCTCGTGAACTGGGAGAACGTCGCCTCGCGCATGTAAGGCTGACGGCGGCAGCTTCCGCTGCAGGTTATCCGGCCCTCGCGCTTCGGCGCGGGGGCCTTTTCGTTTGCAGCCAATCCGATGGCGCGCTTCGGCGCCGGTACCTTCGCATGGCGAAGGGTCCCGGGTGTTCGCGGCATGTGGAGCAGGCGGCGGCGCAAACCCTGCCGATGTGCATGCCGGGCCGTCCGGACCCGGAACCGCCCCCCGCACCATTCGTTCCTCCCTCGAACAACGAAAGGAGGCTCCCATGGCCGACAGGGCACGATCCAAGGACGGCGTGAAGGAAACCGACGCCTATGTGACCGATGAGGACAAGGGCGGTGCGGGCAACCAGCCGGGGCGCGAGGGCGGCGACCTGACGCGCAAGGTCGGCACCCGCGACGATCTCAAGCGGGCCGAGCAGGACGACCCCGGCGCCACCCGCGTGCGCAAGAGCGACGAGAAGGACAACGACTGATGGCCAAGATCGACAACGGCACATGGGTGCTCGTCGCCGATGGCGAGAAGGCCCTGATCCTCGAGAACGTCACCGACGACCAGCACCCGAACCTTCGCGTGGTGCGCAAGGAGGAGCAGGAGAACCCGCCCGACCGCGAGCAGGCGACCGACAAGGCAGGCCGCCTCGCCGATAACGGCCCCGGCCAGCGCACGGCGCTCGCCGAGACCGATTTCCACCAACTGGCCAAGGACCGCTTCGCCGCCGACCTCGCGGACATCCTCTACCGCCACGTCCACAAGGGCCGGTTCGAGAAGCTGGTCGTCGTGGCCAGCCCACAGGTGCTCGGCGCGCTGCGCGAAGAATGGCACAAGGAGGTGGCCGACACGGTGGTGGTCGAGATCCCGAAGACGCTCACCAACCACCCCGTCGCCGAGATCGAGAAGGCAATCGCCGCCGAAACGGCCTGATTGCACCAGATGAGAGGCGGCCCCGGCCGCCCTCAGCCCTCCAGCGTCTCGGCCAGCACCTTTTCGAGCGCCTTGACGCTCGAGACGTATTGAACGAACGCCTTCAGCCCGTCATCGGCGAAGCCCTCGTCGATGACGTGGTTGATCAGCTGGCGCAGCGGCTGCCAGTAGCCGTCGCAGTCGAGCAGCAGGATCGGCTTGCCATGCAGGCCGAGCTGGCGCCATGTCAGCACCTCGAAGAACTCGTCGAGCGATCCGGCGCCGCCCGGCAGCATCACGATCGCATTGGCGTTCATGAACATCACCTTCTTGCGCTCGTGCATGGTCTCGGTGACCACGTAGGTGTCGAGATCGGTCTTGCCGACCTCCGCCTCCACGAGGTGGCGCGGGATCACCCCCATGCTGGCACCGCCCGCGCCCTGCGAGGCGCGCGCCACCGTGCCCATGAGCCCCACATCGCCGGCGCCGTAGACCAGGCGCCAGCCGCGCCGGGCCAGCATCTCGCCGGTCTCGCGCGCGGCAAGCTCGTAGGCCGGTCGGATGCCGGGGCGAGAGCCGCAGAACACGCAGACCGAGGCGGAAAAGACGGGCAGGGGCATGGCGAAACTCCGGAATTGCTCCCCTCTCGTCGTAGAGCGCCGGGCGGCCCGGCTCAAGCGCCGGTGGACCGCTGGCCATCGGCGGACGTCCGGCCTAGGTTGAACCGCCCGCCGCCAGCCCCGGAGCCCGCCGATGCGACGCCTGTCCAAGACCGACGCCAATCTCTCCGGTCAGCCGGTCAAGGGCTGGGACACGATCCGGCAGGTCATTCCCTATCTGTGGCCTGAAGGCGAGGCTTGGGTGAAACGGCGCGTGGTGCTCGCCGTGTCGCTGCTCGTGGTGGCCAAGCTGATCGCCGTGGCGACGCCGATCTTCTACAAGGCCGCCGTCGACGCGCTGGCGGGCGAGGGCGAGAGCGCGGCGATGCTGCTGGCGCTCGGTGCGGCGGGGTTGACGGTGATCTACGGTCTCGCCCGGCTCGCCAATGTCGGCTTTCAGCAACTGCGCGACGTGGTGTTCACCCCGGTAGGCCAGCGGGCGCTGCGCAAGCTCGCCCTGCGCACCTTCCGGCACATCCACGCGATGAGCCTGCGCTACCACATCAGCCGCAAGACCGGTGGTCTCAGCCGGATCATCGAGCGCGGGGTGAAGGGCGTCGAGTTCCTGCTGCGCTTCCTGCTGTTCTCGATCGGACCGCTGATCCTCGAATTGCTGCTGGTCGCGGTCGTGCTCTTCTTCCTGTTCGACGTATGGTACCTCGTGGCCGTACTGGTCACGATCGTCCTCTACGTCGCCTTCACCTTCAAGGTGACGGAGTGGCGGGTGAAGATCCGCAAGCAGATGAACGACCAAGATACCGACGCCAACCAGAAGGCGATCGACAGCCTGCTCAACTTCGAGACGGTCAAGTATTTCGGGGCCGAGGGCCGCGAGGCGGCGCGTTACGACTCCGCGATGGAGAAATACGCGGCCGCGGCGGTGCGGACCAACTACTCGCTCGCCTTCCTCAATTTCGGCCAGTCGCTGATCATCACCGGCGGGCTCGTCGTGGTCATGGTGATGGCGGCCATCGGCGTCGAGCGGGGCGATCTGACGGTGGGCGATTTCGTCATGGTCAACGCCTACATGATCCAGATCACCATGCCGCTCAACTTCCTGGGCACCGTCTACCGCGAGATCCGGCAGGCGCTGATCGACATGGCCGAGATGTTCGATCTGCTGAACCAGCCGCCCGAGGTGACCGATCGGCCGGGCGCCAGGCCGATCGAGGTGACGCGCGGCGAGATCGTCTTCGACGAGGTCACCTTCGGCTACGAGGCGGCGCGCGGCATCCTCAAGGGCGTGAGCTTCACCGTGAAGCCGGGCGAGACCGTCGCCATCGTCGGCTCGTCCGGTGCCGGGAAATCGACCATCGGCCGGCTTCTGTTCCGCTTCTACGACGTGACGGGTGGCGCGATCCGCATCGACGGACAGGACCTGCGCGAGGTCACGCAGGACAGCCTGCACGCCCGGATCGGCGTGGTGCCGCAGGACACGGTGCTGTTCAACGACACCATCCTCTACAACATCGCCTATGGCCGCGACGGCGCCACCCGCGAGGAAATCGAGGCGGTGGCGCGCGCCGCGCAGATCCACGATTTCATCATGTCGCTGCCGGAGGGCTACGACACCACCGTGGGTGAGCGGGGGCTGAAGCTTTCGGGCGGCGAGAAGCAGCGCGTGGGTATCGCCCGCACGCTGCTCAAGGATCCGCCGATCCTGCTTCTGGACGAGGCGACGAGCGCGCTCGACACCGACACCGAACGCGAGATCCAGGGCCAGTTGCGGGCGATGGGGCAGGGCCGATCAGTGATCACCATCGCACATCGCCTGTCCACCATTGCAGATGCCGATCGCATCGTCGTGCTGGAGGCCGGAAAAGTGGTGGAATCCGGCACGCATGAGCATCTTCTGGCGCTCGAGGGGCGGTATGCGCAGCTCTGGTCGCGCCAGCAGGCCGAGGAAGCCGAGGCCGCGTGATTGCCAAACTGAACCGAGCGGTCTAGCTTTCGCTCGAGTCGTCCGCCGCGTGCGGGCCATTGCCGCTCCGCGCCTGTGCGCGGCGTTCAAGGACAGCCCTATGTTATCCCCGATGTTCCGCACCGCGTTGGTGCTGGGCCTGCTCTCTGCCGTGGGCCCGTTCACGATCGACATGTACCTGCCGGGCCTGCCGGGTCTCGCCGCCGATCTCGGCGTGGATGAGGCCGCAGCGCAGGCGACGATCAGCGCCTATTTCCTGGCCTTTGGACTGGCGCAGCTGCTCTATGGTCCGATGGCCGACGCGGTCGGCCGCAAGACGCCCGTCTATATCGGGGTCTCGGTCTTCCTCATCGCCACCATCGGCTGCGCGCTGGCGCCGACGCTGCCTTGGCTCGTGGCCTTCCGGGCGCTGCAGGGCTTTGGCTGCGCGGCGCTGATGGTGGTGCCGCGCGCCATGGTGCGCGACATGTATACCGGCCACGAGGCAACGCGGCTGGTGGCGATGATCATGCTGGTGATCTCGGTCTCGCCGATGCTGGCCCCGCTCTCCGGGGCGATCATGATGACCTTCACCGGTTGGCGCGGTATCTTCGGCGCGCTGGCGGTCGTCGCCGGGTTGGCGCTGCTGCTCACCATCTTCGCGCTCAAGGAAACACTGCCCGCCGAACGCCGCCGCCCGGTCCGCCCGCGCATCCTCGCGACCTCGGCCAAGCGGCTGTTCCGCGATCCGACCTTCATGGCGCTGACCTTCGTGTCGGGCTTCGGTATGGCGAGCTTCTTCGTCTTCATCGCGAGCGCCAGCTTCGTCTACACCGCGCAATATGGTCTCACCCCGCTGCAGTTCAGCCTCGCCTTCGCGATCAACGCGATCGGCTTCTTCGGCGCGAGCCAGTTCGCTGCCACGCTGGGGCGCCGGATCGGCCTGACGCGGATGCTGCGGCTGGCGCTGTCGGGCTTTGCCTTCTTCAGTCTGACGCTGCTGACCCTGACGGCGGCTGGCTATGCATCGCTGCCGGTCCTGATGGGCCTGCTGCTGTGCGGCAATGCTTGCCTCGGTCTCGTCATCCCGACGAGCCAGGTCATGGCGCTCGACCCGCATGGCGAGATCGCCGGGCTGGCCTCGTCGATGGGCGGCACGCTGCAGATGCTGACCGGCGGGCTGATGGTGGCGGTCACCGGGCCGTTCTTCGATGGCACCGCCCTGCCGATGGTCGCGGTGATCGCGGGCTGCGCGGTGATGGCGCTGGGCCTCGCGCTGCTGGCGCTGGGCCGAGGGGAACGCACGGTGCAGGCCGCCTGAGCTGGGGTGGAGCGCTCTCGCGCCCCTTTACTCGGCGGCGCGCAACTTCGGGGCAGGGCGGGGCAGCGGACCATCGCCGTCCTCCCAGATGATCTCCGGCGCCTTGATCCGCCGTGCCTCGCGCCGCAGCGCCCAGTCGCGCGCGGCCTTGCTGCCCCGGCCCATCGAGAGCCGCGCCAGCAAGCGTGACATCCAGTGGGCATAGCGCGCGGCCCAGATCCGGAGCGACAGCATCGCCGGGGTGAAGACCAGCGTCAGCACCGTGGCGATGCCCAGGCCGAACACCACCGCCGTGGCGAGCTGCTTCCACCAGAGCGCGGTCGGGCTGTCGATCGTGTAGCCGCCACCGAAGAAGTCGAGGCTGAGCCCGAACATCATCGGCGCGAGGCCCGCCATGGTGGTCACGGTGGTGAGGATCACCGGCCGGATACGATCCTCGGCGGTGCGGATCACCGCCTCGGTTCGCGGCATGTAGCGCGCGTAATCCTGGTAGGTGTCGATCAGCACGATGTTGTTGTTCACCACGATCCCGGCCAACGCGACGATGCCGGTGCCGGTCATGATGATCGAGAAGCTCTGGTCCATCACCAGCATGCCGATCAGCACGCCCGCGGTCGACATCACCACCGCGAGCAGCACCAGCACCGCGTTGTAGAAGCTGTTGAACTGCGCCAGCAGGATGATGAACATCAGCCCCAACGCACCGGCGAAAGCCGATTGCAGGAAGGCCTGGCTCTCGGTCTGGTCCTGCTGGTCGCCGGTCCATTCCCAGTCGATCCCCGGCGAAAAGGGCGCCTCCTCGACCCATTCGGTCAGGGCGGCGATGCGCTCGTTGGCGTTGACCGGCACGCGGGTCACCTCGCCCGAGTCGATCCGTGCCTGCAGCGCCGGGTCGATCGCGTCGTCGCGCAGTACCCGGCTCTCGCCGTCCTCGATCAGCTTGACCAGACCGGGCAGCACGTCCGCCTTGACCTCGAAGTAGCGGCGCTGGTCGACGCGGTTGATCTCCGCGAGCTTGGCGACCGGGGTGCGGGTGACGAAGTTCGACAGCGGCACCAGACCGTTGGGCGTGCGCACCCGCAGGCTGTCGAGCGTCGACAGGACCCGGTCCTTTTCGGGCAGCCGCACCCGGATCTCGATTTCCTCGTCCGAGCTTTCGACCCGCATCGTGTCGAGCAGGATGCCCCGGGTGACGAGCTGCACCATCGCGCCCACCGTGGCCACGTCGGCGCCGAAGCGGCCGGCCTTCTCGATGTCGACGTCTATCTGCCAGTCGATGCCCGGCAGCGGTAGCGTGTCCTCGATCAGCGTCAGCCCCGGCGTCGCCTCGAACCGGGTGCGGAGCTGGGCCGTGGCTTCGCGCAGCGTTTCGAAATCCTCGCCGGTGAGGCGCAGGTTCACCGGCTTCGAAGAACCGGGGCCCATGGCGAGATCGAGGATCTCGATGCGGATGCCGGGAATGGCGTTGAGCGCCGCCTGCAGCCGCTCCAGTACCACGTCGCCGTCGAGCGTGGCGAGGTCGAGCTCGTTCTCGCGCGCATAGGCGGGGCGCTCGTCCCAGGGCACCAACTCGATCTGAAGCTGGCCCACCGCGTCGGCCGGCCCGCCGGCGCCCGCGGTGTTGGAGTTCAGCCCGCCATCCCCGGCAAAGGCAAAGACCGAGCGGATGCCGGGAAAGCCCACCACCACGCGTTCGGCCTCGGCGACGATCGCGTCCTTCTCGGCGAGGCTGAGATTGCCACGCGCCTGGACGTAGATGATCGCCTGCTCTGGCTCGGTCGGCACGAAGAACTCGACGCCGTTGTTGTGGGTGCCGAAATAGCTGAAGGTCGAAGCGACGAAGATACCGACCGCGGCAATGGTGACGAGCGGCATCACCGGGTTTCCGGCGATCAGCGCGATGACCCGGCCGAAGAGGGTGCGGCGATAGCCCGCGCGCACCCGCTTGGGCGCCCGGACGATCCGCGCGGCCCCGCCAAAGATCGTGGTGGCGATCGCCCCGACCAGCGCGAGTGCCAGCCCCGGTGCTGCGTCGAAGAGCCCCTGGGCAGGGCGGGCCTCGCCGGTGAGGTAGCCCGCGTTGAGCGCCAGCATCAGCCCGACGAAGATCAGCCCGGCCGCTGGCGGCACGAGCGCGGCGCGGACCACCCAGGGCAGGCGACGCCGCAGCCGGTCCGACAGCCGCCCGAAGCCGCGGCTCAACCGGCCCAGCACGCCGCCCATCACCGGCAGGTAGATCAGCGCCACTACCAGCGAGGCCGAGAGCACGAAGATCAACGTGACCGGCAGCATCCCCATGAACTGCCCCGCCACGCCGGGCCAGAACAGCATCGGCAGGAAGGCGCAGAGCGTCGTGGCGGTCGAAGACACCACCGGCCAAAACATCCGCTTGGCGGCCTCGACATAGGCGTGCATCGGGCCGACGCCCTCGGAAATCCGCTTGTCGGCATATTCGACGACCACGATCGCGCCGTCGACCAGCATGCCGACCGCGAGGATTAGGCCGAACATCACGATGTTGGAGATGGTGATCTTCATCACCGCCAGCAGCGCGAAGCACAAAAGGAAGGAGGTCGGGATCGCGAAGCCCACCAGCAGCGCCGGCCTTGGGCCCAAGGCTGCCAGCACCACAATCATCACCAGCGCGATCGCGGTCAGCACCGAGCCTTCGAGCTGGCTGACCATCGAGGCCACGTTGCGGCTCTGGTCGTTAGAAGTGCCGACCTCGATGGCGCGGCGTAGCTCCTCGGGCCAGGAGGCGCGCTCGGCCGCGACCGTTTCCCGGACCAGCGCGGCGGTGTCGATCAGGTTGAACCCGCGCCGCTTGACCACCTGCAGCGCCACCGTGGTTCGGCCGTCGAAACGCGCGGTCGAGGCACGGTCCTCGAAGGTGAGCCGGATCGTCGACAGATCGCCCAGCGTCACCACCCGGTCGCCATTCGTCTTGATCGGCAGGTCGTAGACATCGCCCGGATCGTCGAAGCTCGACGGGATCTTGACCGCGAAGGAGCCCTGCGCGGTTTCGACCTCGCCGGCCGCGATCAACAGGTTGTTTTGGGTGACGACCTGCAGCAGCTCGGCGGCGGTGACGTTGTAGGCCTCGAGCCGGAGCGGGTCGATCTCGACCTCGAGCATCTCGTCGCGCTGGCCCACCAGCCCGGCCGAAAGCACCGGGTCGAGCGCCTCGAGCCTGTCCTGCAGGTCCTTGGCGACGCGGATCAGCGTCCGCTCGGGCAGCGGGCCGGTCAGGTTGACGATGATGATCGGGAATTCCGAGAAGTTGATCTCGTTGACCGACCAGCTTTCGGCCCCGTCGGGAAACTCGGCCTCCGCAGCGTTCATCGCGTCGCGCACATCGGCCATGATCTTGGTCTTGTCCCAGCCGAACTCGAATTCAAGCGCCACGCCGGCATAGCCCTCGGCGGCGGTCGCGGTCATGCTTTCGAGCCCGTCGAGATCGGCGAGCCGCGTTTCCATCGGCCGCACCAGGAGCTGCTCGGCGTCCTCGGCCGAAATGCCGGGGAAGGGGACCGAGACGAACAGCGCCGGGATCTCGATGTCGGGCTCGCCCTCCTTGGGCAGGCCGACATAGGCGGCGCCACCGGCGACCAGGCTCAGCACGATGAAGGCGAGGATCATCCTTGCCCGCGATGCGGCCCAGTCGACGATGCCGGTCATCGCGACGTCTCCCGGAAGCTCGGGGCGACGGGGACGCCGTCGGTGACATATTCCTGCCCGACCACGATCACCTCCGCCTGCGGCGCGAGCCCGGCGACCAGCACCCCTTCGGGCGTGTCGCGCACCAGCTCGACCGGAACGAAGCGGGCCACCGGCGCCTCCTCGCCCTCGACCGTCCGCACACCAAGCCGCCCGGAATCATCGAGCGTCAGCGCCGATTGCGGCAGCAGATGCGCCAGGCCGCCCTCGCTTTCGACCAGGATCTCGGCGGTCTGGCCGTCGCGGATGCGCAGCTCTGGGTTGGGCACCTCGACCTCGACGCGGAAGGTGCGGGTGGTTTCGTCGGCCGAGCGGGACACGAAGCGTACCTCGCCAGTCAGCTCCTGACCCGAGGCCAGCACCCCCCTGGCGGCGGCGCCGACCCGGATCTTGTCGACGTCGACCTCGGGCACGAAGCCCACCAGCTTCACCGGGTCGAGCTGGACGATGGTGGCGCAGGGCGAGCCGGGCTGCATCAGCAGGCCCAGCTCGGCGGTGTCGGTCTCCAGAAGCCCATTGAAAGGCGCGCGGATCGACAGCTGCTCGATGCCGCGCTGGGCCGAGGCCACCCCGGCCTGCGCGGCCTCGATCCCGGCGCGGGCCGAGACCATGCTCGACTCGGCCGCCTGCACTTGCGCCGTCGCCGCCTCCAGCGCGGCCTCGGCGCTGATCACGGCGGTCTCGCTCTGGTAGCCGCCCTGGTTCAGCCGCCGGGCATTGGCGAGGTTGATCTCCGCCTCGCGCAGCCGGGCCCCGGCCTCGGCCTTGGCCGCCTCGGCGCTGGGTACCCGGCTCTGGGCCTCGGCAAGACGCGCCTGCGCCTCCGCCAGTTCGATCTCGCGGGTGCCGGGGTCGAGCTCGCACAATAGATCGCCGGCCTCGACCATCGCGCCCTTGCGCAGGGGCTCCGACGTCACCCGACCGGAGGTCTCGGCGCGCACCTCCACCTCGCGGGCCGCCTCTGAGCGGCCGCGCAACACCAGCGCGCCGTCGATCTCGTGCGCGGTGCTGCGCAGCGCCACCACGCCGATGCCCGGCGGCGGCGCATCGGCGGCCATGCCTTCGTCCTCTGCCCCACCCGGCGCGATCTGCGCGATCGCCAGCAGCCGATCCCGGTCGACGATCAGCAGGTATAGAAAGCCGGCCACCAGCAGCGCGGTGAGGGCGGGGATCAGTTTCATCTCTCGTCCTTCCGGGAAAGCCCGCCCGGCGGTCGGGCGGCCGTCGCGGGCGATCACGAGGCTGAACCGCCCGGTTCAGAATAGGCCGACATCCGCTTTCGCTCAATCGTCAAGCTTGACCCGCGACATGGCGCCACGGGAACCGGCCGGCGGGTCTTGTCGCCCCGGTCGGGCTTGCGATAAGACGGGCCGGAACGAGAGCAGCCGCGGCGCCATGGGCGTTCGTACGAAGGACACAGCGCCACGGCGCAACCCGAGGGGAACCAGGCGTGAGCAATCCCGACAGCTTCATCGACGAAGTCAGCGAAGAGGTCCGGCGCGACCGGCTGTTCGGATATCTGCGCCGCTATGGCTGGATCGGCCTCGTCATCGTGCTGCTGATCGTCGGCGGCGCCGCCGCTTGGGAATGGCGCCGCTCGCAGATCGAGGCGCAGGCGCAGGCCCGCGGCGATGCGCTGCGCGCGGCGCTGGCCGAGCCGGACGCCGCGGCCCGCGTCGCGGCGCTCGAGCCGGTGGCCCAGGCCGAGCCGGGCGCCCCTGTGGCGGCGCTGGCGCTGGCCGCCGAGCAGCAGGCAGCCGGCGAAAGCGCGGCCGCCGTCGCGACGCTCGACGCGCTGGCGGGCCATGGCGAGACGCCAGAGATCTACCGCGACATCGCGGCGCTGAAGTCGCTGCTGATCGACTCCGAGCGCACCGCCGAGGACCGGCTGATGGCGCTCGAGGCGCTGGCATCGCCCGGCGCGCCGCTGCGCATGCTGGCGCTCGAGCAGATCGCGCTGGTCCGGCTGGAGCAGGGCGACACCGAGGCCGCCATCGAACAATTGCGCGCGATCGTCGAGGATGCCGAGGCAACTGGAGACTTGCGCGACCGCGCCACAAGCCTGATGGTCGCGCTGGGCGTGACGCCCGAGACGGCGGCCCGTCCGGTGGCCCCGAGCGAATGAACGACAAGCGGCCGGGACAGGTCGCGCAGCATAAACAACAGAGGCGAGGGGCAGCCATGCGTCGCAGCGGAGTCATCAAGGTGGGAGCGCTCGCGCTTCTCGCGGGTTGCAGCCAGCCCGACGAGATCCTGCCCGGCGCCCGCATCGGCGTCGCCCTTCCGGGTGCTGCACAGCAGGCGGGCGGCAGCGCCACGCCGCTGGCGCTCGCGGCACCGGTCGTCAACGCGGCCTGGCCGCAACGCGGCGGCGAGGCCGATCGCGACATCGCCCACCCGGCGCTGTCGGGCACACTGACCCCGCTGTTCCGCACCCCCATCGGTGCTGCCGAAACCCGTCGCATCCGCATCACCGCCGAGCCGGTCGTGGCCGGCGGCCGGGTGTTTGCCATGGACGCCGAAGCCGGCGTGACGGCACTCACCACAGGTGGCGCGCCGCTGTGGCACCGCGATCTCGTGCCCGCCGCCGACCGTCCCGGTCAGGCCTCGGGCGGCGGCCTCGCCACAGATGGCGCACGGCTCTATGCGGTCACCGGCTTTGGCGAGCTGGTCGCGCTCGACGCGGCGACCGGTGCGCGGCTCTGGACCCAGGATCTGGGCGCACCGGGCGCCGGCGCCCCGGCGATCTCCGGCGACACGGTCTATGTAGTGGCCCGCAACGGTACCGGTCTCGCGATCGACGGGCAGAGCGGCAAGGTGAAGTGGCGCCTGAGCGGCGTCGAGGACGTGGCGCGCTACGATGGTGGCGCCGGTCCCTCCGTCAGCGGTGATCTCGCCGTGTTCCCCTTCACCTCCGGTGAAGTGGTCGGCGTCTTCCCCGAAGGCGGTCGGCAGCGCTGGTCGGCGGTCGTCGCGGGCCGCAGGCCCGGCACGGCAGCCGCGCGGGCGGCGAGCGGGATTTCGGGCGATCCGGTGATCGAGGATGGCCGCGTCTATGCCGGCAACGCCTCTGGACGTCTCTCGGCGCTCGACGATTTCACCGGCGAGACGATCTGGAGCGTTACCGACGGCGCGATCGGCCCGGTCGTGCCGGCTGGCGGAGCGCTGTTTTTCCTCAACGACGTGAATCAGCTGGTCCGGGCGGATGCCGCGACCGGCGCCGCTATCTGGCGGGTCGACCTGCCCGAGGGCGAGCCCGGCGGCCTGCTGCGTCGCGGCACGCGCTTTGCCCATTACGGACCGCTGCTGGCTGGCGGCCGCCTGATCGTGGCCGGCTCGGACGGCGCGCTGCGGCAGTTCGATCCGGTCTCGGGGCAGCTGCTCGCCTCGGTGCCGTTGGCCGGCGGCGCGGCGGCGGCCCCGGTGGTTGCCGGCGGCGTTCTCTACGTGACGACCTCCGACGG
Source organism: Limimaricola variabilis (assembly GCF_014195545.1). Lineage (GTDB taxonomy): Bacteria > Pseudomonadota > Alphaproteobacteria > Rhodobacterales > Rhodobacteraceae > Limimaricola > Limimaricola variabilis. The sequence continues at coordinate 585,503 of NZ_JACIBX010000001.1, read as the reverse complement.
GGCGGTTGCCGCTTTCCGTTGACGCCGGTTCGGTGTATGGGGCCGTCTTCCGCACGCGAAAGACCCTGAGATGAGCTTCACCCTCGCCATCGTCGGACGGCCCAATGTCGGCAAGTCCACGCTGTTCAACCGCCTTGTCGGGCGCAAGCTGGCGTTGGTGGACGACCAGCCCGGCGTCACCCGCGACCTACGCGAGGGGCCTGCGAAGCTTGGACCGCTGCGGTTCACGGTGATCGATACCGCCGGCCTCGAGGTCGCCACCGACGAAAGCCTGCAGGGCCGGATGCGGCGGCTGACCGAGCGCGCCGTCGACATGGCCGATGTCTGCCTGTTCATGATCGACGCGCGCGCGGGCGTTCTGCCCGCCGACGAGATCTTCGCCGATATCCTGCGCAAGCGGGCCAAGCACGTCATCCTCGCCGCCAACAAGGCCGAGGGGCGCGCGGGCGCGGGCGGCCTGATCGAGGCCTATGCGCTGGGTCTGGGCGAGCCGATCGGCCTGTCCGCCGAGCATGGCGAAGGCATGAGCGACCTGCTCGCGCAGCTTCAGCCGCTGGCGGGCGAGTTCGAGGCCCGCGCCGAGGAAAGCGCGCCGGTCATGGATATCGACGTCGACGAAGAGGGCGAGACCGACGGGGACGCCCCCTTCGCGCCGACCCCCGAGCGGCCGCTCCAGGTCGCGGTGGTGGGTCGGCCAAATGCCGGCAAATCCACGCTGATCAACAAGATCCTCGGCGAGGAGCGTCTGCTGACCGGGCCCGAAGCCGGCATCACCCGCGACGCGATCTCGCTCGCGATCGACTGGAACGGCACGCCGTTCCGGATCTTCGACACCGCCGGCATGCGCAAGAAGGCGCGGGTGCAGGAAAAGCTCGAGAAGATGTCGGTCTCCGACGGCCTCCGGGCCGTCAAGTTCGCCGAGGTCGTGGTGGTGCTGCTTGACGTGGAGATCCCGTTCGAGCAGCAGGACCTGCGCATCGCCGACCTCGCCGAACGCGAGGGCCGTGCCGTGGTCATCGCCGTCAACAAGTGGGACCTCGAGGACGAGAAGCAGGACAAGCTGCGCGAACTCAAGGAAAGCTTCGAGCGGCTGCTGCCGCAGCTGCGCGGTGCGCCGCTGGTGACGGTGTCGGCCAAGACCGGACGCGGCCTCGAGCGGCTGCACGACGCGATCCTGCGCGCGCACGAGGTCTGGAACCGCCGCGTTTCGACCGCGCAGCTGAACCGTTGGCTCGTCGGCATGCTGGAACAGCACCCGCCGCCGGCCCCGGGCGGCCGCCGGATCAAGATGCGCTACGCCACGCAGGTCAAGACGCGTCCGCCGGCCTTCGTGATCATGACCTCGCATCCCGATGCCGTGCCTGAGAGCTATTCGCGCTATCTCGTCAATGGTTTGCGGGCAGATTTCGACATGCCGGGCACGCCGATCCGGCTCTATTTGCGCGATCAGGGCAAGGCGAACCCCTACAAGGGCCGCAAGAAGGCGCAGCCTTCGCGCCTGCGCAAGCACCTCAAGGATTGATCGAAGAGAGCGCCGCAAGGCGCTCTTTTCATTTGTGGATTCGAGCTAGTGCCAAGCCACCGATCACGGCGGCGAGGCTCGCGAGCGCGACGAGTCCCGGCACTGTCAGGCCATTGGCCGCGACGATCGCCACAAGCGCCCAAGCCACCGTCAGCCCGTATTCCGCCGCCTGCGGCCGACGCGACTGCACGAGGAGCGCCAGCAGGGTGGCGAAGATCACGCACAGGATCGCCCAGCCGGTCTGGCCCATGGCCAGCCCGTATCCCGCCGCCATCGAGCCGAGGCTGACGAAGCTCGCCGCCGACAGCCAGCCCGCGAAGATCCCGAATGGCACCCGGGCGAGCCAGACGTCGCGGCGGGGTGCGGCGAGAAAGGCACCGATCGCGCCCGCCGCCATGAGGAATATCGTGATCGTGGCCCAGATCGCGCTGGTATTGGCGATGGCGAGCCATGGCGTGCCGACGCCGAGCGCGACGAGGAGCGGCAGTCGCGCGCGATGCCAGTCATCGGCGTCGGCACGCTTCCAGACCCCATAGGCGGCGGAGACGATGAGCCACAGATAGATCAGCCCCCAGATCGCGAAGGCCCAGCCGGCGGGCTGCACCGGCGGGTCGATCTGCGGGATGGGAAGCTGGTCGGCGGTGAAGCCGGTGAAGGGCGAGGTGACCAGCGGCGCGGCCGCGAAGGCCAGTGACAGGGCGAGCACGGCCCAGGCGATGAGGGTTTTCATGACCCTACTACGCCCCGCGCCGTCCGGCGGTTCAACCGGGCGGCGCGGCATTCGTCGCGCGCGACGTTCAGTCGCGGCTCAGCTCGCCCTCGGCGGTGAGCCGACCGCGGCCGCCCAGATAGGGGTGGAGCACCTCGGGAAGGGTGACCGAGCCATCCTCCTCCTGGCCATTCTCCAGCACCGCGATCAGGGTGCGGCCCACGGCAAGGCCCGAGCCGTTGAGCGTATGCAGGAACTCGGGCTTGCCGCCGCCCTCGGGGCGGAAGCGGGCATTCATGCGCCGCGCCTGGTAGTCACCGCAGGTCGAGACCGAGCTGATCTCGCGGTAGCGGTCCTGCCCGGGCAGCCAGACCTCGATATCGTAGGTCCGGCGCGCGCCTGCGCCCATGTCGCCCGCGCAGAGCAGCATGGTGCGATAGGGCAGGCCGAGCTTCTCGAGGATCGCCTCGGCGCAGCCCAGCATCCGCTTCTGCTCGGCATCCGACTCGTCGGGACGCGTGACGGAGACCATCTCGACCTTCTCGAACTGGTGCTGCCGAAGCATGCCGGAGGTGTCGCGCCCTGCGCTGCCTGCCTCCGAGCGGAAGCACTGCGTGTCGGCCACGTAGCGGCGGGGCAGGTAGCTCTCCTCGACCATGCAGTCGGCCACGAGGTTGGTCAGCGTCACCTCGGCGGTGGGGATCAGCCACCAGCCGGTCGTGGTCTGGTAGCTGTCCTCGCCGAATTTCGGCAGCTGGCCGGTACCGATCATCGCCTCCTCGCGCACCAGCACGGGGGTCATGGTCTCGGTCAGGCCATGCTCGTCGACATGGGTGTCGAGCATGAACTGCGCCAGCGCCCGGTGGACCCGCGCGACGCCGCCCGACAGCACCACGAAGCGCGAGCCAGACAGCTTCGCCGCCACTTCGAAATCCATGCCGCGCTGCACCGCGGGAAGCTCGTAATGCTCCTTGGGCGCATAGTTGAACTGGCGCGGCGTGCCGTGACGTTTCACCTCGACATTGTCGTCCTCGTCGGCGCCGGCGGGCACGTCGTCGGCGGGCAGGTTGGGGATCGTCAGCAGCAGGTCGCGCAGTGCTGCGTCCTCGGCCTGCGCCTCCTCGTTCAGCCGGGCGATCTCGGCTTTCTTCTCCGCGACCAGCGCGCGCAGCCGTTCGAATTCGGCCTCGTCCCCGCGACCCTTGGCCGCGCCGACTTCCTTGGAGGCGCGGTTCTGCTCGGCCTTGGCGGTCTCGGCGGCGTGGATCTTGGCCCGGCGGGCGTCATCGAGCGCCAGGATCCGCGACGAGACGCCGGACAGGCCGCGGCGGGCCAGGGCGGCGTCGAAGGCGTCGGGATTGTCGCGGATGGCGCGGATGTCGTGCATGATTTCGTCCGTTTCGGATTGGGTTTGTAGGGGCCGTGGCCCGCCCCCATATGCACCCGAAGCGACGCCGTTGTGAACCGCCAAACCGGTCCGACGGCCGCCCGCGCCGCGCGGTGGACAACCCACCATGCCGGCATTAGGGTGCCGCGACTTCAAAGGAGGGGGCCGAACGCGCCCCCGGACCGACACAAAGGACCGCCATGCAAGGCCTCGAATCTTTTATCCCGCTGATCCTGATCTTCGCGATCATGTGGTTCTTCCTGATCCGCCCGCAGCAGAAGAAGCTGAAGGAGCATCAAGCCATGGTCGCGGCGCTGCGCCGGGGCGACCAGGTGGTCACCCAGGGCGGTCTGATCGGCAAGGTCGTGAAGGTCCGCGACGAAAGCAACGAGATCGAGGTCGAGATCGCCCAAGGCGTGACCGTCCGCGTGGTCCGCTCGACCATCGCCACCGTGACCTCCAAGACCGAACCGGCCAAGGCCTGATCCCTTTGATCCGGCCCCGCGCCAGAGGACGACGACCATGATGCATATCCCCACCTGGCGCAGGGCCCTGATCTGGCTGGTCTGCCTGGGCGGGCTTCTCTTCGCCCTGCCGAACCTGTTCTATGACAGAGTCGAGCGGTCGAACGACGCCCGCGCCGTGATCGAAACGGGCCTGTCCGACGCCGAATTGCAGGCCGAGGCCGGACTCTGGCCCGAATGGCTGCCCTCCGGACTGGTCAATCTCGGCCTCGACCTGCGCGGCGGCGCGCATCTCCTGGCCGAGGTGCAGGTCGAAGAGGTCTACGCCGCGCGCATGGAAGCGATGTGGCCCGAAGTCCGCGATGCGCTGGCCGCGCAGCGCGACAAGGTGGGCTTCGTCACCCGCGAAGAGGGCGGCGATCCCTCGGAGTTGCGCGTGCGCATCTCTGAGGCCTCCGAGGCCGCGACCGCGCTCGAGATCGTGCGCGGCCTCGCCACCCCGGTGGCGAGCCTGACCGGCGGCGGCGCCAACGACATCGACGTGCGCGCCGAAGGGCCCGAGATCATCGTCACGCTGAGCGAGGCCGAGCGCGCCGCCACCGACGACCGCACCATCCGCCAGGCGCTCGAGATCGTGCGCCGCCGGATCGACGAGGTCGGCACCCGCGAGCCCACCATCCAGCGTCAGGGTGAAGACCGCATCCTGATCGAAGTTCCGGGCGTGGGCTCGGCCGAAGAGGTCAAGGAGATCATCGGCACCACCGCGCAGCTGACCTTCCAGCCGGTCGTGTCGCGCACCTCCGATGCCAACGAGAACCCCGGCCCCAACAACGAGATCCTGCCCTCGCTCGACGAGCAGGGGGTGTATTACATCCTTGAGCGCAACCCGGTCGTCACCGGCGAGGAGCTGGTCGACGCCCAGCCCGCCTTCGACCAGAACGGTCGCCCGGCGGTGAATTTCCGCTTCAACCCGACCGGTGCGCGCGCCTTCGGCGACTACACCGCCGAGAACATCGGCTCGCCCTTCGCCATCGTGCTCGACGAGGAGGTGATCTCCGCCCCCGTCATCCAGAGCCACATTCCCGGCGGCTCGGGCATCATCACCGGCAACTTCACCGTCGAGGAATCGACCCAGCTCGCCGTTCTGCTGCGTGCCGGCGCGCTGCCGGCAGGGCTCGAGTTCCTCGAGGAGCGGACGATCGGGCCGGAGCTCGGCGCGGACAGCATCGAGGCAGGCAAGCTCGCTGCGATGGTCGGCGCGCTCGCCGTCATCGTCTTCATGATCCTGACCTATGGGCTGTTCGGCGTCTTCGCCACCGTGGCGCTGACCATCAACATGATCCTGATCTTCGCGGTGCTGTCGATCCTCGGCGCCACGCTGACGCTGCCGGGCATCGCCGGGATCGTGCTCACCATGGGCATGGCGGTCGACGCCAACGTGCTTGTCTACGAGCGCATCCGCGAAGAGCTCAAGACCGCGCGCGGGCCAGCCCGTGCCATCGATCTGGGCTATGAAAAGGCGCTTTCGGCCATCCTCGACGGCAACGTGACCACGCTGATCACCGCGCTTATCCTGTTTCTCGTGGGCTCCGGCCCGGTGCGCGGCTTCGCCGTCACCCTCGGCCTCGGCATCCTCACCTCGGTCTTCACCGCGATCTTCGTGACGCGGCTGCTGATCGTGATGTGGTTCGAACGCCGCCGCCCCAAAACCATCGAGGTCTGACATGCGGCTGCGCATCGTACCCGACGACACCAAGATCGACTTCTTCCGGGCTGCCAAGATCACCTTCGGCGCCTCGGTGCTGGCGATGGTCGTCAGCATCATCGCCGCGCTGGCGCTGGGCCTCAACTTCGGCATCGACTTCCAGGGCGGTACGACCATCCGCACCGAAAGCGAGAGCGCCGTCGATGTCGGTGAGTACCGCAACGCCATCGCGCCACTCGGCCTCGGCGACGTCATCATCACCGAGGTGTTCGACCCCTCCTTCGGTGACGACAAGAACGTGGCCTCGGTCCGCATCCAGGCTCAGGACGGCGCCGAGAGCGTCTCAGCCGAGACGATCGCCGCCGTCGAGGCGGCGCTGCAGGGCGTCGATCCGACCGTCAGCTTCCCGAGCGTCGAAAGCGTCGGGCCCAAGGTCTCGGGCGAGCTGATCCAGTCCGCGATCTTCGCGGTGCTCGGTTCGCTCGCGGCGATCCTGTTCTACATCTGGCTGCGCTTCGAATGGCAGTTCGCGGTCGGCGCCATCGCGGCGCTGGTCCATGACGTGACGCTGACCATCGGCATCTTCGCCGCCTTCCAGATCAAGTTCGACCTCGCGATCATCGCCGCGCTGCTGACCATCGTCGGTTACTCGATCAACGACACCGTCGTCGTCTTCGACCGGGCGCGCGAGAACCTGCGCAAGTACAAGACCATGCCGCTGCGCGCCCTGCTCAATCTCTCGGCCAACGAGACGCTGAGCCGGACCGTGATGACCTCGGGCACCACGCTCCTGGCGCTTCTGGCGCTGCTGGTGCTGGGCGGCGACGTGATCCGCGGCTTCGTCTTCGCGATCTTCTGGGGCGTGATCGTCGGCACCTATTCCTCGATCTACGTTGCCAAGAACATCGTGCTGATGCTCGGCGTGAAGCGGGATTGGGACAAGAAGGACGACCCCAAAGCGGGGACGCAGTTCGCCAATATCGACGCGTGATCTTGCGGCCATGCCGGATCGGCACGGCCGGGAGCTGGTGAAGGAGAGGGCGCCATGCGGATGACCGAGATCGACTACGACGACTCGATGCCGATCGACGGCTACGGGCCGGGCTTTTTCCGGATCGGCGGGAAGGTGGTCGAAGGGGCGGTGACGCTCGCCCCGACCGGGCTCAAGAGTTGGGGCGGCTACGAGGATCTCGACGCTATCCTGGCCTTGGTGGGCCGGGTCGACGTGCTCTTCGTGGGCACCGGCACCGAGATCGCCCATGCGCCGCGCGCCTTCCGCGAGCGGCTGGAGGCCGAGGGTCTGGGCGTCGAGACGATGGCGACGCCGGCGGCCTGCCGCACCTACAACGTGCTCCTGTCGGAAGGGCGGCGCGTCGCGGTCGCGCTGTTGCCGGTCTGAGCGACCTCGTCGTCACCGATCTCGCGGTCGAGCGCGGTGGCAGGCCGGTGCTCACCGGCGTGTCGTTCCGGCTCTCGCCCGGGCAGGGGCTGGTGCTGCGCGGCGCCAACGGGCTGGGCAAGACGACCCTGCTGCGCACCATCGCCGGGCTGCAGCCGGCGCTCTCGGGCCGTATCGAGGGGGCGGGCGAACGGGCCGGCTATGCGAGCCATGCCGACGGTATCAAGCCTGCGCTGACCGTCGCCGAAACCCTACGCTTCTGGGCCGACCTCTACCGGACCGATCTTCCCGAGGACGTGTTCGAGCTGTTCGATCTCGCCGATCTGCGCGACCGCCCCGCCGGCACGCTGTCGGCCGGGCAGGGACGCAGGCTGGGCCTCGCCCGGCTCGCCGTGATCGGCCGGGAGGTTCTGCTTCTGGACGAGCCGACCGTTTCGCTCGACGCCTTCTCGGTCAAGCGCTTCGCGACCTTCCTGCGCGAGCATCACCTCGGGCGCGGCGGCATTGCCGTGATCGCCACCCATATCGACCTCGGCCTCGATCTGCCGGAGCTGGAGCTGGAGCCCCACCGCGCCGCACCCGAGGCGCAAGGCGGCTCGGACGAGGCCTTCCTGTGAAGGCTCTTCTGGGGCGGGATCTGCGGCTTGCGGTGCGCGCCGGCGGTGGTTTCGGCCTCGGCCTCGCCTTCTTCCTGATCGTGGTCGTGCTGGTGCCCTTCGGGGTCGGGCCGGAGGCCGCGATTCTCGCCCGGATCGCGCCCGGGATCCTGTGGGTCGCGGCACTGTTGGCTGCGCTGCTGTCGCTGGACCGGATCTTCGCACTCGATCACGAGGACGGCTCGCTGCCGCTTCTGGCGACCGCGCCGCTACCAATGGAGATGCTGGCCCTGGCCAAGGCGCTGGCGCATTGGATCACCACCGGACTGCCGCTGGTCGTTGCGGCGCCGGTGCTGGGCGTGCTGCTGCACCTGCCGGGACAGGCCATGCCGTGGCTGCTGTTGTCGCTGGCGATCGGGACCCCGGCGCTGTCGCTCATCGGCACCTTCGGCGCCGCGCTCACGGTGGGCCTGCGGCGCGGCGGGCTGCTTTTGTCCTTGATCGTGCTACCGCTCTACGTGCCGGTGCTGATCTTCGGGGCGGAGGCCGCGCGGCGCGGAGCCGAGGGGCTGCCTGCCACGACGCCGCTGCTGCTGCTCGCGGGCATCGGGCTGGGCTGCGTGGCGCTGCTGCCCTTCGCCACGGCCGCGGCGCTCAGGGTCACGCTGCGTTGAGACGCATGAGCATTGAGCCGTGGGCCGGGGAAGGATAGGAAAAGCCATGTCGATCTGGTCCTACGCCAATCCGAGGAAGTTCCTCGATACCACCGCCCCTTGGGTGCCATGGCTCATGTGGCTCTCGGCCCTCGTGCTGGCCGTGGGGCTCGTCTGGGGCTTCTTCTTCACGCCCGAGGCGGAGCGCTTCGGCTCGTCGGTGAAGATCATCTACCTGCATGTCCCCTCGGCGCTGATGGCGATCAACGCCTGGCTGATGATGCTGGTGGCCTCGCTGATCTGGCTGATCCGCCGTCATCACGTCTCGGCGCTGGCCGCGCGGGCCGCGGCGCCGGTGGGCATGGTGATGACGCTGATCGCGCTGATCACCGGGGCGATCTGGGGCCAGCCGATGTGGGGCACCTGGTGGGCCTGGGACCCGCGGCTGACCTCCTTTCTCATCCTGTTCCTGTTCTATCTCGGCTACATCGCGCTCTGGGCCGCGATCCCCGATCCGGACGGCGCCGCCGACCTGACCTCGGTGCTCTGCCTCGTCGGCTCGGTCTTCGCGATCCTGTCGCGCTATGCGGTGAACTTCTGGAACCAGGGCCTGCACCAGGGCGCCTCGCTTTCCCTCGACAAGCAGGAGAACGTGGCCGACGTGTTCTGGATACCGCTGCTGGTCTGCATGGCGGGCTTCGTGCTGCTGTTCCTGGCGCTGGTGCTGCTGCGCACCGGCACCGAGATCCGCGCCCGCCGGATCGAGGCGCTGCGCAACCGGGCCCGCCGGACCGGGGCGGTGCGGGCATGATGGATCTGGGCAAATACGCTGCCGAGGTGATCTCGGCCTGGGGGATCAGCCTCGCGGCGCTGGCCGGGCTCGTCTGGTGGAGCGTCAGGCGGGACCGCCGGGTGCGGGCCGAACTCGAGAGGACCGAACGCGACCATGGCTAGGATTTCGCCACTGATGATCCTGCCCCCGGCGATCTTCGCCGCGCTGGCGGGGCTCTTTGCCGCGGGCATGCTGCGCGACAACCCTGAAGAGCTGCCCTCGGCGCTGATCGGGCAGGAGGCGCCGACCACCGCGCTCGGGACGCTTCCGGGCAAGCCGGCCTTCGATCCCGCGAACCTCGCGGATGGCGAGGTCAAGCTTGTGAACTTCTGGGCCAGCTGGTGCGCGCCCTGCCGGGTCGAGCATCCCAACCTCGCCGCGCTCGCCGATGAGGGGCTGCCGATCTACGGCATCAACTACAAGGACGACGCGGAGAACGCGACGGACTTCCTCGCGGAGCTGGGCGATTTCTATACCGCGGTTGGCACCGATGACGGGCCGGCGGCCCGGGATTGGGGCGTCTATGGCGTGCCGGAGACCTTCGTCGTCGACGGCGAAGGCCGGATCGTGGCGCGCATGGCCGGGCCGGTGACTCAGCGCGCCATTACCCAAAGGTTGCAGCCCGCACTGGACGAAGCTGCCTCTAGGTAAGCTTGGACGCTCATGGTAATTCTCCCCGCATTCATGGGGAGGTTTTCATGAAGTACACACCGTTATTGAGTTCCGCACTGGCCCTGATCGCGGTCGGTGCAACCGCCGAGCCGTCGCTCGAACGGGGCACCTATCTGGTGGAAGGGCCCGCCGCCTGTGGCAATTGTCACAGCCCGATGGGTCCGGAAGGGCCCGTGCCCGACATGCACCTGTCCGGCCGTCTGGTCGAGGAGACGCCCGACTTCACCGCCATCGCGCCCAACATCACCCCAGCGAGCCGGGTGGCGGAGTGGTCGGACGAGGAGCTGGCGCGCGCGATCCGCGAGGGCGTCCGGCCGGACGGCTCGATCATCGGCCCGCCGATGCCGATCACCCTCTATCGCGGCCTGTCGGATGACGACGTGATGAGCATGGTGCTCTATCTGCGTCAAGTTCCTCCGGTCGAGAACGATCCGGGCGAGAGCCGTTACGACATCTCGCTGCCGCCGAGCTATGGGCCGCCGGTGGAGAATGTCAGCGCGCCCGAGCGCGGGCCGACCGCCGAATACGGCGCCTATCTCGCCGGACCCGTCGCGCATTGCATCGAGTGCCACAGCCCGATGGGACCGCAGGGGCCGATGACCGACAGCCATACCGGGGCGGGCGGCTTCGAGTTCCACGGGCCTTGGGGGACGGTGATCGCGCCCAACATCACCTCCGGCGAGGACGGGATCGCGGAATACAGCGACGACGAGCTCAGAGCGATGATCACCCAAGGGGTCCGGCCCGATGGCGAGGCGATGTCGCCGCCGATGCCCTTTGGCAGCTACGCGAAGATGACCGAGGAGGATGTCTCGGCGATCATCGCCTATCTGCGGCAGCTGCCTGCGTTGCCCGACGGCGCCGGGATGGAGTGACGGAACGAGAATGCACCTCTCCTTCCGTTCGGGTGCCTGCAACGAAAAACCGCCCCGGCCATCGGCCGGGGCGGTTCTTTTTCAGACGTCGGATGCGGAGATCAGGCGGCCGACTGGGCGAGGTTGCGCAGCACGTAGTGCAGCACGCCGCCGTTCTTGATGTAGTCGATCTCCACCGCCGTATCGATCCGGCAGCGCAGCGTGATCTCCTTGGTCGAGCCGTCGGCCATGGTGATCGTCGCCTTCACCTCCTGCAGCGGCTTCACGTCGCTGAGGCCCTTGATCGACACGCTCTCCTCGCCGGTAAGGCCCAGCGACTTGCGGGTGTCGCCGCCGGTGAACTCGAACGGGATCACGCCCATGCCGACCAGGTTCGAGCGGTGGATGCGCTCGAAGTTCTCGGCGATGACGGCCTTCACGCCCAGAAGGGCGGTGCCCTTCGCGGCCCAGTCGCGCGAGGAGCCGGCGCCGTACTGCTCGCCGCCGAAGATGACGAGCGGTTTGCCCTGCTCCTGCCAGGCCATGGCGGCGTCGTAGATCGCCATTTGGCTGCCATCGGGGCCCTTGGTGTAGCCACCCTCGACGCCGTCCAGCATTTCGTTGCGGATGCGGATGTTGGCGAAGGTGCCGCGCATCATCACCTCGTGGTTGCCGCGACGGCTACCATACGAGTTGAATTCGCGCACCGGCACCTGACGCTCGACCAGATACTTGCCGGCCGGCGTGGTCTCCTTGAAGGAGCCGGCGGGCGAGATGTGGTCGGTGGTCACCATGTCGCCGAGGATCGCCAGAACACGGGCATCCTCGATGTCGTGGATCTCACCCGGCTCCTTGGACATGTTCTGGAAGTAGGGCGGGTTCTGGACATAGGTCGACTGCGGCGGCCAGTTGTAGGTCTCGCTGTCGACGGTCTCGACCGCCTGCCACTTCTCGTCGCCCTTGAAGACGTCGGCATATTTCGACTGGAACGCCTCGCGGGTGACGGTCTTCTCGACCAGCTCGGCGATCTCGGACTGCGACGGCCAGATGTCCTTGAGATAGACGTCGTTGCCGTTCTTGTCCTGGCCCAGGGGTTCGCGGGTGATGTCGACATTCATGTCGCCGACCAGCGCATAAGCTACCACGAGCGGCGGCGAGGCGAGATAGTTGGCGCGCACGTCCGGCGAGATCCGGCCCTCGAAGTTGCGGTTGCCCGAGAGCACCGAGGTCGCGATCAGATCGTTCTCGTTGATCGCCTTCGAGATGTCGGCTTCGAGCGGGCCCGAGTTGCCGATGCAGGTGGTGCAGCCGTAGCCCACGAGGTTGAAGCCGATCGCGTCGAGATCCTCCTGCAGGCCGGCGGCCTCGAGGTAGTGCGACACGACCTGCGATCCCGGCGCCAGCGAGGTCTTCACCCAGGGCTTGCGGTTCAGGCCAAGCTCGCGCGCCTTGCGGGCGACGAGGCCGGCGCCGATCATCACGTAGGGGTTCGAGGTGTTGGTGCAGGACGTGATCGAGGCGATCACGATCGAGCCGTCATGCAGCTGGTAATGGCCGTCCTCGGTCTCCACAAAGCCGCGCTTGTGGTGGCCTTCGTCGCCGGGGATGTCGATCGGCTCGGGCTGGCCGCCTTCGCCTTCCCAGCGGATCTCGGAGTTTGCCGAGGTGTCTTCGCCCTTGCGCTGACCCTTCACGTACTCGCCGAACGCCTTGGCGGCCGCGTCGAGCGCGATGTGGTCCTGCGGGCGCTTGGGGCCTGAGATGGCGGGAACGACGGTGCCCATGTCGAGTTCGAGCGTGTCGGTGTAGACCGGCTCGTAGCCGGGGTCGCGCCACAGGCCGTTTTCCTTGGCATAGGCTTCGACCAGCGCGATGCGGTCCTTGTCGCGGCCGGTCTGCTCCATGTAGCGCAGCGTCTCGGCGTCGATCGGGAAGAAGCCGCAGGTGGCGCCGTATTCGGGGGCCATGTTGCCGATCGTGGCGCGGTCGGCCAGCGGCACGTTGTCGAGACCGTCGCCGTAGAACTCGACGAACTTGCCGACCACGCCCTTTTCACGGAGCATCTGCACGACGCGCAGCACGAGGTCGGTGGCGGTGGTGCCCTCGACCATCTTGCCGGTCAGCTTGAAGCCCACGACCTCGGGGATCAGCATCGAGATCGGCTGACCCAGCATCGCGGCCTCGGCCTCGATGCCGCCCACGCCCCAGCCGAGAACGGCCGCGCCGTTGACCATGGTGGTGTGGCTGTCGGTGCCGACGAGGGTGTCGGGGTAGGCGACTTCCTCACCGTTCTGGTCCTTGTCGGTCCAGACCACCTGCGCGAGGTATTCGAGGTTCACCTGGTGGCAGATGCCGGTGCCCGGCGGCACGACCCGGAAGTTCTGGAACGCCTTCTGGCCCCACTTCAGGAACTGGTAACGCTCGATGTTGCGCTCGTATTCGCGGTCGACGTTCATCTGGAACGCGCGCGGGTTGCCGAACTCGTCGATCATCACCGAGTGGTCGATGACGAGATCGACCGGGTTCAGCGGGTTGATCAGCTGTGCGTCGCCGCCCAGCGCCTTGATGCCGTCGCGCATCGCCGCGAGGTCGACCACGGCGGGCACGCCGGTGAAGTCCTGCATCAGCACGCGGGCCGGGCGATAGGCGATCTCGCGGGGGTTCTTGCCGCCATTCGCGCCCCATTCGGCGAAGGCCTTGATGTCGTCGGTGGAGACGGAGAAGCCGCCATCTTCGAAGCGCAGCAGGTTCTCCAGCACGACCTTGAGCGCGGCGGGCAGGCGACCGAAATCACCCAGACCGGCCTCGGTGGCGGCGGGAATCGAGTAATACGACAGGCTCTGCGACCCGACCGTGAGCTTCCGGCGGGTCTTGGCGCTGTCCTGGCCAACTTGAATCGGCATGAAGTGTCCCTTCTGGCTGCGAGCTGTGGGTCTGGCCCCGGTTCTGCCGCAAGGGCAGCAGGCGATCAAGGCCGTCGCCGCCTATGTATACAACGGCACACAAATGGCAAGTATCGCCGATGCCGTCCGGCCGCGCACGAGGCTCTCGCGGCGGCTTGATTGGCATTGCAGCCGTTGACGGCTTAGACCGGTAGGACGGAACGGCGGAGAGCGACGGAATGCGGAATTTCTGGGCAGCAATGGGCATGGCGGGTTGGCTTGCCATCGGTGCGGCCTCGGCCGAGTCGCCCGTGGTGGTCGAGCTGTTCACCTCGCAGGGCTGCTCCTCCTGCCCGCCGGCCGATCATATCCTGAGCGAGCTGGCGCGCCGCGACGACGTGATCGCGCTGGGTCTGCATGTCGATTACTGGGACTATATCGGCTGGGCCGACAGTTTCGCGCAGCCGGGCTTCACCAAGCGGCAGAAGAGCTATGCCGCCGCGGCGGGCGAGCGCATGGTCTATACCCCGCAATTCGTCGTCGGCGGCGGCGAGCGCATCGTCGGTGCCAAGCCGATGGAAGTGATGCAGGCGGTGATGGATCTCTCCGAAGCGCCGCCCCGGATCGAGGTCGAGCTGGGCCGCGAGGCAGGGGCGCTGCTCGTCAGCGCCCGTCGGGCCACCGGCGAAACCGCGCCGATCCTGGTCCAGCTGGTCCGCTACCGCCCCTCGTCCAGCGTCGTGATCGAAAGCGGCGAGAATGCCGGCCACCAGCTCGATTATGCCAATGTCGTGACCTCCTGGACGCTCTTGGGACGCTGGACCGGCGCCGAGGATCTGGCGCTTTCGGCGCCGCTCGACGGCGACCTGCCTGGCGCGGTGATCCTGCAGGAGGAGGGCCCCGGCGCCATCCTCGCGGCAGCGCGGCTGCCCTGAGCCGCACGCCTAGCGCCGCTTGCGCGGCTCTTTCCAGCGATTGTGCACCCAGAACCATTGCCCCGGGTCGCGCGTGATGCGCGCCTCGAGACGGCGCGTGGCCTCGCGCATCATGTCGAGCGGCGCGGCGGCGGGAATCGGCGCCTCGACCGCGATCTCGAAGCTCAGCCCGTCCGGCCGACGAATGCCGAAATAGGGCACCAGCAGCGCGTCGAATCGCAGCGCCAGCTCGGCCGCGGTGAGCGCGGTGCGCGCCGGGCGACCGAGAAACGGGATCTCGGCACCATTGCGGTCGTGCAGGTCGAACAGGATGGTCGCCATGCCGCCCGCCTTGAGATGGCGCAGGAAGCCGGTGAGGCCGCGCCGCCCCTTGGGAAAGACCGGCCCCGACACGCCCTGCATGGTGGCGGCGTAGTGGTCGTTGACGAAGCGGTTCGACATCTCGCGATAGAAGCCGCCGATCTCGTAGCCCATGCGGGTCAGCACTCGCCGCGGCGCCTCGTGATTGCCGAAATGCCCGGTGACGAAGATCACCGGCCGCCCTTCCGCCCGCGCGGCGGCCAAGGCGTCGAGCCCGTCCCCCTGCTGCGGTTGGGGCGGCAGCCGCGCGGCGAAATCCGCGCCGGAATAGTTCTCGATCAGGGTCCGGCCGAGATTGTCGCACACGGCGGTCGCGATCCGCTCCCGCTCGGCCGCGGGCAGGTCGGGCCGGATCAGCGCCAGATTGGCGCGCGCCCGGCGCCGGTAGCCGGCGAGGGGGCCTATCGCCCGCGCCGTGAGCGCGCCCATCGCCGCCACGCGTCGCTCATAGGGCAGCGCCAGCGCCGTGTTGATCGCACCGCGCAGGGCCAGATCGACGATCCTGTCTCCCGGTCCGCGCCCCGAGGGCCGTCGCGTTCCGTTCTGTGTCATCGCCTCACCGCCGTCTGCGTCCGGATGTGCCGGGGATAGGGCGGCGAGGGCGCGTTGCCAAGCGGGGCGCGCTATTCCTCGCCGTCGTCCTCGGCCACAACGAGAGTGATGTCGCCCTCGTCGGCGGCGGCACGGATCGCGGCCACAACCTCGCTCATCGCGGTTTCGCCCTCGACTTTGCGGACCGTGCCGCGCTCCGCGATCTCGTCGCGCAGCCCCTGCGCCATCCGCTGGGAAATGTTGTCGAGCAGATGCGCCGCCGCCGCCGCGAAGCCTTCGCCGAGCGCCTGCGCCGCTGCCAGCGCGGTGATGAGCATCGGCTGATCGATCCGGCGCAGCACGGCGGGTGCGTCGCTGGCGGCGAGCCGGGCGGGGATGTCGGGGAAGGTGAAGATCGCCTTGCGGACATGCTGCGCGAAATCGGGATCGTCGGCCTCCAACCCGTCGAGCACGGCGTCGCGGGTGACGCTGCCGCTGGAGTTCAGGATTTCGCCTAGCCGGTTGGGGGCCGGATGCTCGAAGGCGTGGTTCACCGGGCGGCAGTGCTCGGCGGCGAGCGCGGCGCCGATCCGTTCGACCGCGTCGGGGCCGATGGTCGAGGTCTGCGACATCGCATGGGTGATCCGGCGGGCGCGCTCTCCCGGCAGCAAGCCGAGCAGTTCGGCCGCCTTGGCCACCGGCAGCTTGGACAGGGCCACGGCGGCGATCTCGGCGCATTCCCCGGTCATCAGCGGCACCAGCTCTGGGCAGGGCAGCGCGGTGAGCCGCGCCCAGCTGTCGTCGCCGCGGGGCGGGCCGGCCTCGGCCCGCAGCCGGGCCGCGGTGGCCGGGCTGATCCGCCCGTCGAGCGCCGCGAGCGCCCCGTCCATGCCGCCCGGCACGGCAAGGCCCAGCCCCTCGATGCCGTCGGCGAACTCGGTCGCGACGGCCCTGAGCGTCGCCCGGTCGACCAGCCGCAGCGCGCCGAGCTCGCGCGTCAGGCTGACCTGCACCTCTTCCGGCAGCGCCGCGAGATCGAGGCTGCGCCCCTCGGAGATCATCAGCTGCACCACCATCGCGGCCTTGCGGCGGCGGCTGAGGGCGGGGTCGACCGGACGGGCGTCGGCGGCATCGATCGGTTGCGGTACGGACAAGGGGCGGCCTCCTGCTCGGGTCTCGTCCGGCGCAGGTTAGACATTCAGGGTAAACAACCGGTGCCTAGCGCGTCGGAAGCGCCTCTGCATGCGCCTGCAGCTCCGCCAGCTCTGCCGAGTCGAACGCCGACTCCTCGCGGGTCAACTCGTGCAACCGCTCGAACAGCTCGACCGCCTCCGAGATCTCGCTCTCCGTGAAGGGCCGGTCGGACCGGGCGAACCCGGCGAGGCTCGGCTCCGGGTCCTGCCGGGCGCAGCTGAAGCCGTATCTGAGGCCGTGATCCGCCGCCCGCGACATGACCCCGTCCGGATCCATGGCCTCGTCGATCTGGCTCCAATCGAGCACGCCGGGCCGTGACATGCCCCAACGCACGGTCGGGTCCTTCATCAGAAGGCCTTCGCGCCCGTAGAGGGTCAGCCATACCTCCGGATAGGTCACGAACATTATACGTGGCGTCGTGAAGCGGATATGCAGGCCAACCGCGTATCCCGTCGGTGCAATATGCTTGAGATGCGAGAGCGCCTGACTGATAATGACCGTATTGGGCAAGGTCATTTGTGTCGTCTACCTTCGTGTTCGCAATGCCGTGCCCCCGTGGACCTATGTCCCAAGGGAGGCGTGAAATCGTTACCGGCGCGACAGTCGAACGCATTCGTCCCGCCCCGGAACGCGCCGGCTTCGGCGGATGACGGGTCGTATCGACACCGACCTTCTGGAGCGCCTTTCGCCGGCCGGTCATTACATCGCGCTGCGGATCGGCTTCGCATTCCCGCTCGAGGAATACAATCATCTGCCGAAAAATTGGATCGACCTTTATACCGTGGAGCGAATGCTCCCGGACGATCCGGCGATGCGCTGGGGGCATGCGAACCGCGGCGTGACGCGCTGGAGCGCGCTCGAGGATCCGAAGGGTGTCTTCGCCGAGGCCTGGAAGCACGGGCTGCGCTACGGCGCGGTGGCGGCGCATGCCGATGAGGGAACGGGGCTACGGTCGATCGGTCTGTTCGCGCGGGTCGATCGCGAATTCAGCGACCGCGAACTCGGCCTCTTGCACGAGATCCTGGTGACGCTGCATGCCGGTGCCGCGCCGCCGAGCAACCTCACGCAGGCCGAGATCGAGGTGCTGCGCATGGTCAAGGACGGCTACCGTCTCAAGCAGATCGCCCATGCGCTCGGCGTGACCGAGGGGGCGATCAAGCAGCGGCTAAAGAACGCCCGCACCAAGCTCGGCGCCAACACCGCGACCCAAGCGGCGACGCTCGCCTCCGGATTCGGCCTGATCTGAGGGGGGCGGCGGGCCGCAGCCCGCCGCGATGCCTCAGCCGAACACGCGGGCGAAGATCGTGTCGACATGCTTGGTGTGGTAGCCGAGGTCGAACTTTTCCTCGATCTCGGCCGGGCTGAGCGCCGCGGTCACGTCCGTGTCGGCGAGCAGCTCGGTCTTGAAGTCGGCGCCCTGCTCCCAGACCTTCATCGCGTTGCGCTGCACGAGCCGGTAGGCGTCCTCGCGGCTCACCCCGGCCTGGGTCAGCGCCAGCAGCACGCGCTGGCTCATCACCAGACCGCGGAACTTGTTCATGTTGTTGAGCATGGTCTCGGGGTAGATCACCAGCTTCTCGATCACGCCGGCGAGCCGGTTGAGCGCGAAGTCGAGCGTCACCGTGGTGTCGGGGCCGATCGCCCGCTCGACCGAGGAATGCGAGATGTCGCGCTCGTGCCAGAGCGTGACGTTTTCCATCGCCGGCACAACCGACATGCGCACCAGCCGGGCGAGGCCGGTCAGGTTCTCGGTCAGCACCGGGTTGCGCTTGTGCGGCATCGCCGAGGAGCCCTTCTGGCCCTTAGAGAAGAACTCCTCCGCCTCGAGCACCTCGGTGCGCTGCATGTGACGGATCTCGGTGGCGATATTCTCCATCGACGAGGCGATCACGCCCAGCGTGGCGAAGAACATGGCGTGACGGTCGCGCGGGATCACCTGGGTCGAGATCGGCTCGGGCTTGAGGCCCATCTTGGCGCAGACATGCTCCTCGACGCGCGGATCGACGTTGGCGAAGGTGCCGACCGCGCCCGAGATGGCGCCGGTGGCGATCTCGTCGCGGGCGTTCCGGAGCCGGGCGAGACCGCGATCCATCTCGGCATAGAAACGGGCGAAGGTCAGGCCCATGGTGGTCGGCTCGGCATGGATGCCGTGGCTGCGGCCAATGCGGACCGTGTCCTTGTGCTCGATCGCGCGCGCCTTGAGCGCGGCCAGAACCCGCTCCATGTCGGCGATCAGCAGGTCGGCGGCGCGGGTGAGCTGCACGTTGAAGGTGGTGTCGAGCACGTCCGACGAGGTCATGCCCTGATGCACGAAGCGCGCCTGATCCGAACCCACATGCTCGGCCAGATGGGTGAGGAAGGCGATCACGTCGTGCTTGGTGACGGCCTCGATCTCGTCGATGCGGGCGACGTCGAACTCGACATCCTTGGCCTTCCACACCGCGTCGGCGTTCTCGCGCGGGATCACGCCCAGATCGGCCATCGCGTCGCCGGCATGGGCCTCGATCTCGTACCAGATGCGGAACTTGGTGGCGGGCTCCCAGATGGCGGTCATCTCGGGGCGGGAATAGCGGGGGATCATCGGCGCTCTCTCGTTCGGGGAGGGTTCGCCGGGGTCATAGGGGCTGGGCGGCGCCCGCACAAGGTCGCGGGATGACGCCGGGGCAGGGCGGGCCGATGCGGGCGGGCCGGAGGTGGCCTCAGAGCGGCGGGAAGGCCTGCGCCATGGCGGCCCCGTGCTGCAGCACCAGCGCCGCGAGAAGCCCGGTTGCCGCGGCGACGGCCGAGCGGTGGCGCAGCTTGGACAGCGCCAGCCCGAGCAGGCTGCGCGGCTGTTCGGCGCGGGCCTCTTCCTCGCTCGGCTCGAGCGCCTCGCGGATCAGCCGCATCTCATGAATCATCGGGTGGGACGCGGCCGGCATGTCGTTGGCGGGCAGCGGTGCGACCGTCTTGCGGCGGACCGGCTTCGGCCGCTCGGTCTGATAGACCGGGCGCTGGGGGCGGCGCGGCCGGCGCGGCCGGGAGGTCGGTACCTCGGGGGCGAGCTCGGAGACCTGCTCGGCGGTCTCCGCGTCGTAGCGGGCGAGCATGCGGTCGATCTCGGCCTCGCCGGCATGCGGACCGGCACGGGTCGGATCGAGCCCGGGCAGCTGCTCGATCGCCTCGTCGATCATCTCGACGCTGGCGCTGCGGCTGCTGGTCTTCCACAGCATCCGGTCCGACTGGAACCGTGCGTTGATGCGGTCGGCGAGCAGGCGGGTGATCGTGCCCTGGTGGCTGGCGATGCCGATCTGGCAGTCGCCGCTGTCATCGGCCCCGACCGCGATGGTCAGGCAGGCCGCGTAGCGGCCATGCAGGTCGGAGGTGTAGGCGAGGATGATCCGGGCGTTGTCGAGCTCGAACACCGCGGTGTCCTCGTGATCCCAGCGCAGCCCGCATTCGCGTGGCGGGCAGTCATGCAGCGCGGTGCGCAGGTCGTCGACGAGGGCGGGGAAGTCGAGATCGGGCCCGCTGCGGAACAGCAGCTGGGCGATCGTGCTGGTGATCGGATCTGACATGACCGGTCTCCGAATGGGCTGGCACGAAGGCCGCGTGAGGTGTTCCTTCATCCTTGATTAAGAAATGTGTTCGCGCTGAGCGCGAATGGGGGAATTAGCAAGGTCGCACATGGCGTTCCGCCCCGCCGGCGCCGCATTTTCGCCGCGTTGCGGCACCGCCTTTGGTTGTGCGAAGCGGTTCATTCGGATGTGACGCAACGAAAACGGGGCGCCGATGGGCGCCCCGCGTGACCGTGATCTGACCGATGACCGGGTCTTAGCAGCTGTAGTACAGCTTGTATTCGACCGGGTGGGGGGTGTGCTCGTAGGCGTAGACCTCTTCCCACTTGAGCGCCATGTAGCCCTCGAGCTGGCTCTTGGTGAACACGTCGCCGGCGAGCAGGAACTCGTGATCGGCCTCGAGCGCCTCGAGCGCCTCGCGCAGCGAGCCGCAGACGGTCGGGATCTCGGCCAGCTCCTCGGGGGGCAGGTCGTAGAGATCCTTGTCCGAGGCCGAGCCCGGGTCGATCTTGTTCTTGATGCCGTCAAGGCCGGCCATCAGCAGCGCCGAGAAGGCGAGGTAGGGGTTGGCGGCCGGGTCCGGGAAACGGGCTTCGACGCGCTTGGCCTTCGGGCTTTCCGACCACGGGATCCGGACGCAGCCCGAGCGGTTGCGAGCCGAGTAGGCGCGCAGCACCGGGGCTTCGAAGCCCGGGATCAGGCGCTTGTAGCTGTTGGTGGTCGGGTTGGTGATCGCGTTAAGCGCCTTGGCGTGCTTCAGGATACCGCCGATGAAGTAGAGCGCCTCCTGGGACAGGTCGGCATACTTGTCGCCGGCGAAGAGCGGCTTGCCGTCCTTCCAGATCGACATGTTGACGTGCATGCCCGAGCCGTTGTCGCCCGAGATCGGCTTCGGCATGAAGGTCGCCGACTTGCCGTAGGCCTGGGCCACGTTGTGGATCACGTACTTGTACTTCTGGATCTCGTCGGCCTGCTTGGTCAGCGTGCCGAAGATCAGACCCAGCTCGTGCTGGCACGACGCCACCTCGTGGTGGTGCTTGTCGACCTTCATGCCCATGCGCTTCATGGTCGAGAGCATCTCGCCACGCATGTCCTGCGCGTCGTCGATCGGGTTGACCGGGAAGTAGCCGCCCTTGACGCCCGGACGGTGGCCGGTGTTGCCGACCTCGTACTCGGTGTCGGTGTTCCAGGCGCCGTCGATCGCGTCGACCGAGAAGGAGACCTTGTTCGAGGTCACGG
Organism: Limimaricola variabilis; assembly: GCF_014195545.1. GTDB lineage: Bacteria > Pseudomonadota > Alphaproteobacteria > Rhodobacterales > Rhodobacteraceae > Limimaricola > Limimaricola variabilis. The sequence continues at coordinate 564,012 of NZ_JACIBX010000001.1, read as the reverse complement.
CAAAGCGGACGTCGTCGAAGATGAAGAACTCGGCCTCGGGACCCATATAGGCAGTGTCGCCGATGCCGGAGGACTTGAGGTAGGCCTCGGCCTTCAGCGCGGTGCCGCGCGGGTCGCGGTCATAGGGCTCGCCGGTGTCGGGCTCGACCACGGTGCAATGGATGCACAGCGTCTTCTCGGCGTAGAACGGGTCGACATAGGCGCTGTCGTTGTCGGGCATCAGCTTCATGTCGGACTGGTCGATCGACTTCCAGCCGGCGATCGAGGAGCCGTCGAACATGAAGCCTTCCTCGAGGAAGTCTTCGTCGACGAGGTCGGCGACCACGGTGACGTGCTGCAGCTTGCCCTTGGGGTCGGTGAAGCGGATGTCGACGTATTCGACTTCCTCGTCCTTGATCATTTTCAGAAGCTTGGAGCTGTCCATCTGAATGCTTTCCTTGTTGGTTCGTGTTCGAATGAGGGGCCGGAGCCCCTGCGCCGCCGCGATCAGATCGCGTCGTCGCCGAATTCGCCGGTGCGGATGCGGATCGCCTGTTCGACCGGGCTGACGAAGATCTTGCCGTCGCCGATCTTGTCGGTCTTGGCGGCGTCGACGATGGCGGCGATGGCGCGCTCCACCTGGTCGTCCGGCAGGACCACCTCGATCTTCACCTTGGGCAGGAAGTCGACGACGTATTCGGCGCCGCGATAGAGCTCGGTATGGCCCTTCTGACGGCCAAAGCCCTTCACCTCGACCACCGAGAGGCCCTGGACGCCCGCTTCCTGCAGCGCTTCCTTCACCTCGTCGAGCTTGAAGGGCTTGATGATCGCCTCGATCTTCTTCATGTCGCGCGACTCCCTTGCATCCGCGTTCTGAGGGGTGAAACCATGCCGGTAATGCGACCTCAATCATCGGCTCCGGGGCGCCCCCGGGCGGCCACCGAAAAAAGCCAGGGCGTGATTAAAAATTGTGCATGATGGTGGTTATTGATGCAATTTGGGAATTCTCGGCCGCTCCATGATCAGATGGACGCCCGTTCCGTGGGCAGTCTCGACGGGGCGTGGCTGCTGAGTGCTACCGAAATGCGCGCGGCCGAGGCCCGGGCCATCGCCGCCGGCACGCCCGGGGCGGTTCTGATGGAACGCGCCGCGGCCAGCGTCGTCGCGGCGATCGATGCGCAGTGGCCCGAACTGCAGCCCGGCGCCCGGATCTGCGTGCTGTGCGGCCCGGGCGGCAATGGGGGTGACGGCTACGCGGTCGCGCGGATGCTGGCGGCGCGTGGCATGCGGGTGGCGCTGCACGCTCTGGCCCCGGCGAGCCACCCTGACGCGGTGGGGCAGGCCACGCTGTGGCGGGAGATGGGGGAGATCGGTGGTTGGGACGGGGCGACCAACTCCGCTGCCAGCGCGGATCTGGTGATCGACGCCCTGTTCGGGATCGGGCTGAGCCGTCCGCTCGGCGCCGAAATCGCGGCGCTGCGCGAGGTAAGGGCGCCGCGGCGTCTGGCGATCGACCTGCCATCGGGGCTGTGTTCCGAGAGCGGCCGGGTGATCGGCGAGGCCTGCCTCGACGCGGATTTCACGGTGACGTTCCACGCGCCCAAGCGCGGCCATGTGCTGGCCGAGGGGCCGGCCCGCTGCGGGCGGCTCGATCTGCGCGACATCGGCCTCGATGCCGTGGGCGGGGAGATCGCCTTGACCGGCGTGCCGGCAGATCTCGCGAAGCGGGCGGGCCACAAATACGGCTACGGCCATGCGCTGGTGCTCTCGGGCGAGGTCGGGCGGGGCGGTGCGGCGCGGATGGCGGCGCGGGCGGCGCTCAGGATCGGGGCAGGGCTGGTGACGCTGGGCTGCCCGGCGGCTGCGCTGCAGGAAAACGCGGCCCGGCTCGACGCGATCATGCTGCGGCCTGTGCGCGACGAAGAGGCGCTGGCCGGGTTGCTCGAAGACGCCCGGCTCAACGCGCTGCTGCTCGGGCCGGGCCTTGGCACCGGGGCGCGCGAGCGCGATTTGGTCGCGCAGGCGCTGTCGGCCGGTCGAGCCACCGTGCTCGATGCCGATGCGCTGACGCTGGTGGCGAATGACGACGGGCTGCGCGGCGCGTTGCATCCGGGCTGCCTGCTCACCCCGCATGAGGGCGAGTTCGCGCGGCTCTGCACGGATCTGGCCGATCGGATGACCGGTCCGACCACCAGCGGCCCGGCCTTTTCGCGGCTCGACGCCGCGCGCGAGGCTGCCGCGCGGCTGGGCTGCACGCTGCTTCTCAAGGGGCCGGACACGGTGATCGCAGCCCCGGACGGCCGCGCTCGCGTCAATGCCAGCGTCTACGACCGGGCGGCGCCGTGGCTCGCTACGGCGGGGGCGGGCGACGTGCTCGCGGGGATCGCGGCGGGGCTGATGGCGCGCGGGCGCGACGGTTTCGACGCGGCCTCTACGGCGGCTTGGCTCCATAGTGCCGCGGCGCGGCGTTTCGGGCCGGGGCTCATCGCCGAGGATCTCCCCGAGCAGCTGCCCGGCCTGCTGCGCGAATTGGGTCTCTAGCCCCGCCGCAAGGTCGTCGCTTTTTCCCGTGGCGCGCGGCTTCGGGCTTTGCTAGACAGCGCCGAGATTTCGGGGGCCGTTCCGCCCCCAACAGAGACATGCGGGTGTGGCGGAACTGGTAGACGCACCAGATTTAGGTTCTGGCGCCGCAAGGCGTGGGGGTTCGAGTCCCTTCACCCGCACCATGAGACACGAAGGAAAAGGACGACAGATGCAGGTCACCGAGACCCTCAACGACGGCCTCAAGCGCGGCTACAAGATCACGCTGCCCGCCGCCGAACTGGACGCCAAGGTGCAGGAAAAGCTGGTCGAGGCGCAGCCCGAGGTCGCCATGAAGGGCTTCCGCAAGGGCAAGGTGCCGCTGTCGCTGCTCAAGAAGCAGTTCGGCCCGCGCGTGCTGGGCGAAGCCATGCAGGAAAGCATCGACGGCGCGCTGTCGAACCACCTCGAGGAAAGCGGCGATCGCCCGGCGATGCAGCCCGAGGTGAAGATGGCCAATGACGACTGGAAGGAAGGCGACGACGTCGAAGTCACCGTCTCCTACGAGAAGCTCCCCGAGATTCCCGAGACCGATTTCTCGGACATCTCGATCGAGCGTCTGAAGGTCTCGGCCGACGACGCCGCGATCGACGAAGCGCTGGGCAACCTTGCCGAGACCGCGCAGAACTTCGAAGACAAGGACGGCGCCGCCGAAGAGGGCGATCAGGTCGTCATTGACTTCGTGGGCAAGATCGACGGCGAGGCCTTTGAAGGCGGCGCCGCCGAGGACTACCCGCTGGTGCTCGGCTCCAACTCCTTCATCCCCGGCTTCGAGGATGGCCTGAAGGGCGTGAAGGCCGGCGACGACAAGAACGTCGAGGTCAACTTCCCCGAGGACTACCAGGCCAAGAACCTTGCCGGCAAAGCCGCCGTGTTCGAGTGCAAGGTCAAGGCGGTGAAGGCCCCGCAGAAGGCCGAGATCGACGACGAGCTGGCGAAGAAGTTCGGCGCCGAGGATCTCGCCTCCCTGAAGGCGCAGATCGCCGAGCGTCTCGAGGCCGAGTATTCCGGTGCTTCGCGCGCGGTCGCCAAGCGCAAGCTGCTCGACATCCTCGACGAGAAGGTGTCCTTCGACCTGCCGCCGAGCCTCGTCGAGGCCGAGGCGAACCAGATCGCGCACCAGCTCTACCACGAGGAGCATCCCGAGGATCACGGCCACGACCACGGCAAGATCGAGCCGACCGAGGAGCACGTGAAGCTCGCCGAGCGTCGCGTGAAGCTGGGCCTCCTGCTGGCAGAGATCGGCCAGAAGGCCGACGTCAAGGTCACCGACCAGGAGCTGACCCAGGCGATCCTCAACCAGGCGCGTCAGTATCGCGGCCAGGAGCGTCAGTTCTTCGAGTTCGTCCAGCAGAACCCGCAGATGCGCCAGCAGATCCAGGCCCCGATCTTCGAAGACAAGGTCATCGACCACATCTTCGAGCAGGCCAAGGTCGAAGAGAAGGAGGTCTCCAAGGAAGATCTCCAGAAGGCCGTCGAGGCGCTCGACGACGAGGCCTGAGCCTCTCTCGCTTCCTAACGTACAAGGGCCGCCCTTCGGGGCGGCCCTTGTCGTTTCGGGGACTGTTCCGGGAGAGCTGCTAGGCTCAGTCGTAGGCGCCGGCCGAATAGGTCAGCTCGTAGCCGTGGCTGTAGATCTCGAAGACGATGCCGAACGGGTCCTCGACATAGCACATGCGATACGGCTTCTCGCCGGGGAAGTATTCGCGGATCGGCATCCGCTGCTTGCCGCCCGCGGCGACGATCCGCGCGACCAGCCCTTCGATGTCCGGGTCCTGGACCGCGAAGTGGAAGGTGCCGTGCCGGCGGAAATCGAGATTGTCCTCGGGCGGGCGGTTGCAGTCCATCTCGAACAGTTCGATCCCGATCCGGTCCGCCGTGGCCAGATGCGCGATCCGCAGCCGCTTCCAGCCGAGCCCGAACACGTCGGTGCACATGCGGCCTATGTCGCTGTCATCCTCCACCACCTCGGTCGGCGTCATGATGACGTAAAGCCCGAGGACGTCGCGGTAGAAGGCCACGGCGGCGTCGAGGTCGGGCACCGACAGGCCGATATGCGAAAAGCTTCTGGGATAGGGGGTCATGGGTCTCTCCATCGCTGACAGAGGGAGAGCTATGCTTGCGCGATCCGAACGTGAAATTATCATGTGGCATGATTTTGATAACGGTTCGTGATCTCTGATGCTGAATGCCTTGTGGCTCGAAAGCTTCGCTACGCTGGTCGAGACCGGGCATTTCACCCGTGCGGCCGAGCGGCTGAACATGACCCAGCCCGGCGTGTCCCAGCATCTGCGCAAGCTCGAGACACAGGTCGGGCGACCGCTGCTGAGCCGGCAGGGCAAGGGATTCACGCTTACCCCGGCGGGGGAAGCCGTCCTCGCACTGGCCCGGAACCGGCGCGACGAGGAGCGACAGCTGCGCGAGGCGATCCGCTCCGACGATCCCGAGGCCGGGGAAGTCTCGGTCGCATGTTCGGGAAGCTTTGCCATGGCCCTCCAGCCGGCCTTCTGGCCAGTGCTGCGCGAGGCGCCCAGACTCAGGCTGCGGCTTGAGGCCGTACCGCAGCGCGGGGTGATCGACGGGGTGGCCGAAGCGCGCTTCGACCTCGGCATCGTGGATCACGCCCCGTCGGATCCCCGCCTCGCGACGGAGCGGATCGGCCGCGAGGCGCTGTGCCTGCTGTTGCCGGCCGGAATGGAGGATACGCGCTTTGCCGCGCTGGAGGCGCTGGGGTTCATCGCGCATCCCGATGGCTGGCTCTATGCCGAGGAGCTGTTCGCCCTCAACTTCCCGGGCGAGTTCCGAGGTGCCGAACACCTCGCCGTACGGGCCTTCGTCAACCAGATCGGCCAGATCCCGGCGCCGGTGGCGGATGGTGTCGGCTATACGGTGCTGCCGCGCAGCGGTTTCGAGGCGTTCGCCGATCGCGATCGACTGAAGGTGGCGGAGCTGGCGCATCCGCGGCATCGCGATCTGTACCTGTTGCAGCGGCGCGGTCGCGAGATGCCAGCGCGGGCCGTCCGCATCGCCGAGCTGGTGAAGAAGGTGGCGGCGCGGCTCGCCGAAAGCTGAGCCCCAAGAGAAAAGGGCGCCCCTTGCGGGAGCGCCCTCTCGACCTGTGCAGCAGGTCCAGTCTTTTGGTTTTGGCTCAGCTGCCCCAGCTGCGGACCGGGCCGCAATCCATGTGGACGAAGTTCGAGCCGGAATAGGTGCCGACACCGCCCGCATTGCAGGCCTTGGCGGCGCGGGCCATCTGGCCCACCGAGCGCGAGGCGAGCCGGAGGTCGGCGGCCTGGCCCTTGAGGTGCAGGGAATTCTTGGCGACGCCGGAGGAACGGCTGCGCAGCATCGCGTTGGTCGCCGGCGAGCGGTAGCCCGACAGCAGCATGAAGGGTTCGTTGACTTCGAGCAGGGCGTGGCTGGCGGCCATGATGTCGACGGTGCGGGTGTCGATGTCCATCATCTGGTTGTTGCGCCAGTCGCGCATGAAGACGTTGATCTCGCGGATCGCCTCGGCAATGTACTGCCCCTCGATCCAGTAGATCGTGTCGATCTTCTCGCCGGTCCTTTCGGAGTACATGGAAAGCCTGCGCACGTCGCCCGCGCGCCGAAGGAATCCTGCTGCATTCGAGTAGGTGGGTGCTGCGGTGACTGCCGTGGCCGCGAACGCGCCAAGGAGACCGCGGCGGGTCATGCCCGCCGTGCGAAGAGTGTTCATCATGTGAGCGCCTGTCCCGTCGCTTACCTGTGGGCCCGCAGTTTCACGGGCGTTTTTTGCCATCCATCCCCAGATGCAGACCCTCTATCGCATGGGAGGACGACTCGACCAAGGGTGGTTATCCGATAACAGGGTGAAGAAAGGCCAAATCGGCGGGAACTTGCGCAACGCGCCCGCATTGGGTCTCTGGAGCGACCCGATTGCTGCGCATTTGCCACGTTGCGCGTCAGTGGGAAACGAGCCGATGGCCGGGCCGCGTGGCCGGGCCTATGTCCTGATCGAGATCCCCGAGGTCCGTTTCGAAGCCGGTGCCGCATGTCTGTTGTCCCCATCCCCTCCCTCCTTCCCAAGCTGCGCCGTCTGTGTCTTCCGGCCGGGCTGATCGCCGCGCTGGCGATGCCGGTCGCGGGTCAGGCGCAGGTCAGCCCCTTCCGTCAGGCCCTCGCCGAAACGGTGGCCGGGCAGACGGAGCTGGCCGCGGGCTACCGCGCGCATGGCTTCGCAGGCATCTGGACCGGCACCGACGCGGCCGCGGTGGCGCGGCGCAACGCGCTTCTCTCAACGCTGGCCGGGGCAGATGCGCATGGCCTGCCGCGGTCGCGCTACGACCCCGAGGGGCTGATGGCGCGGATGCGCGATGCACAGACCGTGCAGGAGCGGGCCGAGATGGACGTGGCGCTGACGCGGGCCTTCCTGCGCTACGCCCGCGACGTGCAGACCGGCATGCTTGAGCCTGGCCGGGTCGTGCCGCTGATCCGACGCGAGGTGCCGCTGCGCGATCCGGCCGAGACGCTGGTCGCGTTTCTCGACGCAGATCCGGTTGTCTTCCTGCGCGATCTCGCCCCGTCGAACCCCGAATATGGCCGGCTGATGCGGGCCCGGGCCGAGCTGCAGCACGCGCTCGATACCGGTGGCTGGGGGCCGCGGCTTCCAGAGACGAAGATTTCCCAGGGCGATAGCGGCCCGGCCGTCGTGGCGCTGCGCGACCGGCTGATCGCGATGGGCTATCTCGCGCCGACCACCGTCGCGGTGATGGACGAGGCGATGGTCGCGGCGGTGCGCGACTTTCAGACGCGGCACGGCCTCGCGGTGGATGGCGTGGTCGGTCCCGGCACGCGGGCGGAGCTGAATCGCCCGGTGGAGGAGCGGCTGCAATCGGTGCTGGTCGCGATGGAGCGCGAGCGCTGGACCAACATGGAGCGCGGCCGTCGGCACGTGCTGGTCAACCTGACGGATTTCAGCGCCACCATCGTCGACGACGAGGTCGAGACCTTCCGGACCCGCTCGGTCATCGGTGCCGAGATGCCGGACCGGCAGACGCCCGAATTCTCGGACGTCATGGAGCACATGGTCATCAATCCGAGCTGGTACGTGCCGCGCTCGATCGTGGTGAACGAGTACCTGCCGCAGTTGAAGCGCAACCGTAACGCCGCCAGCCAGATCCTGATCACCGATCGGTCCGGCCGCGAGATCAGCCGCAACGCCATCGATTTCTCGCGCTACGACGCGCGCAGCTTTCCATTCTCGATGCGCCAGCCGCCGTCGAACTCGAACGCGCTCGGGCTGGTGAAATTCATGTTCCCGAACCGCTGGAACATCTATCTGCACGACACCCCGGCCAAGTCGCTGTTCGGCCGCGAGGTGCGCGCCTTCAGCCATGGCTGCGTCCGCCTCAACGACCCGTTCGAGTTCGCGCATGCGCTGCTGGCGGCGCAGGAGGATGATCCCGAAGGGTTTTTCCGCGCGCGGCTGAATTCCGGCCGTGAAACGCGCGTCTCGCTCGAGACGCCGGTGCCGGTGCATCTGATCTACCGAACCGCGTTCACCGACCCGGAGGGTCGGCTGGAGTTTCGCCGTGACGTCTATGGCCGCGACGCGGCGATCTGGGCGGCCCTGGCGCGCGAGGGGGTGGCGATCCTCGGCCCGGCGAGCTAGATCGCAGCCCCGAAGCCAAGGGGACCGCGCATGAACTACACGTTGCAACAGATCGCCGAGGCGCTTGGCGCCGAATGGAAGGGCGATGGCAGCCTGCGCATCACCGGCGCGGCCGAGCCGGGCATGGCGGGCGCCGACGATCTCGCCCTCGCGATGTCGCCGCGCTACGCGGAGGCGCTGCAGCAGGGGAGCGCGCGGGCGGCGCTGGTCTGGCCCGATGCCGACTGGCAGGCGATGGGTCTGGCCGGCGCAGTGATCGCGCCGCGCGGCCGTCTCGCCATGGCACGGCTGACCCAGCTCCTCGACCCCATGCCCGCGGATCCCGGCATCCACCCCTCGGCCGTCATCGATCCTTCGGCCGAGATCGGCGCCGACGTTCATGTCGGCCCACTCGCCGTGATCGGCGCGGGCGCGGTGATCGGCGCCGGCAGCCGGATCGAGGCGCAGGCGTCGATCGGGCCGGGCGTGCGGCTCGGTGAGGGCGCGCTGATCCATTCCGGGGCGCGGCTGGGTCGCAACGTCGTCGCGGGCGCGCGCCTGATCGTCCAGCCCAACGCGGTGATCGGCGGCGACGGCTTCTCCTTCGTCACCGAGGCCGAGAGCCATGTCGAGAGCGCGCGGGCCGAGCTGGGGCAGGGCAGCGTCAGCGCGGATGCCGACCCGACTTGGCACCGGATCCACAGCCTCGGCGCGGTGTCGCTCGGGGACGATGTCGAGATCGGTGCCTGCGCCACGATCGACGCCGGGACGATCCGCCCGACGCGGATCGGCAATGGCAGCAAGATCGACAACCTCGTGCAGGTCGGCCACAACTGCGTCATCGGCGATCACTGCCTGCTTTGCGGCCATGTCGGCCTCGCCGGTTCGGTGACGATCGGTGATCGTTCCGTGCTGGGCGGCAAGGTCGGGGTGTCCGACAACCTCGTCATCGGTGCCGATGTCGTGCTGACCGGCGGTTCGATCGTGCTTTCGAACGTGCCTGCAGGGCGGGTGATGATGGGCTATCCGGCAACCAAGATCGACACCCAGGTCGAGAGCTACAAGGCCCTGCGCCGGCTGCCGCGGCTGATGCGTGACCTAGCGGCATCCCGCAAGGGCTGAAAGCGGCCATTCATGGTTCCAATGCGGCGTCGCAGCGATTAGATCAGGGGCAGGACAAGCAGCTGCAGGGGATGCGGGGCGGATGGATTTGCGTGAAAAGGTGATTGCTATCATCGCCGATCAGGCGATGCTCGAGCCGGCGGACGTCATGCCGGAGCAGAGCCCGGCCGATCTCGGAATCGACAGTCTCGGTCTTGTCGAGAGCATCTTCGCGATCGAGGAGGCGTTCGACATCTCGGTGCCGTTCAACGCCAACGCCCCCGAGGAGAGCGGCTTCGACATCTCCTCGGTCGGGGCGATCGTCGCCGCGGTCGAGCGGCTGGTCCAGGACCGGCACGCCGCCGCATGACCGGCGCGCGTCGCGTCGTCATCACCGGCTCGGGCACGATCAACAGCCTCGGCCACGACGTGCCCACGACGCTGGCCGCGATGCGCGAGGGACGCTGCGGCATCGGCCCGCTCGACCTGCGCGACGCCGAGCGCCTCTCGGTGCGCATCGGCGGGCAGGTTCGGGATTTCGACCCGCAGGCGCATTTCGACCGCCAGCGGATCGTGCTCTACGATCGTTTCACCCAGTTCGCGCTCATCGCCGCGGCCGAGGCAATGGCGCAGTCGGGGATCACCTTCGACGGCGAGGCGGGCGAGATGTCGGGCGTGGTGCTGGGCACCGCCGGCGGGGGCCTTGGCACCTCGGATGACAGCTACCGCGCCGTCTATGAGGAGGGGAAGAACCGCGTTCATCCCTTCGTCGTCCCGAAGCTGATGAACAACGCCGCCGCGAGCCATGTCAGCATGACCTACGGGCTGCGCGGCCCGAGCTTTACCGTCGCCACCGCCTGCGCCAGTTCGAACCACGCGATGGGGCTGGCTTTCCAGATGATCCGCTCCGGCATGTGCCGGGCCATGCTCACCGGCGGCTCGGAGGCGATGCTGTGCTTTGGCGGGATCAAGGCCTGGGAAGGGCTGCGGGTGATGTCCAAGGATGGCTGCCGCCCGTTCAGCGCCACCCGCAACGGCATGGTTCAGGGCGAGGGGGCGGCGGTGTTCGTGTTCGAGGAATACGAGCATGCCCGTGCCCGCGGCGCCGAGATTCTGGCCGAGGTCTCCGGCTTCGGCATGACGGCGGATGCGGCGGATATCGTCATGCCCTCGACCGAAGGGGCCGTCCGTGGGATGCGGGCCGCGCTGACCGATGCGGGCCTCACGCCGGAGGCGGTAGGCTATGTCAACGCGCACGGTACGGGCACGACCGCCAATGATCGCAGCGAATGTGCCGCCGTGGCGCAGGTCTTTGGCCCCGCCGCCGAGCAGTTGATGATCTCCTCGACCAAGTCGATGCATGGCCACCTGATCGGCGCCACCGGCGCGGTCGAGCTGCTCGCCTGCATCATGGCGCTGCGCGAGGGCGTGATCGCGCCGACCATCGGATACGAGGCGCCCGATCCGGAGTGCCCGCTCGACGTGGTGCCCAACGAGGCGCGCGAGGCGCGGGTCGAGGCGGTGCTGTCCAACGCGTTTGCCTTCGGCGGCATGAACGCGGTTCTGGCCCTGAAGGCAGCCTGATCAAGCATTGGCAACCGGACATGAAAACGGCGCGGCCCACTCGGGACCGCGCCGTCGATAGCCCAATGGGCCGTATTACTGCGCGCGTTCGGAAACTGCTGCGAAGCCTGCGGTGAAGCCCGAGAGCGACATGTCGAGCAGGACCTCCTGATCGGGCGCGGCGGCGGGCACGATCCGCAGCGTGCCCTTGGCACCGCGCTTGAAGGCATCGAGCTGCGGCTGCGACAGGCCGAAGCGCGCCACGCAGCCAGCCCGGTTGCAGAAGCCGAAGGGATAACGGGCCGCCTGGCCGCCATCGATCGAGACGCTCAGCTGTTCGGTCAGCAGGGTCTCGAGCGGCGCGACCACGGTGACGCCGGCCGCGGCCTGCGACTCGGCGTTCAGCGGCAGCACGGTGACCTCGGCCACGGCGTTGCCCTCACCATCTTCGAGCAGCTGGTAGAGCTGGCACGGCTCGGCCTCGCCCTCGGGGACGCGCATGCAGCGCAGCGACCAATCGCCATGGGTCTCGGCGACGTAGGGCTGGCCCGGGCGCTCACCCTCGGGGGCGGCGGGTGCCTCGGCAGCAGGCGCCTCGGCTGTCGGTGCTTCGGCTGCCGGTGCTTCGGTCTCGGAGGGCACGTCGGCCTCTGCCGGGGTTTCGGCATCGGCAGGCGCTTCGGCCTCCGTGGGCGCCTCAGGCGCCGCCGGGGTCTCTGCGGGGGCGGCGTCGGCGGGGGCGTCGCTCTGCTCGGTGGGGGCCGGCGTCGCGGCCTCCTGCGCGGTCAGCGGGGCGGCGAGGGCCAGCAGCGCGGCGCTGGCCAGAAGGGTCAGTCGGTTCGACATGTAGCGGTCCCGTTTGTCTGTTTCGACAGCGGCTTAACACGCGGCCCGGGCCCTGTCAGGCGGGAATGAGAATACGCCGCGGCGATCCGCCGAATCGAAAAAGGGACCGCGCGAGCGACCCCTTTCCCGGTTCTCCCTGTCGGACTTGGCCGACTAATTGGCCGCAAGCTACGCAATGCCGAGCGTCGCGTCAACCGCTAAGCAGCGGGGCCAAGTGCCGGGACATGCGGCAAAAAAACCGCGCCCGAGGGCGCGGCAAGTCTGACAGGGAGGACGCCGGGCGCCATGCCCGGCAGGATCAACATATCACGAAACCGCTAACAGGAGATTGCTTCAATCGCGCCGTTCACGAATTCCGGCCAAATCTGTGTCGCCGAGGCCAACTGGCTGCAAGCCAAGGACTATTGGCGGCGAATGGACACCATTGAAGTGAGTGTACGATTTTAGACATAACCCACGGTTTAACGTTGCTGACGGAACGGAAACATTGGTGTAACGTTCGTGCCACGGGAGCGAAGAATATCATGCAGGGGAGGAACAGCATGGATTCGAAGACCGAGGAACTCTGGTCGCAGGAAAAACAGCACTGGTTCGATGGCGCGTCCTTCTACGAGCGGGAATTGGCTCCGGGCGCTGCCATGGTCATCCCATATCCCGCTGGGCTGCAGGACCGTGCCGATGCGCTGGAGGGTCTCAAACCCGCCCGCCAATGGGAGGCGATCGAATTGTACGATCAGAACGTGACCCGAAAAGGCGACACCGTGCTTCTCAGCTACCGTGTCGTCGCATGGCGCGACTGCTGCTCGGCGCCGCTGCGCGCCCGTTGCGCGTCCACCTATCTCGACGATGACGGCCGCTGGCTGCGGCTGTCGCATGAGCGCGAGCCGATCCAGGATCCAGCGTCAAAAGTCGCGATCCTGCGTCGTCCCGATCGCAATGCAGCCCGGCTCGGCGCCGCATAGGCGCCTCGCAACCAACCAGCCCAGGGAAAAAGCCGGCCCGCATTGCGGACCGGCTTTTTGCATGGCGGTTCAGATCAGTACTCGGATCAGCTCGGATCGAGCGGCCTGATCTTCAGCGTCGCGAGGCGGTTCTCTTCCTTGGCGACCACTTCGAAGCGGAAGCCGTGGAAGCTGAACACCTGACCTTCGGTGGGGATCATCTGCGCCTCGTGGATCACCAGGCCGGCGATGGTGTTGGCTTCCTCGTCGGGCAGGTTCCAGTCCTGGCGCCGGTTCAGGTCGCGGATCGTCATCGAGCCGTCGATGATGTAGGCGCCGTCCTCGGTCATCGCGATCGGCTCTTCGCGCTCGGCGTCGAACTCGTCCGAGATCTCGCCGACGATCTCTTCGAGGATGTCCTCGAGCGTGATCAGGCCACGCAGCGCGCCGTATTCGTCCACCACCAGCGCGAAATGCGTGTGGCGCCGCAGGAACTGGCGCATCTGGTCGTCGAGCGTGGTGGTCTCGGGAATGAAATAGGGCGTCATCGCGACATCCATGATGTCGAAATTCTCGAGTTCCGCGGTCTCGACCGCGCCGTCGCCCATCATCTTGTGCATCGCGCGCAGCAGATCCTTGGCGTGCAGGATGCCGACGATGTTCTCGGGCTCGTCGCGATAGAGCGGCAGTCGCGTATGCGGGCTGTCGAGGCAGAGCTTGAGGATCTCGGTCGCGGGCAGGCTCGCATCGATCATCGCAATGTTGGAGCGGTGCAGCATCACCTCTTCGACCGTGCGGTCGCCGAGGTCGAGCGCGCCGAGAATGCGGTCGCGGTCCTCGCGGTCGACCACGCCTTCCTCGTGGCCAAGGCTCAGCGCGCCGGCGATCTCCTCGCGCACCGCGAGCACGTTGGTATCGGGGTCTGTGCGCACGCCGAACATGCGCAGCAGGGCCCGCACCAGCACCTGCACGGCCGAGACGACGGGCGCGAAGATCAGGATGACCCAGCCGATGGGCCGCGCCACCCGACTGGCCATCGTTTCGGCGTTGGTGATGGCATAGGTCTTGGGCAGCACCTCGGCGAAGATCAGCACCAGAAGCGTCATCACCAGCGTCGCCGCCGCCACGCCGCTATCGCCGAAGACGCGGGTGAGCAGGGCGGTGGCCAGCGAGGTGGCGAGGATGTTGACGACGTTGTTGCCGAGCAGCACCGAGCCGATCAGCCGCTCGTTGTCCTCGGTGACGTGCAGCGCCTGCGCCGCGCCGCGGTGACCGCGATCGGCGGCAGCGCGCAGCTTGCCGCGCGAGGCGGCGGTGAGTGCGGTCTCGGAACCCGAGAAGAAGGCCGAAGCCACCAGCAGGAGAAGGATCGCGGTTGCTGTGATCCAGAAGGCGGCGTCTAGGGCGGTGTCCATGGGGTCCTTCGCGGTTGGATGGTCCCCTGATTTATGGACCGTGGGGCCGCAGGTTCAACCCTCGCCGCGCCGAAGTGGCCGTGCGAGGGGGTGATGTTCGTGCACCAGCGCGCTCAATCGCTCGCCCTGGACATGGGTATAGATCTCGGTAGTCGAGAGATCGGCATGCCCGAGGAGCGCCTGGATCGCCCGCAGATCGGCCCCACCGGCAAGCAGATGGCTGGCAAAGGCATGGCGCAGCACATGCGGTGTCACCTGGTCGGGGGACAGGCCCGCGGCGGCGGCCAGCTCCTTGATCATCACGAAGAAGCTCTGCCGGGTCAGGTGCCCGTCGCGACCGCGCGCCGGGAACAGGAAGCGCGACGCGGGCTGGCCCGACGCCGTCACCTCGGCCTCGCGCGCGTCGCGGCGCTCGAGCCACGCCGCCACGGCGGCGCGGGCCGGGCGCGACAGCGGCACCATCCGCTCGCGCCCGCCCTTGCCGCGCACCAGAAGCATCTCCGGATCGCCCCTGAGCGATGCGACCGGCAGGCTAACCAGTTCCGACACCCGCAGGCCGGTGGCATAGAGCAGTTCCATCAGGCAGGTGGCGCGCAGCGGATCGCGTGGATGGCTGCGGGCCGCGGCGAGCAGTGCCTCGACCTGTTCGCGGGTAAGCGTACCGGGCAGGCGCCGGGTCCGGCCCGGCCCTTTGAGCCGGATCGCGGGATTGTCCTCGCGCCAGCCTTCTTCGAAGGCAAAGCGGTAGAGCTGCCGGATCGAAGAAAGCCGCCGGGCCCGTGTGGCGCTCGACAGACCCTCGGCCTCGCAGGCTACCAGGTAGTCCTCGACCTGGCCCTGAGTGGCGGTGGCAAAATGTGCCTCGCGCCGCGCCAGCCAGCCTGCGAAATCGTTGAGGTCGCGCCCATAGGCCAGAAGCGTGTTGCGCGCCGCGTCGAGCTCGGCCGCCTGCGCTTCGAGAAAGGCCGAGATCCAGTGCCCCATGGGGCGCGTGACGCTCACCCGTGGCGCCCCAACAGCAGCGATTGCAGCGCGATGCGCCGGGCCTGATCCTCTAGCCCGACCATGCGCAGCGTGGCGAGCCCCTCGGCCAGGGCGCCGGTATCCCCGGCCTGGCCCTCGTCGATCAAGGAGATCGCACGCAGGATCACCTCGCCGACGCGACCCTCGTCGATCATGTCGAGCAGGGGCTGAGACGGCTCGGCCTCGGTGAAGCCGCTCAGCACCGCAAGGGCGATGGGCTCCTCGGGGTCGGTCTCGGGCCGGGCGTCATCCGGCACACCGCGCGCCAGCGCCACCAGCAGCTCTTCGCGCGGATCGCGCGGCGTGCGCGCCTGGGCGGCCGCCTCGTAATCCGGGCCGAGCAGGCCGATCTCGAAGACCAGATCGGCGGCGTCATCTTCGAGGTCGAGCGCCGCGAGATCGGTGCCGTAATGCTGCGCGAAGGGTACCTCGAGCCGCGCCTCGCGCATCGCCTCCCAAGCCTCGGGCAGGGCGGCGGCCACCTTGTCGGCCGCATTGTCGCGCAGCGCGGTATCGAGCGCCTGGACAGCCTTGGCCCGGTCCCAGACGCCGCCGGAGGCAGCCGGCACGCGATCGGTATAGATGCCGATCAGCCGCGCCGGTTCGATCGCGCCGTGGCGGGCCAGCCGTTCGGCCGCCTCGAGCTGCGCCCGCCATGCCTTGGTCGGACGCAGGTCGGCCTGGCTGAAGGCCCGGGGCAGGGCGGAGGCGGGCATCGCCTCGCCCACCGCTTCGAGCAGCCGGTAGACCAGCGGCGTGACCCGCTCCGGAGCTTCGAGCGGTGGCTCGCCCTCGTAGAGGTCGGGATCGAGGAACCGCGAGAGCATCGCATCCTCGAGATCGGTGATCTCACCCAGCGCCCGGGCGGAGTTCAGCGTCAGCGCCGCCGCCTGCCAGTCGCCCTCGCGTGCGAGGCAGAAGATCCGCGCGAGCATGGTCGGCGCGATCGTCGGCTTGTTGCGCATGGCGCGACAGGCGCGGTTCTCCTCGCCGGTGAGCAGGGCGGTGTCGAACCAGCGGCGGAATCGCTCGGGTTCGTCCGGGCCGGCCTCGGCCAGCATCTCGGCGGCAGGCTCCAGCGCCCCCATCTCCAGCAACCGGTCGATCCGGGCGAGAAACAGCGTGCCTCGGGCATCGGCGTCGCGTGGCGGGTCGGTCTCGGCGATCATCAGCAGCCGTAGCAACTGCTCGACCGCGGGCAGCGAGTCGAGCTTCTGCGCCGCGATCAGCGCGGCAAGCTGGTCCTGCTCGCTCTGCGACCACAGCCCGCGCGGCAGCCCCGAGATTCGCGGCGCCACCAGACCCACCGCGTCGGGCGGGTTGGCGTCGAGCGGCTGCACGGAAACCTGCGGAGCGGCGGCGCTGTCGGCGACGGGCGGCTCGGTCGTGCCGGCGCCGGGCGTCTCGGGCAGCGGTGCCACCGAGCGCGACAGCCAGTCGATCGCCGAGAGCGGCGCACCGTCCTCCGGCTGTTCCTGCGCCGCGACGCTCTGACCCAGCAGCAGCAGCGCGACGGCCAGCCCCGCCCGGCTCACTGCCCGATCTCGAGGGTGATGGGCTTCACCACCTCCGTGGCGGGGGCAGCGAAATCCGCGGGGAACAGCATCGGCCCCACATAGGCGTAGGCCAGAAGCCCCAGCGCCGCCAGCACCACGAGGATCAGCGCCGCTTTCACCAGCGCCCAGATCAATCGTCTCAACATCCCGCTCGTCCTCTTGCCCCGGTTCCACGGGCGGCCGCGCGCCGCCTCTTTCGAGCGATTCATAACTGGTCTTTCGAGCGAGATCACGTCATTCAGGGCATGAATTTGCACGGGCCCGCCGGTCGGGTCGCGATCGGGGGAGCAATGGGGGCGGATAGGGCGCACAGGACGGGGCGGACGCGAGCGGCGCGGCTCGGCCGGCCGGTGGTGCTGGTTGGCATGATGGGGTCGGGCAAGACCGCCATCGGCAAGGCACTCGCTGCCCGGCTCGGCTGCGGTTTCGTCGACAGCGACGCGGCCATCGAGGAGGCGGCGAAATGCTCGATCGCCGAGATCTTCGCCCGCGATGGCGAGAAATTCTTCCGCGCACGCGAGAGCGAGGTCCTGTCGCGGCTGCTTGACGCCGGGCCGCGCGTCGTCTCGACCGGGGGCGGGGCCTTCCTCGCGCCCCGCAACCGCGAAGCCATCGCCGAACGCGGCGTGGCGTTGTGGCTCGATGCCGATCTCGACCTGCTCTGGGAGCGCGTGCGGCACAAGTCGACACGCCCCTTGCTGCGGACGCCCGACCCGCGCGGCACGCTGGCGCGGCTGCTCGAGGAGCGTCGCCCGATCTATGCGCAGGCGCCGCTGCGGCTGATCGCGCGGCCCGGCGATTCGATCGACACCACCACCGACCGGGTGCTGGCGCTGCTCGCCACGCGGCCCGACATACTGGAGAGCTGAAGATGACCGCCACCGCCCCCGCCACGGTCCGGGTCGATCTGCCCGGCCGCGCCTACGACATCCATATCGGCACGGGCATCCTGGCGCGCACCGGTCAGTGGCTCAAGCCGCTGATGGGCCGTCGCCGGGTGGCGATCCTGACCGACGAGACGGTGGCCGCGGCCCATCTCGACGCGCTCGAGGCCGGGCTGGCAGTCGAGGGGATCGATTCGATCAGCCTGGCGCTGCCCCCGGGCGAGGCGACGAAATCCTGGGAGGGCCTGTCGCGCGCGACCGAGTGGCTGATCGAGAACCGGGTCGAGCGTGGTGATCTGGTGATCGCGTTCGGCGGCGGCGTGATCGGCGACCTGGCGGGCTTTGCCGCCGCCATCGCGCTGCGCGGCATCCGCTTCGTGCAGATCCCGACCACGCTGCTGGCGCAGGTCGACAGCTCGGTCGGCGGCAAGACCGGGATCAACACCGCGCAGGGCAAGAATCTCGCCGGGGCGTTCCACCAGCCGGTGATGGTGCTGGCCGATATCGGGCTTCTGGAGACGCTGCCTGCGCGCGAGTTCCTCTCGGGCTATGGCGAGGTGGTGAAGTACGGGCTCCTGGGCGATGCGGCGTTCTTCGAATGGCTTGAGGCCCAAGGCCCGGCGCTGCGCGACGGCGACCGCGCCGCCCGGCTCGAGGCGGTCCGGAGATCCTGCGAGATGAAGGCCGAGATCGTGATGCGCGACGAGACCGAACAGGGCGACCGCGCGCTGCTCAATCTCGGCCATACCTTCTGCCACGCGCTGGAGGCGGCCACCGGTTATTCCGACCGGCTCCGTCACGGCGAGGGGGTCGCGATCGGCTGCGCGCTGGCCTTCGACCTGTCGGCCCGGCTCGGCCTGTGTCCGCAGGAAGACCCTTCGCGGCTGCGCGCGCATCTCTCGGCGATGGGCATGCGCTCGGATCTGAGCCACATCCCCGGCACGCTGCCGCCGGCCGAAGCGCTCCTGGGTCTGATGGGGCAGGACAAGAAGGTCCGCGACGGGCGCCTGCGCTTTGTCCTGGCACGCGGCATCGGGCAGGCCTTCGTCACCGCTGATGTGCCGGCCGAGGCGGTGCTGCAGGTGTTGCGGGATAGCAACCACGCTACTTCGGCGTGATTTAGCCTATTGACGGCAGGGGCTTGCCCGCTGCCGCGACAGGGTTGTGCGGTTTTGCGGAACTGCATTGAACTTCATTTGGCGTCATGTGTTGTGGGCGCGGACGGGCTGGAACAGCCGGTCCGTCCGTTCCGGTCGTCGCCTCCCTGAATTTTCCGGCGGCCGGGCTTTGAAGAACAGGAGCTACCATGAAGTTCACGACCTCCTCCATTGCACTCGCCCTCGGCGTTGTTGCCGCCCCCGCCTTTGCTGGCGGCCTCTCCATGCCGGTCGCCGACCCGGTGGCCCCCGCGGCCCCGGTCGCCGTGGCCCCCGTCGCCGTGGCGCCCAGCGCCGACTGGACCGGCCTCTATGTCGGTGGCCAGCTCGGCTATGGCCAAGCCGGGACCGATGATGGTGATTTTGACGAGGAAGGCGCTACCTACGGTGCCCAGCTCGGCTACAACTACGACTTCGGCCGTTTCGTGATGGGCGGCGAGATCGCCTATGTCGGCACCGAGATCGGTGACGAGGATGCGGGCGCCGAGATCGACGGCGTGGCCACCGCCAAGCTGCGCGCGGGCTACGACGCCGGCGCCTTCCTGCCCTACGTGACCGCCGGTTACGCCAGCGCCTACACTGCTGACGAATTCCAAGGTGACGACCAGTTCGACGGCTACGTCTACGGCGCCGGTGTCGACTACAAGGTCAGCGAGAACATCATCGTGGGCGGCGAAGTGCTGCAGCACGAGTTCGAGGACCTAGGCGACAGCGACGTCGATCTCGACGCGACCACCGCCGCGCTGCGCGTGTCCTACCAGTTCTGATCGCACACCGGCCCGGCGTTTCCGCCGGGCCGGTTCGATCGGGACAAGGGCCGCCATGGCGGCCCGCAAGGGGGTCGGTCACGGCCCCCTTTTTCGTGCCTGCTCCGCCGCGAAGCCGAGCAGACGGCGCAAGGCGTCCTCGAAGCGGTCATCGGCCACGGTCAGGGCCACGCGCACATGCCCCGCCGCCGCACGGCCGAAGCTTTCCCCCGGCATCACCGCGATCGCCTCTTCTTTGAGCAGCGCGAGGGCGAAGGCCTCACCCTCGAGACCGGTCGCCCGGACGTCGAGAAAGGCATACATCGCGCCCTGCATCGGCACCGCCCGCACCACTTCCTGCGTCGCAAGGAGCCGCGCGACGATGTCGCGCCGCCGCCGGAACGGCGCGGCCACCTCGGCTTCGAAGGCCGGCCCCATGCGGAGCGCGTGCAGCGCGGCGTCTTGCACGAAGCCCGGAATGCCGTAGGTCATGTGGGTCGCCAGATCCTCCAGCGCGGCGATCGCGGCACGCGGTCCGACGATCCAGCCGACTCGGCTGCCGGTCATGGCATGACCCTTGGAAAGAGATCCCACCACGAGCGTGCGTTCGGCCAGACCGGGCAAGGCGCGCGGGCTGAGATGTTCCCCTTCCCAGACCTGGCTTTCATAGACTTCGTCCGAGATCAGCCAGAGATCGCGGCGCCCACACAGCGCGCCGATCTCCTCAAGCGCCGGGCGCCCGTAGACCGCACCGGTCGGGTTGTTGGGCGTGTTGATCAGCAGCGATCGCGCGTGGCCCTCGAAGGCGTCGATCACGGCCTCGATCGCCTCGGCGCGGGGCACGAAGCCGTCCCGTGCCCTCGCTTCGACGGCGAGCGGCACGGCGCCTGCGCCCCGGATCGTGCCGGGATATGTGGCGTAATAGGGATCGATATAGAGCGCACCGTCGCCCGGATCGCAGCTTGCATGATGCGCCATGAACAGCGCCGCCTGACCGCCGGGAACGACCAGCACCTCCTCGGGTGCGGTGGCGATGCCGCTCTGGGCAGTGACGCGGTGGGCGATCTCGGCGCGCAGCTCGGGGATACCGGGCACCGCGGCGTAGCCGGTATGCCCGTCCCGCGCCGCCGCATCCATCGCGTCGAGGATGCGCGAGTCGGTGCGGATGTCGTGTTCCCCGATGGTCAGCTCGACGACGGGCCGGCCCTCGGCGATCATGCGTCGGGCCTTGCGGAACAGGTCCCAGCCGTCGGGGCCGCCGCCGGTGATGCGGGTGATGCGATGCGAAAGCGTCATGCAGCGCAACAGGCCGCAGGGCCGCGCCGCTGTCAATCGCGCGAAACGCTGGACGGGGCGGGGTGCGGCTGCTAGATCGCTGGCCATGACGAGCACGAGCAACATCATCGGCTGCATCATTTCCTGCTGACTTGCGTCACGCGGGCCGCTCTCACGTTTCCCCATGGAACACAGGATCAGCCCGCCGGCGTCACCGCCTGCGAGGCCCACATGACGACGATCCGCCTGCACGACACCAAAACCCGCCGCAAGGTGGAGTTCACGCCGATCGAACCGGAGAATGTCCGGCTCTATGTCTGCGGGCCGACGGTCTATGACCGGGCGCATCTGGGCAATGCGCGCCCGGTTCTGGTCTTCGATCTGCTCTACCGGCTGTTGCGCGAGGTCCATGGGCGCGAGCGCGTGACCTATGCCCGCAACTTCACCGACGTCGATGACAAGATCAACGCCCGCGCGGCCGCCACCGGGCGGCCGATCCGCGAGATCACCGACGAGACGATCCTGTGGTATCATCAGGACATGGACAGCCTGGGCGCGCTGCGCCCCGATCACGAGCCGCGGGCCACCGACTACGTGGGCCAGATGGTCGCGATGATCGAGCGCCTCGCGCTTTCGGGTCATGCCTATGCCGCCGAGGGGCACGTGATGTTCTCGGTGGCGAGCTACGAGGCCTATGGCGCGCTGTCGGGCCGCGCGGTCGAGGACATGATTGCCGGCGCCCGCGTCGAGGTCGCGCCCTACAAGCGCGATCCGATGGATTTCGTGCTCTGGAAGCCCTCGTCCGGCGACGAACCCGGCTGGGACGGCCCGGTGATCGCCGGCAAGAGCGTCGGGCGCGGCCGTCCGGGCTGGCACATCGAATGCTCGGCCATGGCCTACCAGCTCTTCGGCGAGAGCTTCGACATCCATGGCGGCGGCATCGACCTGCAGTTTCCGCACCATGAGAACGAGATCGCGCAATCGGCCTGCGCCCATCCGGGCGGCGATTTCGCCCGCATCTGGATGCATAACGAGATGCTGCAGGTCGAAGGCAAGAAGATGTCCAAGAGCTTGGGCAACTTCTTCACCGTGCGCGATCTGCTCGACCGGGGCGTCGCCGGCGAGGTGATCCGCTTCGTCATGCTCGGCACCCATTATCGCAAGCCGATGGATTGGACCGAGGAGAAGCGTCTCGAGGCCGAGGCCACGCTCGCCAAGTGGTATGGCGTGCTGCATGCGCATGGCTTCACCGCCAAGATGGTGGCCGACCTCAAGGCGGCGGGTGACTGGGCGATGGATGCCGAGTTCCTCGGCGTGCTGGCCAATGACCTCAACACCCCCGGCGCGATCGCGCGGATGCACGTGCTGGCCCAGGCCCGCACCCCGGCCAAGCTGGTGCCCTTTGCTGCCGCGCTCGAACTGATGGGGCTGATCGAGGATTGGGATGCGCTGGCCGATCTCGCCGGGGCCGAAGCCGCGCCCGAGATCGCACCCGAGATCGACGCCAAGGTCACCGCCTTGCTGACCCGCCGCGCCGAGGCGCGCGCCGCCAAGGACTGGGCCGAGGCCGACCGGATCCGCGACATTCTCAACGCCGCCGGCGTGCAGGTGACCGACATGGGCGGTCAGGCGAGCTGGCAGCCCGGGCCGGATTTCGATGCCGACAAGCTGGAGGGCACGGCATGACCGACCGGCTCTATCTCTACGACACCACCCTGCGTGACGGGCAGCAGACGCAAGGCGTGCAGTTCTCGACCCGCGAGAAGATCCAGATCGCGCAGGCGCTCGACGCGCTCGGCATCGATCAGATCGAGGGGGGGTGGCCGGGCGCCAATCCCACCGACAGCGAGTTCTTCGAGGTGGTGCCCGACACCCGCGCCCCGATCACCGCCTTCGGCATGACCAAGCGCGCCGGGCGCTCGGCCGCCAATGACGAGGTGCTGGCAGCGGTTCTGAACGCGGGAACGCCCTCGGTCTGCATCGTCGGCAAGACACATGATTTCCACGTCACCACGGCGCTGGGCATCACGCTGGAGGAGAACCTCGACAACATCCGCGAGTCGATCGCGCATATCGTGGCGCAGGGCCGCGAGGCGCTGTTCGATGCCGAGCATTTCTTCGACGGCTGGAAGGCCAACCCGGACTACACCCTCGCCGCCATTCGCGCCGCCTATGACGCCGGCGCGCGCTGGGTCGTGCTGTGTGACACCAATGGCGGCTCCATGCCCGATGAGATCGCGGCCATCACCCGCGACGTGATCGCCGCCGGCATCCCGGGCGATCATCTGGGCATCCATTGCCACGACGATACCGGGCAGGCGGTCGCGTGTTCGCTCGCCGCGGTCGAGGCCGGGGCGCGCCAGATACAGGGCACGCTGAACGGGCTTGGCGAGCGCTGCGGCAATGCCAATCTGACCACGCTCATCCCGACGCTGCTGCTCAAGGAGCCTTTCGCCTCGCGCTACGAAACCGGCGTGACGCTCGATGCGCTCAAGGGGCTGCGCCGTGCCTCGCGTCTCCTGGATGACATCCTCAACCGCGTGCCGATGAAGCAGGCGCCCTATGTCGGCGCCTCGGCCTTCGCGCACAAGGCCGGGCTGCACGCCTCCGCCATCGTCAAGAATCCCTCCACCTACGAGCACATCGAGCCCGCCCTCGTCGGCAACAGCCGCATCGTGCCGATGTCGAACCAGGCCGGGCAGTCGAACCTGCGCGAGCGCCTGTCCCGCGCCGGAATCGAGGTGGAAAAGGGCGATCCGGCGCTGACCCGCATCCTCGATCGCATCAAGGAGCAGGAATCGCGCGGCTATTCCTATGACACGGCGCAAGCCAGCTTCGAGCTTCTGGCGCTCGACGAGCTGGGCCGCCTGCCGGACTTCTTCGAGGTCAAACGCTACCGCGTCACGGTCGAGCGCCGCCGCAACAAGCGGGGCAAGATGGTCTCGCTCTCCGAAGCGGTCGTCGTGGTGAAGATCGGCGGCGAAAAGGTGATGAGCGTCTCCGAGAGCGCCGGGCCGGACGGCTCGGACCGCGGCCCGGTCAACGCGCTGTCCCGCGCGCTGGGCAAGGATCTCGGCCCGTATCAATCGATCATCGACGACATGCATCTGGTCGACTTCAAGGTGCGGATCACCGATGGCGGCACCGAGGCCGTCACCCGGGTCATCATCGACAGCGAGGACGGGCAGGGCGAAAGGTGGTCGACGGTCGGGGTCTCGGCCAACATCGTCGATGCGAGCTTCGACGCGCTGGTCGACGCGATCCGCTGGAAGCTGGTGCGCGATGGCGCCAAGCCGGTCGCGCGGGGCTAAGGCGCGGCATGCGAGGTTTCGCAATGATGACGGAGGGGCGCGCATGAGCGTCGAGGCCTGCGCCGGGCTGGTTCAGCGCGGCGATCCGGATCGCTTTCGCGCCGCCATGGCCGCGCCCGTGGCGGCGCGGTCCAGGCTGTTCCCGCTCTATGCCTTCAACCTCGAGGTGGCGCGCGCGCCCTTCGTCACCAAGGAGCCGATGATCGCCGAGATGCGGCTGCAATGGTGGCGCGACGTGGTCGAGCAGATCGCGGGCGGCGGGCCGGTACGGGCCCACGAAGTGGCGACGCCGCTTGCGCAGGTCGCACGCGAAGCGGATCTGCCCGAGGCCGCACTCGACGCGCTGGTCGCGGCGCGGCGTTGGGACATCTATGCCGACCCCTTTGAGGATCAGGCTGCGCTCGATGCCCATCTCGATGCCACGGCGGGCGGGCTGATGTGGCTTTCGGCCAAGGCACTCGGCGCGCAAGACGCCGAGGAGGCCGCGATCAGGCAGATCGGATTCGGACATGGCGTGGCGCTGTGGCTGATGGCGATCCCGGGCTTCGAGGAGCGCAACAAGCGGCCTCTCGTCGACGGGCGGCCGGAGGCGGTGCGCGACTTCGCGCGGCGCGGCCTCGATGCGCTCAAGCAGGCGCGGGGTACCCGGATCACCGGCACGGCGATCCCCGCACTGCGGGCTGCCTGGCAGTCTGAGGCGGTGCTGAAACGCGCAGTGGCCGAGCCGCGCCGCGTGGCCGAGGGGCGGCTGGCCCCGGGACCGGCGGCGGCCAGTGCCGGTCTGGCATTGAAGGCAGCTACGGGGCGTTGGTAGCGAGCCGGCGACGGCGCAGCCGCAGCCAGAACAGCGCCCCGCCGGCCAGCGCCAGCGCCGGGAAGACCGCCGTGTTGACCGAGATCCAGCCCTGCGCAGGCAGCCCGCCCGAGCAGTTCATCAGCCCGCCCGAGGACAGCGAGGCGAGCGTGACGAAGCCGAATACCGCCATGTCGTTGAGCCCCTGGACCAGCCCGCGCTCCTCGGCCCGATGCGCGGCCGTCAGCATCGCGGTGGCGCCGATGAAGCCGAAGTTCCAGCCCAGTCCGAGCAGGACGAGATCGCCGTAGAACATCGGCAGGCCGGTTCCCGTCAGTCCGGTGAGCGCCGCGAAGCCCAGCAGCGCCAACCCGGCGGCGACGACGTTCGAGGCGCCGAACCGCGCGATCAGGTGGCCGGTGAAGAAGGATGGCAGATACATCGCCAGCACATGCGCCGAGACGATGTCGTTGGCATGATCGCGGCCGTGACCCATGCCGACCACCGCGAGCGGGGTCGAGGTCATCACGAGGTTCATCATGCCAAAGGCGACCATGCCGCACAGCATGGCCACCAGGATCTCGGGCTCGCGCAGCAGCGTCCGGCGGGAGCGGGCCAGAGTCGGCGCCACCTGTGGGTCGGTCGGGCTGCCCGTCGGCAGATCGAGGCCGAGAAACAGCAGCAGCCCGCCGAGATTGAGCAGCATCACCGCGAGGTAGCTGCCGAGGAAGGGCAGCGCGAGGGCGTCGAGCACGACCTTGTTGAGCTGCGGCCCGATGATCGCCGCGCCGAGACCGCCAGCCATCACCCAGGAGATCGCCTTGGGCCGGAACGCGTCCGAGGCGCTGTCGGCGGCCGCGAAACGGTAGAAGCCCTGCGCCGACATGTAGATGCCGGTGACATAGGAGCCGAGCAGCAGCAGCGCGAAGGAGCCCGCGAGAAGCCCGGCCATGGCGAGCGCCGCGCCCAGCGCGCCTGCAAGCCCGCCGATGACGAAGCCCGCGCGCCGTCCCCGCCGCTGCATCAGGGGCGAGAGCCAGGGCGCCGTGGTCATCGACCCGAACACGATGAGCGAGATCGGCAGGGTGGCGAGGCAGGAGTTGGGCGACAGCTCGGCGCCGACCAGCCCGCCGATCACGAACAGGATCGGCATCTGCGCCCCCAGGATCGCCTGTGCGGCGGCGAGGATCGCGGTGTTGCGGCGGGCGCGACGGTCGTCGGTGATGGGTGCTGATGTCATGTAATACCGGTAACTTCCCGGCGCGCCGCTGTCACGCCCGGTCGATCAGATGCGCGAAGGAGCCGCAGACCCGGCCGCGACGAAGCCCCATCGGCTGCAAAGCCGCGCCCTCGGCATCGACCGCCTCGAAGAGCGGGGTCCCCTTGGCTGAGAGGGTGGTGGCATAGTGGAACTCATGCGCCGCCCAGCGGCCGGCGAAAGGACCGTGGCTGGTCTCCACCCTGCGGTACCCCAGATGCAGTCGCCGCCGCTCGAACGAGGTCGCGAGTTCGAGCAGGCCGGCCATCCGGTGCACGTGCCCATCGGCATCCGTCAGGGTTTCACCGAGGGTCATATAGCCCCCACATTCTCCATATATATCAGATGTATAGGATGCTTTTCGAAGGCTCTGCATGAAGATCTGCGCCGCTGCCAGCCGTCCGGTATGCAGCTCCGGGTACCCCCCCGGCAGAAGCACCAGATCGGCCTCCGGGACCGCCTCGTCGGCAAGCGGTGAGAAGGTCGTGATCTCCGCCCCCTGCGCTCGCCAATCCTTGAGCAGATGCGGATAGGCGAAGGCGAAGGCGGCATCGCGCGCGAGGGCAATGCGCTGTGCCGGAGGCGGTGTGCGCGGGCCCGAGGCCGATGGGCGGGGTGCTGCGCGGTCGGCCAGGGCCAGAACCGCATCGAGGTCGATATGCGCCGAGACCAGATCGGCAGCGCGGTCGAGGAATGCCTCGAGATCCTGCCGCTCTTCGGCTTGCACCAGCCCCAGATGCCGCGAGGGATGCGCGATGCCTTCGGCGCGCGGGAGGGCGCCGAGGACCGGCATGCCGATCGCATCGAGTGCCCGGCACAGCATCGTCTCGTGCCGGGGCGAGCCCACGCGGTTCAGGACCACACCGCCGATTCGAACTTCCGGGTCGAACCGGGCGAAACCTGCTACAAGCGGCGCGACCGACTGCGCCATCCGCGCGGCATCCACGACGAGCAGCACCGGCAGCCCCAGCAGCCGCGCGAGATCGGCACAGGCGCCCCGCCCGTCGGGCGGGGCGCCGTCGAACAGGCCCATCGCCCCTTCGACCACCAGCGTCTCCGGCCCGGCAGCCAGCGCATGCAGCCGGTCCTCGTGCATCGCCCAGGCGTCGAGGTTGATGCATTCCGCCCCGCAGGCGGCGGCGTGAAATCGCGGATCGATATAGTCGGGTCCGGATTTCGCTCCCCTGATCGCCAGACCCCGCCGCGATAGCGCCCGCAGCAGGCCAAGCGTCACCGTGGTCTTGCCCGCGCCCGAACTGGGCGCGGCGATCAGCAGGCCGGGCATCAGCCCTGCTCGGCGGGCCATCCGCGCCGCAGCGGGTCGAGATCGCGCGGCGCCGCGCCCGCGAGCTGATCCTGCCAGTCGAGCACCTGCCGCATCAGGGCGGCGCGGCCGATGCAGATGATCGCAGGCGGCTCCAGCCGGCTGTCGGCGATGTCCGCGGCCATGCGGTCGAGGCGGGTCTCGAGGACCTGCTGCGCGGGTGTCGTGGCGCCGGCGACCACCGCCACCGGCTCCTCCGGATCGCGACCCGCGGCGAGCAGGGCGCCTGCGATCGCGCCGGCATGCTTCATTCCCATGTAGATCACAATCACCTGGCTGCCGCGCGAGATCGCCGCCCAGTCAAGCGAGGAAGGGGTGGCGCCGGACTGGTCGTGGCCGGTGACGAAGGTGACCGACTGGTTCACGTCGCGATGGGTGACCGGGATGCCGGCATAGGCGAGCCCGCCGATACCGGCGCTGATGCCGGGGATGATCCGCAGCCGCACCCCGTGCTGCACCAGCGTCTGCGCCTCTTCGCCGCCGCGGCCGAAGACGAAGGGATCGCCGCCCTTGAGCCGCAGCACCCGGCGCCCGGCTTGGGCCAGTTCGACCAGGCGCAGCGAAATGTCGCGCTGCTTGGCCGACGGCTTGCCGCCGCGCTTGCCGGCATAGATCTTCTCGGCCTTGGGAGCCCAGTCGAGGATGCGCTCATCCACCAGTGCGTCATAGACGATGGCGTCGGCCTGACGCAGCGCGTTGAGCGCGTGCAGGGTCAGCAGGCCCGGATCGCCAGGTCCCGCGCCGCAAAGCCAGACCCAGCCTGGTTCGAGAGTGGGCCACTGGTGATCGGGGAGGGAGATCGAGTCGGTCATGGGATCGTTATTGCCGCGCGCCGGGCGCGTGGAAACCCCGGATGCGCTTTCCACCCCCATCGCGCCCGCCTAATGTCGCCGTCATGAGCGAGACCGCCCCCCTTCGACGCGGCTGGACCACCGGTGCCTGCGCCGCCGCCGCCACGCGTGCGGCGCTGATCCGGCTATGGGGCGGCGATTGGCCGGAGCAGGTCTCGATTACGCTTCCACGCGGCGAAACCCCCGTCTTCGCCGTGACCCATCGCGCCGAGGGCGAGGGCTGGGCCGAGGCGGGCATCGTCAAGGATGCCGGGGACGACCCGGACGTGACCCATGGCGCGCTGATCGTCGCGCGGGTGCGCGGCGCGCCGGGCGGCGTGACCTTCCAAGCGGGCGAGGGCGTGGGAATGGTAACGAGGCCCGGCCTGCCGATCCCGCCGGGCGAGCCTGCGATCAATCCGGTGCCGCGCGCGATGATGGAGGAGGTCGTGGCCGAGCTGGCCGCCGAACAGGCCCGCGCGCCGGATATCGAGATCACCATCTCCGTGCCCGGCGGCGCGGAACTGGCGGCGCGGACATGGAACCCGCGCCTGGGCATTACCGGCGGGCTGTCGATCCTCGGCACCACCGGCATCGTCCGCCCATTTTCCTGCGCGGCCTGGATCGCTTCGATCCAGCGCGGCGTCGATGTCGCGCGGGCCGCGGGGCTCGGCCATGTGGCGGGCTGCACCGGTGCGACCTCCGAAAAGGTCGTCCAGTCGCTGCACGGCCTGCCCGATCACGCGATGCTCGACATGGGGGATTTCGCGGGGGGGATGCTGAAATACCTGGCCAAGCACCCGGTGCCCCGCGTCACCGTCGGCGGCGGGATCGGCAAGATCACCAAGCTCGCGCAAGGCGCGGTGGACCTGCATTCTTCGCGCAGTCAGGTCGATTTCGCGGCGCTGGCCGAGCTGGCGGGGGTGCCGGGCATCGCGGCGGCCAACACCGCGCTGGAGGCATCGCGACTCGCGCCCGAGCTCGGCCAGCGCGTCGCCGAGACGGCGCTGGCGCGGGTGACCGAGCGGTTCGGCACGGCCCATGACGGCAGCCGGATCCGCTTCGACGTAGTGGTGATCGACCGGGCGGGCGCGATATTGGGTCGCGCCTCGTGACGCTGCTCGTGCTCGCCGGCACGCGCGAAGGGCGCGAGATCGCGGCCGGTCTCGCCGCGCGGCGCCTGCCGGTCCTGGCCTCGCTGGCAGGCCGCACGCGGCGGCCGCTCGATCCGGGCGTGCCGGTGCGGACGGGTGGCTTCGGCGGTGAGGAGGGGTTCCGCGCGGCGCTGCGCGACCATGGCATCACCGCCGTGATCGATGCCACGCATCCCTTCGCCGAGCACATCACGGCGCGCACCGCCCGGATTTGCCGCGAGGACGGCGTGCCGTATCTGCTCGTGCTGCGGCCCGGCTGGACGCCGGGTCCCGGCGACGACTGGACCCGGATCGCGCGCGAGGCGGAACTGGCGCAGCATGTGCCGCGCGGCGCAACCGTCTTTCTTGCCACGGGACCGCAACGGCTCGCGGCCTTCGCCGGGCTCGATGGGCGGCGGGTGCTGTGTCGCAGGATCGATCCGGCGCCGGGGCCGTTCCCCTTCGAGCAGGGGCAATGGGTGGTCTCGCGCCCACCCTTTACCCTCGCGGACGAGACGGCGCTGCTGTCGCTGATGGGGGTGGACGTGCTGGCGACCAAGGATTCGGGCGGCGAGGACGGCCGCGCCAAGCTCGACGCGGCGCGGGCGCTGGGCGTGAAGGTCGTGCTGCTCGACCGGCCGCCGCCGCCCGAAGGGGCGCGCGTGGTCGAGACGGTGGAGGCGGCATTGCAATGGGCGGAGGGGCTGTGACGGAACGGATCATCACGCATGAGGAGGACGTGGCCGAGGGCGCGGCCTGGCTCGCGGCCAACACCGATCATTTCGGGCGGCTTCTGGAGATCACCGGGCCGCTGCCGCTGCGCCGCACGCCCGACGGCTTTTCGCAGCTCGCCTCGGCGATCGTCAGCCAGCAGGTTTCGACCGCCTCGGCCCGCGCGATCCGTGGGCGGCTGGAGGCGGCCGACCTGATGCGGCCGGAAACCATCGCCACTGCCGAGGACGAGGCGCTGCGAGCTTGCGGACTGTCCCGCCAGAAGATGCGCTACCTGCGGGCCTTGGCGGCGTCGGGAATCGATTTCGACGGATTGCGGCGCGCGCCGACGCAAGAGGTTGTCTCGACCCTCACCGCCGTCACCGGCGTCGGTGTCTGGACCGCCGAGATCTATGCCATGTTCGCGCTGGGGAGGGCGGATGTCTTCGCGCCGGGCGATCTGGCGCTGCAGGAGGGGGCGCGGCATCTGCTGGGTCTAGAGGAGCGCCCCAAGGAGCGTGCGCTGCGCGAGATCGCCCTGCAATGGTCGCCCTGGCGCGCGGTTGCGGCGCGGGGGCTGTGGGAATACTACCACCACGTTAAGGGCAGGGAAGGAATCCTATGACGCGCGCATTGCAATCGGGCCGGGTGGAGCCGCTCAGCGGCGAGATGCGCTCGGCGGTGATTTTCCTGCATGGTTACGGCGCCAACGGTGCCGACCTACTGGGGCTGGCCGAGCCGCTGGCCGAGCACATGCCGGACACGCTGTTCCTCGCGCCCGATGCGCCTGAGGCCTGCATCGGCGCGCCGATGGGCTTCCAGTGGTTCCCGATCCCGTGGATCGACGGATCGAGCGAGGAGGAGAGCCGCCAGGGCCTCCAGCGCGCCGCCGAGGATCTCAACGCCTTTCTCGATGGCGTCATGGTCGACGAGGACCTGCTGCCTGAACAGGTGATGGTCGTGGGCTTCTCCCAAGGCACGATGATGGCGCTGCACGTGCTGCCGCGCCGCGAGGATCCGATCGCCGGTCTGGTGGCCTTCTCGGGGCGGCTGCTCGAGCCCGAGCTTCTGGCCGACGAGGTGCAGAATCGGCTGCCGATCCTACTGGTGCATGGCGACATGGACGAGGTGGTGCCGCCGCAATCGCTGCCCGAGGCCGCGCAGGCGCTGCAGGAAGCCGGTTGGACCGATCTATACGCGCATGTGATGAAGGGCACGGCCCATGGAATCGCCCCTGACGGGCTCGAAGTGGCGCTGGCCTTCATGCGCGAACGTCTCGGCATCGCCTGAAAACCGGGCGTCCGCGCCCCGTCTTCGTCATATCGCTGTCACCCGGCGCGGTCATGCTGATCGCGGCGGCACCACGACCTTGAGACTTGTCAGACTCGAGCCGCCATATATAGTCGAGATACGGCAGGAGCGGGGCTCCCGCTCTGGTCGTCCGGCACGGGCTGCGAGAGTGAGGACGGACTCATCATGCAAGGCGATTTCAGAACCGAGTTCGTGCGCGATCCCGTTGCACTCCGGCAGCATCCGGCGCTGGTGCTCAACGCGGATTTCCGGCCGCTCTCCTACTACCCGCTGTCGTTGTGGCCTTGGCAGGAAGCGATCAAGGCCGTGTTCCTCGACCGGGTCGATATCGTCGCCGAATACGACGCGGTGGTGCATTCGCCCTCCACGGTGATCCGAATACCCTCGGTCGTGGTCCTCAGAGATTTCGTCAAACCCCAGAAGCGCGTGGCATTCACGCGCTTCAATCTTTTTTTGAGGGACGGTTTCTGCTGCCAGTACTGCGGCGCGCGCGGGGACCTGACCTTCGACCACGTGATCCCGCGGGCGCGGGGCGGGGTGACGAGTTGGGAAAACGTCGTCGCCGCCTGCGCGCGCTGCAATTTGCGCAAGGGATCCAAGAGCCTGCGCCAGTCGGGGCTGAGCCTCAAGCGGCCGCCGCGCCGCCCGGGTGCGGAGGAGCTGCGCGACAGCGGACGCCGCTTCCCCCCGAACCATCTCCATGCGAGCTGGGTCGACTACCTCTACTGGGATGCCGAACTCGAAGCCTGAACCCGCCGAAGGGTCGATCGGGTTGCGGTGTCGACGCCGATGCCTAGACTGCGCGCGAAGCCGCCGTTAAGAGGGCGGCGTTAGCGCTAACTGCACGGCCCCAGCGGCCGCCCAGACGGAGACAGCCATGGTATCGCGCGTCATCCCGGTCGACAGCTTCGACCTCGTCATTTTCGGCGGCACCGGCGACCTTGCCCGGCGCAAGATCCTGCCGGGCCTATTCCGCCGCTTCCGCTCCGGCCAGATGCCGGCCGAGGCGCGCATCATCGGCGCCGCGCGTTCCGAGATGGACGATGCGGGCTACCGGCAGATGATCCGCGAGGCGATCGCCGAGTTCGGCTCCGAGGAAAAGCAGGACACGGCGGGCATCGACGCCTTCGTCGAGCGGCTGCACTACGTCGCGATCGACGCCACAGGCGAGGGCGGCTGGCACCAGCTGCGCGATCTGATGCGCGACGGCGTGATCCGGGCCTTCTACTTCTCGGTCGCGCCCTCGCTCTTCGGCGCGCTGGCCGAGCGGCTGCACCAGCACGGCATCGCCGACGCCTCGAGCCGGATCGTGGTCGAAAAGCCCTTCGGCCGCGACCTCGCCTCCGCCAAGGCGCTCAACGCGACGCTGGCCGAGCATTTCGACGAGAGCCAGATCTACCGGATCGACCATTATCTCGGCAAGGAAACGGTTCAGAACCTGATGGCCGTGCGCTTTGGCAACGTGCTGTTCGAGCCGCTCTGGAACTCGCATTACATCGACCACATCCAGATCACCGTGGCCGAGACCGTGGGCGTCACCGGACGCGGCAGCTACTACGACAAGTCGGGCGCGATGCGCGACATGGTGCAGAACCACCTGATGCAGCTGCTGTGCCTGATCGCGATGGAGCCGCCCTCGATCTACGACGCCGACACCGTCCGCGACGAGAAGCTCAAGGTGATCCGCGCGCTGCAGCCCGTCGAGCCGCACCAGATCGTGCGCGGCCAATACGAGGCGTCCGCCGAGGGCCCCTCCTACCGCGAGGACGCCGAGAACCCGCGCAGCTTCACCGAGAGCTTCCTCGCGCTCAAGTGCCACATCGCCAACTGGCGCTGGGCCAAGGTGCCGTTCTACATCCGCACCGGCAAGCGCATGAAAGCGCGCTCCTCCGAGATCGCCGTGGTCTTCAAGGATCTCGGCCATACCATCTTCGAGGGCGACACCGCCCGGCACCGCAACATCCTGTCGATCCGGCTGCAGCCGAACGAGGGGATGGACCTGCAGGTGACGATCAAGGAGCCGGGCCCGGGCGGCATGCGCCTCGTCGACGTGCCGCTCGATATGACCTTTGCCGACGCGCTGGGCCCCGACCAGGACGCGCCCGACGCCTATGAGCGGCTGATCATGGATGTGATCCGTGGCAACCAGACGCTGTTCATGCGCGGCGACGAGGTCGAGGCCGCCTGGGCCTGGACCGACCCGATCATCGAGGGCTGGGAGGCGCGCAACGACGTACCCAAGCTCTATGACGCCGGCAGCGCCGGGCCCGAGGACGCGATGATGCTGATGCATCGCGACGGCCGCCGCTGGCGCGAGATCAAGGGCTGAGGCCCCGAGAGACCGAAAGGAACCCGCGATGGAATTCGTCGAATACGCCGATTCCGAGATGATGATGATCGACCTCGCCGACCGGCTGGCGAGCGAGCTGCGTGCGGCGATCGCCGCCGATGGACGTGCCAGCCTCGCGGTGCCCGGCGGCACCACGCCGGGGCCGATCTTCGACACGCTCTCGGCGATCGGGCTCGATTGGGACAAGGTGCACGTGATGCTCACCGACGAGCGTTGGGTGCCCGAGGACAGCGAGCGGTCGAACACCGGCCTGCTCAAGCGGCGGCTGTTCACCGGCGCCGCCGCGGCCGCGCATTACCTGCCGCTCTACGCCCCGGCCGAGCGTCCCGAGGAAAAGCTCGACGCGCTGCAGGAGGCGCTGGCGCCGCATCTGCCGCTGTCGGTGGTGCTGCTCGGCATGGGTGCTGACATGCACACCGCCTCGATCTTTCCCGGCGCCGACCAGCTCGACGCGGCGCTCAACGGCGACGCGACGCTGGTGGCGATGCGCGCACCCGGCGCGCCCGAGCCGCGCATCACGCTGTCGGCCAAGGTGCTGAACGACGCGATGCGCCGCCATATCGTGATCATCGGCGCCGAGAAGCGCGCCGCGTTGGAAAAAGCGCAGGGGCTGAGCCCCGAGGAGGCGCCGGTGGCGGCCGTCCTCAAGGGCGCGACCGTGCATTGGGCGGAGAGCTGAGATGTGGGATGATCTGAAGAGCAGGGGCGCGGCCATTGCCGAGCGCCGGATCGAGACGCTGTTCGAGGACCCGAACCGCGCGCGCGACTTCTCGGTCAGCGCGCTGGGCATGTTGTTCGACTACGCCAAGACCAACATCGACGCCGAGACCCGCGACGCACTGATCGCGCTCTTGGACGCGCGCGACGTGGCGGGCCGCCGCGAGGCGATGTTCTCGGGCACGCCAATCAACGAGACCGAAGGCCGCGCCGTGCTGCACACGGCCCTGCGCAACCTCGACGGCGCGGCGGTGACGGTGGAGGGGCAGGACGTGATGCCCGAGGTGCTCGACACGCTGGAGCGCATGGAAGGCTTTGCCCGCGCCGTGCGCTCGGGCGAGTACCAAGGGCAGGGCGGCGCGATCACCGACGTGATCAACATCGGCATCGGCGGCTCGGATCTCGGGCCGGCCATGGCCGCGATCGCGCTCAGGCCCTATCACGACGGGCCGCGGCTGCATTTCGTCTCGAATGTCGACCCGGCCGACATTCACGACACGCTCTCGGCCTGCGACCCGGCGACCACGCTGGTGATCGTCGCCTCCAAGACCTTTACCACCATCGAGACGATGACCAACGCCCGCACCGCCAAGGCGTGGATGGGCGAGGTGGTCTCCGATACCGGCGCGCAATTCGCCGCGCTGTCGACCGCCGCCGACAAGACCGCCGATTTCGGCATCGCGCCGGAACGTGTCTTCGGCTTTGCCGACTGGGTCGGCGGGCGCTACTCGATGTGGGGCCCGATCGGGCTGTCGCTGATGATCGGCATCGGGCCGGAGGCATTCCGCGCCTTCCTGCGCGGTGGTCAGGCAATGGACACGCATTTCCGTGCCGCTTCCTGGCAGGAAAACATGCCGGCGATGCTGGCGCTGGTCGGGATCTGGCACAGTCAGGTGCTGGGCCACGCGACCCGCGCCGTGCTGCCCTATGACAACCGCCTTGCGCGTCTGCCCGCCTATCTCCAGCAACTCGAGATGGAGAGCAACGGCAAGCGGGTCTCGATGGATGGCGAGGATCTCGGCTTTGAGAGCGGCCCGGTGGTCTGGGGCGAGCCCGGCACCAACGGCCAGCACGCCTTCTACCAGCTGATCCACCAGGGCACGCGGGTCGTGCCTTGCGAGTTCCTCGTCGCCGCCGAGGGGCACGAGGAGGGGCTGGAGCACCAGCATCGTCTGCTGATCGCCAACTGCCTCGCGCAGTCCGAGGCGCTGATGAAGGGCCGCGATTTCGACGAGGCGCGTAGCAAGGTCGCGGGCAAGTTCGAAGGCGCCGAGCTGGAGCGTCAGGCCAAGCATCGCGTGTTCCCGGGCAACCGCCCCTCGACCACGCTGGCTTATCCGAAGCTCGATCCCGAGACGCTGGGCAAGATCATCGCGCTCTACGAGCACCGGGTCTTCGTCGAAGGCGTGGTACTTGGCATCAACTCCTACGACCAGTGGGGCGTGGAGCTGGGCAAGGAGCTCGCGACCGCGCTGCAGCCGATCGTCGATGGCGAGCGGAGCGCCGACGACAAGGATGGCTCCACCGCACAGCTGGTGGGCTTCCTGCGCGCCAACGGCGCCTGACCGCAGAAGGGCGCCTGAGCGCCCTGCGAGGCAACGAAAAAGGGGCGGCCGCCAAAGCGTGCCGCCCCCTTTCTCGTTCAGAAGCGAAGCGCCCTGTCCAAGCCCGTCCCGCGCCGGCTGGTGGGCGCGGGACGGGCGACGTGTCAGATCGCGGCGGTGACGATGATTTCGACGAGGTGCTCGGGCGTGGCGAGCTTGGCTTCGCCGGTCCAGCGGGCCGGGGCACAGCCCTCGGCGACCCAGGGCTCCCACTCGGCGTTCATGTCGGCGAAGAACGCCATGTCGGAGAGCCAGATCTGCGCGGTCAGCAGCTTGGTCTTGTCGGTGCCGGCGAGGCCGAGCAGCCGGTCGATCTCGGCCAGGATTTCGCGGGTCTGGGTGCGGGCGTCGTTGCCCGGCGTGCCGATCTGACCGGCAAGATAGGCGATGCCGTTATGGACAACCGCCGCGCTCATGCGGGCGTTGGATTCGATGCGCTTGATATCGGCCATGTCTGGTTTCCCCTCGGATATATGCAGGCGGGAGGGGATGGAGCGGGTAACGGGAATCGAACCCGTAACTGAAGCTTGGGAAGCTTTCGTGATACCTTTTCACCATACCCGCGCGCTCTGGCCCCGAGGTAGCCGCGCCGACCGCCCTCGTCAAGCGGCGATCGCTCAGTCGCGCGCCCGCCGCCGCCGGCGCCCGCCACCGCCCTCGCCGCCGCCACTGGCGTTGAAGGAAGGCTCCGGCAGGGGCTGTGTCGCCCGCAGCCCGGCAAAGGGCGCAGTGGCATGCGGGATGGCATTGGCGGCGACGAAATGCTCCTGGAAACGCGGCTCGATCGCGGTCTCGACCTTGGTGATCTCGCGGACCAGCACCTCGACCTCGCGCCGCGCTGCGCGCGAGCACAGCGCGATCCGCGCCCCGGTCCCGGCGGCGTTGCCCGCGCTGGTCACGCGCTCGACCGGCACGTCGGGAATCATCCCCAGAACGAGGGCGTGCTTGGGGCTGATATGCGCGCCGAAGGCCCCGGCCAGCACCACCCGGTCGACTGCCTCGACGCCGCGCTCGTCCATCAGCAACCGCGCGCCCGCATAAAGCGCCGACTTGGCGAGCTGAATCGCGCGGATGTCGCCTTGGGTCACGGTGATGCGCGGCCCGCCGGCCTCCGCGCCGTCATGGATCAGATAGGCATGGGTCCGGCCTTCGGCGATCATCCGGTTGGTGCCGGTCTGCTCGGCCGAGCCGATCAGGCCGCGCGCGTCGACGAGACCCGCGATGCGCATCTCGGCCACCGCCTCGATGATCCCCGAGCCGCAGATGCCGGTGACGCCGCCCGGTCCGACCGCCTCCCAGAAGCCGTCCTCGTCCGACCACTTGTCGCAGCCGATCACGCGGAAGCGCGGCGCCTTGGTCTCGGGGTCGATGCGGATCGCCTCGATCGCGCCCGGCGCGGCGCGCTGCCCGCTCGAGATCTGCGCGCCCTCGAAGGCCGGACCGGTGGGCGAGGAGCAGGCCAGCACCCGGGCCCGGTCGCCAAGCAACAGCTCGGCATTGGTGCCGACATCGACGATCAGCACCAGATCGTCCGACTGGTCCGGCCGTTCCGACAGCGCCACCGCGGCCGCGTCGGCGCCGACATGGCCCGCGATGCAGGGCAGCGCGTAGACCTGCGCGCCTGCATTGATCGCCCCGAGGTCGAGGTCGCGGGCAGGCAGGGAGACCGCGTCTGAGGTGGCCAGCGCGAAGGGCGCCTGGCCCAGTTCGACCGGGTCGATCCCCAGCAGCAGGTGGTGCATCACCGGGTTGCAGACGAATACCGCCTCGACGATGTCGCGCGGTTCGATGCCCGCCTCTTCGGCCAGCCCGCGCGCCAGATCGTCAATGGCGGCGCGGACTGCCGTGGTCATCTCGGCGGCGCCGCCCTCGTTCATCATCGAGTAGCTGACCCGGCTCATCAGGTCTTCGCCGAACCGGATCTGCGGATTCATGATTCCGGCCGAGGCCTCGACATGGCCATCCTCGAGCGAGGTCAGATGCGCGGCGATGGTGGTCGAGCCGAGATCGATGGCGAGACCCCAGAGCGGCGCGTCGCGAAAGCCGGGCCAGAGGTCGACGATGCGCGGCGGCTCCGTCTCCGCGCCCTGATGCACGGCGAGCGTCACCTCCCATTCGCCCTTCCTGAGCGCCTGCTGCAGCTTGGCCAGCACGGCAGGGGCGGCCGTCGCGCCTTCGATCCGCCATTGCCCCGCCAGCGCCTCGATCAGGCGCTCCAAGTCGCCGCGCGGCTCGTGCATGTCAGGCTCGGGCACCGAGACGAAATAGCGCCGCGTCGCCGGGTCCATCTCGATCGGGCGGGCATCGGCGTTCTTGCGCACGACCTGCCGGTGCACTTGGCTCTCGGGCGGCACGTCGAGCACCACGTCAGAGCAGATCTGCGCCTGGCAGCCGAGCCGGCGGCCAGGCTTGAGCCCGCGGATCCGGTCATAGCGCTCTTCGACGGCGTTGATGCCGCTCAGCGCATCCTCG
The DNA here is from genome assembly GCF_014195545.1 of Limimaricola variabilis. GTDB lineage: Bacteria > Pseudomonadota > Alphaproteobacteria > Rhodobacterales > Rhodobacteraceae > Limimaricola > Limimaricola variabilis. The sequence goes on along the minus strand of NZ_JACIBX010000001.1, from coordinate 525,500 downwards.
GCCACGGTCACGCCATGCTTGTCGAACCGACCCTTGCCGGGGCTGATTTGGCACTTGGAGCAGATGCCGCGCCCGCCGCAGACGCTGTCGAGATCGACGCCGAGGCGGCGTGCGGCGGTCAGCACGGTGGTGCCGGCGGGCACCCGGCCGCGCTTGCCCGAGGGGGTGAAGATGACGAGCGGGTCCTGGGTCATGGCGGGCCTTTCGAGGGCGGCGGTCGTTTGCGCGGACCATAGGCGATTGCGCCCCGAGGGAAAGGGTGCGCGGGCGGCAGGTGGCGACGCCAAAGCGACGCGCCGCTTTCTCCCTTTCCCCCCGGGAAGATCGGTGCGATAGGGACGTGCCAAACGAAGCATCCCAAAGGAGTGGTCCCGATGGAGATTCGCGAGGCTCTGACCTTCGATGACGTCCTGCTGGTTCCCGCAGCATCGAGCGTCCTGCCGTCCACGGCCGACACACGCACCAAGGTGACGCGCGAGATCGCGATGAACATCCCGCTCCTGTCGAGCGCGATGGACACCGTGACCGAGGCGCGCATGGCGATCTGCATGGCCCAGTCGGGCGGCATCGGCGTGGTGCACCGCAACTTCACCGTCGACGAGCAGGCCGAGCAGATCCGCCAGGTCAAGCGTTTCGTCTCGGGCACGGTCTACAACCCGATCACGCTGCGCCCCGAGCAGACGCTGGCCGATGCGCGCAAGCTGATGGAGCAATACTCCATCACCGGCTTCCCGGTGGTCGACGGCGAAGGCCGCGTGGTCGGCATCGTCACCAACCGCGACATGCGCTTCGCCGCCGATGACGCGACCCCGGTCAAGGCGATGATGACCGCCGACAATCTCGCCATGCTGACCGAGCCCGCCGATCTCGACGTGGCGCGCAACCTGATGAAGGAGCGGCGGATCGAGAAGCTGCTCGTCACCGACAAGGAGGGCCGCCTGACCGGTCTCCTGACGCTCAAGGACAGCGAGCAGGCGGTGCTCAACCCCTCGGCCTGCAAGGACCGGCTCGGCCGTCTGCGCGTCGCCGCCGCCTCGACCGTGGGCGATGCCGGGTTCGAGCGCTCCATGGCGCTGGTCGATGCCGGCGTCGACATCGTGGTGATCGATACCGCGCATGGCCATTCCGAAGGCGTTGCCAAGGCGGTCGAGCGGCTCAAGCGCGAGGCGGGCGACGTGCAGGTGATCGCCGGCAACGTCGCGACCGGCGAGGCGACGCGCGCGCTGATCGGCGCTGGCGCGGACGCGGTCAAGGTCGGCATCGGGCCGGGTTCGATCTGCACCACGCGGATGGTGGCCGGCGTCGGCGTGCCGCAGCTAACTGCGATCATTGATTGCGCGCAGGCCGCCGGCGACGTGCCGGTGATCGCCGATGGCGGTATCAAGTTCTCGGGCGATTTCGCCAAGGCGATCGCCGCGGGCGCCTCCTGCGCCATGGTCGGCTCGATGATCGCGGGCACCGACGAAAGCCCGGGCGAGGTGATCCTCTACCAGGGCCGGACCTTCAAATCCTATCGTGGCATGGGCAGCCTCGGCGCCATGGCCCGTGGCTCGGCCGACCGCTACTTCCAGAAGGACGCGGCCTCCGACAAGCTGGTGCCCGAGGGCATCGAGGGGCAGGTGCCCTACAAGGGCACGGCAGCAGCGGTGATCCATCAGTTGGTCGGCGGCCTGCGCGCGGCGATGGGCTATACCGGCCATCCGACCGTCGACTCGATGCGCGGCAACTGCAACTTCGTGAAGATCACCGGCGCCGGCCTCAAGGAAAGCCACGTGCACGACGTGCAGATCACACGCGAGAGCCCGAACTACCGGATCGGGTGAGGCGGGTGGCGGAGAGGCTTCCATGACCCCGGCGGCGCGGGTCGCCGCCGCGATCGGCGTGCTCGATAACTGCCTGTCGGGGATGCCGGTGGAGAAGGCGTTGCTGCGCTGGTCGCGCGCAAGCCGCTTCGCGGGGTCGAAGGACCGCGCGGCGGTGCGCGACCATGTCTTCGACGGCTGGCGTCGCCGCCGGTCCGCCGCGCATGCGGGTGGCGCCGAAACCGGACGTGGCATCATGATCGGCCTGCTGCGCCAGCAAGGGGTCGAGCCGGAAACACTGTTCACCGGGCGCGACCACGCCCCTGCCGTGCTAGACGCTCATGAAATGCACCTGCCCGCCGAGCCGGCGGCGCCGGCCGTGGCGCATGATCTGCCGGACTGGCTCTGGGACTGCTTCCTCGAGGATCTGGGCGAAGCCGGGCCGGACGCGGCGCAGGCGTTGCGCGACCGAGCGCCGGTGTTCCTGCGGGTCAATCCTCGCCGTGGTGATCAGGCGGCTGCGATCGCGAGCCTCGCGGCCGATGGGGTCGAGGCGGTGGCCCATCGCGACGTCGCAGACGCGCTGCAAGTGGTGTCCGGCGGCCGTGCCGTGGCGCGGAGCCGCGCCTATGCCGATGGCCTCGTGGAGTTGCAGGACGCCGCCTCGCAGGCGGCGATGCTGCGACTGCCGTTGCGCGACGGGCAGCGCGTGCTCGACTTCTGCGCGGGCGGCGGCGGCAAAGCGCTGGCGCTGGCTGCGCGGGCGCGGATCGAAGTGGCGGCACATGACGCCAATCCCACCCGAATGCACGACATACCGGCCCGGGCGGAGCGCGCCGGGGTGCGCATCGACGTGATCGAGCGGGTGGGCGAGCGAAAGGCCGATCTCGTTCTGGTCGACGCGCCCTGTTCCGGCAGCGGCACCTGGCGGCGTGACCCCGACGGCAAATGGCGGCTCGACCCGGCGGGGCTGGCCGCGCTGGTCGCTCTGCAGGCAGAAATCCTCGATCATGCGGCGGTGTCGGTGGCCGCCGATGGCATCCTCGCCTACGCGACCTGTTCGGTGCTGCGCGCCGAGAACGACGCGCAGGCAGAGACGTTCCTGCGTCGCAATCCCGGCTGGCGGCTGGCCGATCGCGCCCAATGGTTGCCGGGGCCCAACGGCGACGGGTTCTTCCTCGTGCGGTTCGAACGAACCCCCACTTAGCTCTTTACCGGGCGTTAGGCATTTTGGCCCCTTCTGGATGCATTGGCATCCGAGGAGGGTGAGGTGGTCGAAATCGATCTGCCGGCGGGCATGTCCGACGAGGGCGTGGCCCTGCCGAGCCCGGGGCAATTGGCTTCGATCCTGGGCGCGGCGACGCTGTCGTTGGCCGGGGCGGCGCTCACGCCTGACGGCTACATGGCGCTGTCGCTGTTGCTGGTCGGCTCGACGCTGGCCTGCGTCGCCGCGATGTTCGCGCTGCGACGACTCGACCGGCTGCGGCGACGCCGTCAGATGGTCCGGCTCGGGCAGCGCATCCTCGGGCCGGACATGGTCCCCGGCTTCCTGAGCGACGCGCAGGGTGCGATCCTCGACTGCAACCCGGCCGCGGCGCAGCGCTTCGGCGGGCGCGGCGGCAGCCTGACGACCGCGCTCTCGCAGCATTTCGCGGCGCCCGGCCGCACGCTGACCCGTCTGCGCCAGAGGGCGATGCGCGAAGGCTCGGCGCAGGACATGGTGGCGACCCGCAGGGGCCATCTGCGCATCACCGTCAGCGGGCTGGGCGCGGGGACCTATCTGTGGCGGGTCGAGGATCTGTCCGAGCGTCCGGGCACCGGACGCGCCGCCGACGCTCTCGGCCTGCCGATGCTCACGGCCGGGCCTTCGGGCACGATCCTTTACATGAACGGGGCCTGCCGGGCGCTGATCGGTGGCCGGGCGCGTACGCTCGAGGCGGTGTTCGAGCGGATGCCGGTCGCACCGGGGCAGGTGCAGCAGGTGAACGGCGTCTCCGGCCCCGTCGACACGCTGGTGGCCGAGATCCCGGCGGCGGGAGGCCGGAGGGAGATCTACCTGCTGCCACCGCTGTCGCCCGCGCGCTCCGGCGGCGCCGGTTGGAGCGAGGTCGAGATCCTGCCGGTCCCGCTGCTGCGTCTGGATCGGCAGGGGCAATTGCTCGGCGCGAACCGTGCCGCAAGGACGCTGCTGCCGGCAGCGGAGCCCGGGGCAAGGCTGTCGGACCTTCTCGAAGGGCTGGGGCGTCCGCTCATCGATTGGCTCGCCGAGGCGGCGGAGGGGCGCGCCGTGCCGGGCCCGCAATTTCTCAAGGGACGCGGATCCCGGCAGGACCGGGTGCTGCAGGTCACGCTGGGTGAGCCGGACGAGGAGGGGTGCCTGGTCGCAGTGCTACACGACGCGACCGAGTACAAATCGCTCGAAGCGCAGTTCGTGCAGGCCCAGAAGATGCAGGCGATCGGCCAGCTCGCCGGCGGCGTCGCGCATGATTTCAATAACCTGCTCACCGCCATCTCGGGGCATTGCGACCTGCTGCTGCTGCGCCACGACAAGGACGACCAGGATTACGGTGACCTGATACAGATCCACCAGAACGCCAATCGCGCCGCCAGCCTCGTCGGCCAGCTCCTTGCCTATTCGCGCAAGCAGAACCTGATGTTCGAGCAGATCGACCTGCGCGACACGCTGTCCGATTTGACACATCTGCTCAATCGGCTGGTGGGGGAGAAAGTGGTGCTCACGCTCAACCATGACCCGGATCTGTGCCAGGTCCGCGCCGACCGGCGCCATCTCGAACAGGTGGTGATGAACCTCGTGGTCAATGCTCGCGATGCCATGCCCGAGGGGGGCGAGATCCAGGTCGAGACCGACAATTTCGATCTCGAACGACCACTCGAACGCGATCGGGCAGTCGTGCCGGCCGGACTATGGGTGCGGATCCGGGTAACCGACCAAGGCTGCGGTATCCCGGCCGAGAAGCTGCCCAAGGTGTTCGAGCCCTTCTACACCACGAAGCGCCCGGGCGAGGGCACGGGGCTCGGCCTTTCGACCGCCTATGGCATCGTGAAGCAGAGCGGCGGCTACATCTTCGTCGACAGCGAGCCAGAGCGCGGAAGCTGCTTCACCCTGCTGCTGCCGGGACGCGATGCCGCGCCCGAGAGCGTCGGCACCACCACTCCCGAGCCCCCCAAACCCATCACCCGCCGCAGCGACGGGGTGGTCCTTCTGGTCGAGGACGAGGCCCCGGTGCGCGCCTTTGCGGCGCGGGCGCTGCGGCTGCGGGGGCTGACCGTGATCGAGGCCGAGGACGCCGACGCCGCGCTGTCGATCCTGTCCGACCCGGCGCTGAAAGTGGATATCTTCGTCACCGACGTGATCATGCCGGGCAAGGATGGGCCAACCTGGGTACGCGAGGCGCTGGTCGAACGGCCCGACACCCAGGTGGTGTTCGTCTCGGGCTATGCCGAGGACACCTTCGCCGAGCAGCAGGCCGAGATTCCGAACTCAGTGTTCCTGCCGAAGCCATTCTCGCTGACCGACCTGGCCACGACTGTGCAAACGCGGATTGCCTGCTGAGGCCGGGATCGAGGCGGCACATTGCTGGGCTGCGAGGGTAGCCCCAGTGCTGTTCAGGCACCGGGGCAGGGGCGGCTCAGCTCGCCGTACCGGGCAGGATCAATCCGTTCAGGTGGGCCGCACAGCCAATCAGGGCGGCATAATCGTCCTCGATCACCGCCACGCCGAAATTGCCCATGAAGCCTGCGAAGCGCCCCTTGTCGCGGAACGCCTCTGCGAAGCCGAATTCGCGCAGATAGGGCGCGATGGCACGCGAGACGCCGCCGACCAGATAGACGCCGCCGAAGGGCAGCTGGATCAAGGCGAGGTTTCCGGCCGTGACGCCCAGCATCCGCACGAAGACGCGCGCGGCCTCGACGGCGCGTGGATCGCTGCGATCCGCGCAGCCTTGCATGATCGCAGCCGCCGATTTCTCGGCCGGTGCGCCCGCCTCGGTTCCGAGCCAGGCATAGACCCGTTCCAGACCACGGCCCGACAACACGTCCTCGACCGCCGGAAAGCCATGCGCGGTCGAGACGAACTGTGCCAGCCGCAGATCGACCTCGCTGTTGACCGGCAGGTTCACGTGACCCGATTCCGACGGCGTCACGTAACGCCCGTCCTCGGTGTCGAAGACCGGCGTCGCGTTGAAGCCGGTGCCGACGCCGATCACCAGCTTGGCGGCGTGGGGGGACGCCTCCGGGAAGGGGATGATCTCACGGATGTTGGCCGCGGCCACATGGCCCAGCGCGTGGCCCTGAGCCTGCAGGTCGTTGAGGATGGCGACGTGCTCGGCCCCGGTGGCGCGGACCAGCGTCGTTTTGTCGATGGTCCAGTCGAGATTGGTCATCGTCGCCCGGCCGTCGCGAACCGGTCCCGCCACGGCAACGCATGCGCCGATGCAGTCGACCTCGCCTTCCTCGGCGATGAAGCGGCGCAGCACGGATTCGAGGCCGGGATACTCGGCGTTCGAATAGCGCCGGATCGTGTCTTCACGGATCTCCAGCCCGCGCGCCAGCGCCACGCGGGTGTTGGTGCCACCGATATCGGCGACCAGGGAATAGGCGTTGTCGGGGTGCATGGTGGCTCCTCGGGGATCAGCGGGTGATGGCGGATTTCAGGGCGTGATACGACGCCTTGGGGGTCCGCTCCAGTGTTTCGAAATCGACATGGACGAGGCCGAAGCGCTTTTCGTAGCCGAAGGCCCATTCGTAATTGTCCAGAAGCGACCAGTAGAAGAAGCTGCGCAGGTCGACGCCATCGGCGATGGCACGACGGGCCGCGGCGAGGTGATCGGCGACGAAGCCCTGCCGCTCGGCATCGGCGACCCCGCCATCCTCGACCTGGTCGGCCCATGCCATGCCGTTCTCGGTGACGTGGACGGGCAGGCCCAGCGCGTCCCGCGCCCGCAGCAGGAAATGATGCAGCCCCTCTGGGTAGATCTCCCACCCCATCTGGGTCTTGGGCAGCGGCCCTTCGACGGCGGTCAGCGACGGCCACGGTGTCTCGGGCGCGGCGGCGATCAGCGACCGGGTGTAGTAATTCACGCCAAGCCAGTCGATCGGCTGTGCAATCAGCCGCATGTCGTCCTGCCAGCCTTGGGGCATATGCGGCGCGAGGCCTTCGAGCGCGCCTTCGGGGTAGCGCCCATGGGCGATCGCCTCGAGGAACCAGCGGTTGTAGATCTGGTCCTGCAGATCGGCGGCGCGGACATCCGCGGCTTTCTCGGAGGCGGGCAGGGCGCGCTCGAAATTGAGCACGATGCCCAGCTCTTTACGTCCCATGCCGCGCAGCCGTTCCACCGCGAGGCCATGCGCCAGCAGGATATGGTGCATCGCCCGCGCGGCGGCGCGAATGTCGCGCAGGCCCGGCGCATGATGGCCGAGGTAATGCGACAGCCAGGCCACGCACCAAGGCTCGTTGATCGTGGCGGTCGAGGCGACGCGATCGCCGATCCGGGCGCTGATCACCTCGCTGAAATCGGCGAAGGCCAGCGCGGTGTCGCGATTGGCCCATCCGCCGCGATCGGCGAGCGCCGAGGGCAGTTCCCAATGATAGAGCGTTTGGAAGGGTTTCAGCCCGCGCTCCAGCGTCGCGTCGACCAGCCGGTCGTAGAAGTCGAGCCCCTCGGGGTTAACCGTCCGACCATCCGGCATCACCCGGGCCCAGGAGGTCGAGAACCGATAGGCGTCGAAGCCCCCCGCTTGCAGCAGGTCCAGATCGGCCTCGTAGCGGTGGTAGTGGTCGCAGGCCACGGCCCCGTCTTCGCCGCGCACCACGTTGCCCGGACCCTTGGAAAAGCTGTCCCAGTGGGTCGGGCCGGCGCCGCCGAAGCCGTGTCCCTCGATCTGGTAGGCGGCCGTGGCCGCCCCGAACAGGAAACCTTCGGGAAAATCCGCACGGGTGAAATTCATGTCGCTCGCCTCAACTTGGGGCCGGTCCCGTGGAGCGGCCGATGATCAGGTCGGCCTCGAGCAGATCCTGCCGATGGGGGGCCTCGGGGTTGTCTATGCGGTCTATGACCATCCGCGCCAGCCGCTGTCCAGCCTCGCGCACCGAGGAGCGGGTGGCGGTAAAGGCCGGCACCGGCCCGTCATCGCGCAGATAGGAGAGCTGGTCGTCATGGGTGACGGCCGAGACGTCGCGGCCGAGCACCAGCCCGGCCTCGTCGACGGCCCGGCGCACGCCCAGCATGCAGACCACGGAGGAGACGAGAAAGGCGGTCGGCGGGTCGGGCAGGGCGAGCATGTCGCGCGCCGCGCGCCAGCCATAGCCTTCGGTCATCTCGTCCTGCCGCATCAGTTCCGGGTCGGGCGCGAGGCCGCGCGCGCGCAGCGCCTCCTCGTAGCCCTGCCGGCGGCGATGCGCGAAATCCATCACCTCCAGCCCGTTGATCAGCCCGATCCGTCGGTGCCCGAGATCGAGCAGGAAGGCGGTCGCGCGGGCGAAGGCCCGGCGGTTGTTGACGTCGAGCCAAGTATAGGGCCGCGTGGTGCCGGTGGCGCGGCCATGCACGGCATAGGGCAGGCCGATCCCGTCGAGCAGTTCGATCCGCGGATCGTTGCGGCGCGGCGCGCTGACGATCAACCCGTCGACCAGGCCGCGCCGCTTCATCGCGCGGTAGGCCTTCTCCTCCTCGTCGACGTCGACCACCGAGATCAGCATCTCGTAGCCATGCTGGGAATAGGTCTCGCCCGCGCCGGTGATGAAGTCGGCGAAGATCGGGTTCACCATCGCATGGGTAGAGATTTTGGGAATCACGTGCCCGATTACCCGGCTGCGCCCGGTGGCCAGCGCCTGCGCGCGGGTGTTGGGGCGGTAGTCGTGCAGCTTGGCCGCGGCCTGAACGCGGGCGCGGGTCGCTTCACTGACATCGGTGTAGCCGTTGAGCGCCCGGCTCACCGTGGTCTGGCTCAGCCCGAGCAAGGCGGAAAGCTCCTTCAGATTCACCGCCGCCCTCCTTCCAAAGCGCTTTTGCAATGGATGACAGCTTATGCAGCGCAGCGATACCCGTCAAAGCGCGCTTTTTGATCGGAGGCCGCCGCTAACGCTGCATTATCCCTCCAGCTACGGCTGGAAACGGTCATTGACAGGGAGCGGAGGCTCCGACAGGTTGGGCGTGTCCAAAGCGCTTTGGCCGTCTGGCTCGGGCGTGGGCAGTTTCAATGGCGGCCGGCAGGGTCGCGGTTACGGGAGGGTAACACATGAAGTCCATTTTCCTCGCAGGCGTCGCGGGCCTCGCGCTTGCCTCCGCCGCCTCGGCGCAGGAGCTGAAGTTCCCCGTCGGCGAAGGCGATTTCAACTGGGACAGCTTCAACCAGTTCGCCGAGAGCCATGACCTGTCGGGCCAGACCCTGACCGTCTTCGGCCCCTGGCTGAGCGGTGACCAAGCGCTGTTCGAGTCGATGCTGGCCTATTTCGAGGAAGCGACCGGCGCGGACGTGCAGTATACCGGTTCGGATGGCTTCGAGACCCAGATCCGCATCGACACCGAGGCGGGCTCCGCTCCCAACATCGCCGTCTTCCCGCAGCCGGGCCTCGCCCGCGATCTCGCGGCGCTGGGCTATCTTGAGCCGATGCCCGAGGGCACCGGCGACTGGGTCGCCGAGAACTACGCCGCGGGCCAGTCCTGGGTCGATCTCGCGACCTTCGAAGGCCCCGAGGGCGGGGAGAACCTCTACGGCTTCTTCTACAAGGCCGACGTGAAGAGCCTCGTGTGGTACGTGCCCGAGAACTTCGAGGATGCGGGCTACGAAGTGCCGCAGAGCATGGAGGAGCTCAAGGCGCTCACCGAGCAGATGGTCGAGGACGGCGAGACGCCCTGGTGCATCGGCCTGGGCTCGGGCGGCGCCACCGGCTGGCCGGCGACCGATTGGGTCGAGGACATGATGCTCCGCACCCAGTCGCCCGAGACCTATGACAAGTGGGTCACCAACGAGATCCCCTTCAACGATCCGGCGGTGGTCGGCGCGATCGAGGAGTTCGGCTGGTTCGTCTCCGACGACTACGTCGCCGGCGGCAAGGCGGCAGTGGCCTCCACCGACTTCCGCGACAGCCCCAAGGGTCTCTTCGACAGCCCGCCGCAGTGCTACATGCATCGCCAGGCCTCGTTCATCCCGACCTTCTTCCCCGAAGGCACCGAGGTGGGCGTGGATGCCGACTTCTTCTACTTCCCTGCCTATGAGGAGAAGGATCTCGGTCAGCCGGTGCTCGGCGCCGGCACGATGTTCGGCATCACCGAGGCCTCCGAGGCGGCCGAGGTCTTCATCCAGTGGCTGCAGACCCCGATCGCCCACGAGATCTGGATGGCCCAGACCGGCTTCCTGACTCCGCTGACCACCGTCAACACCGACGTGTTCGGCGACCCGACGCTCAAGAAGATGAACGACATCCTGCTCGAGGCGACCACCTTCCGCTTCGACGGCTCGGACCTGATGCCCGGCGGCGTCGGCGCCGGCTCGTTCTGGACCGGCATGGTCGACTATGTCGGTGGCGAGAGCGCCGAGAGCGTGGCCTCCGAGATCCAGGATTCTTGGGACGCGCTGAAGTAAGCGTGTAACGATAAGGCATGGCGGCCGTGACTCGCGTCGCGGCCGCCTCTTTGCATCAGGGCTCGGGGAGGGCGCGATGAATCCGGCACTACAGGGTTTGTTGACCATCGTGATCGGCGTTGGCGGCTGCGTCGCCTATTTCTATTTTTCCAATATTTTGCTGGACAAGGTGCTGTTCCCGCCGCGCGGCAATGATGCCGGGCGGAACATCAACCGCGCCAACATGATCCGCCCCTGGCTGTTCCTTCTGCCCGCGCTCCTCGCGCTGGGCCTCTACCTCGCCTATCCGGTCTTCGAGACCCTGCGCCTGTCGCTGACCGAGCGGGTCCGCGGCGGCGGCTATGAATTCGTGGGCCTCGCCAATTACGAGCAGATGCTGCGCGAGCCGAAATTCTGGGAGGGCTTCCGCAACAACCTGTTGTGGCTGATCGTGGTGCCGGCCGCCTCGACCGCCTTCGGCCTGCTGGCCGCACAGCTCACCGACCGCATCCGCTGGGGCGCCATCGCCAAGTCGCTGATCTTCATGCCGATGGCGATTTCCTTCGTCGGCGCGGCGGTGATCTTCAAGCTGATCTACGACACCCGCCCCGTGGGCCAGGAGCAGATCGGCATCCTCAACGCCGTCTGGCTCGGCTTCGACGGCGGTGTCGGCTCCTTCGTCTGGCTGCGGCTGGTGCCGTCGCTGCTGCTGCTCGCGCTGGCCGCCGGTGCGGCTGCGCTGGGCTGGTCGCTGATGAAGCCGGTGCTGGGCCGCGAAGGTCGCGCCCCCGGTCTGGTCTTCGGCGCGCTGCGCGTGCTCGGCGCCGTGCTGATGGCGCTGGTCGTGTACCTGATGCTGCGCCAGATCTTCGACGTCTTCACCACCGACTTCCCCTATGGCCAGCCGCAGACCTGGCTCACTATTCCCTTCTGGAACAACTTCTTCCTGATGATCGTGCTGATCTGGATCCAGACCGGCTTTGCCATGGTGCTGCTCTCGGCGGCGCTCAGGGGCATCCCCGAGGAGACGGTCGAAGCCGCCATCGTCGACGGCGCCAATCCCTGGCAGATCTTCTTCAAGATCAAGATGCCGCAGATCGTCGGCACCATCGTCGTGGTCTGGACCACCATCACCATCATCGTTCTCAAGGTCTTCGACATCGTCTTCGCGATGACCAACGGCCAGTGGGAGACGCAGGTGCTCGCCAACTACATGTATGACAAGCTGTTCCGCGCCAACGACTGGGGCGTGGGCTCAGCGGGGGCGATGGTCATCATGCTGATGGTGACGCCGATCCTGATCTGGAACGTCTACAACGCCCGCAAGGAGATGCGCTGATGGACAACATCGCCGGCAAGAAATCCGCGCTCACCTGGGCCGTCAACATCGCGGTTCTGGCGCTGGTGGCGCTGTGGGTGTTCCCCACCCTCGGCCTGCTGATCTCGTCCTTCCGCACCGGCGATCAGATCGCCTCCTCCGGCTGGTGGCGCTCGATGCTGCCGACCGAGCAGAACCTGACGCTGCGCACCGCGGCCGGCGACGAGGCCGAACTGCTCGACGGGCTCTACACGGTGTCGGGCAACCTCTTCGCCCATGAGGGCCGCGAGCCGCTGGAGATCTCGGCCTTCGGCACGTCCTCGCGCGCCGTGGGCGCCTACGCGCCGGGCGAGACGGTCGATATGGGCGACGGCGAGATCGTCACCGTCGAAAGCAATGGCGATTACGTCTACACCTCCCAGGAGGAGATGTCGGGCCGCGGCCAGCGGATCTTCGTCACCGCCGAGGTCGCGCCGGAGTTCACGCTCGAGAACTACGAGAACATGCTGTTCAACCCGAACAACATCGACGGCATGGCCAAGGCCTTCTTCAACACGCTGACCGTGTCGATCCCGGCCACGATCATCCCGATCCTGGTGGCGGCCTTCGCGGCCTATGCCCTGGCCTGGATGGATTTCCCCGGTCGGGCGCTGCTGATCGCGGCGATCGTCGGCCTGCTGGTGGTGCCGCTGCAACTCGCGCTGATACCGCTGCTCAAGCTTCACAACGAGATCGGCATCGGCAAGGGGTATCTCGGCGTCTGGCTCGCCCATACCGGCTTTGGCCTGCCATTGGCGATCTACATCCTGCGCAACTACATGGTCGGCCTGCCGCGCGACATCATCGAGAACGCCAAGGTCGACGGCGCCACCGACTTCCAGATCTTCACCAAGATCATCCTGCCGCTCTCCTTCCCGGCGCTCGCCTCCTTCGCGATCTTCCAGTTCCTGTGGACCTGGAACGACCTGCTGGTGGCGATCGTGTTCCTGATCGACAGCTCGGGCGAGACGACGGTGATGACCAAACAGATCATCGAGCTTCTGGGCACGCGCGGCGGCAACTGGGAGATCCTCGCGACGGCGGCTTTCGTCTCTATCGCGGTTCCGTTGGTTGTGTTTTTCGCGATGCAGAAATACCTCGTGCGCGGCCTGCTCGCGGGCTCTGTGAAATGAGGACTGCCTTCCGATGAACACCCCCGATTCCGTCCCGGCCCCGGCCGCCCGTACCCGCATGCCGAAGGATCCCAACTGGTGGCGCGGCGCGGTGATCTATCAGATCTACCCGCGCAGCTATCAGGACACGGACGGGGACGGGATCGGCGATCTCAAGGGCATCGTGAAGCGGCTGCCGCATATCGCCTCGCTGGGGGTCGACGCGATCTGGATCTCGCCCTTCTTCACCTCGCCGATGAAGGATTTCGGCTACGACGTCTCGGATTACTGCGACGTCGACCCGATGTTCGGAACGCTGGCCGACTTCGACGCAGTGATCGAGACGGCGCATTCCCTGAACATCCGGGTGATGATCGACCTCGTGCTGTCGCACACCGCCGAGGCGCATCCCTGGTTCGTCGAGAGCCGGTCGAGCCGCGACAACCCCAAGGCCGACTGGTATGTCTGGGCCGACGCCAAGCCGGACGGCACGCCGCCCAACAACTGGCTGTCGATCTTCGGCGGCTCGGCATGGCAATGGGACGGGCGGCGGATGCAGTATTACCTGCACAACTTCCTGACCAGCCAGCCGGACCTGAACTTCCACAACGCGGACGTCCAGGAGGCGCTGCTCGATGTGGAGCGGTTCTGGCTCAAGCGCGGCGTCGACGGCTTCCGCCTCGACACGATCAACTTCTACTTCGCGGACAAGCAGCTGCGCGACAACCCGGCGCTGCCGCCCGAGCGGCGCAACGATTCCATCGCGCCCGGCGTGAACCCCTATAACTGGCAGGAGCATCTCTACTCCAAGAACCAGTCCGAGAACCTCGACTTCCTCAAGCGCTTCCGCGCCGAGCTGGAGCCCTATGGCGCCGCGGCCGTGGGCGAGGTGGGCGACGCCCAGCGCGGTCTCGAGATCATGGCCGAGTACACCTCGGGCGGCGACAAGGTGCAGATGTGCTACCCGTTCGAGATGCTACAGCCGCCGCGTCTCACCGCTGCTGCCGCTGCCGACACCTTCTATCGGCTGAGCCACGCCGCGCCCGGCGCCTGGCCCTGCTGGTCCTATTCCAACCACGACGTGGAACGGCACCCGACCCGCTGGAAGCTGTCGGACGCGGCCGCGCGCGTCTACACCACCATGCTGATGTGCCTGCGTGGCTCGGTCTGCCTCTACCAGGGCGAGGAGCTGGGCCTGCCCGAGGCCGAAGTCGCCTTCGAGGATCTGCAGGACCCCTACGGCATCGAGTTCTGGCCCGAATACAAGGGCCGCGACGGCTGCCGCACGCCGATCGCCTGGGACGGCAGCGCCCCCAATGGCGGCTTCACCGAGGGCAAGCCTTGGCTGCCGGTCTCGCCCGCGCATCTGCCGCGTGCCGTGGCAGAGCAGGAGGCCGATCCGAAGGCGATGCTGCATCACTACCGTCGCGCCATCGCGCTGCGCCACGACCACCCGGTGCTTGCCACCGGTGAGGATGACGGCGTGCATTCGCGCGGCGACGTGGTGCATTTCGTGCGCCATGACGAGAACGAGACCATCTTTTGCGCCTTCAATCTCGGGGAAGAACCGGCCGAAGTGCCGCTGCCCCAAGGCGCCTGGGCCCCGATCGGCACCGATCTGGGCACGGTGACAAAGGCCGAGAACGGGCTGATCCATCTCGGCCCATGGCAATGCTGCCTGGCGCTCCGGCGACCGGCGGACTGAGGACGGAGCAGGGAGGAACCCCATGGCGGAACTGAAGCTGAAGGACGTGGCCAAGACCTATGGCGGGTCGGTCGAGGTCCTGAAGAACATCGACCTAGAGATCGGCAAGGGGGAACTGGTGGTCTTCGTCGGGCCCTCGGGCTGCGGCAAGTCCACGCTCCTGCGGATGATCGCCGGCCTCGAGGAAATCTCGGGCGGCACGCTCGAGATCGATGGTCAGGTCGTCAACGACGTGCCGCCCGCGCAGCGCGGCATTGCCATGGTGTTCCAGTCCTACGCGCTCTATCCGCACATGACGGTGCGCGACAACATGGCCTTCGCGCTGAAGCTCGCGAAGAAGTCGAAGGAGGAGATCGACGCCGCGATCGCCAACGCCGCCCGCATCCTCCAACTCGAGCCCTATCTCGACCGCCTGCCCAAGGCGCTCTCGGGCGGGCAGCGGCAGCGGGTCGCCATCGGCCGGTCGATCGTGCGCGACCCCAAGGTCTATCTCTTCGACGAGCCGCTCTCGAACCTCGACGCGGCGCTGCGCGTGGCTACACGGATCGAGATCGCCCAGCTCAAGGAGTCGATGCCCGACTCGACGATGATCTACGTCACCCACGATCAGGTCGAGGCGATGACGCTGGCGACCCGGATCGTGGTGCTGGCCAACAAGGGCATCGCCCAGGTCGGCACGCCGCTCGAGCTCTATGAGCGGCCCGAGAACGAGTTCGTGGCGCAGTTCATCGGCAGCCCGGCGATGAACCTGCTGCCGGGCAAGGTCACTGGCACCGGCGCGCAGACCACCGTGAAGCTCGACGGCGGCGGCGTGGCTGTGTCGAACGCGCCCTCGACCGAGGCCGACATGGGAGCGTCGGTCAATGTCGGCGTGCGGCCCGAGGACATGACCGAGGTCGAGGCCGGCGGCGACTACATCTTCGAGGGCAAGGTGGATTTCACCGAGTCGCTCGGCGAGGTGACGATCCTCTACTTCCAGAAGGCCGGCAGGGCCGACCCGGTGATCGCCAAGCTGCCCGGCATTCATGGCGACCTGCGCGGCCGTCACGTGCACATGACCGTTGCCCCCGAAAAGGTGCAGGTCTTCCGCGACGGGAAATCGCTCTACTACCGCTGAGCGGGGCAGGGCGGGCCCTCAGTAGGGCCCGTCCTCCAATACGCCGTCGGCGCTCATCTGGGCGTAGAGAAGCCCCTCGCGCAGGCCCCGATCCGCGACCGACAGCCGGTCGGTGGGCCACAGCCGCATCAGCGCCTGCAGGATCGCCGAGCCCGACATGATCAACGCCTGCCGGTCGCGACCGATGCGCGGATCGGCACGCCGGCCTTCTGGCCCCATGGCAAGGTAGTCGCGGATCACCGCGTCGATCTGGTCAGAGCTCATCCGCAGCCCGTCGACCTTGTTGCGGTCGTAGCGCCGCAGGCCGAGATGGCTTGCCGCGACGGTGGTCACCGTGCCCGAGGTGCCGATGATCTGGAAGCCTTCGCGCACCTGCTCGGAGGCCGACGGGGCAAAGCCCGACAGGTTCTCCTCGAAGAACCAGCTCATCAAGGCAAAGCGCGCCGCGTCGTCCTCGACGTCCTGGAACTGGTCGCGCAGCGTCGCCACGCCGAGCGGCACCGAGATCCAGTCCACCACCTTGGCCGCGGCGAAGGGGCCGGGATCCTGCTGGAAGCCCGAATGCAGCCGCATGATCGCCTTGGGGCGCTCGCGCCGCGGCACATGGCTCAGATCGATCCAGACCAACTCGGTCGAGCCGCCACCGATATCGACCACCAGCAGCTGCTCGGTCCGGGTCGAGACCAGCGGCGCGCAGGAGATCACCGCGAGCCGCGCCTCCTCTTCGGGCCGGATCACGTCGAGCCTGAGCCCGGTTTCCCGCTGCACCTGCGCAAGAAAGGCCCGTCCGTTGCGGGCCCGACGGCAGGCCTCGGTCGCGACCAGCCGCATCCGGGTGACGCCGTGCTTGGACAGCTTCTGCCGGCAGATGCGAATCGCGCCGAGCGTGCGGTTCATCGAGGCACGCGACAGCCGGCCCGATTGCTCGAGCCCATGGCCCAGCTGGACCGTCTTCGAGAAGCTATCGACCACGTGAAACTGGCTGCCCTTGGGTTGGGCAATCAGCATGCGACAGCTGTTTGTTCCCAGATCAAGCGCGGCATAAAGCGTCGCCTGATCCGGTCTTGGCGCGGGGGATCTCACCGCTTTCGGGAACGCGCCCGCACCGTCGGGACGCTTGGGCGCCATCAACACGCCCTCCAATATCGAGTTAAGCCGAGGGTAGGGAATGCGCCCGCGTCGCGCAAGCGCCGCGACGGGCCGGAACGCAGCGGCGTTCATCACAATCATGGGGATTTCTACGATTCGCGGTACTGGAGCTTCCGCGGGCCGGCTGCGAGAAAGGGCCCGCGTCGCAGCCCGTGGTCAAACTGTCGAAATCCGACCCCGCCGGGCAGAAGCGACGCGATATCAGCGATGGTGAGGAAAGGATCCGCGATGCCCGAGATCACGCTCGTTCTGTGGCGCGACATGCCCGCGCAGGTGCTGGTCGGCAAGGGCCGGCGCGCCGCCAAGCTTCCGCTCGCGGAGCGGTTCGAGCAGGCGATCGACCGCGCGGCGATGAAGTCGGGCGCGGCCGGAACCGACGATTATCTCGCCGAATGGCGCAAGGCGCCGTGGGGCGAGATCGACGGCGAGGCCGAGGAGGCCGCCCGCCAGGCGGTGGAACGGATCGAGGCGGAATACGACACGGCGCGCCTGAAGGCGCTGATCGACAACAACGGGCGCGAATGAACCGTGCCCTCAAGGAGGTGCTGATGTCCCTGCTGAGCTTCCGCCGCGCGAAGCCCGCCCCCTCGATGGGGGGCGACCTGACCGCCCGCGCCTCGATCGAGGTGATGCCGCGCACCGCCGCCAAGGTCGCCAGCTTCGCGGCGCTGCTGCCGGCGGGGACCCGGGTCTACATCGCCCATATCGACGGCACGCCGATCGAGGAGATGGTGGCGACGGCGGCGCGCATCGCCGGCGAGGGCTTCGCGGTCATGCCGCATTTCCCGGCCCGCAGCATCGAGAGCGAGGCCCAGCTCGGCGACTGGATTGCCCGCTACCAGGGCGAGGCGGGCGTGACCCAAGCGCTGGTTCTGGCGGGCGGCATCGCGGCCCCGCGCGGCGCCTTCCATTCCTCGATGCAGCTGCTGGAGACCGGCGCCTTCGATCGCGCGGGCTTCACCCGGCTGCACGTCGCAGGCCATCCGGAGGGCAACCTCGACATCGACCCCGATGGCGGCGACGCTCTGGTGCGCGACGCGCTGCGCTGGAAGCAGGATTTCTCGAACCGGACCGATGCGCGGATGGCGCTGGTCACCCAGTTCGTCTTCGACGCCGCCCCGGTGATCGGCTGGGCCCGCGCGATCCGCACGGCGGGTATCGATCTGCCGGTGCATGTCGGCCTCGCCGGTCCGGCCAAGCTGCAGACGCTGATCAAATACGCCATGGCCTGCGGGGTTGGCCCGTCGCTCAAAGTGTTGCAGAAGCGAGCCATGGACGTGAGCCACCTGCTCATGCCCTATGCGCCCGACGAGATCGCCGACGCGCTGGAGAAGGCGGTGCTGGCCGAGCCGGAGCTGGGCATCGAGCAGGCACATCTCTTCCCGCTGGGCGGCATCCAGGCCAGCGCCGACTGGCTCGCCGCGCGTCACCCCGCCCGGCACAGCGCCGCGCTGTGAGACTTCAAGGCCGTTGGCCAATGACAAGGACAAAGAATGACCCGCACGATCGTTGAATCGAAGACGAAAACCGCGATCATCGGCTTCGACCAGCCGTTCTGCGTGATCGGCGAGCGCATCAACCCCACCGGGCGCAAGAAGCTCGCCGCCGAGCTCGAGGCGGGCGACTTCTCGACCGTCGAGAAGGACGCCATCGCGCAGGTCGCCTGCGGCGCCACCATGCTCGATGTCAATGCGGGGGTGGTCTACAACTCCAACCCCAACCCGAACGAGACCGAGCCGCCGCTCATGACCAAGATGATCGAGCTGGTGCAGGGGCTGGTCGACGTGCCGCTGTGCATCGACAGCTCGGTCCCGGCGGCGCTCGAAGCCGGTCTCGCGGCGGCGCAGGGGCGTCCCTTGCTGAACTCCGTGACCGGCGAAGAGGAGCGGCTGGAACTGGTTCTGCCGCTGGTCAAGAAATACAACGTGCCGGTGGTGGCGATCTCCAACGACGACACAGGCATCTCCGAGGATCCCGACGTGCGGTTCGCGGTCGCCAAGAAGATCGTCGAGCGCGCCGCCGATTTCGGCATCCCAGCGCATGACATCGTGGTCGACCCGCTGGTGATGCCGATCGGCGCCATGGCGACCGCCGGTCTGCAGGTCTTCGCCCTCGTGCGCCGCCTGCGCGACGAGCTGGGCGTCAACACTACCTGCGGCGCCTCGAACATCTCCTTCGGTCTGCCCAACCGACACGGCATCAACAACGCCTTCCTGCCGATGGCGATGGCCTCGGGCATGACGAGCGCGATCATGAACCCCTGCGCGCTGCCGACGCCGCTTTCGAAGATCGCCGAGAAGCGGGCGGAGCTGGAGGCGGCGGGCATCGTCATCCCCGAGGAGATGGATGACGAGACCTTCTGCCAGTTGATGGGCATCGGCAGCCGCGAGGCGCGACCGGGGGGAGAGATGAGCGCGATCCGCGCCGCCAACTTCCTGACCAACAACGATCCCTCGGGCGCCGAATGGATCCGTTTCAACCGTCCGCCCGGCGTGCCGGGCGAGGGGCGCGGCGGTCGCGATGGCGGGCGTCGGCGTCGGCGGGCCTGATCGGGCGGCGCAAATGTGGAAGGGTGACGGGGCAGGGCTTGCCCCGTCACCCCCGCTTGGCATAGTCGGGGTCTCTGATCAGGAGAGCCCGGCATGGCAAAGACACCGAAAAAGCCCGGCGCGGGCACTGGCAACACCTCGGGGCGCGGGCAGCGCGACCTGACCATCAAGGTCAAGACCGCGCGCGGCCGTAAGATGAGCTCCAAGCTCTGGCTTGAGCGGCAGCTCAACGACCCCTATGTCAAACGCGCCAAGGCCGAGGGCTATCGCGGCCGCGCCGCCTACAAGATCATCGAACTCGACGACAAGTTCCGCTTCCTCGTGCCGGGGGCACGGGTGGTCGATCTCGGCTGCGCACCGGGCGGCTGGTGTCAGGTCGCGGTGGCACGAGTCAACGCGCTCGGCGCGAAATCGGGCAAGGCGGTGGGCAGCGTGCTCGGCGTCGACCTGCAGGAGGTGGAGCCCATCGCCGGCGCCGAGATCCATCAGCTCGATTTCATGGAAGACGACGCCGATCTCCAGGTCAAGGAATGGCTTGGCGGCGGCGCCGACGTGGTGATGTCGGACATGGCCGCCTCGGCCTCGGGTCACAAGCAGACCGACCACCTGCGGATCATCGCGCTGTGCGAGGCGGCCGCCCATTTCGCCTTCGACGTGCTGGAGCCGGGCGGCACCTTCGTCGCCAAGGTGCTGGCGGGCGGCGCCGAAGGCAGCCTCCAACAGTTGCTCAAGCGCAAGTTCGACAAGGTGCAGAACGTCAAGCCGCCGGCCTCGCGCTCCGACAGCTCGGAGAAATTCGTCATCGCGACCGGCTACAAGGGCCGCGACGACGAGACCTGAGGACGACGAGGGCTAGAGGCCGCAGCCGCGATCCCGGGCCTTGAGGCGCGCCAGCAGATAATCCACCTCGGCCCGGGCGGCCGGGTTCAGCGCCGCGCCCGGCGCGCGCAGATCGGGATGGGCGATGAAGCCGCGCTGCGCCAGTATGTGCTTGCGTACCGCGAGCCCGATGCCCGGCTGGTGCTCGTAGCGCAGCAGCGGCAGATGCGCGTCGAACAGGTCCTGTGCCGCGTCGCGGTCCTGCGCGGCGAGATCGACCACCCGGCGCAGCATCTCCGCAAAGGCATAGCCGGTCATCGCGCCATCCGCGCCGCGCCGCATTTCCATGTCCAGAAACAGCGCGCCGTTGCCGCACAGGATCGACAGGGCGCGCATCTCGCCGCGCTCCTGCCAGTTCCGGATCGCCGAGATCTTATCGAGGCCGGGCCAGTCCTCGTGCTTGAGCATGACGCAGGAGGGGTTCTCCGCCACCACCCTGCGGATCACCGCGTTCGACATTACGACACCGGTGGCGGTGGGATGATCCTGCAGCACGAAGGGCACATCGGACCCGATCTGCGCCACCGCCTGCGCGAACCAGCCGGCGATCTGGTCGTCGGTGCGCATGGAAGGGGGCGGGGTCATCATGACCCCGGCGGCCCCCATCTCCATCGCGGCCGCCGACAGCCTGCGCATCGCCGCAAAGCCCGGCGCCGAGATGCCCACCACCACCGGCAGACCGCCCGCATGCGCGATCACCTCGCGCACGACCGACAGGCTCTCCTCCGGCTCGAGCTTATGCGCTTCGCCCATGATTCCGAGGATGGTCAGCCCGTCGACGCCGCAGCCGACATAGCGCTCGGTCATCCGGCCGAGCGAGGCCATGTCGAGCGCGCCGTCCGGCAGGAACGGCGTCGGCGCGATGGCGAAGACGCCGCGCGTCTCGGCGGAGATCATTCGCCGCCCTCCTTCCAGGCGGCGTAGCGGGCGCGGGTCGACTCGTTCATCGGGTAGAGGCCGGGCAGCTTCTCGCCGCGCTCCACCTCCTCGACGATCCAGCCCTCCATCCGCTCCTGCTCGATGGCCTCGCGCGTCACCTCATCGACAAGGGCGGCCGGGATCACCACCGCGCCGTCGGCATCGGCCACGATCATGTCGCCCGGCACCACGCAGACCCCTCCGCAGCCGATCGTCTCCTGCCAGCCGGTGAAGGTCAGCCCAGCCACAGATGGGGGCGCGGCGGCGCCGCGTGCCCAGATCGGCAGGCCGGTCGCGGCCACGCCGGCCCGGTCGCGGATCACCCCGTCGGTGACCAGCCCGGCCGCGCCGCGCTTGACCATCCGCGCGCAGAGAATGTCGCCGAAGACGCCGGCATCGGTGATTCCCATTGCGTCGATCACCGCGATGGCGCCTTCGGGCATCTCCTCGATCGCGGCGCGGGTCGAGATCGGGCTGCTCCAGGACGCCGGCGTCGCCAGATCCTCGCGCGCGGGCACGAAGCGGAAGGTGAAGGCGGGACCGACGATCCGGGTCTCGCCCTCGGGCATTGGCATGGCGCCGCGGATCCAGACGTTGCGCAGCCCCTTCTTCAGCAGGACCGTGGTCAGCGTGGCGGTGGTGACGCCGCGCAGCGCGGCGATCGGGTCGGTCTCAAGGGTCATCGTCATCCTCGCTCCTCGGCCCCGTGGGGCCGCTCATGCGGCGCAGACTGGGCGGAAACGCCGGGACTGCCAAGCCATGATCGCCGATCGAAAAAATGCGCCAACGGACCGACCCGATCTGTCGCTGGGCGGTTGGGTCCGGTTAGGCTCCGAAGGAGCAGATGCAATTCACAAGATGGCAGGCCCATGAGTTCAGGACTTTTTGCACTTCTCGACGACGTCGCCCTGATCGCCCGGACCGCCGCGGCCTCGCTCGACGATGTCGCCGCCGCGACGCTCAAGGCGGGGACGAAATCGGCCGGGGTGGTGATCGACGACGCCGCGGTGACGCCCAAATACGTGCTTGGCTTCGTCGCTGAGCGCGAACTGCCGATCGTGCGCAAGATCGCCGTCGGTTCGCTCCGCAACAAGATCCTGATCCTGCTGCCCGCGGCGCTGGCGCTGAGCTTCCTGGCACCGTGGGCGATCACGCCGCTGCTGATGCTGGGCGGGCTGTATCTGGCCTATGAGGGGGCGGAGAAGGTGGCCGAGGTGCTGCTTGGCCATTCCCATGCCGAGGCCGAGAAGAAGGCGCTGGACGAGGACACGACCGTGCGCGGCGCGATCCGCACCGATTTCATCCTCTCGGCCGAGATCATGGCACTGACGCTGTCGACAGTCACAGGCCTGCCCTTCGTGACCCAGGCGATCGTGCTCGGGCTGGTCGGCATCTTCATCACCTTCGCGGTCTATGGCGCGGTGGCCATCATCGTGAAGGCCGACGATGTCGGCGCCGCGCTGGCCGCGCGCGGCCCCTCGGGCATCCTGCCGGCCATCGGCCGGGGGCTGGTCAAGGGCATGCCTTGGGTGCTCAAGCTGCTCTCGGTGGTCGGCACCGCGGCGATGCTATGGGTCAGCGGCGGCATCCTGATCCACGGGCTCGAGACCTATTACATCTCCGGGCCCGAGCACGCGGTCGAGGTGGCGCGCGAGATCGTGGCCGCGAACGCGCCGATCCTCTCCGGCGCGCTGGGCTGGCTTGCCGGGGCGACGCTGATGGGCGTGGTCGGGCTAATCGTCGGCGGCGTGCTGGTCGCGTTGAAGAGCGTGATGCCCTTCGGCGCGAAGGCGCACTGAGGTACGAAGAGGCTCAGGGAAGAGAGAACACTTACCCGAAGCGGCGCGCCTCGGCTTCACGAAGACGTGGGGCGCGCATCATCGCGCGTCCATCTTCACCGGTGATTTGGTAGTCTTGGCATGCGGGCGTCGCGGCCGGCCGTGATGCGCACGGCACGGGCGATCCACCGCATCTGTTCGCCGGGCGATCAGGAGGAGCCGAGATGACCCGAGAACATGCAACACGCCGCGCCTTTCTCGCCACTGGTGCGGCGGCTGTCGCCACGCTCGCCACAGCGGCATCCGGGCTGCTCGTCCCGGCGCGGGCGCAGGGCCTTGCGCCAACGCCCAGCATGCGCGGCGGCGCCAACAACTATCTGCCCGGCGCGCCTATCGTCGAGCGCATCGGCGGCGGCGGCTTCTGGATGACCGGCAGCGTCCGGCGGGCTGGCGATGGCGCGCCGCTGCAGGGGGTGCGCATACAGATCTGGGCCCACACGACCGAGGGACACGAGCGCGACCCGCACAGCCACGGTGCCACGCTCACCGATGCCCAAGGCCGGTTCCGGCTCGAAATGCCACAGATCGTGCCCGCCTTCGGTCAGCCGCATGGTCACCTCGCCTATGATGACGCGGCGTTCGAGACCGTGTTCCTGCGCCCGGTGATGCCGAGTTCGCGCGACACGAGCCTCAGCGCGGATTTCGTGCTCCAACCGGCCTGAGCCCCTTGGCTTCGACGCGTGCGGTCCTGATCTGGGGCGCTCTCGCGGTGGCCGTCATCGTGCCAGTCGCCATCGCGGCCCACAGCCCGCTGCTGGCCTGGCGCAGCCCGGTCTATATCGCTGCCGGCCTTGCGGGCGTCGTCGCCATGACCCTCGTTCTCTTTCAGCCGCTGCTGGTCGGAGGATATCTGCCCGGCCTGCCGAGGCCGCGCGGTCGACGCCTGCATCGCTGGGTCGGCGCGGCGCTGGTGACGGCAGTCGCGCTCCATGTCGCCGGGCTCTGGCTGACCAGCCCGCCGGACGTGATCGACGCCTTGCTCTTCGTGTCGCCGACGCCGTTCTCCGCCTGGGGCGTCATCGCCATGTGGACGGTCTTCGCTGCCGCTTCCCTGGCCGCCCTGCGCCGACGGCTACGCCTTCGACCAAGGGTCTGGAGGCTCGGTCACACGGCACTGGTGATGGTGGTGGTCCTGGGCAGCGTCGTGCATGCGCTGCTGATCGAGGGGACGATGGGGACGGTTTCCAAGGTGGTGCTCTGTGCCTTGATCCTGGCGGTGACGGTCAAGGTGCTGCTCGACCTGCGGACATGGGCCTTGCTGGCGCGGTCGTGGCGCTGAAAGCCAATCCTTGGCGAGGAGGGCGTGGGAATACCTGCGGCGGCCCGAACACGAACAGGCTAGCCGCTACCTCCGCCTGTCGTCGTCCCCAGCCCTTCCGCCAGCGCATCGAAGACCACCCGCAACCGGCGGGATCGCGCGATGTCCCGATGTGCGACGAGCCAGACCGGAAAGGCGATCGGCTCGAAATCCGGCACGGCACGTTCGACCGCCGGGTCGGCGTCGCCGATGCGATCGTCGAGGATGCCGATCCCCATTCCCCGGCGCACCATCTCCCACATCACGGTGAAGTTGCGACAGCGATAGGGGAAGTTGGCCGTCTCGAGGGCAAAGCCATGCGCGTTGAGCAGGTTCATGAGGCTGCCCTTCGCGTCGATCTCGATGAACTCGGCCCGCGAGAAACTCGCCTTTGTCTGCGGCCGCCCGATGCGGTCGAGATATCCGGGGGCCGCGTAGAGCCGGGCCATGGCATCGCGGACCTTGCGCGCAATCAGGTCGGGCTCGGTCGGCCGGACGTTGCGCACCGCGATGTCGGCCTCGCGCCGCGACAGGTCGGAGAGGTCGTTGGAGACGACGACCTCGATCCGGATGCGCGGCTCGGTGGCATGCAGGCGTTCGAGTATCGGTGGCAGCAGGTAGCTGGCATAGGCGTCGGAGGCCGAGATCGCCACCTCGCCCTCCAGCGCCTCGGTCTGGCCCCAGGCCGCCAGCGACAGTGCGCGGGCGCCTTCGCCCATGAGCCGGACATGCTCAAGAAGCTCGTGCCCGGCGGGGGAGAGGCGCAGCCCTCGGCCGGAGCGTTCGAACAGCACCACGCCAAGCTCCGCCTCGAGCGCCTCGACCTGGCGGCCCAGCGTCGGCTGCGCCAGTTTCAGGGCGCGGGCGGCGGCGGAGAGCGAGCCTTCCTCAGCCGTCACCAGAAAGGCCCGAGCCCGGTTCCAGTCGAAGGTGACGCTGCGCCAATCCATGCATTCCTGCATATCAGCTCGGCAATACCGGTCAATTCTCTGCATGAGTGGTGGGGCGTAGAACAGGGCCATTCCGCAGCTCTCGACTGACAGGAGGCCGCTCATGCATCCCTTTCAGGACCCTTCGTCCCGCGCCTATGCCCGTGTGACCGGGGCGCTCTATCTCGTCATCGCCGTCGCCGGCGGCTTCTCGATCCTCTACGTGCCGGGGGCGTTGAACGTCGCGGGCGACCCGGCCGCGACCTTCGCCAACATCGCGGACCGACGCGGCCTGCTTCACGCGGGCCTGCTTGGCGACGTGGTGATGATGACCGCCGAGGTGCTGGTCACGGCCATGCTCTACCACATGTTCCGCCCGGTGAACGCGACGCTGTCGCTCGCGGCGGCCTATGCGCGGCTGATGATGGTCGCGGTGATGGCGGCCATGCTGTTCTTTCACGCGGCGTCGCTGGCGCTGGCTGACGGGACGGTGCCGCTCCAGAGCTTCGACGCGGCCCAGCGCATCGAACTGGCAGGGCTGATGCGCCACGTCCATGACGCGGGTGTCTGGATCTGGCAGCTCTTCTTCTGCCTCCACCTGATCCTGCTGGGCACGCTGGTGGCGCGCTCTGGCCTCTATCCGCGGATCATCGGCGCGGGACTGATCGTGGGTGGCACGGGCTATCTCCTCGACAGCGTGCAGATGTTCGCCTTTCCCGAAGCGACGGTGCTGGCGGCCGTGAAGGTCGCGCTGCTGATCGTGGTGACGCTGGCCGAGCTCGGCTTCGCGCTGTGGCTTCTGACCTATGGGCCGCGGGCGCCGCGACGGCACGCTGTCGCGGTTTGATCCCCACACCTCAAGGAGACCTCTCATGAAGCGCATCTGCATCGTCGGCATTTCGGGCAAGCTCGGGCAATACATGGTCGAACACGCGCTCGCTCGCGGATACGAGGTGAACGGCGTCTGCCGCCCCGAAAGCGTCGGCAAGCTCGACCGGTTCGCGGGCCGCATCACCATCCATCCCGGCCGCACCGACGATCGGGCGGTGATCGCCAAGGCCACCGAAGGCTGCGACGGCGTGCTGGTGGTCCTCGCGCCCTGGGGGGTGCAGGACTACGCCTCGGGCACCGCGCGCGCCGTGCTCGACCTCGCCCCGCCCGCGGCGCGGCTGGTCTTCTCCTGCGGCTGGCACATCAGCCGCGACGGCAGGGATCGCTACGGCTGGAAGATCCGCGCCATCGTCGCGATCGGTGGCCCGATACTGAGGGCGCTGCGGCTCGTCGATCTCGACGACCAGGTCCGCGCGACGGATCTCGTCTTCGCGTCGAGCCGCGACTGGACCGTGGTGCGCGGCTCCGATCTGGAGGAGGGCGAGAGCGAAGGCCTGCCGGTCTGGGCCCGCCATGTGGGCGACCCGATCCTCGCGAGCAACCTGACCCGGCGCACCGATTTCGCGCTGTTCATGGTGGCAGCGCTGACCGATCCGGCGCTCATTCGCGAGGCGCCCGCGATCACCGGGCGGAACGGCGCATCGGTCCGTGCCAACGCGCCACAGGTAACGGGGGCCGTTCAGGCTAGGCAGTGAGTCCGGTCATTGCGTCCTTGCCATCGCATTCGGGTCTGTCGCGCGATCCGACCCCGATGACGTCACCGCCGCCATTCATCTGAGCAAAAGAGGGTATCTCCATTCGAAATCCTCATGCAGATCCTCAGGCAGGCCGATGTCGCGCCGCAGATGCGCGTTGCAGGAAGGGCTGCGCCTGTTGTGTCGAATGATACGAAACATGATCCCGAACATGGAAGTATTCCTCTGATGATCCATTCTTCGGCTTGATCATCGATATGCCCTGCGCTTGAGTGAAACGGATAGACGACATGGTATCCATCAATACTGCTCATGATGCTCGAATCCACGGCGCTTCCTTCGATGACCTGCCTCCGCGTCTTTGCGGCGGTGGCGGAGCTGCGGAATTTCACCCGGGCGGCCGAGGCGCTGGGCCTGACGCAGACCGCCGTCAGTCACCAGATCGCGCAGCTCGAGGCCTTCGTCGGGCAGCCGGTCCTGGTCCGAAGCCGCTCAGGTGCTTCGCTTACGCCGCTCGGTCAGGCGCTGCTGCCCTCGGTCGAGGGCGGTCTGGCGCTCCTGCGCGATGGCTTTGCCACGGCGCGCCGGGCGGGGATGACCGGGCGGCTCGTGGTCCAAAGCACGCCCGAATTCGGCACGCAGTGGCTGGCGCCGCGGCTCGAGCGGTTCCTCAAGGCCCATCCCGGAATCGGCGTCAGCCTGACGATGGATTACCGGCGCGCGGATCTGCGTGCCGGAGAAGCGGATATCGCCATCTGGCTCGGCGGCGGGAGCCCGGACCTCGACAGCCGGCGTCTGGGGCTCGAGGAGGAGTTCGCGGTCTGCGCCCCCGCGCTCGCGGACCGGCTCCCCGCGACAAAGGCCTTCGGAGCCGCCCCCTTGCTACGCTACAGGGGCGGGCGTCACACGGTTCTCGATTGGGAGCGTTGGTTGGTCCAGATCTTTGGCGAACCCGCCGCCGGCGAGCCTTGGATCAGGCAGCATCTCGCGGATCCGACCGGTGGGGAGTTCGACTCCTTTGCGGAGATGATGGATGCCTGCCGCGCGGGGCAGGGCTTTGCTCTCGTACGATCCTCTCTTGTCGCCGATGATCTCACAGCCGGACGGCTCGTTCGGCCGGTCGAGGAGATCACGGTTTCGGATCTCCACCATCACCTCGTGCTCGATCGCGTCGCGGCGCAGCGGCCAGAGGTCGCGGCGTTTCGGGACTGGATCATTGCCGAGGCCGGAAAGTAGCGACGGCCCGCCTCCCAGCGTGCGCGAAGCTGCAATCCCGCAGGGTCACGTCTCGGCGCCGGACGGCCCGGCGAAATCTAGGACAGCAACCGGCAGGGCGTCAGCCGCCGGGCGATCAGGACCTTCTCCCAGACCGGGGGTATCATGTCGGCCCCGTCGGCCGAGGGCAGGACCAGGCAGCCTTCGATCACCGGACCCTGCTCGCGGCGGGACATGGGGGAGGCGACATGGTCGACCTCCAGATCGACACCGCTTCTGACAAGATGGGTCTGGCTGACCAGCGCGACCTTCCCCTCCTGCACCCGGGCGAGGTCGCTGCGCCAGTGATATTGAAATCCCGAAAGAGGGAGTTGCAGGACATCGAAGCCGGTGTCGCTCTGCCCGACCCATCTCAGCAGGGCCGGATTGGCTTCGAGTATTCGAAAGCGCGTGATTGGCGCTGAGGTGTCCACCCAGACGCGGTAATAGGGCAGGTGCTGCCCTCCGATCCGCCGCAGGCCTGCCGAGATGGAATGGCCGGAGCGCAGGGTGGCGAGAAGCTCGTGGGTCGGCGATTGGAGTTGCGCATCCAAAGCGCCGGCATGTTCCGGCTCCTTGAAGGCGCGGACCTTGCCGAGAAGGCTCTGGGCCCAGGTGATTTGGGGAACGATGGTTCTTAGCAGGCTACGGGGCGCGATGGTCATGGATGGTTCTCGAAAAAAAGGCGGACCAAGGCGGGACAGGCCTTGGTCCGCCGAAGGCGGTAGGCAGTTGACAGGCGGTCGTCAGGATTGTGGCGCAGCAGAGCGCTTCAGGCGGGCAAGGGCTGCATCATGCGCGGCCTGGTTGGCGCGGAGCCGGTGCTGGTGCCACATGAGTATGTGAAAATCCTCCTTCATCGATGAGGGCAACGCGGCGAAGCGTGCCTGCTGGCGCTGCTGGACGCGGCGCAGTCGGTCGGCCAGGTCGGACTCCGACCCCTGGCGGGGACGTGGCACGGCACGACCGACAGCGACGGAGGACGGGTCGGGCCTGCAGGGCGCCTGACAGGGTGTATCCTGCGGGATGTCCGGCGCGTCTCTCCGGTTTGCCCCTGCACCCGCCTGAGGCAGGTCCAGGGATCTGGTGCGGCCGCCCGAGGCACGGGAGATGTATGAAGTCGATGGTTTGGTGGTACGTACCATCTGCTGCATGTGTCTGCCTCTCGTTCCCGAAGCGGTCTGGACTTGAATAGGACAGCCGACGTCGGGAACTTCCGCCTCATCGTGGCGAATTGTGACAAGATGTGTCGGCAGCGTTTCCCGCCGCCGAGTTCGTGGAATTGAACGAGGGCGGCGCCGGAGATCTGCTAATGGGCATGAAGGAGAATCCCTCTTCCCAGGCACGCGACTCATGACCACCGCCGCTTCAAACATCCTCGTCGTGGACGACGACGCCGAGATCCGTCAGCTCGTGGGGCAGGTGCTGTCCCGTGAGGGCTACCGGGTCAGCGAGGCGCCGGATACCGCCCAGGCCAGGACGCGGCTGGCGGATCGCACGGTCTCCCTCATCGTACTCGACCTGATGCTGCCGGGGGAGGATGGGCTCAGTTTCTGCCGGGCGCTGCGCGGGGAGGGCGACCTCACCCCGATCATCATGCTCACCGCGAAGGGCGACGATTTCGACCGGGTTCTGGGCCTCGAGATGGGCGCCGACGATTACCTGCCCAAGCCGTTTCATGGCCGCGAACTCCTCGCGCGCATCAAGGCCGTGATGCGGCGCACCTCTCCGGCCGGCCCGAGCGACAGCCCGCGTCCCGACCGCTTCATCCGCTTCGAAGGCTGGCGGCTGGATACCGCGAAGCGGGAGCTCATCTCGGATGACGATGTGATCGTGCTGCTGAGCGGCGCGGAATACGAGCTGCTCCTGGCCCTCCTGACCTGGCCGCAGGTTACGCTGTCGCGCGAGAAGCTGCTCGACGCCACGCGCGGCCGGTCGGCCATCATCTCGGATCGGAGCATCGACATTCAGGTCAGCCGGCTGCGCAAGAAGCTGGGTGACGATCCGAAATCACCCCGGATCATCAAGACGATCTGGGGCGACGGCTACCTGTTCACACCGGACGTGCTTTCATGAACTGGCGCAGCATGCGCGCGCAGACCACAGCCATCATCGTGGCCAGCTTCGTGTTGTCGCATCTGGTCGGCTACGCCTTCTATCACGTCGACCGGCAGGGTGCGCTGGAGCTGACCGAGGCCGTCGATCTCGCCGAGCGGGCCGCCGGCATCAGCCGGCTGCTGCGCGACCTTCCGCCCTCCTGGCGCGGCGAGGTCGTACAGCTCTCCGATAGCCGTGCTTTCCGGGTCTGGACCAGCACTGCCTCGCCTCCGGTTCAGGCAGAGATGTCCGAGGAGGAGAGCGGCGTGCTTGCCTATCTGCGCACACAGGTGCCCCGGATCGCGGACAACGAGATGCAGGTGCGCATGCTGGAGCGGGTCTCGGACGCGATCAGCCCGCCGGAGTTCGATCCCACCAACCGCCTCGGCTCGCCGGCGGCGGCGATCGATCTGCCGCAGGATGGCCCCGGCCTCCTCGTTTCCATTCGGCACGGGCCGGAGGAATGGATCAACTTCCTCGGGACCTTCAGCACCCCGGTGCCGCTGTCGCCGGGGCTGCTCATGGCCAACCTAATTTCCGCAGTGATCGGAATTGCCCTCGTCGCCTTCTGGCTCGTGGGGCGGGTCACGCGGCCGCTCGCGCGATTTGCCCAGGCCGCCGAGGCGCTGGGCCAGGACCTATCCAGCTCGCCCTTGCCGGTCTCGGGGCCGCAGGAGGTGTCGCAGGCGGCCCGTGCTTTCAACCGAATGCAGGCGCGGCTTCGTCAGCTGATCCAGAGCCGGACCGGAATGCTGGCGGCGATATCGCACGATCTGCGCACGCCGCTGACCCAGATCCGGCTTCGCGTCGAAGCGATGCCCGCGAGCGAAGACCAGACCAGGATCCTCGGCACGATCGACGACATGAACACCTCGATCGGCGGCTTCCTGGCCTATGCGCATGCCTCGCATGAGGGGGAGCACCGCTCGAAGGTGGATTTGGGCGCGCTGGTCAGCACGATCTGCGACGATCTCGCGGATTGCGGCGCACCGGTGGATTACGACTGCAAAACCGGCCTCATCGTCAGGTGCAAGCGCGTGGCGATGAAGCGCGCCATTCTTAACCTCATCGAGAACGCCGTGAAATACGGGCACTCCGCCCAGGTCGTCGTGGCCCGGAATGGCCGGTTGGCGGAGGTGATCATCGAGGATTGCGGACCGGGCATCCCCGAAGGGGACCTGCCGCGACTGCTGCTGCCGTTCAAGAAGGGGGGCGTCAGCGGGTCCGATCGCGAAGGGGGCGGCCATGGCCTCGGCCTCGCCATCGCGCAGGCGATCGTGGAAGACCACGGCGGAGAGCTGCGCTTCGCCAATCGCAAGAATGGCGGGTTGCGGGTCCACCTGACCATGCCGACCACGGAGGATGTGTGATCCGGCCGAGCCTGTAGGCTTTCATCGGATCAAGAATGCCCCCGAGCGTGCTCCCACGCCTGCGGCAGGCCGCCGTCCCAGCAGGCGCCGCTTCTGGGTTCAGGCCATCAGGTCGGTATCAGGCAGCGCCTCGATGCGCTCGCGTGGCAGCTTCATCACCACGCAGAAGCCGGTTTCGTCGAGGCGCCGCTCGAAGCTGCCGCCCAACCGGCCTTCGACCATGTGCTGCATGAGTTTCGTGCCGAACCCGACACGCTCGGGCGTCGGCGGCGGGACGGTCAACGGGACGGCGCGATGCTCGTGCCATTCCAGGACCAGTTCGTCGCGCCCCTCGCCGAAGCGGGCCGCGACGACAAGACGGCTGTCCTCGCAGGAGCTGCCATGCTTGAGCGCGTTGGTGGCGAGTTCGTTCAGGATCAGCGCCAGCGGCATGACGCTGTCCCGGTCGACCGTCATGTCTGGCGCCTCGATGGTGATCCTGTTCCGCTCGGGGAGGATGCTGATCGCCTCCTCGATCAGCGCCGGAAATGCCACGCTCTCGCTGGCGTCCTCGACGGCCAGGCGATTGGCCTGACCCACCGCCACGAGGCGCCCAAGGAATGCCTCGTCCAGCTCTTCCTTGGTCCGGGCCTCGCGCGAGCAGCTGCGATAGATCGAGGCCAGCACCGAGAGGCTGTTGCCCACCCGGTGGCTCATCTCGCGGCGCAACGTCTCGCGGTGCTCCGCGTTCTCCTTGCGCCGGATCGCGACGCCGATCTGGCTTCCGATGGTCTCGAGCATCCGGAGGATCTCCGGATCGAGACGGGCCTTGGAGGTCCCGAAGAACTCGAGCACGCCGTGGATCTGCCCGCCTTGCCGGACGGGCAGGGCGACCGCGCGAGACAACCCGACCTCCTCGAACACGCTGCGGCGGACGAACTGGCAGGACGATGCGAGGTCGTCGAGCGACTGCAGCTGACCCGACTGCCAGGCACGTCCCGGCAGGCCCTCTCCGAGGCCGAACCGCACCACGCTCGTGGCCTCGACCACCGGCTGGAAACGTGGGTCCGCCAAGTGCCAGATGCCGGTGGGGTGCAGGCACGCATGGGGGCCACGCCCGCGCACGACGTGGAAATGCCCCGCCTCCATCCCGGACACGGCGCAGACGTTGTCGAGGCAGAACTGCGTGAACTCGTCGAGCGAGACGTCGTCCAGAAGCTTCTGCGCGACGGCGAGCAGCGCCTCTCCCTCGCGGGCCCGCAACTCCTGCGCGCGGCGCGCGGATTCTTCGGCGGCCATGCTGCGGATGAAAGCGTAGAAGATCCGTCCGCCGCCATCGCCGGGCATGGGGAAGATCGACAGTTCGATGGGAAACTCGGCGCCGTCACGATGCAGGGCGGTGATCCGGACCCGCTGTTCGA
The DNA here is from genome assembly GCF_014195545.1 of Limimaricola variabilis. Classification (GTDB taxonomy): domain Bacteria; phylum Pseudomonadota; class Alphaproteobacteria; order Rhodobacterales; family Rhodobacteraceae; genus Limimaricola; species Limimaricola variabilis. The sequence goes on along the minus strand of NZ_JACIBX010000001.1, from coordinate 492,558 downwards.
GAACCGGCCCTTCACCTGTGCGGTTGTAGCGTTCCAGTCCGCGCGCATGGCCTTCGCGATGCTGGGGCGGCACGATCAGGTCGCCCATCGAAGATCCCATCGCGTCCGCGCGGGACCAGCCGAACATCTCCTCCGCCGCACCGTTCCAAGCGACGACCATACCTGCTTCGTCCATTCCGACCACGGCATCGAGCGCGCGATCGAAGAGGGACTCCAAGTGCTTCACCGCGCCCCTCCAATACCCATGAAAACAGAGCTATCCTCGTATTGCGGCCAAGTCGAGACGCTTGGCATCGGAAGTGGTTTGTCCGGCATCGTCACCGATGGCGGCCGGTGTCTGCGTCGCGTATCGCGGCCTGCAGCTTCACCGGGCTGAATGGCTTGCCCAGCAGGGAGACCGGCGCGATGGAGGCGATGTCCAGCTCCGTCAACTCGTGCAGGCTGCCGCTGACGATGATCGACGGAACGCCCAGTTCGGCCCGCAGGAAGGCCGCCGCTTCCGCCCCGCTCGAGGGGCCCGCCAGATGCAGGTCCACGAGGGCGAGGTCCGGGACCTGCGCGCAGGCGATCTCGATCGCCGTTTCCTTCGTCGCGGCGATCCCCACCACCTCGTAGCCCATGTCCAGGATCTGCATTTCGAGGTCGAGGGCGATGAAGACCTCGTCTTCGACGATGAGGATGCGCATACCGGGCTCAGCCCGGAACCGGGAAACGGAGGGTGGTGCGCCACCCTTCCGGCGATCTTGACTGTTCGATCCGGCCGCCGATCTGGCGGGCCGACATATGGATCAGCCGCTGGCCCAGGCCGGAGCTTCGCCCGGCCTGTTCACCTGCGGCCTCGGACGGACCGGTGCCGTCATCGGTGACCGTCAGCACGAGTTCATCCGCGCTCCCGTCGCGCGTCAGGCGCACCTGCACCTTCCCTTCGGCTCGCCCGGGGAAGGCGTGCTTGAGGGCGTTGGTGATCAGCTCGTTCACGATGATCGACAGGCTGATCGCCTGGTTCGGGCACAGTCGGATCGGCGCGAGGTCGAGATCGATCGTGATGCCGCGAACGTCGCAGCCCGAAGAGGCCGCGACGTGATCGCACAGGTCGCGCAGTTGCTGGTCGACGGCCACGCTGGTCACATCGCCATCGAGGTAGAGGCTGGCATGAATGGTGGCGATCGCGTTGACCCGGATGCTTGCGGACATCAGCCTTTCGCGGGTCTCGGGCGAGGCCCGGCCGCTTTCCAGGCTGAGCAGGCTCGCCACCATCTGGAGCGAGTTCTTGACCCGGTGATTGACCTCGTCGAGCAGGATCTTCTGGTTGGCGAGCGCCGTCTTCAGCCGTTCCTCGTTCTGTCGAAACTCGGTGATGTCGACGACCATGCCGACCAGATGCGGCTCGCCATTCACCGGGCCAGGCAGGATCTCGCCGCGCGCCGAGATCCAGCGGATCGTGCCGTCGGGCAGGAGCAGCCGGTGCTCGAGATTGGTCGGGCCCGGACCCTGCTCGGCGGCGGAGAACACTTCCATCCGCACCCGGTCGCGATCCTCGGGATGGACCCGTTCGATGAACGGCTCGATGTCCTCTCCGACCTCGCCGGGGGCAAAGCCGTGCATGGAATCGACGCCGCCCGAGCGGACGAGCTTGCCGGTCACGAGGTTCAGGTCCCAGAACGCCAGCGCGGCGCCTTCCTCGGCGGTGCGCTCGCGCGCGTCGAGAAGCAGCTGCCGCGTCACCTCGGCGGTGACGTCCTCGACCAGCTGCAGAACGCAGGTGACCTCGCCCCCCTCGATCACCGGGGAATGCGAGAGCCGCCAGTAGCGGGTCTCGAAGCCGCCATCCGACATGACGATGTCGTGCCGTCCCGGCTCCAGCGCGTCGGTCTGCCGGGTGTCGACCGCACGCGCGACCGATGCCCGGATCGTCGCTTCGAGGTTGGGGGTTTCGGGGCGCGGCGGGAACTCGTCGAACAGCGGGCGGTCGAGCAATGTGGCACGCTGGCGCGCCACGGCGGACTCGAACGCCGCATTGACGTCGATGATCTCAAGATTGGTCGACATGATGATCGCAGGCACCGGGATCGCGTGCAGGATGGACCTGCCGGACAAGCTAGGAGCGTCGAGCATGGTGACCTTTCAGTACGCCGTTCGGGCTGGCCCCGAACCTGGCAGCACCGCCCTACATAGCGTGTTGCCGCCCTTAATAAAGCATTACCGTGCGACCCCTGCCGCGAAGGGGGTGATGCATGGCCAAACCGTTTCACCGGCTAGGCCACCGGTCCGCCGGACATCCGACGGGGCAGGGTGACGGCGCAGGCCGCCCGGCTCGCATCTGCCGTCAGCCAGCCCCTATCTGCTTCAGAACCGCCGCAACGATCGCTTCCGGCCGATCCTCCTGAACGAGGTGCCCCGCACCTTCGATGGGGACACAGGCGCGGTCCGAAATCAGCGTCGCCAGGGCATCCCCCTGCGCATGGGGAAGCCAGCCATCCTCCTGCCCCCAGAGCACAGTGACGGGGCAATCCATCCTGCCATAGAGGCCCTGCACCTCGTCGGTATGACGCTGATCCATCTGGGCGATCTGCCGGTAGAAGGCGGGCTGGCCGACCGGCCCGCGCCAAGGGGCGCTGTAGATCTCGATGGCCTCTTCGGAGAGCGGGGCGTGGGCCGCCGTCTGCAGATAGGCGGCGAGAAGCGCATGATGCATGTAGGCGGGCATCCCCGAAAACGCGGCCTCGTGTTGCCTGACATGCTGGACGAATGGCGACCCCCAGGGCGCCAGCGCCACGGCATCGAAGATCGTCAGCGAGGCGTAGCGCAGACCGTCGAGATAATAGGCCCGCAGGGCGGTGGCCCCTCCGAAGTCATGCGCGAGGACATCCGGTCGCGCGATCTCCCACTCCTTGAACAGAGCTGCGAGGACCCGGTTCTGCACCGCCAAAGATACGTCCTGACCATCGCGCATCTCGGACTGTCCGTAGCCGACGAGATCGAAGTAGTAGATTGTCCTGCGATCGGCGAGTTGCGGCGCGATCCTGCGCCAGACCTGCGAGGAGAACGGCGTGCCGTGGATGGCGATCAGCGGCGGACCGTCGCCGCAGCTCCCCCATCTGACCGCGTTGCCTTCGATGATCGACGTGTTCGGAAGATCCAGCATATGCGTCTCGAATTGCCCTCCGGCCATTCGACGACGTGCTTGCCCGGTATGCAACTCCAGCGAAGCTTTCATGGGGCCTTGGAGAGTATGAGGCAAGTCGGGCTATCCCGGGGCACTGGCCAGCCTCTTAGAAGGTGGGGGCTGGCCGTGCCCGTCAATAAGCTGAGCTGGTTCGACGAACTAGCCGCGCCCCCGAGCAGCTCCAAGCAAGGCCGGCCTTGCGGACGAAGAGGCAAGCCCGGCTGACGCGCTTCCCGGCGGCCTGTGCCACCATGCCGCCGGCTTCGTCGCAGACGAAATCGCACGTGCCGACAGGGCGTCGAACGAATACCGGATCGCCGTGTTCAGGATCATCCCCCTGACTACCGCTGTTTGCGCGCCGGCGATCCCCTGCTTCGAGTCGCCTCTGTGGCGGGCGAGCCTGATCACGACCATCGCCATGGTGGCGGTCATTCTGGTGATCGACACCAACGCCAACGCGCGGTTGGAAGCCTACAGGGGTAAACGCGCGCTGGCGGGGAATTCAGGTTGAACGCGGGCGACCATGCCCAAGTCCTATGGTTGCCCGAGCAGGGTTCTGTATTTCTTCACGAAAAGATCCTCCCCCTTCATCTTCCGCGTCAGCAGGTCACCCACGGTCATGATGCCGAGAAAGGAGCTGCCCCGTCTCGGGCCGAGCGGCACGAGGAGCGGGGACTTTTCGCCCCACGGCGCATAAGGCTTCATCTCCTCGAGCGACTTGCCCTTGCCGAGGCCCAGCAAGGTCCTTCGTAGCCAGGGCAGCTGACGGCTGGTGGCCACGATGGTCATCGCGTCGCCGGCATCGGCAACGTCGCCCGCAGCGAAGACGTTCGGAAAGGAGGCGGGCCGCAGCCAGGGGTCGACCTTGATGCGGCCAGCCGAGCTGGTTTGCGCACCCGGCAAGGCCTGCAGGAGATCCGAGTTGGCGCGCGACCCGAGCACGGGGAAGATGAGATCGAACTCATGCTCCGACCCGTCCGCCAGCCGCAGGCTGCCGGCATAGGGCTCCGACAGGCTTTCGAGGTTCTGGGCCCGTTGTCCGAGGATCAGCTGCACGCTGGCCCGTTGGAGTTTTTTGGCCAAGCCAGCGCCGAGGGCCGCCGGCTTGTCAGGAAACAGCCGCGGCTGATCCGAGATCAGGGTGATCCGTTTGCCAGGCATCGCATGGGCGATCTCCCCGGCAAGCTCGGTGCCGACAGCCCCGGCACCGACGATGGCGACGCTCTTCGCGGCTTTCAATAACGCATGAATGCGGGCGTTCTCGGCCCGAAAGGCGGCGATGTCGTCACCCTTGGGCTTGAAGGGCGCGGCGTTGCCGGAGCCGGTAGCGACGACCACCTGGGTCGCAGCGATGTGCCGTCCGTCCTCCAGCGTCACGCCAGAGCCGTTCACCGACATGGCGCGCGCCTGGACGACTCGGCCGTGCTTCAGCAGGCTGTCATAGGGAATGAGCGCCCGGTCGAGCAGCGCGGGATCGACCACGCCGCGGATCATCGCCGGGGCATGGACGAAGTGGCTGCGCGGTTCGATCAGCGTCACCTCGGCCTTGGCGTCAAGGGATTTGGCAAGCTCGGCGCCGATATAGCCGCCGCCGACGATCGCGATGTGCTGGGTCATGGAAAGGTGCCTTTCTCTGGTGTTGCGACCGAGATAGGGGCGGCCCGACTTTATTGATATTTATACTTTCTACCGATCCATATAAGAAACGATTTATAGGAGGCCGAGGTGAAACTCGATCAGCTGAAGGTTCTGCGCGCCGTTGTCGAGACCGGCTCGGTCAAGGCGGCCTCCGAGCGGCTCAACCGCACGCAGCCGGCGGTGAGCCAGGCGTTGAAGGCTCTGGAATTTCAGACCGGGACGGAGCTGTTCGACCGCTCCGGCTACCGGCTCGAGCTGACCGCGGTCGGGCGGCAGGTCTATCTCCAATCGCTTCGGGTGCTGGCGGAGGCCGATGATCTGTCGCAACTCGTGCGCCATTTCGAAAAGGGCCAAGAGGAGACGATCACCATCGCCGTCGATGCCAGCACCGATTCCGCGCTCCTGATACCGGTGCTGGCGGAGCTTCAGGCCGTTTTCCCCGAGACGCGAATGGTGCTGCGCGCGGAGGTGCTGTCGGGCGCGGTCGGCGCGGTGAAGTCGGGCGAGGCCGCGCTCGCCATCGCGCCGATGCTGCCGGTGATGCTGGAGGAGGAAGGTCTCGATTACATCGCTGTCGATCGGATCGTCATGCGCAACGTCGCAGCCCCCACGCTGATCGACGCGATGGACGGACCTGAGCGGCTGTCGGACCTGCGCCGCTTCACCCAGGTGATCGCCCGCGACAGCGGCCCGGCCAGTGGCCTGTTCGACCGCGAACTCGGTGTCCAGAAGGGCCAACGTCGCTGGTATGTCGGCGACCTGCACACCAAGAAGGCGCTGCTGCTTGCCGGGCTGGGCTGGGGTCGCCTGCCGGAGCACATGATCGCCGGAGAGTTGGCTAAGGGCGAACTGCGGGAGATCGCTCTCCCGCACACGCATCTCGCCTTCGAGGCCGGGATCTTCGCCTTTCGTCAGCCTCGTCCCGTCATCGGTCCGGTCGCGACTGCGCTGTGGAAGAGCTTCGAGAGTCGTTCGGCGGACGCCGCCTCCAGCTAGATCGAGACTGAGGCACTCTCGCGGTTCACGGAGTCGCGCTTGGGTGGAGAGACAGAATGCCGCTCGAGTTTCTTTCCGATCCCGGCCGCAATACGTGGCTAGTTCATCCTGCTACCGTCGTATCAGGGCCGGAAGAACGAGCCAAGTAAGGGGGGGCGTATCGAGTTGCGCTGTAGATCCTAGCCATTGCGTAGCTGGACTACACCCTATGATAGCCTCGACCCGAGGTTGATTCCCGCGCAACGTTTTCATGGGCGAGCCCGACCGGGTCGTTTTCCCTTCTTCCATCAGGAGGGTTCACTGACCAGTGGGACAAGCATGGGAACGGTCCCAATTGGAGTGTATTCCATACTCAGAGCGCCACAAAAGCGAGTGGCTCTCCATGAGGAGGCGAGGTCTATTTTTTGAACCCAGGTAGTTTGTTGTCAGGTTCGATGCATGATGGGATGGAACGTGTCTCGTAGCCGCATTCTGGTGATCGCAGCGTGTGTAATGGGAATTGCGCTGTCCGGCTTTTACCTCATGCGCCAAACAGCAAGCGATCCGATCCTATTGCTTCCTGATCCGGACAGTCGAGATGTTCATCCGGGACGAGAACTGATCGTCAGATTTCCGAAACGTGTCCCGGACGATGTCATTCTCAAGTTGCAGGCCCACGACGGAGACCTGGTTGATCTCGATATACGGCAAGACGAGAGCGACAGGATCATCATCGCTAGACCGGTCGAGCCGCTAGGCTGGGACGAGAGCTACGAGTTTTGCTGGAAGAGCGAAGCAGGATTTTTGAACTCTTGGCGATCTGAGCGGAGAGGGAGCTGCTCCCAGTTCAGAACCATGAGCAAGCGGAGCAGGGCAGGATCCGCAGAGGCACCCATTCTCGTCATCGAAGGCGCTGATCGGCCTTTCAGCCGCTATTACGCAGAGATCCTGAAAGCCGAAGGGCTGAACGCATCGGCACATGTGGTTGCCGACGATTTTGGCTCCGATGACCTGTCCCGCAGATCTGTCGTAATCCTCGATACGACGCATGTTCCGTCCACTACCTGGATGGCATTGCAGGGCTGGGTCCAGAAGGGTGGGCTATTGGTCCTGATGCGTCCGGGTGCCGAGCTTCGTCAGGAGTGGGGGCTGGCGCGCGCAGGAGAGAAGAGCTTGACGGCAGCGATGATGCTGCCTTCGCCCGACACTGAGATCAGTCGCGGCTTCAACGCCGAGCCGCTTCAGGTGCATGGTCCGATTGACAGCGTACCGAGCAATAGCCCGAAAAATTCGGACGTACTGGCGCATCTGGCTCGTCTTGACGGTACGACCCTGCCTCTGAGCGCCTTGTCGGTGGTCCCACATGGGCGCGGGCATGTCGCTGATTTCGCTTTTGATCTTTCCCGCTCAATCGTCCTGAGCCGTCAAGGCAACCCCGCGTGGATCAACGAGGACAGGGATGGCTCGAAACCTGTCCGCGCGAACGATCTATTCTACCCCGACTTCTTGCCTCTCCGCTATGCGGAGGTTCCGATGGCGGATGAGCTACAGCGGCTCTTGGTCAACTTGATCATCGAGCGTGCCCCGATCCCGTTGCCCCGCTTCTGGTACCTTCCGCGAAAGCTGCGTGCCGCTCTCATCATGACGGGAGACGACCATGCCACTGTGGATGGCACCCGAGACATGATGTTTCGACTGGACGAGTTGAGCGCGCCAGGGTGCCGGGTCGATCGATGGGAATGCCTTCGTGCCTCCTCCTACCTCACGCTTCCCACGAAGTTTCACCGGCAGACCGCCCTCGAGTTTGTCGAGAAAGGTTTCGAGCTGGGCGTTCACGTCGACACCGGATGCGCAGAGCGATCGAAGCCGGCCGCGTTCCTCAAACGCATATCAACCGAGTTCCAGAGCTTTCGAAGCTCCTATCCGGAATTACCACCCCAACGGACCCATCGCCTCCACTGCATCGTCTGGCAGGGCTGGGTCGACGTTCCGCGCGAAGAGCGGAAATCCGGAATACGGCTTGATCTCAATTACTACCTCTGGCCGCCGGACTGGATCCAAGGGCGCCAGATTTTCATGAACGGTTCCGGTTTCCCCATGCCTTATGCCGATCTTGACGGGAATGCTCTCGACGTCGCGCAGGTTGCGACGCATCTCGTCAATGAAAATTTGGTTCCGCATCACGAAGGGGTCTCACAGCTTCTCGATGGCGCATTGGGGCCGAACCAATATTTTGGAGCCTTTGCCACGCATTTCGACTACACCGATGACTACGACCAAGTCCTGGCCGAGATTGCACTCGACCGCGGAGTGCCCCTGATATCAGCGGATCAAATGCTGCAATGGCTCGACGGCCGAAACATGTCGAAATTTTCGAGCATCACTTTTGAGGCGGGCAACCTTGAATTCACGAAACATGTCCCTCCGGGAGTGGAGGGGGCTTGGGCGTTGTTGCCGCGTCAGTTCAAAGGCCTCACCTTGTCTCGGATAGAGTGCATGGGCGACCGCGTGGAGCACGTGATACAAGCCATAAAAGGGCTTGATATGGCTTTCTTTCCGGCCACTTCCGGGGATTGCACAGCGCGTTATCTCCTTGCGTCCTCGAATGCGAAGGGCCCGCAGAGAAATGGCATCGCTGCGTCCTTCGTCGAAACTTTAGAGTAGGACTAGGTCCCTGTCAGACCACTGATCCTGCCGTCACCTCCCCCCATATCGGCGCGCCAGGCAGGCCGGGGGTGACAGTCGCACGCCCTCAGGTTTGAAGATGCGCCCACATGAATGCATCGCAGCCCAGAGCACAGCCTCCCGGGTGTCCGGCGAAACGGGGGCATGTCCGCTCACGTTCGAACTGGCTAGCAGTGCCGTGTCAGCGGCGCTACGAGGCGAAAGGTACTCTCATTGTCTGAAAGTGGCTTGCGCTCTATTGAGCTTGAATGCCGGAAAACATGTAGGCGATCATTCCTGACGACATCCCTACGCACCGCGCTGCACAGGAGGAGGGCGTGCAAAACGAACGGCGAACAAACTGAAATCCAGCCGCCTCACCTATCTTGCTGGATATCTTAAGACATCAGCACAGATAGGGTGAGACTGGCGGAGAGACAGGGATTCGAACCCTGGGAACCCTTGCAGGCTCAACGGTTTTCGAGACCGCCCCGTTCGACCACTCCGGCACCTCTCCGCGGTCTGAGGGGCGTTTAGCCACTGCCGCGGGGGGGCGCAAGGCCCCTCGAACGATTTTTCCGCGCGGCCTTGGCGCGCCCCGACGTCAGCCGCCCCAGAGCAGCAGCGAGGTCACCAGCGCGCCGGGATTGGTCTCGTATAGGCCGAGGTCTCCGCCGAGTTGCAGCCGCCGGGCCGGACGGTCGGAAAGGGGCACCGCCGCCGCGTCGAAGGCGCGTTCGAGCGCCGGGCCGCCGCCGGCCTCGATGTCGTTCAGCACGGCGCCGAAATTGCCCTTGACCGCCAGCTCGACCGCGCCGCGCCGGGCGTTGTCCTGCGCGGTGGCCGGCAGCAGCGTCGGGCGCAACCCGGGCAGGGCGCCCGGCGCGCAGGCCGCAAGCAGGACGAGCAGGGGGAGGGAGAACATTGCGCGCATGACGGGCCTTTCGCGGGGGTTGACTTGCCCCCGTGCCTCGCCGATAAGCCCGCATCCCGGCAAGCCCCTTGTCACGGGATGCGCGGCTATCCGCAAGGGATGCGCCGCCGATATCAACGAACGCCCGATGGGCGCGCTGTCCAAAGGTGGGCCACCGGGCCCTCAACGCCCCGCAGGGGGACCTGAGCGACGCGGCATACGAAGGAACGACACATGTTTGCGGTTCTCAAGACCGGCGGCAAGCAATACAAAGTGGCCTCGGGCGATGTGCTCCGGGTCGAAAAGCTGGCTGCAGAGGCGGGTGACACCGTCCAGTTCAACGACATTCTGATGATCGGCGACAGCATCGGCGCGCCCTTCGTCTCGGGTGCCGCGGTGCAGGCCGAAGTGATCGACCAGATCAAGGGTGACAAGGTCATCCACTTCGTGCGCCGCCGTCGTAAGCACTCGTCCAAGCGCACCAAGGGCCATCGTCAGCAGCTGACGCTGATCCGCGTGACCGAGCTGCTGGCCGAAGGCGCCGACAAGTCGGGCGTGAAAGCCGCGATCGGCGCCGGCTCCGCGCCGCGCACCGCCGAGGCCGCTCCGGCCGCCAAGGCGCCGAAGGCCGCCGCCACCGGTGGCGACGACCTCAAGAAGCTGTCGGGTGTCGGCCCGGCGCTCGAGAAGAAGCTGAATGCCGCCGGCATCACCAGCTTCGCCCAGATCGCTGGCTGGTCGGAGGCGGACATCGCCCGCTACGACGAAGAGCTGGGCCTGAAGGGCAAGATCGAGAAAGAGGGCTGGGTCGCCCAGTCCCAGGACCTCAAGGCCTAAGGAGAGAGACACATGGCACACAAGAAAGCAGGCGGCTCCTCCCGCAACGGGCGCGACAGCGCCGGACGCCGCCTCGGCGTCAAGAAGTTCGGCGGCGAAGCCGTGATCCCGGGCAACATCATCATGCGCCAGCGGGGCACCAAGATGTGGCCGGGCGCCGGCGTCGGCATGGGCCGCGACCACACCATCTTCGCCACGGCCGAGGGCCGCGTGACCTTCCACAAGGGTCTCAAGGGGCGCACCTTCATTTCGGTGCTGCCGGTGGCCGAGGCCGCGGAGTAAGCCGGATCTCGATCCGTTGACCAAGAGCGGGGGATCGGTGATAAGCCGGTCCCCCGTTCGCATTATGAACACAAGTGTCGCCCAGCATGGCGGCATGAGTCTCGGCACAGAACCGGGACCCGAGCAGCAGGGTAGCGGAGGAGGCGACCCATGAAGAGCAACGACATCAAGGTGAGCGACGGCCAGCCCGTGATCGAGGCAGAGCGTTTCGTGCTGCGGCCCTTGCGCCGCTCGGACGAGGGGCTGATCGCGCATTACGCCGCCGATCCGCGCGTGGCGCGCGGCACCCGCCGTATTCCGCACCCCTTGCCGCCCGGCACCGTCACCCAGCTGATCGAGCGGGCGCAGCGTCCCGACCGCACCGAGGATGTCTGGGCCATCGACGGCTCGGGGAACCAGCTGGCCGAGGTGTTGGGCCTGGTCACGCTGACCCGCATGGATCGCGGCCAGTCCGAGGTGCATTACTGGGTCGCGCCCGCCTTCTGGAACACCGGTTTCGCCTCCGAGGCGCTGCGGGCCCTGATTGCCGCCAACCCGCATGGCGCGGCGCAGCTCTTCGCCGAGGTGTTTCAGGACAACGCCGTTTCGGCCCGCGTGCTCACGAATTGCGGTTTTGAGTATCTCGGCGATGCCGAGGCCTATTCCGTGGCGCGTGGCGGCACCGCGCCGACCTGGACCTACGCATTGAAGATCGGCTGATGACCCAAGAAATGAAGACTGAACGCCTCCGGCTCAGGCCGGTGCGCATGGAAGATGTTGTGGCAATCCATGCCACGTTGCAGGATATCGAGATCGCGCGCTGGCTCAGCCGCGTGCCCTATCCCTATGGCCGCGCCGATGCCGAGTGGTTCGCGGGCGAGGTCGAGGCTGGTCGCATACCGGCCTACTCCGTGCTCGACGCCGAGGGCTTTGCCGGGGTGATCGCGATCGATCCGACGCTGGGCTACTGGTTCGCGCGCGACCGTTGGGGCCGGGGCTATGCGACCGAGGCCGGGCGCGCGCTGCTCGAGATGCATTTCGCCACCACCGCTGCCGAGGCGGTCGAGGCGGGGTATTACGACGACAATGCGGGGTCCGGCCGGGTGCTGGCCAAGCTGGGCTTCGAGCGGGTGGGCCCGCAGATGTTGCCCTCGATGGTGCTCGGCCACGACGTGCCGGGGCAGCGGACGCGGCTGACCCGCGCCCGCTGGGAGGCGCTGGTCGCGCAAGAGCGCCGCGCCGCCGCCTGACACAGGCGGGCGGTCCCCGATAGGGGCCGTCCGCACGCGCCCTTGAGAAGGGCGGCATGATCGGCTACCTCAAGCGCCTATCCGCAAGAGGCGCCGACCCATGAAATTTCTCGATCTCGCAAAGGTCACCATCCGTTCAGGCTCGGGCGGCAATGGCTGTGTCTCGTTTCGCCGCGAGAAATTCATCGAATATGGCGGCCCCAATGGTGGCGATGGCGGCAATGGCGGCGACGTGATCGCCGAGGCGGTCGACGGGCTCAACACCCTGATCGACTTCCGCTACCAACAGCATTTCTTCGCCCAGAACGGTCGCGCCGGGCAGGGCAGCCAGAAGACCGGCGCCGATGGCGACGACATCATCCTCAGGGTGCCGGTGGGCACCGAGATCATCGACGAGGACGAGGAGACGGTGATCGCCGACCTGACCGAGGTCGGTCAGCGCGTGGTGCTTGCCCGTGGCGGCAATGGCGGCTGGGGCAACCTGCATTTCAAATCGGCGACCAACCAGAGCCCTCGGCGGGCCAATCCCGGCCAGCCCGGGGTGGAGCGCCAGATCTGGCTGCGCCTGAAGCTGATCGCCGATGCCGGGCTGCTGGGCCTGCCCAATGCCGGCAAGTCGACCTTCCTGGCGGCGACCTCGAACGCCCGGCCCAAGATCGCGGATTATCCCTTCACCACGCTGGCCCCCAATCTCGGGGTGGTCGGCGTCGACAACGTCGAATTCGTCGTCGCCGACATTCCCGGCCTGATCGAGGGGGCCTCCGAGGGCCGCGGTCTCGGCGACCTGTTTCTTGGTCATGTCGAGCGCTGCGCCGTGCTGCTGCACCTCGTCGATGGCACCTCGGGCGACCCGATGGTCGATTATCGTACCATCATCGGTGAACTCGAAGCCTATGGCGGGGGTTTGGCAGAAAAGCCGAGGGTGACGGTGCTCAACAAGATCGACGCGCTGGACAGCGAAGAACGGGCCTTCCTGGCCGATGAACTCGCTGCCGAGACCGGCGGCGAGGTGATGTTGATGTCCGGCGCCACCGGCGAGGGCGTGACCGAGGTGTTGCGGGCGCTGCGCGCGCGCATCGACGCGGATCGCCTGCGTCAGAAGCAGATACCGGAAGAGGAAGACAAGACATGGCAACCCTGACGGACGCCAAGCGGCTGGTCGTAAAGATCGGCTCCGCCTTGCTGGTGGACCGGGAGACCGGGCAGCTTAAATCCGATTGGCTGCGCAGCCTGGCCGAGGACGTGGCGATGCTGCGCGACAATGGCACCGAGGTCACGCTCGTGTCGTCCGGCTCGATCGCGCTGGGACGTCGGGTTCTGCACCTGCCCGAGGGCGAGCTGCCGGTCGAGCAGAGCCAGGCCGCGGCCGCCGTCGGTTCGATCCGCTTGGCGCGTGCCTATGAGGACGTGTTCACGCCATATGGCAAGATCACCGCGCAAGTCCTTGTCACTCTTGATGACTCCACGAACCGCCGCCGCTATCTCAATAGCCGCGCGACGCTCGACACGCTGCTGTCGCTCGGGGCGATCCCGATCGTGAACGAGAACGACACCATCGCCACCGACGAGATCCGCTACGGCGACAACGACCGTCTCGCGGCGCAGGTCGCGGTGACCGTCGGCGCCGACCAGCTGATCCTGCTGTCGGATGTCGACGGCTTCTATAACGGCAACCCGCATGTCGACCCGAACGCCAAGCGCTTCGAGGAGGTGGAGGAGATCACCCCCGAGATTCAGGCCATGGCCGGGCTGGGCGTTTCCGGCCTGTCGAAGGGCGGCATGATCACCAAGCTGCTCGCTGCCAAGGTCGCCTCCGAGGCGGGCTGCGACATGGCGATCACTCTAGGTTCGCCTTTGAACCCGTTGAAACAGCTCCTGAACGGCTGCAACGCCACCTGGTTCAAGGCGCAGACCGACCCGCATTCGGCGCGCAAGAACTGGATCTCGGCGATGAAGCCCAAGGGCGAGATCCGCATCGATGCCGGTGCCGCCAAGGCGCTGGCCGACGGCAACTCGCTGCTGCCTGCCGGTGTGACCGGCGTGTCGGGCCGCTTCGGCCGCGGCGATCCGGTGGCGATCACCGGCCCGGACGGCATCCGGGTGGGCTTCGGCCTGACCCGCTATACCGCCGAGGAGACCCGCAAGCTGCGCGGTCACCAGAGCGACGAGATCGAGAAGGTGCTGGGCTACAAGGGCCGCGCCTCGCTGGTGCATCGCGACGACATGGTCGTCTGAGCCCGGCCTGCACCTCGCAACCGAAACCCGCTTCCGGAAGGAGCCCCGCATGACCGACCAGACCGACATCCCCGCCCTGATGAAGGACATCGGCGCGCGCGCCCGTGCCGCCGCCGCCGAGCTGGCCTTCGCCAAGCCCGAGGCCAAGAAGGCCGCGCTCGAGGCCGCAGCCGAGCAGGTGCTGGCCCGTGCCGAGGAGATCAAGGCCGCAAACGCCAAGGACCAGGAATTCGCGACCGAGAAGGGCATCAGCCCGGCGATGATGGACCGTCTCAAGCTCGACGACGACCGGATCCGGTCGATCGTCGACGGGCTGCGCGCCATCGCCGGTCAGGACGACCCGGTCGGTGCGGTGATGACCGAATGGGACATGCCCTCGGGGCTCAACATCCGCCGGGTGCGCACGCCGCTCGGCGTGGTCGGCGTGATCTATGAAAGCCGTCCCAACGTCACCGCCGATGCCGGCGCGCTCTGCCTGAAATCAGGCAATGCGGTGATCCTGCGCGGCGGTTCGGAGGGTCTCAACTCCTCGACCATCCTGACCGAATGCCTCAAGGCCGGCCTCGAGAAGGCGGGCCTGCCGGTCGACGCGATCCAACTGGTGCCGACCCGCGACCGCGCCGCCGTGTCCGAGATGCTCAAGGCCACCGACTACATCGACGTGATCGTGCCGCGCGGTGGCAAGGGGCTCGTCGGTCTGGTGCAGCGCGAGGCGCGCGTGCCGGTCTTTGCCCATCTCGAGGGCATCGTGCATATCTATGTCGACAAGGATGCCGATCCGAAGAAGGCGATGGAGGTCGTTCTCAACGCCAAGACCCGTCGCACCGGCATCTGCGGTGCCGCCGAATGCCTGCTGGTGCACGAAGACCTCAAGGACGGGCTGGGGCGCGAAATCGTCGCGGCGCTGGCCAAGGCCGGCGTCACGGTCCACGCCGCGCCCGAGTTCCAGGACGTCGAGGGCGCGGTGGCCGCGACCGACGACGATTGGGGCCGGGAATATCTCGACATGGATATCGCAGCCAAGACCGTGCGCGATGTCGATGGCGCGATCGAGCATATCCGCGCCTACAGCTCGAACCATACTGACGGCATCCTGACCGAGAACAAGGCCACCGCCGAGCGCTTCTTCGAGCGGGTCGACAGCGCGATCCTGGTGCACAACGCCTCGACCCAGTTCGCCGATGGCGGCGAGTTCGGGATGGGCGCCGAGATCGGCATCGCCACCGGCAAGATGCACGCCCGTGGCCCGGTCGGGGCCGAGCAACTGACCAGCTTCAAGTATCTCGTCGTCGGCGACGGCGCGGTGCGCAGCTGATCACAGCGCGATCTCGATCCCATGCTCGCCCGTGTCGATCGTGACCGGGCGGGCCTGGGCGCGCAGCATCTTGGCGGCCACGGCGAACTGCGCCTCGCTGGGCTGCGCGGCGGGGTCGATCTCGGCCTCGCGCAGCCGCTCCCAGGCGGTCGCGTCGATCCTGAGCCGCGGACCATGGCCCCGCAGCCGCAGCGCGGCGTCCGGGCGCCCCGACACGGTGATCCGGCCGCCATGCGGCAACGCCGTCTCGGCGCAGCACAGCAGCAGCAGCACAAGCTTCAGCAGGTCGCGGCGCATGCTGCCCGCGACCTCCCACTCGATGCGCAGCCGGCTGCCGCGCGACAGCCCGTCGAGCAGCGCCACGATCTCGGATCGGCCGACCGCCTGCGCGGACGACGCCGCGCCAAAGGCGAGGCGAAAGAACCTGACCCGGGCAATTGCGGCCTCGACGCTCTCGGAGATCAGCGACAGCTCCGGCCCCGGCGGCGCGGTCATTTCCAGAAGCTCCACGCCATTGCCGATCGCGCTCAGCGGGCTGATGAGGTCGTGGCACAGGCGCGAGGCGATCAGCGCGTCTAGATCCGGCTCGTCGGTCATCATCCGTTCCAGCAGATTGAGGAGGCCGAGATGGCCGACATGAATTCCATCATCACGCCCGGCATGATCGTGCGCCATCCCGATCGCCCCGAATGGGGCGAGGGGCAGGTGCAGTCGAACATCAACGGGCGCATCACCGTCAATTTCCGCGAGGAGGGCAAGGTGGTGCTCGACGGGGCCAAGGTCACGCTCATCCTCGTCTCGGCAATGGGCTAATTGCAACCCAGAGTAGTGATGAGTTGACGGCTGTCAACTTATGCGTTGGGATGGCTTTGGTTGCCATTCTCCGCCGCGCCCCCTAGAACCCGGCTGCCGCATCCAGTTCCGGAGACCGCCCGCATGGCGCCCGTGCCGAGCCCGACCCGCCGCCGATGATCTCCTGTTCTCCCTCCCTGACCATGCGGCTCGCCCGGGACGAGACCGACAGGATCGAGGCCGAGCGGCTGCGTTACGACGTCTTCGTGCGCGAGCTGGGCGGCGACGGCCCGATGGTCGATCACGAAGCGGGCCGCGAACGCGACCGCTTCGACGCCGTGACCGAGCAGTTGCTGCTCATCGACGAGGCCCGCCCCGAGGGCGCGCGCGTGGTCGGGCTCTACCGGCTGCTCGACGATGACGGCGCGGCGAAGATCGGCCAGTTCTATACCGAGGACGAGTTCGACCTCGCGCCGCTGCGGGCCTCCGGGCGGCGGCTGCTCGAGCTGGGGCGCTCCTGCCTGCACCGCGACTACCGGGGCGGCACCGCCATGTTCCGCCTCTGGCAGGGGCTGGCCGAGCATGTCGAGGCGCGCGGGGTCGAGATCCTGTTCGGCACCGCTTCCTTCCGTGGCGCCGATCCGGCGCTGCACGCCATGCCGCTGGCGCTTCTGGGGCGGGACCACCTTGCGCCCGAGGCGCTGCGCGTAACCAGCCGCCAGCCCGAGCATGCCCGGCTGCCGGAGCTGCCCCAGATCGACCGCGCCGCGGCGATGCGGGCCATCCCGCCGCTGATCAAGGCCTATCTGCGGCTCGGCGGGCGGATCGGGCAGGGCGTCTTCGCCGATCGCGACTTCAACACCACGGATGTCTGCATGATCCTCGACGTCGCCGGCACCCATGCCGATCAGCGCGCCCGCTACGGGGGGCGGAGTTGAGCAGCGCCCCCGGACGCCCGACCTGGCACGGCGCCGATCCCGCCCCCTGGGCTGGGCCCGACCCGCGCGGCTGGCTGCGCGTGGCCTGGCGCGGACCGCTGCTGGCGCTGGCCATGCTGGTCGCGCTCATGGTGTCGCTGGCGCTGCGCCCGGCCGAGGCCGCGATCTGGGGGATGGAGCGCCCGGTCACGTCGCGCATCACCCGCGTCGCCTGTCGCGTCGGGTTGGCGATTTTGGGGCTGCGGCTCCGGGTCAGCGGCGCGCCGATGCGCGGGCAGGGCGCGATGGTCGCCAACCATGCCTCGTGGCTCGACATCTTCGCACTGAATGCCCGCGCCTCGGTGTACTTCGTGGCCAAGGCCGAGGTTGCCGGATGGGCCGGAATCGGCTGGCTGGCGCGCGCCACCGGCACCGTCTTCATCCGGCGCGACCGGCGCGAAGCGATGGCACAGGTCGGGCTGCTGCGCGAGCGGCTGGCGCATGGCCACCGGCTGCTGTTCTTTCCCGAGGGGACCTCGACCGACGGGCGCCGGGTGCTGCCCTTCAAGCCGACGCTCTTCGCGGCGTTCCTGTCGCCGGACCAGCCCGAACTGGAGATCCAGCCGGTGAGCGTGGTCTATCGCGACCCGGATGGCGCGTGGCCGCGCTTTTATGGCTGGTGGGGCGACATGGAGTTCGGCCCGCATCTGCTGCGCATCCTCGCCGCCCGGCGGCAGGGAGAGATCGCGCTGGTCTACCACGCGCCGCTGCGCGTCGCCGACCATCCCGACCGCAAGGCGCTGGCCCGGCGGCTGGAGGAGCGGGTGCGCGCCGGCCTCGCCGAGGCGGGCGCGCTCGATGCTCAGCCGGCGGTCATCGCCGAGGCATAGCGGCGCAGCGCGTCGGCCGCGTCCTCCTCGCGCCAGATCTCCTCGCCGATGCCGAAGAAATCGGCATGCGGCGCGAGCCGACGCACCAGGTCGGGGTCGAGCGCGCCCTCGGCCACCACCGGCACCTCGATCATCATCGACCACCACTCGAACAGCTCGGCCTCGGCCTGCGGCGCGGTGCCCAGATCGGTCGAGCCGACCGGGCCGAAGGAGACGTAATCCGCGCCCAGCTCGCCCGCGGTCATGCCGTCATGGCGCGAGCTGCCGCAGAACGCGCCGACGATCGCGTCCTCGCCCAGCTCCTTGCGGATCGCGCGGACCGAGCGGGCGCCATCGGTGAGGTGCACGCCGTCGAGACCCAGCCGGGTGACGAGCCTGGGGTGGCTGTCGATCACCAGCGCCACGTCGCGCGAGATGGTGACCTCGCGCAGCGCGTCGGCGGCACGGGAGATGCGATCCTCGTCGCGGCTGGCGAGGCCAAGGCGCACGCAGGCCACCTCGGTCGCGTCGAGGCAGGCGGCGAGCCGGTCGGGAAAGCTCGACAGCTCGAATTCGGGGGGGGTGACGAGATAGATCTGCGGCGCGTCGTCTTGGTCGCTCATGAGGGCCTCCTGCACTTCGAGGCGCCCTATATCCGGCCTTGCGCGGCTTGGCTACTTCGGCTCGAGGCTTTCCGCATGGGCGAGGGCGAGCCGCATCAGCGCGGCGCGCCGGTCGTCATCGGCCATCGCCTCGTCATCCGCCGCCACCATGCCGCCCATCGGCTTGCCAGTGAACTCCATCGGCCCGGTGCCGGGGATGGCGCGAGCTTCGGCCTCGCGGGCCTTTCCGACGCGGAACATCGCGCCCTGCGCGGTGACGCCGCAGACCAAGTGGCCCGACAGCATGAAGGCCAGCCCGCCGAACATCCGCTTTTCGGCGATGCCGGGCCGGTCCTCGAGATCCCCGCGCAGCAGCTCCGCCAGCCCCCCGTCATAGGCCATGGGCCTTCTCCTTGTCTTGGCCGTCCCCCGAGGCTACACCGCCGCGCATCCTTCCGACCAGCCCCGGGACCGCCATGACCGAGCCTTTGCCGCAGCCTGCCTTCGTCCTGATCCGCCCGCAGATGGGCGAGAATATCGGCGCGGCCGCGCGCGCGATGTGGAATTTCGGCCTCGACCGGATGCGGGTCGTGGCGCCGCGCGACGGCTGGCCGCAGGAGCGCGCCGTGGCGCTGGCCTCCGGTGCCGGGCGGCTGCTCGACGAGGCGATGCTGGCGGCCGACACGGCCGAGGCGGTCGCCGACTGCACCCATGTCTACGCCACCACGGCACGGCCGCGCGGCCTCACCAAGGAGGTGATGACGCCCGAGGCCGCGATGCGCGACGCCGCCGACCGGATCGCGCAGGGCCAGAAGGTCGCGGTGATGTTCGGGCCCGAGCGCGCCGGCATGGAGAACGACGACATCGCCCGCGCCAACACCATCGTCTCGGTGCCGGTGAACCCGGAATTCGCCTCGCTCAATCTCGGCCAATGCGTGCTGCTGATGGCCTATGAATGGCGCCGCGCCAGCGCGCAGGTCGCCGATCGGCGGATCGAGATGGCCGGCGCCGAATGGGCGCAGGCGCACGAGGTCGAGAAGCTGGCCGAGCATTACGAGGAACGGCTGGGCGAGGCGGGGTTCTTCTTCCCCGAGCACAAGGCCGCCCATATGAAACAAACGCTGCGCAACCTGTGGAGCCGGATGCCGCTCACCCGTTCGGACGTGCAGACGCTGCACGGGGTGATGCGACAGATGGTCCGCTGGAAGGAGCGCGGCTGAGGACCTAGGTCCGATCCGTTCCAAACCGTTGACCGGGCGGGGTGTTGCCGCCCATGCGGGCGCATCCTAGGCTGCGCGCCGATCAGACCGGAGGCATGCATGGCGAAACAGGCGGAGAAGCGACCCCGCTCGATCTTCGAGGAGGTCGGCACGACGCAGAAGTCGGTCGCCACACCGGGCGGCATCGACCGCGGCCGGGCCGAGGCGCGGCGCGGCCTGAGGATCTGGCTCGGCCTGCTCTTCGCGCTGGTGGTCGCCATCGTCTTCGTCGGCGGCATGACCCGGCTCACCGATAGCGGGCTGTCGATCACCGAGTGGAACCCGGTCTCGGGCGCGATCCCGCCGCTCTCGGCCGAGGCTTGGGAGGTGGAGTTCGCCAACTACAAGGCCAGCCCGCAATACGAGCTGATGAACCAGGGCATGGAGATGGACGCCTTCAAGCGCATCTTCTGGTGGGAATGGGCGCATCGCCAGCTCGGCCGGACCATCGGGCTGGTCTGGGCGCTGGGCTTCGCGGGCTTCGCGCTGGCGCGGCGGGTGCCGCCCGGCTACGGCCTGCGCTTCTTCGGCATCGGCGCGCTGATCGGCCTGCAGGGCGCGGTCGGCTGGTGGATGGTGCATAGCGGGCTGCAGGAGGGGATGGTGACCGTCGCCTCCTACCGGCTGGCGGCGCATCTGGGGCTCGCCTTCGCGATCCTCGGGCTGATCACCTGGTATTTCCTGCGGCTGGGCCGGCGCGAGGTTGACCTGCTGCAGGCCCGCCGCTCGGCCGAGCGCAAGCTCTGGGGCGGCATGACCGGGCTGATGCATCTGGGCTTCGTGCAGATCCTGCTCGGCGCGCTGGTCGCGGGCATCGATGCCGGCCGGGCCTTTCCGACCTGGCCGCTGATGGGTGACGGCTTCTTTCCGCCCGACCCGTTCCAGCTCGAGCCGGTCTGGCGCAACTTCTTCGAGGATCCTGGGCTGGTGCAGTTCATCCACCGCATGGCGGGCTACCTGCTGCTGATCCTCGGCGTGGTGGTCTGGCTGCGGGGCAGCCGCTCGCCGCATGGCAAGACCCGTTTCGCCGTCAACGCCGTGTTGGCGATGCTGGTGGTGCAGATGGTGCTCGGCATCGTGACCGCGCTCTACAGCGCGCCGCTGCACGCCGCGATCACCCACCAGCTCGGTGCGGTGCTGCTGTGGGTACTGATCCTGCGCGCCCGCTTCCTTGCCCGCTACCCGATCGTGCAATCCGTGAGGAGCCTCCGCAAATGACCGCCTATGACGATCTGATGGCGCATGCGCGCGAAACCGAGGCGCTGGCGCAGGTGGCCGGCCGGCTGGGCTGGGACCAGGAGACGGTGATGCCGCGCGGCGCCGCCGCCCAGCGCGGCGAGGAGAGCGCGGCGATGGAGGGCGTGCTGCATGCCCGCCGCACCGATCCGCGCATCGGCGAATGGCTGGAGGCGGCGGAGGCCACCGACAAGGTCGCCGCGGCCAATCTCCGCGAGATCCGCCGCGCCTTTGAGCGTTCCAACAAGGTGCCCGCGAAGCTCGCCGCCGAGATCGCCCGCGTCACCTCCGTCGCGCAGGGCATCTGGGCGCAGGCCCGCGCCGACGAGGATGTCGCGGCCTTCCTTCCGACCCTGCAGCGCGTGGTGGCGCTGCGGCAGGAGGAGGGACAGGCGCTGGCGCAGGGCGGCGACGTCTACGACGCGCTGCTCGACGATTATGAGCCGGGCGCAAAGGCGAGCGAGCTCGACGCGATGTTCGGCGCGCTGCGCCCGCGCCTCGTCGCGCTGCGCGCGGCGATCCTCGACCGGCCGCAGCCCACGCCGCTTTCGGGCAGCTTCGACGAGGCGGCGCAGCTCGCCCTGTCGCGTGAGCTGGCCGGGGTCTTCGGCTACGACTTCGCGCGCGGCCGGATCGACAAGGCGGTGCATCCCTTCTGCTCCGGCTCGGGCAACGACGTGCGGGTCACCACCCGCACCGACCCGGCCGATCCGTTCAACTGCCTCTACTCGACGATCCACGAGGTCGGCCACGCCAGCTACGAGCAGAATGTCGAGCCCGACTACCTGCTGACGCCGATCGGGCGGGGCGTGTCGATGGGCGTGCATGAAAGCCAGAGCCGGATCTACGAGAACCAGCTCGCCCGTTCGCCCGCCTTCGCGGAGTGGCTGCTGGGCCGGATGCGCGATGTCTTCGGCGATATCGGCATCGACGATCCCGCGACCTTCGCCCGCGCCGTCAACCGCGTCTCGAACGGCTATATCCGCACCGAGGCCGACGAGGTGCAGTACAACCTGCATGTCATGATGCGCTACGACCTCGAGCGGGCGCTGATGTCCGGCGACCTCGCGGTGGACGATCTCGAGGCGGCTTGGAACGACCGCTTCGCTGCCGATTTCGGCTTTGCCGTCGACAAGCCTTCGAATGGCTGCCTGCAGGATGTGCACTGGTCGGTCGGGCTGATGGGCTATTTCCCGACCTACAGCCTCGGCAACGTCTATGCCGGCTGCCTGCATGCGGCGCTCCGGGCCGATCGCCCGGGCCTCGATGCCGAACTGGCGCAGGGCGATCTGTCGGGGGCCACGGCCTGGCTGCGTGACAAGGTGCAGCGGCACGGCGCGCTGATGGATCCGCGCGAGACGATCCGGGCGGCCTGCGGCTTCGAGCCCTCCGAGGCGCCGCTGCTCGACTATCTCGAGGCTAAGTTCGCGGCGCTCTACGATCTCTGAGCCGCCAGGCGAGGCGCAAAAAAAAGCCCCCGCGACCTGCCGGTCGCGGGGGCTTTTGCATCTCGGGGCGCTCAGCTCCGGCGGCGGCCGCGTCGCGCCGCGCGCTCGGGGCCCGCGCCATCGGTGCCGTCGGAGGCCGAGGAGAAGCCGCCGAGCTTCTCGACGATGGTTTCCAGCGTCGGCCGCTCGCCCGGCGCGCGGGTCTCGAGCGCCTCGCGCATGGCGCGCAGGTGGTCCGGCATGGTGCCGCAGCAGCCGCCAATGATCGTGGCGCCGGCATCGCGGGCGAGGCAGGCGTAATCGGCCATCAGCTCGGGCGTGCCGTCGTAATGGATGTGCCCGTCATGGTATTTGGGGATGCCGGCATTGCCCTTGGCGATGATCGGCTGCTCCGCCCCCGCGGCGGTGAAGCCGAGCACGGTGCGCATCAGGTCCGAGGCGCCGGTGCCGCAATTGGCGCCGAAGGCCAGCGGCGCGTTCGGGAGCTTGCCGACCAGCTTGACCATGTCGGCCGAGGTCAGGCCCATCATGGTGCGCCCGGCGGTGTCGAAGCTCATCGTGCCGCACCAAGGCATGCCCGCCTTCTCGAAGGCCTCGGCGGCGGCGCGGAATTCCTCGCCGGCCGAGATCGTCTCGACCCAGAGCACGTCGGCGCCGCCGGCCTTCAACCCCTCGGCCTGCTCGTGGAACATCTCGACCGCGACGGCATGGGTCAGGCTGCCCATCGGCGCCATGATGTCGCCGGTCGGGCCGACCGAGCCCGCGACGATCACCGGACGCCCGGCCTTGTCGGCCACTTCGCGGCCCAGCTCGGCCGCCGCGCGGTTCAGCTCGAACACCCGGTCCTGGGCGTCGTGCAGCTTGAGCCGCGAGGCGTTGCCGCCGAAGCTGTTGGTCAGGAACAGGTCGGAGCCCGCCTCGACCGCCATGGAATAGAGCTTGCGGATCTTGTCCGGCTGGTCGGTGTTCCAAAGCTCGGGCGCGTCTCCCGAGCTCAGACCCATGTTGAACAGGTTGGTCCCAGTGGCGCCGTCGGCCAGAAGCCAGTCACGGGTTTCGAGAAGTCGGGAGAGCGCGTCGGTCATGAGCAGGGCCTGTCTGGTCGGTGAGGCGAGGCGCGAAGCCGCGCAGGACCGGTAGCCTGATCGGCCGCCGGGCAGTGTCTCGGCCCTTCTGCACCGGACGGGCGCCAAGTTCAATCGTACCGAGCCCCGGCTCGCGGCCCAGCGGGGCGGGGTCGTGGATCGCGCGGGCAATCTCGACCCCGGCGCGGAGCAGCCCCGCACGGGTCGGCGCCGCGATGTAGAGCGGCCGCCAGCCAGGGCCGAAGCCGCGCTTGAACTGCTCGAGCCCGGCGCAGCCCGGGCGGGCCGCGATCCGCGCCACCAGCCAGCCGGGGATCCAGCAGGGCATCGCCGGCAGCGCCGCCAGCGACAGCTTGGCCGCGCCCGCCTCGCGCGCCGCCTCGATCGCGGCCACGACGATGGCCATCATCGTGCCGTCCGGCGCCTCGGCGGTCTGGCGCATCAGGTCGAGGGTCCAGTCGCCGCGGCCCTGGTGGAAGCTCGCGAAGCCGACCAGCACGCCGTCGCGCCGGGCCAGCACCACGTATTGATGCGACAGCAGCTCGGGGCAGAAGCGGCCCATCGAGAAGCCGCGTTCGCCGCCCGAGCGTGCGGCCCATTCGGCATGGACCCGTGCCATCTCCTCGAGCGGCAGGTGATCGCCCGCGCAGGTGATCTCGACCCCGGATTTGGCCGCGGCCTTGAGCTTGCGGCGCAGGCTGCGGCAGGCGGGGCGGTCGGCGCTCCAGCTGGCGGTGTCGATCACCGCCTCGGTGGCGATCCGCTCGACGGCCCAGCCCGCGTCGCGGGCGGCGCGGGCGAGGCGCGGCCCGCATTTGTAGAGCGCGGCGGTCAGGCCCAGCCGGCTGGCATGGGCGTGCAGCATCGACAGCTCGGGCCGACCCATCGGCTCGCCGATCACCGCCAGCGTGCCGCCGGTGCGGCGCACCAGCCAGCCGTTCTGCCGGTCGCGCGACAGCAGGATCCGCGCGCCCTGATGCGCGAGGCCCCATTCCGAATGCGGCGCCTGCGCCAGCGCCGCGTGCCGCTCGGCGCCGCGGGCGAGGGTCAGCCCCGAGGGGATGTCCGGCGCGACCGGCCGGATCAGCGCCAGCAGCGCGATCAGCGCCGGGACCGCGTGGTAGACGACGCGGTAGCCGATGATCGCGGCGATCAGGTCGGCCTCGGCCAGCTGCGGCATCAGCGCCAGCAGCACCAGCTCGAAAGCGCCGACGCCGCCCGGGCTCTGGCTGGCGAGCCCCGCGCCCAGCGCCGCAAGATAGGCGAAGATCGCCGCGGAGGCCGCGATCTCGACATGAGCGGGCAGCAGCAGCCAGATCACCGCGCCGGCAGCCGAGGTGTCGATGACGGTCCACAGCAGAAGCCGGGGCAGGGTGCCCGCGCGCAGTTGCGGCAGGCCGGGAAGGCGGGTGATCCGGGTCAGCGCCGCGATCGCGGCGATGGCCAGCAGCGCGGCCAGCGCGCTGTGCCCCTCGAGCAGCAGCAGCGACAGCCCGGCGAGCAGGCCGAGCGCCGCCATGAAGGAGACCGAGACCCAGACCGAGAGCCGCGTCGCCAGCCACAGGTCGCATTCGGGCAGGGCCCGCCAGCGCACCAGCGCGCCGGTGATCGAGCCGAAGCCGATGGTCTGCGAGATCGCCATCGCCCGCATTCCGGCGGCGCGAGCGCGGTCGGGGGCGATGCCGGTGCCCATGGCGCGGTGCAGCACGACGTCGTACTGGCCCAAGGCCCAGAGGCTCAGTCCGGTGCAGGCCAGCGCGCCGATCCATTGCTGCGGCGGCAGCGCCGCCAGCGCCGGCCAGACCGCGCCGAAATCGATCGTCCCGCAACGCCTAGCCAGCAGCCAGCCGCCGATCGCCAGCGCGACGAGCGGCAGCAGCCGGAGCGCCAGCCGTCCGAGACGGGCGGTGGCGGGCGTGGCAGTGGACGGGCGCGGATCGTGCATCAGGCGACTCCTGCGGCAAAATGCCGGGAATTCTGCCGCGGCCGGTCCGCGGACAGTAGCGGTTCGTTTATGAAAACGGGATTAAACGATCAACATGTCACGGGAGCGGGACGATCATGTCCGCTCCGGGGCAGGCCGCCACAAAGCCGGCCCGATCGGAGGTCAGCTTTCCTTGACCAGCTCGGCCTTGGCCTCGGCGTCGTACTCGGTCATCCGGTCGCGGATTTCCTCGTCGCTGAGCAGGTGGCCGATGTCGCGCCGCAGCTTGCGGAACACGTCGTCGGTGCCGGCCTCCTCGAAATCGGCCTTGATGACTTCCTTGGCGTAGGCGGCGGCTTCGTCGCCCTCCTTGCCGAGCAGCCCTGCAGCCCAGAAGCCGAGCTTGCGGTTGCGCCGCGCCTCGGCGCGGAACTTCATCTCGGCGTCATGAGCGAACTTCGCCTCGAATGCGTGTTCACGTTCCTCGAAAAGTGTCATCCGACTTGCCTTCCCACGCCTCCGTCCCACATGCCTCAGGATACGCCCCGCGGCACCTTGCCCGCAAGGGGACCATGCACTATGAGGCCCTCAAGACCGCGCCACGCAGCATTCCGGACACGGAAACGTTGCGTCGCCCCGACATCGCGGGGCCGGGGCGCGCGAAACTTCGTGGAGAGCGCATGGCACGTCGCAAGAAGATTTACGAGGGCAAGGCGAAGATCCTCTACGAAGGCCCCGAGCCGGGAACGCTGGTCCAGTATTTCAAGGACGATGCCACCGCGTTCAACGCCGAGAAGAAGGCGGTGATCGAGGGCAAGGGCGTGCTCAACAACCGCCTGTCCGAGTTCTTCATGACCGGCCTGCAGTCGATCGGCGTGCCGACGCACTTCATCAAGCGGCTCAACATGCGCGAGCAGTTGATTCGCCAGGTCGAGATCATCCCGCTCGAGGTGATCGTGCGCAACTTCGCCGCCGGCTCGATGGCCAAGCGCCTCGGCATGGAGGAAGGCGCGCCGCTGCCGCGTCCGATCATCGAATTCTCCTACAAGGACGACAAGCTCGGTGATCCGCTGGTCCCCGAGGAGTACATCATCGCCTTCGGCTGGGCCTCCCAGCAGGATCTTGACGACATCGTGGCGCTGGCGCTGCGGGTCAACGATTTCATGTCGGGCGTGATGCACGGCGTCGGCATCAAGCTGATCGACTTCAAGATCGAGATCGGCCGGATCTGGGACAACGACTTCCAGCGTCTCGTCGTGGCCGACGAGATCTCGCCCGACAGCTGCCGGCTGTGGGACATCGAGACCGGCCAGAAGCTCGACAAGGACGTGTTCCGCAAGGATCTGGGCAGTCTCACCGACGCCTATACCGAGGTGGCGCGGCGGCTGGGCGTGCTGCCCTCCAACGTGACCCACCGGCCCCGTCCGACGCTGATCAACTGAAGCCGGACCCCAAGGACAGACGAGAAGGAGCGGCGCGCATGAAGGCTCGCGTGCAGGTGATGCTGAAGGCAGGGGTCTTGGACCCGCAGGGCGAGGCGATCCGCCACGCGCTCGGATCGCTGGGCTTTGACGGCGTCGAGGGCGTCCGGCAGGGCAAGGTGATCGAGATCGACCTCGCGGGCACCGATCCCGAGGCCGCCGAGCGTCAAGTGACCGAGATGTGCGAGAAACTTCTCGCCAACACGGTGATCGAAAGCTACAAGATCGACCTGAGCTGAGGTCGCACGCCGCCTCTCGGGGCGGCGTTCGCGTCTTCGGCGCGGGTTTCGCTTTCGGGCATCGCTCGGCCCCTTCGGGGATGCCTGAGCACCGGGAGCGATGCGGCGGTGGTTGCAGGGGAGGGCGCCACCGCCGCCCTGACCGCCCCGACCCAAGCCCCGCCGGCGCCCACCGGCATCCCACCCCGGCGGCGCTGCCGCCCCCCAATCTCGAAGGAAGCCCCCATGAAGGCCGCCGTCATCGTCTTTCCCGGCTCCAATTGCGATCGCGACATGGCCGTCGCCCTGCGTTCCGCGGGCGCCGAGGTCGAGATGGTCTGGCACAAGGATGCCGGGCTGCCGCGCGGCGTCGACCTCGTCGCCGTCCCGGGCGGCTTTTCCTTCGGCGACTACCTGCGCTGCGGCGCCATCGCCGCGCAGTCGCCGGTCTGCCGGGCGGTGATCGACCACGTGAACCGCGGCGGCTATGCGCTCGGCGTGTGCAACGGCTTCCAGGTGCTGACCGAGACCGGGCTGCTGCCCGGCGCGCTGATGCGCAACGCCGGCATCCGCTTCGTCTGCAAGACCGTGCCGCTGGTCGTGACCACCGCCGAGAGCGACTTCACCCGCGGCTACGCGGCGGGCGCCGAGCTGCAGATCCCGGTCGCGCATCACGACGGCAACTATTTCGTCGACGCCGCACAGCTGGAGCGGCTGCGCGGCGAGGACCGGATCGCCTTCACCTATCGCGACAACCCCAACGGCTCGACCGGCGACATTGCCGGCGTGCTCTCCGACAACCGCCGGGTGCTCGGCATGATGCCGCATCCCGAGCGGGCGGTGGATGCGGGTCACGGCGGTACCGACGGGCGCGGCCTGTTCGAGGGGCTGGTGGGCGCGCTGGTCGCCGCCTGAGACCTCAGGCGCGGCCTGCGGGCCGTGCCGCTGAAGGTGGCGTGATCCGCCGCCGCTTGCCGCGCCGGGCGGCGCGGCGTAAACCCTTGGCCATGTCGACCGACACCGCCAGAACGCCACGTCCGCGCCGCAGCTGGGGCCCGCGCATCGCGCTGGCCCTGTTCTGCGTCGTCGCGATGGCGGTGATCTGGGTCACCAACGTGCTGCTGACCGAGCGCTTCACCGAGGCCACGCGCAACCGTGCCGAGGTCCGGCTGACGCTCTATGTCGGCAACCTGATCTCCGAGCTGCAGCGCAACTCGATCGTGCCGCAGCTGCTGGCGCGCGACCCCGAGCTGATCGGTGCGCTGTCGTCATCGGATTTCTCGCGCTCGACCCAGCGGCTCTTGTCCTTCGTCGACGAGATCGGTGCGGCGAGCCTGATGCTCTATGACCGCGACGGCCGGATCGTCGCGGCGACCGACCGCAACCGGCTCGGCGAGACGCATCGCTCCGCGCCCTATTTCGTCGACGCGATGCGGGCGAATTCCACCGTCTTCACGATCTTCCAGCAGCCGACCGGGGGCTATTCCTTCCTCTACTCGCGCAAGGTCGATGCCAATGGCGCGGCGCTCGGCGTGATCTCGGTCGAGGTCGACCTCGCCAAGCTCGAGCGCAGCTGGGCCGGCACCGCCGACGCGGTTCTGGTCACCGACAGCGCCGGCGAGATCATCCTGTCGACCGAGCCGCGCTGGCGCGGGCTGCCCGAGAGCGAGGCGCTGGAGCGGCAGAGCGCGCCCTCGGCGATCGAGCGGGCCTTCCTCGCGACCGACTGGACCGCGCTGCCGATCGACGCCTATCTGCGTGGCGAGGCGGTGATGCGGCGCGAGATGCGGGTGCCGTTCCAAGGCTGGAAGATGGTCACCTTCACCGCTTACACCTCCGTGCGCGAGCGGGTGAACGGCGTGCTGGCGCTCGAGATCATGGGCTTCGCGATCCTGCTGGCGCTGATCTTCTGGATCAGCTCGCGCAAATCGGCGACGCGACTGCTGCTGGTGCGCCGCGAGAGCGATCAGCTGCGGCGGCTCAACATGCGGCTGCAGCGCGAGATCGCCCAGCGCCAGCAGGTCGAACGTAACCTCGAGAGCGCCGAGCAGACCATCGCGCAAAGCTCCAAGCTCGCCGTTCTGGGCGAGATGTCGGCCAGCGTCAGCCACGAGCTGAACCAGCCATTGGCGGCGATGAAGACCTATCTGGCCGGCGCCCGACTGCTGCTGCAGCGTCGCCGCACCGAGGAGGCGCTGTCCTCGTTCCAGCGGATCGACGACCTGATCGACCGGATGGGCGCGATCACTCGACAGCTCAAATCCTATGCGCGCAAGGGCAATCAGGCCTTCGAGCCGGTCGATGCGCGCGCCGCGCTCTCCTCGGCGCTGGCGATGATGGAGCCGCAGCTCAAGACCCGCTCGGTGGCGATCAACCGGACGCTGCCCTCCGGGCCGGCGATGATCCTCGGCGACAGGCTGCGCTTCGAGCAGGTGATCATCAACCTGCTCAGGAACGCGCTCGACGCCACCAAGGAGGTGCGCGATCCGCGCGTCGACATCACGCTCACGGTCGAAGACGCCATCGTTCTCACCGTGCAGGACAACGGCCCGGGCATCGAGGATCTCGATGCCCTGTTCGAGCCGTTCTACACCACCAAGCAGCCCGGCGACGGCGTGGGATTGGGTCTCGCTATCTCGTCGGGCATCGTCAACGATCTCGGGGGACGGCTGACCGCGCGGAACGCAACCGGCGGTGGGGCTGTTTTCGAAGTGCAGCTGCCTATCTTGGAAGAAAGCATGGCCGCTGCGGAATAGGGGGCTCACATGAGCAAGACCATGAAAGTCGCCATCGTCGACGACGAGAAGGACATGCGTCAGTCGATCAGCCAGTGGCTGGCGCTGTCGGGCTTCGACACCGAGAGCTTCGCCAGCGCCGAGGAGGCGCTGAAGGGGCTGACAGCCGATTATCCGGGCATCGTGGTGAGCGATATCCGCATGCCCGGCATGGATGGCATGCAGTTCCTGCGCAAGCTCAAGAGCGTCGACAGCACGCTGCCGGTGATCATGATCACCGGCCATGGCGACGTGCCGATGGCGGTCGAGGCGATGCGGCTGGGGGCGTTCGACTTTCTCGAGAAGCCGTTCAACCCCGACCGGATGACCGA
Source organism: Limimaricola variabilis (assembly GCF_014195545.1). Taxonomy (GTDB): domain Bacteria; phylum Pseudomonadota; class Alphaproteobacteria; order Rhodobacterales; family Rhodobacteraceae; genus Limimaricola; species Limimaricola variabilis. The sequence goes on along the minus strand of NZ_JACIBX010000001.1, from coordinate 462,367 downwards.
GCTGGCCAAGCGCGCCAGCACGGCGCGGCGGCTGGTGCTCGACAACCGCGCGCTGCGGCGCGAGCTGTCGGACGGATCGGCGCTGATGAACAAGCTGATCGGCTCCTCGCCAGCGATGGAGCGGCTCAAGGAGGATATCCTCGATCTCGGCCAGGCCGATGGCCACGTGCTGATCGAGGGCGAAACCGGCACCGGCAAGACGCTGGTGGCGCACGCGCTGCACGCGGTGGGCGCACGCGCGGCCAAGAAGTTCGTGCTGATCTCTTGCTCGGCCTATGACGAGGATCGGCTGAGCGCGCGGCTCTTCGGTCCGGCCGGTGAGGACGAGCCGATCCCGGCGCTCGAGGAAGCGCGCGGCGGCACGCTGGTGCTCGAGGATATCGAGGCGCTGTCGGGCGCGATGCAGGCGCGGCTGCTGACCGCGATCAACGACCAGGGCAGCCCGGCCGAGACCCGGATCGTCGCGATATGCAACCTGCAGGACGAGGGCAAGACCTGCGAGAGCGTGCTGCGCCCGGACCTGTATTACCGGCTCGCGGCGCTCCGGATCGTGGTGCCGCCGCTCCGCCAGCGCGGTGAGGACATCCTGTCGCTGTTCACCCGCCTGTCGGAGCAGTTCGCCGACGAGTATGGCTGCGACGCGCCCGAGGTCAGCGCGCAGGAGGCGGCGCAACTGCTGCAGGCGCCTTGGCCCGGCAACGTCCGCCAGCTGATCAACGTGGCCGAGCGGGCGGTGCTGCAGAACCGGCGCGGTTCGGGCTCGATCGCCTCGCTGCTGATGACCGATGGCGACGAGCAGAGCGATCAGGCGATGACCACCGAGGGCAAGCCGCTCAAGGAATTCGTCGAGGCCTTCGAGCGGATGCTGATCGACAACACGATGCGGCGCCACAAGGGGTCGATCGTGGCGGTGATGGACGAGCTCTGCCTGCCGCGCCGGACGCTCAACGAGAAGATGGCCAAATACGGGCTGCAGCGCTCCGATTACCTGTGAAAGACGGGGAAATCCGATCCGGAACGGGCCGCCCTTCGGGGCGGCCTTTCACATTCGTCATTGTGTCATGTGGACAAGTGCCGCTATGAAGGTCGGAACGGGCACGCGCCATGCGCGATCGCCCGGACGGATTTTCCGCCACCTTTGCGACGGGGTTGCCCGGCACCGGCGGCGGACGAGACCGGCCCCGAGAGGGGCCGCATACCTGACCCCGACCGGCCCGTCCGCATGGGCGGCCGCCGGGCATGAACTGGCCCCCCGGGCCGAGGAAGAACCGCGATGCAACGCGCGCAGCATGCAGGCGACCCGTTGACGGCCCCGAGGGGCCGCACGGAGGCCGATACGCGCGTCATCGCCACAATCGGACATGAGCGCGCGGCACGCGCCCCCTCGGGGGCGCCGCCCGGCGCGCCATGCGAATGGATAACATGGCAAAGAAAATGCTCATCGACGCCACGCACGCGGAAGAGACCCGCGTCGTGGTCTGTGACGGAAACAAGGTCGAGGAATTCGACTTCGAAAGCCAGAGCCGCCGTCAGCTCGCCGGAAACATCTACCTCGCCAAGGTCACGCGCGTAGAGCCGTCGCTGCAGGCGGCCTTCGTCGATTACGGCGGCAACCGGCACGGCTTCTTGGCCTTCTCCGAGATCCACCCCGACTACTACCAGATCCCGGTCGCGGATCGCGAGGCGCTGCTCGCCGAGGAAAAGGCCTATGCCGAAAGCCTGAAGGCCGAGGCCGAGGCCGCCTCGTCGGATGAGGACGACGACGCCGAGGCCGAGGGTGAGGAGGGCGACCGCCCGCGTCGCCGCCGCTCGCGCGGCCGTCGCCGTGCCGCCGATGCCGGCAGCGATGCCGTCGCCACCCAGGACGGCGACGCCGTCTCCGGCATGGAGACCTTCGACGCCGATGCCGAGGATGACGGCGACGCCGCCGCCAAGGACGAGGACATCGAGAGCGTCGCCGAAGAGGACGACAGCGAGGATGTGCGCCCGGTCCGCAAGCCCCGGCCCAAGCGCTACAAGATCCAGGAAGTGATCAAGGTCCGGCAGATCATGCTGGTCCAGGTCGTCAAGGAGGAGCGCGGCAACAAGGGCGCGGCGCTGACCACCTATCTCTCGCTCGCCGGCCGCTACTGCGTGCTGATGCCCAACACCGCACGTGGCGGTGGCATTTCGCGCAAGATCACCAACGCCGCCGACCGCAAGAAGCTCAAGGAGATCGCGGCCGAGATGGACGTGCCCGAGGGCGCGGGGCTGATCATCCGCACCGCCGGATCGCAGCGCACCAAGTCCGAGATCAAGCGCGACTACGAATACCTGCAGCGCCTGTGGGAGCAGATCCGCGAGCTGACGCTCAAGTCGATCGCGCCCGCCAAGATCTACGAGGAAGGCGACCTCATCAAGCGGTCGATCCGCGACCTCTACTCCAAGGATATCGACGAGGTGATCGTCGAGGGCGTCGAGGGCTTCCGCACTGCACGCGACTTCATGAAGATGATCATGCCGTCGCACGCCAAGAACGTGAAACCCTACACCGACAGCCTGCCGCTCTTCGCGCGTTACCAAGTCGAGAGCTACCTCTCCGGCATGTTCAACCCGACCGTGCAGCTGCCGTCGGGCGGCTACATCGTGATCGGTGTCACCGAGGCGCTGGTCGCCATCGACGTGAACTCCGGCCGTGCCACCAAGGAAGGCTCGATCGAACAGACCGCGCTCAAGACCAACCTCGAGGCAGCCGACGAGGTGGCCCGCCAGCTGCGTCTGCGTGACCTCGCCGGCCTGATCGTGATCGACTTCATCGACATGGACGAGCGGCGCAACAACACCGCGGTCGAGAAGCGCTTCAAGGAAAAGCTCAAGACCGACCGCGCCCGGATCCAGGTCGGCCGCATCTCGGGCTTCGGCCTGCTGGAGATGAGCCGTCAGCGTCTGCGCCCGGGCATGCTCGAGGCGACCACCCAGCCTTGCCCGCATTGCCACGGCACCGGCCTGCTGCGCTCGGACGAGAACGTCGCCCTGTCGATCCTGCGGCAGCTCGAGGAAGAGGGCGTGCGCGGCCGCACCAAGGAAGTGCTGGTGCGCCTGCCTTACGCCATCATGAACTTCCTGATGAACCACAAGCGCGAGCACGTGGCCGCGATCGAGCAGCGCTATGGCATGGCAGTGCGGGTCGAGGGCGACGCGGCGCTGGTTTCGCCCGATTTCGTGATCGAGAAGTTCAAGACCGCGACCCGGGCCGTGCCCGAGGCCGCGCCGGTCGTCTCCTCGGCCGCTCTGATGGAGCAGCTCGACGCCGAGATCGACCTCGAGGCGCTCGAGGAAGAGGACGAGACCGAAGAGGCGGAAGCCGAGGTCGAAACCACCGCCACCGCGGCCCCCGCCGAGACCACCGGTCCGCGGGCCGAGGACGAGGACGAGGACGGCAAGCCGCGCAAGAAGCGTCGGCGTCGTCGGCGTCGTCGGGGTGCCAATGGCGAGGGCGCCGAGACCCAGACCGAGGATGGCTCGGACGCGGGCGACGCCGAAGGCGACGCCACCCAGGACGAGGCCCAGCCCGCGACCGTGGCGGAGATCGCCCAGAGCTCGGCCACGCCGGACGCTGCCACTGATGCCGCACCGGAAGTGACATCGGACGCCGCCCCCGCAGCCGAGGCTGCCCTGGCGGCTGAGGCCGAGGCTCCGGCCAAGCCGAAGCGGACCCGTCGCAAGAAGGCCGAGCCGAAGCCGACCGAAGCCGAGGAGACCGCCGACGAAGCGGCCGCCGAGGAAGCGCCCAAGCCGAAGGGGACCCGCCGCAAGAAGGCCGAGCCCAAACCGGCCGAGGCCGGTGAGGCGACCGGTGAAGCGGCGGCCGAAGAGGCGCCCAAGCCGAAGCGGACCCGCCGCAAGAAGGCCGAACCCAAGGCCGAGGAGGTCGCCGAGACCGCGCCCGTGCCGGCCGCGGCCGAGCCCGCCGCCGCGGGTGCCGCCCAACAGGACGCCGGCGACGCGCCCGAGCAGTCGCCCGCCAGCGAGACGCCCGAGGTGATGCCGGAGGTCGCCGAGCAGGTGGCGCAGACCGTGGCCGAAACGCGGCGCGCCCCTGAGCCCGAAGAGGCCCCGCGCGAGACCGTCGATGCGGGCGGCGATGACGACGACAAGAAGCCGCGCCGTCGTGGCTGGTGGTCGATCAGCCGCTGAACCAGGCGAAGACAGTAGAGAAGGCCGGGCAGAGGGATCTGCCCGGCCTTTTTCTTTGCCGGTGCCGGCCGAAGCTGGACGGCCCTAGGCGTATCAGGAAAAGGAACGAAATCGTCTGTTTCGTTCCGTCAGGCCCGGCGGATGGTGTGGATCTGGTCGGGCCCGTCCTCATGCAGCCCGAGATGCGCATGTCCGGCCTCGGCGCAGAAATGCGGCAGGTCGATCCGCGCCACCGGATCATCGGTCACGATCTCGAGAACTTCACCGGGGGCCATCTCTGCGAGCAGCTTGCGGGCCCTGAGCACCGGGAGCGGGCAGGCAAGACCGCGCGCGTCATAGCTCCGGGTCGCGGCGAGGAGGCGGAATTCGGTCACGGGCTGGCTCATCGTGTTGGAACATGACTGCGCCTGTACCGTTGTCCCGCCGAAGATGGAAACGCAAGATGAAGGAGATCGCATGACCCGCATCATGAGCACCACCGCCCTGACCCTCGGCCTGACCCTCGCCGCCGGCGGCGCCCTCGCCGAGGCGCATACCGAGATGGGCATGGGCAGCGGCCGGCTGACCGCCGACAATCTCAGCAACACGATCCGGGCGGAAAGCCTGATCGGCTCGAACATCTACACGCTCGAAGCCGAGTATGACGAGACGGTCTGGACCGATACGCCCTATTACGAAGAGGTCGACGCCGAGTGGGAAGAGATCGGCGAAGTCGAGGACATTGTAATCTCCGCTGACGGCCAGATGATCGGCCTCGTGATCGAGACCGGCGGCTGGCTCGACATCGGTGACGAGGAAGTCGTTCTGGACTTCAACGAAGTGCGTCTGGCCGGCGACTACGCCGGTGGCGACTTCTCCCTCGTGACGCGCATGAGCCAGGAGCAGCTCGAAGCGCTGCCGGAGGCCAACGAGGGCTACTACAACTGGTGGAACTGATCGTTCCCCATCGCATGAGAAAGGGCCGTGGCATCCGCCACGGCCCTTTTTTTTGTCGTGTCGATAGCGGTCAGCCGCGCAGGACCGAGCGGCCGGCGTAGATCGCGGTCTCGCCCAGCATTTCCTCGATGCGGATCAGCTGGTTGTACTTGGCGAGCCGGTCGGAACGGGCGAGCGAGCCGGTCTTGATCTGACCGCAGTTCGTGGCGACGGCGAGGTCGGCGATGGTCGCGTCCTCGGTTTCGCCCGAGCGGTGCGACATCACGCAGGTGAAGCGGGCGCGCTGCGCCATTTCCACCGCCTGCATCGTCTCGGTCAGCGTGCCGATTTGGTTGACCTTCACCAGCAGCGAGTTGGCGGAGCCCTTCTCGATGCCGTCCTTGAGGCGGGCGGGGTTGGTGACGAAGAGATCGTCGCCCACCAGCTGGACGCGGTCACCGATGGCGTCGGTCAGCGCCTTCCAGCCCTCCCAGTCGTCCTCGGACATGCCGTCCTCGATCGAGATGATCGGGTAGTCGTTCACCAGCGCTTCGAGATAGGCGACATTCTCCTGCGAGGTCAGGGACTTGCCTTCGCCCTTCAGCTCGTACTTGCCGTTCTTGTAGTACTCGGTCGCAGCGCAATCGAGCGCGAGGTAGATGTCCTCGCCCGGCTTGTAGCCGGCCTTCTCGATCGATTTCAGGATGAAATCGAGCGCCTCGCGGGTCGAGCCGAGCTCGGGCGCGAAGCCGCCCTCGTCACCCAGGCCCGTGGACATGCCGGCGGCCGAAAGCTCCTTCTTGAGGGTGTGGAACACCTCGGAGCCCATGCGGACGGCTTCACGGATGCTGGTGGCGGACACCGGCATGATCATGAATTCCTGGATGTCGATCGGGTTGTCGGCGTGCTCGCCGCCATTGATGATGTTCATCATCGGCACCGGCAGGACGCGGGCCGACATGCCGCCGACATAGCGGTAGAGCGGCTGGGTGGTGAACTCGGCCGCGGCCTTGGCGACCGCCATCGACACGCCGAGGATCGCGTTGGCGCCGAGGCGGCCCTTGTTGTCGGTGCCGTCGAGCTCGATCATCGTCTGGTCGATCTCGACCTGCTCGGTCGCGTCCATGCCGAGGATCGCTTCGGCGATCTCGCCGTTCACGGCGGCCACGGCCTCGAGCACGCCCTTGCCCATGTAGCGCGACTTGTCGCCGTCACGCTTCTCGACCGCCTCGTAGGCACCGGTCGAGGCGCCCGAGGGCACGGCGGCGCGGCCCATCGTGCCGTCTTCGAGGACCACGTCCACCTCGACCGTCGGGTTGCCCCGGCTGTCGAGGATCTCGCGGGCGTGGATGTCGATGATCGTGCTCATGGAAAACTCCTATGGGAAGGTTCGTGCGCTCTATAACGCGGGCGTGACCCGGCGTGAAGCACGCCTGACACGCGCCTCGCGAAGAAGCGTGTAGATGCCCGAGCCGACGATGATCGCCGCGCCCAGATAGGTGAGGCCATCGGGCCGTTCGCCGAAGACCGAGACGGCGATCACCAGGGCGAAGATCAGCCGGGTGTAGCGGTAGGGCGCGATCACCGAGACCTCGCCCATGCGGGTCGCGGCGGTGAGCATGTAATAGGCGGCGATGCCGATGACGATCGCGAAACCCAGCATCGCGGCCTGCGTCGCATCGGGCCGGACCAGGCTCTGGTCGGCCACCAGCACCATGGCGTAGCCCACCGGGACGAGGATCAGGAAGGCATAGACCGACAGCTTGGTCGAAGAGATGGCGCGCGGCACGCGGCGCGAGGCGAGGTCGCGCCCGGCGAGCCCGATCGCGCCGATCAGGGCGAAGAGCGACATGGGGGTGAAGCCGTCGGCACCGGGCCGGATCACGATCAGCACGCCAAGGAGACCGACGCAGATCGCGCTCCAGCGGCGCCAGCCCACCGGTTCGGCGAAGAACAGCGCCGCGCCCAGCGTCACCAGGAGCGGGATCGATTGCGCGATGGCGGTGGCGGTGGCCAGCGGCGACAGCGCCACGGCGGTGATGAAGCCCCCGGTGCCGATCACCTCGCCCAGATTGCGGGCGATCACGGCGGGGTGGTGGAAGTCGGGCGACCAGAGCCGGTCGCCGCGCGACATCGCCATCAGCGCGAAGGCCACGCCGCCGCCCAGCCCCAGCAGCATCAGGATCTGTCCGACCGGCAGCGCCCCGGCCAGAAGCTTGATGAACATGTCCTCGAGCGCGAAGCCCAGCATTGCCGCGACCATCAGCAGGCTGCCGCGCAGGTTTTCCATCATCCGTCCTTTCTGACCGGCACGCCGTAAAGCTCTAGCCGGTGACCGATCAGCCGGTAGCCCAGCCGCTCGGCGATGCGCTCCTGCAGGCGCTCGATCTCGTCGTCGACGAACTCGATCACCTCTCCCGAATGCATGTCGATCAGGTGGTCGTGATGCTCGCGGTCGGTGGTCTCGTAGCGCGCGCGCCCGTCGCCGAATTCGTGCTTCTCGAGGATGCCCGCCTCTTCGAAGAGCTTCACGGTGCGATAGACCGTGGCCAGCGAGATCCGTGCATCCTCGGCCGCGGCGCGGGCGTGCAGTTCCTCGACATCAGGATGGTCGTCGGCCGCCTCCAGTACCCGCGCGATCACCCGGCGCTGTTCGGTGAGGCGCAGGCCGTTCTGCTCGCAGCGCAACAGGATTGTCTTGGGCATGGCGGGATCCGTGACGTCTTTTGCCGCCGGTCTAGCCGGTTCGGCCCAGCGGCGCCACCCTCGGACACGCCCGCTCGCATCGGGTCACCTTGGGGTGAGGCGGGGTGACGCGCGCCGCGCCGCCCGGCAGGCTCCTGAGGAGGGAGGACACGATCATGCGCATTCTTGGGATACTGGCCGCCATGGCGATTTCGGGCGCGGCCATGGCCGAGCCGGGCCGTTGGCAACGGGCCTGGCCCGATACGGATTTCTCGAACACCAGCATCAGCGACTGGTCCGAGATCATGTCGGGCGGGCCGCCCAAGGATGGCATCCCGGCGATCGACGCGCCGCGCATGATCCCGGCCGCCGCCGAGACCCGGCTCGATGCGACGGAGCCGGTGATGGTCTGGCCGGCGCCGGAGGGCCCGGCCCGGGCCTATCCGATCCGCTACCTGCTGTGGCACGAGATCGTCAACGACGCGGCCGGCGGCGTGCCGGTCGCCGTCACCTACTGCCCGCTGTGCAATTCCGGCATGATCTTCGACCGGCGGATCGAAGGGCGCGAGTTGTCCTTTGGGGTGTCGGGGATGCTGCGCGCCTCGGACATGGTGATGTATGACCGCCAGACCGAGAGCTGGTGGCAGCAGGCCATCGGCACCGCCATCGTCGGCGAGATGACCGGGGCGGAGCTGGAATTGCTGCCCGCCTGGATGGACAGCTGGGAGCGGTTCCGCGCCGCCCATCCCGACGGTGTGGTGATGGACGAGCCGGACTGGAGCCGGGATTACGGTCGCAACCCCTATGTGAGCTATGACAGCTCGCGCCGGCCCTTCCTCTATTCGGGCGAGATGCCGCCGCATGGCGTGCCGGCGCTGATGCGCGTGGTACGGGTCGGCGACCGGGCCTGGCCGTTCTCGCGGCTGCGCGAGGCGGGGCAGGTCACGGAGGCCGGCGTGACGATCAGCTGGGAGGCGGGTCAGGCCAGCGCCCTCGACGCCGGGCGCGTGGGGCAGGGGCGCGACGTGGGCAATGTCCGGGTGCGCGACGCGCAGGGCCGCGACGTGCCACATGACGTGCTCTTCGCATTCGCCTTCCACGCCTTCTGGCCGCAGGGGGAATGGATGCTCGGCGGCTAGCCGCGATGCGCGTCGCGGCCGCGCTGCCAGAACACCCAGGCCATCACCGCGATCATGCCGCAGGCGATCAGGCCGAGCACCCGCTCGGCCAGCCCGTCGATCGAGGTGGGGGCCATGAGGAACAGGGGCGCCATGACGACCCATGCGATGGCCAGACCGATCAGGGCGCGACGCGCCCCGGGATGGTGGCGCCCGAAGCCCGATGCCATGCTCAGCGGCGCGGCGAGGAACAGCGCGCCGAGGCCGTAGACGAGGTAGATGTGGATGACGACGCCGTCGCTGTCGGCATCGCCATATTCGTTGCGTGCGCCGACCATGACGACCAGCGCCGCGAGAATGGCGAGCGAGACGACCCCCGCCGACCAGCCGATCCCGCCCAGATGCGCATGCGCCGCCGCGAGCGCGGTGGCGAACAGCCCCGCGGCGAAGCCGTAGAGCGCGACGTCCATGATGATTTCCCACTCGCCGGCGCCGAGATCACTGATCGTGTCGGCGATCCAGTCATGGCCCGGCACGACGATCTGCGCGGCGATGGTGCCGCCGATCATCGACAGGCAGCCGAAAAAGCCGATTCCGGCCAGCAGCAGCAACAGGTAGGGGCGTTCCGCGTCGACCGGTTGTCCGGTGGCATCTTTCATCTCGGCTCTCCTGGTGGACAGGAGGCCAACCGCGGGGGACGATGACGGTTCCGCCGCCGGTCGGGCGCCACAAGGCAAAAGGGGCGGCTCGCGCCGCCCCCTGTCGTCTCAGCCCAGCCGCACCAGCGCGTGGCGCTTCTTGCCGGCCGAGAGCTTGATCGGCGCGGTCAGCGCCGCGCGGTCGATCACCAGCCCCGCATCGGTGAGCGGCGCGTCGTCGAGGCGCGCGCCGTTGTCGGCGATCAGGCGCTTGGCCTCCTTGCCCGACCCGGCAAGGCCCGAGCGGACCAGCAGCTGCACCACAGAGATGCCGCCGCCGACCTCTTCCTCGGTGAGGGTGAGGGTGGGCAGGTCGTCGCCCACGCCGCCCTTCTCGAACACCTCGCGTGCCGTGGCCTTGGCGGTCTCGGCAGCCTCGCGGCCATGCAGCAGCGCGGTGACCTCGTCGGCGAGCACGATCTTGCCCTCGTTGATCTCCGAGCCCGACAGCGCGCCGAGGCGCTCGCACTCATCCACCGGCAGCTCGGTGTAGAGCTTGAGGAAACGGCCGACATCGGCGTCGGTCGTGTTGCGCCAGAACTGCCAGAACTCGTACGGGCTCAGCATGTCCTCGTTGAGCCAGACCGCGCCGCCCTGGCTCTTGCCCATCTTGCGGCCGTCCGAGGTGGTCAGCAGCGGCGAGGTCAGGCCGTAGATCTCGTGGTCGAGCACCCGGCGCGTCAGGTCGATGCCGTTGACGATGTTGCCCCACTGGTCGGAGCCGCCCATCTGCAGCACGCAGCCATAGCGGCGGTTCAGCTCGAGGAAGTCGTAAGCCTGCAGGATCATGTAGTTGAACTCGAGGAAGGACAGCGACTGCTCGCGGTCGATCCTCGACTTCACGCTCTCGAAGGACAGCATCCGGTTGACCGAGAAATGCCGCCCGATGTCGCGCAGGAACTCGAGGTAGTTGAGGTTGTCGAGCCACTCGGCGTTGTCGAGCATCAGCGCGTCGGTGGGCGCGTCACCGTAGGACAGGTAGCGCGCGAAGACCTGCTTCATGCCCGCGATGTTCGCGGCGATCTGGTCGGGGCCCAGCAGCGGGCGTTCGTCCGAGCGGAAGCTCGGATCGCCCACCTTGGTGGTGCCGCCGCCCATCAGCGTGATCGGCTTGTGGCCGGTCTTCTGCAGCCAGCGCAGCATCATCACGTTGAGCAGGTGGCCGACATGCAGCGACGCCGCGGTGGCGTCATAGCCGATATAGGCGGGCACGACCCCCTTCGACAGCGCCTCGTCCAGGCCCTGGTAATCGGTGCAGTCGGCGAGATAGCCGCGCTCGATCATCACGGACATGAAGTCGCTCTTGGGGTGGTAGGTCATGTCTTGTGCCCCTCTCTTGGTCGCGCCACTCTATAGGCATCAGCTGGGGCGAGGGAAAGCGTGATGCGGCGGTTCGGCACGGGCGACAGGATCAGGTGCTTGGGCGCGATGTCGGGCACCTCGCTCGACGGCGTCGATGCGGCGGTGATCGAAACGGATGGCGAAAGCGTCTTCGGCTTCGGCGAAAGCGCCTACCGGCCCTATTCCGAGGCCGAGCGCGCGGTGCTGCGCGCGGCGCTGGGCCGCTGGGAAGGGCCGGAGGTGGAGGCCGCGGCGGAGATCGTCGAGACCGCCCATGCCGAGATCCTGTCGCGCTTCGAGAATGTCGCGCTGATCGGATTTCACGGCCAGACCTTCGCGCATGACCCAAGGGGGCGCGGCACCCATCAGGCCGGCTCGGGCGCGATTCTGGCCGAGGCGCTGGGCGTCCCCGTGGTCTGGGACTTCCGCAGCTCGGATGTCCGCTTCGGCGGCGAGGGGGCGCCGCTCGCGCCGTTCTATCATTTCGCGCTGGCGAAGTTCGTGGGCGCAGCAGCGCCGCTGGCCTTCCTCAATCTCGGCGGCGTCGGCAACCTGACCTTCGTTGATCCGGGCTTCGCTCGTCCCGAGGCAGAGGGTGCGCTGCTGGCGTTCGACACCGGCCCGGCCAACGCGCCGATCGACGATCTGGTGCAGGGGCGGCTGGGCCGGACGCGCGACGATGACGGCGCGCTCGCCGCCGCGGGCGAGGTGGACGACGCGGTGGTAGCCCGGTTCCTGGAGCACCCGCATTTCTACCGCATGGCGCCGAAATCGCTCGACCGCGATGCCTTCGCCGTTCTGTCGCAAGAGGTCGAGGCGCTTTCGGATGCCGATGCGGCGGCGACGCTGACCGCCTGTGCCGCGGCGGCGGTGATGCGCGGCATGGAGCATTGCCCGAGTTCGCCCGAGCGACTGCTCGTCACCGGGGGCGGGCGGCACAACCCGGTGATGATGGCGATGATCGCGGCGGGCTGCGACTGCCCGGTCGGGCCGGTCGAGGATGTCGGTCTCGACGGCGACATGCTCGAGGCGCAGGCCTTCGCCTTTCTCGCCGCGCGGGTGGCGCGCGGCCTGCCGACCTCGGCCCCTTCGACCACCGGGGTACGCGCCGCCGTGGGCGGCGGCACGATCAGCCGACCCGGGGAGCTCGGCCTAGGAGCGGCTCTGGCCGGCAGTTAACGACGGGTTATCCGCAGTCCGGGTACGGTCCGTGTCGCGCGCGCCGCAAAATCCATGTTTCGGGCGCGGAAGTCCTCGCGTGTGGCGGCCGGAACCTTGAGCGACAGCCAGGGACCGCGGTCTAGCGCATCGCGTAACGCGGCCTCCATCCGACGGTAGTCGGCCTGCGGGTAGCGGTGGATTTGCTGCGGATCGAGGCCGAACAGGGTCAGCAGGCTCGCGAGTTTGCTGGAATGGCCCAGTATGGCTACCTCGCCACCACTCAAGAGCGACCAGTAGGCCATGTGGTAGGAATTGGTGACAATCCGGCGCGTGGCGCCGAAGAAGGCGAGCAGATCGGCCTCCGAGATGGCGTTGCTTCCAAGCAAGAGGCCGGGGTGCTCCTGCCCTAGCCAGTCAGGCAGACCGCCGCCGCTGACGCGGGGATTGGCGTTGAGAATGACGCCAATGCCGGCGCCTCGCGGCGTGTCGCAAACCTCATGAAAGCAACTGGGGCAGGGCAGCGCATCCGCCCCTGCCGCATCTGGATCGCGGCTTCCGACCAGGGCATCCGGCCATCGCCGCTGCGACGCACCCTCACGCAAGCGATGCTGGATCGCCCTGATACGATCCTTGGGGCGCGGGTAGAACGGGCGCGATGCGCCGGTTGCCCAAACCAAGCGATGTGCGAACTCGTTGCCGCCATCAGCAGCCAGCGGATCGGGTATCGCACCGCCGCCGACCACCAATACCCGTCCCGGTCCTTCGAAGGAGAAATCGAAGTAATGCCGCGGCGAACACAGGATATCGCCGATGTTCGGCGGCTCCGCGTCGGCCTTGTGGGCAAAGGTTACTCGTCCAGCGGTAATGTGGCGCATTCTGGGGCTCCGGTCGGCCGGGGGAGCGGCCCCCCGGCCGTTCCGATTAGAACGGGATCTCGTCGTCGATGTCGCGGCTGCCGCCGCCACCGCCGCCCTGGCCGCCGCGATCGTCGTAGCCGCCGCGGTCGTCATAGCCGCCCGACCCGCCGCCATAGCCGCCCCGGTCATCGCCGCCGAAGCCGCCGCCAGAGCCGCCGTCGCCGCGACCGCCCAGCAGCGTCAGGTTGCCGGTATAGGGCCGCAGCACCACCTCGGTGGAGTAGCGGTCGTTGCCTTGCTGGTCCTGCCATTTGCGGGTTTCAAGCTGGCCCTCGAGATAGACGGTCGAGCCCTTCTTGAGATATTGCTCGGCGATCCGGCCCAGCGGCTCGTTGAAGATCGCGACCGAATGCCACTCGGTACGCTCGCGACGTTCGCCGGTGTTGCGGTCCTTCCAGGTCTCGGAGGTGGCGACGCGCAGGTTCACCACCTTGCCGCCGTTCTGGAAGGTCCGGACCTCCGGGTCACGGCCCAGATTTCCGATGATTATCACCTTGTTGACGGAACCGGCCATTATCGCCTCCTGCCTTAGAATCTCGTCTTTCGTCGCGCCGAGACTATGCCGCGCGAGCGCGGGATGACAGCACAAACGCCGGTTTCATCTTCCCTTTCCGCCACGAACGCGGTTAGCCTCGCGACATCGAACGGACCAGCGAATGGCCTGCGCCGGCATCGACCGGCGGAACGGAGGGACGCGATGAATATTCGATCACGGGGGGCCGCCGCCGCGGCCTTGGCACTTCTCTGCGCGACGCAGGCTTCGGCCGACAGGGTTTCCACGAGTTCGGGGCCGGGGCTGTACGCTTCGCAGCTGAGCGTGCTGGACGGGCGCGCGGCATCGCAATATGCGAGCTCCTCGCGGCTGCAGCCACCTCGGGCCGAGGTGCCGCAGGAGTTGCAGGTCGCCGTCGCTCCGAGCTTCACCGGGCGCTATTCCGGCCCCTATCTGACGCTGGCCCGGGAGGCGGCGCGCAAGCATCGCATTCCCGAAGACCTGTTCCTGCGGCTGGTGCAGCAGGAGAGCGGCTGGAACGCCCGCGCGGTCAGCCGGGTCGGGGCGCTGGGTCTCGCGCAGCTGATGCCCGACACGGCGCGGCTGCTGCGGGTCGATCCGATGGACCCGCGCCAGAACCTCGAGGGCGGCGCGCGTTACCTGCGGATGCAGCACGACACCTTCGGCGACTGGCAGCTTGCTCTGGCGGCCTACAATGCCGGGCCGGGCGCGGTGCAGAAATACGGTGGCATCCCGCCTTACGCCGAGACCCGGCACTACGTGAAGGCGATCCTCGGACGTTAGGCGGCCAGCTTGCGCGCCAGCGTCTCCATGTCGTCGGTCCTGAGCTTCGGCACGATCCGGTAGGCAGCGTTGACGAAGCAGAACAGCGAGAAGCCGAGCAGGCCCACCGCCAGCGCGGTGACGAGCACGGTGCCATAGGGCTTTTCACGCAGCCAGTCGAAAGCCTCGGCTAGGCCGCCGGCCTCGCTCGGGTCGAGGGTCCAGGCCGCGTAGACCAGCAGGAAGCCGACGATGGCGATCACCGCGCCATTGGCGGCGAGGCCCGCGGTCAGGGCCGGCTGCAGCTTCAGCGTCAGGGGCTTGGCGCGCAGGTTCTCCATGTATTTGTGGGACCAGCCCTTCCAGATGTAGTAAAGGCCCGCGCCCAGCCCGATCGCGCCGGCGAGGCCGACGAGCCATTGGCCGAACGGCATCTGCATCACCTTGCCGGTCCATTTGTCGAGGCTCGATCCGCTGCCCGAGCCGGAGGAGGAGGGCATCAGGATTGCCACCGCCGTGAAGGCCAGACCGAGATGGATCAGGCCGGTCACGACCTGGCCGATCCGCGCCACCACGCCCTTGGCGCCACTGCCATGCGCCTCGAGATCCCAGCCGGCCGCGACCAGCCGCCAGACGCCATAGGCCGCGAGGCCCAGCGCGATCAGCGCCAGCAGCGCGATGCCCCACCAGGCGCGTTCGAGCGAGGCCATCGCCTCGCCGGTGCCGCCCGGCGTCGAGCCGCGCCAGATCGCCGCGAGCGACAGGATCGCCACGACGAGATAGATGAGACCACGACCGGCATAGCCGAGACGCATGACGGGCACTGCCCACTGAAGATCCTGCTGTGTCATGCCCGCTCAAGCTGGCGAGTGGCGGGCTTGTTCCATCACCGGGGCAGGGATTCGACGCGCATGACGCAAGGGCCTCAGCCGGCGAGCGACCAGCGGTAGTGATGGTGCTCGAAGGTCGGGTGCATCTCGATCCCGCTCACATGGTCGGCGGCGTGGCGATAGAGCGTGCGCCAGAAGGGCTGGATGACCACCCCGTCCTCCTGCAGCATCCGTTCGAGCCGCGCCATCACCGCGCGCCGCGCCTCGACATCGGCAAGCGACATGGCCTCGGCCAAGGCCGCGTCGAATTCGGGGTTGGTGTAGCCGGTCTCGTTCCAGGGCTCGCCCGACTTGTAGGCCAGCGCGAGGATCTGCACGCCGAGCGGGCGCATGTTCCACTCGGTCGCCGAGAAGGGGTAGCTCAGCCAGTCCTTCCAGAACTCGCCACCCGGCAGAACCCGCCGCTCGATCTTGATGCCGGCGTCGCGCAGCTGCGCCGCCACCGCGTCGCAGCTCGCCGCCTGCCAGGCGTCGTCGAGCGAGATCAGCTCGAAGACCTGCGCGCCGAAGCCGGTCTCGGCAAGCAGCTCGCGGGCGCGGGCCGGGTCGTGGGCCGGCGGCCCGACGGGCGCGTATTCGGGGTGGATCGGGCAGACATGGTGGTTCTCGGCCACCAGCCCGTGGCCGTCATAGCCGAGCTCCAGCACGATGGCATTGTCGACCGCCATCTGCATCGCGCGACGGACGTCGCGATGGCCGAAGGGCGGGCTGTCCTGGTTGAAGCGCACCGTCAGCGTCGCGGCGGTCATCACCTCGGACCGGCTCCAGCCGATGCTGTCGAACAGGTCGACGAAATCGCCGGTGGTCTGGTAGGTGGCGTCGATCTCGCCGGCCTCGGCGGCGGCCAGCTTGGCGGCGGGGTCGGTGCCGTAATCGAGGTATTCGATCCGGTCGAGATAGGGGCCGCCGAACACGTCGCTGCCCCACCAGACGTGATCCGGATTGCGCACCAGCACCTGTCGCAGCCCGACCTCGTTGGCTTCGGGAAGGTAGGGGCCGGTGCCGATGGGGTTCAGCGACGGGTCACCGCCGTCGAAGCTCGCATGGGTGAGGGCGGCCGGGTAGTCGGTCATCGAGACGACCAGCGAGATGTCCGGCGCGGCCAGTTCGAGCTGCACGGTCAGGTCGTCGATCCGGGTGATGGCCCCGTCGCGGGCCTGCCGTGTCGCCGGGTCGACCAGCTGGGCCATGCGGCCGGCCATGGAATTGCCCGGCACGGTGGCGTCGCACCAGCGGGTGATGTTGCGCACCACGTCGTCGGCGGTGAACGGATCGCCATTGTTCCAAGTCACGCCCGGACGAACCCGCAGCGTGAACTGCGTGGCGTCGTCATTGGCCTCCCAGCTTTCGAGCAGCATCGGGGTGATCGTGCCGTCGGCTTCGTATTGCACGAGATAGTCGAGCCAGCCGCGGTAGAAATTTGCGATCTGGCTCCAATCGGCGCGGCGCGGATCGGTGATCTCGCGGGTCTCCATCTCCATGCGCAGCGTGCCGCCCTGTCGTGGTGCGGCTTGCGCCCGGGCCGGGACGGGCAGGCCGATCAGCCCGAAGGCGGCCGGCGCGGCGATGCCGAGCGCGGTGGCGCGGGTGAGGAACTCGCGTCGCGACAGGCGCCCGGCGCGATGCTCGGCGGCATACATCTGCGCGGCGGGATGAAACTTGGATCGCATGATGATGTCCGTCCTTCTTCCGGCGCCGGCCCGCATCGACGCCCGGCAGGGGTCGCGATTCGGTGTCCTCCGCGCGCGCCGCCCCGGGGCAGGGCCCGGTCTGGCGCGTTCGCGACAGGTCGTGTCGAAAAGCCGGCTGCCTGTCAACTTGCGCGCCGGGAAGCGCAGGGCCCGTTCAGCCTGCCGTGATCTCCGCCGGGTCGAGCCCGCGCCACTCGCCCATCCGGCTGCGAAACCAGCTGCGTTGGCGCTTGGCGTATTGCCGCGAGGCGATGATCGCGGCCTCTCGGGCAGTGGCGAGGTCGGTTTCGCCCCGCAAATGCGCGACCAGCTCGGGAGCGCCGATCGCCCGGGCCCAGGGGGCGGCGGGCTGCCAATGCGGCAGGGCCGCGCGGGCCTCGTCGAGCGCGCCCTCCTGCAGCATCGCGTCGAAGCGCCGCGCGATGCGCGCGTTGAGCCAGGCCGGGTCGGGGCGCAGCACGATCGGCTGGGCGCGGGACAGCGGCAGCAGGGGCGGCGGCGTGTCCGCCTGCCAAGCGGCGATGCCGCGCCCGGTGGCGCGCAACACCTCCCAGGCGCGCTGCACCCGGGCGCGGTTGGCGAGGTCGATGCGCCCGCGGGTCTCGGCATCGAGGCCGGCGACCAGATCGGGCAGGGCGATCGCATCGGCCTGTGCGCGAATCCCCGGCGGCGTTGCCGGGATCTCGGCCAGCCCCTCGGTCAGGGCCGAGAAGTAGAGACCGGTGCCGCCGACCACGATCGGCCGGGGGCCGTCCAGAAGAGGTGCCACCTCGCGCAGCCAGTGGCCCACCGAATAGGTCGTCTCTCGCCCGACATGGCCGTAGAGCGCGTGCGGCGCGCGCGCCTCTTCCTCGGCCGAGGGCCGCGCCGACAGCACCCGCCAGTCGGCATAGACCTGCAGCGCATCGGCATTCACCACCACGCCGCCGCCGGTTTCGGCGATGGCGAGCGCCAGCGCCGACTTGCCCGAGGCGGTCGGCCCGGCGATCAGCACCGGGCGCGCGGGATCGAGCCCGCGCGCGATCTCGAAAAGCGAGCTCATCGACGGCCGGCCGCCGCCGAAGCCGCCCGCGTGGCATTGAACATGGGCCTGCTTTCGTCCATCTTGCGCCGCGACCCGATTTCCCCCGAGCCATGTACGGAGCGCCCATGACCGACACCCATAAGCCTGCCTTCCGCAGGGTGATGCTGAAGATCTCCGGCGAGGCGCTGATGGGGAACACGGCGTTCGGTCTGCATCCGCCGACCGTCGAACGCATCGCCCGCGAGGTCAAGTCGGTGCACGATCTCGGCGTCGAGATCTGCATGGTGATCGGCGGCGGCAACATCTTCCGCGGCCTGTCCGGCTCGGCCCAGGGCATGGAGCGGACCACCGCCGACTACATGGGCATGCTGGCCACGGTGATGAACGCGCTGGCGATGCAGTCGGCGCTGGAGACGCTGGGCGTCTTCACCCGCGTCATCTCGGCCATCCCGATGGACCAGGTCTGCGAGCCCTATATCCGCCGCCGCGCGGTGCGCCATCTCGAGAAGAAGCGCGTCTGCATCTTTGCCGCCGGCACCGGCAACCCATATTTCACCACCGACACGGCCGCGACGCTGCGCGCCAACGAGATGAGCTGCGAGGCGATCTTCAAGGGCACCAAGGTCGACGGAGTCTACGACAAGGACCCGAAGAAGTTCGACGACGCCAAGCGCTACGAGAACGTGACCTATGACGAGGTGCTGCAGAAGCATCTGGGCGTGATGGATGCCTCGGCGATCGCGCTGGCGCGGGATAACAGCCTGCCGATCATCGTGTTTTCGCTCGACGAGCCGGGCGGGTTCCGCGGCATCCTCGCGGGCGAGGGCACCTATACCCGGGTGCATGGCTGACGAAACCTTTGCGCCCCGCGCCGCGTGGTTGTGATGCGACGGCGCCCGGGGGCGAGGCAAAGTGTTCTGGAACGCGGGAGCCGTTGACGCTATCACCGGCGCCAACAGCCCGCCTCAATGACAAGAAGAGACCGATGGCAGACGACTTCGAACTCGACACCGACGACCTCCAGCGCCGCATGGACGGCGCCATCGCTTCCCTGCGCACCGAATTCGCGTCGCTCCGAACCGGGCGGGCCTCGGCCTCGATGCTCGAGCCGGTGATGGTCGACGCCTATGGCAGCCCGACCCCGATCAACCAGGTCGGCACCGTCAACGTGCCCGAGCCGCGGATGGTGACGGTCAACGTCTGGGACAAGGCGCTGGTGGGCAAGGTCGAGAAGGCGATCCGCGAAAGCGGTCTGGGCATCAACCCGCAGCTCAACGGCACGATCATCATGCTGCCGATCCCAGAGCTGAACGAGGAGCGCCGGACTCAGCTGACCAAGGTGGCCGGGCAATATGCCGAGCACGCCCGCGTCGCGATCCGCAACCTGCGCCGCGACGGCATGGACCAGATCAAGAAGGCCAAGAATGACGGCCTCTCCGAGGACGACCAGAAGTTCTGGGAGCAGGAAGTCCAGGAGCTGACCGACCGCTACATCAAGCTGATCGACCAGCAGCTCGAGACGAAGCAGGCCGAGATCATGCAGGTCTGAGGCCGACGCCTCGCCAATTGCAGGGAGGCCGTCATGGCTGCCGACGCGCAAGACACGACATTCGGGGGCGGCCCCGAGCATGTCGCGATCATCATGGACGGCAACGGTCGCTGGGCGCAGAGCCGCGGCCGGCCGCGGCTGTTCGGGCACCATGCCGGGGCCCGGCGGGTTCGCGACATCGTCAATGCCTGCCCGGATCTGGGCGTCAAATACCTGACGATCTTCGCCTTCTCGACCGAGAACTGGAAGCGGACACAGGCCGAGGTCTCCGGGCTGATGGCGCTGTTCCGGCGCTACATCGTGCGCGAGGCGCGGGCGCTGCATGACGAGGGCGTGCGGGTGCGCTTCATCGGCGACCGGATCCGGCTCGACGAGAAGCTGGTCGCGATGATGGACGAGCTCGAGCTTCTCACCTCGGGCAACGACCGCGTGCACCTGACCATCGCGCTCAATTACGGCGGCCGCGACGAGGTCACCCGCGCGGCCAAGCGGCTCGCCTACGAGATCGAGCAGGGTCGGCTGACCCATAAGGACGTGGATGCCGAGACGCTGTCGCGCTTCCTCGACACCCATGTGCTGCCGGATCCCGATCTGGTGATCCGCACCAGCGGCGAGGCGCGGATCTCGAACTTCCTGCTGTGGCAGTCGGCCTATGCCGAGTACGAGTTCGTCGATACGCTCTGGCCCGATTTCACGCCCGAGGAATTCGCGCGGGTCTGCGACGGTTACGCCCGGCGCGACCGCCGCTTCGGCGCCGTCAAGGCCTGAGATGGCGCAGCGGGAGGATAGCAGCAGCGACACGGCGCCGGGGGTAGCGGCGGCGCTGGCCGATCCCGGCCGCTGGAGCGATCTGGGCGTACGCATGGCCTCCGGCGCGGCGATGGCCGTGCTGGGCGCGCTTGCGGTGATGATGGGCGGACTGTGGTTCCAGATGCTGACGGTGTTCGTCACCGCCGTCATGGTCTGGGAGCTGTGGATGATGATCGAGCCGGGCAAGCCGACGCCTGGCATGCTGCTGGCCGCGCTCTGCGCGAGCGTCCTGTCGGGGCAGCTGTCGAACGGCGACACTTGGGTGTTGTGGCTGTTCCTGATCGCGCCGCTGGCGGGCGCCGCGATGCTGCGCCGCGAGCGGCTCACCTTCCTGGCCTTCGCGCTGGGCATCGAGGTGGCAGGCTGGGGCCTCGTGACCTTCCGTGCCGAATACGGCTTCACCTGGCTGCTGTGGCTGATCCTCGTCGTGATCTGCACCGACGTCTTCGGCTATGTCGCCGGGCGCGCGCTGGGCGGTCCGAAGTTCTGGCCCAAGGTCAGTCCCAAGAAGACATGGTCGGGCACCTCGGCAGGGTGGATCTCGGCCGGCGTGGTCGGTCTGGCCTTCTCGGCGCTCACCCACAGTCCATGGCATCTGGTCTGGATCTCGATGCTGCTGAGCTTTGCCAGCCAGATGGGCGACATCGCCGAGAGCGCGCTCAAGCGGCGCATGAAGGTCAAGGACAGCTCGGCGCTGATCCCCGGCCATGGCGGGCTTTTCGACCGGTTCGACGCGATGCTCGGCGCCTCGCTCTTCATGCTGCTGGCCTCCGTGCTGGGCTTCATCCCCGGGGTGCATTTTTGAGACGCGTCAGCATTCTGGGCGCCACCGGTTCGATCGGCTGCCAGACCGTGGAGCTGATCGAGGCGGCGCCCGACCGGTTCGAGACTGTGGCGCTGACCGGCGGGCGCAACGTGGCGCTCCTGGCCGATCAGGCCCGGCGGCTGAAGGCGAAGATCGCCGTCACCTGCCATGACGACTGCCGCGCCGAGCTGACCGAGCGGCTGGCGGGCAGCGGCATCGCCGTGGCCTCGGGCGACGCCGCGATCGCTGAAGCTGCGGCGATGCCCGCCGACTGGGTGATGTCGGCCATCGTCGGCGCGGCGGGTCTGGTGCCGGGCCTCGCGGCGATTGGGCAGGGCGCGACGCTCGCCCTCGCCAACAAGGAGACGATGGTCGCGGCCGGGCCGCTGGTGCTGGCCGAAGCGGCCCGCCACGGCGCGACGCTCCTGCCGGTGGACAGCGAGCATTCGGCCGTGTTCCAGGCGCTTGCGGGCGAGGATCGCGGCGCGGTGGAGCGGGTGATCCTCACCGCCTCGGGCGGCGCCTTCCGCGACTGGCCGCTGGAGCAGCTCGCCCAAGCCACGCCGGAGCAGGCTGCGACCCATCCCAACTGGGCGATGGGGCAGCGCATCACCATCGACAGCGCGTCGATGTTCAACAAGGCGCTCGAGGTCATCGAGGCGAAGGAGCTGTTCGGCCTCGCGCCTGCGCAGGTCGAAGTGGTGATCCATCCCGAGAGCCTGATCCACGCCCTCGTCGGATTCAGCGACGGCGCGCTGATGGCGCATATGGGCGCACCCGACATGCGCCATGCCATCGGCTACGCGCTCAACTGGCCCGAGCGGCGCGACCTGCCGGTGGCGCGGCTCGACCTCGCCGCGGTGGGCTCCATGAGCTTCCGCGCGCCCGAGGACGCCCGTTACCCGGCGCTGCGTCTGGCGCGGCGGGTGATGGAGGAGGGCGGCCTCGCCGGGGCCGCCTTCAACGCCGCCAAGGAAGCCGCGCTCGACGCCTTCATCGACCGCCGCATCGGCTTCATGCAGATGGCGCAGGTCGTGGAGCGGGTGCTGGACACGATGTCGCGCGATGGCGCGCTTCGGGTTGACAGCCCCGGCCTCGACGCGGTCCTTGGGGCCGACGCGGAGGCGCGCGCGCGCGCGGCTCGGACCGATTTTCTGACCGCATAGGACGCCGCCTTGGACCCGACCCAGATCCTGCCGCAATTCGGAAACGCCGCCTTCACGCTCGGCGCCTTCGTGGTGGCGCTTTCGGTGATCGTGGCGATCCACGAATACGGCCATTACATCGTCGGGCGCTGGTCGGGCATCCATGCGGAGGTGTTCAGCCTCGGCTTTGGTCCGGTGCTGGTATCCCGTCGGGATCGGCATGGCACCGTCTGGCAGATCGCGGCGCTGCCTTTCGGCGGCTACGTCAAGTTCCTGGGCGACGCCAATGCCGCCTCGGTGGGGCAGGCGGCGGGTACCGATCCCGCCCGGCTGCGCCATACCATGCTCGGCGCGCCGCTCTGGGCGCGTGCGGCCACGGTTGCGGCAGGACCGGTGTTCAATTTCATCCTGTCGATCGCGATCTTCGCCGGCGTGATGCTGGTGCAGGGCCGCCCGGCCGATCCGCTGACCATCGCGCGGATGCTTCCGCTGCCCGACGCCTATGTGAACGAGCTGCGCGCGGGCGACGAGATCCTCGCCATCGGCGGCGCGGAGCTGCCCTCCGAGGGCGGGGTGGCGCGTCTGGCCGAAGGCTACCCGGCCGAGCCGGTGCTCGACTACCGGGTGCGCCGGGACGGCCGCGAGATGCTGGTGCGCGGCCCCTACCCGCAGCCGCCGCTGGTGGGTGGTGTCTCGCCGCGCTCGGCCGCCGATGCCGCCGGCCTGCGCGCCGGCGACCTGATCCTGTCCCTCGATGGGAGCGAGGTCTTCGCCTTCGCGCAGCTGATCGAGACGGTGACCGCCTCGGATGGCCGCCCGCTCGAGATGACGATCTGGCGCGACGGCGCGACCCGCGATCTCACCCTGACCCCGCGCCGGGTCGACCTGCCGCGCGAGGAGGGGGGCTTCGAGACCCGCTGGCTGCTGGGGATTTCCTCGGGCCTGTTCTTCGAGGCCGCGACCGAGACGCCGGGGCTGGGCACCGCGCTCGTCGACGCGTCGGCGCAGGTCTGGCGGATCATCACCTCGTCGCTGTCGGGGCTGGGGCACATGATCACCGGCGCGATCTCTTCGTGCAATCTGTCGGGCCCGGTGGGCATCGCCCAGACTTCGGGCGCGATGGCCGAGCAGGGCGCCACCAGCTTCATCTGGTTCGTCGCGGTGCTGTCGACGGCGGTGGGGCTCTTGAATCTCTTTCCGATCCCGGTGCTCGACGGCGGCCACCTGGTGTTCTTCGGCTACGAGGCGATCACCGGCCGCCAGCCAGGCGACCGGGCGCTCCGGCTGCTGATGGCGCTCGGCCTGTCGCTGATCCTGACGATGACGGTCTTTGCGGTGCTCAACGACCTGTTCCTGTGCCCCTGAGGTCGCGTCGGGGCCACGGCGCGGCCTGATTGCCGCCCGATTCCCCGGGTATGATCGGGTCGTCTTCAACCAATCGACGGTGTCAGGATGACCACGAGAAACGAGGCCGGGCTGGGCCTGCTGATCGCCATGCATCTCGACAGGCTGCTGTTTCCGGTGGCCATCGTGCTGGCGCTTGGCGCGGCCTTGCAACTGACCGCACCCTGATCGTCCTTTCGGGTCCGGGAAGTTTTGACAACGCCCCGATTGGCCGATACTTCCCTTGACCAAGAAACGACGCGTGGCAGGGATGGTGACGATGACGGCTCGCAGCAGAGGCGCCTTGGCGCGCAAAATGACGGGTGCCGCGAGCATGGCTGCCCTGATCGCGGCGATCAGCGCGGTGGCTCCGGCCCTCGCGCAGGATTTCCGATTTGACCAGGTCTCGGTCGAGGGCAACCGCCGGATCGAAACCGGCACCATCCTGACCTATGCCGGCATCGCCCGGGGCGAGACGGTGAGCGCCGCGGCGCTCAACGACGCGGGCCAGCGGATCCGCGAAAGCGGGCTGTTCCAGAATGTCGAGATCCGTCCCGAAGGCGGTCGGCTGGTGATCGCGGTGACCGAGTTCCCGACGATCAACCGCATCAGCTTCGAGGGCAACGCGAAGGTCAGCGACGAGGATCTGGCCGGGCTGATCTCCGCGACCGAGCGCCGGGTCTACAACCCGGTACAGGCGCAGGCCGACGCCGATGCGATCGCCGCCGCCTATGCCGAGCGTGGCCGGATCAACGCCGTGGTGCGCCCGGCGCTGATCGAGCGCTCCGACAACCGGGTCGATCTGGTCTATCAGATCACTGAGGGCAACGTGACCGAGATCGAGCGGATCTCCTTCACCGGCAACCGCGCCTTTTCCGACCGCCGCCTGCGCGGCGTGCTGGCCACCCGTCAGGCGGGCCCGCTGCGTCAGCTGATCAAGAGCGACACCTTCGTCGCCGACCGCATCGCCTTCGACCGGCAGATGCTCACCGATTTCTACCGTTCGCGCGGCTACATCGATTTCGAGGTGCTCGACGTCGATGCCGAGCTGACCCGCGCACGCGATGCCTACCTGTTGACCTTCAACGTCCGCGAGGGGCAGCGCTACCAGGTCAGCAAGATCGGCATCGCCAGCGAGATCCAGGGCCTGTCCACCGCGCGCTTCGACGAGGCGATCCGCCTCGACCGGGGCGACTATTATTCGCCGACCGCGGTCGAGGACGACATCGCCCGCATGGAGCGGATCGCGATCCGCGACGGCATCGACTTCCTGCGGATCGAGCCGCGCATCACCCGCAACCCGCGCGACCTGTCGCTCGAGGTGACCTACGTGCTGACCCGCGGTGAGCGGATCTTCGTCGAGCGGATCGACATCGAGGGCAACTCCACCACGCTCGACCGGGTGGTCCGACAGCAGTTCCGCACCGTCGAGGGTGACCCGTTCAACCCGCGCGCCATTCGCGAGAGCGCCGAGCGGATCCGTGCGCTGGGCTACTTCTCCGACGCGCAGGTCAATGCCCGCCCGGGCACCGAGCCCGGCTCGGTCGTGATCGACGTTGATGTCGAAGAGCAGCCGACCGGCTCGCTCTCCTTCGGCGCCAACTACTCGACCGATAACGGCTTCGGCCTTGTCGCGGGCTTCAAGGAGCGTAACTTCCTCGGCCGCGGCCAGCTTTTCAGCCTCGATCTGTCGACCAGCCAGAACGACCGTCGGCTGGCCTTCGACTTCGCCGAGCCCGCCTTCCTGGGCCGTGATCTGCGCTTCGGCTTCGGCGTCGATTACCGCTCCACCGACAACGACGCGGCGCTCTACGACACCGATACCTTCCGGATTTCGCCCTCCTTCACCTTCCCGGTGAGCGAGAATGGCCGGCTGCAGACCTTCTACGCCGCCGAATACACCGACATCACCGATGTCGACAGCTCGGCGAGCAAGATTATTCTGGAAGAGCGCGAGGAGGCCGGCGTCTGGACCAACTCGGTCGGCTATTCCTACAGCTACGACACCCGCCGTTCCGGCCTCGATCCGGACACGGGCGTGCTGCTGCGCTTCGGCCAAGAGTTCGGGATCGGCGACGAGGCCTTCGTCAAGACCACTGCGCTGGCTTCGGCCGAAACCCGGGTGCTGGGCGAGGACGTGCTGCTGCGCGCCACGGTCGAGGGCGGCATGCTCAACCACGCCGACGGCACCACCCGCGTCACCGACCGCTTCTTCATGGGTAGCCGGATCATGCGCGGCTTCGAGCCCGGCGGCATCGGGCCCCGGGACGAGGACAGCGAAGACGCTCTGGGGGGCAACAAGTACGCCGTCACCCGGCTCGAGGCGGAATTCCCGCTCGGTCTGCCCGAGGATTACGGGATCACCGGCGGTGCCTTCGTCGATTACGGCTCGGTCTGGGAGGTCGGCTCGACCCGCGGAACCGATGCCACGGTTCTCTATGACGACTACACGCCGCGCGCGGTGGTCGGTGCCTCGATCTTCTGGGACACGCCGCTCGGACCGCTGCGCTTCAACTTCACCGAAGCGCTGCAGGCCGAGGAGTTCGACGAGACCCGCAACTTCGACTTGACCATCTCCTCGCGCTTCTGATGCGACGCGCGGCGGCGGTTCTCGGCGTCGTCCTGGCGCTGTCGCAGCTCGCGCCTAGCCCGCTCCGGGCGCAGGTGCAGCCGACGGTGGCGCAGGTGCTGGTGCTCGATACCGAGCGGCTCTTCACCGAGAGCCTGTTCGGGCGCAGGCTCGCGGATGATCTGCAGGCCAAGACCGAGGCGCTCATCGAGGAAAACCGCCGGATCGAGGCGGAGCTGACCGCCGAGGAGCAGGACCTGACCCGGCGCCGCCCATCGATGGCTCCGGCGGACTTCCGCGCCGAGGCCGACGCCTTCGACGCCCGGGTTCAGGAGATCCGCCGCGAGCGCGACGCCAAGGAGCGGGCGCTGCAGCAGGAGGCGGCAACCGGGCGCGAAACCTTCCTCGCGGCCTCGGGCCAGGCGCTGGGACAGCTCATGCTGTCGCGCGGCGCGGCGGTGATCCTCGACCGGCGCACCGTCTTCCTCTCCACCGGGGCGGTCGACATCACCGACGCAGCCATCGCCGCCGTCGACGAGGCAATCGGTGACGGCAGCGCGGCGACGGAGCCCGACACGGCACCCGAGAGCGCGGGCGAGACGGCGCCGCGCTAGGCCAGCCCGGCTTGCCGCGCCGGGGGCGGCTTGCTACTCAGGGGCCGAAATGGCCCCCGAGGGAAGGACGAGACCGACATGACCGAAACCCCCGAGACGGGCCCGACCACCGCCGACATCCAGCTGATCCAGCGCATCCTGCCGCATCGCTACCCGTTCCTGCTGGTGGACCGCGTGATCGACATCGACGGCACCAAGAGCGCCACGGGGCTCAAGAACGTCACGATGAACGAGCCGCATTTCCAGGGGCATTTCCCGGGCACGCCGATCATGCCGGGCGTCACCATCGTCGAGGCGATGGCGCAGACCGCCGGGGTGATGGTCGGCGCCTCGATGGGGCTCGTCGACGGCAACATGCTGATCTACTTCATGGGCATCGACAACTGCAAGTTCCGCCGCAAGGTGGTGCCGGGCGACCGGCTCGAGATGCGGGTCGAGACCACGCGCGGCAAGCCGGGCGGCAAGGTCTGGCGCTTCAAGGGCGTGGCCACGGTCGAGGGCGAGATGGCCGCCGAGGCCGAGTTCACCGCGATGATGGACCTGCAGGGCAAATGACCACGATCCACCCATCGGCGGTGATCGAGGACGGCGCGCGGATCGGTGATGACTGCCGGATCGGCCCGTTCTGCCACATCGGGCCGCAGGTGGTGCTGGAGTCCGGGGTCGAGCTGAAATCCCATGTCGTCGTCACCGGCGACACGGTGATCGGCGCCGACACGCTGGTCTTTCCCTTCGCGGTGATCGGAGAGATCCCGCAGGATCTCAAGTTCGGGGGCGAACATACCCGCCTCCGGATCGGCGCGCGCAACCGGATCCGCGAACACGTGACGATCAACACCGGCACGGCGGGCGGTGGCGGCGAGACGCGGGTGGGCGACGACTGCCTGCTGATGGCCGGCTGCCACGTGGCGCATGACGTCATGGTCGGCGACCGGGTGATCCTCGTCAATCACGCCGCCGTTGCCGGGCATTGCGTGATCGGCGACGACGTGATCGTCGGCGGGCTCTGCGGCATCCATCAATGGGTCCGGATCGGCCGCGGCGCGATCATCGGCGCGGTGACGATGGTGACCAACGACGTCATTCCCTTCGGTCTCGTGCAGGGGCCGCGTGGTCGGCTCGACGGGCTCAACCTCGTCGGGCTCAAGCGGCGCGGCACCTCGCGCGAGGAGATCGGCGCGCTGCGCGCGGCCTTCCGCGCGCTCAAGGAGGGCGAGGGCACCTTCCACGAACGCGCCGCCGGGCTCGGCGGCGTCGAGAGTGAACTGGTGCGCGAATTGTCGGACTTCGTCTCGGCCGCGAGCGACCGGCAGTTCCTGACCCCGCAGGGCTGAGACGGTGCTGGCGCTCTTGGCCGGGACCGGCGCCTTGCCCGCCGCGATCCTCGCGCAGCGGCCCGAGGCGCTGGTTTGCGAGATGGCGGGCGTTCCGGTGAGCGCCCCCGAGGGCGCCACGCGGATCGGCTACCGGATCGAGACGCTGGGCACGCTGCTGGCCGAGCTCCGGGCGCGCGGCGTTACCGAGATCTGCCTTGCCGGGGCGATGAGCCGCCCCGCGATCGATCCCGCTGCCATCGACGCGGCCACCGCGCCGCTCGTGCCGCGACTGATGGGCGCGATGGGGCAGGGCGACGACGCGACCTTGCGGGCGGTGATGGCGCTGCTCGAGGAGCAGGGCTTCGCCCTGCGCGCCGCCCATGAGATCGCGCCCGAATTGCTGCCCGGACCCGGCACGCTCGGTGCGGTGCCCTTCACGGATGCCCTCGATGCCGATGCAGGCCGCGCCGAGGTGGTGCATCGCGCCATGGCCGAAGCCGATGTGGGCCAGGCCTGCGTGGTGCGCAGCGGGCTCTGCCTCGCGGTCGAGGCGCTGCCCGGCACCGACTGGATGCTGGCGAGCCTGTCGGGCGGCGAGGCGCGTGGCGGGCTGCTCTTCAAGGCGCCCAAGCCCGGTCAGGACCGGCGTGCCGACCTGCCGGTGATCGGCCCGGCCACGGTCGCGGGCGCGGCCCGGGCAGGGCTGGCGGCCATCGTGATCGAGGCGGGCGGGGTCTTGTTGCTGGAGCGCGCGGAGACGATCGCGCTGGCCGACCGTCACGGCATCGCGCTGGTGGCACGCTGATGCGGGTTTTCGTGGTCGCGGGCGAGCCCTCGGGAGACCGGCTGGGGCAGGCGGTCATGGCCGGGCTGAAGGCGCTTGCGCCAAGCGTGAGCTTCGAGGGCGTCGGCGGGCCCGGAATGACTGCCGAAGGGCTGTCGAGCAGGTTCCCGATGGAGGAGCTGTCGGTGATGGGCATCGCCGAGGTGCTGCCCCGCTATCGGCAGCTCATGCGCCGCCTCGACGAAACCGCGCGCGCGGTGATCGAGACCGCCCCCGACATCCTATTGACCATCGACAGCCCGGATTTCGGCCTGCGCGTGGCGCGGCGCGTGAAGGCCGCCGGTGCGCCGGTGCGCTGCGTGCACTACGTTGCGCCGAGCGTCTGGGCGTGGCGACCGGGGCGTGCGGCCAAGATGGCGCGCAGCATCGATCAGGTGCTGGCGCTGCTGCCCTTCGAGCCGCCCTACATGGAAGCGGCGGGGATGGAGTGCGACTTCGTCGGCCACCCGGTCGTCGCCGAACCGCAGGCCACCGAGGCGGAGGCGCGGGCCTTTCGCGACCACCACGGGATCGGTGACGCGCCGCTGGTCCTTGCGCTTCCCGGATCGCGGCGGGGCGAGGTGCAGCGCCTGTCAGAGACCTTCGGCGCGGCGCTTGCCCGGGTGCAGGCGGCGCTGCCGGAGGCACGCGTGGTGCTGCCCTGCGCGGCACCGGTGGTCGACCTGGTACATGCCGAAACCCGCCATTGGTCGGTCGCGCCGCTGCTGATCGATCCCGCGCGGGACGTCGATGGGTCCGATAAGCGCGCAGCCTTCCGCGCCGCCGACGTGGCGCTCGCCGCGTCGGGCACCGTCTCGCTGGAACTGGCCGCCGCCGACACGCCGATGGTGGTGGCCTACGACATGGGCTGGATCTCTCGGCAGATCATCGGGCGGATGCTGCTCACCGACACGGTAACGCTGGTGAATCTGGTGAGCGAGACCCGCAGCGTGCCGGAGTTCCTCGGCAAGAACTGCCAGCCCGAGCCGATCGGTCGGGCGCTGCTGCGGGTGCTGGAGCGCCCCGAAGCCCAGCGCGCGGCGCTGCGCGAGACGATGCTGCGGCTCGGCGCTGGCGGGGAGCCGCCCGGGCTTCGGGCGGCACGCGCGATCCTGGCTCGGGCGGGCTGAGGAACGATTTCCCGAGAAGTTGGCGCAACTCTTCGAAGTGATGCGCCCTCAGCGGCCCTTCCAGATCCAGCCGCCGCCCAGCACACGGCTGCCTTCGGTGGCGTAGAACACGCAGGCCTGCCCCGGCGAGACGCCCTGCTCGGGCGACAGCAGCTCGACCTCGGCCTCGGTCGCGTTGATCGGGCGGATCACCGCGGGGGCGGGCGGCCGGGTGGAGCGGACGCGCACCAGCACCTCGCGCTCAGCCAGGTCGGCAAAGCCGCCGCCACCGATCCAGTTGACCTCGCGGATCGGCACCCGGCGGGTGGCCAGCATCTCCTTGGGGCCGACCACGACGCGGCGGTTGTCGACGTCGAGCTTCACCACGTAGAGCGGCTCGTCGAGACCGCCGATGCCGAGGCCGCGGCGCTGGCCCACCGTGTAGTGGATCAGGCCCCGATGCTCGCCGAGCACCCGGCCGTCGGCATGGACGATCTCGCCCGGCTCGGCCGCGCCGGGGCGCAGCTTCTCGATCACCGCGGCGTAGTTGCCGTTGGGCACGAAGCAGATGTCCTGGCTGTCGGGCTTGTCGGCGACCGACAGCCCGTAGCGTGCGGCCAGCGCCCGCGTCTCGGCCTTGGAGGCCAGCCCGCCCAGCGGAAAGCGCAGATAGTCGAGCTGTTCCTGCGTGGTCGAGAACAGGAAATAGCTCTGGTCGCGGTTGGCGTCGGCGGCCGAGTGCAGTTCCGCCCCCTCGGCCCCCATTTCGCGGCGAATGTAGTGGCCGGTGGCCATGCAGTCGGCGTCGAGATCCTTGGCCGTGGCCAGGAGGTCCTTGAACTTCACCCGCTCGTTGCAGCGGATGCAGGGGACCGGCGTCGCTCCGGCGAGGTAGCTGTCGGCGAACTCGTCGATCACCGCCTCGCGGAAGGTGTTCTCGTAGTCGAGCACGTAATGCGGAAAGCCCATCGCTTCGGCCACGCGGCGCGCGTCGTGGATGTCGCGTCCGGCGCAGCAGGCGCCCTTCTTGGCCAGCGCCGCGCCGTGGTCGTAGAGCTGCAGGGTGACGCCGACGACGTCGTAGCCCTCTTCCTTGAGCTGCGCGGCCACCACCGAGCTGTCGACGCCGCCCGACATGGCGACGACCACGCGGGTCTCGGAGACGGGCTTGGTGAAGCCGAGCGAATTGAGCGGAGCGTCGAGCGGCATGGGGCGATCCTTGGCGCGGGGGAAGAGGCACGGGGGCGCGTCGATCGGGCCGCAATATATGAAAATGGCCCCCATTCTCAACCCCCCGCTTCACCGCTCCTTAGCGCGTACCGGTCAGGCTCTGTCCCGGGGTGAAAGGAGAGTGGGAATGTATCTTCGCAAGATCGACGGGCCACGGGCGGTGACGCTGCCCGATGGCCGCATGTTGACGCGCGCCGACCTGCCGGCGCGGGACACCGGGCGCTGGGTCGCGTCGCGCAAGGCGCGGCTTCTGTTGGGAATTGCTTCGGGGCTGATCTCGCGCGAGCGTGCGATCGCGGATTACGGGCTGTCGGAGGAAGAGCTCGCGAGTTGGGAGCGGCTGGCCGCGCGGCACGGCTGCAAGGGGCTGCGGGCGATCTCTATCCAGAAGTATAGACAACCATAACGTGTAATGCCATGCTGGGTGAACGGTAACGGTGAATTAACCGTCCGCTGGCTTACTCGCCTCGATAGCGGACCCGGCACATGGAGGGGATGGAATGCGCGTCTTGCTGGTGGAGGATGACCCGACCACGTCGAAGAGCATCGAGTTGATGCTGACCCATGCCAATCTCAACGTCTATGCCACCGACATGGGGGAGGAGGGCATCGATCTGGCGAAGCTCTACGACTATGACCTGATCCTGCTGGACCTGCACCTGCCGGACATGAACGGCCACGAGGTACTGCGCCAGATCCGGCTCAACCGGATCGAGACGCCGATCCTGATCCTGTCGGGCGATGACGGCACCGAGAGCAAGCTCAAGGGCTTCGGCTTTGGCGCCGACGATTACCTGACCAAGCCGTTCCACCGCGACGAGCTGGTGGCGCGGATCCACGCGATCATCCGGCGTTCCAAGGGCCATGCGCAATCGGTGATCACCACCGGCGCGGTGTCGGTCAATCTCGACGCCAAGACGGTGGAGGCGGGCGGCCAGACGGTGCATCTCACCGGCAAGGAATACCAGATGCTCGAGCTGCTGAGCTTGCGCAAGGGGACCACGCTGACCAAGGAGATGTTCCTCAACCACCTCTATGGCGGCATGGACGAGCCGGAGCTGAAGATCATCGACGTGTTCATCTGCAAGCTGCGCAAGAAGCTGGCGCAGGCCACGGGCGGCGAGCATTACATCGAGACGGTCTGGGGGCGGGGCTACGTGCTGCGCGATCCCGAGCCGAGCGTCGCGGCCTCGCCGCTCGCCATCGGCGCCTGAGCCGCTCCGCTCTCTGGACGCCCCCCCGCCGGGCTTCTAGGTTGGCCGCGCGGGCGGATCGGCCCGTGACGAGGACCGAGGGAACGGCATTGACGGCGGAACAGGATCTGCGCGCGACGGATGTCGCGGCACTCACCGAGGCGCAGGCGGCGGAGGAGCTGGAACGGCTCGCGGCCGAGATCGGGGCGGCGAACACCGCCTATCACGCCGAGGATGCGCCGCGGATCAGCGACGCGGATTACGACGCGCTGCGCCGCCGCAACGCCGAGATCGAGGCCCGGTTTCCGTCGCTCAAGCGGGCGGACAGCCCCTCCGATCAGGTCGGCGCCGCCCCGGCCGACGGGTTCGGCAAGGTGCCCCACGCGGTGCGGATGCTGTCGCTCTCCAACGCCTTCACCGACGAAGAGGTGGTCGATTTCGCGGCCCGGATCCGCAGGTTCCTGGGTCTGGCCGAGGACGCGCCGCTCGATTTCACCGCCGAGCCCAAGATCGACGGGCTGTCGCTGTCTCTGCGCTACGAGATGGGCCGGCTGGTCCGCGCCGCGACCCGCGGCGACGGCGCCGTGGGCGAGGACGTCACCGCCAATGCCCGCACCATCGACGACATTCCCGAGACGCTCGACGGCGCGCCCGACGTGCTGGAGGTGCGCGGCGAGGTCTATATGAGCCACGCCGACTTCGCGGCGCTCAACGCCCGTCATGCCGAGCGCGGCTCCAAGACCTTCGCCAACCCGCGCAACGCCGCCGCCGGGTCGCTGCGCCAGCTCGACCCCGAGATCACCCGGTCCCGGCCGCTGCGCTTCTTCGCCTATGCCTGGGGCGAGCTGTCGGCGCCGCTGGCCACGCATCAATACGACGCCATCGCCCGGCTGCAGGCGCTGGGCTTCTGCACCAACCCGCTGACCCGGCGTTGCGACACCATCGAGAAGATGCTCGACGCCTATCGCGAGATCGAGGCGAGGCGTGCCGATCTGGGCTATGACATCGACGGCGTGGTCTACAAGGTCGACGACCTGTCGTTCCAGCGCCGGCTCGGCATGCGCTCGACCACGCCGCGCTGGGCGATGGCCCACAAGTTTCCGGCCGAACTGGCCTGGACCACGTTGGAGAAGATCGAGATCCAGGTGGGGCGCACCGGCGCGCTGTCGCCGGTGGCGCGGCTGAAGCCGGTGACCGTCGGCGGCGTGGTCGTCTCCAACGCCACGCTGCACAATGAGGACTACATCCGGGGACGCGATTCCCGGGGTATGGAGATCCGCGAGGGCCGCGACATCCGCGAGGGCGACCGGGTTCAGGTCTACCGCGCCGGCGACGTGATCCCCAAGATCGCCGATGTCGATCTGGCGCGCCGTCCCAAGGACAGCGTGCCCTATGTCTTTCCCGATCACTGCCCCGAATGCGGCTCTGCCGCCCCGCGCGAGGAGGGCGACGCGATCCGCCGCTGCACCGGCGGGCTGATCTGCCCGGCCCAGGCGGTCGAGAAGCTGCGCCATCTGGTGAGCCGCGCCGCCTTCGACATCGACGGGCTGGGCGCCAAGCAGGTCGAGCAGTTCCACCGGGACGGCTGGATCCGCGAGCCGGCCGACATCTTCACCCTGCGCGAGCGCTTCGGCACCGGCATGCAGCAGCTCAAGAACCGCGAGGGCTGGGGCGAGAAGTCGGCCAACGCGCTCTTCGACGCGATCGACGCCGCGCGCCGCGTGCCGCTGGCGCGGATGCTGTTCGGCCTCGGCATTCCGCATGTCGGCGAGGTCGCGGCGCAGGTGCTGGCCCGGCATTTCGGGACATGGGAAGCGCTGATCGCCGCCATCGACGCCGCCGCGAGCGAGCCGGCCGCGCAGGCCGAGGACGACAAGGCCCGCAAGGCCGCGCTGCCCGAGAGCCCGCACTGGGCCGAGATCACCGGCATCGACGGCATCGGCTTCACCGTCGCGGTGAGCCTCGTCACCGCGATGAGCCAGGAGGGGGAGCGCGGCTCGGTCGACCGGCTGGTCGCGCATCTCGATATCCAGCCCGCCGAAAAGCCCCGCGCCGAGGGCAGTCCTGTCGCCGGCAAGATTGTGGTCTTCACCGGCACGCTCGAGCGGATGACCCGTGCCGAGGCCAAGGCGCGGGCCGAACAGCTCGGCGCCAAGGTGGCGGGCTCGGTCTCCGGCAAGACCGACCTGCTCGTCGCCGGGCCCGGCGCGGGCTCCAAGGCCGCCAAGGCCGAGGCACTGGGGGTCGAGGTTCTGGACGAGGACGGCTGGCTCGCGCTGATCGGCGACGCATGAGCGCCAAGGGCCGTCCCGAGATCCTGTTTCCGCTGTTCGGGGATCTGCAGAAGCTCAAGGGGATCGGGCCCAAGAGCGTCGCCGCCTTCGAGGCGGCGGGGCTGGCGCGGCCGCGCGACCTGCTGCTGACTCTGCCACATTCGGGGATCGACCGCGCCCGCAAGCGGTCGATCCGGGACGTCGTGCCGCCCGCCGTGGTGACGGTCGAGGTCGAGGTGGTGCGCCATCACCCGGCGCCCGCCAAGGGAAAGCCTTGGCGGGTCACGGTCGAGGATGCCGAGACCGCGTTCCAGCTCGTCTTCTTCCATGCCCGGGGCGATTACGTTCCCAAGCTGCTGCCCATCGGCGAGAGGCGCATCGTCTCGGGCAAGGTCGAGCTGTTCGACGGGCTGGCGCAGATGGTGCATCCCGATCATGTTCTGCCGATCGAGAAGGAAGACGAGATCCTCGCCTTCGAGCCGGTCTACCCGCTCTCCAACGGGATCACGCAAAAGCAGATGGCTCGCGCCGCGCGTTCCGCTCTCGATCTCGCCCCCGATCCGGCGGAGTGGATCGACCCGGGCCTGCTCAAGCGCGAGGGCTGGCCCTCCTGGCGCGAAGCGCTCAGCGTCGCGCATGCCCCGCAAGGCATCGGCGATCTGTCCTCCACCCACCCGGCGCGGCTGCGCCTCGCCTATGACGAGTTGCTGGCACACCAGATCACCCTCGCGCTCGCCCGCGCCACAGCACGCCGGGCCCCGGGGCGGCCCAGCGTCGGCGACAAGCGTCACCGCCGCCGCGTGCTCGCCGCGCTGCCCTATGCGCCCACCGGGGCGCAGGCCCGCGCCGTGGACGAGATCGCCCGCGACATGGCCGCGGAGAGCCGGATGAACCGGCTGCTGCAAGGCGATGTCGGCTCGGGCAAGACTCTGGTCGCGCTGATGGCGCTGCTCATCGCCGTGGAAGCGGGCGGGCAGGGGGTGATGATGGCCCCCACCGAGATCCTCGCTCGTCAGCATCTCGATGGTCTCAAGCCGCTGGCCGAGAGCGCAGGGGTGGTGATCGAGCTGCTCACCGGGCGCGACAAGGGGGCCGAGCGGCGCCGCAAGCTCGAAGCGCTGGCCGAGGGCCGCATCCAGATTCTCGTCGGCACCCATGCCGTGTTCCAGAAGGACGTGGAGTTCCACGATCTCCGTCTCGCCGTGATCGACGAGCAGCATCGCTTCGGCGTGGCACAGCGGATGGAGCTTGGCGCCAAGGGGCGCGGCGTCGACGTGCTGGTGATGACCGCCACCCCGATCCCGCGCAGCCTCGCGCTCACGCAGTATGGCGACATGGATGTGAGCGTGCTCGACGAGAAGCCGCCCGGCCGTTCGCCCGTCACCACCGCGCTCGTCTCGAACGAACGTCTGGACGAGGTGGTCGACAAGCTGCGCGCCGCCATCGCCGAGGGGCGGCAGGCCTACTGGGTCTGCCCGCTGGTGGAGGAGAGCGAGGTCTCCGACATGACCGCCGCCGAGGAGCGGTTCAAGCGCCTGCGCGCCGCGCTGGGCGAAGGCGTGGTTGGTCTGGTTCACGGCCAGCTGCCGCCGGCCGAGAAGGACGCGGCGATGGCGCGCTTCGTCGCAGGCGAGACCAAGGTGCTGGTGGCCACCACCGTCATCGAGGTCGGGGTCAATGTGCCCGCCGCCTCGATCATGGTGATCGAGAGGGCCGAGAATTTCGGGCTGGCGCAGCTACACCAGCTGCGGGGCCGGGTCGGGCGCGGCAGCGCCAAATCGACCTGCCTGCTGATGTACCAGCCGCCGCTGGGTGAGACCGCGCGACGGCGGCTCGGGATCATGCGCGAGACCGAGGACGGGTTCCGGATCTCGGAGGAGGATCTGTCGATGCGAGGGGCGGGTGACGTGATCGGCACCGCCCAGTCCGGCCTGCCGCGATTCCGCATCGCCGATCTGGAACGTCACGCCGGGCTGATGGCTCTGGCGCAAAGCGACGCGCGCACGCTTCTGACCATTGATCCCGGGCTCGAAGGAGAACGGGGACGCGCCGCGCGTGTTCTCCTGTGGCTGATGGAACAGGACCGGGCGATCCGCCTGATCTCGGTCGGCTGAAAAAGTTCTATTTAATTTCAGTATCTTATATAAAATCGCGCAAAGTGTTCTCATAAAGTTCTTTACAGAACGCCGCCCCGATGAGAACAAAGTGGCAACAGGAGCAGAGAGGAGACGAGGTTATGGCACGCGAAATCAAACTGGTCGTGGATCGTTCCCGCGACACGCTCGTGGCCGACGCGCTGGGCGCAGCCTCTCTCATGATCCTGTTGTTCGTCGGATTGTGGCTGCCCGGCCTGATCTGATCTGCCCGGATCCATTCCCGGTCGTCACGCGCCCCGGTCCCGCAAGGCGTCATTGGCGGATCGCCCGTCCGCCACTCGGAGCCTCGCTCCGACGCGACACCGGAGCCTGAAGGATCCCGCCTGCGCCGCCGCCATCCCCCGGGATGCGCGGCGGTTTTTTCTGATCAGGCGCTCGCGCTCTGTCGCGCTCGTGCCTCTTCGAGTGCTTGGGTGGCGGCCTCGATAGCGAGAAGGATCGAGGCATGGCGGTTGCGGTATTCCCGAGCGGCCTGAAGCACCTCGAACTCCTCGAAGGGCGCGTCCGGCACTGGCCCGTCCTCGGTCAGCATGGCGCGCAGCTGGTCGCGGGCCCGGCTCAGCTCGGCATGGTCGCGGCCGATCACCGCGCCGCCGACGATCGAAGCCGCCGCTTGACCCAGCACGCAGGCCTTCACGTCCTGCCCATAGCCGGTCACCCGGCCGTCATCGACCGTCACGTCCACCGTAACCGTCGAGCCGCAGAGCGGCGCGCGACGGCGCACCGTGGCGTCGGGCGCGGCCAGCCGTTCGGTCAGCGGCATCTCGGTGGTGAGCGCCAAGATACGCTGCGAATAGAGCTTGATCAGGTCGGTCTCGCCGCTGGCGCGCTCGGTCATGTTTGCCTCTCTTCCATCGTCCCTCTAGATAGGCACGACGCCCCGGGATGCAAAAGGTTTGTGCCGATGTTCGACCCCAAGACGCTCCGCTACGACGCCAACGGGTTGATCCCCGCCATCGCGCAGGAGGCCGCAACCGGCGAAGTGCTGATGATGGCCTGGATGAACGCGGCCTCGATCGAAAAGACGCTCGCCAGCGGCAAGGTGACCTACTGGTCGCGCTCGCGTCAGGAGTTCTGGGAGAAGGGCGCGACCTCGGGCAATCAGCAGAAATTGGTCGAGATGCGCGTCGATTGCGACCGCGATTGCCTGCTCCTGCAGGTCGAGCAATCCGGTCCGGCCTGCCACACCGGGCGGCGCAACTGCTTCTATTCCGCCGTCCAGAACGGCGACGAGGTCGAGATCGCCAGCCCTATGTGAGGCCGACCATCCGGCGAATATCGGCGGGCGTCGCGCCGTCGGCCCGGTAGAGGCCGATGGCGCGCGCATCGTCGCGCTTGGCGAGGCGGCGCCCCGTTTCGTCACGGATCAGCCGGTGATGATGGTAGTCCGGCACTGGCAGGCCGAGCAGCCGTTGCAGCAGAACGTGCAGCGGCGTTGCCTCCTGCAGGTCGCGACCGCGCACCGCTTCGGTGACGCCCTGCGCCGCGTCGTCGATCACCACGGCGAGGTGGTAGGAGGTGCCCATCTCGCGCCGGGCCAGCACCGGGTCGCCGACGCTGTCGATCAGCGTCTCGGGCGCGATTTCGCGCGGACCCGGTGCTTCGCCGGTCTCATTCCATCTCAGTGGTCCGTCGATCTGCTCGATCGCCTTGGCAAGGTCGAGCCGTAGCGGCAGGTCGGCAGGCAGGGGACCGCCGCGCGCGCGGCCCCGGCAGGTCCCCGGGTAGATCATGCCATCGGGGCCGAAACGGGGCCCGCCTTCCTGCGGCGAATTCGCAGCCTCAAGGATGTCGCGACGGTTGCAGTGGCAGGGATAGAGCAATCCGGCGGCCCAGAGCCGGTCGAGCGCCGCGCGGTAGGCCGGCAGTCTCTCGGATTGACGCATCACCGGCTCGGGCCAGTCGAGGCCGAGCCAGCGCAGGTCGTCATAGATGCGCCGTTCCCATTCCGGCTTGGACCGCTGGCGGTCGATATCCTCGATCCGCAGCAGGAACCTGCCCCCATCGGCCCGCGCCTGGGCGGTCAGCGCCGAGAAGGCGTGGCCCAGATGCAGTGGCCCGGTGGGCGACGGCGCGAAACGGGTGACGCGCATTCAGCCGCGCTTGACCGCGCTCTGATGAATGATCAGCCAGGCCAGCAGGATGAAGATCGGATGGCCGAGACCGCCCGAGATCAGGATGGCGGGGAACCAGATCACCAGCACCACCATGCCGAGGATAACCCGGCCGGTGAGCATGATGGCGACGGGCGGCAGCAGCAGCGCGAGAATATAGAGCATCGGTCGTCCATTCGTTGTCTGCCCCCGAGATGTGGTCCCCGGGGCCGCGCGGCAAGGGCTCAGGCGGTGGCCGTCTTCTGCCCGTCGAGCCAGGCCTGCCAATCCTCCTTGGCGCGGTCGGTATAGCCCTTGTAGCGATCCTTGCGGCCGCGCCGCCCGCCGCGCACGCCGTCGAGCGGCGGGAACAGACCGAAATTGACGTTCATCGGCTGGAAGGTCTTGGCCTCGGCGCCACCGGTGATGTGGGTGACGAGCGCGCCCATCGCTGTGGTCTGTGGCACGGCAGGCACCGAGTCCCCGAGGATCTCCGCGGCGGCGAGACGGCCCGCCAACAGACCCATGGCCGCGCTTTCGACATAGCCTTCGACGCCGGTGACTTGGCCCGCGAACCTGATGTTGGGCCGTGCCTTCAGCCGCATCTGCTCGTCGAGCAGCGTAGGGCTGTTGAGGAAGGTGTTGCGGTGAATCCCGCCAAGCCGAGCGAAACGTGCATTCTCAAGGCCGGGAATCATTCTGAAAACATCGGTTTGCGCGCCATACTTCATCTTCGTCTGGAAGCCGACGATGTTGTAGAGCGTGCCGAGCTTGTTGTCGCGGCGCAGCTGCACCACGGCGTAGGGCTTGGTCTGGGGGTCGTGCGGGTTGGTCAGGCCGACCGGTTTCATCGGCCCGTGGCGCAGCGTCTCGCGCCCGCGCTCGGCCATCACCTCGATCGGCAGGCAGCCGTCGAAATAGCCCGCCGTCTCACCCTCGTGGAACTCGGCCTTGTCGGCGGCGAGCAGCGCGTCGATGAAGGCCTCGTGCTGGTCCTTGGTCATCGGGCAGTTGATGTAGGCGGTCCGCTCTTCTTCGGTCTCGCCCTTGTCGTAGCGCGACTGAAGCCACGCCTTCGACATGTCGATGCTGTCGGCATAGACGATCGGCGCGATCGCGTCGAAGAAGGCCAGCGCGCCGGTGCCGGTGACCGCGGAAATCGCCTCGGCCAACGCCGGAGAGGTCAGCGGGCCGGTGGCGAAGATCCAGTTCCCCGTCTCGGGCAGCTCGGTCACTTCCTCGTAGCTGACGGAGACGTTCGGATGCGCCTTGAGCTGCGCCGTCACATCGGCGGCGAAGGGGTCCCGGTCGACTGCCAGCGCGCCGCCGGCGGGCAGGCGGTGACGGTCGGCGGTCTGCATGATCAGGCCGTTCGCGGCCCGCATCTCCCAATGGAGCAGGCCCACCGCGTTCTGCTCGTCGTCATCCGAACGGAACGAGTTGGAGCAGACCATCTCGGCGAGGTCGCCGGTGCGGTGCGCGAAGGTGGCCACCTTGGGGCGCATCTCGTGCAGGATGACGGGGATGCCGGCATTCGCGGCCTGCCAGGCGGCTTCGGAGCCGGCCATGCCGCCGCCGACGATATGAAGGGGTTCTGTCATGGCGCCCAGATAGGCGGGCGCGCGGGCAAAGAAAAGCCCCGTCCAGCGGACCGGACGGGGCGATCTGTCATTCCTCGGGCGTGACCGCCTCGACCGCGTCGCCCTGATCGGCGATCCGCGCGACCGAGACGACCTCTTCGCCGCGGCCGGTGTCGAACACCTTCACGCCGCCCGCCGAGCGGGAGCGGAAGGAGATGCCGTCCACCGGCACCCGGATCGACTGGCCGGCGGAGGTGACCAGCATGATCTGGTCGCCGGTCTCGACCGGGAAGGCCGAGACGATCGGGCCGCCGCGCATCGTCTTGTCGGTGGCGTTGACGCCCATGCCGCCGCGCCCGCGCACCGGATAGTCGTGGCTCGAGCTGAGTTTGCCGGTGCCGCGCGCCGAAATGGTCAGGATCAGCGTCTCGGAGGCCGACATCTCGGCGTAGCGCTCCGGGCTGAGCGCGCCTGCGACCACGCCTTCGTCGTCATCCTCGGCCTCGGCATCATCGGCGAGTCCGGCCATGGCGCGGCGCATTTTGAGATAGGCGACCCGCTCCGAAGCCTCGGCCTCGAAATGGGGGATCACTGCCATCGACACCACGTGGTCGTCATCCGCGAGCCGGATGCCGCGCACGCCGGTCGAGGAGCGGCCCTGGAACACCCGCACGTCGGTGGTGCGGAAGCGGATCGCCCGGCCCGAGTCGGTGACCAGCATCACGTCGTCATCCTCGGAGGCGATGCGCGCGTTCACGAGGCTCACGCCCTCGGGAAGCTTCATCGCGATCTTGCCGTTGCGCATGACGTTGGTGAAGTCGGACAGCGCGTTGCGGCGCACGTCGCCCGCGGAGGTCGCGAAGACGATCTGCAGGTCGGACCATTCCTCCTCGGGGCGGTCGACGGGCATGATCGCGGCGATCGAGACGCCGGTCGGGATCGGCAGGATGTTGACGATCGCCTTGCCGCGCGCGGTGCGCCCGCCCAGCGGCAGTCTCCAGCACTTGAGCTTGTAGACCATGCCCTCGGTGGTGAAGAACAGCATCTGGTCATGCGTGTTCGCCACGAAGAGCGAGGTGACGACGTCGTCTTCCTTGGTCTGCATCGAGCCCAGGCCCTTGCCGCCGCGCCGCTGGGAGCGGAACTCGGCAAGCGGCGTACGCTTGATGTAGCCGCCCTGGGTCACGGTGACGACCATGTCCTCGCGCTCGATGAGGTCCTCGTCCTCCATGTCGCCGGCCCAGTCGACGATCTCGGTGCGGCGCGGCACGGCGAAGAGATCGCGCACCTCGCGCAGCTCCTCGCGGATGATTGTCAGGATACGTTCGCGCGACGACAGGATGTCGAGATAGTCGCGGATCTTCTCGGCCAGCTCCTGCAGCTCGTCCGTCACCTCCTGCACGCCGATCTGGGTCAGGCGCTGGAGCCGCAACTCCAGGATCGCGCGGGCCTGCGCCTCGGAGAGGTTGTAGGTGCCGTCCTCGTTCACCGGGTGGAGCGGGTCGTCGATCAGCTTGATGTATTCGATGATCTCATGCGCCGGCCAGTTGCGCGTCATCAGCTTCTCGCGCGCATCCGCCGCGTCGGCCGAGGAGCGGATCGTGGCCACGACCTCGTCGACGTTCGACACCGCGACCGCGAGGCCGCACAGGATGTGGCTGCGCTCGCGCGCCTTGCGCAGCAGGTAGGCCGTGCGCCGGGCGATCGCGTCCTCGCGGAAGTCGAGGAAGGCGGTGAGGAAGCCGCGCAGGGTCAGCGTCTCGGGACGGCCGCCATTGAGCGCGAGCATGTTGCAGCCGAACGAGGTCTGCATCGGCGTGAAGCGGAACAGCTGGTTCAGCACCACGTCGGGGGTCGCGTCGCGCTTGAGCTCGACGACGACGCGCACGCCGTTACGGTCGCTTTCGTCCTGGACGTGGGCGATGCCCTCGATCCGCTTGTCGCGCGCGGCCTCGG
This sequence comes from Limimaricola variabilis, assembly GCF_014195545.1. Classification (GTDB taxonomy): domain Bacteria; phylum Pseudomonadota; class Alphaproteobacteria; order Rhodobacterales; family Rhodobacteraceae; genus Limimaricola; species Limimaricola variabilis. The sequence goes on along the minus strand of NZ_JACIBX010000001.1, from coordinate 419,871 downwards.
CGATCCGGTCGATCATCGACGCCTTGTTCACCTGGTAGGGGATCTCGTCCACGACGATGGCGTAGCGGTCCTTGCGCAGCTCCTCGACATGGGTCTTGGAACGGATGATCACCGAGCCGCGGCCTTCGAGATAGGCCTTGCGCGCGCCGGAGCGGCCGAGCATCAGGCCGCCGGTTGGGAAGTCGGGGCCGGGGACGATCTCCATCAGCCCTTCGGAGGACATGTCCGGATCGTCGATCAGCGCGAGGCAGGCGTCGACCACTTCGCCGAGATTGTGCGGCGGGATGTTGGTCGCCATGCCGACAGCGATGCCGCCCGCGCCGTTGACCAGCATGTTCGGGAAGCGCGCCGGCAGGACGGTCGGCTCGCGGTCCTTGCCGTCGTAGTTGTCCTGAAAGTCGACCGTGTCCTTGTCGATGTCCGACAGCAGGAACGCCGCCGGCTTGTCCATCCGGACTTCGGTGTAGCGCATGGCCGCCGCGTTATCGCCGTCCATCGAGCCGAAGTTGCCCTGGCCATCGAGCAGCGGCAGCGACATCGAGAAGTCCTGCGCCATCCGCACCAGCGCGTCGTAGATCGCGCTATCGCCATGCGGGTGATACTTGCCCATCACGTCGCCCACGGGGCGGGCCGACTTGCGGTACGGCTTGTCGTGGCTGTTGCCGGTCTCGTGCATGGCATAGAGGATGCGCCGATGCACGGGCTTGAGCCCGTCGCGCAGATCCGGGATCGCGCGGCTGACGATCACGCTCATCGCGTAATCGAGGTAGGAGGTCTTCATCTCCTCGACGATGGAGACCGTGGGGCCGGAGGGCACGGGGCGCTCGGGCGTGGAATCGTCGGTCTCGGGTGTGTCGGGAATGTCGCTCACGGGGGGAGGCCTGCTGTCTTGTGACTGCTATATCTTGTGAGCCGAAGCTATAGCACCCGCGCCATATGGGGCGCAACAGAGGATGGGCCGGTCCTTTGGCAGCCAGCAAGGCAAGTGGCTAACAATTTGGGATAATTGACTTTTTGGGGCTTCATGCTGGAATCGTGGGGCGGGGTCAAGCCCGCGGGTCACGCAAGGAGGCCTGAATGTCGCGAAACGCCACCGAAACCGAGCTGATGCTGAAGGGATATGGCCTGACCACAGCCGAGTTGTTCTACCGCATGCCGGACTACCGGCACGTGCTCAACAGCTTCGTCTGGCAGGAATACGACCTCGCGCCGGACCACCCCAAGTTGTTCGGGTTCATCGAGTTCTGGCAGGACGAGATCGAGGGACCGCTGCACTCGGTGCGCTTCACCCATCGCAAGCTGATCGCGCCGGGCGAATGGCGCAACGTGACCGGCGAGTTCCACTACCACTGAGGGCGCGGAACCCGCCTTGGTCTCAGACGCCGCGCGGAGTGGGGCGGTCGAACACGCGCCGGCCCATCAGAGAGGCGGTGAGTTCCACCATCAGCGCCGCAGTGCGGCCGCGCTCGTCGAGCGAGGGGTTGAGTTCGACCAGGTCGAGCGAAGCGACGAGGCCCGAATCCGACAGCATTTCCATCGCCAGGTGGGCCTCACGCACGGTGGCGCCGCCCGGCACGGTGGTGCCGACAGCCGGGGCCACCATCGGGTCGAGGAAATCGACGTCGAGCGAGACATGCAGAATGCCGTTCGCGGCCTCGACCCGCTCGAGGAACTCAGACAGGGGGCGGGCGATGCCGACCTCGTCGATCATCCGCATGTCCACCAGCGTGGCGTCGCCATCCTCGAGCGCGGCGCGCTCCTCGGGGTCGACGCTGCGCAGGCCGATCATGCCGACCTGGCTGACGGGAACGGTGGCGGGCAGGGCGGGGAAGGCGTCGAAGCCCTCGCGCCCGGTGACATAGCCCAGCGGCGTGCCGTGCAGGTTGCCGGTGGTGGTGGTGTCGGGGGTGTGGAAGTCGCTATGCGCGTCGAGCCACAGCACAAAGAGCGGGCGGCCGACGGTCTCGGCATGTGCGGCCATGCCCGCCACCGAGCCGAGCGACAGAGCATGGTCGCCGCCCATGAAGATCGGAAAGCCGTTGGGCGCCTGCTCGCGCGCGGCGCGCATCAGCGCCGCGGTCCAGCCGACATTGAGCGCCAGTTCGTGCACCGCGCCGTTGCGCGGCGGCGCCACCTCGACTTGGTCGGGGGCGACGTTGCCGATGTCGGTGACGCCATGGCCCAGTGCCGCCAGCGTTTCGGCCAGCCCGGCGGTGCGATAGGCATCGGGGCCCATGAGACAGCCGCGGCGGCGCTTGCCGCAATCCACCGGGGCGCCGATCAGGATGCAATCAGTCATGGCGCGGATCATGCGCGGGCTTGCGCGCCCGGACAAGGGGTGTCCTCGGGGGAACCGTCAGCTGCGCCGCAGCGCCGAGACCCAGAGCGCCACTAGGACCAGCGAGAACAGCGCGTTCCAGCTCGCCATCGACAGGCCCAGCATCTCCCAGCTCACCACGTCGCACATCACCAGTCGCGGCCCGTCGGTGGCCAGCAGGTCGCCGCCCGAGAGCGAGCCCAGCGAGGGGCCGCTGCCGGTGCAGCTCGACGGACCCTCCCACCAGTCGCGCTCGACGCCGGTGTGAAAGACCCCGATCGCGGCGGTGGTGGTGGCGGCCAGCGCGCCCAGCAGCGGCAGTACGCGCCCGGGCAGCATCATGGCGATGATGCCGATCGCGATGGCGATGCCGTGCGGCCAGCGCTGCCAGATGCACATCGCGCAGGGGGGGTAGCCCAGCGCCTGGAAGATGAAGGCCCCGCCCAGAAGCGCGGCGGAGCCGAGCGTGGCGAGCAGGATGGTCAGTTGGCGGCTCACAGATACCTCGTCGCGTAGAAACCGGCGAAGAGCATGGCGCAGAAGACGGTGAAGACCAGCCCCAGCCGCCGCTCGATGAAGTCGCGCGCCACGTCGCCGAACACCCGCAGGATCGCCGCGACGAGGAAGAAGCGCGCGGCGCGGGCGATGATCGAGGAGAGGATGAACACCGGCAGCGACAGGCCGGTGACGCCCGAGGCGATGGTGATCACCTTGAAGGGAAAGGGCGTGACGCCTGCGATCAGCACCGCCCAGGCGCCCCAGTCGTTGTAGCGCACCCGAAACTCGTCGAACTTCTCGGCCTTGCCGTAGAGATCGAGCACCCATTGCCCGAGGCTGTCGAACAGAGCCGCACCGATCCAGTAGCCCAGAAGCGCGCCCGCCACCGAAGCCAGCGTGCAGACCAGCGCGATGATCCAGGCCCGGCGAGGTCGGGCGACAATCATCGGGATCATCAGCGCGTCTGGCGGGATTGGAAAGACCGAGGATTCGGCAAAGCTCACCGCGCCCAGCGCGGGAAGCGCATGGCGGTGGGCCGCCAGCGAGATCGTCTTGTCATAGATGCGGCGCAGCATGGAACCCGGATCGCTCGTGAAACGTCACCCTGTCAGGACCACGGCCCCGCGCCGGGGTCAACCTCGCACAGGGTCTCAAGGGAGAACGGTCTCGTGAAATGGCGCGGACGCCGTGGAAGCGGCAACATCATCGACAGACGCCGCATGGGTGGGCGCGTCTCGGGCCGACGCGGCGTGGCAGTGGGCGGCGCCGGCGGCTTCGGCCTGCTGGCGATCGTCGTGGTCGGCTACTTCCTCGGCGTCGATCTGACGCCCCTGCTCGACGAGGGGCAGATGCAGACCGGCGGCGGCGGAGAGATCACCGCCGCAGACGACGAGGCGGCGCAGTTCGTCTCGGTCACCCTCGCCGACACCGAGGAGATCTGGGCCGACATCTTCCAAAGCGAGCTCGACGCCACCTACGACCCCGCCGAGCTGGTGCTGTTCAAGGGCGCGACGCAATCGGCCTGCGGCGGCGCCTCGGCGGCGACGGGCCCGTTCTATTGCCCGCCCGAGGAGCGCATCTTCCTCGATACCGGCTTCTTCACCACGCTCGAGCGTCAGCTCGGCGCGCGCGGCGACTTCGCCGCCGCCTATGTCGTGGCGCATGAGGTCGCGCATCACGTGCAGAACGAACTGGGCGTGCTGGACGAGGTCAACGCGGTGCGCCAGCGCAGCGACGAGGCGACGTCCAACGCGCTGTCGGTCCGGATCGAGCTTCAGGCCGACTGCTTCTCCGGCATCTGGGCGCGCCGCGCCGAGGCGATGTTCGGCTCGCTCGAACCCGGCGACATCGAGGAGGCGATGAACGCCGCCGCGCGGATCGGTGACGACACGCTGCAGCGCGAGGCCAGCCGCACCGTGCGCCCCGACAGCTTCACCCATGGCTCGTCCGAACAGCGTCAGCGCTGGTTCGCCACAGGCTATGAACGTGGCAGCGTGGCCGCCTGCGACACCTTCGCCACCGACCGGCTCTGAGCCGCGTTGACGGGATCGCGGGGCCGGTCTATGCGGGTCGGGCGTGCCGGTGTGGCGGAATGGTAGACGCAGCGGATTCAAAATCCGCCGCCCACAAGGCGTAAGGGTTCGAGTCCCTTCACCGGCACCAGATCGCATCCCATGACTAGGAGTTGGATGCGATCCGCACGGCACATCGACGGGCCGAGGCCGGATTTGCCCGTCAGTTCTCCGTCACGCCTTCGCCAAGCTTCTTCTGGTGCTCTCCGCTCAACCGAGCGCTTGAGATTCGTGGATGCCCTATAGCGAAGGGCCGGGCAGATGCCCGGCCCTTGCCCGTCCCCCTAGGGGCTGCGGCGGTCGAACCCCTTAGCTTGGGGCCGGCCACCGGAACTTCATGCCGCCCGGATCAGGCGAACACGTCGGCGGTGGTCGTGACCGGCGCCATGATCACGTCGACCCAGTAGTTCGAGGATTGGTAGGTCTGTTCGGGGAAGAACCCGGTCGACCCGGCCGAGAACACGCCGTTGCCGTTCGACGCCGGACCGCTGGGGGCGCTCAGATGGCCGCCCGGTCCCACCCATTCCGAAGCGAAGAAGCCGCTGCTGAAGGCATAGTTCTGCGTGGTACCATAGGAGGCCACGTAGGTCCGTGCCGGGTCGATGTTGATCGCCGCGTCGAGTACCGCGACCTGCCAACCGACCTCTCCCGGGGCCGAGGTCACCGTCTTGCTCGCGAGCTTGACGCCGTCGCCGCTCCACAGGTTGAGCGTGCGGATATCGGTGTCGGACGCGTCCTCGGCCCCGCGCCAATAGCGCAGCGCGGTGACGCTGCCCGCGGCCTCGGCCCGGAACTTCACGCCCAGCTCGTAATCGGTGGGATCGGACGTCTTGATCAAGGCCGGGCGGTCGGCGCTGCCGAAGAGGCTCCATTGCGTGGTCGTGGTTTCCGGTTCCACGTCGCTCACCGCGACGGTGATCGCCTTCTGGGTCGCGGGGTTGATGCCGTCGGAGACGGCGAGCACGAGATTGTAGACGTTGTCCCGATTGGCGTCGCCCGGCTGCTCGTAATCCGGGGCGGTTCGGAAAGACAGGGCCCCGCTCGCCTGGTCGATGCGGAAGGCGGCCGCGTCGTCGCCGCCCGCGATCGAGAAGATGAAGCTGTCGCCGTCGGGGTCCCGCGCGGTGATGGTAGTCACGCGAGTCTGGTTTTCGGGCGAGGAGAACGCCGTTCCCGGCATGGTGAAACTCGGCGCGGCATTGGTGGTCCCGGTGGCCCGCAGGCTCGCATCGACCCAGTAGTTCGAGTTGAAATAGGTCTGCGTCGGGAAGGCGCCGGTGCCACCGGCCGAGAAGACGCCGCTGCCCGCGGAGGTCATCAGCCCGTCCGGGCCGGTCTGGGGCGTGGCGAAGTAGTTCTGGCTCATGGCGTAGTTCTGGGTCGTGCCGTAGGAGACGGTAAAGCGCGCCCCCGCCGCGATCTGCACCGGGGTATCCAGCGCGGCGACCTGCCAGCCGATCTGGTCGGGCGCCGAGGTCACCGTGGCCGAGGCCAGCTTGTTGCCGTTCGCGTCCCACAGGTTCAGCACGCGGACATCCGTGTCCGAGGCATCCGCCGCGCCGCGCCAGTAGCGCAGGCTCGTGACCTCGGCCGCGGAGCGCGCGGTGAAGCGGGTGCCCAGCTCGTAATCGGTCGGATCGTCGGTGACGATGCGGGCCGGGGTGTGGCTCGGGCCGAACAGGGTCGAGATCGTCTTGCTGGTTTCGTCCGCGACGTCGCCGACCGTCACGGTCAGCGCCTTGGTCACCGGGGCGGCCTTGCCGTTATTGGCGCTGACCCTCAGCTCGTAGACGTTGTTGCGGTCAGCGTCGCCGGGCGCCTCGTAATCTGGCGCCCAGACGAAGTTCAGCGCGCCGGTCTTGCCGTCGATGCTGAACCGCGCCGCGTCGGCGCCCCCGGTGATGGCAAAGGCGATCAGGTCCGCGTCGGGATCTTGTGCGGTAATGATGCCCACGCGCCCCGTGTTCTCGCTGATCGCGAAGTTGGCGGGAGAGGTGATGGTCGGGGCCGCGTTGCCGGAGGTCGAGGGGGCGAAGGTCACGTCGACCCAGTAGTTCGAACTGCGATAGCTCTGGGTGGGCAGGATCGCCCCGGCGCCGGTCGCGAAGACGCCGCCGGTCTGGGCCGGTGCCTGCAGCACGCCGTAAGGCTCCCGGTAGACGCTGTCGAAGAAGCCATGCGACGAGACATAGGCATCTAGGGTCTCGTAGGTGACGATGTAGCTTGCCCCGGCCGAGACCTGGACGGGGGCGTTCAGGGCGGCGGTCTGCCAGCCGCTCTGGCCGGGGGTGGAGGTGAACTCCACCGTCCCCAGCAGCGTCCCATCGGCACGCCAGAGCCGCCCGGCCCGGACGTCGGTGTCGCCCGAATCCGCCTCGGCCCGGAAGTAGCGCAGCTCGGTGATCTGGCCGCCCGAGGTCGCCGAGAACTGGGTGCCGAGCTGCAGCGCCTGGGAGGTCTGGTAGAGGGTGCCGCTAAAGGACTTCCACGGGCTGAACAGGTTGAGAGATCCCGGGGTCGTGGGGGCGGTGACCTCGACGAGCCAGCGGTCGAGCGTGGCGAGCGAGGGCAGGTTGAGGCTGTCGTCGATGGCGCGCACGCGGATGTCGTAGGTGGCCTCGACCGTGGGCAGCCAGCTGTAGCTCCAACTCGTGGTGCCATTGGCCGCCTGCCATGTCGTGCCGCCGTCGAGCGAGACCTCGACCAGGGCGATGCGGCCGTCCTGGGTCTGCGGATTGCCGTCATCATCGGTCGCGCGGCCGGTGATCGTGACCGGCTGGAACGCCGGGAGCGAGGTGGGCAGCTGGTCGAGCAACGCGCTGCCGGCCACGGTGTCGGTGGAGCCGGAGGCGCGGATGAGCCCCTGCGCAAGCAGCACCGGATCCGCCGCGCCGGGCTGTATGCCCATGTCGGCGAACAGGTTGATGGTGAACTGTTGCAGCGTCGGGCTGGCGATCGTGGCGCCGTAGGGCTGGCTGTCGTGCTTGTCGCTCAGCGCCCAAGTCCAGAACACGGTGCCGGCGCCGAACACCAGCGCGCCGCTTTCCGCGCGGTAGAGCGAGAGGTTGTGCGTCCCGGTACCGGGGGCCGAGCTGTTGCCCTGATCGACGAGGAACTCGCCCCAGGCCAGCTCGGTGCTCGACAGGTGGATCAGGCCGGCGGGCCGGTTGGCGTCCTGCGGCGAGACGTTCCATTCATAGCCGATCAGCCCCGGCGAGATCCCGGTCGCGCCGCCATTCGCGGCGACGCTCGTGTCACGCCAAAGGCGCAGCCCCGCCATGCTGGCGGGAACATCGAGCGCGCCGCCGAACTGGCCCGTCCCGTCGGCCAGAAAGAGCTGGCCCGTCAGGGCGTTCTCGGGCGTGGTGGTGCCCGCCGCCGGGTTGCCGATGAAGCGCGTGTCCCGCCAGGTGCCGGTCCAGATATCGGTCGGATCGAGGTTGAGGTAATCGGCCGGACCGGCGCTAGGGTTGGTGTTGGTCCAGGTCTCCTTGTAGCTGACCAGCGTGCGGTAATTCGCGCCGTCGACACCGCTCGGTTCCCAGCGGGTCTTCCAGTAGACGTCGTTGCCGCCCCAGAAGAGCAGGTGGGTGCCGGCGTCGCGCGCCGCCTCGACATTGGCCCGCTGGCCGCCGGACCAGTATTCGTCGTGGCCCACCGACAGATAGGATTTGAACTGGCCGAGATGCGCGGCACCGAGCCGTTCAGGGTCGACCCCGGCGATGTAGCTCACGTCGTAGCCGTTGCGCTCGAGCCAGTAGATCGCGGCGTAGTCGGCGCCGAACAGGTAGTCCTGCGCCCCGGAGGCGGGCCCGCCCGCGACCCCTTCGATGCCGCGGGTGACGAAGGGCCTGTTGTAGCTCAGCGCATAGGCGCGATCGGCGTTGCCCTGGCGATCGCCCACGATGTCCGGGTGGCTGATCGTGCCGCTCGAGTCGCCGTAGAAATTCGCGCCGACCTGACCGTTGTTGCCGATCCAGCCATTATAGGCCTGCCACGTCGTGTCCGAGGTCTGGAGCACGATATCGGCGGGACGGTCGTCCTCGCGCAGGATGAAGGGGATCTGGTTGACCGCGCCCGCGATCGGGTTGCCGTTGGCATCGAGGCGCTGCAGCCGGGCAAGGTAGACCCCCGAGACCGCGTCGACGGGCGTGGTCCAGCTGTCGGTCACGCTCCAGTTTCCGGCATCGGCGGTGCCGCGCACCGGATCGAAGGTGGCGCCGGGCTGGACCACCGCCTCGGTGTTGGTCCAGCTGGCCACCATCCGCGCGCCGTCGCCGCCATAATAGCCGAGGCGGAAGATCTCGACTCGGTAGTCGCTGCCCGCGCCGCCATTGACGTTGATCTTGAAATCGACGGCGGATCCGGCGTTGACGCTGATGTCGGTGGTGAACCCCTCGATCTGTCTGGAATGCGGAACATCCCAGTAGGTTTGGGGCATCCGCCCGTCGGTGCGGGCGTTTTCCGTGACGATTGCATTGCTGGCCATGTCAAATCCCCCTGACCAAAGAAAAAGCTGCCGTTCCGTGACCCGAGCTCTCGCGAGAGATCAGGCTGTCCGCCGCCTCGCGTGCCACCCCCTTCGCAGGAGGGAGAGCCGGTCGTTGAAGCCGTAAAGCCGGTGCCGCCCGGGATTGACGTCGACGATCAAACCGAAGGCCTGGACTGTGCCCAGCTTGTCGAGAAGACCGGCGAGCAGTTCGACCAGTGGCTGCGGGGTCGCGCCCCAGCGCAGCACCACGAGGACCGTGCCGGCGATGCGCACCAGATCGAGGCTCCGCGTCAGGTGCAGCGGCGGCGCGTCGACGATCACCAGACCACCCGCGTCCCGTGCCAGCCCCTCCAGGGCCCCGAGCCGCGCAGCGACGTCGTGGCCCCGCAGGCAGGTGGCGGGCCATGAGACGCGAGTGACGTTCCTGCTGACCGGTTCACGCATCCGTCCGGCTCCGGTGCCGTCGAATTCGACCAGCCAGACCGGCACGCCGCGCGCCGAGACGATATCCGTGACCCACCGCGCGACCGGGATCACCGCGTCGCCCTGCCGTGCTTCTGCCACCACGAGGACCGGTGGCAGCCGCCCGTTGCAGCCGCATTCGACCAGAAAGAGCGCGTCTTCCAGAGCGGTGATGGCCGGTGCCACGGCTGCGCCGCGCCGTGCGGGCCAGCCGCCGCGGAACAGCCGCCGCCGGACCGCCGGGACGAGACCCACGGGGATCAGGCGCGGCAAATGCGGGAGCTGCGCGAAGCTGCGCAACCCGTGATCGCGCAACTCGGCGAGACCGGCCGCGAGCAGCCCCAAGAGCAGGCCGGTGATGCCGGCGGCAGCGAGGTAGAGCTGGCGGCTGGGTCCGAGCGCGTGGATCGGCGGCACCGGCGGCACCAGCACTTCGAGCAGGGTCGGCGTGACCGGGATCATCGACTGCAGCGCGGTGCGGCGCGAACGCAGTTCGGAGAGCCGTAGCTCCTGCGCCTGGAGCGCCGCCATCAGCCTTTCGCGCTCGGGCGCCTGGCGCTGCATGTCGCGCAGCTCGCCGCGGAGCCGCGCTGCCTCGCGGTCCAGTTCGGCGCGCTCGTTCTCGAGGCCCTCTCGGCGCAGGTCGAGCGTTTCGTCATAGGCCATGAGCTCGCGCCGGATATCCGTCTCCATCATGGCGATGCGGTTCTGGTTGACGGTCAGACCGGGATGCTTTTCGCCATAGACGGTCGCGAGTTCATCGAGGTCGCGCCGCTGCTGGCGCAAATCGCGCCGCAGCTCCTGGAGACGCATGGGCTCGTCGATTGCCGGCCGTTCCGGCGCGGCGAGGGCGGCTTCGATCGAATGCCGGATCGAGCGCAGATCGGCGAGGTCGTCGGCGATCTTGCCTCGCCGCGCCTCCAGCACCCCCGTCTGGGCCGAGATCGTGTCGGGGCTTTCACCGCTGGCGGCGCCGAGGCTTTCCAGTGAGCGGTTCAGGGCGGCGCGGCTCTCGACCAGCCGGGTCTGCTCGGCATCGATGCGTGCGTCGAGCCAGGCGGAGCCGGCCTGCAGATCCGAACGCCAGGTCTCCTGGCTCTGCCGCTGATAGGTATCGGCCAGGGCGGCGGGGAGCGCGGTCGCAAGGTCGGGATCACGCGAGGTGAAGCCGATGGTGACCACGTCGGTGGGGCCCTGGCGAGACACGGTCAGCGCTTCGCGAAAGGTCGTATGGACGCGGTCGGCGACTTGGGGCGCCTCCGGCATGCCTGCCACCGGGCCAGCTATGACCGCGGCCGCGGCGTGGACCATCTCGCGCAGCCAGTCTGTCAGACCCTCGGGGCGGAGCGCGATGTTGAACTCCTCCCGCTCGGACAGGGCAAAGCGCTGCACGACCTCGGCGGTCACCGGATGCGACAGGATGCGCTCGATCTCGGCCGGGGTATTGACCGGCACGAACTGCACATCCGTTCCGGCGGCGAGGTCGAGCACCGGGGTCGATCGCAGCAGCATTCGGGTCTCTGCGTAGTAGAGCCGGGGCAGGGCAAGTATGACCGGCAGCGCGATCAGGCAGACCAGGGCAGCGACGCCGATCACGCGCAGGATCTGCCGGCGCAGCAGCAGCAGGATCCCTGGCCAGCCGATTTCCTGCGGGCTGTCTTGCGGCTCCTCGACGCGCGCGTAGGAGATCGACTGCGAACCGGCGATTTTCAGCGGAGTGTTCATGCGGGATCCTCTGCAAGGGCGGCGGTTCGGTGGAGCCGGACATGCAGCCGTTCGAGTGCCTGGACGTATTCCTCGATCCGGAACCGGGACCGGTAGAGCGCCTGTCCTTCGGCGCCGAGTTCGTGCCGCAGCGCCGGATCGGCCACGAGCCGGGCCAGCGCATGCGCCAGCCCGGTGATGTCGCCGGGCGCAACCAGCAGGCAGGTCCTGCCGTCTTCGAGCACCTCGTCATGGGCGCCGACCCGCGTCGTGACGACCGCGATCCCCTGCGCCAGACCTTCGAGCACGGCCATGGCGAAGCCCTCGGCATGCGAGGGAAGGACGAGAATGTCGGCATGGGCGCGCAGCGCGGCGGCGGCTTCGGCGCCGACCCAGCCGCTCAGGCTGACACGGTCGGACAGGCCGCGACGCGCGATCTCGGCGCGGTAGGTGTCGGTCGGGCCATCGCCCGCCAGGATCGCGCGCCAACCCGCTTGGGGCATCGCCGGATCGGCGAGCGCGGCGATCAGTTCTGGCACACCCTTGCGGGGGCCGAGCTGGCCGAGAAAGAGGATCTCGACGGGCCGGCCGGGATCCCGCCCGACCGGGGCGGGGATCGGCGCCGGGACGCAGTTGCGCAAAACGGTGATGCGCCCGGGTGCGACGCCGAGCCTGTCTCGAACCGTCGTCTCGTCCCGGTAGCCGAGGACGATGACCTGCGCGGCATGGCAGAACAGGTCGCGGATGATCCTGCATTGCCACGCGGGGCGGCGCAGCAGGTCGGCCTCGTAGTCGTAATCATGCAGGTGCAGCACGTAGCGCAGCCCAAGGCAGCGCGCCCATGCACCGAGGATTGCCTTGCGGGCGGTGCTGCCGCGCCCTGCTATGTGGAAGTGGCACAGGACTGGCCGCGCGCGGACGCGGTCCATCACCATCCCCGCCAGCGCCATCGACAGCCGAAGCGCGGCGGGAAACGGCCGCCAGCGCGGGCCACGCGTGTCGACCACGCTGTGCTCCAGAGAGGTGTTCGGATCGGACAGGACGTAGCCGACAAGTCGGCCGATGCCGCCGCCATGCTCGGTGCCGCCGGCGACGAAATGACGGATGACCGGCGGGCCGTCAGTGCCGAATGGCCGGGTCCGAATGACGTCGTCCGGCGCCTTTCGGGCACCCCTGGCGGTCGAGGGGAGCGCGTCGCGGGCCATCATCCGTATACCCCCGCGTGAGAGAGCATCGCGCGATCGACGATGCTGTCGTAAAGCTGGAGCGCCGTCTGCCCGATCGTGGCGGGCGCGTTGAGCCCCTCCGACCAAGCGCGCGCGTTGCGGCGGAGTTGGTCGCGTGCCTCATGATCCCGGGCGAGATCGCACAGGGCGTGGGCCAATGCGGACGGGGTGCGGGGCGGCACGACGCGGCCGATCCGGTGCTGCGTGACCGTGGCGCCCAGCTCTCCGACATCGGTGACGACCACCGGTTTGCCGAAGGCCGCGGCGAGGTGCAGCACCCCGCTCTGCGAGGCCTCGTCGTAAGGCAGCACGACGAGGTCGGCATCGGTGAACAGCTGCGCCACCTCGCAGTCCGGCACGAAGCCGCGCCGGATCTCGTAGCGCTGCGAGCGTCCCATCAGATGGGCGAGGTCCATCGGGTCATCGCCGCGCCCGGCGATTGTCAGCTGCAAGGTGGGCAGGCTGTTCGACAGCATCGCCTCGGCCCGCAGCAGCGTCGCCAGCCCCTTGTAGGCGAAGATCCGGCCGAAGAGCAGGACCCGGAACCTGTCATCCTGCGGATCACGGGTGAGGCCGAGTTCGGCGGCCAGATCGGCATAGCGGCGGATCGCAGGATGCGGGATCACATGCACCTGATCCGGCAGTTTGCCGAAGCTGTCGCAGGCGGCGCGGCGCAGGTTGTCGCCATGCACGATCAGGTGGTCCGACTGCCGCGCCATCAGCCGCGCGCCCCATCCCGGCAGCCGGGCGGTGTCGCGATCCCCGGGATGGATCTGGACGTCGTGCACGGTGGTCACGACCGGAATCCCGTCCAGCAAAGGCGGCAGCAGGTTGAGCCACAGGGTGGTGTTGCTCAACAGATGCAGCAGATCGGGCTGCGTGGCCCGAATTCGGCGGACCAGATCGGCGATGAAGGGGATGTTGGCCGGGCTGCGGGTGCGCGGCCAATCCACCAGCACAAGCGTCACCCGGGGGTCGAACCAGCGGGCCACACCGGCATAGCGGTCGCGCGGCAGGATCGCGGTGACCTCGGCATGCGCGGCAACCCCGTTCGCATAGGCGATGACGTAGTCGACCGGTTCGGAACAGAGCAGGAGGATCCTCATGATGGACGGACGACCTCCGCCAGCTGGGCGCGGTCGCGCCGGAGGTGGATCAGTGCCCGCAGCGTCCGGCGCAGACGTCGAGCGAGGTTGGGCTCTCCGGGATTGCGCAGGCCGAGCCCGAGCAGCCGCAGCGGGCCGGGGGCGTCCGGATGGCCGAGCCGCGCGACGGCGACCTGGTGATCGAAGTGATCGCGCAGCCGCACCTGGCCCCGCAGCCGCAGCGCGGTGAGCGCAAGGTTGGTGACGCGGACCGTCTCCTGCCAATGCGCGACGCGACGCATCAGCATGTCCCGGTCGTCGCGGGCGCGGTACCAGGCGTTGTCGTGGATGCGATAGGCGCCAAGCGCGTCGGGCAGAGCCACGACGGGGCCGAGGAACGGCACGATGCCGGTGATCCACGCATCCGCCGAGATCCTGAAGCCGTCGGGAATATCGCCGGCCATGGTCCAGGCCACGCGGGTCACGGTGAGCGAGGAGGTCATTGGGAACGGCCAGAGCCCACCGCTGCGCAGCAGCCGCCGGGCCATCTCTCCGCTGCAGAGCGAGCGGGGGATCGGTGCAAAGGCACGCTTGCCGTCCGAGAAGCTCGGCTGGAGCCGGTGATAGATCAGCCCCGCGCGCGGCGCAGCCGCATGCGCTGCGAGGACGCGGGAAAGCTTGTCCGGAGACCACCAGTCATCGGCGTCGAGGAACGCGATCAGCGGCGCGCGCGATCGCGCGACACCGGCATTGATCGCCGCCGCCTGTCCCATGTTGGGCTGGAAGATCGGCGTGATGCGACTGCCATAACCGCGGATCACCTCGGCGGACCGGTCGGTCGATCCGTCATCGACGACGATGATTTCGGCACGTACGCCGCGCTGGGCCAAGGCCGAGTCGATCGCTGTCGCGAGAAAGCGGCCATAGTTGTAATTGTTGATGACGACGCTGATCTGCGGCGCGGGTGTCATGGTCGATCCTCCGCCGCGGCGATCTCGGCGGGGCGGTCCGCCGCGTTCGATGCCGCGCGCTGCGACGGGACCAGTGACAGGTCGAGCACGTCGCCGGGATGCACCGCCTCGTCGAGATCGGCCGCAATCTGTCGTGCCGTACCGCCGGTCAGGCGATGGATGACCAGGCTCGGCACGAACTCGTCCTGTCCGTCAGAGCGGACCATGCCTGCCGACGGCACGCGCAGGTCGATCTTCTCCAGTTCGGCCAGCAGCGCCACCCGGGCTTTCTGTGCCGCCTGCAGATCGGTGCGGAGCTCTGCCTGACGCTGGGTTTCAGCGTTGGCCAGCTCGTATTGCAGCGTGGCCGCGGATTGGCGGGCGCGGGCCTTGGCGGTCTCCGTCGCGAGCAGGTCGCGGTTCAGCCGGGACTGGTCGCGCAGCAGTTCCTGAAGCTGCGGCCGGGGCATCAGGCCGCGACCGACGAGGTCCCGGGCCTGCGTCACCTCGGCGCTCTGGATTTCGGTTTCCTCGACCTCGAGTACCGCCCTCCGCTCGAGCGTTTCGATCTCGTTCTCTGCCATGATTTGCATGTTTTCGCCGTGGCTGCGGCTGGCGGCGCGGAGCGCGAGGCGGTCGGAGAGGAGGGCGGCTTCGGCGTGGAGGATCGCCTCGACGACTGTCTCTCCGGCCAGATTGGCCTCTTCCGGCAGGGCTTCGAGCGTCGGCTGACCTGCGAGCTCGGCCTTGATGCGGGCGATGCGCGCCACCGTCTGGGCGAAGTCGAGCGCGACGGCGCGGCGGTCGGCGAGGGCCGCGAGCGCATTGTCGCTGCTGCTGTCGGTCGTGCCGGCGAGGCGGATGCCGCCGGCGGCGATGATCGCCTGTCGGGCGGTCATGCCGGGGACGAATTCTACCGCACCCGGTTTGCCGACCGAACCGCCGACATAGACCGGCCGATAGGCCGTGACCTCGACGATCACCACCGGGGTCTGGATGAGGCCGCGCGTGTCGAGCGCCTCGGCGATCTGTTCCTGGATCGCCTTCGTGTCCTGCCCGGCGACGGCGATCGATCCAAGCCGAGGCAGCGTGATCGCCCCGTCGGCATCGACGACCGCCTCCCGCGACAGCTCGGGCACGTTGAGAACCTCGACCCGCAATGCATCGCCGCGCTCGACAAGCGTGCCGGCCCAAGCGGAGGAAGGGCCGATGAGCGTGGCCACCGCGAGAAAGGCGCCCAGGGACGCGGCCCGAATGAGCGCAGCCGGGCATTGCCGGAGGCTTGCGGTGAAGGGAGGTCGATATCGCGGTCCGTTCGGCATGACATGTTCCATGCAGGGCCGCCCGGGATGCGAGCGAGGAGAAGGGTCGGGGTCAGGATCGACCCGGATGGTCGGGAGTGGGAATGCCGCCCTTCGGGTGTCGCAGGGCGCAAAGTTCCACTTTTGCCGAAGGAGAGGACGCTGCCCGGTCCGAAAGGACGAGCGGTGCATCCTCCGGAGACTCTGCCAATGGCGCAGGGGCCGATCTGTAATGAGGCACAGGCCGGTCCTGCTGCCGGCCATGCCAGCGAAAGGACAAGCGGGGCCGCCATGCCGATCAGGGGATCACGTCACCGGGACGCGCCGCAACGCTGGGAATGGCTCTGGATCGCGGCCTGTCTCGTGATCTTGTCGGGCGCGGTGATCCCGCTGCTCATGCTGGGGCCCGACGGCAGTCTCGATGAGGCGTCCCGCGCGAAGCTGCGGCTGCTGTCCATGCCGGTCTATGCGGGAACAATCTTGATGCTGATGCGCTGGCCCGCCCGGCTGCTCGACGTGGTGTGCCGCAACTGGCCGCTGGCGTTGCTGTTGCTGCTCGCCCTGCTGTCCGCCTTGTGGTCGGTCGCCCCCGGCCTCACGGTGCGCAGGGCGATCGCGCTGATGATGTCGGTGTCGCTGGCCTATCTGATCGCCATCCGCTTTTCCCCGCGCGATCAGATCCGGCTTCTCGCCTGGGTGCTGTGCGGCTGCACGCTGGCGAGCCTCCTGGTCGGGTTGGCTCTCCCGTCCCTCGGGCGGATGCCCGGCGATCCGGCGTTTCGTGGCGTTTTCGTCCATAAAAACGTGCTCGGCTGGCTGGCGAGCTTTTCCGTGCTGCTCGGCCTCGCGGCCCTGCACGACCGATCCGCCGCGCGGCGGCGGGCGGGCTGGATCATCCTCGCCATCGGCTGGGCGGGCACGCTGCTGTCGGCTTCGGTCACCAGCTTCTTCGCCGCCAGCCTCACCGTCGTGATGGCCCACATGGCGGGGATGATCGCCCGTCGCCACGGGCTGGCTCGGCTGTGCCTGGGGCTCGCCCTGATCCTCGGCGCGGCGGCGTTCTTCGTGCTGCTGGCGCTCTCGCTGGTGCCGCTGCTCGAAGCGCTGGGCAAGGATGCGACACTCACCGGGCGGATCCCGCTGTGGAAGCTCATCGATCCGGAGATCGCCGCGCGTCCCATGCTCGGCCATGGCTACGGCGCCTTTTGGTCGGAGGGCAACCACGCTGCCTGGCGCATCTGGGGGGCGGCCGGGTGGGAGGCGCCGCATGCGCATAACGGATATCGCGATCTCATGCTCGGCGTCGGACTGGTCGGGACGGGGCTGTTCGCCGTGATGATCCTGCGAGCCATGAAGCAGGCCTTCGACCTCTATCTGGCGGCCCCGGAGGAGGGGTGGCTGTGGTGCATCCTGGCGATCTGGTGGTCGCTCGTTCTGAACCTCTCGGAGAGCACCTTCCTGATGCAGAACGACCTCATGTGGCTGCTTCTCGCCATCGCGGTCGTGACGGTGTCGCGCGCCCATGCAGAGGCCCGATACGGTGCGACCGCCTCGCTTCGCCGGATGGCCCCGGCGATCTGACCCCCCTCGATGCGAGCGGTTCACCTAGGGCGCAGGCTCGATAGCCAGCCCCGGGTGCAAGACGGCTGCATGTGTCATGCCGATGGCTCGACCTGCGGGTCAGCCGCATGACCAAAAGTGGGCACTTGGAGCAGGGAGGTGGACCCCGCTGCGTCGTTCGGAGCCCGCCGTCCACCTATCTGACACGTACCGACGGGTCCCGGCTCGGTGCAAACATGAAGAGGTAATGGTTTTTCCGGGGAACTGTCATGCGCCCGAAACTTCTCCAGCACACCGCCAAGGATCTCAGCCCGCCCGACCTCCCGCATATGGTCGGAGCCACCGCAACGTTGACGTCGACGGCGTCCGCGGGAACGGATTGGACGCAGCCCGATCCCCTGAGCAGCGCACCCTTTGGGGGCGTGGCCGGGCAGAAGGCGAAGGCGGGCGCGGCCTTTCTCCTCGCCGACGGGCTCGTGGTGGTGGCGGTGCTTTGGGCGCTGTTTCATATCCGAAACGGCGGCGCGCTGGGCGGGACGGGCCGGCCGCTGGTGCCGGACCTGCTGATCTTCGCCGCGATCGTGCAGATCGGCCTCAAGGTCGCGGTCGGGCTCTACCCGGGATATGGCGCACTGCCCGAAGCGCGGCTGCGGCGCAACGCTCTCGCCTGGCTCGGGGCAGGGATGATCGCGACAATCGCGGGCCTTGGGCTCGCGGGGGCCGGGCTTGCGGCCATCGCGCTGCTCTGGGCCTGCCTCGGTGTGGTCGGGCTGCTGCAGGCAAGTGCCGCGATGGTCGTGCGCCGCCTGTTGCGGACCAATGGCCTGCCGGGGCTGCCGGTGCGTGTCGTCGGAGAGACCGACGCGGTCGAGCAACTCGCAAAGAGGCTCACCGACTATCCGGGTATCGGCTTCGTGCCGGTTCACGAGGAGGACACGCCGCACTATGCCATCCTCTGGGCCGCGAGCGGCCTGCCGGACCGGCAGCAACTTGAGGCGCTGAGCGCCGGGGGGCGGGAGGTGATCCTGGTTTCGGATCTTCCGAAGCTGCCGCTCTCGGGGGTGTCGCCGAACCGGCATGGCGGCGATCTCGGACTCCGACTTGTGCGGGCACGGCCCTGCGGCCTTCCCGACCCGCTCAAGCGCCTCACCGATCTGTGCCTGGTGGTGCCTCTGCTGGTTCTGGCCGCGCCCGTGATCCTTCTCGGCGCGCTGCTGGTGCGGCTCGCCGATCCGGGGCCCGCTTTCTACGTGCAGCCGCGCGAGGGGCAGGGCGGGCGCCGCATCGGCATCCTGAAGCTTCGGACCATGTATCTCGACTCCGAGCGGATGCTCTCCGATCTGCTGGAGCGCGATCCCGAGGCCCGCGCCGAATGGGCCGCGCATTTCAAGCTGCGCAGCGATCCGCGCGTCCTTCCCTTCATCGGGCACTTGCTGCGCGCATCAAGCATCGATGAATTGCCGCAGCTGTGGAACGTGCTGCGCGGGGAGATGAGCCTCGTCGGGCCGCGCCCCTTTCCCGAATATCACCTCGAGGCGATGCCCCCGGCGTTTCGGGCAAGGCGGGCCATGGTGGTGCCTGGCCTGACCGGGCTGTGGCAGATCTCGGAGCGCGGCTCCGCTGATCTCGCGACGGCCCAGGCGCTCGACGATCACTACATTTCGGCCCGCAGCTTCTGGGGCGATCTGTCGATCCTGCTGCGCACGCTGCCCGCCGTCATCGGCCGGCGCGGCGCCTTTTGATCCCGCCATGACCGACCCGTTTCGCCCATTCCCCAAAAGGACCTGATCCATGCCCGCAACCAAACGCGTTCTCGTGACCGGCGGCTCCGGTTTCCTCGGCTCCTTCCTGTGCGAGAGCCTGCTCGAAAGCGGCCATGAGGTGCTGTGCGTCGACAACTTCCAGACCGGCTCGCGCGAGAACGTGATGCACCTGCAGGATCACCCTCGTTTCGAGGTGCTGCGCCATGACGTGACCGTGCCGCTTTGGGTCGAGGTCGACGAGATCTGGAACCTCGCATGCCCGGCCTCGCCGATCCACTACCAGACCGACCCCGTGCAGACGGTCAAGACCAGCGTCATCGGTGCCATCAACATGTTGGGACTGGCCAAGCGGACCAAGTCCAAGATCTTTCAGGCCTCGACCAGCGAGGTCTATGGCGATCCGTCGATCCACCCGCAGCCCGAAGCCTACTGGGGCAACGTGAACCCGATCGGGCCGCGCTCGTGCTACGACGAGGGTAAGCGCTGCGCCGAAACGCTGTTCTTCGACTATCAGCGCGAATGCCGGGTCAACATCCGCGTGGCGCGGATCTTCAACACTTATGGGCCGCGCATGTCCGTCGGCGACGGACGGGTGGTATCGAACTTCATCGTCCAGGCCCTGAAGGGAGAGCCGATAACGCTCTATGGTGAAGGGGCGCAGACCCGCTCCTTCTGCTATGTAGACGACCTGATCCGCGGGTTCCGCGCCTTGATGGACGCCCCCGACGGGCTGCCGCTGCCGGTCAATCTCGGCAATCCCGGCGAGTTCAGCATCCGCGAGCTTGCCGAACTGGTGATCGAGCTGACGGGGACGCGCTCGCAGATGGTGTTCCAGCCGCTGCCCCGCGACGATCCCCGCCAGCGCAAGCCCGACATCAGCCGCGCGCGTGAACTTCTGGGCTGGACGCCGCGTACCGAGCTCAGGGCAGGGTTGGAACGTACCATCGCCTATTTCGAAAGCCGGTTGTCGCAATCCCGCGATCGTCTCGCACCGATCGTCCCGCCGAGCTGGTCCGCATCCCGCAGCAACGGCGCGGCCGACCCGCATCACGCCCTGCATCCATGACACCCGGTCCAGCGGCGGCCGGGGGCAAGAAGCCGCGGCTCGTGTTCTTTCAGTGGAATCATTGCCCGAACGCCAAGGCCTCAGGCTTTCTCGAGCAGCATGCGCGGCTCCACGTCAAATGCCTCGCCCACGATTTCGAGGTCGAGGTGATCTCCGAGGACTGCGACTACAGGGAGGTCTGCGACCGGTTCGAGCCTGACCTTGCCTTGTTCGAGGCCGGGTACCGCACGCATGGCTCGACCCGTCCCCGTATCACAGGCACCGATGCGCATCCCGGCATCCCGAAGATCGCCCTGCACAATGGCGATCCGTGGTGCGATCGGCGCGCCGGACTGCTCGCCGACATGGATGGCTGGGGCATCGAGACGGTCTTTGCCATCGGAACCGCTACGCCCGGCTATACGCCATCGCTCGCGGGGCGATGCTTCGTCTGGCCCAATTTCATCGACCCTGCGGTGTTTCGGGATTACGGGCTCGAGAAGGTGGTGCCGGTGACCCTGACCGGTCAGGTCTACGGGCTCTATCCCTGGCGACAGGCGGTGCATGAGCTGCTAACCGAGCGCTATGTCTGCCTCGTGACGCCGCCCTTCCGCTACGAGGATGCCGCGGCGCGCCGGATGCTGGCCGGCGGGGCCTATGCCCGCGCCCTCAATGCGAGCTGGCTGTCGCCGAGCTGCGGCACGATGGGCCATGAGCTGGTGCGCAAGCATCTGGAAATCCCGGGCGCGGGCTGCTTGCTGGTCACCGAGCGCATTCCTGTCCTCGAGGCGGCCGGGTTTCTGGACGGCGTGAACTGCGTCTTCGCCGATCCGCCTAAACTGGTCGACAAGGTGGACGCGCTTCTGGCCGAGCCGGACCGCATGCGCGAGATCATCGCCGCGGGCCACGCACTGGTTCATGCCCGCCACACGCTCGCGCACCGGCCGCAGATCCGCCAGTGGTTCGACCTCAGCCGCAATCTGAAGGACGGGGCGCGCATTGTGCAGGAAGACGTCTTCGGACCGCTGCGAGTCGCAACTGCCGAGGAAGGCATGGTGGGCTTGCGGCTGCCGACGACCGGCCTCGACCGTGCGGCGCTGCGGCGGGCCGAACAGTGTCTCGCGCGCGGCCGCGTGGACGAGGCGAGAGCGGCGTTCGAGGCGGCGCTCGACTACGTGGCGTATCTGCCCGAGGCGCGCTTCGGCCTTGCGCGCTGCGACCTCGCGCAGGGCCGGGTGACAGCGGCGCTCGCCCGCCTGTCCGCCCTGATCGCGACCACGCTCAAGGATTACGGCGCCGCGCGGCCCGACCCGGTGGAGTGGGCCTACTACCTCGCGGCGCTTCTGGCCGCCGGGCATCGCGAGGCTGCGATCGGACTGCGGTCGGCCTATCCCGAACTTGATCATGCGGAATTGCGCCTCATGCGCGCCGCTCTCGACCGGCTGGCGGATCGGCCGGTCGGGCCGTGGTCGGTCGCGGCCCGACCGGCCACGAGCCTACACGCGTTGCCAGCCCGCACACCCGAAATGCACAGCGCCTGGCTGGTCGCGATCCAGAGCCTGAACGGGCAGCCGCCATCGGGTGGGCGGCGCGGCACGAGGCTTCACCTGCGCTGGCAGGGCCTCGCCGCGCTCGACCGGGCGTTGCGCCGCCTCCCCGGCGGGGTGATCCGGCCGCGCGTGCCGCCGGCGCCGGGTTTTGGCTATCTCGCCGAGCTGCGGGACGCGGTGGGCCGCTGGCTGCTGCCGCCCCTCGTACGGCGCCGGCTCAGGGCCTTGGCCGCTCAGGCCGCCGAGATCACGCGGAATGGGCCGCGCATCCGGAGAAGCCGGTCGTGACCATAGGCAGGTCCCTCCTTCTCTCGCTGGTCGACAAATCGCTCGGCACCTTGATGAGCGTGGGGATGATGGTCGTGGTCTCACGGCTCCTGTCGCCCGCCGAGATCGGGCTGTTCTTGGTGTCGAGCGCTGCCGTCATCCTTATCGAGACCTTCCGCGACTTCGGGGTCGCCAGCAGCATCATCAAGGAGCCATCCCTGACGCCGGATTTCCTGCGTAGCGCCTCGACGATCGTGGCGCTGCTCTCCCTCGGCCTCGGTCTCGGTCTGTACCTAGGCGCCGGTGCGATTGCCGCCCTTTACGGCGCGGCCGATCTCGCGCCGCTGCTCGAGGTGGCGGCGCTGGGCTTCCTGTTTGCCCCGATCAGCAGCGTCCGTCTGGCGCTGCTTCGCCGGGAGATGGCGTTCGGCCGGGTCGCCGTGATCGGCCTCGGCGCCAATGGCGTAGGGACCCTCACAGCGCTGGGCCTCGCCATCTCCGGATGGGGGGCGCTGTCGCTTGCCTGGGGGTCGGTCGCGACGGCCTGCGCGGCCGCGATACTGGCGCAGACGTTTCGGCCGGAGCCGGGCCTCTACCGACCGACGCTGGCCCACTGGCGGCGGATCCTGCCATTCGGCGCGTGGTCCTGCCTGGTGACGATCCTCGGACTGCTCACGGAAACCCTGCCTCGGCTGATCATCGGGAGGATCCTGGGCTTTACGGCGGTTGGCCTGCTCGCGCGTGCCGTGTCGCTCACCCAGCTGCCCGACCGCCTGGTGCTGAGTGCGGTCCAGCCGGTTGCACTACCGGCATTCGCCGAGTTGCGCCGGGCCAAAACCGAGCTGTCCAAGGTGTATCTCGGGGCCCTGTCGCTTGTCGTGATCCTGCAATGGCCCGCGCTGGCCTGCCTCGGAATCCTGGCCGATCCGGCGGTGCGCCTCCTGCTGGGCGATCAATGGCTCGCGGCGATCCCTTTGCTTCAGGTCGTCTCGCTTGCGGGGATGGCCCTGTTTCCGGCGAGTCTGGCCTTTCCGATCCTGGTCGCGGTCGAGGCGATCCGCGACCTTGCGATCCTCAACCTCATATTCGTTCCGCTGCTGGCCGCGACCATCATAATGGCGGCGCAGTTCGGGCTGATGGCGTTGGCTTGGAGCCTGTTGCCCTTGAATATCGTGCAGGGCTTGGCCCTGCTGGCGGCGGTTCGGCGGCATCTTCCGTTCCGCTGGTCAGAGCTCGGTTGGGTGATCGGGCGCGGTCTGGGCATCGTCGGCGCAACGATCCTGATCCCGGCCGCCGTGATGATCACCTGGGGGCCGACGCCAGATGCGCGCATGACCGCCATCGCCGTCTTCGGCGCGGTGATCGGTTGGCTCATTGGGGTTTCGGCGACCGACAACCTGTTGGCGCCAAGGTTGAACCGCCTGCGGACCGGTCGTTTGAAGGGGCCGGTCCGCAAACTTGTCACGCTGGTACGCCAGTGAGCGGTTCAGTCATCCGGCAGGACGTCGACCGAGGTGCTCCCATTCGCGAGCTCGTTGAGGCGAAACGCGGCCTGGGTCCGATTGGTCGCGCGCAGCTTGCGCATGATGTTGCGGATATGGACCTTTACGGTGCTTTCGCAAAGGCCGAGCTCGTAGGCGATCGTCTTGTTCGCGGCACCATGGCGCAGGGCCTTGGCGACCGCGAGCTGGCGCGAGGTGAAGTGGCGCTCCAACCCCGAATTGGTCTCGCCGTTTCGCGCCACCGCGGCACGGAGCGCCAGCACGCTGCAGCGTGGGATGACCACGCTCTTGCTCGAGGCGTTGCGCATGCATTCGACGAGCTCGTCCAATCCGACGCTGGAGGGGATGAACCCCACCGCGCCGCAATCGATCGCGTCGAGGACCCCCATCAGGTCGTCGCGGCGCGAAATGACGATCACACGCCGCCGGCCGGCATGCTGCACGAAACTGCGCAGTTCGAGCAGCGTCGTCTCGTTCGACAACGGCGTGTCGCCGATGTTGTAGAGAACGATGCCGTCTTCCCGGTCCTGCTCCCGGTTTTCGGCCCATTCCAGTTCGGAGCCGTAGCTGTGGATCGCTGCACGCGGGAAGGCATGCCGCAGGGACGCGGCCAGAACCTCGAGTTCGAAGGGATGCTTTCCGATAAGGGTAATCACATGGCCGTCGGTAATCCGGGTCGGATTCCCAGCGAAGTCAGGACTGATGGGATTGTCTCTCTTCGTGGGAAACGCATCATTGTAAAAAGAACGGCCCATAAACACAAAACTCCAATTGTAGGACCCACGGGGCTAGAAAATGAAGCAGCCTGATGTCGAAATTAGAATTGGATGCAAGCAAGCATCTGGGTGGTGTTGTCGTCACGTTGGTCATGACGATCGATTTTTTTGTAACGAAGTCTCCCTTTCGGGCCCGACCCGGCAACACGAAGTAAGTTAGCACAAATTTTGACCAGCGACACCTCTAAGGCGATCTATTGAAACAAATTTCATAGACCGTAAGGATTACGAAACGCACCGAATTTTATCGCCTTTCGGTCTATTGTCTTGTTCGAGCGGGAGCACCGTGTTGTAGGTTCTCCTCTCCACCTTCATCGGGCGCGGTTTGAAATGGCAAGATCCGACATCATTCCCATCGGCTATAGCGGGAATTGCCTCGAAATCATCGAGGCCTTGATTCGACATGCTCGCGTGCCGGTAATTCTGGATGACGCCGAGAAATACCGGGGCCAGACCTTCGACGGCGTGCCGATCCTGCCCATGGCGCGGATGGCCGACCATCCCCATGCCCGCTTCCTCTGCCTCGTCGGATCGGAGAAGAGCTACCATGCACGACCCGAGATCATCGCACGTACCGGCCTCGAACCTGACCGGTTCGCGACCTTCGTCCACCCGGCAGCCGAGGTGTCGGGCCAGGCCCTGATCGGTCACGGATCGGTTCTCTATTCCGGCGCACTGGTGACCTCGAACGGCCAAATCGGCGAGCACGTGCTCATCATGCCGCGCGCGGTGGTGCATCACGACGTCACGATCGGATCGTTCTCGATCATCGGGGCGGGGGTGATCATCGCCGGCGGCGCCCAACTGGGCGAGTGCTGCTATGTCGGCAGCGGAAGCGCGATCCGCAACGGCGTGGCCATCGGTGCGGGGGCCCTGATCGGCATGGGTTCGGTCGTGGTGAAGGACGTCGCGCCGGGGGAGGTGGTCGCGGGCAACCCGGCGCGGACCCTGCGACCGGCCCCCCGATGACCCACCCCCGAGTAGGTCGGCGGCGTCAGGCGGACTGGGCACCGCGCCGCCGCACCAATGCGAGCGTCTCCTCGAGAGCCGAGAGGACCTTGTCCTGCTCCTCATCCGTCATCTGGGCGTAGAGCGGCAGAAGGATCGAATGATCCCGCGCGGCCTCGGACCGGGGCAGGGGTGGCGTGACGATGTCGGCATAGGCTGCTTCCTGATGCGCGTTCATGATGCCTCGGCGGGTCGCGACCCCACGGTCGAGCATGGCCTGCATCACGTCGAGCTGATCGATGCCGTCGGACAGGCGGACGCAGTAGCTCTGCCAGTTGGACCGCGCCCAGCGCGGCTCCACCGGGGCGGAAACGCCCGGAAGGAGCGCAAGCCGGGTCGAATAGCGTTCGGCAAGCGTGCGCCGCCGCGACACGATGCCCGGTAGCCGCTTGAGTTGCTCGCGCCCTATCGAGGCCTGGATATCTGTCATCCGGTAATTGAACCCGGTGACGGGATAGCTTTCGATGACGACCTGCGGACTGTTGTGGCGGACCGCGTCGGACACCGACATCCCGTGCTGCCGCGCGAGCCGGAACCCGGCGTCCAGCTCGACGCGGTTGGTGGTCAGCATCCCGCCCTCACCGGTGGTGATCACCTTGCGCGGGTGGAAGGAGAAACAGACCACGTCGCCCAAGGGACGCCCGATGCGCAGCCAGGCATTGCGCATCCGCAGCTCGGATCCGGCGGCGCAGGCGGCGTCCTCGATCACCGGCAGGCCATGGGCGCCGGCGAGCTTGAGGATGGCGGGCATGTCGCAGGGCATGCCCATCTGATGCACCACGAGGATCGCGCGAGTGACCGGGGTCATCGCCGCGGCAATCGCCGCGGGATCGATGTTGTAGCCGTCCCGTTCGATGTCGACGAAGACAGGCGTCGCGCCGCATTGGCGGATCGTGTTCGCGGTGGCGATGAAGGAGTGGCTGACGGTGATCACCTCGTCGCCCGGCGACACGCCGACCCCGAGCAGCGCGAGATGCAGCGCGGTGGTGCAGTTCGAGACCGCGCAGGCATGCGCCGCTCCGACGAAATTGGCGAATTCCGCCTCGAAGGCGGCCACCTGCGGCCCCTGAGAGACCCAGCCCGAGAGCACGGCCCGGCTCGCTGCATCGGCCTCGGAGCGGTTGATGAACGGCTTGGCGATGGGGATCATGCGGCCGCACTCGAACCGGGCCGCGCCTCACGTTCGCGCCGCCAATAGGAGATCAGGTCAACCAGCCCGGCATCGGGGCCGATCTCGGCGCGAAAACCGATCTCGCGGGCCGCCGCCTGTATGCAGGCAAGCCGCCGGGGCACGGGGTTGACGGCCCGCTCCGCCGCATGCTCGGCGACGAGATCCTCGCGCCCCATGCCGCGCGCGATCAGGCTGGCGAGGTCGAGCAGCGAGGTCTCCGTGCCCGAGCCGATATTGTAGACCCGGTCGGTCGCGTCGCTGCGGGCCGCGAGGATGTTGGCACGGGCCACGTCCCGGACATGCACGAGATCCATGGTCTGCGCGCCGTCGCCGAACACGATCGGGGGCAGCCCTTCGGACAGCCGCTCCATCCAGCGCACCATGACCTCGGTATACTTGCCATGCAGGTCCATCCGGGGGCCGTAGACGTTGAAGTAGCGCAGTGCGACATAGTCCAGCCCGTACATGTCGTGGAACGACCGCAGCAGCCCTTCGCCAAAGCTCTTCGCGGCGCCATAGAGCGTCCGGTTGTCATAGGGCGGGTCGCTTTCGGGCGTCGGGAAATGTGGCGCCAGGCCATAGATCGAGGCCGAGGAGGCCATGACCACCCGGTCGACGCGATGCTCGACGCAGCGGCGCAGCAGATCGTAGGTGGCCTGCACCATGACCGACATCGCGGTGTCGGGCTCGGCCGCGCAATGTGTGATGCGCAGCGCCGCCTGATGAAAGACGAGATCCTGTCCCGCCACCAGCTGATCCATCAGCCCGGCATCGCGGATGTCGCCGACGACCAGCGACACGCGGCCCGAGCGCATCGCGGTTTCGAGGTTCTCGGGGCGACCGCGGACCATGTTGTCGATCACGGTCACCTCCCGCACGCCCGCTTCGAGCAGCAGGTCGGTGATATGCGAGCCGATGAAGCCGCTGCCGCCGGTGACGAGAACGCGCGCGCCTTCGAGAGTGCGGGTGCCGGTCATATCGCGATCTCCTCGGGGCAGGCGGTCCTGTCGAACCGGCCGGTCTGGCCGGCCTGCGCATCGACGAAGCCGTTCACCGCCGAAATCACCTGGGCAATCTCTTCGGGCCGCAACTCGGGATAGATCGGCAGGGACAGGGTACGGGCTGCATAGGCCTCGGCGACCGGGAAGCTGCCTGGACCGTCGGCCAGATCGGCATAGGCGGGCTGCAGATGGACGGGGCGGGGATAATGGATGTTGGTCGCCACCCCGGCATCGGCGAGCGCGGCCCGCAGCCCATCCCGCGCGGGATGGGTGATCGCGTAGACATGGTAGACGTGATCGTCGCCCGAAGCCTGCGCGGGGCAGGTCACGCGCTCCGACAGGCCGGCGTCGTATTGCCGGGCGACCCATCGGCGACCTTCGGTCCAGGCCGCGAGGTGCCGCAGCTTCACGCCGAGTATCGCGCCCTGGATCGTGTCCATGCGGAAGTTGTAGCCGCGCAGCAGGTGCACGGAGCGTTCCACCTGTCCCCAATCGCGCAACGCCCTGATCCGGTCGGCGAGGGCCGGATCGCTGGTCGTGATCGCGCCGCCTTCACCGGCCGCGCCGAGGTTCTTGCCGGGGTAGAAGCTGAAGCAGCCGAGGGCGCCGAAGCCGCCCGCGCTCAGGGCGCCCCGCGTGGCACCATGCGCCTGCGCGGCATCCTCGATCACGATCAGCCCATGCGCCTCGGCGATGCGCCCGATCTCGGCCATGTCGGCGAGCCGGCCATGGAAGTGAACCGGCAAAACCGCCTTCGTCCGAGGCGTGATCGCGGCCTCGAACCTGGCGGGATCCATGGTCAGCGTCTCTGGATCGACGTCGACGAGCACCGGCACCGCGCCGACATAGAGCACCGCCGCCACGGTCGCCACAAAAGTGGTCGGCACGGTGAGCACCTCGTCGCCCGGGCCGACGCCGGCGGCCAGCAGGGCGAGATGCAGGGCCGAGCTGCCGCTGTTCACCGCGATCGCATGGCGGGTGCCGCAGCGGGCCGCGAAATCCGCCTCGAAGCTTTCGACCGCTTCGCCGAGCACGTAGCTGCCGCCGCGTAGCGTCTCGAGCACGGCCGCCTCGAGCGGTTCGGCGAGGGCAGCGTATTGCCGCCTCAGATCCAGAAACGGTATCATGATGCCACCTTCAAACTCGTCAAATCTACAGGATGACCGCGCAGCTCCACTGAGCGGGAGGCGGCGGCGAGCATTTCAACGATGCGCAGCCCGCTGAGCCCGTCGGTCAGCGGGGTCGCACCGGTTTCGATACAGCGGACGAATTCCTCGACCTCGGTTAGGAGGGCTTCCTTCGCGCGCAGGGCCGGGGCGTGCATGTCGCCCAGCCGGTAGGAGACCAGCTTCTCGTAGGGGTCGGCGCTGCACATCGCGCCACGGTCGTAGACCTTCACCTTCTCGCTGGTCTGCATGTCGTCATAGACCACCATCTTGCGGCTTCCGCCGATCAGGGTCTGGCGGATCTTCACCGGCGCGAGCCAGTTCACGTTGAGATGCGCCATCGCACCGCCGTCGTAATGGACGGTGAGCTGGGCCATGTTCTCGGGGCTGCCGGTGAGAAAGCGTGCGGCGGAGGCCGAGATCATTACCGGACGCTGATCGAGCAGGTGGTCGACGATGGCGAAGTCGTGGACCGCGAGATCCCAGATCACGTTCACATCGCGCTGGAACAGGCCGAGATTCACGCGCGTGGAGTCGTAGTAATAGACCTCGCCGAGCTCTCCGGCACCGATCATCTCGGAGATGGCGCGAACGGCCGGCGTGTAGACGAAGGTGTGATCGACCATCAGCACCTTGCGCCGCTTGGCCGCCTCCTCGACCAGCTGGATCGCCTGCGCCACGTCGTCGGTCATCGGCTTTTCGACCAGCACGTGCTTAGATGCCCTGAGCGCGTCGCGGGCGATCGGGAAATGGGTGTGCACCGGCGTGGCGATCATCACGGCATCGACGCCGGGGGCGCGGATCAGCTCTGCAATATCTGTGGTGAGCTTGGCCGCCGGATGGCGCTGCGCGGCGCGGGCGAGCGCGTCGGGCGACATGTCGGCGATCATTTCGACGCGGGCGACACCACTTTCGGACACGGCGCGGGCGAGGTTCGGCCCCCAGTAGCCGTAGCCGACGATCCCAACCCCGATCATCGCAGCACCGCCAGCGACGACGCCCCGCCAGCGCCGCGCGCCGGCTCGGCAATCGACCGGGCGGGGACGCCGGCGACCACCGCCCCGTCCGGCACGTCGCGCGTTACGACGGCACCGGCACCGACGAGGGCCCGGGCGCCGATGCGGATGCCCGGCAGGAGCGTCGCGTTCGATCCGATCGACGCGCCGCGACAGACCAGGATCGGCTCGCAGGTCCAGTCGTCGCCGCCCTTGAGTGCGCCCGTGGCCGTGGTGCTGGTCGGGTAGCGATCATTGGTAAACATCACGCCATGCCCGACGAAGACACCCTCCTCGAGCGTCACACCCTCGCACAGGAAGGCATGGGACGAGATCTTGCACCGCGCCCCGATCCTGCAGCCTGCTTGGATTTCGACGAAAGGACCGATGCGGGTCTGGGCACCGATGGTGCAGCCGTAGAGGTTGACGAGGTCGGGTTGGAAAATCTGTGCATCGGGCGCGATGTCACAATCTCTGATCGTCATGGCAGGGTTCTCCGAAAGCAGCGGATGCTTGGGCATCCCGCCTGGTCTTGTCCTGCGTCGAGCCTATGGAAATCGGACTTTCGAGGAAGCGTCCGAAGGAGGGTGGGCTCTCATCCGATCGAGTGCGATCCGCCGGCAATTCGGCAATTCGCATGAATGGGGGCAGTGGCGGTGTCCCCAACGACGAACCGGCCGCGCCTTTCGCGCGGCCGGTCCGGTTCTGCCTGACGTGGGATGGCTCAGAAGAGGGTGTCTTCGACCGGTTGCGTGACGCCGAGGATCTCGCCGCAGTCGAAGCCCGCATAGCCTGCAGACTCGCGCGTATGACGCGTCTCGGCGTCGCCCGAGCTTTCCTCGATGATCCGCAGCATCACCGCGTCCCCGTCCATCTGTTCGGTCCGCAAGGTCGCCGTGTCGCGGCCGAACGTGGTCTGGAGATCGGTGATCATCGCGAAGGCCTCATCCTCGAAGGCGCCAGCGAAATCGATCTGGCTGCCCCTATGGTCGATCGTGCGTCCCGTCGCGCCGGCCACCGCGCCGGACCGCGCATCGCCGCCCGTCTCCAGGGCGATCCAGTCGACGCTTTCGGCCTGGGGCGCCGCCGAAGCTCCTTCTTCGGCGACCAGCCGGGTGCGGAAGCCGTCATTCGAGACCGACCTGATCTGATCCGAGACCGCCCCGGAATTGGTGTCGCCCGACGCCTGGGCGAAGACCACGGGCGCGGCGTCGAACTGGCCGGGCGCGAAGGTGACCTCGTTCCAATCGCCATCCGAGGTCGTGTTGCCCGCGCTGATCGTCCGGCCGTCCTCGAGAACGTGGGTGCCGCGCTCGAGCGCCACCCAGCTGATCGCCTCCTTCTTGTGGCGACCATCGAGGTAGTCCCATTCGTCGATCTGGTATTCGAAACCGGTATCGGACACGTCCCTGACCCGAACGCTGTACGGGTCCGACCCGTTTCCGGTCGCGCCGCCCATCACCACGGACGGGTTGTTGAGCGGGGTCGCGAAGTCGACGCGGTGCCAGGTCTGCGCATCGCGCTGATCCGCGACCGCGACGCCCGCTTCACCGATGACCCCGTCGCCGCCGGTTACAACCGGGTCGATGGCCGGGATGTCGACCGGGGAGGAGGCCGCCAGATCCGCCGCTGGGGTCGGGGTGTCGGCGGTTGCGGCGGAGGCGTCGACGGGTTCCGCCACAGCTTCGACGGGAGCCGCCTGCTCGGGGGTGAACATCACGTCGACCCAGTAGTTGGATGCGTTGTAGCTCTGGTTGGGGAAGTTGCCGCCGTTGCCATAGCTGTAGACACCGGCGCTCTTGTCGACGCTGATCGGTCCGGCGTCGAACGCGCTGTCGAAAAAGCCGGTCTGCGCGGCATAGTCGCCCGATGCGGTGAAGTAGGAACCGACATAGGTCGTGCCCGCCTCCAGCGCCACGGGGGCGTCGAAGCTGACCTCCTGCCAGCCGCCGGACGGCGTTTCCTGGGCGCTGGCGGTCGCGATGAGGTTGCCCTCCGCGCTCCACAGGTTGATCGCTTCGAGACCGGTCGCGCCTTCGCCCCGATAGATGCGCAGCCCCTCGATCTCACCATCGACATCGGCGGTGAAGCGCAGGCCAACCTCGACCGCGCGCTGGTCGCCATGGGCGTTCTGCGGCTGGACCGCCGCGGTGTCCCACAGGCTGAACGCTTCGCCATCGGCGGCCGGGATCTCGGTCGCGGGCTGCTGCGGCGCAGGCTCGGGCCGCGGCTCGGGGTCGGGCTGGGGCTCGGACTGCGGGGCAGCCTCGGGCAAGGGCTCCGGCTGCGGTTCGGGTTGCGGCTGAGGCTCGGGTTCAGGCTGAGGCGCAGGCTGCTGCGTGGGAGCCGAACTGCCAGATCCCAGCTCATAGGCACCGAGATCGACGCGGCCCTCGACGCGGGCGGTATCGTCCAGATCGAGCGTCGCCAGCCCATAGGCGGACGTCCCCGCGTCGATCGCGGGCGAGTCGTTCGCGAGGCGGAAATCGACCGGCGGGTTCACGAGGCTCGGATCGACGCCGAGCAAGTTGCCGTCGGCCGCGCTCGGCATGGCGTTGTTGCCGTCGGTGCGCACCGAAGCCTGACCGTCGGTGCCGTTGAAGCTCAGGTTGTTCTTGAAGACGACGTCGTTGCTGTAACCGCCATAGGAGGTGTTGTCATAGGCGGTGTTGTTCGGATTGACCGACGGATCGGCGATCGCGATGTTGTTGACGAAGACGTTGTCGCTCGATTGCGAATTGCTGATCTCGCCGCGCCAGGTGCCGGTGTTCAGATTGTCCTGGTTGTTGTGATAGGCGGTGTTGCCGCGCACCGTGACGCCGTCGCTCCAGACGACCTGGATGCCCTTGCCACCGTTCTCGTAGACCAGGTTGTTCTCGACCAGGGTCGGGAAGTTGTAGCTCGGATAGCCGGCGGTCTGAGTGCTCTGGAAGTCATCGATGATGATGCCGTTGCCGTCGGTGTGCTGACCGGTCTGCGTGACGTTGTCGTAGGAGACGTTGTCGCGGACGATGGTGCGGAACCCGTCGGTCGAATTGTCGCCGGTGATGTTGCGGTTCTGGTAGATCGAGATCCCCGAGAACCAGCCGTCGCTGGCATTGCCGTAGGTGGTGTTGCCCTCGACGAGGATGAAGTCCGACCAGTTGAACTGGATGCCCGACTCGCCGCTGTCATGGACGATGTTGTCCAGCACCTCGATGTGATGAACGTTGTTCGCCTCGATGCCGTCACCGCCATTGCCGGTGATGTCGAAGCCCTGGATCGTGACGTAGTTGCTGTTCACGTTGACGGCGTTGTACGCGTTCGAAGGCGGCCGGATCAGGGCCGTGCCCGGCTCTTCGGCGCGGATCGTGACGTTGCCCGCGGCGGAGCCGCCGGTGTTGATGTTGAGCTGCTCGTTGTAGGTGCCTGCACGGACGACGACTTCGTCATTGGGTTGGAGGCCCGCATCCAGGGCCCGCTGGATGGAGCGGAAGGGGGACGTGGAGCTGCCATTCGCATTGTCGTTGCCGGTCGTGTCGACGTAGTAGATTGCCATGTCGTCTTTGCCTCTGCTTGGGTCGTCGTCCCCGATTTGCTCGAGGATCCAAGCAGGTCGTACCCAAACCGATCGACTCGCGGCATCTGAGGGGAAGAGGCTAAATTGGGCAGCAAGCAACAACGTGCCGATCAGGATTGCGGCGAATCTTTTCCATCTGGCTGCAGACATGGCAAAAATCCCGTTCGCACATGGGTTTGCGGCATGGGCGGATAATTGCCGCATGACCGAGTCGTCGTGGCCAACCGTCTGGGCCGACTCTTCCCCCATTTCGGCGCTTCAGGAGAAGATGCGCGATTTCAGTTGCTTGTCTGAAACGCCCCTGTAATGCGCTAACATGGCGGAGAACCGCCATTTTGACGTGACAGGGCGAAATCGGGCGATTGAACTGTCCGTTTGGATTGCAGGAACGGCCGAAAATACCCCTAAAGAGTTAATCAAGGCGCCTCCTGTACTTCGATTTGCGGGGGTGCTGCGAAACCTCTGAGGCCGGTTCGCTGCAGCGCAAGCAGGTAGAGATAGCCGGGCACGACCCGAACATATCGCCGCCACAGTCGCCTCGGCTCTCTCGACAGCCGATAAAGCCATTCCAGCCCCCGTTGCTGAACCCAGCCCGGCGCCTGAGGGGTGTTCCCGGCGTGAAAGTCGAAGGCGGCGCCGACCCCGATCAGCATTGGCGCGGTTAGCCTTTCGCGCATTCGCGCCATCCAGAGTTCCTGTTTCGGCGCGCCAAGCCCGACCCAGATCAGATCCGCATCCGCCGCGTTGAGGTCCCGTGTGATCTTGTCCTCCTCCTCCGGGGTGAGGGCGCGAAAGGGGGGGGCGATCCGGCAGACGATGGTGGCCGCGGGCGCCAGTTCCTTCAACCGGTGCTCGAGCTTGGCGAGCGTATGCTCCGTCGTGCCGTACAGCGCGTGCCGCAGCCCCGGCTCGCGCATCAGTTCGAGCATCAGGTCGGGGCCATAGACGCGCCCGGCATCTGTGTGGCCCTGCCGCCGCAATTCCCAGACCAGCGGCATACCGTCGGGGGTGACGAGAAAGGCCTCGTTATAGGCGCGGCGCAGCTCCGGCATCGATTGACTGTCGACTAGGCCATGCGCACCGCACAGGCAGACATAGCCCCGTCGTCCGGCACGTATCGCCGCCAACAGCCGGGCCGTCGCGCTTTCGAGGTCCAGCGCCGAAACCTTGACGCCGAGCAGGTTGATCTCGCCAGGAGAGGCCGGGGCCGAAACGGGCGTCGCACGTGTCATTCGCATCGCTCCAATCCGTCTTGGACCATTCTGCACGTCATCGTGGCGCGGGGAGGCGGGGCGGCGCACCTGTCTCAAGGGATGTCGCGCTTCCGCAATTCGGACATGGACCGCTTCGGAAGCGAGGTGCCACCGGCCGGCCGTAAAGGCTGGCATCTCCACCCAACGCGGCGAAAGTTGCTGCCGGTCCTCGCCCAAGTCGTGGATTTGGGATGACGGAAAATTTCCGGTATGCCGAGGGTGAGGCCGTGGGTCATGAGGTCACCGCAGAAGCAAGCTGCGCCCATCGGCTGGAGCAAAACTTTCGATTAAGTCATTGATTGCAGGTCTGGTCGACCTGCCTCGAAACGCGCTTTCCATGAGACTCCGTGTTCATGGTCCATCACCTGCGCCCGCATCCTTTCGTGAAGGGGCTGGCCCGCGCCGCGGCCGCGCGCTAGGTCCGGGGCTGCGCAGCGGAGGAGCATCATGCAACGCATCGCCATCGGCGCCCGACCGGATTTCGAGGAAAAGGCCCGCGAGGCGGGCTTTACCTTCCATCACATGCATGGCGAGCCCTACTGGGAGGAAGAGACGGTCTATGCCTTCGACCTCGCCGAGGTCGAAGAGGTGATCGAGGATCCGGCGACCGAGCTGCACGGCATGTGCCGCGAGGCGGTGGATCATGTGCTGCGCTCCGACGCGCTGATGGAGCGGCTGGCGATCCCGTCGGCGCTGCGCCGCTTCGTGATCGAGAGCTGGGAGAGGGACGAGCCCGAGCTCTATGGCCGCATGGATCTCGCCCATAACGGCGAGGGACCCGCGAAGCTGCTGGAATACAACGCCGACACGCCGACCGCGCTCTATGAGAGCGCGGCGTTTCAGTGGCAGTGGCTGGAGGACATGCTGGCAGCGGGGCGGCTGCCAGTGGGCACCGACCAGTTCAACGGCCTGCACGAGGCGCTGGTGGCGCGGCTGGCCGAGATTTTCGCGCCTGACACCGACCTGCATTTCGCCTGCTTCCCGGACAATCCCGAGGATTACGCCACCACCGAATACATGGCTTGGGCCGCGCGCGAGGCAGGGCTGGGCGCGCATTTCGTGCCGATCCCCGAAATCGGCCTGACCGATGCCGCCCAGTTTGCCGACGGCGAGGGCCGGGTGATCGGCGCGATGTTCAAGCTCTACCCTTGGGAAGACATGCTGCGCGATGACTTCGCCGAAGCCCTGCCCGGGGCCCAGTGCCGCTTTCTGGAGCCGCCATGGAAGGCGGTGCTGTCCAACAAGGGCATTCTGCCGGTGCTGTGGCAGCTGTTCGAGGGCCATCCGAACCTGCTGCCCGCCTGGTTCGAGGACGAAGCCGACACGCCTGCCGCCCGTGCCGCACTGGCCGGTGGCCATGTTCGTAAACCGCTCTTTTCGCGCGAAGGGGCGAGCGTCGACATCGTTAGCCCCGATGGCGGCGAGCGGTCGCCCGACCGTAGCTATGACGCGCATCCGGCGATTTTGCAGGCCTATCACCCGCTGCCCGTCATGGACGGCATGCACCCGGTGATCGGCGCCTGGATCGTCGGTCGCGCTTGCGTCGGCATGGGGCTGCGCGAGGATCGCGGCCGCATCACCCGCGACCTGAGCCGCTTCAAGCCGCATTTCATCCGGGCCTGAGCCCCGAGGAGGACCGCCATGAGCCAGACATCCGCCGCGACCCCGGCCACCACTTCCAAGCGTTCCCGCCATGTGCGCATCGCGCTTCTCGGCGCGGCCGCCTTCAGCCTCGCTGCCTGCCGCGAGGAGGATGTGCCCTCGGCCGCGTTCCCGACGCTCGATGCCTGTCTCGAGGCGGCGGCGGGGCCCGGCACCTGGGTGACCGAGGAAAGCTGCGAGGAGGGCTTCGGCCAGGCACTCGAGGCGCATGTCGAGACCGCGCCGCGCTACGACGACCAGGCGCTGTGCGAGGCCGAGCATGGTGGTGAATGCGTCGCCGAGGAGCGGCCCGGCGGCGGCGGATCGATCTTCCTGCCGCTGATGGCGGGCTACCTGATCGGCAACATGCTGGGCGGGCGCGGGTCGATGGCGCAGCCTTTCTATGGGCGGTCTTCCGGCGGTTTCGCCACGCCGGGCGGCACCGTGCTCAACCAGGCACGCGGCACCACGTCGCTCAGCCCCAACGCCTTCCGGGCCGGCACGCCGACCCGTACCGCCGCGCCGATGACGCGCGCCACGGTCAACCGCACCGGTGGGTTCGGAGCCACCCGGACCGGTACCGGCGTGCGCAGCTTCGGCGGCTGAGAGGCGCGCGCGGCGATTTTGGGGCACATGCGCGCTTCGGGCGAACAATGGGCCCGATCCGCGCAGACTGATCTTCACTAAGCAACTACAATTGCGGCAAGAAATAGGCGCATTGGGGCATGGCCGTGGCCTGCTTCAACGCGTCGTATTGTTGCCAAATCGGCATCAAAGAATTCTGGCGTCCGGCGTGATGCCCAAGTTTTTTATGGGTATCCGTTTTTGATCGGCCGAGCTTGCGGGCGGTATTCTTCAACAATCCCACGCGGGCCTATACGAATGCGCCTCAATGGCGGCCGGCTCTCGCCTCCGTTGGACCACCTTTCCGCCACTTTTTCCTTTGTCGACCGCTGGTGGCGAGATAATTATGGCTCAACCCCGGCACGGGTGGCCCAGAGCGGATGACGGGTCGCACAGCAATTACCGGGTCCAGTCTGCATGCGACCCGTGGGGGGAACCAGCAGCATAGAGCATGGCTCGCAGCCCGAGCCGGTGTCCCAGGGCACCAGCCCGCCGATCGGCGGGACCGGGCGCGGTCGGTCTGAACGGAAGCGGGGCAGGCGACGCCCGCGGTAAGGAGACGAAGCATGGCGGGCAAGCGGTTCGACGGAACGCCGGGGAACGACACCTATTACGGTGGCGATGGCAATGACGAGATCTTCGGCGGCGCGGGCAACGACAAGCTCTACGGCAATGCAGGCGACGACTGGATGGATGGCGGCGAAGGCTGCGACGAGGTCCATGGCGGCGACGGCAACGACCACCTGACCGGCGATGCCTATGACACCCTCTATGGCGGCGACGGCGCCGACACCTTCAAGCCGGGTCGCGGTGGCGTGGTCTATGGCGGCGGTGACGGCAGCCTCGGCGATGTCGACACGCTGGACCTGCGCGGCATGGGCAATCTCTACGCCAAGGACATCGAGCCCGATGGCGACGGCAACGGCTCGAACGGCTGGATCCAGTTCCTCGACGAGGACATGAAGCCGACCGGCGAGAAGCTCTATTTCTACAACATCGAGAAGTTCCTGAAGGACAACCAGGGCGACAACCGCGCCCCGGTGGCCCGGGACGACAGCGCCTCGACCGAGCGCGACATGGCCATCAACATCGACGTGCTGGCCAATGACAGCGACCCCGACGGCGACAGCCTGCGGGTGAGCGAGGTCTGGGCCGACCATGGCGAGGTCTATGTCGACGAAGACGGCTCCCTGCGCTACACGCCCGAGCCGGGCTTCACCGGCGACGTGACTATCTCCTACAAGGTGACCGACGATCGCGGTGGTTTCGACGACGCCACGGTGGCGCTGCGGGTGCAGTGCCCGACCGGGCCGGACGGTATCGTCGAGGGCACGATGGGGGACGATCTCATCGATCTCGCCTATGACGGCGATCCCGAGGGCGACCGGGTCGACAATGGCGACGCCATTCTGGGCGACGACGCGCCCGATGACGACCGGATCGAGGCCTATGGCGGCGACGACACCGTAAAAGCCGGCAAGGGCGACGACCTCGTCTATGGCGGCGCGGGCAACGACACGATCTATGGCGAGGACGGCGACGACGACCTCTACGGCGATGGCGGCCGCGACACGCTTTATGGCGGCGCCGGCAACGACCGTCTCGATGGCGGCACCGGCGGCGACGAGCTCTATGGCGGCTCCGGCGACGACGAGCTGATCGGCAGCCGCAACGGCGACAAGCTGTTCGGCGGCGAGGGCGACGACAAGATCGACGGTGGCGCCGAGAACGACGTGATCCTGGGTGGCACCGGCAACGATGTGATCCATGGCGGCGACGGCAATGATCGCATCGACTCGAGCGATGGCGACCGAGAGGCCGACCTCGACCGCTTCGACAATCCCTATCCGGGGCTCGGCCGCGATGCCGATCCCTATGACGACCGCGACACCGTCTATGGCGGCGCCGGGGACGACATCATCCACACCGGTGACGACCGCGACACGATTTTCGGCGGCACCGGCAACGACCGGATCGATGGCGGCATCGACGACGACCTGATCCTCGGCGAGGAGGGCGACGACACGCTCACCGGCGGCGAAGGCAACGACACCGTCTTTGGCGGCGATGGCGACGACGTCATCCGTGGCGGCCTCGACCCGCGCTTCCCCGACAGCCTCAACATTCGCGACGATCGGGGTGACCGCGTCACCGACAACGGCCGCGACGAGCTGTTCGGCGGCAAGGGCAATGACACGATCCTCGGCCAGGACGACGACGACACCATCTTCGGCGGCGATGGTGACGACTATCTCGACGGCGGCATCGACGACGACACCATCTTCGGCGGGGCGGGCGACGACCGGATCATCGGCGGGCAGGGCAACGACCTGCTGTTCGGCGATGACGATCGCGACTACTTCGTCGGCGGCAATGGTGGCGACCGGGTGATCGGCGGCGAGGGCGGTGACGACTACGACACGCTCGACCTGTCGGGCACCGATGTCGACCGCATCGAATACACCTCGGACGACCGCGAAGACGGCATCGTCTACTTCAAGGACGGGACCACGCTTCGCTTCGAGGAGATCGAGAACGTCGTGCCCTGCTTCACGCCCGGCACCGTGATCGCGACCCCCCGCGGCGAGCGTCTCGTCGAGGAGCTGCGCGAAGGCGACCGCATCATCACCCGTGACAACGGCATTCAGGAGATCCGCTGGGTCGGTCACAAGCAGGTCGGACCGGCGCAGTTCCTGACCAGCCCGCACCTCAAGCCGGTGATGATCCGCGCGGGCGCGCTGGGCAACGGCCTGCCCGAGCGCGACATGATGGTCTCGCCGAACCACCGGGTGCTGCTGACCGGCGACCGGGCGCAGCTCTACTTCGAAGACAGCGAGGTTCTGGCCGCGGCCAAGCACCTCGTTGGCTCGAAGGGCATCCATTCGATCGACGTGTCGCGCACCAGCTACATCCACTTCATGTTCGATCGCCACGAGGTCGTGCTGTCGAACGGCGCCTGGACCGAAAGCTTCCAGCCCGGCGATCACACGCTCAAGGGGATCGGTGCCGAGCAGCGGGACGAGATCTTCGAGTTGTTCCCCGAGCTGCGCCAGCGCGCCGGCATCGACAACTACCGCGCAGCCCGCAAGGCGCTCAAGCGGCACGAGGCGCGGCTGATGGTGGTCTGATCGGCTACTTTTACGAGTACCTGGGGGGTTAACCGGTTTTGCTTGGTGCCGGGCGGGGAGGTTTCACCTCTTCGCCCGTTTTTTTGTCGCGGATGCCTCTCGGATCGGTAGGGCAACTCCGAAACTTCTCGTTCCGGCAGGACGTTGGTGGGGCAAGGCGCGGATCGCGCCGTCATCGGATCGGCCGCGCCGTTCCACAAGCCGGAGAGCCGATGTTCGCCACCACCCTGCGCAAGATCCACCGCCTGTCCCGCCGCCTGTGGGTGCGCGTGGCGCTGATTTCCGGCATGGCCTTCGTGGCGCTGGGTGCGGCCAAGCTGTTCGGCCCGATGATCCCCGACGGGTTGTCAGAGGCGATCGGGGCCGACGCGCTGAACCGGTTGCTCGACATCATCTCGACCTCGATGCTGGCGGTCACCACCTTCTCGCTGTCGGTGATGGTCAGCGTCCATCAATCGGCCTCGTCGCGCTGGACGCCGCGG
Organism: Limimaricola variabilis; assembly: GCF_014195545.1. Lineage (GTDB taxonomy): Bacteria > Pseudomonadota > Alphaproteobacteria > Rhodobacterales > Rhodobacteraceae > Limimaricola > Limimaricola variabilis. The sequence goes on along the minus strand of NZ_JACIBX010000001.1, from coordinate 379,774 downwards.
GCGCATCGGATGCTGCTGGCCGACACCACCACGCAGACCGTGCTCGCCACCTTCATCGGCGCCTATATCTATTCGCTGGCCGCGATCATCCTGCTCTCCACCCCCTATTACGGCGAGAAGGAGATCGTGACGCTCTATCTCGCGACGCTGGCGGTTCTGGTGCTGATCGTCGTCGTCATATTGCGCTGGATCCTCCACCTGCAGGCGCTGGGCAGCCTCGTCGACACCACCGTTCGGATCGAGCGCGAGGCGGTTCGTGCCTTCGAGGCACGGATGGAACGGCCCTGCCTCGGTGGACATGCGCTGAAACCGGGGGACATTCCTGGCACCGCACGCCCGATCCGGGCCAAGCGGACGGCCTATATCCAGGCCATCTACGAGGATAGCTTGCAGGCCGCGGCCGAGGAACATGACGGGCGGGTCTATCTCGACGCGCCGATCGGGCGCTTCGTGCATCGCGGCGAGGTCATCGCCCACATCGAGGGTGGCGGCGAGGCGCTCGAAGAGGCCGTGCGGGGCGCGGTCCACATGGGCGAGCTGCGCACCGTCGAGCAGGATCCGCGCTTTGCCCTGATCATGCTGTCCGAGGTCGGCAGCAAGGCGCTGTCGCCGGGTATCAACGATCCGGGGACGGCGATCGACGTCATCGGCCGGATCGGCCGTGTCATCGGCGGGTTTCGCGACGAGATGGCGCATGGCCGCGATACGCCGATCCATGACCGGCTCTGGGTCGTGCCGCTCGATCCGCTCGATCTGATGCAGGACGGCTTCGGTGCGATGGCGCGCGATGGCGCCACGCAGGTCGAGGTGCTGATCTCCATGCTCAAGACCCTGACCGCGTTGCAGGCCCATCCCGACACCGGCATCGCAGCGGCGGCGCGCGAGATGGCGCATGAAGCGCTCGAGCGCGGTCGCGCCGCGCTCGAGTTCGACCGTGACCGCGACCGGCTGGCTCGCGCCGCGCCCGAGATCGCGGCGCGCGGCCGGATCAGGGAATGATCCGGCTGTACTTGGTGCCTTCGAGCGTCGCGCCGACCCGCAGCCCGGTTTGCGCGAACACCACCGCGATGACCGGCGACAGCGAGGTGGTGGTCTCGGCCTTGAGCATCTCGCCGCGATCGTTGATCGCGTATTCGATGTCGGCGCCGGCCGCCCAGCCCGGGGCGCGGCGGAAGTCCGAGAGCGCCTGCTCCGTCATGAAGAACAGCACGTGGCTGAACTGCTGCGCGCCGATCTGGAAGCCGGCGCTCGCGGTCGTGGCCGAGTAGTAGTCGACCACGCTGCGCCCCACCAGGAGCGCGCCGCGCCCATAGGCGCCGCCCAGGCCGAGCCCGACCTCGGTGACCAGCGGCATCACCAGCATGCCGCGCGACTGCGCCGCCAGCTCGCGTGTTCCCGGATACTGGTCGAACATGTGATCGAGCGTGCTCTGTACGCGGGCGTCGATGCGCGATGCGCCGTCGCTGCCCACACCGTTGCCGCAGGCCGCCACCAGGCTGGTGGCGCCCAGGCCGAGCACGAGGCCCCGCCGTGTCGTCTTGTCCATGTCGCTGCCCCTCATGCAATCCATGCCGCCCTTGTGACCGGGCGATCGGGGTGACCATAGGCCAGCCGGCCCGGCCTGTCATCCGCCGATGGCGCAGGGGCAAACCGGGCGGCCGGGTTTCGCGCGATGATCAGCCGTTCATCAGCCGCGCGGCACGCGGTGCGAAATAGCTCAGCACACCGTCGCAACCGGCCCGGCGGAAGGCCAGCAGGCTTTCCATCATCACCCGGTCGCCATCGAGCCAACCCTGGCGCGCCGCACCCTCGATCATCGCGTATTCGCCCGACACCTGGTAGGCGAAGGTCGGTACGCCATACGCGTCCTTCACGCGGGTGCAGATGTCGAGATAGCTCATCCCCGGCTTGACCATCACCATGTCGGCGCCCTCGGACAGGTCGCGGCCGACCATGCGCAGCGCCTCGTCGGCATTGGCGGGGTCGATCTGGTAGGTCTTCTTGTCGCCCTTGAGCGCGCCGGAGGCCCCGACCGCGTCGCGGAACGGGCCGTAGAAGGCGCTCGCGAACTTCGCGGCGTAGCTCAGGATCGCGACATGGCCGTGACCCTCGGCCTCGAGCGCGGCGCGGATCGCCCCGATCCGGCCATCCATCATGTCGGAGGGGCCGAGGATGTCGGCCCCGGCGCGAGCCTGCGCCAGCGCCATCTTGACCAGCGCCTCGACCGTGGGGTCATTGACGATCTCGCCATCGACGACGAAGCCGTCATGGCCGTTAGCGTTGTAGGGGTCGAGCGCGATGTCGGTCATCAGCGCCATCTCGGGCACCGCATCCTTGATCGCCCGGATCGCGGTGTTGGTCAGGTTGTCGTCCGACCATGCCTCGGCGCAGTCCTCGGTGCGGCTCTCGGGGCCGGTATAGGGGAACAGGCACATCGCCGGGATGCCCAGAGCATGCGCCTCGCGCGCCGCCGTCACCGCGCGGTCCACGGTCAGCCGCGACACGCCCGGCATCGAGGCGATGGCGCTCTCCTCGTCGCGCCCGGCCTGCAGGAAGATCGGCCAGATTAGGTTGTCCGGCGTCATCGCCGTCTCGCGGGTCATGGCGCGCAGCGCGGCGCTGCGGCGAAGCCGGCGCGGACGGGACAGCGGGTAGGGGGCGGCATAGGGCTGCATGGCGACGCCTTTCGTGCGGGGCATTCATATCACATCACGGGGGTGGCACGGTTTGCCGCAGCCTACAAGGCTGGGCATCGGCAGGGCCCGGCTCTAGGCTGCGCGCAACGCCAAGACCCGGATGACGCCCCCCGTGACACTGACCCAGACTCTCTTCGAAGTGATCGACATGCGATCCTTCTCCAATCTCTGGTTCTGGATCATGCTGGCACTCATCTGGTCCGGCGCCAGCCACCGCGTGCTCGGTGTCCCCTTCGACATGGTGGCGCGCGCGCGCCGCTTCGGTGGCCAGTCGGAGCGCGACCTCGTTGACTTGGTGCGGATCAACGTCAATCGGCTGCTGCATGTCGGGCACGTCGCCGGCAGTTGGCTGATCGGCGTGGTGGCCTTCATCCTGTCGTCCCTGCTTCTCTTGGGTTTCTGGTACGGTATCGAATTCGCGCAGGCGGTCGCTCTGCTGGCTCTGCCGCTCAGCATGGTGGGCGCGATGAGCTTCGCCACGGCCCGGCGCATCGCTCGCGAGCGGCCCGAGGCCGAGCTACTGTGCAAGCGGCTGGCGCGGCACCGGTTCTGGGTCCAGCTCATCGGCATGGTGTCGATCTTCGTCACCGCCATGTTCGGCATGTACCAGAACCTTTCGGTGGCGCCGGGGTTCTGACCCCGCGGGGCGCTTGACAGCACCGGCGCGAAAGGTAGGTCAGCGCAATGGCAAAGACGAACCCCAGCAGGATCACCGTCTCGGGCGCGCCCGAGGGCTTCGACGCGACACTGGTCCTGAAGGAGGCGGATAAGGCCTCCGGCCCGGTCCTCCACGTCGCCCGCGACGACAAACGGATGGCGGCGATGCGCGCGGCCCTGGCGTTCCACGCGCCCGACATGCCGGTCGTTACCTTCCCGGCCTGGGATTGTCTCCCCTATGACCGCGTCTCGCCCGCGCCCGAGATCTCGGCCGCCCGCATGGCGGTGCTGGCGGGGCTGCTGCATGGCATGCCCGAGCGTTATGTCCTGCTGACCACGCTCAACGCCGCGACCCAGCGCGTGCCCGCGCGCGCCACCATGCGCGGTGCGGCCTTCTCGGCCCGCGTCGGCGACCGGATCGACGAGGCGGGGCTGAGGGATTTCCTCGTGCGGATGGGTTTCACCCAGAGTCCGACTGTGACCGAGCCGGGCGATTACGCGATCCGCGGCGGCATCATCGACATCTTTGCGCCCGGGCAGGGCGGGCCGGTCCGGCTCGACATGTTCGGCGACGTGCTCGACGGGGCGCGCCGCTTCGACCCGGCCACCCAGCGCACCACCGAGAAGCTCGACCGGATCGAGCTGGCGCCGGTCTCCGAGGTGATCCTCGACGAGGCGGCGATCACCCGCTTCCGCCAGTCCTACCGGATCGAGTTCGGCGCCGCCGGCACGGACGATCCGCTCTACGAGGCGGTGACGGCCGGGCGAAAGCAGGCGGGCATGGAGCATTGGCTCGGCTTCTTCCAGGACGATCTCGAAACGCTGTTCGACTATCTCCCCGGTGCGCCGGTGACCCTCGACGATCAGATCGCGCCGCAGCGCGACGCCCGCTGGGCGCTGATCACCGATGCCTACGAGACGCGCCGCCATGCGCTGGCGCAGAAGGGGCGGATGGATTCGGTCTACAAGCCCGCCCCTCCCGCGCTTCTCTATCTCGACGATGACGCTTGGATGGCCGCGACCGAGGGCCGCCGCGTGCTGCGCTTCGCGCCGTTGCCACAGGCCACCGGCCCCGGCGTGATCGATGCGGGCGGGCGGATCGGGCGCAATTTCTCGCCCGAACGCCAGCAGGAGAACATCAGCCTCTTCGCCGCGCTGGCGAGCCATGTGAAGGAGCGCATGAAGGCCGGACCGGTGGTCATCGCCTCCTATTCCGAGGGTGCGCGCGAACGGCTCTCGGGGCTGATCGAAGACGAGGGCCTCACCGAGACGATCCATGTGCGCGACTGGGCCGGCGTCGGCAAGCGCGGCCTGCATCTCGCGGTCTGGCCGCTGGAGCATGGCTACCAGACCGACGACCTGACCGTGATCTCGGAGCAGGACGTGCTGGGCGAGCGGTTGATCCGCCGCGCCCGCAAGAAGCGCCGGGCCGACAACTTCCTCACCGAGGCGCAAAGCCTCAGCCCCGGCGATCTGGTCGTCCATGTCGATCACGGCGTCGGCCGCTATCACGGGCTCGAGGTGGTGACCGCCGCCGGGGCGGCACATGAATGCCTGCTTCTCGAATATGCCGAGAACGCCAAGCTCTATCTCCCGGTCGAGAACATCGAACTGCTCTCGCGCTTCGGCCACGAGGAAGGGATGCTCGACAAGCTGGGCGGCGGCGCCTGGCAGGCCAAGAAGGCCAAGCTCAAGGAGCGTATCCGCCAGGCTGCCGACCGCCTCATCCGGATCGCCGCCGAACGCGCGCTCAGGACTGCGCCGCGGCTGGAGCCGCAGGACAGCATTTGGGAGCAGTTCCTCGCCCGCTTCCCCTATGACGAGACCGAGGACCAGCTGCAGGCGATCGAGGACGTTCTCAGCGATCTCGAGAGCGGCCATCCGATGGACCGCCTGATCTGCGGCGATGTCGGCTTCGGCAAGACCGAGGTGGCGATCCGCGCGGCCTTCGTCGCCGCGCTCTCGGGCGTACAGGTCGCCGTCATCGCGCCGACGACGCTGCTCGCGCGCCAGCACTACAAGAACTTTGCCGAACGCTTCCGCGGCTTTCCGATCAATGTCCGTCCGCTTTCGCGCTTCGTCTCCGCCAAGGAAGCGTCCGAGACCCGCGCCGGCCTCGCCGATGGCAAGGTCGACATCGTCGTGGGCACCCATGCGCTGCTCGCCAAGAGCGTGAAGTTCCGCGATCTGGGCCTTCTCATCATCGACGAGGAGCAGCATTTCGGCGTCAACCACAAGGAGCGGCTCAAGGCGCTCAGGACCGATGTCCACGTGCTGACGCTCACCGCGACGCCGATCCCGCGGACGCTGCAGATGTCGCTCACCGGGGTGCGCGACCTGTCGATCATCGGCACGCCGCCGGTCGACCGTCTCGCGATCCGCACCTATGTCAGCGAGTTCGACACCGTCACCGTGCGCGAGGCGCTTCTGCGCGAACGCTACCGGGGTGGGCAGAGCTTCTTCGTCGTGCCGCGCGTGGCCGACCTGCCGGAGATCGAGGAGTTCCTCAAGACCGAGGTGCCCGAGATTTCCTATGTCGTGGCGCATGGTCAGATGGCGGCGGGAGAACTCGACGAGCGGATGAACGCCTTCTACGACGGCCGCTATGACGTGCTGCTCGCGACCACCATCGTGGAATCGGGTCTCGACATCCCGACTGCCAACACGATGATTGTGCATCGTGCCGACATGTTCGGTCTGGCGCAGCTCTACCAGATCCGCGGCCGGGTCGGGCGCTCCAAGACCCGCGCCTATGCCTATCTCACCACCAAGCCGCGTGCGCCGCTGACGCCCGGCGCCGAAAAGCGGCTGCGGGTGCTGGGCAGCATCGACTCGCTTGGCGCTGGCTTCACGCTGGCCAGCCAGGACCTCGACATCCGTGGTGCGGGCAACCTTCTCGGTGAGGAGCAGTCGGGCCAGATGCGCGAGGTTGGCTTCGAACTTTACCAGCAGATGCTGGAGGAGCAGATTGCCAAGATCCGTTCGGGTGAGGCCGAAGGGCTTTCCGAGGATGAGGGGCAGTGGGCACCGCAGATCAATCTCGGCGTGCCGGTGCTGATCCCCGAGGAATACGTACCCGACCTCGACGTGCGGCTGGGTCTCTACCGTCGCCTGTCCGAGCTGACCACCAAGGTGGAGCTGGAGGGCTTTGCCGCCGAGCTCATCGACCGCTTCGGGCCGCTGCCCAAGGAGGTCAACACGCTTATGCTGGTGGTCCGGATCAAGGCGATGTGCCTCAAGGCCGGGATCAGCCAGCTCGATGGCGGTCCCAAGGGCGCGACCATCCGCTTCCACAATGACAAGTTCGTCTCGCCCGAGGGGCTGGTCGAATTCATCCAGGACCAGAAGGGCCAGGCCAAGGTGAAGGACAACAAGATCGTCGTGATGCGCGACTGGTCGAAGGAAGCCGACAAGATCCGCGGCGCCTTCGGCATCGCCCGCGAGCTGGCCGAAAAAGTGAAGGCCGCCAAGAAGGCGAAGGCCGAGGCATGAGCGAGGCACCTACATCAACATCGGCAGGCAAGCGCCTGATCAGCCTTGTTATTCCGTGCTATAACGAGGCCGGAAATATCGAGGCACTGGTGCAGGAAGCCTTCGATCTTTTGCCGCGCGACCTGCTGGGCGAGGTGATCGTCGTCGACGACCATTCCCGGGACGACAGCGTGGCGCGACTGCTCGAGTTGCGCGATCGCGAGCCGCGGCTGCGGGTGTTAAGGCACCTCAGCAATGCCGGCCAGAGCGCTAGCGTCCGTACCGGTGTCATGGCCGCGCGTCATCCGCTGATCGCGACGCTTGACGGTGACGGTCAGAACCCGCCCGGTGACATCCCGGCTCTGGTCGCGGCCTATGACCCCGCCGGGCCGCAGCTGGTCGGGGGCGTTCGCGCCAAACGGCGCGACACCTGGTCGAAGCGGACCGCCTCGAAACTCGCCAACGCGTTGCGCCGCCGTCTGCTGGGTGACGACTGCCCCGACACCGGCTGCGGATTGAAGGTGTTCGAGCGCGACCGTCATCTCGCGCTGCCGTTCTTTCACGGCCAGCACCGCTACCTGCCTGCGCTGTTCAAGGCGCATGGCGCGAGCACGGCCTATGTGCCGATCGGCGACCGCGCGCGCCAGCACGGCGCGTCAAATTACACCAACTGGAAGCGCGGCCTGCAGGGCGTGCCAGACATGCTGGGGGTGCGTTGGCTGATGTCGCGGGCCCGGCCGGTTCACTCCGAGGAGCTCGAATGACCATGTTCAGCGACTGGATCGCCCGCACCGGATGGGCCGAAATCGTCTGGCTGACGGTCGGTTTCCTCGCCCAGGCGATGTTTTCGGCGCGCTTTCTCGTGCAATGGATCGCCAGCGAGCGAGTCCGCCGGTCGATCGTGCCCGAGGCCTTCTGGTACTTCTCCTTCGCCGGGGGCGCGATGCTTCTGGCCTATGCCATCTACCGCCAGGACCCGGTCTTCATTCTCGGCCAGGCCTTCGGATTGCTGGTTTATGCGCGAAACATCTACTTCATCTGGAGCGAACGCCGCGCCGGCGAGCCAGGGCATGAGGGCTGAGCGTCGTGCCGATCTCGTCTGGATCGGACTGATCCTCGGCTATGCCTTGCTGGGCGCCGTTTTGCGCCCATTCTACGGTGCCGGGTTTTCCTATGACGAGGCCGAAGCGTTCTATTACGCACGCGACCTGCGGTTGGGTTATGACGCGCAGCCACCGTTGTATTTCTGGCTTCAGTGGGGGCTGTTCCAACTGATCGGCGAGACAGTGTTTGCGGTCGGCCTGCTCAAGGCCGCCACGCTGGCGCTGGTGGGCTGCGCGCTCTACGGGCTGCTGCGCGAGGCGCATCCGCCGGCTTTGGCCGGGCTTGGCGTGGCCGGCTTAGCGCTGTTGCCGGACGTGCTGTGGCGTTCGCAGCGGGCGCTGACCCATTCGGTGCTGACCCTCGGACTGACCATCCTCGCGACTTGGCTGCTGTGGCGCGCGCTCCAGAATGGCCGCTGGCGCGACTGGGTCGCGCTCGGCCTCGCGCTCGGTCTCGGCATGCTGTCGAAGTGGAACTACCTCATGGTCCCGGCGACGCTTCTCGTCGCGGTGGTCTGGGACGGCCGGACGCGGAGCCTGTCGCGGCGCGGCGTGGGGTTGGCCGTCGTCATCGCCGCGGCCCTCGTGGCCGGGCCGGCGCTCTGGACGCTGGCGCATTTCGACCGGGCGACGGGCACCTTCGGCAAGCTCGGCTTCGAGGTGCAGGGCGCGCTACCGGCACCGGTGGCGGCGGTGGTCGCCATGATCGTGACACTGGGCGCGGTGCTGGGACTGCTCGCGCTGGTGACCGGCGTAATGGCCCGGCGGATGCGGGGCCGGTCCCGCCCGCCGATGCCGCCGCTCGACCGGTTCCTGTGGCGCGTGCTCGGAGCCGGGATCGGGCTGATGCTCCTCGCCATGCTGGTGAGCGGCTCGACGCGGATGCAGAACCACTGGCTGCTGCCGCTGGCCTATCTCGCCGCGCCGCTGGTGCTGCTGCGACTGGCGCCGGTGATGTCTCCGCGCGGGACGCGGCGGTTCGAACTCGGCCTCGGGGCGGTCTGGCTGTCGGTGGCGGCGCTGCTCTTCTACGAGGGACGGGTCGATCCGGGTTGGCGCGGCCTCGACTACGCGCAGGTGGCCGGCACGCTGCAGAATGCCGCCCCTGAGGGCACGCCGGTGGTCACCAACGAGATCCGCATGGCCGGGATCCTGCCGCTGTTCCTGCGGGAGCGGGAGATCCTCTACCTGCAGGATCTGTCCGGGCCCAACGACCTGCCGGGGGGGGCGCTGCTCTGGATCACCATGCCGGTGCGCGATACCGATCCCACGGCCGAAGGGCTCGCGCAGGAGCGGGGACGCATGGCCGAGGATACCCAAGCGATCGAGCTCGACCGGGGCTTCCGCACCACGCGCTTCGACATCGCTCTCAGCCGTTAGCCGGCGGCAATCTGCGCGCGGATATCCTCGATTACCTTGAGCCACATCTCCTTGCTCTGGGCACCGGGCACGGCGTGCTGCTGGGCCACGATGAAGGTCGGGACCCCGGTCACGCCCATCTCGCGGCTATGCGCGTCGCGTTGGCGGATGCCGTCGAGATCGGCGTCGCTGGAGAGCAGGCGGCGCACCACCGAGGCGTCCATCTCGATCGCGTCGGCGATATCGGCTAGCACGTCGCGGTCGCCGATGTCGCGGCCATCGGTGAAATAGGCCTTGAACAGCGCGCTGACGGCCGCCGTCTGGCGCCCCTCGATACCGGCCCAATGGATCAGCCGGTGCGCGTCGAGCGTGTTGGGCGTGGTGGCGATACGGTCGAGATGCAGATCGAGCCCGGCCTCGGCCGCGCGCTCCACGACTGGCGCATAGGCGCGCGCGGCGCCCTCGCGGCCGCCGAACTTGGCCTCCAGATAGGTGCGCCGATCCAGGCCTTCGCGCGGCATGTCGGGGTTGAGCTGAAACGGATGCCATTCGACGGTGAAGGGATGGTCGGGCTGCTCCGCCATCGCGGCATCAAGACCGGCCTTGCCGATCCAGCACCAGGGGCAGATCGGGTCGGAGAGGATGTCGAGCTTCACCATGGGGGCGGGTCCTTGCGCTTGGCCTGCGGAACAGGGCCCGAGGGCTACGCGCTGCGCGCCGATGTTGCAAGTCTCGGCGTCGCCATCGTATGGCTGGCCCCATGACCACCTCTGATCCCCGTCCCGGTTCGCTCGTCCGGATTGCTCGCGAGAACGGCGCGCAGGAAACCGCGCCGCCGCTCGATCTCGGGGCGCGGGTGCGCGATCTGCGCCGCGCGCAGGGCTGGACCCTGGAGCAGGCGGCGAACCGCGCAGGGCTGGCCAGGTCGACCCTCTCGAAGATCGAGAACGGCCAGATGTCGCCAACCTATGACGCGCTCAAGAAGCTGGCGCAGGGCCTCGGCATCACGGTGCCGCAGCTCTTCACGCCGCCGCGTCGCGATCAGGTGCTGGGACGGATGGTCGCCACGCGGGCGGGCGAAGGGAAGGGCCAGATCACCGCCACCTACGAGCACGAGCTTCTGGCCGAGGGGCTGAAGGTCAAGAAGATGCTGCCCTATCGGGCCCGTGTCAGGGCCCGCGCCTTCGAAGAGTTCGACGGCTGGGTGCGCCATGACGGCGAGGAATTTCTCTACGTGCTCACCGGCACGATCCGGCTGCTCACCGAATTCTACGAGCCGGTCGAGATGAAGCGTGGCGACAGCGCCTATTACGACGCCGCGATGGGACACAACGTGATCTCGACCAGCCCGGAGGATGCCACCATCCTGTGGGTCACCTCGCTCGACTGACGGCTCAGTCGCGCTCTTCCTTGCTGTCGTCGTCGCCGAAGGCCGCATCGTCGCTGTAGACATCCTCCGACGGGTGTATCGAGCGGGCCGAGGCGATGATCCGTTCGTTGTCGCGGGTCTCGTCCATCATCGCGTCGGCGGGGTCGGTCCCTTCGAGCCACTCGGAGACCTCGTCGCGCGCGTCCTCGCGGCTCATCCCGGTCACTTCGCATAGATGGTCGAGGAAAGGACCCAGCTCGCCTTCGGTGGCCTCCACCTCGTCGGCGTCCAGATCCGGCCATTCCGTCAGGATGTTGGGCACGAATGCGTGCCAGTGCTTGGCCACGTGGCTCCATTTCATCGCGGGTCTCCTCATGCTGCCCGATGTCTTGCTCCGGCAACGGAAAGGGGGCGGACCGGGTTCCGGTCCGCCCCCTTCAATGGGCCAGGCGCAGTGGCCCGATCAGAGCACGAGATCGACCGCGCCGAGGCCGAGCTGCGCCGTGCCGACCGCTGCGTCGCCGACGACGCGCACGGGCGTGCAGCCCGCCACCAGCGCCAGCGCGATCAGGATCAGCGCGGCGCGCCTCACTGAGCGGTCTCCGTGCCGGATTCGCCGCCGGCCTCTTCGCTGGCCGCCGTTTCACCCTCAGCGACCTCCTCGTGCCACCAGACGTCGGGCTGCCAGCCCGGCCAGTCGCCGAAGACCGGGATCTCTTCCGGGTGATGCAGGTCGGCGTCATAGGCGATGCGGCTGATGTTCCACTGGTAGATCGGGATCACGTAGCGCCCCGCCGTCAGCACCCGGTCGAGCGCCTTGGTCGCGGCGACGAAGTCGTCCTGGCTCTCGGAGGTGAGCAACAGGTCGATCAGCCCGTCCACCGCGGGGCTCTTCACGCCCATCAGGTTGCGGCCACCCGGCGTCTCGGCAAAGTCGGCACCCCAGTAGGAGTACTGCTCGTTGCCGGGGCTGAGCGACAGGCCGCGCCGGAAGTAGGTCATGTCGAAGTCGTAGGCGTCGGTGCGTTCCTTGTACTGGGCGCTGTCGACGGTGCTGATGGTCGGCGTGATGCCGATCCGCTCGAGCGCCTGCACATACATGTCGATGATCGACGCGTTCTCGGAGCTGCCGGTCTCGAGCAGGATGTCGAAGGCGAAGGGCTTGCCGGTCTGCTCGTTGGTGAGCACGCCGTCCTGGATCACCCAGCCGGCGCTGGACAGCAGCGCCAGCGCGGCGGCCGTGCCCTTGCGGTTGCGCTCGGTGCCGTCGGAAACGGGCAGAGCGTAACCCTCGATCGCGCCCTCGGGCAGGTCGTCGGACCAGCGCTCCAGGAACTCCTTCACGCGGCCTTCGGCCGGGCCTTCGTCCATGCCGAGCGGCGAGTTCGAGAAATAGGAGGTGATGCGCGGCTGCGCGCCGCCGGTCATCGCCTCGTTGATGAACTCAAAGTTGAACGCCTCGATCATCGCCTGGCGCACGCGCCAGTCCTGGAAGACCGGGCGGCGGGTGTTCATCACGAAGCCGGTCATGCCGGTCGGGCGGCCATGCGGCAGCTCCTCGAGCACCACCTCGCCCGAACGGACCCGCGGGAAGTCGTATTGGCTCTCCCAGCGGGCGACGTTGAACTCGCGGGTGAAGTTGGTCTCGCCGGTCTTGAAGGCCTCGAAGGCCGCCGTTTCGTCGCCGAAGAACTCGAGCTGGATCACGTCGAGATTGGCGGTGCCGCGGCGGAACGGGATGTCGGCACCCCAGTAGTCCTCGTCACGCTTGAGCGTGATCGAGCGACCGGCCTCGAAATCCTCGATCACATAGGGCGCCGAGGTGATCGGGATGGTGTCGAGCCCGCTCTCGGCGAAGTCCTTGCCCTCCCACTGGGCCTTCTTAAGGATCGGCCGCAGGCCGGCGAGCAGCGCCAGCTCGCGGTCATCGGTGTTGAAGGTGAGACGCACCTTGCGCTCGCCGGTCTCCTCGATGCTCTCGACCTTCTCCCAGAAGCCGAGATAGCGGGGGTGACCCTCGGTGCCGAGCGTCTCGAAGGACCAGATCACGTCCTCGACCGTGACCGAGCTGCCGTCGGAGAACTTCGCCTCGGGATTCAGCGTGAATTCGACCCAGGACCGGTCGGGTGCGGTCTCGATCGATTCGGCCAGCAGGCCGTAAAGGGTGAACGGCTCATCGAGCGAGCGGCCCATCAGGCTTTCGCCGATCAGGTAGCTCAGCTGCCATGGTACCGAGCCCTTCAGGATGTAGGGGTTGAGGCTGTCGAAGCCGCCGACCTCCGCGGTGGCCATCCGGCCGCCGGTCGGCGCCTCGGGATTGGCATAGGGAAGGGCGGTAAAGCCCTCGGGGAGCGCCGGTTCTCCATACATTGCAATGCCGTGTGCCGGCTCGGCGAAACTCGCCCCAGAGGAGAGTAGCAGGGCGAGCGTGCCGCCGCCCAAGCGCTTGAAGATAGTTGCCGTCATCGTGTTGGAAACCCCCTGTCGGTTCGGTTTTCTGACCAGACTTGTAGTTGAAGAAGACCGTATAGCCCCCCCTGATCTTTATCAAACTTTTAGCTTGGACGATGGCGGCGAAAGGCTTATAAGGGAGTCACTGCTCGATAGGTTTCTTGCCTGTATGAAACCTGCCTCATAACTCAACGCCCGCCTAGTGCGGGCGTTTTTTTTGGCATGTGACGGGGATCGGGCACGGGTTGACGCGCTCTTGCGCGCTATCGACACAAGGCGTCCTTATCAAGGGGTTATCTTCGATTGCCCCTCGCTTTTCTCGATGGGCGCGCCAGTATCGGGGCAGGATGCAGCACAGGGAAGACCGATCATGCAGCTTCGAGGCAAGACCGCGATCATCACCGGATCGAACTCGGGAATCGGGTTGGGAATCGCGCGTGAGCTGGCGCGGGCCGGCGCCGACGTGGTCCTCAATTCATTCACCGACCGCGCGGAGGATCATGCGCTTGCGCAGGAGATCGCCGATGCGCATGGGGTGACGGCACGCTATATCGCCGCCGACATGTCCGATGGCGCTGCTGCGCGGCAGCTGATCGAGCAGGCGGGGCGCTGCGAAATCCTTGTCAACAATGCCGGGATCCAGCACGTCGCGCCGATCGAGGAATTCCCCGCCGCCAAGTGGGACGCGATCATCGCGATCAACCTGACATCGGCGTTTCACACCACGGCCGTGGCGCTGCCGATGATGCGCAAGGCCGGCTGGGGCCGGGTGATCAACATCGCCAGCGCCCACGGCCTCACGGCCTCGCCCTACAAGGGAGCCTATGTCGCCGCCAAGCACGGCATCGTCGGCTTCACCAAGGTCACCGCGCTCGAGACGGCGCGCGAGCCGATCACCGCCAACGCGATCTGCCCTGGCTACGTGCTGACGCCGCTGGTCGAAGAGCAGATCCCCGACACCATGAAGAAATACGGCATGGACCGCGACGAGGTGATCGAGAAGGTCATGCTCGAGCGCCAGCCCTCCAAGGAGTTCGCCACCACGGAGCAGCTCGGCGGCACCTGCGCTTTTCTGTGCTCGGACGCCGCGGCGCAGATCACCGGAACCACCATCAGCGTCGATGGCGGCTGGACGGCGCTGTGATCCGGATCAACCTCGCGCTTCAGGGCGGCGGCGCGCATGGCGCCTTCACCTGGGGCGCGCTCGACCGGCTGCTCTGCGAGGAGGATATCGAGATCGCGGCGATCTCGGGCACCTCGGCCGGGGCGATGAACGCGGTCGCGCTCAAGGCCGGTCTGGTGGCGGGCGGGCGCGAGGGCGCGCGGGCCGAACTGGCCCGGTTCTGGGGCCGGATCGGCGCGGTGACGGATGCGCGCTGGTCGGATTGGATCTCGGCGCTAGCGCCCACCGCCCCGGCGCTGGCACGGGCGATCGAATGGTCGCCCGCCTTCGCCGCCTTCGACATGACCCGCCGGATGCTCTCGCCCTATGCCTACGGCCCGCTGCTGCGCAATCCGCTGGAGCGGATCCTGCGCGAGATAGATTTCGAGGCGGTGCGTGCCGCGCCGGGACCGCGGCTTTTCGTCGGTGCCACGAATGTACGCAGCGGCAAGATCCGTGTCTTCTCGGGTGCGGATCTGGGGCCGCGCGCCGTGCTGGCCTCGGCCTGCCTGCCGACGATGTTCCGCGCGGTGGAGATCGACGGCGAGGCGTATTGGGACGGCGGCTACACCGGTAACCCGGCGCTGTTTCCGTTGTATGACAAGGCGTTGCCGGACGATGTTCTGATCGTGAACATCAACCCGCTCTACCGCGAGGAAGTGCCCGAGGACGGTGCCGCGATCCAAAACCGCATCAACGAGATCAGCTTCAATTCATCGCTGCTGCGCGAATTGCGGGCGGTGGATTTCGTGCGCCGCCTGCTCGCTGGGCATGCGCTGCCCGAAGGGACGATGAAGCGGGTGCTGATCCACATGGTGGGCGACGACGCGCTGATGAACGACCTCAACGTTGCGACCAAGACGATCCCGGCACCGGTGATCCTGGCGCGGCTGCGTGATGCCGGCGAAACCGCGATGGACCGGTTCCTCGCCACCCACAAGGACGATATCGGACGCCGGGATACGGTGGATCTGCGGGCGATGTTCGCCTGAGGCGGCTCAGCGCCCGGTGCCGGTGACCAGCGTGGGTGCGCCCTGATCGGAGGGTCGCGTCCGGTCCGGCGGCGTCACTAACCCGGCCGAGATCACCAGCTTGGCCGCGTCCTCGACCTTCATGTCGAGGATGATCACGTCGGCACGCGGCAGGAACAGCAGGAAGCCGGAGGTCGGGTTCGGCGTCGTGGGCAGGAACACCGTGACGATGTCGCCCTCGGGCGGCAGCTTGCGCGCCACCTCGCCCTTGGCCTTGGTCGAGATGAAGGCCAGCGCCCAGAGCCCCTTGCGCGGATATTCGATCAGGCAGGCCTGGTCGAAGCTGGTCTCGGTCTGGGCAAACACCGTCTCGGCGATCTGCTTGAGCCCGGAATAGACCGAGCGCACGACCGGCATCCGCCCGACGAGGCCTTCGCCAAGGCGGATCAGGCTGCGCCCGACGAACCCCTTGGCCAACGCACCGACCAGGAAGGTGAACAGGATAAAGAAGATGACGCCGACGCCGCGCAGGTTGATCCCGATATACTGTTCGGGATTGAAGCGGTCGGGCACGAAGGGCAGCACCCAGCTGTCGATCCAGCCGACCAGCGTCCAGATCAGCCAGACGGTCAGGCCAATCGGCGCGATCACGACCACGCCAGCGATGAAGTTGTTGCGCAGCAGGCCCAGCAGATGGCGGCGGCGAGGGGGCTCGCCATGGGCGGGCGGCAGGATCGGCGGGCGGGTCACTGGCGGCTCGTCCTTCGGCGCGCGTCGGGGCTCCTGCCTATCTAGGGGGCCGCGCACGCCCCGGCAATGGGCGGCGCGCGCAGCAAGGCGGTTCAGCGTCGCATGGTGCTCAATTCAACCGCGATGGCGGCGCCAAGCCGCGCGTTGTTGAGAACAAGCGCGATATTGGCATCGAGCGAGCGGCCCTCGGTCAGCTCGAAGATCCGGCCCAGCAGGAAGGGCGTCACCGCCTTGGCCGCGATGCCCTGTGCCTCGGCCTCGGCGAGCGCCTGCTCGATCACCGGGCGCAGCTCCTCGGCGGGGATCTCGGCCTCGGCCGGGATCGGGTTGGCGACGAGCTGGCCACCGTCAAGGCCCATCGCGGCGCGCATCCGCATCGCGGCCGCGATCTCGGCGGCACTGTTCATCCGCAACGGGGCCGGCATCTCGGAGGTCGCTGACCAGAAGGCCGGCAGCACGTCCTGGCCATAGGCAATCACCGGCACGCCCAGCGTCTCGAGCACCTCGAAGGTCTTGGGCAGGTCGAGAATGGCCTTGGCGCCCGCCGCGACCACCGTCACCGGGGTCTTCGCCAGCTCGTGCAGGTCGGCGGAGATGTCGAAGCTCGTCTCCGCGCCGCGATGCACGCCGCCGATGCCGCCGGTCGCGAACACCTCGATGCCCGTCAACCGCGCGGCGATCATCGTGGCGGCGACCGTCGTGGCGCCATCACCGCCACGCGCGAGGCAGGCCGCGAAGTCGGCCCGCGACAGCTTGGCCACGTCGCTGGCCTGCCCGAGGCGGTCGAGCTGCGCTTCGGTGAGGCCGACATGCAGCCGGCCGCCCAGCACGGCGATGGTCGCGGGCACCCCGCCATGGGCGCGGATTTCGGCCTCCACCCGGCGCGCGGTCTCGACGTTTTGCGGGAACGGCATGCCGTGGGTGATGATCGTGCTTTCAAGCGCGACGATGGGGGCACCCTCGGCGCGGGCTTGCGCGACTTCGGGGGAGTATTCGATCTCGATCACAGCGGGTTGTCTCCGGATACATAGGTGGCGGCGGCGACGAGCGCCCGGCGCAGCGCGGCGTTCGGGTCCATGCCCTCGGCCTCGGAGGCGATATGCGCCGCCATGAAGGTGTCGCCGGCACCGGTGACACGCGTGACTAGCACCTCTGGCGGGGTCTGGGTGAAGCAGCTGTCCTGCGTGGCCACGGTCGCGGCGCGGCCGCCATCGGTGACCAGCGCGCGATGCGCGCCGCGCGTGACCAGTGCACGCGCCGCCGCCTCGGAGGACTCGAAGGTCGCGTGGCAGAGCAGGCCGGCTTCTTCGAGGTTGACGTAGAGCGTCGCCGAAGGGTGACCCATCAGGGCCAGCAGCCGCTCGGCCTTGCCGGGGCTGGCGGGGGCCACGCGCAGATCGGCGCGGGCGAACAGGTCGGATTCCGCGATCTGGCCCAGCAGCTCGACGGTCAGGTTGCCGTCGAGCGCGACCAGCCCCTCCCAGGGGGCGCCGGGCGTCCCGAGGCGGCCATCGGCCAGGGGGCGCAGGATCTTGTCACCTGCCTGTTCGAGCGAATGCGCGTCGGCGATCGCGGCGATCAGCCCGTTGGCGCCCTCGATCGCCATGTAGATGTCGGTCGGCAGGTCGTCGGAGCGATAGAGATGGGCGGTCTCCATGCCCATCCGGCCCGCCTCGGCGACCAACTCGTCGCCTTCCGCATCGCGGCCCACGGCGCTCAGCAGCACCGGCCGAAGCCCGAAACGCACCAGTGTCATGGCGATGTTCATGGCGACGCCGCCGGGCAGGCGGTGGATGCGGCCCGGCACGTCGGAGCCGACGCGCATGTGGCTGGCGGTACGGCCGATCACGTCCCATAGAACGGAGCCGATGCAGAGGATTTCGGAAGTCTGTTTCATGGCTTCCGTCCTGCCGCAGCCCCGCCCGCCGGTCAATCCGGCACGGCGAAGCTCAGCGCGGCCCAGAGGCTTTCCCAAACGGCACCCGTGGCGACCTGCATCGCGTGGTCGGGTTCGCGCAGCACCACCGCATTGGCGAGGTAATCATGCCCGGCCTCGACCGGGAGCAGGGCCACGCCTTCGGCGTCGGTGCGGTGCAGGGTCAGCTCGACCTTGCCATCGGCATCGCGGGCGAAAAGCTCCACCTGCGCATCGGCGCGCGGCGCGTCCTCGTAAAAGAGTTGCACCCGCAGCCCCTCCGACAGGTCGTCGGCATAGGGGTTGTCCAGCGCCACCAGCTCGGTCGCGAGGCCGAGGCGGTGATCTTGGCCCTGCGGGTCGCCGACCCCGATCAGCGCCTTTGAGTAGCGCGTGAACGCCTCCTTGAAGCCCGCATCGGGCAGGCCGCGTGTGGCATGATTGGCGGCCACCGCGCCGAGATCCTTGTGCGCGACGAAGCGTTCGAACACCGCCGGGTCGTCATATGTGACAAGGCTCGGCTTGGAGACATAGGCCGCGATCAGCAGGCCTTCCTCGGGCGCGGCCATGGCGAGCGCGGGGCGCGCGCCGAGCCGGCCTTCGACGGGGCGCGCCTCGTCCCCCGAATGAAGAGTGAAGCTTTCATAGCGTTGCGGAAGAAGGGCATAGCGGATGCCTTCGAAGTGGTCGCCGTTGACAAGGTCGGCCCGGACCATATCGTCCGCCGCGATCTGCCAATCGAGCGGTTCGATCCAGAATTCATGCGCCGCGACAGGCGTAGACAACAATACGAGGCAGAGGGTTATGAGACGCATTCAGGGGCTCCCGGGGTTTGGGGGCAGGGTGATCCTTGGCCTCGTGATGTCAAGCATCGCGATCTGCTGGGCCGCGCTCGCCGCGGCGCATGAGGTGCTGCCGGCGCTGGCGGACATGGAGGTGCAGGGGGAGCGGCTGACCTTTACGGTCGAGACGCCGCTCGAAGGCTTCGTGGCCGGCGTCGATCTCGGCGCGGTCGACGACACCAACGCCGCGCCCGAGGCGGGCACCTACGATGCCTTGCGGGCGCTCGGGGCCGAAGAGATAGCGGCGCGGTTCCGCGCCTTCTGGCCGGAGATGGCCGAGGAGATCGACATCGAGATCGACGGCGCGCGCGTGGCGCCCGAGCTCGACGAGGTCGTGGTGCCGGAGCCGGGCGACCTGTCGCTGCCGCGTCCTGCGATGCTGCAGTTTTCCGTGCCGTTGCCCGAGAATGCGCAGACGGTGCGCGTCGGCTGGGACGCGGCCTTCGGCACGCTGGTGCTGCGCCAGCAGGGGGTCGAGGCCCCCTATGACGGCTATCTGGAAGCCGGTGCCGTGAGCGATCCGATCCGGCTCGGCGGTGGCGATCAGGCCAGCGGCTGGGAGAGCTTCCTGCGCTATATTCCCGTGGGCTTCGATCACATCCTGCCCAAGGGGCTCGACCATATCCTGTTCGTGCTGGGGCTGTTCTTCCTTGCGGCCAGGCTGCGTCCGCTGCTTTGGCAGGTCTCGGCCTTCACGCTGGCCCATACCGTGACGCTGGCGCTGGCCGCGCTCGGCTATGTCTCGGTCCCGGCATCGATCGTCGAGCCGCTGATCGCCGCCTCGATCGCCTTCGTCGCGATCGAGAACATCGTCTTCCCGCATCTGGGCCTGTGGCGGCCAGTGATCGTGTTCGGCTTCGGCCTGCTGCACGGCCTGGGCTTCGCCTCCGTGCTGGGCGAGTTCGGCCTGCCCGCAGGAAGCTTCGTGCCGGCGCTGATCGGCTTCAACATCGGGGTCGAACTGGGTCAGCTCACGGTGATCGCGGCGGCCTTCCTGCTGGTCGGCTGGGCCTGGCGCAAGCCTTGGTACCGGCAGGTGATCGCGATCCCCGCCTCGGCGGCGATCGCGCTGGTGGGCATCTGGTGGGTGATCGAGCGGACCCTGCTCTGAAGCTTCGCGCCCCGGCCAAGAAAAAAGGGCGGCGACCTATCCGGTCGCCGCCCTTTCTTTGTCTCACGCGTCGTACGTCTTACCTTTCAGGCATCAGCCCTCGTGGGCTGAAGCGCAGCACCGCGAGCAGGATGATGCCCATGGTCATCAGCCGCATCTGCGCCGCCGAGTCGGTCAGATGGGCGCGCAGCCAGCTATCGGGAGACATGCCGGAGGTGATCAGCTCCATCGCCCAGAGGCCGAGCGGCTCGACCATCACCCACAGCCACCAGATCAGGAAGCCGCCGAGCACGGCGCCGTAGTTGTTGCCGGAGCCACCGACGATCACCATCACCCAGACGAGGAAGGTGAAACGCAGCGGCTGGTAGGTGCCCGGAGTCAGCTGACCGTCCAGCGTGGTCATCATCGCGCCGGCGATGCCGCAGACGGCGGAGCCGAGGATGAACACCTGCAGGTGCCGTGCTGTGACGTTCTTGCCCATCGCGTTGGCGGCGACCTCGTTGTCGCGGATCGCCCGCATCATCCGGCCCCACGGGGAGGCCAGCGCCCGCTGGGCAAGGAGCAGGATCACGATCAGCACCACGGCGAAGAGGCCGGAATAGAGGATCTTGACCCAGAGCGTCGAGGCAGTGACCGGGTCGAGGCCGAAGCTCGCCGCGCGCTCCGCGAAGCCCGGATCGCGCTGCAGCTCGACCTCGTAGGGCACGGGCCGGGGCAGGCCGATCACGTTCTTCACGCCGCGCGACAGCCAGTCCTCATTCTTCAGAACCGCGATCACGATCTCGGCGATGCCCAGCGTCGCGATGGCGAGGTAGTCCGAGCGCAGGCCCAGAGCGGCCTTGCCGATGATCCAGGCAGCGCCGGCGGCGAGCAGTCCGCCCACCGGCCAGGCGATCAGGATCGGCAGGCCAAGCCCGCCGAGATAGCCCGAGAGCGACGGGTTGATCGCCTCGATCGCCTGCACCGCCGGATCGAGCGCGGCGCGGAACAGGAAGAAGCCGCCGACCAGCAGCGCCAGCATGACCAGCGTGCGCATCCGCCCGCCGATCTTGCGTTTCCAGACCTGCACCGCCGCGATGAGAATCGCGGCCCCCAGCGCCAGCGCGCCCAAGAGCCGCAGCCCGCCGGCGTTCCAGCCTTCGGCCACCGGCGGCATCGACACGAGCACAGCCGCGAGGCCGCCCAGCGCCACGAAGCCCATGACGCCGACGTTGAACAGCCCGGCAAAGCCCCATTGCAGGTTCACGCCGAGCGACATGATCGCCGAGATCAGCCCCATGTTCAGGATCGTCAGCGCCAGGTTCCAGCCCTGCACGAGGCCGGTGAGGACGATCAGCAGCGCCATCCCGGCATAGAGAAGATAGCCACGCGCGGTCATACGGACTGTCCCTTGAAGAGGCCGGTGGGCTTGAACAGCAGCACGATGATCAGGATCGCGAAGCTCACGGCGAATTTGTAGTCGGTGGAGAGCAGCTGCACGAGGCTCGAGGGTTCGAGGTTCTCAGGCAGCAGGTATTCGAGCACCTTCTTCCATGCATAGGTGATCAGCACCTCCGAGAAGGCGATCACGAAGCCGCCGGCGATGGCGCCCAGCGGGTTGCCCAGGCCACCGACGATGGCGGCAGCGAAGATCGGCAGCAGCAGTTGGAAGTAGGTGAAGGCCTTGAACGACTTGTCGAGGCCGTAAAGCACGCCCGCCGTGGTGGCGAGTGCGGCGACGATCAGCCAGGTCACCGCGACCACGCGTTCGGGGTTGATGCCCGACAGCAGCGCCAGATCCTCGTTGTCGGAGAAAGCGCGCATCGACTTGCCGGTGCGGGTCTTGTTGAGGAACCAGAACAGCAGCGCCACGGCGACGGCCGCGGTCACCAGCGTGATCAGCGTGGTGGAGCGGATGGCGAGGCCCTCGTCGAGCCCGGTCATCTCCTTGAACTGGCGCGCGTTGATCACGAAGCGGGCGCCATCGGCGAAGTTGACGTCGCCGACGCCGATGATGAAGCGCACAAGGCCGTTCATCACGAACATCACGCCGATCGACACGATGACCAGCACCACCGGCGCGGCCTTCTGCTTGCGATAGAAGCGGTAGATCGCGCGGTCGGTGCCCAGCAGCAGCAGGCCGGTGATGGCGATGCCGACGGGCAGGGCGATCAACGCCGTGGGGAGCGGGCCGAAGCTGATGCCCATGGATTGCAGCCCCCAGGTGACGAGGATCGTCGCCATCGTGCCGAAGGCCATGGTGTCGCCATGGGCGAAATTGGAAAAGCGCAGGATGCCGTAGATCAGCGTCACGCCGAGCGCGCCCAGCGCGAGCTGCGCGCCATAGGCGGCACCGGGGATCAGCACGAAATTCGACAGCGCGACGATCGCGTTCAGGAAGTCGGTCATGATCAGCCCCCCAGGAAGGTGCGGCGCACCTCGTCATCGGCCATCAGCTCGGCGCCGGTGCCGGTATAGGCGTTGGCGCCCTGCACGAGCACGTAGCCCTTGTCGGCGATCTCGAGCGCCTGGCGTGCGTTCTGCTCGACCATCAAGATGGTGATGCCGGCGCGGGCGACCTCGATGATCCGGTCGAACAGTTCGTCCATGACGATCGGGCTCACGCCCGCTGTCGGCTCGTCGAGCATCAGCACCGAGGGCTGGGTCATCAGTGCCCGACCGACCGCGACCTGCTGGCGCTGGCCACCGGACAGCTCGCCCGCGGGCTGGCGGCGCTTGTCGCGCAGGATCGGGAAAAGGTCATAGACCTGCTCGATGGTGGGGCGGATGTCGTCGCGGCGCAGGAACGCCCCCATCTCGAGGTTCTCCTCGACCGTCATCGACGGGAAGATGTTCGAGGTCTGCGGCACGAAGGCCATGCCCTTGGCAACCCGGTCCTGCGGACTCAGATGGGTGATATCCTCGCCGCCGATCCGCACGCTACCTTCGCGCAGGTTCAGCATGCCGAACACCGCCTTCATGGCGGTCGACTTGCCGGCACCGTTGGGGCCGACGATCACCGCGATCTCGCCCTTGTCGACCGAGAGCGTGCAACCCTGCAGGATGTCCGCGCCGCGCCCGTAGCCGCCGGTCATCGCCTCGCCGATCAGATGCGGCTCAGCCATGGCGCTTCACCATTCCGATAATATCCAAGTTCTGTCCCCTCATGCCGTCTCCCCGACGGTCTTGTTCTTGAGACCGGTGCCGAGATAGGCCTCGATCACCGCCTCGTTCTTCATGATGCTGTCGGCGCTGCCCTCGGCCAGCACCTTGCCCTCGGCCATGACGATCACCGGGTCGCAGAGGCGACCGATGAAATCCATGTCGTGCTCGATCACGCAGAAGGTGTAGCCGCGCTCCTTGTTGAGCCGGACGATCGCGTCGCCGATGGTGTTGAGAAGCGTCCGGTTCACGCCGGCACCGACCTCGTCGAGGAACACGATCTTGGCGTCGACCATCATCGTGCGGCCCAGCTCCAGGAGCTTCTTCTGACCGCCCGAGAGATTGCCCGCCCGTTCATCGGCGAGGTGCGAAATCGTCAGGAATTCAAGGACTTCGTCGGCCTTCTTCGCAAGTTCGCGTTCTTGGGCCGCGATCTTGCCCCGGCCGAACCAGGCGTTCCACAGCCGCTCGCCATGCTGGTTCTCGGGCACCATCATCAGGTTCTCGCGCACCGTCATGGAGGAGAACTCATGCGCGATCTGGAAGGTGCGCAGGAGGCCCTTGTGGAACAGCTCGTGCGGTGGCAGGCCTGTGATGTCCTCGCCATCCATGGTGACGCGGCCGGAAGTTGGTGGAAGTCTGCCGGCTATCACGTTGAACAGCGTGGTTTTTCCGGCGCCGTTCGGGCCGATCAGCCCGGTGATCGAGCCAGTCTCGATCCGGAGGCTCGCCCCATCAACAGCATGAAAACCGCCAAAGTGGCGGTGAAGGTTCTCGACGGTGATCATTGGTCCCCGATCGGCCCGGTTTCCCCGATGCATCAGGGGTCTGGGCCATGTTCTCGTTGCGGGATGCGCCGCGCCCCGAGGGGCGCGGCGCGGGTGTATCAGCGGAAGCCGACGGTCTCGATGGCGCCGTCCTTGATCTCGATCTCCTTGAAGGTGCCAGCGCTCTCGCCCGGCTCGATCAGCTCGACGGCGGTGGCGCCGACATAGTCGATCTCTTCGCCGGCCTCGATCAGCTCCAGTGCCTTGCCCAGCTCGCCCGGCAGGATCTGCTCGCCCGGCGCGTTGGCGATGTTCATGATCTCGCCCGCGTAGTCGGCGGCCGAGGTCGAGCCGGCCTTCGCCATGGCGAGGATCATCAGCGCGGCGGCGTCATAGCTTTCGCCGGTGTAGATGCCGGTCGGGTTGATGCCCGCCTCGGTCGCCATCTCCTGGAAGATCGCCGAGCCTTCGCTGTCGGAACCCGGCAGCTGGCCGAAGGAGCCGTCGAGGCCCGAACCGAGATCGTCGACGATCTGCTGGCCGATCATGCCGTCGGGCAGCACGAAGGTGTCGAAGGCGCCGCTGTCGAGCGAGGCCTGGATGATGCCCTTGCCGCCCTGGTCGGTGTAGCCCGCGACGACGAGAACTTCGCCACCGGCCGAGGCCAGAGCGCCGACTTCGGCCGAGTAGTCGGCCTTGCCGTCCTCATGCGCGGCCGAGATCGTGACCGTGCCGCCAGCGGCTTCGAAGGCCTTCTGGAAGCTGTCGGCGAGACCCTTGCCGTAGTCGTTGTTGGTGTAGGTCAGCGCGACTTCGCTGATGCCGCGATCCATGATCACCTGGGACATGATCTCGCCCTGGCGCGCATCGGACGGCGCGGTGCGGAAGAACATGCCGTCATCCTCGGCCTCGGAGAGCGCGGGCGAGGTGGCCGAAGGCGAGATCATCACCACGCCGTTGGCGCGGGCGACGTTCTGCAGGATCGCACCGGTCACGCCCGAGCAGTCGGCGCCCATGATGCCGACCACGCCGTCGGTGGTCACGAGACGCTCGGCGGCGGCGGTCGCGGCGGCGGCGTCGATGCAGGTGCTATCGGCGCGGACCGCCTCGATCTTGGCGCCGTCCATGAAGGCACCGGATTCGTTGACCTCGTCGATCGCCAGCTCGGCGCCGCCCGCCATGTCGGGGGTGATCGACTCGAGCGGGCCGGTGAAGCCCAGGATGATGCCGATCTTTACGGAGTCCATGTGGCTCTCGGCCGAAACGGAACCCGCGACGAGCGCGGTCGCGGCGGAGGCCAGCAGCAGTTTCTTCATCTTCGTCTCCCTGACGCCTGATTATTATGACCGGCAGGCTAGACGTCGCTCATACGAAAAGAAAGTGGTTGCGCGAGCTTGCCGTAACGCCAAGGACGTACCGTTGCGGCCTACTCGCTAGCAGTGCGCGTGGCCTGGCTTCCGCGCTCGCGGTAAGGGGTAGTCTGGTAATGGGCGCGGTAGCATTTGGAGAAATGCGACGGGCTCGCGAAGCCGCAGGCCAGCGCCACGTTGATCACGCTCATGTCGGTCTGCATCAGCAGGTTGC
Organism: Limimaricola variabilis; assembly: GCF_014195545.1. GTDB lineage: Bacteria > Pseudomonadota > Alphaproteobacteria > Rhodobacterales > Rhodobacteraceae > Limimaricola > Limimaricola variabilis. The sequence continues at coordinate 354,425 of NZ_JACIBX010000001.1, read as the reverse complement.
GCGCCCGTGCCAGCCGCAACTCCATGTAGTACCGCTTGGGGCTGCGGTTGAGATATCGGCGGAACAGCCGCTCCAGCTGCCGGGTCGACATGCCGACCCGCTCGGCCAGCAGGGCCGGGCTCACCGGCTCCTCGATGGCCTGCTCCATCGCCTTGATCACCTGCGCCAGCTTGGGGTGGCGCACACCGATCCGGGTCGGGGTGGAGAGCCGCTGCGTGTCCTGGTCGGTGCGGATCGAGGAATAGATCAGCTGGTCGGCCACCGCGTTGGCCAGATCCTCGCCGTGATGATCGGCAATCAGCTTGAGCATCAGGTCGATCGAGGCGGTGCCGCCCGCTGTGGTGATGCGGTTGCCGTCGATCACGAAGACCGAGCGGGTGAGCGTCACCTCCTCGAATTCCTCGGCAAAGCTGTCCTGGTTCTCCCAGTGGATGGTCGCGCGCTTGCCGTCGAGCAGCCCGGCCTTGGCCAGCGTGTAGCCCGCGGTGCACAGCCCGCCCATCACCGCGCCGCGCCGCGCCTCGCGCCGCAGCCAGTTCAGCACGCGCTTGGTGCTCGCCGCCTGAATCTCCAGCCCGCCGCAGAGCATCACCATGTCGTCGCGCGACAACTCGTCGAGATCCATGTCGAGCTTGAAGACCGTGCCGTTCGAACAGGTCGCGGTCTCGCCGCCGTCCCCGGCCAGGACCCAGCTGTAGATCGGCTGCCCGGCCATGCGGTTGGCGATCCTGAGCGCCTCGATCGCGCAGGCGAAGCAAAGCATGGTGAATTCGGGCAGCAGCACGAATACGAAGCGGCGGGCGCGGGGCGCATCGCCGAGGGTCGGCACGGATGTTTCTCGATCGTCGTTCATGTCTCGCCCGCATTGCCGCTGCGTCCGATCCGCGGCGGGATCGACGGAAACAGGTTTGCGCAGACGGGGCAAGAGGTCGTGCGCAATGGCTTTTGGCGTTGGCCCCCCGGGTCATGCGCGCTATAGAGGCCGCCGATAATCCCCAAGCCTCCATGGGAGCGAAGACCATGACCGAGTGGACCAAGGCCAACTGGCGCGCCAAGCCGCGGGTGCAGATGCCCGATTATACCGACGCGGAGCGTCTCTCCGCCGTCGAGGCCCGCCTGGCCTCCTATCCACCGCTGGTCTTTGCCGGCGAGGCGCGCAAGCTCAGGTCCAAGCTGGCCGCAGCCGGACGCGGTGAGGCCTTTTTGCTGCAGGGCGGCGATTGCGCCGAGAGCTTCGCGGCCTTCAATGCCGACCACATCCGCGACACCTTCAAGGTGATGCTGCAGATGGCGGTTGTGCTGACCTTCGGCGCCAAGGTGCCGGTGGTGAAGGTGGGCCGCATGGCCGGCCAGTTCGCCAAGCCGCGTTCCGCGCCGACCGAGACGGTGAACGGCGTCGAGCTGCCGAGCTACCGCGGCGACATCATCAACGGCTTCGACTTCACCCCCGAGGCTCGCATCCCCGAGCCCGAGCGGATGCTGCAGGCCTATACGCAGGCCGCCGGCACGCTGAACCTGCTGCGCGCCTTCTCGACCGGCGGCTATGCCGACGTGCACAAGGTACACGCCTGGACGCTGGGCTTCATCGGCGCGCCCGAGGCCGAGAAATACCGCGACATGGCCAACCGGATCACCGATGCGCTCGACTTCATGGAGGCCGCTGGCATCCGTGACGAGGCCGCGCATGCGCTGCAGACGGTGGAGTTCTTTACCAGCCACGAGGCGCTGCTGCTTGAGTACGAGGAGGCGTTGTGCCGCCTCGATTCGACCTCTGGCAAGTGGCTCGCGGGCTCTGGCCACATGATCTGGATCGGCGACCGCACCCGTCAGCCCGACGGCGCGCATGTCGAGTTCGCCAGCGGCGTGCAGAACCCGATCGGCCTGAAATGCGGCCCGTCGATGACCACCGGTCACCTCAAGGCGCTGATGGCCAAGCTGAACCCGCTCAACGAGGAAGGTCGCTTGACCCTGATCGCGCGCTTCGGTGCCGGCTCCGTGGGTGAGCACCTGCCGCGCCTGATCAAGGCGGTTCAGGAAGAAGGCGCCAAGGTGACCTGGTCCTGCGACCCGATGCACGGCAACACGATCAAGTCCTCCTCGGGCTACAAGACCCGGCCCTTCGACAGCGTGCTGCGCGAAGTGCGCGAGTTCTTTGCCGTCCACAACGCCGAAGGCACGATCCCCGGTGGCGTGCATTTCGAGATGACCGGCGCCGACGTGACCGAATGCACCGGCGGCGTGCGGGCGGTGACCGACGAGGATCTGTCGGATCGCTACCACACCGCCTGCGACCCGCGCCTCAACGCGTCGCAATCGCTGGAGCTGGCCTTCCTCGTCGCCGAGGAACTGTCGGGCCGCCGCGACGGGATGCGCACCGCCGCCGCCGTCTGAACGGACAGAATTGCAGAGTTTGGGAAAGGGGGGCTTTGCGGCCCCCCTTTTTCGTTCGGATCAGGCGGGAGCAGCCTCCACCGATACGAGCCGGAGTGGCCGGGCCGAGGCGGCGGGCGCGCCAATGCTGGTCGGTCCGGCAAAGGCGAAGCGGCGCACCCGCCCCGGCGGCAGCCCGTGCAGCAGCGCGCCGAGCATCTGGGGTGCCGCATCTTCGTGCCCGCGTAGCGGCAGGAGAAGCAGCCCGCCGACATGGCCAAGTCGACCGCATGTCAGCGGGGCATAGCAGGGCCAAGCCTGCGCGAACCCCTGTTCCAGCAATGCGGCGAGCCGCGGGCGCGACGCGGCTTCGAACAGCCGCGACAGCGGCAGCCCGCAGGCCTCGGTGCCGGCGGCGTCGCTCAGGGCCTGTCCGGCGAGCCGCAGCCGGGCCTCGCCGGGTGCGATCCGGTCGAGCACGAAGGCACCGGGCAGGGCCGGACCGATCCGACCGGGTTCGATATCGCCACGTCGCGGCGGCAGACCATGCCGCATCAGGCCGCGCCAATATGTCTGAAGATGCGCGAGCCGCGCCATCGCCTCCGCCACCGACCCCCGCCGCTCCTTGCGCCTTTCCATCCCGCCGGCTCCTTCAATTCGCCTCAATTTGGCCACGATCCTAATTCGGGCCGCGACGGCACGCCCCCGATACCTTGTTAATTGGTTAACGCGGCCGGCCATGCCCTTGCCCGACCGCCGCGATCCGCCTAACCCCCGATGCATCCGGAACGGCATCACCACGGAGCAGCGGACATCATGCAGCGGCGCGGCCTTCTCATCATCCTGTCCTCGCCTTCGGGCGCCGGGAAATCCACGCTGGCGCGGCGCCTGCGCGACTGGGACCCGACGCTGGGCTTCTCGGTCTCGGCCACGACCCGCGCGCCCCGCGCGGGCGAGGTCGACGGCGCCGACTACCACTTCGTCAGCGAGGAGCGGTTCAAGCATCTCGTTGCGGAGGGCGAAATGCTGGAGCATGCCCGGGTCTTCGAGAACTATTATGGCAGCCCGCGCGGGCCCGTGGCCGAGGCGACCGATGCCGGACGGGACGTGCTGTTCGACGTCGATTGGCAGGGCGCGCAGCAGATCTCCAACAGCCGCATGGCCGACCAAGTGCTGTCGATCTTCATCCTGCCTCCGTCGATCCGCGAGCTGCGGCGCAGGCTGGAGGGAAGGGCGCAGGACAGCGCCGAGGTGATCGAGAAGCGCATGCTCAAGAGCTGGGACGAGATCAGCCACTGGGACGGCTACGACTACGTGCTGGTCAACGACGATCTTGACGCCACCGAGGCGCAGCTCAAGATCATCATCGAGGCCGAGCGCCTGCGCCGCAGCCAGCAGCCCTGGCTTGTGGATCACGTCCGGGCGCTACAGGCCGAGTTCGAGGAGGGAACATGACCATCTATACGCTGGAGGGCGAAGCGCCCGAGATCGACGAAACCGCCTGGGTCGCCCCAGGCGCGCATGTGATCGGCAAGGTGACGCTCGCTCCCGGCAGCTCGGTCTGGTTCGGGGCCACGATCCGTGGCGACAACGAACGCATCACTCTGGGCACGAACACCAACGTTCAGGAAAACTGCGTGCTGCACACCGACATGGGCTTCCCGCTCGAAATCGGCGCGGGCGTGACGGTCGGCCACAAGGCGATGCTGCATGGCTGCACGATCGGCGAGAACAGCCTGATCGGCATGGGGGCGACGGTGCTGAACGGCGCCAGGATCGGCCGCAACTGCCTGATCGGTGCAGGCGCGCTGGTGACCGAGGGCAAGGACATCCCCGATGGCAGCCTGGTGATGGGCGCGCCGGGCAAGGTGGTGCGCCAACTCGACGAGGCCGCGATCGAAAAGCTTCGAAAATCGGCGCTGAACTACCGCGACAATGCCGACCGGTTCCGCGCGGGGCTGACGCCGCTCTGAGGTCGTCAGCAGAAGCCCGGCCGGGCGAGCAGCTCGACATCGAGTTGCGGCGCCGCCTGCGCGATCTCCATGCGCACCGCAGCCGGGTCGGGCAGCGGTGCCCCCAGGACCCGGTAGGGCCCGTGATAACCGAGCGCGGCCAGATGCTGTGCCAGTTCCAGCGCGTCGAAGCGCGGCCCGAAAAGCGCGGATACCACCACCGCGGGCGACAGCCGCTCCAGCAGTTCCGCCGAAAGCTGCTCCAGACCGCAATAGCGGACGCAATGCAGTTCGTTGGTGACGGGCAGGGTGGCGGCACCGTCGAAATTCGCGAACTGTCCGACGATCAGCATCAGTGGCCGGCCGGAGCGCGGCGTGTCAGGGTTGTCCCCGGGCATCTCGGCACCTCTTGGCTGGGGCGGCGCGAGACCACCTTGGCGGGTATCGAGGGAAGAATTACTCGTCGCGGATGACAAACGAAACCTCAAAGACCTGCCGGTTGACGCTTCGTTACTTAAAAAAGGTTAACGCCCCATGACGATTTCCGCGCTCGCCTCGCTGATGTCGGCTCTGCCAATGCCGATCCTCCTGATCGACTCGACCGAGCGCATTGCCGCGGCGAACCCGCCGGCGCTGCGGTTGCTGGGCGGCGCGCAGGTCGGACGCCACTACATCAACGCGCTGCGTCAGCCCGCCGTGCTCGACGCCGTCGAGGCCTGTCTGCGCCACGGGCAGGGCGGTCAGGCCCGCTATCTGGGCCGCGAAGGCGGGCGCGACACGACTTGGTCGGTGTCGGCGGGCGCGGTGGACCTGCCGCAGGGACGCGGCGTTGCGCTCAGCTTCGAGGACGTGACGGCGGTCGAGGAGGCTGGCGCGATGCGGCGCGATTTCGTGGCCAATGTCAGCCACGAGCTGCGCACGCCGGTCACCGCCCTAGCCGGCTTCATCGAAACCCTGCGCGGCGCCGCGCGCGATGATCCCAAGGCACGCGAGCGGTTCCTGAGCATCATGGAACGGGAGGCGGCCCGGATGTCGCAGCTCGTCTCCGATCTCCTGTCGCTCAGCCGGGTTGAGCAGGAGGAGCGGCTGCGCCCGACCGGCAAGGTCGATCTGTCGAATCTCACGCTGCAGGTGGCGGCGTTGCTGGAACCGGTAGCGGCGCGTGACCGCGTGCGGATCGAGACGCGTCTGCCCGACGTGCCGGTCTGGGTGCCGGGCGACGAGGAGCAGCTGCGCCAGGTGCTGTCGAACCTCGTCTCCAACGCCGTCAAATACGGCGGCGCCGATCGCGAGGTGGTGGTGGAGCTGGGCATGCCCGGTGCGCAGCCCGAGCTGCGCGGGCAGGGCGTCCGCCTCTCCGTCACGGATCAGGGCGAGGGCATCGCCGCGCATCACGTGCCGCGCCTGACCGAGCGGTTCTACCGGGTCGACACGCACCGCTCGCGTGCCGTCGGGGGCACCGGGCTCGGCCTCGCCATCGTCAAGCACATCGTGAGCCGGCATCGCGGCCGCTTGCGGATCGAGAGCGCGCCAGGACAGGGCAGCACCTTCACGGTGATCCTGCCGGTCGCATGACCCCTTGCCGCACGGTCATCCGCACTAGGTTCCGGCCTGTCATGAAACTTTTACACGACTGTCACAAAACGGAGTCCCCGGACCCTTAATCGGGCCGTAACGGAGGGCGCCTTCGCGCTCTTCGCGGGAATGAACAACAGGAGCGATCCATGTCCTTCGTCAAGCTGACCGCCTCGAGCGCAGCCCTCATCGCCGCCACCGCCGGCTTCGCCACCGCTCAAGGTCGCGACAACGTGCAGGTCGCCGGCTCCTCGACCGTGCTGCCCTACGCATCGATCGTGGCCGAGGCCTTCGGCGAGAACTTCGATTTCCCGACCCCGGTCGTGGAATCGGGTGGCTCCTCCGCCGGTCTCGCCCGTTTCTGCGAGGGCGTGGGCGAGAACACCATCGACATCGCCAATGCCTCCCGCGCGATCCGCGAAGGCGAGGTCGAGACCTGCGCCGCCAATGGCGTGAACGAGATCATCGAAGTCCGGATCGGCTATGACGGCATCGTCTTCGCCTCGGACATCGACGGCGAGACCTTCGCCTTCACCCCGGCCGACTGGTACCAGGCCCTGGCCGCTGAGATCCCGCAGGACGGCGCGATGGTCGCAAACCCGAACGGCAGCTGGGCCGAGGTGAACGCCGATCTGCCCGACCAGGAGATCCTGGCTTTCATCCCGGGCACCAAGCACGGCACCCGTGAAGTGTTCGAGGAGAAGGTGCTGCTCGCAGGCTGCGAAGAGAGCGGCGCTTACGAGCAGATCCTCGAGATCAACGGCGGCGACGAGGATGCGGCCGAGGCGGCTTGCATGGAGACCCGCACCGACGGCGTGTCCGTAGATATCGACGGCGACTACACCGAGACCCTGGCCCGCATCGAGGCCAACCCGCAGGGCATCGGCGTCTTCGGCCTTTCCTTCTACGAGAACAACACCGACAGCCTGCAGGTCGCGACCATGTCCGGCGTCGAGCCCTCGACCGAGACCATCGCGAGCGGTGAGTATCCGGTGTCCCGCCCGCTGTACTTCTACGTCAAGAAGGCCCATCTCGGCGTGATCCCCGGCCTGCAGGAGTTCGTCGAGTTCTTCGTCGCCGACGAGATCGCCGGCCCCGACGGCCCGCTCTCGGCCTATGGCCTAGTTGCCGACCCCGAGCTGGCCGCGACCCAGGAGACGGTCGCGAACGGCACCACCATGGACGCGATGTAACACAGGCGTTACGGGAGGGGGCGGCCCTGCCGCCCCCGACCACCGCCCGCACGGCGCGTGACAGATACGACACCGCTCCGGCCCGACGCGATCCCCGCTTCGGGCCTCGATAATTGAAGGCCCCGCCATGACACCGTCCTGGATCGCCCTGATCGTCCTGGCCATCGCGGCCGCTGGCTTCGTGCTGGCGCGGTCGCGCGCCCTGCGCGCAGCCGCGCGCGAGGGGCGCAGATTGCACTCGCTGCCCGGCTATTACGGCTGGACCGCCGCCCTCTATGCCGCGCTGCCGGCGCTCCTGCTGCTGGCGATCTGGCTGGTCGCGCAACCCGCCGTCACCCGCATGATGGTCTGGCCAGTGCTCGAGGCCGAGGCCAGCGCGAACGCGGTACCGTCGCTGATGATGGCCGATGTCCAGCGGCTCGCCGCGGGCCTCGACGCCGCGGTCGAGACCGGCCGACTGAGCCGCGAGGCGGCCCGCGATCTGCCCGCCGGGGAAATGCGCGCGGCGATGGCGGCGCAGGGCGTGGCTCTGGGTTCCGAGGTAACATCCGCGACCCGCGACGCCGCGCTGCGCTGGCGCCGGCTCGCCGGTGTCGGTCATCTCGCCCGGACCATCGCCGTGATCGGTCTGGCGCTCGCGGGTGCCGCCTGGGGTGTGTCGCGAGCGGCCCCCGATTTCCGGGCCCGCAACGCGGTCGAACGGGCGATGCGCGGCACGCTGATCTCGGCCGCGTTGATCGCGATCCTGACCACCGTCGGCATCGTGCTGGCGCTGATTTTCAACACCATCGAGTTCTTCCGGCTCTACCCGGCCTCCGAGTTCTTCTTCGGCACTACCTGGAGCCCGAGCTTCGGCGGCGGCTCCGAGCTGGGCATCCTGCCGCTGCTGTGGGGCACGCTCTACATCTCGTTGATCGCGCTGCTGGTCGCGGTGCCGATCGGTCTCTTCGCCGCGATCTACCTCGCCGAATACGCGCATCGCAACGTCCGCAGCTGGGCCAAGCCGATGCTGGAGATGCTCGCCGGCATCCCGACCATCGTTTACGGCCTGTTCGCGCTGCTGACCGTCGGCCCGCTGTTGGTCGAAGCCTTCGGGCGCGGCGGCTATCTGGGGCTGGGCTGGATGCAGGGCGGCACGGCCGTGATGACCGCCGGCCTCGTCATGGGCATCATGCTCGTGCCCTTCGTCTCCTCGCTGTCGGACGACATCATCAACGCCGTGCCGCAATCCCTGCGCGACGGCAGCCTCGGCCTCGGCGCCACCCGTTCCGAGACGATCCGCCAGGTGGTGCTGCCCGCGGCGCTGCCCGGCATCGTCGGCGCGATCCTCCTGGCCGCATCGCGTGCCATCGGCGAGACGATGATCGTCGTGCTCGGGGCCGGGGCCGCGGCGCGGCTGTCGATGAACCCCTTCGACGCCATGACGACGGTGACCGCCAAGATCGTGAGCCAGCTCACCGGTGACGCCGATTTCTCCTCGCCCGAGGCGCTGGTCGCCTTCGCCCTCGGCATGACCCTTTTCGTGATCACGCTGGCGCTCAACGTCGTCGCGCTGTGGATCGTGCGCCGCTACAGGGAGCAGTACGAATGACCGATATCCCGCAAACCGGCCCGCTCCCCGACGGCCAAACCGGCCCGCGCCCGGGCTCGCTGCTCGTTACCGATGACCGCACCAAGCGGCGCAACCGGGCCGAGGCGCGATTCAAGGCCTATGGCATCGCCGCGCTGGCGATCGGCATGGCGTTCCTCGCGGCGCTGCTTTGGGCAATCCTGTCGAACGGCCTCACCGCCTTCACCCAGACCTATGTGCAACTCGACGTGCCGCTGCTCGAGGAAAAGCTCGACAAGGATGGCGACCGCGACCCGGCCAAGCTCGCCAAGGTTTCCACCTTCGGCTATGCGCCTCTGATCGAGCAGGCGCTGGTCGAACAGGTCGAGGCCACCGGCGTCGAGACCGAGCTGGCGCCGAAGGCGCTCTCCAAGGTGCTGTCGGGCTCGGCCGCGGCGCAGCTGCGTGACCGCGTGCTCGCCAACCCCGAGCTGATCGGCCAGACCGTTTCGGTCGAGCTGCTGGCCTCCTCGCGGGTCGACGGCTATCTCAAGGGCCGGGTCAGCCGCGCCAGCCTCGCACGGGACAAGAACCTCGACGCCGAGCATCTCGACCTGATCGATGCCTGGCGCGAAGCGGGCATCGTCGAGAAGCGTTTCAACTGGTCCTTCATCACCGGTGCCGACGCCTCGGATTCGCGGCCCGAGCAGGCCGGGATCGGCGTCGCCATGCTGGGCTCGCTCTTCATGATGCTGGTGGTGCTGGTGCTGTCGCTGCCGATCGGCGTCGCGGCCTCGATCTATCTCGAGGAATTCGCGCCCAAGAACCGGTTCACCGACCTGATCGAGGTCAACATCTCGAACCTCGCCGCCGTGCCGTCGATCGTCTTCGGTATCCTCGGCCTCGCAGTGTTCATCCAGTTCATGCACCTGCCGCAGTCGGCACCGCTGGTCGGTGGCCTCGTACTGACGCTGATGACGCTGCCGACGATCATCATCTCCACCCGGGCCTCACTCAAGGCGGTGCCGCCCTCGATCCGCGACGCCGCGCTCGGCGTTGGTGCGTCGAAGATGCAGGCGGTGATGCACCACGTGCTGCCGCTGGCGATGCCGGGCATTCTCACCGGCACCATCCTCGGCCTCGCGCAGGCCCTGGGCGAGACCGCGCCGCTCCTGCTGATCGGCATGGTGGGCTACATCGCGACCAACTATCCTGAAGGCGTGGCCGAGGGCTTCCTGAGCCCGAACTCGGCAATGCCGGCGCAGATCTACGAATGGGCCAAGCGGGCCGATCCGGCCTTTTACGAGCGCGCCTGGGGCGGCATCATCGTGCTGCTGGTGTTCCTCTTGGCCATGAACCTCATCGCGGTGCTGCTGCGCCGCCGCTTCGAGCGGCGCTGGTGAGCGCGCAAAGGGCAGGGGGCCCGGACATGAACGACATGCGAACCATGGACAACACCGTGCTGAACGAGACCAAGATCACCGCGCGCGACGTGCACGTGCATTACGGCACCACCCACGCGATCAAGGGCGTCGACGTCGACATCGCCGACCGCACCGTCACCGCCTTCATCGGGCCGTCGGGCTGCGGCAAGTCGACCTTCCTGCGCTGCCTGAACCGGATGAACGACACCATTCCGGGCGCGGTGGTGACCGGCAAGATCAAGATCGACGAGGCCGACATCTACGACAGCCGCGTTGACCCGGTGCAGTTGCGCGCCAAGGTCGGAATGGTGTTCCAGAAGCCGAACCCGTTCCCGAAATCGATCTACGACAACGTGGCCTACGGCCCCAAGATCCACGGCCTCGCCAAGAACAAGGCCGAGCTCGACGAGATCGTCGAGAAGGCGCTGCGTCGCGGCGCGATCTGGGACGAGGTCAAGGACCGGCTGCATGCGCCGGGTACCGGCCTGTCGGGCGGCCAGCAGCAGCGTCTGTGCATCGCCCGCGCCGTGGCGACCGAGCCGGAGGTGCTGCTGATGGACGAGCCCTGCTCGGCGCTCGACCCGATTGCCACCGCGCAGGTCGAGGAACTGATCGACGAGCTGCGGCAGAACTTCTCGGTGGTGATCGTCACCCACTCCATGCAGCAGGCGGCGCGTGTGAGCCAGCGCACGGCGTTCTTCCATCTCGGCAACCTCGTCGAATACGGCGAGACCGGCAAGATTTTCACCAACCCCGAGGACAGCCGCACCGAGAGCTACATCTCGGGCCGGATCGGGTAAGGGAGCAGGGACCAATGCAGGACAAGCAGCACATCGCCTCGGCCTTCGACCGCGACCTCGAGAACATCCAGGCGCTGATCCTGAAGATGGGCGGTCTGGTGGAGGCCGCGATCATCGACGGCGCCCAGAGCCTCGCCGACCGCGACATCGAGAACGCCGAGCGGGTCCGCCGCGGCGACAAGGCGATCGACGCGCTCGAGGAGCAGCTCAACGAGGAGGCCGCCCGCGTCATCGCGATCCGCGCCCCGGTGAGCCGTGACCTGCGGGTGATCCTGTCGGTGCTGCGGCTCGCCGCCAGCCTCGAGCGGATCGGCGACTACGCCAAGAACATGGCCAAGCGGACCAGCGTGCTGGCCGAGCTCGGACCGATCGAGGGCTCCGACGCCGCGATCAAGCGCATGGCGCGCGAGGTCCAGAACATGCTCAAGGACACGCTCGACGCCTTCGTGCGGCGCGACGCCGACCTCGCCTTCGAGGTGCTGCAGCGCGACCAGGACGTCGATCAGATGTACAACGCGCTGTTCCGCGAGTTCCTGACCCACATGATGGAAGATCCGCGCGCGATCACCGCCTGCATGCATCTGCACTTCATCGCCAAGAACATCGAACGGATGGGCGATCTGGTCACCAACATGGCCGAGCAGGTGATCTACCTGATCACCGGGCAGATGCCGGACGAGGATCGCCCCAAGGGCGACAACACCTCCTACGTGGCCAGCCCGGAGTGAGACGATGCGCCAGCAGGTCCAGCCGCACGTCCTGATCGTCGAGGACGAGCCGTCGCAGCGCGCGGTGCTGAGCTACAACCTCGAATCCGAAGGCTTCCGGATCTCGGAGGCCGAGGATGGCGACGCGGCGCTCTTGATGGTGTCCGAGGAGGTGCCGGACCTGATCGTGCTCGACTGGATGCTGCCGGGCGTTTCGGGCATCGAGATCTGCCGCCGGATCAAGACCCGCCCGGAGACCCGCGAGGTGCCGATCATCATGCTCTCGGCGCGTTCCGAGGAGGTCGACCGGGTGCGCGGGCTCGAGACCGGGGCCGACGACTACGTGGTGAAGCCCTATTCGGTGACCGAGCTGATGGCGCGGGTGAAGGCGCAGCTGCGCCGCTCGCGCCCGGCGGGCGTCGGCGAGACGCTGCGCTACGAGGACATCACCCTCGACGCGGAGACGCATCGTGTCCATCGCGGTGGCCAGCTCCTCAAGCTCGGCCCGACCGAGTTCAGGCTGCTCGCCACCTTCCTCGAGAAGCCGGGCCGGGTCTGGAGCCGCGAGCAGATGCTCGATAGGGTTTGGGGCCGTGACGTCTATGTCGATACCCGCACCGTCGACGTCCATATCGGCCGGCTGCGCAAGGTGCTGTGCACCCATGGCGGCGCCGATCCGCTGCGCACGGTGCGCGGTGCCGGCTATGCCTTGGGCTAGCGGCGGCCGCAGCCCCGGTTTTCACGGCTGACCTTTCCGCGTGTCGCGGCTAGACCGGATGCTGTCGGCTCGGGAGGGATCATGCGTCTGATGGGTCTGGTCGCGGTGATCGCGGCGGCGATGCTCTGGGGAACCACCGGCACCGTGCAGGCGCTGCTGCCCGCATCGCGCGACCCGCTCGCCGTGGGGGCGCTGCGCCTGCTGATCGGTGGCGCGGCGCTGATGCTGGCGGCGATGCTGCACGGGCCGAGCCGGGCCGCGCTGGTCCGGCTGCCCTGGCGGCTGGTCGGCCTCGCCGGGCTCTGCATCGCCGGCTACAACCTGCTGTTCTTTCATGCCGTATCAATGGCCGGGGTCGGGATCGGAACCGCCGTGGCGATCGGAAGCGCGCCGCTCTGGACCACCGGTTGGGAAATCGCGGCGGCGCGGCTCTGGCCGGGACGCTGGCGGGGCGCGGGCCAGCTTCTGTCGATCACCGGCGTGGCGCTCCTGGCGATGGCCGGCAGCGGCGGTAGCGGCGGCCCCTTGGGCATCGCGCTCGCGGCCGGGGCGGGCGCCTGCTACGCCGCCTATTCCCTGGCGACCGCGCGCGCCAGCAATGCCGCCCCGCCGCTGCCGCGCGCCGCCGCCACCTTCACCATCGGTGCCATCGTCACGCTGCCGGTGCTGTTCCTGTCGCCGCCCGTCTGGCTCGTCGGTGCCCCGGCCTGGAGCGCGGTGCTGTTCCTCGGCGTCGGCGCCACCGCCTTGTCCTACGCGTTCTATACCTGGGGTCTGACGCGGGTCGCCGCCTCGACCGCGGTGACGTTGGCCCTGGCCGAGCCGGTGACCGCCTGGCTGCTCGCCGTCTCGGTTCTGGGAGAGCCGGTCACGCCGGCCCGGCTCGCCGGTGCGCTGATGGTGCTGGCCGGGCTTTTGGCGGTGACGATGGTGCCCGCCCGACCAGCGCCGCGGCCTGAACCCGTTTGACCACTCGGCGCCGGGGGCCTAGAAGTCGTCAACACTTTGCAAAGAGCGGGACCCGCCTTGACCGACGCCAGCATCATCCGCCACGACTGGACCCGCGCCGAGGCGCAGGCGATCTTTGACCAGCCGTTCAACGACCTGCTGTTCCAGGCCCAGACCGTGCACCGCCAGAACTTCGACCCTAACAAGGTCCAGCGGAGCCGGCTCAGCAACATCAAGACCGGCGGCTGCGCCGAGGATTGCGCCTATTGCAGCCAGTCTGCCCGCAACGGCTCGCACCTTCCGGCCAAGAAGCTGATCGAGGTCGAGCGCGTGCTCGCGGAGGCGCGCCGCGCCAAGGAGCAGGGCTCGACCCGCTTCTGCATGGGTGCGGCCTGGCGCTCCCCTAAGGAGCGCGACATGGACCAGCTGGTCGCCATGGTCGAGGGCGTGCGCGCCATGGGCATGGAGACCTGCATGACGCTGGGCATGCTCGACGACGACCAGGTGATCCGGCTCAAGGGCGCGGGTCTCGACTACTACAACCACAACATCGACACTTCGGAGCGCTATTATCCCGAGGTGATCACCACCCGCACCTTTGCTGACCGGATCGACACGCTGAACCGGGTGCGCGAGGCCGGGATCAAGGTCTGCTCCGGGGGCATCCTCGGCATGGGCGAGACCGAAATGGACCGGATCGACATGCTGCTGGCGCTTGCCAATCTCGCGGAGCACCCCGACAGCGTGCCGATCAACCAGCTGATGCCGATGCCCGACACGCCGCTTGCCGATGCCGAACCGGTCGACGGGATCGACTTCGTGCGGGTGATCGCGCTGGCGCGGATCCTGATGCCCAAGGCGCATTTGCGGCTGTCCGCCGGTCGCACCGCGATGAGCGAGGAGACGCAGGCGCTGTGCTTTTTCGCGGGCGCCAACTCGATCTTCTCCGGCGACGTGCTGCTGACCGCCGAGAACCCGGGCGAGGACAAGGACTCGGTCCTCTTCGGCCGCCTCGGCCTCGAGCCGATGGATCTCGGCGAGACGGGGGCGCGATGAGCGCGGCGGCCCAAGGCGGCCGCCCCGGATTTGCGCGCCACGCCGAGGCGCTCGACGCGCTGGCCGCGCGCGGCCGCAGGCGCGCGTTGAGCCCCCGCGCGGGACGCGACTTCGCCTCCAACGATTACCTCGGGCTGGCGGCCTCCGATCTGCTGCGCGACGCCGCGCGCGCGGCGCTCGACCGGGGCGTCGCGGTGGGCTCGGGCGGCTCGCGGCTCTTGCGCGGCAACGACGCCGAGCACGAGGCGCTGGAGGCCGAGGCCGCGGCGTTCTGCGGGGCGCCGGCAGCGCTCTACATGGGCGCGGGCTTTCCCGGCAACGTCGCGATCTTCGCGGCCCTGCCGATGCAAGGCGATCTGGTGCTCCACGACTCGCTCGTCCATGCCAGCGCGCATGACGGGATGCGGCTGGGTCGGGCCGAGACGCGAGGCTTCGCCCATAACGACGCCGACGCCGCGCGTGACACGCTGAAGGCCTGGCGTGCGGCCGGGGGAACGGGGCGCGTCTGGATCGCCTGCGAAAGCCTCTACTCCATGGAGGGCGATCTCGCGCCTCTAGCCGATCTCGCCGCCGTCGCGGCCGAGGACGGCGCGGTTCTGGTCGTCGACGAGGCGCATGCCACCGGGCTCTATGGCGACCGGGGGCAGGGGCGCGCGCATGGCCTCGACGCGTCGGTCGATCTCGTCAGCCTGCATACCTGCGGCAAGGCGCTCGGCGCCGCGGGCGGGCTGGTCTGCGCCGATCCGGTGCTGATCGACACGCTGGTCAACCGGGCCCGCAACTTCGTCTTTTCGACCGCGCCCTCGCCGCTCGATGCTGCCGTGGTCCGCGCGGCGCTGCGCCTCGTGGCCGAGCGGGCCGACCTGCGCGACGAGGCCTGGAGTACCATTCGCCGCGCGCATGAGGCGGCTAGGCGCGCTGGCTTCGGGCTGTTCGAGACGCAGATCCTGCCGGTGATCATCGGTGAGGATGCCGAGGCCGTCGCTCTGTCGCGCGCGCTGCAGGCGCGTGGTCACGACGTGCGGGCGATCCGTCCGCCCACCGTGCCGCGCGGCACGGCCCGGCTGCGCGTCTCGATCACCCCCAACGTCACTCCGGGCGAGATAGATGCGCTCTTCGCCGATCTCGCCGATCTCCGAAAGGCCGCCGCATGAAGCCTCTCATCGTTACCGGCACCGACACCGGCATCGGCAAGACCGTGATCTCGGCCGGTCTCGTGCAGGCGCTCGGGGCGAGCTATTGGAAGCCCGTGCAGTCGGGTCTCGAAGAGGAGACCGACAGCGAGATCGTTGCCCGGCTCACGGGCGCGCCGGTGCTGCCCGAAGCGGTGCGGCTCGAACTGCCCGCCAGCCCGCATATCTCGGCCGAGGCCGCCGGGGTGCGGATCGATGTCGGGGCGCTGAACCTGCCCGACACGCCGCGCCCGCTGGTGGTCGAAGGGGCGGGCGGGCTGATGGTGCCGCTCGACGACGAGACCACCTTTCTCGACATCTTCGCCCGCTGGGGCGCGCCGGTCGTGCTGGTGGCACGGACCGCGCTGGGGACGATCAACCATTCGCTGCTCTCGCTGGCGGCGCTGCGCTCGCGCGGCGTGCCGGTGGCGGGGGTGATCTTCTCGGGCGAGGCCGTGCCTCGGGTGGAGCGCACCATCGCCGAGATGGGCGACGTGCCGCATCTGGGCCGTTTGGACCGGCTCGACCCGCTGACGCCCGACAGCCTGCGCGCGGGCTTTGCACAGATCGACATGACCGCGATCCGCGCCGCCATGGAGACCGCATGACCGACGCCGATTTCGACCGCGACCATCTCTGGCACCCCTATACCAACGTCATGGCGCCGGGGCCGACCTACATGGTCGAGCGTGCCGAGGGCGCGTGGATCACGCTCGACGACGGCACCGAGATGATCGACGCGATGTCGTCCTGGTGGTGCGCGATCCATGGCCATCGTCACCCGGCGATCACCGACGCGATGCACGCCCAGATCGACCGCCTTCCGCATGTGATGTTCGGCGGCCTCACGCATCGCCCCGCGGTCGAACTCGGCCGCAGGTTGGTCGCGATGACGCCCGAGGGGCTCGACCACGTGTTCTACTGCGACAGCGGCTCGGTCGCGGTCGAGGTGGCGATGAAGATGGCGGTGCAGCACCAGCTCGCCGCCGGTTTCCCGGGCCGGACCCGCTTCGCCACGCCGCGCGGCGGCTATCATGGCGATACCTGGAAGGCGATGAGCGTCTGCGACCCGGTGAACGGCATGCACCACCTGTTCGAAGGCGCGCTCAACATCCAGTATTTTGCGCCGCGCCCGCCGATCACCATTGCCGAGGACTGGCCCGAGGATGACGAGGCCAATGGCATCGCCGCGCTGTCGCGGCTGCTGCACGAGCATGGCGACCAGATCGCCGCGCTGATCCTGGAGCCGGTGGTGCAGGGCGCCGGCGGCATGCGCTTCTATCACCCCGAATATCTGCGCCGGGCGCGCAAGCTCTGCGACGAGCTGGGGATCCTGATGATCTTCGACGAGATCGCCACCGGCTTCGGTCGCACGGGGGAGCTTTTCGCGGCCGATCTCGCGGGAGTCGTCCCCGACATCATGTGCCTGGGCAAGGCGCTGACCGGCGGGCATCTTTCCTTCGCCGCCGTCATGGCCTCGGGCCGGGTGGCGCGAACCATCGGCGAAGGCGATCCGGGGCTTTTCATGCATGGCCCCACCTTCATGGGCAACCCGCTGGCCTGCACTGCGGCCTGTGCCAGCCTCGACCTGCTGGCCGACGGAACATGGCGCGACCGCGTGGCGGCCATCGCGCAACGTATGGAGGCCGGGCTCGCGCCGGCGCGGGACATGCCGGGCGTGGCGGATGTGCGTGTGCTCGGCGCGATCGCGGTGATCGAGATGGATCACGCGATCAGCGCCGATGCCGCGCATCCGCTCTCGCGCGAGACCGGCGTCTGGCTGAGGCCCTTCGGGCGCAACATTTATGCCATGCCGCCCTACATCCTGACCGGGGACGAGCTGGACCGGGTCTGCGCGGCGATGCTGCGGCTGGCCGAAGCGCTCTGATCCGATGCGCTGGCGCTGGCTGAGCGGTCCCGGAAAGGCGGAGGAGGTTGTCGTGCTGTTCGGCGGCTGGGCCGCCGGACCTGCGCCGGTCGCCCATTTGCGGGGGATGGACGTGCTGTTCGTCGAGGATTGGCGCGATCTCGACGCGGATCTGCCGCCGCTCGACGGCTACGCGCGGCGTTATCTCGTCGCTTGGTCGTTCGGCGTGGTCGCTTTCGCGCATTGGCAGGCCGGAAGGGAGCCGATCTTCGACCGACATGTGGCGCTTTGCGGCAGCCCGGTGCCGGTCGACCGGCGCCTCGGCATCCCGCCGGCGATCTTTGCCCGGACCTGCGATCGGCTGGACGATGCGACTTTGGCCGCGTTCCTGGTACGCGCGGGTGCGGCGCCGGTTGAGGCCCCTGACATCCCCGCGCTGCGCGCCGAACTCAACGCCGTGGAGCGGCGCGGTGCGGCGCCGCTGATGCGCTGGGACGCGGCCGTGATCGCCACGGAGGACCACGTGTTTCCCGCCGCGAACTTGCGCCGCGCCTTCGACGGCGTGGCCCTGCGCGAGGTGGCCGCGCCGCATGCGCCCTTCGCGCGCTGGTCCGGATGGCGCGAGGTGCTGGGATGAGCGCGCCGCGCGAGCGCGTGGCGCGGGCCTTCCGGCGAGGATTGCCGAGCTATCACGCCGAAGCCCGCGTCCAGGCCGAGAGCGCGGCGCGGCTGGCCGAGCTGCTCGCCGCCGACGGCGCCGGGCCCCGGCTGGAGCGCGTGTTCGAGTTCGGTTGCGGCACCGGATTGCTCACTCGCGCGCTGCTTTCGCGGTTCGAGATCGGAACGTTTCACGCCAACGACCTCGTGGACGAAGCGGCCGTGCATCTGCCGCCTGGTCCGCGGCAGGGGTTTCTAGCCGGGCCGATCGAGGAGCTGCCCCTCGACGGGCGGTACGACCTCATCGCCTCCGGGGCGACGATCCAGTGGATCGCCGATCCCCGTGCGCTGCTGGCGCGGCTGGCTGCGCATCTCGCACCGGGCGGCCGGTTGCTGCTTGGCGGCTTTGGTCGAGGCCACTTCGCCGAAGTGGCGGCCCTCGGGGCGCCGGCGCCGCTTTTCTACGCCGATCCCGACGAATGGCGGGACTTGCTGCCGCCGGGGCTGGAGTTGCGCATGGTCGAGCGTCGTCGCAGCGCGTTGGGCTTCGACGACCTGCCGCAGCTCCTGCGCCACCTGCGGGCCACCGGGGTCACCGGCAATGCCCGGGCTCGCTGGGGCCGGGCCGAGCTGCGCGCGGCCGAGGCGGACTGGCGCGCACGGCACGCCTTGGCCGATGGACGGCTCGGTCTGAGCTACGATTGCGTGCATCTCGTCGCGAGACGCGATGGCGACATTGGCCCGTCGCACCGGATTCGGTAGAATGCGCGCAAGCCGGGGGGCGCGCGCCTTCCACGAGAGGAGGGTGGACCCATCGACAGGCTGATACCGGGACAGGGCAACCTGCTCCTCGACAGCATCGCCGCATCGCATTCGATCCGCAATTCGGGGCTCCTCGAGCGCATCGATCTGCCGCAGGGCCTGTTCGTCGAGCGCATGGAGCATCCGATCGACGAGATCGTGTTCCCGGTGTCGGGGATACTCTCGGTCGTGGCGCGCGGGCCGGGCGGCCACGCGGTCGAGGCAGGGCTGGTCGGCTGCGACGGCATGTCGGGCCACATGCTCCTGCTGGGCGGGACCGAGAGCGTGCATGACGCGATGATGCAGATCGGCGGGCATGGCTGGCGCCTGCCGGCCGAGGCGCTGCGCATGGCGCTGAAATCGGACGAAGAGCTGCGCGACCGGCTGCTGCGCTACGTGCAGACGGTGCTGGTGCAACTCTCCCACAGCGCGCTGGCTTACGGAAAGGCGGTGATCGACGTGCGGCTCGCGCGCTGGCTGCTGATGTGCCAGGACCGGCTCGGTCGCGATCAGCTCGACCTGACCCATGAGTTCCTTGCGCTGATGCTCGGTGTGCGCCGTTCCGGCGTTACCGTGGCGCTGCACCGGCTGGAGGGCGACGGGCTGGTGCGGTCGCGGCGGGGCAGCGTGGTGATCCGCGACCGCGCCGGGCTCGAAGAACTGGCAGCGGATTTCTACGGCGTGCCGGAGGCCCATTACCAGCGCCTTCTCGGCGTGCCGCTGCGCTGCTGAGGCGTCATGGAGATCCTGCAGAACGTCATCTCCGATCGGGGCTCGCGCTACGCGGTGTCCGGCGCGCCCTGTGGCTCCGAAGAGGAGGCGAAGGCGCTGGTCAAATCTTTGCAGCGGCGCAAGAAATTCGCCAAGGCCACGCATCACAGCTGGGCGCTGATCACGGATGGCACGCCGGTCAAGGCCGATGACGGCGAGGCCGGCGCCGGCATGGTCATCCTGCGCATGCTCGAGCGCGAGGAGCTGCACGACCACCTAGTCGTGGTGACCCGCTGGTTCGGCGGCAAGCATCTGGGCGGCGACAGGTTCCGCCATGTTCAGGAGGCGGTGCGGATCTATCTCGATCGCGCCGCGCCGCGTGGTTAGACGACGCCTTCGGTGACGATGTTGAGCGTGGTGCCGCAATGCTTGCAGTGCACCGCGTCGGGATCATGGAGCACCAGGCCGCAGGTCGGGCAGGGGTGCCGGACCTTGCTGGGCCGGAACAGCACCTGCGCCAGGCGCAGGAACAGCGTGACCCCGCAGATCATGATCGCGACCGAGATCATGTGCCCGCCGGTCCCTTCAAGCGTGATGTCGCCAAAGCCGGTCGTGGTCAGCGCCGTCACCGTGAAGTAGAGCGCGTCGGCATAATTGGCGATGTCATCGCTGGCCCGGTGCTGGGTGGCGAAGACGAACCCCGACATGACGAAGATGAACACGCCCAGATTGGTCGCTGCGACCAGCAACTGCTCGTTCTCGCGGAAGAAATCGAAATCCTGCCGCAGCCTGTCGCGGGTCTGGTACATGTGCAGCAGCCGCAGCGTCCGCAGCACCCGCAGGAAGGCGAAGCCCTCACCGGCCAAGGGTGCGAAGAAGGAAGCGGCGCTGACCATGTCGGCGATCGTGGTGGGGTAGCCCAGGAAACGCAGCCGCCGCGGGGCGATCCAGATCCGCGCCAGCAGGTCGGCCACGATCACCGCGCCGAAGACGAGGTCGATCAGCTGAATCCATCCGCCATAGGAGATGAAGGAGGTGATGATCACGAAGGCGATGGCGACGAGATCGAAGCCCAGCAGCCAGTAGCGGAAACGATGCGCGCGGGGCGTATGGCCCTCGTAGAGTTCCCTGACCATCTCCTTGGCGCTGCTGCGCATTCACGTCCTCCGATCTTCGGCTCGAGGCGAAAGCCTCGCATGGCAAAGGAGGTGGGTCGAGCCCGAGCCATGGCAACCGACCGTAGTAACATGCGCCGAAAAAATGCAGCCCAACCAGATACCTGCTTCCCTGCGCTCCGGATCCGGGCACTGTGCATCCGCCTCCCGGAGGGGCGCTCCGGTTGCTGAGCTTGCAAGCGGGTCAGGCGGATCTCCCGGCCTTCGCTCTGACCGAGCCTCGCTCGCCGCTACGAGACTGCCGGTCGGTCTGTCAGAACGTCGAGCAGCGGGCAGTCGGGGGCGCTGCCTCCGGTGCAGCGCGAGATGGTTTCGGACAGGACGGCCTCGATGGCCTGCAGGTGGCGGATCTTGGCCTGAACGACTTCGAGGTGATGACGCCCGAGTTCTTCCACCTCGGCGCAGGTATGGCTGCCGCGATCGACCAGAGACAGCAGGCCCCGGATCTCCTCCATGGTGAAGCCGAGTTCGCGTCCGCGCATGACGAAGTTCAGGCGCTCGACATGGGCGGGTCCGTATCGGCGATGCCCCGACGCACTCCGCGGCGGATCCGGCATCAGGCCGACGCTCTCGTAATAGCGGATGGTCTCGAGATTGCAGCCGGTCCGGCGGGCCAGATCCGAACGCCGCAGCTCGCTCGCGCCAGCGTGATCGCGTTCCATGAAGAAATTCCTTGATCCTGTAGTTGCTACAGACCCTACCTTGCCTGTCATCGAGCGGCAACGAGGACCGGGGATGACCGAGATCGAGATAGAGCAGACGGACGGAGCGCCTGCGCCTCAGGCGAGGGGCGGCTGGTTCGCCACCGGGGCCGGGATGCTGGGCGCCTTGGCGATGACCTCCTGCTGCATCCTGCCCCTGGTGCTCGTGAGCCTTGGCGTCACAGGCGTTTTCATCGGCCAGCTTACGGCGCTCTACGCCTATAAGTGGCTGACCTTCGGCCTCGCCGCCGGGGCGCTGGGCTACGGTTTCTGGGCCGCGTATCGCCCGGTGCCCGCCAAGGACTGCGGGAGCGGGACCTGCGCGCGCCCGATCGACCGAGGCGTGATGCGTGGGCTGCTCTGGGGCGCCACCGCCGTCGTACTGCTGGCACTGGCCTTCCCGGCCGTGGCCCCGCTGATCCTGACATTCTGACAAGGAAGTTTCCTGACATGAGACCGCTCATTCCTGCCGCTGCCCTGATTCTCACGACGGGCGGCGCGCTGGCCGAGGAGGCCGCCACAACGATCGACGTCACGGGCCTGACCTGTCCGTCATGCAGCTACATCGTCGCCACCACGTTGAAGCGCATCGACACGGTCGAGATCATGGTCTTCACCGAAGGCAGTTCCGAGAACGGCACCTATGAGCTGCGCTACGACGATGCCGTGACCGGCCCCGAGGAGATCATCTCGGCGGTCAATGGCGTCGGCTTCGGCGCGGCGCTGTCGCCGGAGACCGGGTCGTGAGCGGGCCGCACGAGCCTCCCGAGACCCAGCCCGACCGATCGGGTCTGCTGAAATTCGGCCTGATCGGCACGGTGATCCTGGCGCTGTGCTGCTTCACGCCGCTGCTGGTGGTGCTGTTCGGCGTGGTCGGGCTGTCCGCCGTGCTTGGCTGGCTCGACTACGTGCTGCTGCCGGCGCTGGCCGTGTTCATCGGCATCACGCTCTACGCGCTCTGGCGTCGTGGCCGGAGCTGAAAGGAAGATCATGAAAGACTGCTGCACGCCCAAGGGCAAATCCTATGACCTCGCCGTCATCGGCGCCGGTTCGGCCGGCTTCTCCGCCGCGATCACCGCGGCCGAGGCCGGGGCGCGCGTGGCGCTGATCGGCCACGGCACCATCGGCGGCACCTGCGTCAACATCGGTTGCGTCCCGTCCAAGGCGCTGATCCGCGCCGTCGAGAGCCTGCATCACGCCCGCGCCGCCAGCCGTTTCGATGGCCTCGAGGCGGAGGCCCGTATCACCGATTGGGCCGCGACCGTGGCGCAGAAGCAGGCGCTGGTCGAGGAACTGCGCGGGGCCAAATATGCCGACGTGCTGAGCCGCTACGAGGGCATCGACTACATCGAGGGGCGCGCGCGGTTCGACGCGGATGGTCAGCTCACCGTCGACGGCGATGTCTTCCCCGCGGCCAGGATGATCATCGCCACCGGCTCGCGTCCGCATGTGCCGCGGATTCCCGGCATCGAGGCGGTCGAGACGCTCGACAGCACATCGGCGCTGGAGATGACGGCGTTGCCCGCCTCAATGCTGGTGCTGGGTGCGGGCTATATCGGCGTCGAGCTGGCGCAGATCTTCGCCCGCGCCGGTGTTGCCGTCACGCTGGTGAGCCGTCGTGGCGTGCTGCCCGAAGCCGAGCCGGAGGTCTCCCGGGCGCTCGAGGGCTACCTCGAGGACGAAGGCATCCGGCTGGCGCGAGTCGAAGGCTATGAGAGCGTGTCACAGGACGCGGACGGCGTGCATCTGCAGGTGACCGGAGCGGAACCGCTCCGCGCCGAACGGCTGCTGCTGGCCACGGGGCGGGTGCCCAACAGCGACGATCTGAACCTCGCCGCCGCCGGGATCGCGGTGGATGCACGCGGTGGCATCGGGGTGGACGCTCTTATGCGCACCGCCAACGAGCGGGTCTGGGCCGCGGGCGACGTCACCGGGCGCGACCAGTTCGTCTACATGGCGGCCTACGGCGCCAAGCTCGCCGCCCGCAACGCCGTGGCCGGGGAAGAGCGCGCCTATGACAACAGCCTGATGCCTTGGGTCGTGTTCTCCGACCCGCAGGTGGCGGGCGTGGGGCTGAGTGAGGCGCAGGCGCAGGCCGAGGGGCACGAGGTCGTCACATCGGTGCTGCCGCTCGATGCCGTGCCGCGCGCGCTGGCCGCGCGGGACACGCGCGGGCTGATCAAGCTGGTGGCCGAAGCCGGGACCAAGCGCCTGCTGGGTGCGCAGATCCTCGCGCCGGAGGGTGCCGACAGCATCCAGACCGCGGCGATGGCGCTGAGGGCCGGGCTGACCTACGAGGAGCTGGGCGACACCATCATGCCCTATCTCACCACCGTGGAAGGGCTGAAGCTCGCGGCGCAGACCTTCGAGAAGGACGTCGCCGCACTCTCATGCTGCGCGGGGTGAGGCCATGACCGACAGATCCACCAACGATCTCCTTGGGACGCTGCGCAGCAGCGTATTGGCATGGTGGCTGCCCTTCGCCGCGATGCTTCTGGCGATCCCGCTGCCCGATGGTCTCAAGACGGCCATCTGGGTGGTGGCTCTGGCCTGGATGGGCGGGGCCTGCATGTTCAACGCGCGGCGCTGTGGCCGGGTGCATTGCCGCTACACCGGGCCGTTCCTGCTGGCGATGATCCTGCCGGTGCTGGGCCACGGCACCGGGCTGGTGCCGTTGGGCGACAGCGGCTGGCTTTGGCTCGGCCTCATCATAGGGGGCGGCATGGCCGCGATCTGGTGGGGCAGTGAACGATTGTTGGGCCGCTATCGTTGAGCCGCGCGGGCGGCGGCCCGGCCTTTCATCTCGAGACTAAGGACACGACATGACCGACACCCTCGATCTCATCGTCATCGGCGCCGGCATGGCCGGAATCGCCGCTGCCAAGAAATGCGCCAAGGCGGGTTGGTCCGTCGCCATCGTCGACGAGCTGCCCTATGGGGGCACCTGCGCGCTCAGGGGCTGTGACCCCAAGAAGATGCTGCGCGCCGGGGCCGAAGCGGCCGACGCCGCGCGGCTGCTCTCCGACAAGGGCGTCGCGGGCGAGGCCCGGATCGATTGGCCCGCGCTGATGAAGCACAAGGAGAGCTTCACCGACCCGGTGCCCGAGAGCATGGAGGATGGGCTGAAGGACGCAGGCGTCCGCACGCTGCACGGTCGCGCCCGCTTCACTGCCGATGACCGGATCGAGATTGACGGCCATGGCGAGATCGCCTTCCGCCACGCGTTGATCGCTGCCGGGGCCAAGCCGCGCCCGCTGAAGTTCCCCGGCGCGGATCGGGCGATCGACAGCACCGATTTCCTGAACCTGAAAGAGTTGCCGAAGCGCATCGTCTTCATCGGCGGTGGCTACATCTCGTTCGAATTCGCGCATATCGCGGCACGTGCGGGCGCGGAGGTGACGATCCTCGACCGCGGTGCGCGACAGCTCAAGATGTTCGACCCCGACCTCGTCGACATGCTGCTGGACCGTAGCCGCGCCGCCGGGATCGAGATCGTGGCCGAGGCCACGCCCGAGCGGATCGAGGGGGCAGGCGGCGCGCATCGGGTCACCTACAAGAAGGGCGACAAGAGCCGCGCCATCGACGCCGATCTCGTCGTTCACGGCGCCGGCCGGGTGCCGGCCGTCGATCATCTCGACCTCGACGCGGCTGGCATCGAGACCGAGCGTGGCGGTGTGAAGGTCACGCCCTGGCTGCAATCCGCGTCCAACCCACGCATCTTCGCCGCGGGCGACGCCGCCGCTTCGCCGGGCAAGCCCCTGACCCCGGTGGCGGTGTTCGAAGGCAAGATCGCCGCCTCGAACATGCTGAAGGGCAAGCAGACCGAGCCGGACTATACCGGCGTGCCGAGCGTGGTGTTCACCATCCCCGAATTGGCGCGGGTCGGCATGCTCGAAGAGGAAGCGCGCGAAACAGGCGAGGTCGAGGTGTCGTTCACCGATACCTCCGGCTGGTTCTCGCAGAAGCGGCTTGGCGAGAGCCATGCGGGCGCAAAGATCATCACCGGCAAGGACGGCACGATCCTCGGCGCGCATCTGTTCGGACCGGAATATGCCGAGCTGATCAACTTCTTCTCGCTGGCGATCAAGCTCGGCCTGACCTCGCAGCAGCTGAAGTCGATGCCCGCCGCCTATCCGACGGCCGCTTCGGATGTCGGTTCGATGTTCTGACGGGGACAAAGATCGCCACGGACGTCCACGGGCCGACCTGCGCGCCAACGCGTGTCGGGGCAGCCCGGTGGGCGGTTCGCCGCCCTGCGACCGCGCGCGGAAGGGCACGTGCTTTCGGCGCGGCCAGCGATGGGGTATAGCGAGCAGGATCCGAGGACATGCGAGAGTGCCGAGCGCCTTCATGAAGATCCCGATGCTTCATCTTCTCGTTCGGCTCGTGGTGGCGCTTTCGCTCTTTATCGGCACCATGGCGTTCGAAACCGGGCATACCCATGCCAGCCCGGCCGGCATCGGTGTCGAAGAGCCGCATCGCGACCAGCCCTCCCATTCCAAGGCCGGCTGCCATACGGGGCTGCGATGCAACGCCCTGAGCATGGCGGACAGCCTCGTGCTTCCGGCCCGTATGACAGGTGCGCGGCGTCTGTCGCCCGTGCTCCGGTCTCGGCCGGGATCGAGCCACATCCTCCGGATCGCCACCCCGCCTCCACGACCCCTGGTTTGAACCCTTCTTCAAACCAGACAGGCGAGTGAGACATGAACCCATACAGAATGACGGCCATCGCCCTGACGGCGGCAATGGCCGCTGCCGTGGCAGTCGCGCATAACGGCGCCACCGGCGTGGTGCGCGAGCGGATGGAAGGCATGGTGGCGATGCGCGACGCGATGCGCGACCTCACCCCGATGATGCGCGGCGAGGCGCCGCATGACCCGGTGGCGATCGCTACTGCGGGACAGGCGATCGCGAAACATGCCGGGGAGGCGATGACGATGCTCTTTCCGGAGGGCACCGGGGGCGGCGCATCCTTCGCGAAGGAGGCGGTCTGGGCCGCGCCCCAGGATTTCGCCGCGCTTGCCGAGGAGCTGCAGCGCCATGCCGAGGGGTTGGTGCGCGCCGCGCCGAACGCGACCGCCCCCCAGACGGACGCCCATTCCGGAATGGAGATGGGCGGAATGAAGGGACATGCCGGCATGGAGATGGGCGAGGCGAAGCCGCCGTCCTCCGGACCCGGCGCGTCCTATTCGGTGGCACAGCTGCTCGGGCTCGAGCCGCGCAAGGCCGTCTCCGTCCAAGCCATGCCAGCCACGCAGGCGAAAGTGGCGACGGCGCCCGACTATGCCACCATGGCGGCGAGCGAAGTGTTCCGCATGATCGGCGAGACCTGCGCGGCCTGTCATGGTCGCTTCCGGTCGGGAAGCTGAACATGCGGGGATTGCTCAGAAGTGTCATTCTGCTGGCTGCGCTGACGGGTGGCGGCTATGCCGGGCTGCGCGCATGGCCGATCGGGGAAGATGCGTCCCGGATCACGCTCGATGGCGATGCCCGGCGCGGGGCCTATCTGGCGCGGGCCGCGGGCTGCGTGGCCTGCCATACCGATACCGCGGCACAGGGACCGGCGATGGCGGGTGGCGCGCCGCTGGACACGCCGTTCGGCAGCTTCGTGCCGCCCAACATCACGCCGGATTTCACCCATGGCATCGGCGGCTGGAGCAAGTACGACCTCGCCCGCGCGCTGCGCGAGGGGATCTCGCCCGAGGGTCAGCCCTACTACCCGGCCTTTCCCTTCGAGTTCTATGCCGGTTTCTCGGATCAGGACATCGCCGATCTCTGGGCGGCGCTGGCCACCGTGCCACCGGTGGCCGAGACGCGCGGCGAAAACGACATGCGCTTTCCGTTCAGCATGCGTTCCGGGCTGAAGCTCTGGCGCGCGACCGCGCTCCTCGAGGCCGAGAGCGCGCCGGTGCTTGGCCGCTCGGACGACTGGAACCGGGGACGCGAGCTGGTGGAGGGGGCGGCGCATTGCGGCGCCTGCCATACCGGGCGCGGCCTCCTTGGCGGGCTCGATGCCGACAGCTTCGGTGGCAATGACGATCTGCCGGGCGGGTCCGCCGCGCCGTCGATCCGCGCCGCCGATCTGAAGGAGGACGGATGGACCGCGAGCGCGCTGGCCTATGCTCTGGAGACCGGGATCACCCCGTCGGGCGACGTGTTCGGCGGCTCCATGGCCGAGGTGGTGGAGCAGGGCACCAGCTTCCTCGACGAGGCCGACAGGCGGGCCATCGCCACCTATCTGCTCGATGCAGCACCCGTGCCTTCGGATCCCGACGCGCTGGCACAGCTTCGCTGAGCGGCAACCTGACCGCTCTGGCGCGCATCGGTGCGCCGGGCCGAACACATTCGAAAGACGGACAGATGAACAAGACGATCATTCTCGGCACCGCAGGTGTCATTCTCGCGGGCGGGCTGCTGTGGATCGCCGCGACCCCGGATGAAGAGGGCATGGGGGGCCATTCCATGACCCCGCCCGATACCTCCGAAATCCCGCAGGGCGCGCCGATCATGCAGGTGGCTCTCCCGGCCGCGCTGGGCGATCAGGTGCAAATGGGCAAGCGCGCCTTCGATAGCGTCTGCGCCGACTGCCACGGCGCGAACGCGGCCGGAAAGAACGGCGTCGCCCCGCCGCTGGTCCACAAGACCTACGAGCCCAGCCACCATGGCGATTACGCCTTTCTCGCCGCCGTGCAGAACGGCGTGAGATCGCATCACTGGGATTTCGGGGACATGCCTCCGATCGAGGGGCTGACCGAGGCCGATGTCGCTAATGTGGTGGCCTATGTGCGCGCGCTGCAGCGTGAGAACGGCATCGACTGATCACGCGGCGGTGAAGCGCGCGACTTGGCGCCGAAGCCGCCGCGGCCCTGCGCGTGACCACTTGCGTCGAGCGCGGGACCTGCCATTTGTGATCAGGACATGACCCGCCGAATCCGCCTCCTCGCCGCCTTGCCCGCCCTGATCGGGATGATGCTGCTGTTGTTGGCGAGCTGGGGTGGCGAGGGTGGTGCGACGGACCTGGCGCCGGTCGTCGCCCATCATGCCGAGACGCACGCGCCGACCCACACGCCCAAGGGCCATCACGACACTACGGTCGATGCGGCCTGCGCGCTGATGTGCCTCGCCCAGCGCTCCGTCGCTGCCGGCCCCGAGGGGTTCCGCAGCCTTGCACGCATCGATGGCGGCCCGGCGCTGCCGGCAAGCCTGCCCATGCGCGGGCGTGTGCCGATGCCGCCATGGCATCCGCCCGAGATCGTCTGACACCTTCCGTGTTCCTCCCCGGCCTGCCGGGATTATTCACGCGCGGCATTTTTTGCCGCCAGGATGACAGACAGATGACCCATATTTCCCGTCGCGGCTTTCTCGCCGCCAGCGCGGCCATGGCCGCGACCCTTTCCCTGCCGGGCCTTGCCCGGAGCCAGGGCGCACCGCTCGCCCTGCGCGCGACGCGCCGCACGCTCGACATCGACGGGCGCGCCGCGTCTGTCATGGGGCTTCTCGGCCCCGATGGCCGTCCCGGCCTGACGCTCGACCCCGGCCAGCGCTTCGCGGTGCGACTCGAGAACCAACTCGACGTCGAGACGCTGATCCATTGGCACGGACAGATCCCGCCCAACGTGCAGGACGGCGTCCCCAACATGCCGATGCCGCCGCTCGCTGCCGGCGAAAGCCGCGACTACGATTTCGCGCCGCTGCCGGGCACTCATTGGATGCACAGCCATATCCCGACGCAGGAACTCGGCATGCTTGCCGCGCCGCTGATCGTGCGCCGCGCCGAGGATCTCGCCGCTGATCGGCAGGAGGTGGTCATGTTCCTGCATGACTTTGCCTTCAAGTCGCCGGATGAGGTGATGGAGGAGATCACCTCCGGCATGGCGATGCAGGGGATGGATCATGGCGGCATGTCCGGCATGGGGGGCATGACCGGGATGCATCACGGCGCCACGGGCAGCGCGACCGGCATGGACCATAGGGCCATGGCCGGGATGGATCACGGCTCAATGCCGATGACCGCCGATCTGAACGATTACGATTTCGACGCCTATCTCGCCAATGACCGCACGCTGTCTGACCCCGAGGTGGTGCAGGTCGAGCCCGCCGGCCGGGTGCTGCTGCGGGTGATCAACGCCGCGGCGGCGACCACGTTCTGGATCGAGACGGGCGCCCTCGAGGCGCGTCTGGTGGCGGTCGACGGTCATGCCGTGCAGCCGCTGCCGGGCCGGCGGTTCGGCGCGGCGATGGCGCAGCGGCTCGACATCGAGATCGACCTGCCCTCGGGCGGCGCCTTCCCGATCCTCGCACTGCGCGAGGGCGCACGCGAGCGGACCGGCCTCGTTTTGGCGAGCAAGGGGGCATCCGTCGAGAAGATCCCCGGCATCGCGCCCACCGCCGCCCCGGCCTTCGACCTCGACATGGCGCAGGAGCGCGCGCTCCGCGCCCTCGAGCCGCTGAGCGAGCGGGCGGCGGAGTTCGCGCCGATGGTCATGCTCGGCGGGCAGATGCAGCCCTATGTCTGGACCATCGACGGCAAGGTCTGGAGCGAGCACCGGCCGGTCTCGGCGATCAGCGGCCAGCGGGTCGAGCTGACCTTCCACAACATGTCGTCGATGGGGCATCCGATGCACCTGCACGGGCATGTGTTCAAGGTCGTCGCGACCAACGGGCAGCGTTTCTCGGGGGCGGTGCGTGACACGGTCTACGTGCCGCCGATGGCCGCCGTCACCGTGGCGTTCGACGCGGGCGAGGCCGCGCGCTGGATGCTGCATTGCCACCAGATGCCGCACCTCGCCTCGGGGATGATGACCGAGTTCGCGGTCACGGCGGGCTGAGGGCCGCGCCGGCTGCCCGCTCCGGAGCCGCCGGCGTCCCACCAGAGCTCTTCATGAAAACCCGCGCGGCGACCAGTGGTCCCGCGTGAACAACCGGCTTCGACATCGAGGCCGGGGCAATAGTCAAACCTCAAGCACAACGAAAGCGTCGACCAGATGTCGGTAAATGCCCAACCCAACGAAGTGACTTTCACCCCGCCTTGGGAGGTGTTCAAACCCTACTTCTCCTATCTCAGCATGTTCCTCGGAATGGGCCTGATTTCGGGCTCAATCGTGCATGCCGCCCAGCCGGACATGCGCTCCTATGCCTTGGCCCTCATGGCCGTAGGCGCCGCGCTGTTCGCGTTCGGCTCCTATCTCAACGAGGTGCTCTTCAAGACCGGGATCTTGGGCGACAACGTCCTGAAATACGTGCTGGTGTCGCTGCTTCTGGCCATCGGGATCGGCATGGTCTCCGGCGCCGCGCAGCATTTCTACGACACGCCGCTCTTTGCCAGCTACAGCGCGCCGATCGGGGTCTTCATCTCCTCGCTCGCCTTTGCGATTCGCCAAGGCTATGTGCTGCATCGCAAGAGCTGGCTCATGATGATCGTGGCGGGTCTCGCCTTCGCGGCGGTGTTTCATCTCGGCTTGCGCGCCTACGCGGAGAGCCTGCCGGCCAGCGCTGGGCATCATGGCGCGCCGGCAGCTTCGGCCCATGGCGATGAGGGTGCCGACGGCCATCACGGGGCGCACGATGCCTCGGGGCACCACGCGGTCGATGGCCATGGCGCACCGGTCGATGCACCCGGCACGCTCGGCGTCGCACCCGCGCATTAGGCGGTGAGGGGCCGTTCATCCTCGACCGCGATCCGCGCCGATGCGATCGGCGTACGGGAATCGAACGGGCGCCCCAAGGCGCCCGTTTCGGTCTCCGCTGCGGCCCTCTCGATCAGGTCGTCAGCCGCGCCTCAGGTGCTCAGCAGCTTCTTGCGCGAGGCGTATTCCTCTGCGTCGATCTCGCCGCGTGCAAAACGCATGTCGAGTTCGGCAACCGCGCCCGGTTGCTGTCGCGGCGGCGCGGCTTCGTCGATGCGGCGGGCGATCCAGATGATGCCTGCCACCACGAGGCCCAGAACGATCAGCCACAGCACCGGCCCGAAGATCATTCCGAAGCCGCCGCTGCCCCAGCCCATCATGTGCCCGTAGCCGTCCGGGTCGGCGAGTGCGGTGGTCGCGGGCAGGCTCAACAGCAGGCCGGATATGAGACGGGTCATGGCACCCTCCTTGGTTCGAGTTATGCCATGCACCATGGAAGCAGCGCGACCTTGACGCCTTGATCTGCGTCAAGCGCGCTGTCGATCGGGTTTCCGCCGAATAGCACATGATCGACTTGATGCCCGCTCAGCCGGACAAGATCTCTACCGTAGGCACGATGTCCTCAGAGAAGTCTGCCCGGGACAGCTAAACTACTAGCTCCTCAGCCACGCAAAGGCACCGCCGGAGAGGGCTCCGACGGTGCGATGGATGGTTCAGTCCGCTTCGAAGCCCACCCGCACGGCGCGCAGGCGCAGCGCGTTGCCGATTACCGACACCGAAGACAGGCTCATGGCCGCTGCCGCGATCACCGGTGATAGCAGCAGCCCAGTGAACGGGTAGAGCAGCCCGGCGGCCACCGGCACGCCGAGGCCGTTGTAGAGGAAAGCGAAGAGCAGGTTCTGCTTGATGTTGCGCACCGTGGCGCGGCTCAACCGACGGGCCGTGACCAAGGCGGTCAGGTCGCCCCGCACCAGCGTAACGCCGGCGCTCTCGACCGCGACATCGGCGCCGGTGCCCATGGCGATGCCGACATCGGCGGCGGCGAGGGCAGGGGCGTCGTTTACCCCGTCGCCGGCCATCGCCACGGTGCGGCCCTCCGATTGCAGCCTGCGGATCGCCGCCTGCTTGTCGGCGGGCAGCACCTCGGCGATCACTTCGTCGATGCCGAGATCGGCGGCCACGGCGCGGGCGGTGACCTCGTTGTCGCCGGTCAGCATGACGATGCGCAGGCCTTCGTCATGCAGCGCGGCGATGGCCTTGGGGGTCGTCTTCTTGATCCGGTCGGCCACGGCCACCAGCCCGGCCGCACGCCCATCCACGGCGACGAGGATCGCCGTCTGCCCTTTCCTCCGCGCGGCATCGGCCCGCTCGGACAAGTGCGCGATGTCGACCCCCGCCTCCCGCATCATCGCGACGTTGCCGATGGCGATGCTGCGGCCTCCGACGCGGCCCGAGATGCCCTTGCCGGTGGTGCTGTCGAAGCTCTCGACTTCGGGCAGGATGATGCCGCGCGCCGATGCGCCCTCGACGATGGCACGGGCCAGAGGGTGCTCGGACTGTGCCTCGAGCGCCGCCACGAGGCCCAGCAACTCGTCCTCGGCCATACCTTCGGCCACCACCTCGACCAGCGCTGGCCGCCCCTCGGTCAGCGTGCCGGTCTTGTCCACGACCAGCGTGTCGATGGCGGCGAAGCGTTCGAGCGCGGCGGCGTTCTTGATCAGCACGCCGTGCCCCGCGCCCTTGCCGACGCCGACCATGATCGACATCGGTGTGGCGAGGCCCAGCGCACAGGGACAGGCGATGATCAGCACCGACACGGCGGAGACCAGCGCGAAGGCCATGGCCGGGTCGGGGCCGAAGATGCTCCACACCACGAAGGCGAGGATCGCCACCCCGACCACCGCCGGAACGAAGTAGCCCGAGACCTTGTCGGCGAGCTTCTGGATCGGCGCCTGGCTGCGCTGCGCCTCGGCGACCATGGCGACGATGCGGTTGAGCATGGTGTCGGCGCCGACGCGCTGCGCCTCCATCACGAAGCTGCCGGTCTGGTTGATCGAGCCGCCGGTGACCGGATCGCTCTCGGCCTTCTCGACCGGGAGCGGCTCGCCGGTGATCATGCTCTCGTCGATGCCGGAGCGTCCCTCCAGCACGACGCCGTCCACCGGCACGCTCTCGCCCGGGCGCACCCGCAGCCGATCCCCGGAGCGGACCATGTCGAGCGGCACGTCGCGCTCGCCGCGCTCGTCCACCAGCCGCGCGGTCTTGGGTGCGAGGTCGAGAAGCGCGCGGATCGCGCCGCCGGTGCGCTCGCGGGCGCGCAGCTCCAGAAGCTGGCCCAGCAGCACCAGCGTGACGATCACCGCCGCCGCCTCGAAATAGACGCCGACCTCGCCTTCATGGCCGCGAAACTGTGGTGGGAACAGACCCGGCGCGACGGTGGCGACGACCGAGTAGAGATAGGCCACGCCGACGCCGAGGGCGATCAGCGTGAACATGTTGAGGCTGCGGTTCCTGATCGAGGCCCAACCGCGCTCGAAGAACGGCAGGGCGCACCAGAGCACCACCGGTGTCGCGAGGAGCAGTTCGATCCAGTCGAGCATCGGTGCCGAGATGATGGCGAAGGCATGGGGCGCGAAATGCCGGCCCATCGCGATGATCGCGAGCGGGATCGTCAGCGCCGCCCCGAGGACGAAGCGGCGGCGGAAATCGAGGTATTCCTCGCTCGGGCCTTCGGTCACGGGAATGCCCTTGGGCTCGAGCGCCATGCCGCAGATCGGGCATGAGCCGGGACCGACCTGCTCGATCTGGGGGTGCATCGGGCAGGTGTAGATTACGTCCTCGCGCGCGGGCGGGGCGGCCTTCAGGTCGGGATCGAGGAAAATCTCCGGCCTGGCATCGAACTTCTCGCGGCACTTGGTCGAGCAGAAGTAGAAGGTTTCCCCTTCATGCTCGGAGATATGCTTGGCGGTTTCAACGTCGACCGTCATGCCGCAGACCGGGTCGATCGCCAGTCCTTCGGCCGGCTGATCATGGTGATGCGCATGTGCGTGGCAGCTGTGGTCCATGGCAGGTCTCCCTTGCTGCGACGGCATCGACCCGGTGCCGCCATGATCAAATATACCCCCATGGGGTATAGGCGGTCGAGATACCTATCTGGGGTATGTTCGCACCCAACCCTTTGGAGTATGGTGTCGGCGGTCGGAGGCGGACGAGATGCAGGAAAAGAAGAACAAGGCGGCGATCCAGAAGCGCCTGGCGCGGCTGGAGGGCCAGATCAGGGGCATCTCCCGCATGGTCGAGGAGGACCGCTACTGCGTCGACGTGTTGATGCAGACCGCGGCGGTACGCTCGGCACTGAAGGCGGTGGAGCGGCTGTTGATCGAGGACCATGCCAACCATTGTATGGAGGCGGCGATCCTGTCGGGCGATCAAGACGAGCAGCGCACCAAGTTCCGCGAAATGGTCGCCTTGCTTGAAAAGGCGCGCGACTGATCGGGGCCGGGCCTCGTTGCTCCGATGATTAGCGCAGCGCGTTCGATCGGGGCCGTTGCATGATGACCAACGCGATTGCGCCTAGGGTGCAGGTTGCAGCCATGCTCGAGCGCCGTGACGTCGTCAGCCGATGCAGAGGTGAGAGTTAAGCGTGCAGCGAGCGTTCGGCTTCGAGGTGTCGCCGGCGATCCCAAGCTGAATGAGTTCTTCCAAGCCCTGCTGTAGCCTGAAGGCCAGCGGAAACGCCACGAAGGCCAGCCATGCTCATTCGGAGCACCGCGCGACTGCGATCGTGTAGTTCCCGGCAGGCGTTAGGTCGCTTGCAAGAACGAAACTCGCTGCCGCCGAGAAGCACGTTTCTGGAGCCTCTGAGGTCACTCGCCGCGGGGAGTAGCCCACCATGCCTTCAAGCTGCTTCCCGCGCGCTGAGCTGGTTGGACCGATGATGTGCGGGTCCGCCCGTCTGCATGGCTGAGCCAGAGTTACGAACGGTTTCTGCAAAAGGGCAGGAGGGTAACATTCGATTGGGCGATTGAGCCCTGTTTAGTGGCATGACTGAACCATCTGTGACGCCCCCGCAGAAAAAAGGGCAGAGAGCGGCCTTTCGCTGCACATGGAACGGACGTCCGCTTCACATCGGGAACAGTATGGACCTCTCTGCCAGCGCGAGTTGACCCCTATAGGCTTCCAGCCGCGCACTGGCATTGGTGTCGACCACCAGAATGACCGCCATCATGGCAATGGTCGTGATCAGGCTCGCCTGCCAGATAGGGGCCTCGAAGAACGGTATCGCCAGCGCGCAGGCGGCAATGATCAGCGGGATCACCCTGAACGCGGCGATCCGGTATTCGTTCAATACCCTGTCGGCACGCGCGATCTCGTCTGCGACGAAACCGGCGGCATCGGTAACATAGGCCGCCGGGAAGATCGTCAGCCGGGCTTGGCTGGGGAAGAACAGGCCGAGCCCGATGATCAGGATCAGCGTGCCCACCACCAGCATGGGGACGACATAGGCCCTCGCCATGTCGGTCTTGCCCATCTGCCAGAACCCCAGGCTCGCCATGAGGAAGGACAGGCGGAAAAGGATGAAGAAGGCGGAGGAGAGCATCTCGGCTCTCGTCCAGTCGGTTGCCGTTTTCACGATGTCCATTTTCTCGGCCCTCGTCGGAAGCAATGTCAGGGGTCGGAGTAGCGGGCACGGTGGGCCAATCGGCCCAGGCCCAGCCTCCGCTGCCTAGGCGGGAGCGCGAGGCCCTTACAGGGCCCAGCTGAAACCGGTGTCCTTCTCGGATCGCTCCCACAGCCTCACCATGACCGGCTTGTCGTGAGCATGGGCGTTCAGCGTGCCGCGGCCCACCGGGCCGACGAATTCCCTGGTCCCGGTGGGGCCATAGAGCGCGCGCTGCTCGGTCAGTCCCTCTTCGGTGGCGCACATCACTTCCGGATAGGCGCCCTGCTCGGCGGTCTGGACCATCGGCGTCTTGGTCATCAGCCACCAGATGAGGCGCATCGTCCGGCTGCCGCTGGTCGAGATCAGCGAGGTCGCGGACGAGCCGGGGTGGCAGACATAGACCTCGACGTTGCGGCCGGCGGCCTTCACCCGGTCCTGAAGCTCGTAGGCGAACATCATCTGCGCCAGCTTGCTCTGGGAATAGGCGGTGTTCGCGCCGTAGCCCTCGTCCCAGTTCATGTCGTCGAAGCGGATCGTCTTCAGCCCCATGTTGTAGCCGAGGCTGGCGACGACGACGATCCGGCCCTGCGCTTCCTCGATGCGGTCGAACAGCATGCCGCACAGGGTGAAGTGGCCGTAATGGTTGGTGCCGAGCTGGCTCTCGAAACCGTCGGGCGTCAGCTTGCGCGTGGGCACCTGCGCGATGGCGGCGTTGCAGATCAGCGCGTCGATGCGCGGGGTGGTCTTCAGCACCTCTTCGGCGGCCATGCGGACGGAAGCCTGCTCAGCGAGGTCCATGCGGATGAAGCGCACGGGCGCGGCGGCACCGAATTCCTCGCGCAGCTCCTTCACGGCGGCGGCGGATTTCTCGGCGCTGCGGTTCAGCATCACCACTTCCGCGCCCTTACCCAAGAGGATGCGCGCCGCCTGGAAGCCCGCGCCCGCATTGGCGCCGGTGATGACGTAGGTCTTGCCGGAAAGGTTGCCGAGAAGCTCGGGCGTCCAGCCCTTCGGTCCGAATTGAGCATGTTTCATCGTGATGTCCTCCGGCGCCGCAGCGCTTGCGTTTGTAAACCGTGGTGTTTACATAGGTGCAAGCAGCAGGAGGTGTAAACCCCTGTGTTTACAAAATTGCGGCGCGGCGGGACGGAAACGATGAAACTGACTGATAAGAAACGAAAAGATATTCTGGAGGCGGCGATCCAGGAGTTCCGCGAGCAGGGCTTTCCGGCCGCCCGGGTGAACCGGATCGCCGAGCTGGCCGAGGTGTCCAAGCGCACGCTCTACAAGCATTTCGAGAGCAAGGAGCTGCTGTTTCAGGCCATCACCGAGATCCTGCTCGAAGAAATCGCGGCCGTGCCGAAGCTGCGCCTCCAGCCTGATGTGCCGCTTCGCGAGCAGTTGGTCGCGGCGGTGCGGGATTACGTCGGCCATCTGACCGGCGAGCAATATATGGGCCTGAACCGGCTGGTGATGTCGGAGCTGCTGCGCGATCAGGATCTGGCGCAGGCCTTCTTCGCCAAGGCCGCGATGCAGGACGGCCCGATCTCAGGGCTGATCGGTGAGGCGATGCAGGCGGGCGCGCTGCGCGAGGCCGAACCGGGCTTCGCCGCTGGCCAGCTGCTGTCGATGGTGAAGCATTTCCTGGTCTGGCCGCAGTTCCTGATGGGCGCGAAGGCCGAGGTCGATCCGGATGCCGTCATCGCCGACTGCGTGGACATGTTCCTCGCCCATTACGGTTCGGAAGGCTGATCGCACGCATGGTCAGGGCCGATGAGCGGGGCGGCATCTTGGTGTGAAGACGCCCCGCGTTGGCGAGAGGGGATCGCAATCTCTCGTCAGTTCGCGATCTCGATCCCGATCTTGCCCATGTGCGACTTCGACAGAAACGCCTCCTGCGCCGCGCGCAGATCGCGCAGCTTGTAGGTCTCGGTGAGGACGGGCCGGATCTCGGCCCGCTCGATATAGTCCACCAGATCGGTGAAGATGCGGGGGTCCTGCCGGGTGCTGCCGATCAACGTCAGATCCTTGAGGTAGAGCGTGCGCAGGTCCAGCTCGACGATCGGTCCCGCGATCGCACCGGAGGTCACGTAGCGGCCGCGCACTGCCAGCGCCTCGAGCAGAAAGGGCCAGCGCGGGCCGCCGACGAGATCGAGCACGACGTCGAAAGCCCCCTCGGGCAGCGCGTCATCGCGGTGCAGGATGGCATCGGCGCCCAAAGCCTTGAGGTCGTCCGCCTTGGCGGGGCTGGTCACCGCAGTGACATGCGTACCGCGCCGCTTGGCGAGCTGTACCGCCGCCGAGCCGACTCCGCCAGAGGCACCGGTGATCAGCACCCGCTCGGCGCCGAGGCGCGCGCGCTGGATCATGCCCTCAGCGGTCGAGAAGGCGCAGGGGAAGGAGGCAAGCTCCACGTCCGAAAGCGGGCTGTCGATACGCAGCGCATGTTCGCTCGCGATCGTGGTGAACTCCGCGAAACCGCCATCGAGCTCCGATCCGAAGGTGACCAGCGCGTCCTCGTCGCCGCCCGCGGGCCGGTGCATCGGCCGTACCAGCACCCGCTCGCCAATGCGGGCGGAGGCCACCCCTTCGCCGACAGCGACGATCTCGCCGCAGCAATCGGCGCCTTGAATACGCGGGAAGCTCAGCGCGCCAGACCAAGCGCCGTCGGCGTCCGAGGCGCCGTCATAGCCCGTGGCTGCGGCCGAGTTCGTATCGCCGCGCACGGCCTTCGAATACCAGCCGGTTCGAGTGTTCACGTCGGTATTATTCACCGCCGACGCGCCGACGCGGATCAGCACCTCGCCTGCGGCGGGGTGCGGCACCGGCATGTCCTCGCGCCAATCCAGCCGGTCGAGCCCGCCATGGCCGGTCAGGACCATCGCCTTCATCGTGTCGGGCAGTGTCATCGGGTTGCTCCGTCGTGTAGAATGATTGTTCTACTTGCTCTGGTAGAGGGACCTCTCTACATCGTCAAGCATGACCGATACGATGACGAGGATCGCCGCCGGGCTGGAGCAGGCCTTCGCCGCCCGCGGCTTCGCCGAGCCCAGCGTCGAGGATCTGCGCGATGCGGCAGGCGTCAGCCTGCGCACGCTTTACAAGTACGTGCCGTCGCGCGCGGACATGGTGCTGGCGGCACTGGAGCATCGACATACGCGCTACCTCACGCACCTCTTCGACGGATTGCCGGATGCACCGGCGGCGACGCTGGACGCGTTGCTCGACCGCGTCGGAGCGTGGATGGCAACCGAGACCTCGCATGGCTGCCTGTTCCACAGCGCGGTGGCCGCCGAGCCCGGCAGCGCGCGGCTGCGCGAGGTGCTGGGGCGGCACAAGGCCGAGGTGGCACGCCGCGCCGCCGCAGCCACCGGGCTCGAGGGCCACGAAATCGAACTCTCGGTGATCATGGAAGGTCTCACGCAGGCGTGGTCGCTGCACCGTGACGCCGCCATAGCGAGTGCGAAGCGGCTGGGGCACGGCCTGCTGAGCGGCGAGGCCGCGTGACGACGGGGTTCCACTCGGTGACCGGCCTCATCTAAGGTCGAGGCCGCCATCGGTTGCTCGACGCCGGTACCGACCTCACTGGCTCGCCATGCCGGTCAGCATCGCGCCGAGGGCGACGAAGTGGATCAGCATGATCGCCCTGTCGTTCCACAGCACGCCGACGAACAGCCAGCCAAGAACCCCAACGACGAATAGATATAGGTTCCACGGCGTCCAGCCGAAGGCCGTCCCGGCATAGCCGAGGATCTGGATGACCGAGGCCCCCCACTTCACGACGAAGGCGGTCCGGTCCCGGCCCGCGATATCGGTCGCCTCAGACACCACGGGTCAGCCCCCCGTCGATCCGCCAGTTCTGGCCGGTGACGTAGCCGCCGTCCTCGGAGGCGAGCCAGCCGATCAGGGAGGACACCTCCTCCTCCCGGCCGTAACGGCCCATTGGAATGCGCGACCGTCGGTCCTCCGTCTCGGGCAGGCTGTCGATGAAGCCGGGCAGCACGTTGTTCATGCGGATGTTCTGCGCCGCATACCGGTCGGCATAGAGCTTGGCGAAGCCGGCAAGCCCCGCGCGGAAGATGCCCGAGGTGGGAAAGAGCGGGTCGGGCTCGAATGCCGCAAAGGTCGAGATGTTGATGATTGCGCCGCCGCCCTGCGCCGCCATGAGCGGCGTGACGAGCCGGGTAGGGCGGATCACGTTCATCAGGTAGACCTCGAGCCCCTCGTGCCAGTCCTCGTCGGCGATCTCGAGGATGTCGCCCTTCGGGCCATGCCCGGCCGAGTTGACCAGCACGTCGATCCGCCCCCAGCGTTCCATCGCCCCGTCGACGAGACGGCTCAGATCGTCGACCGATCGGTTCGAGCCGGTGACGCCGAAGCCGCCGAGTTCCTTGCCCAGAGCTTCTCCCTTGCCCGAGGAGGACAGCACTCCGACTTTGAATCCGTCGGCCGCCAGCCGCCGCGCAGCTCCAGCTCCCATGCCGCTGCCGCCAGCCGTGATTAGCGCCACTTTTCTTGTCGCCATCTCTGCGCGCTCCTTAACTTTCCTGCGGCGCCTGTTGCGCCCATGGATCATCAGATAAGGGGCTTGAACGAATGCGACCAGTCAGGTGAACTGTTGCGTGGGTGTAGGAGAACTATCGTGTCGAGCGAAGCCGATCTGCCCTCCCTGAGCGGGCTGCGCGCCTTCTCGGCGGCCGGAAGGCACCTGTCCTTCCGCGCGGCGGCAGAGGAATTGGGCGTGACACAGGGGGCTGTGGCACAGCAGGTGCGCGGTCTCGAGGAACATCTCGGCCTGCGTCTGTTCCTTCGCGAGCCGCGGGGGCTGAGCCTCACCGAGGCGGGGCGGGTCTACCATGTCGCTGTGGCCCGGGCCTTTTCCCAGCTCATGGACGCAACCGCCGCGCTTCGGGAAACGCCGTCGCGGGTGACGATCAGCGTGACCCCGACCTTCGCGTCGAAATGGCTCATCCCGCGGCTTGCGGAGTTCACCCAAGCCCATCCCGGGATCGACCTGCGGATCACCGCGACCGAGCGCGTCATGAGCTTTCACTCGGACGGCATCGACCTGGCGGTGCGGCAGGGGCGCCCGCCATTCGGAGCGAGCCTGCGCGGCGACCTGCTGTTTCCGCAGGAGGTTATCGCGGTGTGCTCGCCACAACTGGTTGCCAATCAGGGAGGGCTTCTCGATGCGGTGGCGCTCTCGCGCATGACCTTGCTACACGACACGCATGATCTTTGGCCGCAGTTCCTCGAGATGGCATTCGGGACCGAATTGGCCGCGCCACGCGGACTTCGGTTCAGCCAGACGACACTGAGCCTCGACGCGGCTCTGGCCGGTCAGGGCATCGCCTTGGCCAGCCGATTCCTCGTGCAGCGGGACCTCGATGCGGGTCGCCTCGTGCAGCCTGTCGAGGCCGCGCTCGAAGGGGGGCAGGACTTCTACGCCCTGCTGCCGCGTCAGGGCGCATCCGATGCGGCCATGCGCGTGAGGGACTGGCTGCTCAGCATGGCGCGCGGCGAAGTCCGGCAGGGTTGAAGCGATAGTTCGACCAATGAAGGGCGCCCACCAGCACCATCATTGGACGCTCCCGTAACCTACACAGAAGTGCGGCCCAAGCTGAGGGAAGATCAGAAGTCCGCGATGTGCTTCGACGCTATCGCGGCAGTTTTCCTGCCGCAGGACCGTTCTGGAACGCTTGGACAAGTTCGCGACGCACCGGATCAATGTCTGCTGTGGGCCGGGAGCACCGAAGCAGGGAAGAGTGGCAAGCTGCCGATCGCTTTCGCGATCCGATCTGTAGGTGTGGCTCCGCATGGGAGAACCAGCGGTTCGAAAGGACAATCGGTCAAGTCGGGCATCCAAGAAGTCCTGCCTGATACAGCGCCTCGCCTAGGGGTAGGCGTCTGAGGTTCCATCAGTCCCGTCTCATCCCAGCCATCTGGGTGCGCGTGTTCCGATGCCTGTGCTGGCCCTGTCGCGCGGGGCAGAGAGCCACCCGTTACCGCGCTCGGTGCCAAGGTCCGAAGCAGGCAGTAAGCGGTCCTTGAATATGGGCGACACCTCCAGCGTAGGCGGTTCCGGGCAGCGGTGTAGGGCAGAGCCAGGCGGTGTTCATACGCCTGTAAAACGCTTCCGGGCTTCGATGCGACTGACAGGATTACCACCTGTCAGCGCCGGTAAATCGCGGTGCCAGATCTTAAACCGCAGCCGCGAGCGCAATCTGAAAAGGGTTGACCAAACGGAATGCGATCCGTTATGACACCGATGTCATGACACCGATGTCATTCCATGCGGTGTGAATGGCTAGGGTGAGGGGAGCGAGACGATGGCCACGATCTACGACGTTGCAAAGCAGGCTGGCGTCTCTCCCAAGACTGTCTCGCGGGTGATCAATGGCGACGCGCCGGTCGGGACCAAGACACGCGATGCGGTCGAGGCCGCCATTCGTGAACTCGACTACCGCCCCTCGCGTGCGGCGCGGACGATGCGCTCCAGCCGGTCCGGATTGATCGGGCTGATCACCGGGGCGATCTCCCGCGGTGACGGAAGCGCCGGGCCATCCGGCCTGCCGGACCTGTTCATCGTGCAGGCGATCCAACGCGTCGTGGCCGAGGCGGGCCTGACCCTGATGATCGCCGATACCGGGGGCGAGGCGGATCGCGCCTCCGAGTTGGTGGCGACCTTCGCTCAGCACCGGGTGGAGGGGCTGGTCTATGTCGCTGATCATCATCAGCGGATCGATGATCTCGACCCGCGCGGCGCGCCGCTGGTGCTGGCCAACTGTTTCGACGCCGCGGGCACGCCCGCGGTTCTGCCCGATGACCGCGCCGGCCAGCGCGCATTGGTCGAACGGGTGATCGCTGCCGGGCATCGTCGCATCGGTTATCTCACCCTTCCTGCGGGCATGGTCGCGACGGAACTTCGCAGCCAAGGCTATCGCGAGGCGCTGGAGGCCGCGGGAATAGCCTTCGACCCAGAGCTGGAGATCGAGGGCTTTGCGGATCGCGGCGAGGGACCCAAGCCGTTCCTTACATCCGCGCTCGACCAACTGCTGGCGCTCGAGGATCGGCCGAGCGTGATCTGCTGCGGCAACGACGAACTGGCCCTCCGGCTCTACGGCGAACTGCGCGAACGCGGCATCCGCGTGCCGCAGGAGATCTCCGTTGCCGGCTACGACGATTACCGCGTTATTTCCGAGACGCTGTATCCGCCGCTCACCACAGCGGATCTGAACTACCGCGGCATCGGCGAGGCGGCGGCGCGCCGTCTTCTTTCGCTGATCGCGGGGGCACCGGCACCGACCGAAGTCGAACTGGTCGGCGGACCGGTCTGCTGGCGCCAATCCGTTACCGAACACTGACACGCAACTGGGAGGAGACCCGAAGATGACCAGAACGAACCTGATGGCAGGCACGATCCTTGCCAGCGCCCTCGCCACCGGTGCGGCTGCGCAGACCGAGCTGAGCATGTGGTATCACGGCGCCGGCAACGAGGTCGAAAGCGATATCATCAACGGCATCGTCAACGACTTCAACGAAAGCCAGGAGGAATGGAGGGTCAGCCTGCAAAGCTTCCCGCAGGGCAGCTACAATGACAGCGTGATCGCCGCAGCGCTGGCGGGCAACCTGCCCGACATCCTCGATGTCGACGGTCCCGTCATGCCGAACTGGGCCTGGTCCGGCTACCTTCAGCCGCTGCCGATCGACGAGGCGATCATCGAGAACTTCCTGCCCGGTACCAAGGGCGAATGGGATGGCAAGCTTTACTCGATCGGCCTGTGGGACGCCGCCGTCGCCATGGTGACGCGTCAGAGCTACCTCGAAGAGCACGGCATCCGCATTCCGACGCTCGAGGAGCCCTGGACGCTCGAGGAATTCGACGCCGCCTTGGTGACACTGAAGGACAGCGGCGACTTCCAGTACCCGCTCGATCTCGGCATGGCTTGGACGGGTGAATGGTATCCCTATGCCTTCAGTCCCTTCCTGCAAAGCTTCGGCGGCGACATCGTCGATCGCGAGACCTACACCACGGCCGAAGGCGCGTTGAACGGCGATGCCGCGGTCGAGTTCGGCGAATGGTGGCAGTCGCTGTTCGAGCGCGACCTTGTGCCCGGCACCAGCCAGGACCCCGCCGACCGCGAGAACGGCTTCGTCGAGGGCAAATACGCGATCAGCTGGAACGGCAACTGGGCCGCGATGAACATCCTCAATGAATTTGGCGAGGATACGCTGTTCCTGCCGGCACCGGATTTCGGCAATGGCCCGGTGATCGGCGCGGCCAGCTGGCAGTTCGGTGTCT
The DNA here is from genome assembly GCF_014195545.1 of Limimaricola variabilis. GTDB lineage: Bacteria > Pseudomonadota > Alphaproteobacteria > Rhodobacterales > Rhodobacteraceae > Limimaricola > Limimaricola variabilis. The sequence continues at coordinate 310,458 of NZ_JACIBX010000001.1, read as the reverse complement.
CGGCGTCCTCCGAACACCCCGAGGGCGCGGCTGCCTTCATCGAATTTGCGCTGCAGGATGAGTATCTCGCGGCCTTCTCGAACGGCATCGGACTGATCCCGCCGACCGAGAGCGCGGCCGCAATGACCGAGAACTACAAGGATGGCGGCCCGATGGCGGTGTTCTATGACCTCTCCGAAAGCCAGGCGAAGCTGCGCCCGGTGACGCCGGGCTACGTCGTCGCCGCCAAGGTGTTCGAGAAGGCGCTCGCGGACATCGCCAACGGTGCCGACGTGGTCGACACGCTGGATGCGGCGGTCGACGAAATCGACGCCGACATCGAGCGCAACCAGGGCTACGGCCACTGATCCTCCCCAGCCCGGCCCCCTTCCTCCCGAGGGGGCCGGCCCCAGACGCGAGGTGACCCATGTCCCGCTCCAGACTGACGCAATCGAACCGGGCCGGGTGGGCCATGGCGCTCCCGGGTTTCGGATTGATCGCGGTCTTCATCATCCTGCCCTTCTTCTTCGCCTTCGGGCTGAGCTTCACCAATCAGCGGCTGATATCGCCGAACCCCACCGAATGGGTGGGCTTGGACAACTATCGCCAGCTGATGGGGATGGGGGTCCTCACGCTTGAACCGGAGCGTGATGATGAGGGCACCCTTATCCGCGACGAGGACGGCGCGCTCGCGTATCCGCGGCTGCGCAATTTCACCCGGGGCAATCCGGACTACGCGCATCTCGATGGCATGCGCGAATGGCTGAGCTGGAGCTGGGGCGAAAACCAGGTCGTGGTGCTGGCGCGCGACGTCGTGTTCATGACCGCGATCGTCAACACCTTGACCTTCGTCCTCATCGTGGCGCCGGTGCAGGCCGCCCTTGCGCTCGGGCTGGCGCTGCTGATCAATCAGCGGCTCCGAGGCATCAACATCTTCCGCACCATCTACTTCATGCCGGTGGTGGTCTCGATCGTCGTCGTCTCGCTGCTGTGGCGCTTCATCTATGACGGCAATGACGGTTTGCTGAACAACATCCTCTCGGCAGTCACCTTCGGTGCCTTCGAGCCGGTCGACTGGCTCGGCAATCCCGACACGGCGCTGCCCGCGATCATGGCGATGTCGATCTGGCAGGCGGTCGGTTTTCACATGGTGATCTGGCTCGCTGGGCTTCAGACGATCAGCCCGACACTCTACGAAGCTGCCGAGATCGAAGGCACCTCACGCTGGCAGACCTTTCGCTACGTGACTTGGCCGGGGCTGCGAAACACCGCCGTGCTGATCCTGATCGTCATCACCATGCAGGCTTTCGCGCTCTTCGCACAGATCGACGTGATGACCGGCGGCGGGCCGCTCGACAGCACCCAGACCATCGTCTTCCAGGCCGTGGAACGCGGCTATGGCAAGCAGGACATCTCCGGCGGCTCGACCATCTCGGTGCTCCTGTTCCTGCTGGTTCTCACCATCTCGCTGATCCAGCGATACCTGACGCGGGAGCGCAACTGATGGCCCAGATCGATCCGTCCAATCGCGGCCTCAGGCTGGCTGTACGCTACGCGGTGCTGGTGCTGATCGCGGTGATCTTCATCTTCCCGCTGGTGTTCATGGTGGTGAGCTCGTTCAAACCCGATCAGCAGCTTCTGTCGGACACTGGCAGCCTGCGAGCCTTCCTCCCGGTGGGAGACATCTCCTTCGACAACTACGCCGCCGCCTTCCAGCGTGCGCCGGTGAGGCTGTTCATCTTCAACTCCGTGTTGGTAACGGCGGTCACGGTGGTGTTGTCGCTTCTTGTGTGCTCGCTCGCTGCCTTCGCCTTCGTCTTTCTCGAATGGCGCGGCTCGGGGGTCCTGCTGTCGATCATTCTCGCCACGCTGATTGTGCCCTTCGAGACCATCGCCATCCCGCTGCTACTGATGGTCAACCAGCTGCCCTGGATTGGCTTCGACGGGCTGAGCTTCGGCTGGCTGAACTCCTACAGGGTGCAGATCCTGCCCTTCGTTGCCGACGGTCTGACGATCTTCCTCTTCGTGCAGTATTTCCGCGACCTGCCGCGCGAGCTGATCGAGGCCTCCCGCGTCGAGGGTGCAAGCTGGTGGATGATCTACCGCCGCATCGTCATGCCGCTCGCTGGTCCCGTGCTGGCCACCGCCGCGATCCTGAAGTTCCTGGTGATGTACAACCAGTACCTCTGGCCGCTGATGGTGGTGCAGGAAGAGACCTACCGCCCCGTCATGGTCGGGCTGCAATACTTCTTCCAGCTCAACCGCGCCTGGGGCGAGATCATGGCCTACCTGTCGCTGATCACCCTGCCGGTGCTCGCCTTCTACTTCGTGCTGCAACGCGCCTTCATCTCCTCGATCGCCTCGACCGGCGTGAAGGGCTGACGCCATTCATTCGCAAGGACACGACATGACCCTCGCACTCGACGACAAATGGATCTGGGACAGCTGGTATGCCCATGACGGGCAGCGCTGGCACGGCTACTTCCTGCAAGCCGACAAGTCGCTCGGCGATCCGGGCCTGCGGCACTTCAACGTCTCCCAGGGCCATGCCGTCTCCGACGATCTGGTGAACTGGGAGCACAAGGGCACCTGCCTGAAGCCCGCGCCGAAGCCGGCCTGGGACGACACCACCACATGGACCGGCTCGGTGATTCAGGGGCCCGACGGACTCTGGCACCTGTTCTACACGGGCGGCGGCTCGGCCGAGAAGGGGCTCTACCAGCGCATCGGCCACGCCACCTCGACCGACATGCATTCCTGGGAGCGCGTGGGCTCCGGCCTCTGCCTCGACATGGAAGGGCCGAATGCCGCGCATTACGAGGCCGAAATGCAGGTGGGCTTCTGGCCCGACCGGGCGATGCGCGATCCCTTCGTGATGAAGGACCCCGACGGCGACGGCTACCTCATGTATTTCACCGCCCGTGCGCCGGGCATCGAGGAAGCCAATGCCGGCGGCGCGATCGGCTTCGCGACCTCGCCGGATCTTTACGAGTGGACGCTCCAGCCCCCGGTCTTCGTCGGCGATTACGGCCAGCTCGAGGTGCCGCAGCCCTTCGAGATCGACGGGCGCTGGTACTGCCTGTTCTGCACCGCCGACATCCACTGGTCCGAGGACCGAAAGACCAAGGCAGGCGTGCCGCCGGTCACCGGCAACCACTACCTCGTCGGCGACGGCCCGCGCGGGCCATGGCGGGTGGCCCCCGGTTTCCTCGACGGCGATCTGCCCTGCTATCGCTACGCGGCAAGGGTGCTGATGACCGAAACGGGCCCGGTGCTGATGGGCTTTCGAGACGGCGGCAAGGAGGCTTTCGGCGGCTACGTGATGGACCCGGTGCCGGTGAAGGTCGACGCCGAGGGACTGCTCTACATCGAAGCTTCCGACAGGGGGAAATGACATGGCGACGGTGAGGCTGAAGGACATCCGCAAGCGCTTCGGCGCGACGGAGGTGATCAAGGGCATCGACCTCGAGATCGAGGATGGCGAGTTCGTGGTTTTCGTGGGCCCGTCGGGCTGCGGCAAGTCGACCTTGCTGCGGATGATCGCGGGACTGGAGACGATCTCCGACGGAACGCTGGAGATCGGCGGTCGCGTGGTGAACGAGGTGCAGCCCAAGGAACGCGGCATCGCCATGGTGTTCCAGAGCTACGCGATCTTCCCCCACATGACGGTGCGCGAGAACATCGGCTTCGGCCTGACCGTCGCCAAGGCCCCCAAGGCCGAGCGGGAGGCCGCGGTGCAGGAGGCGGCGCGCATCCTCCAGATGGAGCACCTGCTGGACCGGCGGCCCAGCCAGCTTTCCGGCGGCCAGCGCCAACGCGTCGCGATCGGGCGCGCCATCACCCGCAAACCCGAGGTATTCCTGTTCGACGAGCCTCTGTCGAACCTCGACGCGGCGCTCAGGATGGACATGCGGATGGAGATCGGCCGGCTCCACAAGGAGCTCAAGACCACGATGATCTACGTCACGCACGATCAGGTCGAAGCGATGACGCTGGCCGACAAGATCGTGGTGCTGAAGGATGGCGAGGTGCAGCAGGTCGGCGCGCCGATGGATCTCTATCACAACCCCGCCAACCTCTTCGTCGCCAAGTTCCTGGGCGCGCCATCCATGAACCTGATCGAGGTCGAGGTGGCCGAGGCGCGTGCCGGCTCGGCAGTAGTGAAGAACCCTGCGCTCGACCCGATCGAACTGCCTTGCAAGCTCGACGGGCTTCGTCCCGGCGAAAGGCTGACGCTGGGCCTGAGGCCGCAATACCTGCACCCTTCGCTCGATCCGTCCGAAGGCAAGCTGCATGGCAAGGTGAAGCTGACCGAGCGGCTCGGCTCTGAAACCGTGGTCGATCTCGAGCTGACCGATGGCAGTCCTTTGATTGCTGCGCTCTCAGAAGATGCCGTGTTCGAGCGTGGCCGTGAGGTGAGTCTGACCTTCCGCCCAGAGCAGACGCACCTTTTCCGGGGAAGCCCCAACTGAGCGCGGCTTGATGCCAAGATGTCGGGCACAGGCGACGGCTTCATTGGCCGTCGCGTAGCGGTTGGAGCAGCTGTTCCCTGTGCGGGAGAGAAATGTCGGCTGAGGTCTTGGAACTGCCTTGATAAGGAAGGGCAGGGATCTGTCCTTCGCGGCGGTGTGAGCCGAAGTCCGCAAGGTGGACGCTGCACAGCGCTTTCAGGCCGTAGCCTATGGCCAGTATCGTCCGTGAAAGATCAGGGCGGTAAGCCGACATTCGCCGCAGGCCGGGCCGAGGTCCGGTGAGCGGACAAAGCAGAAGTTCGCTCATTGCATGCCTACCAACTCTGCCCCCTTCATCAACGAGACTAAGGCAGCCAGACTGACATTCAGGATAAACCGAAAGTGCGCAGATTGAAAATTAAGTGTCTTATGCTGGACGTGGATGGTGTGTTGGTCTTCGGACGTCCAACTGACGGTCAACACTGGATGGTTGGGCTATTGGACGACTTGGGAATCTCGCCTCGCGACCTCGCCCGCGAATTTATCAGAGCTGAGTGGCAAAGTGTCGTGATTGGTCAAAAAGAACTTATGCCGACTCTTCGAGAAGCGTTGATAAAAATTGGAACAGACGTTTCCGCCGAAACACTGGTAAGCTACTGGTACGAGCAGAGTTCTCGGGTTGTGCCGGATGTTCTCGCAGATGTGCGGGACGCAAGATGTCGAGGGATTCCAGTGTATCTGGCAACCAATCAAAGCTACTCCAGAGCGGATTATCTTCTGAATAAGGTGGGTCTAAATAGCGAGATTGATGGAGTCGTCTATTCGGCGATGGCGGGCCATCAGAAACCGGACGCAGGGTTCTACAGATTCGCGGAGGAGCGGGCCGGATATAACCCCGATGAACTGTTGTTGGTCGATGACAAACTGGAAAACGTCGAGGCAGCGATTTCTGCCGGCTGGAATGGGGTCCATTGGAGCGATGGCGATAGCTTAACCGAAATCTTGAAGCGCCATATTGGATGAGAAGGGGTCGAAGCTGACCTTTGCTACGCAAGGCATGAAGGTCGGCTTAGCGCCGGAAGCACCAAAGCAGGGGAGGGTGGGAAGCGGCCCTTCGCTGCGCGCAACAGGAACGGCCGCTTCTATGGCAGTGCTCAGGCTTGCTTCCGGGAGGCCTCGAAGTCGGCCCTCAGAGACGCGGTGTCGTAGATGATGGTCATCCGGGCGAAGCGCTGCCGGTCCTCGGCCAACTCGAAGACATCGACGCATTCGAACTCCACGACCTTGCCGCTGGCCAAGGTCCAGACGTAGCGGAAATGCAGAGCGACGGAGCGGCCTTCGGCAGAGCTGTCGAAGACGTTGAGGAGCGTCGTCTCCGACCGGGAGGTATCCGCGAAAAGCTCGGCGTAGAAGTCGTGCGCGGGCCGGACGCCGTAGAGCGGCGACACAATCTCGGCGTCAGGGGTGAACAGGGCGCGCACGCCCTCCAGATCGCCCGTGTTCAAGGCGTCGAGGTAGCGGTGGCAGAGGTCATCGAGGGTCATTCCGGTCTCCTTTGGGGAACCAAGCCCGGACGCCTCTGAACCGATCGAGCCGCCCATGGGCGGCGGCTTCTCTGATCGTCACGCATCATCGAGCCGCCGTCAGGGACGGCGGTAATAGCTCAAGGTCTGATGGCAACGGATCATCGGGTCTCGGTATCGGTCCCATCGAGATCTGTCAAAACCATTCGCCGCTGCCAGACGACCGATGACGATTCTCTGGGCGGTGCGGCGGCATTCATCGGCCGGGCTTCCAAGACCCCGCGACAGGCGACCGCTTACTCGCTCCATCCCGCATGACCGGACAGCCGGGCGATCAGGAAGTCCATGAAGATCCGGGTTTTCGGGGTCAGCACGTTGGTGCGCGGATAGACCAGCCAGAGCACGGAGCGGTCGTTCATTTTCCACTCTGACAGAACCCGGACAAGCCGGCCCGCGGCCAGTTCATGGGCGACGTTCCACAGAGAGTTCATCGACAGCCCGGCCCCCGCAAGGGTTGCCTCGCGCTGCGCATCGCCGTCATCCACGATGGTTCGGCAGGCCATGCGGGCGGGGTCGAGCAGGGCTTTCTCTCCGGCCGCGTTCACCAGTTCCCGTGGCTCGAGGTTGCTCCAGGCGATGAGCTGGTGGCCCGCCAAATCCGCCGGCGTGGCCGGTGTGCCATGCGTCTCGAGATAGGCCGGCAACGCGCAAAGAACCCGGGTGTCGTCGGCCAGCTTGCGGCCCTTCAGGCTGCTGTCGCTCAGCGGCCCGCTGCGCAGGGCCAGATCGAAGCTGCCCTCGATCGCGTCGAACCGCGTGTCGGATAGGCGCAGGTCAAGGGTGAGATCGGGATAGAGCTCGTGGAACTCGGGCAGCAGCGGCATGATGTGCAGCTGCGCGAAGCTGCTGGGTGCTGCGAAGCGTAGCGTGCCCTTCGGACCTGCTTCCGTGCCGCCCAAGGCAGCCCGGGCCGCATCGGCCTGGGCAAGAATTTCGCGGGCATAGGGCAGGAAATCCGACCCCTCCAGCGACAGCGACACCTTGCGGGTGGTCCGGCGCAGAAGCTCCACGTCGAGCTCCTGCTCCAGCTTGGCGAGACGCGCGCTTGCGACCGCGGGGGCGAGGCCCAGCGCGCGCCCTGCGGCGGAGATATTGAGCCGTTCGGCCGCCATCACGAAGAGACGCAGGTTGTCGGTGTCCATGGCGATTATATCCCAAAGCCGAATAATCAAATCCGGAAGCTGCCGGTTTCCCAGAAATTCGCAAGAGATATCTTGGGGAGCAACGGAATGACGTCATCGAGGACATGTCAGATGAAGGCGATCGGCTATCGCGCAGCAGGTGCGGCGGGCACTCTGGAGATTTTCGACGCGGACCGGCCCGAAGTTCGGCCACGCGACCTGCTGGTGGAGGTCAAGGGCGTCTCGGTCAACCCGGTGGACGTCAAGCTGCGCGCGGCGGTGCAGTCCGAGGGCGGCGCGCGGATCTTGGGCTTCGATGCAGCCGGGGTCGTGGTGGAAATCGGCGACGAGGTCGCGGGCTACGAGGTGGGTGACGAGGTCTTCTATGCCGGCGACGTCACCCGCGCCGGCACGAATGCAGCGCTTCACGCGGTCGACGAACGGATCGTCGGGCGCAAGCCCACTAGCCTCGATTTCGCCGAAGCCGCCGGCCTGCCGCTGACCACGATCACGGCGTGGGAGATGCTGTTCGAGTCCTTCCGCCTGACCGAAGGGGGCGGCACCGGTCAGACCCTGCTCGTCATCGGCGGGGCCGGTGGCGTGGGGTCGATCCTGATCCAGCTCGCCAAGGCGCTGACCGGTCTCACGGTGATCGCGACCGCCTCGCGCCCCGAGACGCGGGACTGGGTGCGCAAAATGGGCGCCGATCACGTGGTGGATCATCGTGGCGATCTCGCGGCGCAGGTGGCCGAGCTGGGCCTGACGCCCGGATATGTGGCGGCGCTGACCGCGACGGATCAGCACTGGCCCGCGATCATCGAGCTGATCGCACCGCACGGCCAGATCGCGCTGATCGACGACCCCGAGACGCTCGACATCAAACCCGCGAAGCCCAAGGCGCTGAGCATCCACTGGGAGTTCATGTTCACCCGCTCGATGTTCGGGACCGAGGATATCGGCGCCCAGCGGGAGCTGCTCAACCGCGTGTCGGAGATGATCGACGCGGGCGCGCTGCAATCTACCGTGACCGAGCGGCTGGGCCCGCTAAGCGTCGAGACCTTGCGCGCCGCGCATCTGCGGCAGGAGAGTGGCCGGGTGATCGGCAAGCAGGTTCTGGGCGGGTTCTGAGGCTGTGCGACAAGGAGATCGAAGATGTTGGACAAGACCGGACCCGCGGCATTCCCGAGCCCGAACCGCGCCTACAACACCGTCTTCAGGCCGGGACGGATGAGCATCGGGCTGGTCGTTCCGCTCGAAGCCTATCCGCACGGCGCCGGGCCCGACATGGCGCGTCACATCGAGCGCGCGCGGCTGGCCGACAGTCTCGGCTTCTCGGCGCTGTGGCTGCGGGACGTGCCGTTCAACGTGCCCTCCTTCGGCGATGCCGGGCAGCTCTTCGATCCCTTCGTCTACCTCGGGGCGCTGGCGGCCTCGACGCGAGATATCGCACTCGGCGTGGCCAGCATCGTCCTGCCACTGCGCCACCCGGCCCATGTAGCCAAGGCCGCCGCTTCTGCCGATGTGCTCTCGGGCGGGCGGCTTCTGCTGGGTGTCGCCTCCGGCGACCGGCCTGACGAATATCCCGCCCTGAACATGATCTTCGAGGATCGCGGCGAGAGGTTCCGCGACAGCCTGGACTACATCCGGGCGATGGCCGAGGATTACCCGTGTCGCGACACAGCGCACGGAACGCTGTCGGGCGGGATCGACATGTTGCCCAAGCCCGCGAGCGGCCGCCTGCCGCTCTTGATCACAGGCGGGAGCCAGCAATCTCCCGACTGGGTCGCGCGGAACGGCGACGGCTGGATGACCTATCCGCGCGACGCGGCGACGCAGGGCCACGTGGTCGGCGAGTATCGCCGCCGGATCGCCGAGGCCGGTCTGCCCGACAAGCCGGTGATGCAATCCCTCTACGTGGATCTCGTCGCGCAAGCGGACGCGTCCCCCCAGCCGATCCATCTCGGCTTTCGGTCGGGAACGGAACACCTGCGGCGCTACCTGACGCAGATCCGCGACCTCGGCATCAACCACGTCGCCCTGAACCTGCGGTTCAACGGCGCGGATATCGAGGACACCATGCGTCGACTGGCGGACGAGATCCTGCCGGAGTTTCACAGCTGAGGAGACACCAATGGCCAAGACGATCCTGATCACCGGCGCCACCGACGGCATCGGCCTGCTGACCGCGAAGACGCTGGCCGCGCAGCGCCACACCGTCCTGCTTCACGGGCGCAGCGCGGAAAAGCTGGAAGCTGCCGCGCGGGAGGTGGCCGATGCCTCGGAGACGTTCCGCGCCGACCTGTCCCGCCTCGTAGAGGTCGCGGCGTTGGCCGAAGACATCCAGAGCCGCCACGACCGCATCGACGTGCTGATCAACAACGCGGGCGTCCTCAAGACCCCCCAGGCCCGGACGACCGAGGGGCTCGACACCCGCTTCGTCGTCAACACCCTCGCGCCCTATCTGCTGACGCGGCAGCTGCTGCCGATCATCCCGAAGGATGGACGCGTGGTGAACCTGTCCTCGGCGGCCCAGGCGCCGGTGGATACGAACGCCCTGCGCGGCAGGCACGCGCTCGATCACATGCAGGCCTACGCCCAGAGCAAGCTCGCTATCACGATCTGGACGCAGGAGATGGCCCGCGCCCATCCGGACGGCCCGGCCTTCATCGCCGTGAACCCCGGCTCCCTGCTGGCCTCGAAAATGGTCAAGGAGGGCTTCGGCGTGGCGGGCAACGACCTATCGATCGGGGCCGACATCCTAGGCCGCGCTGCGCTGTCGGACGAGTTCGCCGAGGCCACCGGCCGCTACTTCGACAATGACAGCGGGCGTTTCGCGCAGCCCCACGCGGCGGCAAGTGACAGGAGCCAAGTCGCCGCGGTCATGGACGCGATCCGCGACCTCACCGGCGGAGCGGGGCACGGCGGAAGCTTGACTTTGAAGATCGTCGCAGGGTCGCCTTAACCGCCACGGCGGAGGAGACATGACAACGGGCACCTTTGACGCCTGGTCGGAGAGCGCGGCCTCGTGGAGGCGCTACGAACTGCAGCACAAGCTCGCGCGCGATGCCGCGCGACCGGTCCTGCGCCTCTGAAAGGTCGCCGGGCCCAAAACTCTCAAGGCGAGACAGGCGCAGACGGGTCGCGGCAGCTGAAAACGGGGAGCCGCCAACAAAAGGACTATATCCTATTCCCGAAAACTGAACTCCGATCTGGGCAGATTATATCCTTAGTGCAGTTCCCGTATCTCCTGACCAACGCAACACTCGGCAGGAGATACCGATGAAAGCCATGACCCTGAACGACTACGGCACCGAGGCGGCCTTCCATGAGGCCGACATGCCGCGCCCGCAACCCGCCTCTGGCCAAGTCCTCGTCCGGGTCAAGGCGACGAGCGTCAACACGATCGACACGATGATCAAGGCCATGGGCAAGGACCTGCCCCTGTCACCCGACCTGCCGGCCGTGCTGGGCATGGATTTCGCCGGCATCATCGAGGAGGTCGGTGAAGGCGTGACCGGTTATGCCGTGGGCGACGAGGTCTATGGCTGCGCCGGCGGGTTGGCCGATCTTCAGGGCGCGCTGGCGGAATTCATCCCCGCCGACGCCAGGCTGATCGCGCCCAAGCCCAAGACGCTGTCGATGCGCGAGGCCGCTGCCTTGCCGCTGGTGGGCATCACGGCTTGGGAAGGGCTGGAGCGCGCGGGCGTCGACGCCGGGCAGAAGGTGCTCGTGCAGGGCGGTGCAGGCGGCGTCGGGCATCTCGCCGTGCAACTGGCGCGTCACCTCGGGGCCGAGGTTTCCGCGACGGGCACCGGCGACGGCCAGCTTTCGGTGATCGAAGGTTACGGGGCCCGACCCATCGACTTCATGGCCGAGAGGATCGAGAACTACGTCGCGGCCCATACCGGCTTCGACGCGGTCTTCGACACGGTCGGTGGGGCCAACCTCACGAACTCCTTCGCGGCGGCGGCGTTGAACGCCCATGTGGTCACGACGGTCGCCCTGTCGGAAATCGACCTGTCGCCCGCCCACTTCAAGGGGCTCTCCCTGCACGTCGTCTTCATGCTGCTGCCTATGCTGCACGACGTCCGGCGCGAGGTTCATGGTGAGATCCTCGCGAAGCTTTCCAAACTGGTCGATGCCGGTGCGGTGAGGCCGCTGCTGGACGAACAAACTTTCGCATTGACGCAGGTCGGCGATGCCTATGCCCGGCTGCAAAGCGGACAAGCCATCGGCAAGGTGGTCATCGAGGTCTGATCCTCATGTGCGGACCGGGCATCCAAGCGCCCGGTCGCACCCCCTCAGCAAAGCGCGTGGCCAAACGTTCCTCGATGCTTTCGAGGCTCTCGGCCCCGCCCAGATCGAGGACGCCCAGGCGAAGATCCAAGAACTCGGGCGCAAGACGAAGCGATCACGAAGATTGCAACACGCTCAAACCTGAACCAGAAGCGCCCGTTCTGCGGTGGCGAGCGGTGTCAGAAGTGGGGCCGCACTGGAACCAAGCCCCAGCGTCATTGATACAGCGGCTGCCTCAAGACCGGCGTTAGAATTAGCGAGGCGTCTATCCAAAGAGGTTCATATGGGGCCGATGATGGGGCCGCGATCCCCGTTCCAGTGACACCTATTCGGAGTGGGTGAGTCCCTGGCCAGGATCGCCCGATGCGAGCCGGGGGTACTCAGCAGTGTCCGTCGTCGGTTTCTAGGCCACCACCTTCGCTTCGGCCGGGAGGTGCGACCGAAGCGAAAAGTGCAGTGACAATTTATTCGGTGGGGTCCAGATCTCTGCGGCAGACCAGTTCCGGGGCCAGCGTCGGCGCAAGTGGAAGCCGGAGGGGCGGTGCGCGCGGTGGGGTTGATCGGTTGGACGGGTGTGCAGCGCTCTGACTCCTGTGCCAGCCAGCGAGACAGGAGTCGCAAGCAAAAAGGGCTTCTTCGACGCTATGTCGAAAAAGCCCTTAATAAGCCGTAGCTTGGAATTATTTGGCTCCGGCGGTAGGGATCGAACCTACGACCAATTGATTAACAGTCAACTGCTCTACCGCTGAGCTACGCCGGAACATGGGGGCGATATACAGTCATCCGTTCGGCGGTGTCCAGTGCCTCTCCGAGAAAAATTCTACCTCTCCCGACGTCAATTCAAAGCGCGCCTCGGGCAGGGGTGCGCCGTCGGCCCTCACGAGCTTTCTCTCCATCAAATCAATCAGGTGCGCGAGGATGTTGCGTCGCGCAGCTGGCAGCAACGCCGAAGGCGTGTCGGTGTAGATCGTCGTGGCCAGCCCCTCGGTCGTCTGCGCGCCTTGTTCGAGCGCCGCGAGGATCTGACGCTCGCGCGCGGCGCGGTGGTCGAGGAGCCAGTCGATGCGCGCGGCCGGGTTCTCGATCGTGTCGCCATGGCCGGGCAGGAGCCGGCGCGGGCGCAGGTCGCGCAGCCGGGCGCAGGAGGCACGGAAGGCCGCAACGTCACCGTCGGGCGGCGAAATCAGCGTGCTGGCCCAGCCCAACACCAGATCGCCCGAGAACGCCGTGTCCCGCCAGCCGAAGCACATATGCCCGGCCATGTGGCCCGGCATGTGCCATGCGACGAGCTCGTCAGTGCCGAAGGCCACGGTCGTGCCATCCTCCAGCCGCCGGTCGACGTGGAAACCGTGGTCGAGTCCTTCCCCGCCACCCACGCCGTCCCGGGCGAGGGACCGCATCAGCGGACTGCGCCCCGAATCCGCGGGCCCGAAGCCGCAGACGGGTGCGCCGGTGGCCCGCGTCAGCTTCGGTGCCAGGGCCGAGTGGTCGAGATGGGCATGGGTGACGAGAATGGCCGACACCGGGCGGCCGGCGATGACCTCCAACAGCGCGCCGAGATGCGCCGGATCGTCGGGGCCGGGATCGATCACGCAGAGCCGGTCGTCGCCGAGGATCCAGCTGTTGGTTCCGGGGCCGGTCATCGGCGAGGGATTCGGCGCGCGCAGCCGCAGCAGGTCGGGCTCGTAGCGGATCAGGGGCGCGTCGGTCATGCTTTTCCTTTCCCGGCGGCGCGGCTAGCCTGCGCCATGGCTTTCGACTGGTTGAAACGATGGCTGCCGCGCGGCCTGCAAGGGCGCGCGACGCTGATTCTGCTGCTGCCCGTGGTCACCTTGCAGCTGGTGATCTCGATCAGCTTCGTGCAGCGCCATTACGAAGGCGTGACGCGGCAGATGGCAATATCGGTGCTGCTCGAACTCAACCACTTGGTCGAATCGGTTGACGCCGCACCCGGTCCGGGCGCGGCCCGCGACGTGGCGGCGCGGCTGGGCCGGGCTCTGGAGCTAGAGACCCGTTTCGCGCCGCCGCCGGAGGAGGACCGCGTGGATCGCTGGGACCTGTCGGGGCGGCAGGTGGTGGCGGCGCTGAACGCCGGGCTCGACGAGGTGCTGGTGGTCGATCTCGGCGCCAAGCGGCGGGTGGGGGTCTGGCTCGGCACAGATCACGGGGCGCTCGAGGTCAATTTCGACCGCCGCCGGATCTCGGCCCGCAACCCGCACCAGCTTCTGGTGATGATCGTGGTGCTGGGGGCGCTGTTCACGCTGATCGCCTATCTCTTCCTGCGCAACCAGCTGCGGCCGATCACCCGGCTCGCGGCGGCCGCCTCGGCCTATGGCAAGGGCCGGATCGTGCCCTACCGGGCCGGCGGCGCCTGGGAGGTGCGGGCGGCGGGCAACGCTTTTCTCGACATGCGCAACCGGATCGAGCGGCAGGTCCAGGCGCGTCGCCTGATGCTGTCGGGGCTGAGCCACGATTTGCGCACGCCGCTGACGCGGCTCCGGCTCGGCCTGTCGATGCTGCCGGAGGAGGAGGCCGCGCCGCTGGCTGGTGACGTCGACGAGATGCGCCGGCTGATCGACGCCTTCCTCGAATTCGCGCGCGGCGATGCGTCCGAGAAGGTGGAGCAGACCGATCCCGAGACGCTTGTGGCGCGGGTGGTCGAGGATGCCCAGCGCGCCGGGCAGGCGGTGGCGCTGCGCCCGGGACAGGGGCGTTCCGAGCCGATGCCGCTGCGACCGCTCGCTCTGCGACGGGCGCTCGAGAACCTGATCAACAACGCCTTGCGCTATGGCGCGCGCTGCGAGGTGTCGCTGATCATCGGGCCGCGCAGCCTGCGGATCCTCGTCGAGGATGACGGCCCTGGCATTCCCGCCGACCAGCGCGAGGAGGCGATGCGGCCCTTCACCCGGCTCGACCCGGCACGCAACCAGGACCGCGGCAGCGGCGTCGGGCTGGGTCTCGCCATCGTCGCCGACATCGCGCATGCCCATGGCGGCACTCTGCATCTGGGCGACAGCCCGCGACTCGGCGGGCTCAGGGCCGAACTGGTGCTGGTGCGCTGAGGCCGCCGCGACCGAAGCTGCCCACCGCCTGCGCCGTCATCAGGCTGAGAAACAGGTTCTCGCCGCCGCCCTCGGCCACCATGAACAGGCCGCCGAGAAGCGGCTGGTCGGGCCAGGCCAGGCCGACAAGCACATGCAGCGTGTCGATGCCCATCGCGCAGAGGGCGACGCCGCCGAAGAACAGTCCGAGCCCCGCCGCCCGGCGCCGGAGCCCAACATCCGCGCGGCGCCAGCCAAGCAGCAGCGGGCCGAGGCAGAGAAGGCCGAGCCCGGCCCAGACCACCAGCTCGCATAGCTGGAAGGCAAGGCTGCCGATGCGGTCGAAAAGCCCGGTGCCGAGCGCCAGCGCGATGCTGCCGCGCTCATGCAGCCGCCCGGCATCGTCGAGCACCGCGAGCAGCAACGTCGCCGCGATCGCCGCGGGCAGCAGCGCCCGATCCCGCCGCCATGCGAGGCCGAGCGCTGCGGCGGCGACCAGCCATTTCACGTAGTTGAGCATCTCGGCGATGCCCCAGTCGTGGTCGAACTGGAGCGGCCGGGGCCAATGCACGGACGGGTCGAGCGCCACCATC
Organism: Limimaricola variabilis; assembly: GCF_014195545.1. Classification (GTDB taxonomy): domain Bacteria; phylum Pseudomonadota; class Alphaproteobacteria; order Rhodobacterales; family Rhodobacteraceae; genus Limimaricola; species Limimaricola variabilis. The sequence continues at coordinate 295,394 of NZ_JACIBX010000001.1, read as the reverse complement.
ACCCCGTAGCGTATGCCGATCGCCAGCAGCACGAGATCGAGCGCGACAAGGGTGAACAGAACCCGCCGGTCGAGCCGGCCGAGCCCCCAAGGCAATTCGATCATCTGCTATTCCACGTCCCCAAGGCCCCCGTTCGAGGGTGCCACACGCGTTCCGTGCGGGTCCAGCCCCGGACAGGTCCGAAACCGCGAATGGCGGTTCTTTCACCACTGCCGGGGTTCGAGATGATGATTTGGTAGGCCCGGAGGGATTTGAACCCCCAACCAAACCGTTATGAGCGGTCTGCTCTGACCGTTGAGCTACGGGCCCCCGGGCTTTCTCCTAGCAGACAGCCTGTCCGGGTCAAGTTGGCGCTGGCCCTCGCGGGGGGTCTGAGGTATCGCGGCGTCACTTCACAAACCGGCATTCGGGGGACGCGATGCAGAAGGACGGGCTCACTTACGCGCAGGCGGGGGTGGATATCGACGCGGGCAACGCGCTCGTGGAACGGATCAAGCCCGCGGCGAAACGTACCGACCGACCCGGCACCATGTCCGGCCTCGGCGGCTTCGGCGCGCTGTTCGATCTCAAGGCCGCCGGCTACACCGATCCGATCCTGGTCGCCGCGACCGACGGGGTCGGCACCAAGCTGCGGATCGCGATCGATACCGGCCATGTCGACGGCGTCGGCATCGACCTCGTGGCGATGTGCGTCAACGACCTCGTCTGCCAGGGCGCCGAGCCGCTGTTCTTCCTCGACTACTTCGCCACCGGCAAGCTCGCGCTCGACGATGCGGCGCGGGTGATCGAGGGCATCGCGGCGGGCTGCGAGGCCTCCGGGGCCGCGCTGATCGGCGGTGAGACGGCGGAGATGCCCGGCATGTACCCGGCCGGCGATTTCGATCTCGCCGGTTTCGCGGTGGGCGCGATGGAGCGGGGGCAGGCGCTGCCCGACGGCGTGACCGAGGGCGACGTGCTCCTTGGCCTCGCCTCCGACGGCGTTCATTCCAACGGCTATTCGCTGGTGCGCCGCATCGTCGAGCGCGCCGGGCTGGGCTGGGACGACGCCTCGCCCTTCTCCGACGAAAGCTTGGGCGCGGCGCTGCTGGCGCCGACCCGGCTCTATGTGAAGCAGGTGCTGGCGGCGATCCGCGCCGGCGGAGTGCACGCGCTGGCGCATATCACCGGCGGCGGCCTGACCGAGAACCTGCCGCGCGTCCTGCCTGAGGGGCTGGGCGCCGAGGTCGATCTGGGCGCTTGGACGCTGCCTCCGGTCTTCGACTGGCTGATGCGCGAAGGCGGACTGGAGCAGGCCGAGATGCTCAAGACCTTCAACTCCGGCATCGGCATGGTGCTGGCCGTTTCCGCCGAGCGTGCCGACGCGCTGACCGAGCTGCTGGTCGCCGAGGGCGAGACGGTGCATCGGCTCGGCCGGGTCGTGGCCGGGCAGGGGGTCGCCTACGAGGGCACGCTGTCGTGATCGACCACAAGCGCGTCGCCATTCTGATCTCGGGCGGCGGCTCGAACATGCTGGCGCTGGTCCGCGACATGGCCGGCGACCACCCGGCGAGGCCGGTGCTGGTGGCCTCGAACGACCCGGAGGCGGCCGGGCTGGCCCGGGCCGCCGATCTCGGGATCGAGACGGCGGCGGTCGATCACCGGCCCTTCGGCAAGGATCGCGCCGCCTTCGAGGCGGCCCTGACCGAGCGGTTGGAGCGGGCTCGGCCCGACATCATCTGCCTCGCGGGCTTCATGCGGATCCTGACCCCGGGCTTCATCAGCCGCTGGGAGGGCCGGATGCTCAACATCCATCCCTCGCTGCTGCCGAAATATCGCGGGCTGCACACCCATGCCCGGGCGATCGAGGCCGGCGATGCCGAGCATGGATGCTCGGTGCACGAGGTGACCGCCGAGCTCGACGGCGGCCCGGTGCTCGGACAGGCGCGGGTCAGGATCGAGGCGGGCGATACCCCCGACGATCTGGCTGCCCGGGTCTTGGTGCAGGAGCACCGGCTCTACCCGATGGTGCTGCGGCGTTTCGCCGTCGGCGACCGCCGGCCGGTACTGCTCTGAGGGCCATGCTTTCCATCCCGGCGCGCATCGCCTAAGAGAACGGGGACCGGCGCGCCAGCGCCGCCCTCTTTTCTCCGCAAGCCCGGGACGACATGCAGACGATCACCACCACCGAAGACCTCGCCGCCTTTTGCGACAGGGCTGCGAAGCACCCCTATGTCACGGTGGACACGGAGTTCCTGCGCGAGCGGACCTACTATTCCAAGCTCTGCCTGATCCAGCTTGCCCATCCCGGCGCCGACGGCCCGGATGGCGGTGAGGGCAGTGCCGTGCTGGTCGATCCGCTGGTCGAGGGACTCGACCTCGCGCCGCTCTACACGCTGTTCCGCGACCCGGGCGTGGTCAAGGTGTTCCATGCCGCGCGCCAGGATCTGGAGATCTTCCAGGTCGAGGCCGGGCTGATCCCCGCGCCGCTCTTCGACACGCAGGTCGCGGCGATGGTCTGCGGCTTCGGCGAGCAGGCCGGTTACGAGACGCTGGTGCGCAAGATCGCGCGCGCCGAGATCGACAAGTCCTCGCGCTTCACCGACTGGTCGCGCCGCCCGCTTTCTGAGGCGCAGATGGCTTATGCTCTTGCCGACGTGACGCATCTGCGGGTGATCTACGAATGGCTCGCGGCCCAGCTCAAGAAGACCGGCCGCGCCCGTTGGGTTGCCGAAGAGATGGCGGTGCTGAACGATCCCGCCACCTACCGTGTCGATCCCACCGAAGCCTGGCAGCGGGTCAAGACGCGTTCCAACAGCCCGAAATTCATCGCCGCGCTGCGCGAGCTGGCGCAGTTCCGCGAAGCCTACGCGCAGGAACGCGACGTGCCGCGCTCGCGGGTCTTCAAGGATGACGCACTGGTCGAGCTGGCCTCGACCCGGCCCGCCTCGGAAAAGGATCTGGGCCGGTCACGCCTGCTGCTGCGCGAGGCCCGCAAGGGCGAGATCGCCGAAGGCATCCTTGCGGCGATCGACCGGGCCGCGAAGCTGCCCGCCGACAAGCTGCCGAAGGCCGAGAAGCCGCGCGACCAGCTTCAGGTCAACCCGGCGCTCGCCGACTTGCTGCGCGTGCTGCTCAAGGCGCGCTCCGAAGCCGAAGGCGTCGCGCCCAAGCTGATCGCGTCGTCGGCCGATCTCGACGCGCTGGCGGCGGGCGAACGCGAGGTGCACGCGCTCTATGGCTGGCGCCGCGAGGTGTTCGGCGAGCAGGCGCTGGCGCTGTGCGAGGGCCGCGTGGCGCTCGCCGCGAAGGGCGCGCAGGTAGTGACCGTCGAACTCTGAGCCGCGCCGGCATTTCAATGATCCAAGCGGCGGGGATGACGCTCCTGCCACTGGCAAAACCGGGCGGCATCCTTACGTAGAAGGCATGCCCGAACCGCAGGAGACATAGATGGCCCAGCCCGCCTTCGAGGAAATTGCCGAGACCTTCGAGTTTCTCGATGACTGGGAGGATCGCTACCGCCACGTGATCGAGCTTGGTCGCGCGATGGAGCCGCTCGAGGACGCGCTCAAGGTGCCCGCCACCAAGGTGCATGGCTGCGCCAGCCAGGTCTGGCTCGTGCCTGCGCCCGAAGGCGGCGCCTACCACTTCCGGGGCGACAGCGATGCGATGATCGTGCGCGGGCTGATCGCGGTGCTGCACGCGCTCTATGACGGGCTGCCCGTGGCCGAGGTGCCCCGGATCGATGCCGGCGGCGAGCTGGCCCGGCTCGGCCTCAACGACCACCTGTCGGCGCAGCGTTCGAACGGGCTGCGCGCCATGGTCGAGCGGATCCGCGAGACCGCGCTCGCCGCGGCCTAGGCCCGCGCCAGGGCGGTCTCCAGCTCGCCATACCCCGTCAGCCGATGCTCGAAGCCCAGCCCCAGCCGTTCGGCATGGCGCCGGGCGAGGTCGGTGAGCGCGGGGTCGTCGGTCTGCGCTTGGTAGACCAGCGTCGTGTAATTGCCGAAATACATGTCGCGCAGCTCGGGATGCCGGTCGAGGCCGAGCGGCTCCCAGACGAAGGCGTCGAACTGCCGCACCAGAAAGTCGGTGAGGTAGAAGCAGGTCACCTCGCCCTTGGCTTCGAACGCCGCCACGCCTTCGTAGAAGGCGTAGCAATGCGGGCCTTCGATCATCTCGACGCCCAGCCGGGCGCAGCTGCGGGCGAGATCGCCGCCGGTGCCGCAATCGGCATAGGCGACGAAGACCCTGTCATAGCGGTCGCGCCGGGCGGTCACCGCCGCCTCGACCGCCGGGGCGATCCGGTCGGGTCGGTTGTGCAGGATGGCGGGCAGGCAGTGCAAATCGAGGTGATCCCAGCCGCGCTGCCCGATCAGCGCGAGGATCTCGCGCGCCAGCGCGCCGCAGGCGATCACCAGCACGCGGCCCCGCCCGGATGGGGCGAGGCCCTCGCGCGTCAGCGCGGCGTCGGAGGGGGCGGGCCCGCTCAGGCGCCCGCCTGCATCTGGTTGTGGCGGCGCGAGATCCAGTCCTTGGCCGTCTCGACCGCGACGGCGGCGTCGCGGCAATAGGCGTCGGCACCGATCGCGCGGCCGAATTCCTCGTTCAGCGGCGCGCCGCCCACCAGCACGATGTAGTCGTCGCGGATGCCCTGCTCCTTCATCGTGTCGATCACGACCTTCATGTAGGGCATGGTGGTGGTCAGCAGCGCCGACATGCCCAGAATGTCGGCTTTCTCACGCGCCAGCGCCTCGAGATAGCTCTCGACCGCGTTGTTGATCCCGAGATCGACGATCTCGAAGCCCGCGCCCTCCATCATCATCGCGACGAGGTTCTTGCCGATGTCGTGGATGTCGCCCTTGACGGTACCGATCACCATCTTGCCCATGCGCGGCGCATCGGTCTCGGCCAGCAGCGGCTTGAGGATCGACATGCCGCCCTTCATGGCATTGGCCGCGAGCAGCACCTCGGGCACGAACAGGATCCCGTCCCGGAAATCGTTGCCGACGATAGTCATGCCGCCGACCAGCGCCTTGGTCAGAACGTCATAGGGCGCCCAGCCGCGATCGAGCAGGATCTGGGTGGCCTCCATGATCTCGTCCCTGAGGCCGTCATAGAGGTCGTCGAACATCTGCGCGACGAGTTCCTCGTCATCGAGTTCGGAAAGGATCAGGTCGTCTTCGTCGGCCATGTCGCGGCACTCCTCGGGGCGGGCGATGTCTTTCGGTCGGATCAATGCCCGGATCGGGGCATCGGTCGCGGTCGTTTCCGACACTGCCTGCATCGCAACCGACGGCGATGCAAATGAAAACGGGGCAGCACCATCATGAGGCGCGCTCAACTCCGGGCTTGCGCGGATCGAGCCGCCGACCGAACGTGACGCCGGGAGGAGACCACATGAAGATGGACCGGGCGGCGCTGGCCGCGTTTCTGGCGCGCGATTTCGCGCAGGTGGCGACGCAGTTCGCCGTGGAGGAGGCGACCGAGGCGCGGCTGGTGCTGCGGCTTCTGGTCGAGGAGATGCATCTGCGCCCGGGCGGCACGGTGTCGGGGCCAGCAATGTTCGGCCTCGCCGACGTGGCGATCTATCTGGCAATCCTGTCGCGGATCGGCCCGGTGGGGCTTGCGGTGACGACCGGGGCCTCGATCGATTTCCTGCGCAAGCCGGATGCAGGGCGCGATCTCCTGGCGGAGACGCGACTGCTGAAGCTCGGTCGCCGGCTGGCAGTGGGCGAGGCGCTCTTGTTCAGCGAGGGGGAGGCGGCACCGGTGGCGCGGGCCTCGATGACCTATTCGATCCCGCCCGGCGCCGCGCAGGGCGCGGCACCGGCATGAAAAAAGGGGCCGGACGCATCCGGCCCCGCAGGCATGGTCGGGCCGGGGATCAGCCCTTCCAGAACGGGCGCGCGGCTTCGGCCTGCGCGGTCATGGGGTCGAGACCGAGGTCGCGCAGCGCCGTCGCGTCGAGATGCGACAGCGCCCGGCGGGTGCGGGCACGACGCTCCCACACGGCGACCTTGCGGGCGAGGCCGACGAGCAGGGCGGAGATGGCCCCCTGATCGAGGGCGGCCTCATAGGGCAGGGTGGTCCGGGCGAGGGTGGTCATGACGGTCTCTCTTGTGTCGATACAATGTGCTGCTATGCTGTGAAAACAGGCATACAATGAACGCGTATTGACGTCCACGGAAGTTTTGTCATGGATACAATCTGGTGGCCCAGCCTCGACGAGGGTGGCCCGGTCAAGCATCAGGCGCTGAAGCGCTCCATCCAGCAGGCGATCGGCACCGGGGCGATCGCGCCGGGCCACCGTCTGCCGCCGGTGCGCGAGGTGGCATGGCGGCTTGGCGTGACGCCGGGCACCGTGGCCCGCGCCTATAAGGACCTCGTTGATCAGGAGGTGCTGCGGGCGGTGGTCGGGCGCGGCACCTTCGTCGCCGAGCCGGATATTCCGGCACCGCTGCCGGCGCTGCTCGACACGGCAGGCTTTGCCGCCGATGGCCGGATGCTGAACCTGCGGACCGCGCAGGTGGCCGATGTCGGGCAGGGACGAATGCTGCATGATCTGCTGAAAACACTGCCGGATCCCGCCCCCGGCGCCTATGTCAGCTATCCCGATCCCGAAGCGGATGCGGGGCTGCGCGCGGCGTTGGGGGAATGGTTCGCCGCGCCCGCCCATGGCCCGGTCACGGCCGAAGACGTGGTGCTCACCTCCGGCGCCCAGCATGGCATGGTGGTGCTGCTGCAGGCGCTGCTGCACGGGCCACGCCCGGTCGTGCTGACCGAAGAGCTGGCCTATCCCGGCTTCCGCCACGCCGCGGCGCTGGTCCGGGCCGAGATCCAGGGCGTTGCCTTCGACGAGGAGGGGCTGCTGCCCGACGCATTGGAGCGGGCTTGCCGGGAGACTGGCGCACAGCTGCTTTGTACCAGTGCTGAGGCACACAATCCGACGACCATCCGCACTTCCCCGGCGCGACGGGCGCAAATTGTATCGATCGCGCGGGAGTACAATATGCAGATCATCGACGATGACTGCTTCCGCTCCGATGCCGGGGAGGATGCCAGCTATCGCCGCCTCGCCCCGGAACGCTCCTGGGTGGTGACGACGCTGTCTAAGACGCTGAGCCCCGATCTGCGGCTCGGCGCGATCCTCTCTTCGCCGGGCCGCGCGGCGCTGCCCCGCGTCGCGGCGCAGCAGCAGTTCTTCGGCCTCTCGCGCCCGACCGTGATGCTGGCCGAGGCCGCGCTGGCCTCGGGCGTGGCCGCGCGGGTCCGCGACGCCGTGCTCGAGGTGCAGTCCCGCCGCCTCGCGATCCTGCGCGACCGGCTCGCGCCGTGGCAGCCCCGCACCCGGGAGGGCGTGCCCTTCGCCTGGCTCGACCTGCCGCGCGGCTGGCGCCCGTCTTCGCTGTCGCGCGCCGCCGAGGCCGAGGGCGTGCGGCTCAAGCCCGCCGACGAGTTCGCGCTGATCGACGGGCGGGCGCCCTCGGCGGTGCGGATCGCGGTGACCGGCCTGCGCGAGGATGCGGCCTTCGTGGCGGCGATCGACCGGCTCGCGGCGCTGCTTTCCTCACCGCCGCATGTGATGGAGGTCTGAAATAGTGGGGTATATTGATACCTTAATTTCAAGTCATTGATTTGTAAAGATTATTTTGGAAGATGTGCGCTTGACTGCGCCACTGCTTCGTTTAGAACCCGCCCATCGAATTTGCGCGGGCGGCCCGTTCGGGGCGGTGCGCGTTGCAGATCAAGGGCAGAACCATGAAAACCTTCACCGCTACCCCGGCGGATATCGAGAAGAAGTGGATCCTGATCGACGCCGAGGGCGTCGTTCTGGGTCGCCTCGCCTCGATCATCGCCATGCGCCTGCGCGGCAAGCACAAGGCCTCCTTCACCCCGCACATGGACATGGGTGACAACGTCATCGTGATCAACGCGGACAAGGTGCAGATGACCGGCAAGAAGCGCGAAGAGCACTTCTACTGGCACACCGGACACCCGGGCGGCATCAAGTCGCGCACCAAGCAGCAGATCCTCGATGGTGCGCACCCCGAGCGCGTCGTCATGCAGGCCGTCAAGCGGATGCTGCCGGGCAACCGCCTGTCGCGTCAGCAGATGACCCATCTGCGCGTCTTCGCCGGTGCCGAGCACGGCATGGAGGCGCAGAAGCCCGAGGTTCTGGACGTCGCGTCCATGAACAAGAAGAACATGAGGACCGCATAATGGCCGATCAGATCAATTCGCTCGAAGAGCTGGGCTCGGCCGTCTCGACCGAAGGCCAGGCCGCCGCGACCGAGACCCTGACCCCGCGCGAGCCCGTCCGCGACGAGCTGGGCCGCTCCTACGCCACCGGCAAGCGGAAGGATGCGGTCGCCCGCGTCTGGATCAAGCCGGGCTCCGGCAAGGTCACCGTCAACGGCAAGGAGATGAACGTCTACTTCGCCCGTCCGGTGCTGCAGATGATCCTGCGCCAGCCGTTCCAGGTCGCGAACGTCTCGGGCCAGTTCGACGTCTACGCCACCGTCGCCGGCGGCGGTCTCTCGGGCCAGGCCGGTGCCGTGAAGCACGGCATCTCCAAGGCGCTGCAGCTGTACGATCCCTCGCTGCGCGGCGCGCTCAAGGCCGCGGGCTTCCTGACCCGTGACAGCCGCGTCGTCGAGCGTAAGAAGTACGGCAAGCGCAAGGCGCGTCGTAGCTTCCAGTTCTCGAAGCGCTGATCTCTCGCGGATTTCGCGACAGGAAAGGGCGGTCCCTGCGGGGGCCGCCCTTTTCGCATGTGGCGGCCGAACACGGGATCGCCGCGTGATGGTTCCGGCTGCACGAGACCACTTGCGCAGCGTCGCGATTGCGGCGAAAGGCGCGCGTGCGGTTGATCTTTGCCGCTGCGCGGTCAAGCATCCTCGCGGGGCATCACGGGGCGGCCATGGGTCTGGGGAACTTCACGAAATCCGAGGGCGGCCGGGCGGCCATGCTGCTGGCACCGCCCTTTTTCTACGCGCTGGCGCTGCTGGCGCTGCCGATTCTCGCGGTCGTGCTGTTCAGCTTCTGGACGCAGGACTTCATGACCATCGACACCAGCTTCACGCTGGCCAATTACCGCGAGTTCTTCGACAAGCCGATCTATACCGTGCTGCTCGGACGGTCGCTGATGGTGTCGGGGATCGTCACGCTGGTCACCGTGGTGCTGGCCTTCCCGGTGGCCTATTTCCTGTCGTTCCATGTCCGGCCCGAGCGCAAGTCGCTCTGGCTGTTCCTGATCACCATCCCGTTCTGGACCAGCTACCTGATCCGGGTGTTCCTGTGGAAGGTGATCCTCGGCTATAACGGCGTGATCAATTCGGGCCTGATCGGCGCCGGGATCATCGACGAGCCGCTGAGCTTCATCCTCTACAACGTGAACGCGGTGATCATCACGCTGGCGCATGCCTTTGCGCCCTTCGCGATCCTTCCGATCTTCGTGGCGCTGGAAAAGATCGACCGCTCGCTGATCGAGGCCAGCCGCGATCTGGGCGAGACCCGTCTCACCACCTTCTTCCGCGTGACGCTGCCGCTGTCGATGCCCGGCCTCGTCGCCGCCGTGTTGATCGTCTTCATCCCGACCATCGGCGACTACGTCACGCCCGAGCTGATGGGCGGCGCCGGGGGCAAGCTCATCGCCAACATGATCCAGACCCAGTTCCTGCAGCTCAACAACGCGCCGATGGGTGCGGCCATCGCCATCGTCGCGATGATCTGCGTCACCGCCATCGCGCTGGCTTTCGTCATGCTCAACCGCCGCTGGCTCCGGGGGCGGGGATGAAGGGTCTGCCGCTCCGGGTCTATGCGATCCTGTATTTGCTGTTCCTCTACGCGCCGATCGCGCTGCTGCCGCTCTTCGCCTTCAACGACGCGACGATCATCGCCTTTCCGCTCAAGGGTTTCACTACCCACTGGTTCGGCGATCTCGCCGGCAACGCGGCGCTGCGTCAGGCAGTCGGAAACTCGCTCTTCATCGCTGCGATGACGGCGATCTTCGCGACCCTGTTGGGGATCTGCGCCGCCCGTGCCGGCGCCATGGCGCGGTTTCCGGGCAAGGGCGGGATCCTCGGCTTCGTGATGCTGCCGCTCGTGCTGCCCGAGATCATTGTCGCGGTCTCACTGCTGATCGTGATGCGGCAGGTGCTGGGGCTGAACCTGTCGAACTGGACGGTGATCGCGGCGCATGTGCTGATCTGCACGCCGTTCTCGATCGCGATCCTGAACGGCGCCTTCCAGAACCTCGACCCCTCGATCGAGGAGGCGGCGATGGATCTGGGCGAAAGCCGGCTTTCGGCCTTCCGCCTCGTGACGCTGCCGCTGGTGATGCCGGGGATCGTGTCTTCGATGCTGATCGCCTTCACCATCAGCCTCGACGAATTCATCATCGCCTTCTTCCTGACCGGCGCGAACCCGACCATGCCGGTCTATATCTGGGGCCTGCTGCGCTTTCCGGCGCAGCTGCCCGTGGTCATGGCGCTCGGCACGATCCTCGTGACGCTGTCGGTCGTGCTGCTCGTCATCGCGGAACTGTTCCGCCGCCGCGGCCTTGCCCGGGCCGGCATCAAGGATACCGGAGGCTTCCTGTGACCGCTCTCATCGAACTCAAAAGCGTCGAGAAGCATTACGGCGACTACCATGCGCTGCGCGGCATCGACCTCGAGATCCGGGCCGGCGAGTTCTTCTCGCTGCTGGGCCCCTCGGGCTGCGGCAAGACCACCTTGCTGCGCACCATCGCCGGGCTGGAAGAGGTCTCGTCCGGCACGATCCGCATCGACGGCCGCGACATGAAGGGGGTGGCCGCCAACCATCGCCCGACCAACATGGTGTTCCAGTCCTACGCCGTCTTCCCGCATCTCAGCGTCGCCGAGAATGTGGGCTTCGGCCTGCGCCGTGATCCGCGCTCCAAGGTCGAGAAGGCGCGGGCGGTCGAGCAGGCGCTCGAGATGGTGGGACTCGGCGGCTATGGCAAGCGGCGCGCGCATGCGCTCTCGGGCGGCCAGCGGCAACGCGTGGCGCTGGCGCGCGCGCTGATCCTCGAGCCCAAGGTGCTGCTGCTCGACGAGCCGCTCTCCGCGCTCGACCGGCTGATGCGCGAGCAGATGCAGCTCGAACTGATGCGGCTGCAGCGCCAGGTTGGCATCACCTTCATCCTCGTCACCCACGACCAGGAAGAGGCGCTGGTCATGTCGGACCGCATCGCGGTGATGTTCGACGGCCAGATCGGGCAACTCGCCGATCCGGAGACGCTCTATCGCAAGCCCGCCAACCGGCGCGTCGCGCAGTTCATCGGCAAGATGAACTTCCTGCCGGGGCGGATGCTGGACCAGCGCGGCGCGATCGAGGTCGCGGGGCTCGGCCGGGCCGAACTGGCGCCGGAGCAGGCGCTGCCGGCGGGCGGCGAGATCACCGTCGGCCTGCGGCCGGAAACGCTCGCGATCCTGTTCGACGGCGACACCGCGCCCCGGCGCGAGACGCGCGGCACGGTGGCCGAGGTCGTCTATTACGGCGACATGACCTATTACGAGGTCCGGGTGGACGGAATCGACCGGCCGCTCACCGTGTCGATGAAGAACCTGATCGGTCGGCCCGTGCTCGAGGTCGGCGCGACGACCCGGCTGGCCTGGGACGAACGGGCGCTGGTGCTACTCACGGCCTGATCAATAAGGCAGGGACAGCCTGACGCCGAAGGTCTCCAGCCCCGGATTGGCGCCCGACAGCCCGGCATTGGAGCGATGGTCGAACTGCAGCGACAGCCGCGCGCCGCTGTCGAAGGCGTAACCCACCCCGGCCGATGAGCGAAACTCGACCGGGTGTCCCAGCTCCGGCCCGCTGCTGCGCGCGTAGATCCCCGGCAGCAGCGACAGCTGCACGAAGCTGTCATATGGCAGCGCGCCGGTCCATTGCAGCCCGGCGCCGATCCAGGTGTCGCCGGAGGCGCTGACCGACAGGCCGAGCACCGTTTCGATCCGGCCCAGCCGCGTCGGGGCGTGGTATTGCAGATAGGCTTCGCCACCCTCGCGTTCCCGCTGGTAGAGCATGCCCCCATATTGCAGTGCCACGCGGCCCGGACCCTGGTCCTTCAACTGGCAGACATCGTCACCGCAGCCACCAAAGGCGAGGTCGGTCAGCGATACCATCGCGAAAAGCGCGGCGAGCGATCCGTTCATGCGGTCCTCCTGAGCCTGACATTCCCAGCCTCGCCGCAGGCCCGCCTTCGAGCAAGCCGTTTCGGTCTCAGGCCCCGAGACGTGCGACCAGTGCAACGAGCTCGGCCTGGCGGCTTGTCCCAGTCTTGTCGAACAGGCTGCGCAGCTGGTTGCGGACCGTGTTGGTGCTCGCGCCGCGTAGCTCCGCGATCTCGGCCATCGACAGGCCCTCGCAGAGGCGGCGCAGGACGAAGGTCTCGGCCGGGGTCAGTTCGAAAAGGAGATGCAGGTCGTCCTCGACGGCCTCGGGGCTGCCGGATCCGACCAGCTGCAAAGTCGCGACCGCCTTTTCACCGTGCAGGAACGCCTCGATCGGGGCGATCAAGCCGGGCTCGGTCACCGGCGTCAGGCGGGCCAGAAGCCGGTGCGGCCCGTCATGCCCAATCGGGAATACCGCCCGCATCGTGCCCGCCAGCGCCTCGTCGAGCGCCGCATTGGCGCTTTCGTCGTCGAAGCGCAACCGCTCCGCCTTCAGGCCGAGCACCGCGTCGCGGGCCACGATCTCGCGCCCCCGCGGATTGATCGCCACCGGTCGGGAGCGCGCGTCGAGGACATAGCAGGCCTGCTGTCGATCCATCCCGGCGGCCAGCCGAATGCCGGTCGCCATCGCCGCCCGCTCGGCCTGCCGGGTCAATTGAACCGCGCGCTGAAGGTCCGGACCGAGCTGCGACAGAATCTCGCCCGCGGCCGGACCCACATCGCTTGTCTGATAGGGGGCAAAGTTGCAGCTGACGACCAGCTGCCCGGCAAAGGAGCGGGACAGCCCCATCCCGAGGCTGTGGCGGAGGTCACCCTGCGGGTGCAGGAACTCCGAATAGTAGAGACTCTCGAGAAAGCAGCTCTGATCCACCATCCCGGCATTGTCGACGAGCTGGAGAATCGGAGCCTGGAGAACCTCGTTCAACCACAGGTTGTTTTGCGCGAAGCGCTCCGGATACTGCCGAAGCAGCGTCGGATCGAAGTTGAAGCCATGAATCTCGACACGGCGCGGCGCCCCGGGCCTGACGAGCTGCAAGGCCCATGCGCCGCCGCCAGCCGCCTCTGCAAGGTGGTTTGGCAGATATTCCCATAGGTTAGGGCGTATAGCGCTTTGGTATAGATGATCCCTCAGCCGCTCGATGACAGCACTGATAACCATGGGGTTAAAACTTACTCGAAAAACAATCTAGGGTTTAGTGCAAACGCACCATGCACGAAAGTAAGTGCTATGACATTGAATGGTTCCGGCGGGGCCTGCTCATTTAGTCGTTCCCCTAGTTTTCCGGTATCCGGGCGGGCTCCGCCACCCTCATTCGTCAGGCGCGATCAGGCCGAGACCGCGCAGATAGACACCGATACCGGTTTCCAACAGTTCCTCGGGTGGAAACGGCGCGCGCGTGCCGGGCGAGCCGCGCGCGAACAGCTCGACCACGCCATGGCTCATCGCCCAGACATGCGCCGCGAACATTTGCGGCGGCGGGCGCCGATCGGCCGGGATGCGCTGCGACAGGGCTTCGGCCGCGCGTTCGAGCACGCCCAGCGCCCGCTGCGAGGCCGCGGCGAGGTCCGGGTTGCGCTGCATCGACAGGCCGCTTTCGAACATCGCGACGTAGTGGCCGGGATGTTTGCGCGCGAAGGCGAGATAGGCCCGGCCGGTCTTCTCGAAGGCTGCCAGCACCGAGGGCCGCCCGGAATCGTAGGCGTATTCCAGCAGGTCGGCGAAGATCTCGTAGCCCTGCCGCGCGGCCTCGGCGATCAGGTCCTCGCGCCCGGCGAAATGGCGATAGACGGCGGCGGGGGTCACGCCGGCGGCGCGGGCCGCCTCCGACAGCGTGAAACCGGTCGGACCCTTGGCCTCGATTAGCTCCAGACAGGCCTCGACCAGCGCCTGGCGCAGGTTGCCGTGATGATATCCCTGCTTGGCCACGTCAGTCGCGCGGCCACAGATCGGGACCGCCCGCGATCTTCGGATCGAGTTCGCAGACCGCTGCCGTGTCACGGTCGGGATAGTCGAGCCGCGCCAGCACGCTGCGGATCGCGTTCACCCGCGCGCGCCGCTTGTCGTCGCCGCGGATCACGGTCCAAGGGGCGTGCTTGAAATGCGTCCGCTCGAACATGGTGGCGATGCGGTCGGTATAGGCGTCCCACTTGCGCAGACCCTCGATGTCGACCCATGACAGCTTCCACTGCTTGAGCGGGTCGTTCTCGCGCTTGAGGAACCGCTCCAGCTGGGTGGCCCGCCCGACATTGAACCAAAGCTTGAACAGCAGGATGCCGTCCTCGCAGAGCATCCGCTCGAAATCCTCGACCTGAGCGTAGAAATGCGCGACCTGTTCGGCGTCGGCAAAGCCGAAGACCGGCTCGACCACGGCGCGGTTGTACCAGGAGCGGTCGAAGAACACGATCTCGCCCGCGGTCGGCAGCTCGCGCACGTAGCGCTGGAAATACCACTGCCCGGCCTCGATCTCCGACGGCTTGGCCAGCGCCACGACGCGGGCGCCGCGTGGGTTCAGGTTCTCGCGGAAGCGGCCGATCGTGCCGCCCTTGCCGGCGGCGTCACGGCCTTCGAAGATCACCACGACGCGCTGGCCGGTGGCCTTCACCCAGGCCTGCATCTTGACCAGCTCGACCTGCAGCGCGTCCATCGCCGCCTCGTATTCCTTGCGCTTCCAACGCGACGGATAGGGAAAGCGCGGGCTGGAGATGTCGTCCTTGCCGGCGTTGCGCAGCGCCTCGCGGACCTCCTCGGGCGCCTCCTCCTCGTAGAAGCGGCTGATCGCCCCGTCGAACGGCTTGTCCATCTGTTTCTCCTCGCGCTCCACGATGCCCTCAGGGGGCGTCGCGGCGCAATCCCGCCCGTGCCGCCGCCCGGTCGATGGCCGCGACCACCGCCTCGGGGGCGGCATGGTGCGGCATGTGGCCAACGCCCTCGAGCAGGGTCAGGTTCGCCCCGGGGATCAGCCGCGCCAGCCGTATGGAATGAATCTCGGGGGGGACGATCGTGTCGGCGGTGCCGTGGACGATCTCGACCGGCAGGTCGAGGGACGGGTAGAGCGCGCGCATCCGCGTCACCTGATCGAGCAGCGCGTTGACCTGGCGGGCGTTGATCCGGAGGCTGGCCCGTCGCGCGGCCAGCCCGGCCCCGACGAAATCGGCATAGCCTTCGGGCACCGGATCCGGGGCGAAGATCGCGGTCAGCGTGTCGTCGATCATCCGCTCGGGCGCGAGCGCCGCGAGGACGGGCACCGCCACGGCACCGCCCAGCGCCGAGCCGTTGACGCGGTAGAGCGGCGCGAGGCCGGTGTCCCAGGGCAGGGTCGCGCCCGACAGGTCGACCAGTGCGGCGATGTCCTCGGGCCGTTCCAGCGCCCAGGCCATGGCCACCGCGCCGCCATAGGAGTGGCCGACGACGACGGGCCGCTCGGCGCCCAGCTCGGCCGCCGCCGCCTGCAGCAGGCGGGCCTGCGCCGCGAGGCTGTCGGCCTGCGTGCCGAAGGCCGCTCCGGCCGCCGGGTCGATCGGGTCGGAATAGCCCAGCCCCGGCCGGTCGAAGGCGATGACCCGGTAGCGGGACGAGAGCCGCTCGGCCAGGTCGAAGACCATATCGCGCAGGTTGCCCGAGGCGCCGTGGATCAGCACCAGGTCGGGGCCTTCGCCGGTCACCACCGCATGCACCCGCCGCCCCTCGACCTCGACGAAGCGGCCCAAGGGGGGATGCGCGGCGATGGCCTCGGCCTCGCGCTTGTCGGCGCGGGCGTCGACAAGCGCGCAGCCGGCGAGCGCCAGGATCGCGGCGAGGGCGGTGATCCTAGCGGCCAATGTCGGCAAGATCGTAGGGGGTGGTCTGGTAGATCTCGTTGATCCAGTTGCCGTAGAGCAGATGCGCGTGGCTGCGCCAGCGGTTCGACGGCTGTTTGGTCGGATCATCCCCGGGGAAGTAGTTCACCGGCACCGAGATCGCGGCGCCCGAGGCGACATCGCGGTCGTACTCTTCCTTGAGCGTGTGGCTGTCATACTCGAAGTGGTTGAAGATGTAGAGCGTGCGGCGCGCGGGGTCCTCGACCAGGCAGGGCCCGACCTCGTCCGAGGCCAGCAGTGTCACCAGCTCGGGCCGGGCGTCGATGTCTTCCTGCCGGATCTCGGTCCATCGGCTGACCGGCACGGTGCAGTCATCCGAGAAGCCGCGCAGATAGGGGCTGCCGGGCTTGAGGTTGCGGTGCCGGAAACAGCCGAAGGCCTTGCGGTCGAGCAGGTGCTTGGCCACGCCATGCTGATGCGCGATCAGCGCCATCCCGCCCCAGCAGACGCCGAAGGTGGAGTGGGCATGGGTCTCGGTCCAGTCGAAGACCCGGCGCAGCTCGTCCCAATAGGTCACCTCGTCGAAGTCGAGATGCTCGACCGGCGCGCCGGTGACGAGGAAGCCGTCGAATTTCTCGCCCGAGGCCGCGACCTCCTCGAAGGGGCGGTAGAACTCCTCCATATGGGCGGCGGCGGTGTTGCGCGATTCGTGGTCCGACATGCGGATCAGCGACAGCTCGATCTGCAGCGGGGTCGCGCCGATCAGCCGGGCGAACTGGTTCTCAGTCTGGATCTTCTTGGGCATCAGGTTCAGCAGGCCGATCCGCAGCGGTCGGATGTCCTGCCGGGCCGCCTGATCCTCCGACATCACCATCACGCCTTCGCGCGTCAGCACGTCATAGGCGGGAAGGGCTTCGGGGATCTTGATGGGCATGGTCGAACCTTCTGATTTGAAGGGGTGATCTATGCTTCCCGGCGGCTCTTGCCAAGTCTGGCCTCGAGCGCCTCGGCCACGACGCCCTCGAAATCCTCCGCCGAGGTGAGGCCGGACAGCGCCTCGGCCGGGATGGCGAGGCCCCAGCGCGCGGCCATCTTGGCATAGCGCGGCTGACGATGCGCCAGCGCCCGGCCATAGGTCCAGCGGATGAAGGCGTCGGGATCGACGCGCGCCTCGTCGAGGCCGGTCTCGGCCAGATAGCTCTGCCAGGCGTCGAGCAGGAAGTCGGGGCTGTAGGCCATCGGCTTGGGCGCCCGGTCGAAGCGGCGGATCAGCTCGGCGGTATGCGCCTCCGACCCCTCGATCCAGATCATCAGCATCTTTTCCGACAGGAGCGTCATCAGCGGGTCGTTGGGATCGTCGGGATCGACCCATTCGCAGATCGAGCCGCCGGTATCGCAGACGAAATGCGGATAGCCGTAGAGCGCCTGCGCGCGCTCGATGAACCACGGCGTGTCCTCGAGAGCCGCGATCTCGGCGCGACGGAACTGGGCCTGACGCTCGCGATAGGTGTCGAAGGGCAGGCCGCCCTTCTGCGCGTCGCCCGGCTTGCCGAGATAGGTCGAGACGGGGGTGAGGTTGTCGAAGCTGATATTGGAGGCGATGTAGATCGAATCCGACAGCAGCAGGTCGCGCAGGAACGGCACCTTCATCGCTTCGCGCTTGGCGTTGTCGGCGATCAGCTCGCCCATGTGGCGCGTGCCGATGCGGTAGTCGATCGAATAGTGGAACCAGTCGCCCGAGCGGCGCAGCAGGTTCGACACATGGGTCTTGCCGAGCCCCGACATGCCGAAGAACAGGACGCGCTTGCGGGGGGCGGAGAGCCAGTCGGAGGCGGAAGAATGGATCATGCGCGCATGGCTAAAGAAGCCGCGCGACACAATCCAGCGCGAAGTTGGCGTCGCTCAGAACTTCGGCGCGGGCGCGGCCCCGCGGGCTCGCGGCCGCCGCAACAGCCGCCCGTCGAGCACCGCCAGTCCGCCGGCCAGCAACGCGAAGCCCGCATAGGCGCGCGGCGGCAGCGTCTCGCCCAGAACGACCACGCCCAGCAGGATCGCCACCGGCGCAACCATCAGCGTTACCAGCAGGACGTTGCCGCTGCCGGCCAGCGCGATCACCCGGTAATAGATGATGTAGGCCAGCGCGGTGGAGCCGATCGAGACATAGGCGATCCCGGCCATGGTCGCGGGCGCGAGGTCGAGCAGCGGCGCGCCCTCGAAGGTCCAGGCCAGCGGCACCATGATCAGCGCGGCGCCGGTGGTCATGCCGGCGGCGGCGGTGAGCGGCGGCAGCCCGCCCATCATCTTGCGCGCCCAGACCCCGGCGAGCGCGTAGGAGACGGTCGCCCCGATCGCCGCGACCTGCCCCAGAGCGCCGGGATCGAAGCCCGACAGCGCCGATGGCCCGATCACCCAGACCACGCCCGAAAAGCCCAGCGCCACACCGGCCGCCTTGCGCGCCGTCAGACGTTCATCGGCGAAGCAGATCGCGGCGAAGAGCACGCCGAAGATCGCCGTGGCGGCGTTGAGGATCGCGATCAGCCCGGTCTCGACATGCTGTTGGCCCCAGGCCAGAAGGCCGAAGGGAATGGCGTTGTTGAGCGCGCCCATGACGATCAGCACGCCCCAGAGCCGCGCGCCGCGCGGCAGCGGCAGGCGGCGCAGAAGGACCACCGGCCATAGCACCAGCGTCGCCCAGATGGCGCGGTGCCCGACCACCCAGAGCGGCCCGATCTGGTCGAGCGCCACCCGGACGGCGAGGAACGAGCCGCCCCAGATCAGGGCGAGCAGGCCGAGCTGCGCCCAGGCCGCGTTTGTCATGGTCTTTTGTGCCGTCATGGCGGGCACTCTGCACGCCGCACGGGCAGGCGCAATCCGGAACATGCGGTTTGCATGCAAATGCGAAAGGGGCCGGCGGTGAGCCGGCCCCTTCGGGTCTCGTGTGCTCGGTTCAGAACCGGTAGGCGACGCTCATGCCGATGGCGACGGCGGAGTTGTCGTTGAAGTCGGCCACTGGCACTAGCTGTCCCGAAGTAGGGTTGCGCACCTGCGGGCTTGCATCTCCAAGCATGGTATACCGAATGCCACCGGAAATGGTTACTGCATCCAAATTGTAAGCGCCACCGATGCTGACCCAGCGCTTGCCATTGGTCGGGTCGAGCGGCGAGATTCTTTCATCGCCTTCAGCCTCGAAGCCGACCGCTGCCTGCACCGCAAACATCTCGCTGAGCCTGCGGCCGACGCCGACCTGCATCTGGTAGTTGTCGTCAATATTGGTGAGGCTGGCACCGCCGGTTGCGGCTTTGAAGGCCTGTGGCGAAACCCGCGTGTCTTCGTAGGCGGCATAGCGAATGTTAGCGAAAACGAGCGTGTCCGGCGCGACGCCGCTCTGCAAGTCGAGATTCCAGCTCTCTGGCGTTTCCACCGAGGTGGTACTGGCGAGTTGCGCAGGGAAACCACCTCCACCGAGCTCCGGTGGAGCCTGAAGCGGAGGAGTGGTCGTTTCGACCGTCTCGAAATCGTGCTCAATCGCAGAATTGTAAGTCAGTGCGGCGCGCAGTGCAATTTCTGGGACCTCGTAGGCCGCTCCAATCAAATAGCCATTGGCGCTACTTTCCTCGAGCGCAACCGAATAGCCATTTAACGGACCATATGCCTGTCCCGAAAGCATGATGTCCGCTTCGAGCGTCTGCCGACGAACACCTGCATGTACACTGAAATTATCGTTGAACCGATAACGGCCCAAGGCAGTGACTGCGCTGCTGTGGAGTTGAGCCGTAGTTCCGCCGAAGCCCGTTGTTTCCGGGTTGCCACCATAAGCGATGTCAGCGCCGAAGGGCTGGTCAATAATCAGGGCTCCCGAGAAGCCGTTGCTGAAATCCATCTTCACGCTAGCGGACGCGTTGGTGAAATCTTCGCCGACATTTTCGTACGTCTCTATCGGGGATCCTCGGTCGCGCCCGGATATCTTCGGAAACACCTTGCCGAAGCTCAGCTCTACGACGTTGCCCTCTTCGAAGATGGCGGTGATGTCCTGGTTCGAGCGGTCGAGGCCGATCGCTCCGGCCTGGCTGGCCATCAGCGCCGTCGCGAGCGCCAGCGCGCTCGTGGCGCCGTGATGCAGTTTCATGTTGTCTCCCTGTCGCATGATGCGTCCTCCGGCGACGAGGAGAGGTCGGCGCGCGCCATACGGCAATCTATGACGCAACGGCAGGTTGACGTGCACGTCGCAGCGTCACATCGCTGCATCAGCAGGCACCATGAAAAAGGGGCCCCGAAGGGCCCCCAGTCAGGTCATTCCCACTCGATCGTTCCCGGCGGCTTCGAGGTCACGTCGTAGGTCACGCGGTTGATGCCGCGCACCTCGTTGATGATCCGCGTCGCGGTCTCGCCGAGGAACTCGTGGCTGAAGGGGTAGTAGTCGGCGGTCATGCCGTCGACGGAGGTCACGGCGCGCATCGCGCAGGCGAAGTCGTAGGTCCGCCCGTCGCCCATCACGCCGACCGTCCGCACCGGCAGCAGCGCCACGAAGGCCTGCCAGATATCGTCATAGAGGCCGTGCTTGCGGATCTGATCGATGAACACCGCGTCGGCGCGGCGCAGGATGGCGAGCTTCTCGCGGGTGATCTCGCCGGGGCAGCGGATCGCGAGGCCGGGCCCAGGGAAGGGGTGGCGGCCGATGAAGCTGTCGGGCAGGCCGAGCTCGCGGCCGAGCGCGCGGACCTCGTCCTTGAACAGCTCGCGCAGCGGCTCGACGAGCTTCAGGCCCATCTTCTCCGGCAGGCCGCCGACATTGTGGTGGCTCTTGATGGTCACGCTCGGCCCACCCGAAAAGCTGACGCTCTCGATCACGTCAGGGTAGAGTGTGCCCTGCGCGAGGAAGGTGGCACCACCGACCTCGGAGGCGTGCTTCTGGAACACGTCGATGAACAGCTTGCCGATCGTCTTGCGCTTCACTTCGGGATCGGAGACCCCCTCCAGCGCGTCGAGGAACAGGTCCTGCTCCTGCGCGTGGATCAGCGGCATGTTGTAGTGGTCGCGGAACATCGTCACGACCTGCTCGGCCTCGCCCTCGCGCAGCAGGCCATGATCGACGAAGACGCAGGTCAGCTGATCGCCGATCGCCTCGTGGATCAGCACCGCCGCGACCGAGCTGTCGACGCCGCCCGAAAGGCCGCAGATCACCTTCTGGTCGCCCACCTGCTCGCGGATCAGGCGGATCGCCTCCTCGCGATAAGCGCCCATGGTCCAGTCGCCGGTGAAGCCCGCGATGTGCAGGAAGTTCTCGAGGAAGGTCTTGCCGTTCGGGGTGTGGTGCACCTCCGGGTGGAACTGCACCGCGTAGAAGCGGCGCTCCAGATCGGCGGTGATCGCATAGGGCGCACCCGGCGAGGTGCCGCAGACCGCGAAGCCAGGCGCCAGCTTGGAGACGTGGTCGCCATGGCTCATCCAGACCTGCTCGCGGCCTTCGAGGAACCAGCCGCGCAGCAGGTCGGTGGCCTCGCCCTCGGGCTCGACATAGGCGCGGCCGAACTCGGCGGTGCCGTCGCCGCGCAGCACTTCGCCGCCCAGCATCTGCATCATCACCTGCTGGCCGTAGCAGATGCCCAGAACCGGAACCTCCAGCTCGAACACCCGCATCGGCGGGCGCGGGCTGCCCTCGTCGGGCACGCTGGCGGGGCCGCCCGACAGGATCACCGCCTGCGGCTCGAAGCGGTCGAGGAAGGCCTCGTCCACCGCGTTGAAGGGATGGATCTCGCAATAGACGTTCAGCTCGCGCAGCCGACGCGCGATGAGCTGCGTCACCTGGGAGCCGAAATCCACGATGAGAAGGCGCTGGTGCTGTTGGCTATGCTCGGTCATGGCCCTGCGCATAGGCCCGGGCGGCTCATCGCGCAAGAGGCGTCGGCCTCGAAAAACCGTCCCCCGGCGGTGGCGATGTCGCTTTCGCGTCTGAGGCGGCGCAATCCGGCCAAGCGGGCGACGGCGGCCCGGCTATGACGAGATGAGGACGCATCACGGGAGCGGGCGATGACGGAAGCGGCACAGATGGCCGGAGAGCGGGCAGGGCGACGCGGGCGGTCGGGCGGAGGCGCCGCGCGACGCGCCGAGCGCACCGCCGTGAGCGTCGAGACCGCGCGCTTCATCGAGCGCAACATCCCCGATTACGAGGTGCTCGACGCCCGGGCGATCGAGGTGATCGAGGCCAATGCCGAAACCGTTCTCGAGGAGATCGGCGTGGTGTTCTCGGACAATCCGGAGGCGCTAGAGCGTTGGCGGCAGGCCGGGGCGCATGTCGATGGCGAAAGGGTGCGCATCCCGCGCGGGCTGGCGCGCAAGCTCTGCGCCACGGCGCCCGCGACCTTCACCCAGCACGCGCGCAACCCCGCCCGCAACGTCGAGATCGGCGGCCGCAACCTCGTGCTGGCCCCGGTCTATGGCCCGCCCTTCGTGCGCGACGCCGAAGGCGGCCGTCGCTACGCCACGATCGAGGATTTCCGGAATTTCGTGAAGCTCGGCTACATGTCGAAATGGCTGCACCATTCCGGCGGCACGGTCTGCGAGCCGACCGACGTCGCGGTGAACAAGCGCCATCTCGACATGCTGCTCGCGCACATGGTCTATTCCGACAAGCCCTTCATGGGGTCGGTCACCGCGCCCGAGCGGGCGCAGGACTGCGTCGAGATGTGCGAGATCCTGTTCGGCAAGGAGTTCGTCGCCGAGAACACGGTGATGACCTCGCTGATCAACATCAACTCCCCGCTGACCTTCGACGGTATCATGATGGGCGCGCTCGAGGTCTATGCGAAGGCCAACCAGGCCTGCATCATCTCGCCCTTCATCGTCGGCGGCGCGATGGCGCCGGTCTCGGTCGCGGGCACGCTGACCCAGGTGCTGGCCGAGGCGCTGGCGGGCGTGGCCTATTCCCAACTCGTGCGGCCCGGCGCGCCGGTGATCGTCGGCGCCTTCGTCACCTCGATCGACATGAATTCCGGCGCGCCGACCTTCGGCACGCCCGAGGCCTCGCTGATCACCTATGGCATGGGCCAGCTGGCGCGGCGGATGGGGCTGCCTTACCGCTCTGCCGGGGCCTTCTGCGGCTCCAAGCTGCCCGACGCCCAGGCCGGCTACGAGAGCGCCAACAGCCTGAACATGGGGCTGATGTCCGGCGTCAACTTCATGCTGCACGCCTGCGGTTGGCTCGAAGGCGGTCTCGTCGCCTCCTACGAGAAGTTCGTGATGGATGCCGACCAGCTCGGCGCGCTTCACCAGATGGCAAAGGGCGTCGACGTCTCCGAGGAGATGCAGGCGATGGACGCGATCCGCGAGGTGGGCCCCGGCGGGCATTACCTCGGCTGCGCCCACACCCAGGCCAACTTCAAGACCGCCTTCTGGCGCTCCGAGGCCTTCGACTACAAGCCCTTCGAGACCTGGGACGAGGAGGGCGCGCGCGACACCCAGACGCTCGCCTCGGCGCGGGTGGCCAAACTCCTGGGCGACTACCGGCAACCGCCGCTCGACCCCGAAATCGCGCAGCGGCTCACTGAGTATGTCGAGAAACGCAAGGCCTCGATGAGCGACAGCTTCAGCTAGGCCGCGCGGCGCGCCACAGCCGCGCCTCGGCCATCAGTGCGACGATCAGCTCGACATGCCGGGCCGGGCGGTAATCGCCCGTCCCGGCGCGGCGGCGCTGCTCCTGTTCGGCCTCGCGGTCGAGCAGCAGCGTGACCGCCCGCGCCGGGCCGCAGGGACCGGGACCGATCAGCCGCGGCAACAGCCGGGCACGGTCGTATTGGTCGATCCCGAAACGCGCGGCATCGACCAGGATCTGAGGGCGCCGCAGCGCGGCAATCCGGCTCATCGGTTCCAGCATGGCTCTTCTCCCTGACAGGCTGTGTTGGCAGACCCCTTGTCTCACGCCCCGGGCCGCGTTGCGTGACGCGGCCCTGCTACGCGCGGTGGCTTCAGCCTTGTTTGGGATACTTCAACCAAGCTGAACGCGGCCGAAGTGTGGTTAATCCTTCGGTAACCAAGGGCAAACGAAAGTTGGGACCGCGAGACTTGGGGATGTCAGGGCGGGGCCGGTAGGACGGCCGGCGCCGCCTGTCGAAGACGAAGCACCTGCACGCGTCGTGGCGGGGCCGCTGCCGGGTTGGCTGCCGCCCGCGGTGCGGCATTATCTCGATCATGTGGAGGGCGGCGCGCCGATCCGGGTGCTGGCACGGCGCGCGGCGGTGCATGCCTCGACCGTGCTGCGCCAGGTCCGCAATCTCGAAAGCCGACGCGACGACCCGCTGGTCGACGCGGCGCTGCGACGGCTGTCGCGCGACTACAGATCCGTCACACCGAGGGAGGTTCCGATGACCCGTCACGCGCGCATGGGATCGGGCACGGCCCGCGACGACACGACCACGGCACAGACCATGCGGGTGCTGCGGCGGCTGGCCGAGCCCGATGCGGTGCTGGCCGTGGCGCCGGACCTGCCGGTGGCGGCGGTGATCCGCGAGACGCCGGACGGCGCGACCCAGCGGCTGGCCCGCCTTGACCGGCCGGTGGCCGAGGCGCTGGCGCTGCGCGGCTGGATCGCGGCGCGCGCCGAAGAGGGGCGGGTGGCGCGCTACCGGATCACCGCGGCCGGGCGCGCGGCACTGCGCGAGACCGAGGCACCTGCGGGCTTTGCCGAGGCCGGCGCAAGCTTCGCCCCCGCTCCCGGCGCTGCCCGCCCGGCCGTTGCCGACGGGCCGCTGACCCTGCTGGCCCGGCGCCGGGACCGCGACGGGCGGCCGTTTCTCGACCGGGCGCTGGTCGCCGCCGGCGAGCGGCTGCGCGAGGATTTCGAGCTGGCCCAGATCGGGCCGCGGGCGACGCAGGACTGGTCGCGCTTTCTCACCGGCGGCTGCAGCGGCGGGACCGGGTCACGCCAGCCGCCCAGCGCCGCGCGCGAGCGGCTGGCCGCGGCGCTCGACGATCTCGGCCCGGGGCTGGGGGACGTGGCGCTGAGCTGCTGCTGTCACCTCGAGGGGATGGAGAGCCTCGAGCGGCGCATGGGCTGGTCGGCGCGCTCGGGCAAGATCGTGCTCCGCATCGCCCTGCAGCGGCTCAGGCGCCATTACGACGCCACGGGGGGCGGCGAGATGATCGGCTAGCCGGCGGCAAAGCCGCAGCGGCGTGTCAGCTCCTCGTCCCATGCGGCGATCGCCGGGAGGCCGCGCGCGTGACGGGCGACCGGGGTTTGCATCGACCAGCGCCGCATCGGCGCCAGCATCCCGTAGAGCGTAGCGTCGGCGATGCCGGGCGCCGGTCCTTCGATGAAGTCGTGCACGCCGAGCCACAGGTCGAGCGCGTCGAGCAGGTCGCGGCCGCGCGCCGTGATCCCCTCGGGCCCCAGCCGGGTCATGCCGCGCGCGTGGAGCTGCCGGCCCAGCGAGCGGCGAAAGGCGGCATGGGCCAGCGCCGCGATCGGCGCCGGCATGTCGGCGCGCAGGAAGTCGCGGAACCAGGCCGACCCCTCCGGCAGCATGATCAGCTCGTGCTCGTAGATCTGGTGCAGCCCCTCCTCGGCGGCCATCTTCCAGGCGCGCCCGGCAGCCGCCGGAGCGGTGTCGATGGCGGGAGGCGGCACGTCGTGGCGCGCGGCGAGGCGCGCGATGATCACGTCGCTGTCGGCCACCGTTTCGCCGTCGATCTCGGCCCAGGGACTCTTCTTCAGCGGACCCTTGCCGGGGTTGTTCTCGACCTTGAACTCGAAGGGCACCCCGTTGAGCCGGCACCAGGCCAAAAGCTTTAGGGTGAAGGGCCCCGAGGTCGGCAGGCCGAAGGCCGGGGCAAAGCCGTAGATCGTTGCAGGAGTCATTTCGGGTGATTCCGATCGCTGATGACACGTGGCGGATGCTGCGCGCGCCCCGTGCAACTGGCAATGGAATTAAAACGGCGGCGGGTTTCCCCGCCGCCGTCTGCAAGTCCGGTGATGTCAGCCGTTCACTCGGCGGCGTGGCTGGTGTCGACGCCGACGTTCTCGGTGTGCTGCTGCTTGAGCGCCGCGCGGATGCCGTCGCCATAGGCCTGGTCGACCTTGTCGAAATGCGCCAGCTGGCGATCGATGATCTCCTTCGGCACGCCGGTCATCGCGGTGGCGATGTTCGAGAACAGGCGGCTCTTCTGGCCGTCGTCGAACAGGTTGAACAGCGCGCGCGGCTGGCTGTAGTGGTCCGCCTCCGAACGGAAGTCGTAGCGGCCGACCTCACCCTCGTAGCGGTGCGGCGGCTCGGCCACCGACGGATCCTCGACCGGCCCGCCGAAGGAGTTCGGCTCGTAATAGGCGTCGGGGTTGGTGCGCAGGCCAAACGGCATGGTGCCGTCGCGGTGGTAGTGATGCACCGGGCATTTCGGCTTGTTGACCTCGAGGCTCTCGTAATGCGTGCCGATCCGGTAGCGATGCGCGTCCGGGTAGGAGAACAGACGGCCCTGCAGCATCTTGTCCGGCGAGAAGCCGATGCCCGGCACCACGTTGGACGGGTTGAAGGCCGACTGCTCGATTTCCGTGAAGTAGTTCTCGGCGTTCCTGTTAAGTTCCATCTCGCCGACCTTGATCAGCGGGTAGTCACCATGCGGCCAGACCTTGGTGAGGTCGAAAGCCGACCAGCCGGTCTTCTTCTCGAACTCGATCGCTTCCATCTCGGGCATCACCTGGATGAACATGTCCCATTTCGGGAAATGCCCATTGGCGATCGTGCCGAACAGCGCCTCCTGGTAGGTCTCGCGGCTCTTGCCGATGACCTGCACCGCCTCGTCATTGGTGAAGTGCTTGTGGCCCTGCTGGGTCTTGAAGTGGAACTTCACCCAGAACCGCTCGCCCTGGTCGTTCCACAGCGAGAAGGTGTGCGAGCCGTAGCCGTTCATGTGCATCGGCGTCTGCGGCAGGCCGCGATCCGACATCAGGATGGTCACCTGGTGCAGGCTTTCGGGGCAGAGCGACCAGAAGTCCCACATCGCGGTGGCGGAACGCAGGTTGGTCTTGGGGTGCCGCTTCTGGGTGTGGATGAAGTCCGGGAACTTGTAGGGGTCGGCCACGAAGAACACGGGCGTGTTGTTGCCCACGAGGTCCCAGTTGCCTTCCTCGGTATAGAACTTCAGCGCGAAGCCGCGCACGTCGCGCTCGGCATCGGCCGCGCCCTGTTCACCGGCCACGGTGGAGAAGCGGGCCAGCATCTCGGTCTCGGTGCCCGGCTTGAACACCGCGGCGCGGGAGTACTTGGTGATGTCCTCGGTGACGCGCAGGGTGCCATAGGCGCCCCAACCCTTGGCGTGGACGACGCGCTCGGGGATGCGCTCGCGGTTCTGGTGCGCGAGCTTCTCGATCAGCTGGTAGTCCTCGAGCAGGACGGGGCCGCGGGGTCCGACGGTCTTGGCGTTCTGGTTGTCGGCGACGGGCGCGCCTGCGGATGTCGTGAGGCGGGGGCGATCGGTCATGGCTGTCCTCCGGGATTGGCTTCGGGGCGGAATATGGCCCGGGGGGAGGCAAAGGCAAAATCGGATTTTCTGGCCTTTGCCATAAGCTGACGTTATCGGTTCGCCATGAATCCATCACTCAAACAATTGCGCTACTTCGTGGCGCTGGCCGAGACCGGCGGTTTCGGCCGCGCCGCCGAGATCGTGCATGTCACCCAGCCGGCGCTGAGCCAGCAGATCAAGGAGCTGGAGACGATCCTCGGCGTCGAGCTGGTCGAGCGGTTGCCGCGCGGGGTCCGGCTCACCCGCGCTGGGCGCGAGGTGCTGGAGAGGTCGCGCCGGATCATGGCCGAGGTCGCGGATCTCGAACGCGCGGCCCGGATGACGCGGGGCCTGTCGGGGCGTCTCAGACTCGGGGTGATCCCGACGGTGGCGCCCTACCTGCTGCCATTGGCGCTGACCCGGCTCAGGGCGCGAGACCTCACGCTCGATATCCGGGTGCGCGAGGCCCAGACCGAGGCGCTGCTGGCCGATCTCGAGGCCGGGCGGATCGACGCGATGGTCGCGGCGCTGCCGGTGGCCGAGCCGAACCTCGCGGTGACGCCGCTGATCACCGATCGCTTCGTTCTGGCCGGGACCCCGGGGCGGCTGGCGCGCTGGGCGGAGGGGCGCTCGGCGCTGCGGCCGGACGCGCTGGCGCCGGACCAGCTGCTGCTGCTCGACGAGGGGCACTGCCTTGCCGATCAGGCGCTGGAGGTCTGCGGGCTCAGGGGGCGGGGACGCGTCGATCTGGGCGCCTCGTCGCTGGCGACGTTGACCGGGCTGGTGGCCGAGGGGTTCGGGCTGACGCTGCTGCCCGAGATCGCGCTGAGGGCCGAGACGGCGGCCGCGCCGGGGCTGGCACTGCGCCGCTTCGCCGATCCGGAGCCCGCCCGGGAACTGGCGCTGATCCGGCGCGCGGGGGGCGACGACGGCTGGGTCGCGCCGCTGGCGGCGCTTTTGGGGGAGGCGGGGGCCGAGCTTCTGGACTCGGCCCGCGCCGTCTGCGCGTGACGGATCAGGCGGCGGCTTCGCGCGACGCCTCGTCAAGGTACTTCAGCAGGTTCTCGGGCGACGACACGCCATAGGGATCCTCGGGGTGGTTGTCGCACAGGCCTGGCTCCTCGAACCACGCCTCGACCCGGCCGTCATTGATGACCGCCGCATAGCGCCAGGAGCGCAGGCCGAAGCCGAGATTGTCCTTGCGGACCAGCATCCCGGCACGGCGGGTGAACTCGCCGGAGCCGTCGGGGATCACCTCGACATGCTCGAGCTCCTGCGCGCGGGCCCACTGGTTCATCACGAAGGCGTCGTTGACGGACATGCAGTAGATCGCGTCGATGCCATGGGCGCGGAACGCCTCGATGTTCTTCTCGAAGCCGGGCAGCTGGTAGGTCGAGCAGGTCGGTGTGAAGGCGCCGGGCAGCGAGAACAGCACCACGCGCTTGCCCGCGAAATAGGACGCCGTGTCGCGCTCTTCCCAGCGGAAGGGGTTGGGGCCGCCGAGGCTCTCGTCACGCACGCGGGTGCGGAAGGTCACGTCGGGGATACGGGCGCCGGGCTGCATGGGATGCTCCTGTCTTGGTCGGTTCGAAGGTTCGGCCCGGGTCTAGGAAATCATGCCGGGGGGCGCAATGCTGCGTTGCGGCGCAAAGCCGTTGAACGGCCGCTGCATGGCAGGGTTGCGGCAATCGGGATGCGCGGGGCCCAAGCTGCGTTGCGTGGACGCCGCGAGGGGCATATGTATCGGTCAGGCCAAGAGGAAAGGCATGACCGTGCGCGACCTGAAGATCCCCGGCGACCGCCACCCCGAAAAGGCGCGCCGCGCCGACAGCGCGCCGCAGCCCAAGAAGCCGGAATGGATCCGGGTCAAGGCGCCGACATCCGAGGGCTACAAGCAGACCCGCGACATCATGCGCGAGCACAAGCTGGTGACGGTCTGCGAGGAGGCGGGCTGCCCCAATGTCGGCGAATGCTGGAGCCAGGGTCACGCCACCATGATGATCATGGGCGAGATCTGTACCCGGGGTTGCACCTTCTGCAACGTCGCCACCGGACGCCCCGACGCGCTCGACGTGTTCGAGCCGGGCCGCGTGGCGGATGCGGTCAAGAAGCTCGGCCTCAACCACGTCGTCATCACCTCGGTCGATCGCGACGATGTCGATGATGGCGGCGCCGCGCATTTCGCCCAGACGATCCGCGCCGTGCGGCGCCAGTCGCCCGGCACCACGATCGAGATCCTGACGCCGGATTTCCTGAAGGCGAAGCCGGGCGCGCTCGAGGTGGTGGTCGAGGCCAAGCCGGACGTGTTCAACCACAACCTCGAGACCGTGCCGGGCCTTTACCCGGAGGTGCGCCCAGGCGCGCGCTATTTCCATTCCCTGCGACTGCTGCAGCGGGTGAAGGAGCTCGACCCGTCGATGTTCACCAAGTCGGGCATCATGGTGGGGCTGGGCGAGAACAAGCAGTCCGTGCATCAGGTGATGGACGACATGCGCGCCGCCGACATCGATTTCCTCACCATCGGCCAGTACCTGCAGCCGACGCCCAAGCATCACGCCGTGGATCGCTTCGTCACGCCCGAGGAGTTCGCGAGTTACGAGAAGGCGGCGCGGGGCAAGGGATTCCTGATGGTTTCCGCCACGCCGCTCACGCGGTCGTCCTACCACGCAGGCGATGACTTCGCGCAGCTGCGCGCGGCGCGGCTGGCCCGTCTGGGCGCCTGACGCCGTCAACGTGCCCGCCGGTCACTCGACCGGCGGCACCGATTTGAGATAGGCGGCCACAGCGGCGCGATCCTCGGCGGTCAGCCGGCCCATCTCCTCGACCACCAGCGCCATCTCGCCACCGGCGGTGTCGAAATCCGGGGTGAAGCCGCTCTCAAGGTAATAGGCGATGTCCTCCTCCGACCAGTCGAGACCGGCCGGGGTGATGTTCGGGATGCGCCCGTCGCCCGAGGGGTTCTCGGCGCCTGCGAGCCAGCGGCTCCGGTCGAGCCCGCCCAAGGGCCCGCGCGGCGTGTGGCATTCGCCGCAATGGGCCAGCGCCTCGGCGATGTAGCGCCCGCGCGTCGCCTGCGGCGAGATCTCGCCCTCCAACGTCCAGTCCTCGGACATGTTCAGCCGCTTCCAGATGCCGACCATGCGACGGATCGAGAACGGGAAGGGCAACTCGTGGGGCAGGCTCTCGGCCTCCGAAGGCGGCAGGGTCCGGAGATGGGCGATCAGGTCGCGCATGTCCTGCGGCTCGACCAGCGCGTAGGCGGTATAGGGCAGGGCGGGATAGTAATGCGCCCCGGAGGGCGCCACGCCGCGCATCACCGCATCCATGATCTCGGCATCGGACCAGTCGCCCACGCCTTGCGGCGAGGGCGAGATGTTGGGCGCGTGAAAGGTGCCGAAGGGTGAGGCGAAGGCGCGCCCGCCCGACAGAACCGGCGCATCGTCGATCTCGGCCTCGGGCGCGATGTGACAGGCGGCGCAGCCGGCCGCCGCAAAGATCGCCGCGCCGCGCTGGGCGTCACCCGGCGGGCCTTCGATCATCGCGGCGGGCAGCGGCTCGGGGGCGGTGATCACCCAGACCCCGGCCGCCCCGAGCAGGATGATCGCGGCCCCCGCGCCGAGGGCGCGAGCAATCATTCCTCGGGTTTGCGATAGGCCTTGTGGCAATCGCCGCAGGCGTCGCCCACCGACTTCATCGCACCTTGCAGCGCGGCGAGATCGGTGCCGGCTGCCTCCTGCATCGCCTGCGTGGCGTCGCGCAGCGCCGCGGCCTTCTGGCCGACATCTTCCATGTCCTGCCACAGCTCGGGCAGGGCGCGGCTGTCCTCGAGATCCTCGGTGGAGGAACCCTCGACCCAGTAGTTGCCGTTCGTGCCCTGCGCGAGTCCGGCCAGCGCCTCGGCCGCGGCGGAGGCAACATTGGCGTCATACTCCATCTCGCCTTTGGCCATGGTGCCGAGCACCCCAAGATGCGCGCCCATCAGCTTCATGTGGCTTTCGCGCAGTTCCTGCGCCTTTTTCGGCTCGAAGACCTCGGCGGAGAGCGGAGCGGCCAGCAGCGCGAGCGCGGCGGCGGCGATTGCGGGGCGGCGAAGGTGAATCATGATGTCGTTCCTTGTGGTTGAACTCGTCACGACTACCCTAACGGCAAGCAGGCATTGGTAAAGAAATTTCGTCGTGGCCACATAGGCGTTCAGCGCAGCAGAGGGCCACGCCCGGACGGAGCGACGGAGAGCGCCTCGGGCCAGCCCCAGATCCGCTCCATCCCGAGGAGAACGAGACAGGCGAGGATGACGGCGAGGATCAGCGCGACGCGGCCGGGCGATGGCGGGTGACGCGCCCAATGCGCCAGCCGGAGCAACCAATGGATATTCATCTCGCCCTTTCCTCAGGCCGGCCGCGCTCCAGATCGGTGCCCAGACCGCGCGCCGGCGGGGTTGCGTTCGCCCCCGCCAGCGGCGAGATGGTCGCGCAGATCAGGGAGTCCAGATGCCGACACATTCCGAGACCCGAACGCTGCCCTATTCGGCGCAGCAGATGTACGACCTCGTGGCCGATGTCGGGAATTACCCCGAGTTCCTGCCCTGGACGGCGGCGGCGCGGGTGAAGTCGGTGACGCCGCAGGGCGATCAGGAGGTGATGCTCGCGGATCTGGTGATCTCCTTCAAGGTGTTCCGCGAACGCTTCACCAGCCGGGTGACGCTCTGGCCGGAGCAGAAGAAGATTCACACCGAATACATCGACGGGCCGTTCCATCACCTCGTCAGCAATTGGAGCTTCCGCGATGTCGAGGGCGGGGCCGAGGTGCATTTCGACGTCGATTTCGAGTTCCGCAACCGGCTGCTGCAGGGCGCGGCGGGGCTGTTCTTCAACGAGGCGATGCAGCGTGTGGTGCGCGCCTTCGAGCGCCGCGCGCACGAGCTTTACGACCGGCCCTGAGCCTTGATCGCGCCGATCACCAACGCGACGGCGTGATCGCGCGCGAGGCTGCGCACCGTGTCGCGGCCGCGCGCCCCGAACTCAACCAACTCGGTCTCGCAGCCCGCGGCGGTCGCGACGCCAAAGCAGACGCGCCCCTCGGGCTTGTGCTCCGAGGCGCCGGGGCCGGCGATGCCGGTGATCGAGACGGCGATGTCGGCGCCGGAGCGCTCGCGCGCACCTTCCGCCATCTCCTGCGCAACCTCGACGCTGACCGCGCCATGCGCCTCGAGCGTGGCGGCGGAGACGCCCAGCAGCGCCATCTTGGCCTCGTTGGAATAGGTGACCACGCCCCAGTCGAAGACGTTTGAGGCGCCGGGCGTTTCGGTGATGGCGGCGGCGACCATGCCGCCGGTGCAGCTCTCGGCCGTGGCCACGCGGAGCCCGGCCTCGCGGGCCCCGTTCACCAGTCTCGCCGTGTCGCCCATGCTCAGCCTCCGAGGAACATCACGCCATGCGCCAGCACCGCGAGGATAACGACGCCGATGGCGGCGAAGATCCCGGCGACCACGTCGTCCATCATGAGGCCCGTCACGTCGCCGCGTCGGTCCATCCGGCCGACGAGGCCCGGCTTGAGGATGTCGAACAGGCGGAACAGCCCGAAGGCCGCGATCCAGCCGGGCCAGAGGTCGAGCACCGGCGCGCCGACATGGGCGGCACCGAACAGCACCGGCCATAGCGCGATCCACTGGCCCACAACCTCGTCGATGACAACGTGGCTTGGATCGTGATCGCCCGACCGGGCCGCCTCCGCCCGCGCGGCCGGGAAGCCCGCCGCCAGCGCGAGGGCGATCATCGCCAGCATCAGCCACGGCCCGCCGATCCAGTAGATCGGCAGCGCCGCGACGAGGGCGGCAAGCGAGCCCCAAGTCCCGGGGGCCGGGCGGATCAGGCCGCTGTAGAAGAACGTGGCGATCAGCCGGCTCATGCCTTCACCAGCGTGGCCGTGGCGATGGCGGCGATGCCCTCCTCGCGGCCCGGAAAGCCCAGACGCTCGGATGTGGTCGCCTTGACGCTGACCCGGCCCGGCTCGATCTGCATGATCCGCGCGAGTTCCGCGCGCATCTTCTCGGCATGCGGGCCGATCTTGGGACGCTCGCAGATCAGGGTGACGTCGCAATGGGTTATGGCGAAACCCTCGACCCGGGCGAGGTCGGCGGCATGCGACAGGAACACCTCCGAACGGGCGCCCTTCCACTGCGGGTCCGACGGCGGGAAGTGCTGGCCGATATCGCCATGCGCCATGGCGCCGTAGATGGCGTCGGTCAGCGCGTGCATGCCGACATCGGCATCCGAATGGCCCTTGAGGCCGCGGTCATGCGCGATCTCCACGCCGCAGAGCCACAGGCTCTCGCCCGGCTCGAAGGCGTGCACGTCGAAGCCGTTGCCCGTTCTCACATCCATGTCGCACCCCAATATCCTCTCGGCGCGGGAGAAATCCTCCGGCCCGGTGATCTTCACGTTGTTCTCGTGGCCCGCGACGACCGCGACCGCAAGCCCCGCGGCGCGGGCGACCGCGACGTCGTCGGCGGCGGGCGGGCCGTCATGAGCACGGTGCGCGGCGAGGATCGCGGCGAAATCGAAGCCCTGCGGCGTCTGCGCCCGCGCCAGCCCCTCGCGCGACGGGGCGTCGACCACGGCGCCGTCGGCGACGCGCCACAGCGCGTCGGTCACCGCGAGGCCCGGCGCGGCGGCCAGGTTGTGGTCGAGAGCGGTGATCACCGCCTCGATCACGCCCCGCGGCACCAGCGGGCGCGCGGCGTCGTGGATCAGCACCCTAGCGGGAGGGCGATCGGCGAGCGCCTCGAGCCCGGCGCGGACCGACAGCGCCCGCTCGGCGCCGCCCGGCACCACCAGATCGGCCGCGGCCTCGATCTCGGGATAGCGGCCGATTTCATCCGGGTGCAGCACGAGGCAGATCGGTCCCAGCCCGGCAAACGCATCGAGTGTACGCGCCAGAACCTTGCGGCCGCCGAGATCGCGCCATTGCTTGGGCAACTCGCCACCGGCCCGGCGGCCGCGACCGGCGGCGACGATGATCACGGCGGCGCCGGCATTGGCAGGGGCAGGGCTATCGCTCACATCGTCTCCTTCACGCGGCGCTCGGGCTTGTGTAGGGGCTGCCTCGGGACGGCGCAATTCCATCCTTTCCAGCAGATTGCTGCACATTTTTTATGCAAACGCGATATGCTGTGGCAGTTGCACACGCCTGGCGATTGTGACGCATGGCGCCGCTCCGTAGATCGGACCCAGACGCACAGGTTTTAGGCAAATGACACCCGCCCCCCTTACCCCCATCGATCTCGGCTCCGGCACGATCATCGACGCCCCCGTGGCGCTGGCGCCGTTGGCGGGGATCACCGACCTGCCGTTCCGCGAACTCGTCGCCTCCTTCGGCGCGGGGTGGGTGGTGTCCGAGATGGTGGCCAGCCAGGAGATGGTGCAGGCCAAGCCGGGCGTGCGGGAGCGCGCCGAGCTGGGTTATGGCCGCGCCGATACGGCGGTGCAGCTCGCGGGCCGCGATCCCTACTGGATCGCCGAGGCCGCGCGCATGGTCGAGGCCAACGGCGCGAAGATCATCGACATCAACATGGGTTGCCCGGCCAAGAAGGTGACCGGCGGGCTGTCTGGTTCGGCGCTGATGAAGACCCCCGACCACGCGCTGCGCCTGATCGAGGCGGTGGTCGGCGCGGTGTCGGTTCCGGTCACGCTCAAGACCCGGCTGGGCTGGGACGACGATCTGCTCAACGCGCCCGAGATCGCGCGGCGGGCCGAGGCGGCGGGGGTGCGGATGGTGACGATCCATGGCCGCACGAGGTGCCAGTTCTACAAGGGATCGGCCGATTGGGCAGCGATCGCACGGGTGCGCGAGGCGGTGTCGATCCCGGTGATCGCGAATGGCGACATCACAGATCCCGCCAGCGCGCGGCTGGCGCTCGACCGTTCGGGCGCGGCGGGGGTGATGATCGGGCGCGGCGCGCAGGGGCGGCCTTGGATGCCGGCCGTGATCCGCGCCGACCTGACCGGAACCCGGCCGCCGAACGTGCCGAATGATTCCGAATTTATCGACATGGTTTCAACTCATTACGAGGCGGTGCTGAGGTTTTATGGCAAGGCGCTCGGTGGTCGCGTCGGGCGCAAGCATCTGGGCTGGTACATGGACGAGGCCGGCACGCCCGAGGCGTTGCGACGCGAAGTCCTGACCGCCGAGCCGGAGCGGGTTCTCACGACGCTGCCGCTGGCGCTCGACGGCGAAAGGCGGGCGGCATGATCCTCGACACCGCCCTGTGGAACTCGCTGCCGGTGCCGGCGCTGCTGCTGGCGGGGGATGACAGCATCGCGGATGCAAACTCCGCCGCCGAGCTGTTCCTCAACTTCTCGCAGCGTGCGCTGCAGGGCGCTTGGGTCTGGGACCGGGTCAAGACCGATGCCCAGCTCGAAGAGGCCTTCGCGCGGGCCCGGGCGCAGCGCAGTTCGCTCTTCGTCAACGACGTCGATGTTGGCTCGGGCGATCGCGGGCCGGTCCAGTGCTCGCTTCTGTTCGCACCGCTGATGGGCAGCGAGTCGAAGATGCTGATGATGATCTCGCCGCGCGAGATGGCGCATCGGCTGACCCAGCATCAGGCCACCGGCAAGGCCGCGAAATCGGCGATCGGCATGGCCGAGATGCTGGCCCACGAGATCAAGAACCCGCTGGCGGGCATCACCGGCGCGGCGCAGCTGCTGTCGATGGGGCTCTCGGCCGAGGATCGCGAGCTGACCGACCTGATCGTCGAGGAAAGCCGCCGCATCGTGAAGCTGCTCGAACAGGTCGAGCAGTTCGGAAATCTGCGCCCGCCCGCGCGGCGCCCGGTCAACGTGCACGACGTGCTCGACCGCGCCCGGCAATCGGCCACGGTGGGCTTCGGCGCGCATATGCAGTTCGTCGAGGACTACGACCCCTCGCTGCCGCGCGCCCAGGTCGATAGCGACCAGCTGCTGCAGGTGGTGCTGAACCTCGTCAAGAACGCCTGCGAGGCCGGCCGCCCCGGCGGCACGATCCGGCTGCGCAGCTTCTACGAGCCGTCGCTGCGGGTCCGCCAGCCCGATGGCAGCCACGCGCGGCTCCCGCTGCAGATCGAGATCCAGGATGACGGCCCCGGCCTGCCGCCGGAAATCGCGGCCGAGGTGTTCGAGCCTTTCGTGTCGGGCCGCGAGAACGGCACCGGTCTCGGCCTCGCGCTTGTCTCCAAGCTGGTGGCCGAGAATGGCGGCTGGATCTCGGTCGATTCCGATCCGGGCCGCACCGTGTTCCGGATCTCGCTGCCGCGCGCCAATGACGACCCCCCGAGCGGAGAGAACTGATGGACGGAACGATCCTGGTCGCCGATGACGACCGCACCATCCGCACCGTGCTGACCCAGGCGCTGACGCGCGCGGGCTGCAAGGTACATGCCACCTCGTCGCTGGTGACGCTGATGCGTTGGGTAGAGGAAGGAAAGGGCGACCTCGTCATCTCCGACGTCGTCATGCCCGACGGCAACGGCATCGAGCAGCTGCCCAAGATCGCCGAGGCCCGGCCGGGACTGCCGGTGATCGTGATCTCGGCGCAGAACACGATCATGACGGCGATCCAAGCGGCCGAGGCCGAGGCCTATGACTATCTCCCCAAACCCTTCGACCTGCCGGACCTGATGAAGCGGGCCGGTCGCGCGCTCGAGACCAAGCGGCGCGCCCCGGCACCGCGCGAAACCACGCCCGACAGCGCGGCTGGCGGCGATCTGCCGTTGGTCGGGCGCACGCAGGCGATGCAGGCACTCTACCGGCTGGTGGCGCGGGTGATGAACACCGCGTTGCCGGTGCTGATCACCGGCGAGAGCGGCACCGGAAAATCCCTCATCGCGCGGGCGATCCACGATTTTTCCGACCGCCGGTCGCTGCCCTTCGTCACCGTTTCGGCCAGCGACCTGACCGGCATGGACGGCCCCGGCGCGGTGCTGAGCCGGGCGCGCGGCGGCTCGATCCTGTTCGACGAGGTCGGCGATCTGAACGGCGAGGCGCAAGCCCGGATCGTGCGGATGCTCGACGCGATGGGCGACAGCGCGCCGCGGATCATGGCCAGCTCGCAGGGCGATCTGGCCCAGCGGATCGAGGCGGGAGATTTCCGCGAGGATCTCTACTACCGCCTCGCCGGCGTCACCATCGAGGTGCCGAGCCTGCGGGAGCGGGTCGACGACATCCCGCTTCTGGCCGAGCACTTCCTCGTCCGGGCCGAGCGGGACGGGCTCGGCCCGCGTCGGCTGTCGACGCAGGCCACGGAAATGATCCGCGCCTATTCCTGGCCCGGCAATGTGCGTCAGCTCGAG
This sequence comes from Limimaricola variabilis, assembly GCF_014195545.1. GTDB lineage: Bacteria > Pseudomonadota > Alphaproteobacteria > Rhodobacterales > Rhodobacteraceae > Limimaricola > Limimaricola variabilis. The sequence goes on along the minus strand of NZ_JACIBX010000001.1, from coordinate 257,609 downwards.
AACGCGATGCGGCGGCTGGTGGTGACCTCCTCCGAGGAGGAGATCACCCGAACCGACGTGGAATCGGTCCTCGGCGGTCAGCCCGCGGCCGAGCCGCTGCGCGGCGGCGGCGAGGGCGAGAAGCTTTCGGCCAGCGTCGAGCGGCATCTGCGCCGCTATTTCGACCTGCATGGCGGCCAGCTTCCGCCGGTGGGCCTCTACCAGCGGATTCTCAAGGAGATTGAGACGCCACTGATCGAGATCGCGCTCGACGCGACCGGCGGTAACCAGGCGAAATGTGCTGATCTTCTGGGCATCAACCGGAACACGCTCCGCAAGAAAATCACGGACCTCGATATTCGCGTGACACGACGCCGCAAGTTGATGTAAAACCGCAACAGAACCGTGACCCCCCGGTCTCAGCACCGGGGCGAGATCACGGCAATGAGGTTGCGGAACTTGCGTTCCCATCAATGGGGCAGGGCGTTTGAGGCGGCTATCGACCTCCCGATTCTCGCGTGTAGCGCGCTGGCGGCGCCAGCGGCGGGTGCAGAACGCTGCGACCTTGTCGCTGGTGGTGCTCGGCCCGTTGCTGGCGGTGGCGACCTTCTGGGTGCTGGGTCCGCTCGACCAGGGCGCGAGTTCGCCGCTGCTGCGCCTCGTCCTGTTGGCCGACCTCGTCTACACGCTGCTGGTCGCGGCACTGGTGTCGTTCCGCGTGGCGCGGATGATCTCGGACCGGCGCGCGCGCTCGGCCGGCTCGCGGCTGCACCTGCGGCTGACCGGGGTGTTCGCGCTGATCGCGCTGATCCCGACCGTTCTGGTTGCGGTGTTCTCGGTCCTGACCATCAATGTCGGCCTCGAAGGCTGGTTCTCGGAGCGGGTGCGCACCGTTCTGGGCGCCTCGCTCACGGCCGCGCAGGCCTATGAGGAAGAGCATCGCCAGGACCTGTCGCGCGACGGGCTCGAGCTGGCGGCGTTTCTCAATTCGGAGCGGCAGGCCCAGCCCTTCCTGTCCGATGGCGAGGTGCGTCAGGCGCTCGGTCGGGTGCAGGGCCAGATCGAGCGCGGGCTGACCGAGGCCTATGTGATCGACGGCGCGGGCGAGATCCGCGCCCGTGGCGCCCGCAGCTACGAGTTCGACTACGAGCGGCCGGCGGCCGAGACCTTCCGCCGCGCCAACTCCCGCGGCATCGCCATCATCGAGGACTGGACCAACAACGAGTTCCGGGCCCTGATCCCGCTCTCGGCCTTCACCGACCGGTTCCTCTATGTCACCCGCGAGGTCGATGGCGGCATTCTCGCGCTGCTCGACGACACCCAGGAAACGGTCGAGCTCTACAAGCAGCTCGAGGCCGAGCGCGGCCGCCTTCTGTTCGAGTTCGGGCTGCTCTATCTGGGCTTCGCGGTGATCCTGATCCTCGCTGCGATCTGGCTCGGCCTGTGGTTCGCCGAGCGTTTGTCCAAGCCGGTCGGTCGGCTGGTCGCAGCCTCCCAGCGGGTCGGATCCGGCGATCTCGACGTGCGGGTGATCGAGGAGGAGGGCGACGACGAGATCGCCCAGCTCGGCACCTATTTCAACCAGATGACCACCGAGCTGAAGGTCCAGCGCGACCGGCTGCTCGACAACACCCGCCAGATCGAGGCGCGGCGGCGGCTGTTCGACAGCGTGCTGGGCTCGGTGACCTCCGGCGTGGTCGGCCTCGACGCCAGCGGGCGGGTCGATTTCGCCAACCGCTCGGCGCTGCGTCTGCTGGGGATCGAGACGCTGTCCGAGGGCACGACGCTGGCGCAGCTGGTGCCCGAGTTCGAGCCGCTCTTCGAAGCGCTGTGCGGCGAGGAGCGCGACAGCGTGCAGGAGCAGGTCCGGCTGCTCCGGGGCGGCGCGCAGGAGACCCTTCTGGTGCGGATGGCGCCGCGCCGCGCCGATGACGGCGCGCTCGAAGGCTACGTGGTGGCCTTCGATGACGTCAGCGACCTGGTGAGCGCGCAGCGCATGGCGGCCTGGGGCGACGTGGCGCGGCGCATCGCGCACGAGATCAAGAACCCGCTGACGCCGATCCGGCTCTCGGCCGAGCGCATCCAGCGCAAATTCGGCCGCCAGCTCGGCGAGGCCGACGCGCAGGCGCTGAGCTCGATGACCGAGGTGATCGTGCGCCAGACCGGCGACCTGCGGCGAATCGTCGACGAGTTTTCCAAGTTCGCCCGCATGCCCGAGCCCGACCGGAGCCCCAACGATCTGGTGGCGCTGCTGCGCGACGCGGTGACGTTGCAGGAGGTGGGCCAGCCCGATGTGCGCTTCGAGGTCGAGCTGTCGCATGGCAGCCTGCCGGCCGATATCGACGCGACGATGATCACCCAGGCGCTGACCAACCTGATGAAGAACGCCGGCGAGGCGATCGAGTCGCTGGTCGAGCGCGGCGCGCCCGAGGGGCTGGTTCCGACGATCCGGGTCCGGCTCGAGGCGTCGGAGAACGATGCGCGCATCACCATCGCCGACAACGGCATCGGTCTGCCCGAGGACCGGGCCAAACTGTTCGAACCCTACGTGACGACGCGCGACAAGGGCACCGGCCTCGGCCTGCCCATCGTCAAGAAGATCATCGAGGAGCATGGCGGAAGCCTTGTCCTCGTCGACGCGCCAGCCTTCGAGGAGGGCGCCCACAAGGGCGCCATGGCGGTCATCACCCTGCCGGTGCTGCGCATGGGTCATGGCGAATCGGGGGACATCGAGAAGACCGGGAAACCGGCATTGCAGGCAACAGCATGAGGCGAGAGATGACCGACATCCTGATTACCGACGACGAACGCGACATCCGGGAACTGATCTCGGACATCCTGCGCGACGAGGGCTATTCCACCCGGCTCGCCGGCACCTCCGATGAATGCATGAGCGCGATCGAAGACCAGCCGCCGGCGCTGATGATCCTCGATATCTGGCTCAAGGACAGCCAGATGGACGGGATCGACATCCTCAAGGCGGTCAAGCGCGACCATCCCGGCATCCCGATCGTGATCATCTCGGGCCACGGCAACATCGAGATCGCGGTCGCGGCGATCAAGCAGGGCGCCTACGACTTCATCGAGAAGCCGTTCAACATCGACCAGCTCCTGGTGGTGATCAAGCGGGCGATGGAGACCTCGCGGCTGCGGCGCGAGAACAGCGAGCTCAAGCGCGGCGACGCGCCGCCGGCCGAGATGCTGGGCGAGAGCGCGGCCTTCCGCTCGCTGCGCAGCCAGCTCGACAAGGTGACGCGTTCGAACGGGCGGGTGATGCTGACCGGCTCGCCGGGGTCGGGCAAGGAGATCGCGGCGCGCTACATCCACGCGAATTCCAACCGGGCCGACGCCCCCTTCGTCACCGTCAACTCGATCACCATCGAGCCGGAGCGGATGGAAGAGGTGCTGTTCGGCCGCGAGAGCGCCGAAAAGGGGATCGAGCCGGGCCTCCTCGAGCAGGCCAATGGCGGCGTGATCTATTTCGACGAAGTGGCCGACATGCCGCTCGGCACCCAGTCCAAGATCCTGCGCGTGCTGGTCGACCAGTCGTTCCAGCGCGTCGGCGGCTCCAGCAAGGTGCAGGTCGATCTTCGTGTGATCTCCTCGACCAATCGCGACCTGCAAGCGGCGATCCGCGCCGGCTCCTTCCGCCAAGAACTGTACCACCGCCTGAACGTCGTGCCGATCCACGTGCCCGGCCTCGAGGAGCGGCGCGAGGACATCCCGGTCCTGGCCGAGCACTTCATCGCCGAGCTGAACAAGAGCCAGGGCCTGCCGCTGCGCCCGCTGGGCGAGGATGCCCGCGCGCTGCTGCAGACCATGCTCTGGCCGGGCAATGTGCGGCAGTTGAAGAACGTCATCGAACGCGTTCTTATCCTTGGAGATTCCTCGGGTGAGATCACCGCACGAGAGCTGCCGGGCCTAGACGATCCGAACAAGGATGACGGCCGGGTCGTGCTGTCGGGCGGGCTGGCGACGCTGCCGCTCCGCGAGGCGCGCGAGCTGTTCGAGCGGGAATACCTGCTGACCCAGATCAACCGCTTCGGCGGCAACATCTCCCGCACCGCGGCTTTCGTCGGCATGGAGCGCTCGGCGCTGCACCGCAAGCTCAAGAGCTTGGGCGTGGTGACCTCGTCCAAGGCCGGCGCGCGAGTCGCGCATGTCGAGGACTGATTGACCGGCCCCTCCGGCTCTGGCACTTCGTGGCGGCATGAGCGCCGCCACGGGCGCGCCCCAAAGGACCGGGATCAGGGATGAAGGTCATCATCTGCGGCGCGGGCCAGGTCGGCTGGCAGATCGCCCGCCACCTGTCTGGCGAGCGCAACGACGTCACTGTCGTCGACAGCAACCCCGATCTCGTGCGCCGGGCCACCGACACGCTCGACGTGCAGGGGATCACCGGCTTCGCGAGCTATCCCGACGTGCTCGACCGCGCCGGCGCGCGCGACGCCGACATGATCATCGCCGCCACCCATAGCGACGAGGTCAACATGGTCACCTGCCAGGTGGCCCATTCGGTGTTCTCGATCCAGCGCAAGATCGCGCGGCTCAGGGCGCAGTCCTATCTCGACGCGATCTATTCCGACCTCTACCGGCGCGACCACATGCCGATCGACGTGGTGATCTCGCCCGAGAAGGAGGTCGCGGAGGCGGCGCTGCAGCGGCTCGCCGCGCCCCAGGCCTTCGATGCCGAAAGCTTCCTCGACGGCCGGGCCCAGCTTTTGGGCATCTCGATCGACGAGGACTGCCCGGTGATCAACACGCCGCTGCGGCAGCTTACCGACCTGTTCTCGACGCTGCGCGCCATCGTGGTCGGTATCCGCCGCCGCGGGCGGCTGTTCGCGCCGAGCCCCGAGGACCAGATCTTCCCCGGCGATTCGATCTATGTCTTCACCGATACCGACGACATGCTGCGCACGCTGGAGATCTTCGGCAAGCGCCACGCCAAACAGGAGCGCGTCGTGGTGATCGGCGGCGGCAATGTCGGCCTCGGCGTCGCCCGTGCGCTCGAAAGCCGGGTCGAACGGATGCGCGTCAAGATGATCGAGAGGGATCGCGGCGCCGCCGAGCGCGCCGCCGATCAGCTCGACCGGACCATCGTGCTCAACGGCGACGGTCTCGACGCGGCGCTCCTTGAGGAGGCGCAGATCGGTACCGCCGACGCCGTGCTCGTGGTCACCGACGACGACAAGACCAACCTGCTGGCCAGCGTGCGCGCCAAGGCGCTCGGCTGCCCGCTGGCGATCTGTCTGGTCAACGATCCCACGCTGGTGCCGTTGATGCAGGCGATGGATATCGACGCCTACATCAACCCGCGTGCCACCACCGTGAGCTCGATCCTGCGCCATATCCGCCATGGCCGGGTGCGGGGCGTATATTCGATCGGCGACGCCGAGGCCGAGATGATCGAGGCGCAAGTGCTCGGCACCTCGCCGATCGCCGGGCAGCGGATCCGCGACATCGCCTTCCCCGAAGGCGTGCTGGTCGGCGGCGTGCTCAAGGACGGCCGGATGATGAAGATCCACGGCGCGCTCCGGATCGAGGAGGGCGACGTCGTCGCGCTCTTCGCCATGGCCTCGGACGTGCCGGAGGTCGAGCGCCTGCTGCAGGTCTCGATCGACTTCTTCTGAAGCGATGGAACGCCGTCTCACCCGCGTCCCCTTCTTTGTCCTGCTGATGGCGATCGGCGCGGCGTCGATGATGCTGCCGGCGATCCATGCGCTGGTCCGCGAGGACTGGCTGACTTCGCGTACCTTCCTCTACGCCGCGATCCTCGGGCTGATGCTGTCGCTGCTGATCGGTCTGGCCACCGCCAATTACCGGCCGGCCAGCGTGCCGCGCAGTCAGCTCTCGGCGCTGCTGGCGGCCTTCACCGTGTTGCCGGTGATGTTCGCGGTGCCGTTCCACGAGGCGCTCGGCACGACGTCGTTTCTCAACGCCTGGTTCGAGATGGTGTCGAGCTTCACCACCACCGGGGCCACGGTCTATGACAACGTGGTCCGGCTCAATGACAGCCTGCATCTGTGGCGGGCGCTGGTCGGCTGGCTCGGCGGGTTGCTGGTCTGGGTGACGGCGGTCTCGATCCTGGCGCCGATGAATCTCGGCGGCTTCGAAGTGCGTGCGCCGTCGAGCATCGGTCCGGGCGGCATGCGGCTGAGCCAGATCACCCGCGTCGCCGATCCCTCCGAGCGGCTGGTGCGCTACACCGAGCGGCTGCTGCCGGTCTATGTCGGTCTGACGGGGCTGCTCTGGTTGGGGCTGGTGGCAGCGGGCGACCGGCCCTTCGTGGCCTTCTGCCACGCGATGTCGACGCTCGCGACCAGCGGCATCAGCCCGTTGGGGGGCTTGGGCTACGACAGCTCGGGTTTTCTGGGCGAGGCGCTGATCCTGCTGTTCTCGGTATTCGCGCTGTCGCGGCTGACTTTCGCGCGCAACATGTTCGGCGATCAGGGCGGACGGCTGCTGCGCGACCCGGAGCTGCGCATGGGGCTCGCGCTGGTGCTGATCGTGCCGGGGCTCTTGTTCATGCGCCACTTCTTCGGCGCGGTCGAGGACCGGGTGACCGCCGATCTGCCGCAGGCCGCCGCCGCGCTGTGGGGCGCGCTGTTCACGGTCGGCTCGTTTCTCACCACCACCGGCTTCGAGAGCCGCTACTGGCTCGGCGCCGCCGACTGGTCGGGGCTGGAGACGCCCGGCCTGATCCTGGTCGGCGTGGCGCTGATCGGCGGCGGGGTGGCAACGACGGCGGGCGGGGTGAAGCTGCTGCGGGTCTATGCGCTCTGGATGCATGGCAAGCGCGAGCTGGAGCGGCTGGTGCACCCGCATTCGGTCGGCGGCGACGGCATCGAGGCACGTCGCATCCGCCGCGAAGGTGCCTTCATCTCCTGGATCTTCTTCATGCTTTTCGCGCTGTCGGTAACGGGCGTGATGCTGGCGCTGTCGCTCACCGGGGTGCAGTTCGAGGTGGCGATGACGCTCACCGTCGCGGCGCTGTCGACCACCGGGCCGCTCGCGGAGATCGGCGCGCAGTACCCGATTTCCTATGCCGGCATCCCCGATGCGGCCAAGGTGGTGCTGGCCTTCGCGATGGTGCTGGGCCGGCTGGAAACGCTTGCGATCATCGCGCTGCTCAACCCTGCGGGCTGGCGCAGCTAGGCCACGCAGGGCCTGCCTGCGCGAAAGGGGCTGATTTCCGGGCTGGAAACTCCGCAGGGGGCGCGACATACTCCTTTCCAACGAGGGAAAAGGCCGATACGCGGCCGCAAGAACAAAGGGACAGTGATGGCCGGTGACAAGCAGAACCTTCAGGACGCCTTCCTGAACCACGTCCGCAAGATCAAGGTGCCGGTGACGATCTTCCTGATCAATGGCGTGAAGCTTCAGGGCGTGATCACTTGGTTCGACAATTTCTGCGTGCTGCTGCGTCGCGACGGTCAGAGCCAGCTCGTCTACAAGAGCGCGATCTCGACCATCATGCCGTCGCAGCCCGTGAACCTCTATGACGGTGAAGATTGACCGATTACTATATTCCCGAACGGCCGGACACCCGCACATGGGTGATCCACCCCGAGGTGAAGAACGACCAGAACCGGCGTGAGCCCGTGGCCGCGCTGGCCGAGGCCGTGGCGCTGGCCCATGCGTTGCCTGGGCTCGAGATCAAGGGCTCCGAGATCGTCCGCCTGCCCAAGCGCCATCCCGGCATGCTGTTCGGCACCGGCAAGATCGAGGAGCTCGGCACCCGTCTCAAGCAGAACGAGATCGAGCTGGTGCTGATCGACGGCCATGTCGGCCCGGTGCAGCAGCGCAATCTCGAGAAGGAGTGGAAGGTCAAGATCCTCGATCGGACCGGCCTCATCCTCGAGATCTTCGGCGACCGCGCCGCCACCCGAGAGGGCGTGCTGCAGGTCGAGATGGCGGCGCTGTCGTATCAGCGCACGCGGCTGGTCCGCGCTTGGACCCACCTCGAGCGGCAGCGCGGCGGTCTCGGTTTCGTCGGCGGCCCCGGCGAAACCCAGATTGAGGCGGACCGTCGCGCCATCGACGAACAGCTGGTGCGGCTGCGCCGTCAGCTCGACAAGGTGGTGAAGACCCGCGCGCTGCACCGTGCCTCGCGCGCCAAGGTGCCGTTCCCGATCGTGGCGCTGGTCGGCTATACCAACGCCGGCAAGTCGACGCTGTTCAACCGGCTCACCGGCGCCGAGGTCATGGCCAAGGACATGCTCTTCGCCACCCTCGACCCGACCATGCGGCGCGTCGTGCTGCCGACCGGCGACGAGGTGATCCTGTCGGACACGGTGGGCTTCATCTCGGATCTGCCGACCGAGCTGGTCGCGGCCTTCCGCGCCACCCTCGAAGAGGTGCTCGACGCCGATCTGGTGCTGCATGTGCGCGACATCGGGCACGCCCAGACGGTGGAACAGGCGCGCGAGGTCGAGAGCATCCTGTCGAGCCTCGGTCTGTCGGACGACACGCCGAAGATCGAGGTCTGGAACAAAATCGACACGCTGCCCGAGGATAGCCGCGAGGCGGCGCTGGAGCGGGCGGCGCGGACCGAGAACGTCTCGGCCGTCTCGGCGATCACCGGCGAGGGGATGGACGCGCTTCTGGCCGAGATCTCCGAGGCGCTCGGCGGCGTGAAGCATGTCGAGGAGCTGATGGTGCCCTTCGCCGCGGGCCGCAAGCGGGCCTGGCTCTTCGAGCAGGGCCTGGTCGAGGCCGACACGCCGACCGAGGACGGGCACAAGATGCAGGTCCGCTGGTCGGCGGCGCAAAAGGCCCGTTACGAACGGCTCTGAGCCACTGACAAATGCCGTGGCCGCGCCCTGTCGGATGGGCGCGGCCACGCAACCGGCGCAGGCTTTCCCTGATCATCAAGGGGAGAGACGCCATGAAACACCTGATCCCGATTCCCGCCCTCGCGCTCATCGCCCTGCCGGCGATGGCGCAGGAGCCCTGCGGCGACATGCCCGCCGAGACCGAGCCGATCGCAGCCGCCCGGTTGATCATCGAATACAACCACACCGACGGCGATATCGGCGTGCATGGCTATGGCGATGACGATGGCTGGAACGCGCTGTGCATCCTCGACCCCACGGGGGCGCTGGTGCTGCATATCGACCCGCAGGCGCAACTCGGCGAACTGGGCCTCGGCTCCTTCTTCTTCGAAAGCCGCGAGCCGCCCGAGGAGGTCTGGGACTACGCGGCGCTGTCGGCCGCCTTTCCCGAAGGCGATTACCTGATCCGTGCCACGCTCTATGACGGCACCGGGCGCGAAGGCGTCGCGCGGTTCACGACGCTGGTGCCGCAGCCGCCCGTCATCACCGCGCCCGCGCTGTCGGAGGACGAGGAGGACGCGCCGGTCATGCCCGTCGCCGACCTGCAGGTGACGTGGGAGCCGGTGACGACCTCGCTCGACGAGCGGACACCGGAGATCACCGGCTACGAGCTGATCGTCACCGATGACGAGCACGAGGATCCGCACGGCTTTTCGCAGCCGGAACTCGACGTGCATCTGGGACCCGACGCCACGAGCTTCACCGTGCCGGCCACCTTCCTGCGGCCTGGCACGCTTTACGAGATCGAGGTGCTGGCACTGGAGCGCTCGGGCAACCAGACCATCGCGCTCGGCTTCTTTGTCACCGAAAACTGAAGCCGCGGGGTGCTACGGAACGAAAACCGTGGCATCCTTCCGTTGTCATGGAGGGCGGCCATGTCCCGCATCCTCATCTTCGCCGCAGCCGCTACAGGCCTCTTCGGTCTGCTGGTGGTGCTCGAGGCGCTTCAGGCCGACGAGCCCTTCACTTGGGCAGGTTTCGCCATCGACCTGTTCGAGACCGCGCTCCTCGCCGGGGCGGTCGTCTTCACCGCCTTCGGCTCGCAAGCCAGCCGCGAGATGCGGCGCGAGAGGGCGCGTCTGTTGGGCGATCTCGACCGGGCGCGCCGCGAGGGCGAGCAGTGGCGGCAGGCCAGTCGCGCCCATGTCGACGGGCTGAGCCGCGCGATCGCCGCGCAGTTCGCGCAATGGGAGCTGACCGAGACCGAGAGCGAGGTCGCGCTTTTGATGCTCAAGGGTCTGAGCCACAAGGAAATTGCGACGCTGCGCGACTGTTCCAGCGCCACGGTCCGCCAGCACGCCACCGCCGTCTATCGCAAGTCCGGACTGACCAGCCGGTCGCAGCTCACCGGGTTCTTCCTCGAGGACCTGCTGGCGCCGCTGCGCGCGCGCGGAGGGCTGCATGTCGTGGATGTCATGCACGCGCAAGGGGATGACGGCCCCAGCCGATGACGCTACTCCGGGACGGCACGAGACCGGAGCAGACCCATGATCATCGACCTTCACCACGTCCAGCTCGCCATGCCCGAGGGCGAGGAGGAAGCGGCGCGCGGCTTTTATGGCGAAATCCTCGGTCTCGCCGAGGTTGCCAAGCCCGGGGCGCTTGCGGGGCGGGGCGGTGTCTGGTTCGACGGGCCGGGGCTGTCGCTGCATCTGGGCGTCGAGACGCCCTTCGCCCCGGCGCGCAAGGCGCATCCGGCGCTGCGGGTCGCGAATCTCGACGCCATGCGCCGTCATCTCGAGGCCCATGGGATCGAGGCGCGTCCCGATATCGACCTGCCGGGTCTGCGGCGGCTCTACGTCGCCGATCCTTTCGGTAACCGGATCGAGATCTGCCAGACGATCTGAACCCTACTTCAGAGGATCGTGGCCCCAGTTCATCAGGCTGTAGCGCCACTTGGAGTGTTCGATGTCGTCCTCGGGACCGCCCTGCGCCTTGTGACGCTTGATGTAGCCCACCACCTTGGCCATGTGGTCCCACTGGTCGTCGCTCAGATCCGACTTGTCGGTGCGCTTGATCTCGACGATCCGCTTGCCGGACTTGTGACCGGTGCTCTCGCCATCGCCACCGGTGTCGCCCACCGACTTGCTCTCCTTGGTCTCGAGGAAATCCTCGATCTCCTTGGGTGCCATGTTCACCAGCTCGCGGAACTCGTCCCAGATCTCGTCATGCGATTTGCCGCTCATGCCGGCCTCCATCAGATGTCGGGGGCCAAACCGGCGCGGACCGGCGCGGTTCCGCCTCAGCGCGCCGGCAAGAGCTGGGTCACGCCGACGGCGGCACCGCGCGCGAGGGTGGGATCGAGCGACATCGGGATGTATTCACCGCGCCGCCACAGCTCGCCCAGATCGTCGTAATGGCGCGACAGCGGATGGCCCGACTGACCTGTCGAGATGATGAAGACCGAGCTGTCGGGATCGGCGAAGTCATAGACCCCGCGATAGCCGGCGGCATGGATGTTGTGGAACGGATTAGGCGCGCGCCCGTCGGTCAGCCCGCGCATCAGCGTATGGTCGCCGCCAGAGGTGCTCTGACGGATGTTGACGAACCAGCCCAGCAGCGGGGCCTGGCCCAGCACCGGGTGATCCTGGCGTGCCTCGTGCGCATCGCCCCAGCGCAGCGCATCGAGATTGCTGCCATAGGTCTCGCCGATCCAGATCAGCGCGTCGTCGAGCGCCAGCCGCGCGATGTCGGCGCAGCTCTCTTCGGCGGCCGAGGGGCGGATGTCGCACCACGCGCTCGCACCGTCGATGTCGCGGAACACCCGGTCGATGAAGAGCGGTTCGGGATGGACGAAGGCCGAGGTGAGTGGGCCGAGCTCGTCGCGGATCAGCCGCTCCTGCAGCGCCCGCATCCAGGCGGCGTAGATCAGCGGCTCGGGCAGATGCTCGTTCATCTCGCCGTTCCATTCGCCAAGGAGCTCGAGCGCGCGCTGGCGGCGCCGCTCGGGCGTGCCCTCGGCGGCCGGCGCGCCGGTGAACCACAGATCGGCGCCGACGATCGGCAGCAGCGCGCGGGCGGTGGGACTCACGGTGTCGAGCTGCGCCTCGATGAAGCTGTCGCGGGTATGCACCTCGCGCGATTGCATCAGCCCGCGCCAGCGCGCGATGCGCTGGGTGTCGCCCCAGTGGAAGGAGACGTGGTCGGGGAAAGGCCGGTCGATGGTCTTGTTGTTGGTGTTGCCGACGAGGCCACCGGCCGGTTCGGTCGTCTCGGGCAGGGCGGAATAGGCCATCCAGCCGCGCCAGCGGTTCTCGGCGACATGGCCCAGCGTCGGCAGGCGGCCCTGACTCTGATGTTCCGGGTCGCGCAGGGGTACGGCGCCCACGGTCTTGAGCGCCACGCGGTTGCGGTCGGCGAGGATCAGGTTCTGGTTCGGCGCGACCTGCAGCCGTCCGGCGCGGATGCCTTCCTCGATCGAGCGGGATCGCATCAGCCGCATCCCGGCGGTCATGGTGGTGTCGCTGTCCGACAGGCCCGACCAGGCGAGGGTCATCACGTGGCCGCGCGGCCGGATCGTGTCGAGCGCGAACTGCTCGGGCGGCAGGACCGGGCCGTTGGCGGTGCGCTGCAGCCGCAGGGTCACCGCCGGGGCGTCCTTGATCTCAACGATGCTGTCGCGCGCTTCGAACCGCGCCCAGCCGTCGGGGGTGCGGTACTCGGCGGCGTTCTTGGGGTTCACCTCCTCGGCATAGAGGTCGAGATCGTCGGCGAAGGCGGCGGTGATGCCCCAGCCCAGATCGGCGCTGCGCCCGGCGAGGATCAGCGGAATGCCCGGCACCGTCGCGCCGATCACACCGCCCGAGGCCAGCTCCAGTCGGGCCAGGTACCAGATCGACGGCGCGGTGAGCAGCCGGTGCGGGTCGTTGGCCAGCAGCGTCGCGCCGCTGGCGGATCGCGAGGGCCCGGCCGCCCAGGCGTTGGAAGCGCCCGGGAAGCCGGCCGGCAGGCTGGCGGCCAGCGGATCGATCGGCGTCGCCACGGCGGCATGGCGTTCGGGGATGTCGGGCACCAGATCGGCATAGCGCGGCAGCGCGGTCAGGCCGGGGCCGGGCACGTCGGGCAGGATGTCGCGCAGCCGCTCCGGCTCCAGCACCAGCGACGCGCGGGCGCGCAAGACCTCGGCCTGCAGGTGGTCGGTCTGCTGCCAGGCCATCAGCTTGAGGATGGCGATGCTGTCGGCCGGTTGCCAGGGTGCGACCGGCTGGTTGAAAAGCCACATTTCCGGCGCGCCGCGGCCGCGGGCCCCGGCATTGACCTCGGCCAGCCAGGCATTGACGCCCGCCGCATAGGCCTCGAGCGCCGCGCGGGTCTGGCCGTCCTGGTCGTCGACCGAGGCGGTGGCGGCACGGTAGAGATCGAGGCGGCGCATCAGGATGTCGCTGTCGGCGGTGCGGCGGCCGAACAGCTCCGACAGCCGACCCTGCACGGTGCGGCGCAGGATCGTCATCTGCCACAGCCGGTCCTGAGCATGGGCGTATCCCAGCGCGAAGAAGCTGTCGCGATCGGTGCTGCCGAAGATATGCGGCACGTTGGCGTGGTCGCGCACGATCTCGACCGGCGCCGCCAGCCCGGCGACGCGGGTGCGGGCGTCGTAATCGGGCAGCGAACGGGCGAAGAACCAGTAGGTCAGCACGAAGGCCAGAAGGCCGAACAGGATCGCGCCGACGGTCAGGCGCATGAGCCAGCGGAACAGGGTGGCCATCGATCCTCCGGGGGGCTTGGGCACCCGCGCTTGACGGGCCGGTTGGGGATGCTGAGTATCGCGCCTCGGGGGCGAGCGAAAGCCCCGAGGCAGGGAGGCCGCCATGGCAAGAGTGACGTTTTTGGGACTGGGCGTGATGGGGTATCCCATGGCGGGGCATCTGGCGCGGGCCGGACATGAGGTGACGGTCTATAACCGTACCACGTCCAAGGCCGAGAAATGGGCCGCCGAACATGGCGGTCGCCACGCTGCCACGCCGCGCGAGGCGGCGCAGGATGCCGAGATCGTCTTTGCCTGCGTCGGCAATGACGACGATCTGCGCGGCGTCTGCCTCGGCGAGGACGGCGCATTCGCGGGCATGGCGTCCGGCGCGCTCTTCGTCGATCACACCACGGTCAGCGCCGCCGTCACCCGCGAACTGGCGGCCGAGGCGGATGCGAAGGGGCTGGGCTTCGTCGATGCGCCGGTTTCGGGCGGTCAGGCAGGGGCCGAGAACGGCCAGCTCTCGGTGATGTGCGGTGGGGCGCAGGAGCATTTCGACCGGGCCGAACCGGTGATCGACGCCTATGCCAAGATTTGCCGCCGGCTGGGCGAGAGCGGCGCGGGCCAGCTCGCCAAGATGGCCAACCAGATCGCCATCGCGGGGCTGGTGCAGGGCCTGTCGGAATCGCTGGCTTTCGCCGAGAAGGCCGGTCTCGACGGGCGGGCGCTGGTGGAGGTGATCAGCCAGGGCGCCGCCGGCAGCTGGCAGATGGTCAACCGGCACGGCACGATGCTCGACGATCATTTCGAGCATGGCTTCGCGGTCGACTGGATGCGCAAGGATCTCGGCATCTGCCTCGACGCGGCGGACGAGCTGTCGGTCAGCCTGCCGGTGACGGCGCTGGTCGACCAGTTCTACAAGGAGGTGCAGCAGATGGGCGGCGGCCGTTGGGATACCTCGTCGCTGATCAAGCGGCTGCGCCGGAACTGACCCGGAGCTGACCCGGGGCGAACCGGAGCGAAACGGGGCAGGGCCGGGCTTGCCTTTTCCGGCGGGCGGCGCTAAGGGCGGCGCACGATCAATCCCGCAGGCGGGGGCGGGCCTACGGGGGGAGACATCCCCCAAGGTCCACCGGTTGGGGCATCTGCCCTGATCCTCCGCCGAGGCTAAACCGGAAAGGTATAGAGACATGGCTCTTCCCGAGTTCTCCATGCGCCAGCTGCTTGAGGCCGGCGTCCACTTCGGCCACCAGACCGCCCGTTGGAACCCGCGGATGTCCGAGTACATCTACGGCGCCCGCAACGGCATCCACATCATGGACCTGACCCAGACCGTCCCGATGCTGGACAAGGCTCTGCAGGTCATCCGTGACACCGTCGCCAAGGGCGGCCGCGTCCTGTTCGTAGGCACCAAGCGCCAGGCCGCGCAGCCGATCGCCGACGCCGCCGAGAAGTCGGCGCAGTTCTACATGAACCACCGCTGGCTCGGTGGCACGCTGACCAACTGGCAGACCGTGTCGCAGTCGATCAACCGTCTGCGCGCCATCGACGAAGCCGCCGAGCAGGGCTTTGCGGGCCTGACCAAGAAAGAGCGCCTCGGCATGGAGCGCGAGCAGGTCAAGCTGCAGGCGTCGCTGGGCGGCATCCGCGAAATGGGCGGCGTGCCGGACCTGCTGTTCGTCATCGACGTCAACAAGGAAGACCTGGCGATCTCCGAAGCCAAGAAGCTCGGCATCCCGGTCGTCGCCGTCGTCGACACCAACTGCTCGCCCGAGGGCGTGGACTACGTGATCCCGGGCAATGACGACGCCGCCCGTGCGATCGCCCTGTATTGCGACCTCGCCGCCCGTGCCGCTCTCGACGGCATGAGCGCGCAGCTCGGCGCCGCCGGCGTCGACATGGGTGCGATGGAGCAGTACACCGAAGAGCAGCTCGCCGCCGAGGCCGAAGAAGCCGCTGCCCAGTAAGGGCGATCCGTCACATCACGGTTGCCGGGCGCGGATATGCCGCGCCCGGAGTCCATTCAAATTCTAGGAGAGACGCGATGGCGATCACCGCGAGCATGGTCAAGGAACTGCGCGAGAGCACCGGCGCAGGCATGATGGACGCCAAGAAGGCGCTGACCGAAACCGACGGCGACATGGAAGCCGCGGTCGACTGGCTGCGCACCAAAGGTCTGGCCAAGGCCGCCAAGAAATCCGGCCGCACCGCCGCCGAGGGCCTCGTGGCCGTCGCGGTCGAGGGTGGCCGCGGCGTGGCGATCGAGCTGAACTCGGAAACCGACTTCGTCGCCAAGAACGCCGACTTCCAGTCGCTGGTCTCGAAGATCGCCCAAGCCGGCCTCAAGGCGTCGAGCCTCGAAGAGCTGAAGACCACCGAGGTCGACGGCAAGCCGGTCGACACGCTGGTCACCGACGCGATCGCCAAGATCGGCGAAAACATGACCCTGCGCCGGATGGCCGCGATCGAGGGCGAGAAGGTCGTGACCTACGTCCACAACGCCGCCGCGACCGACATGGGCAACATCGGCGTGCTGGTCGCGCTGACCGGTGGTGACGAAGCCTTCGGCCGTCAGGTCGCGATGCACATCGCCGCCGCCAACCCCGCTGCCCTCGGCGAGGCCGATCTCGACCCCGCGATCGTCGAGAAGGAAAAGCAGGTCCAGATGGACATCGCCCGCGAAAGCGGCAAGCCGGAGCAGGTCATCGAGAAGATGATCGAAGGCCGGATGAAGAAGTTCATGGCCGAGTCGACCCTGCTGGGTCAGGCCTTCGTGGTGAACCCCGACCTGACCGTCGAGCAGGCTGCCAAGGACGCCGGCGCGACCATCACCGGTTTCGTCCGGATGGCCGTGGGCGAAGGCATCGAGAAGGTCGAAGAGGACTTCGCCGCCGAGGTCGCCAAGGTCGCCAAGGGCTGATCCATCGCGATCGGTACGAGAAAAGAGGACGCCGCCCGGTTCGGGCGGCGTCCATTTTCGTGTCCGGTGTCGCGACGCGGGCCCCAAACGAAAGCGTCGCGCCCGTCGGCGGTGACGGACGCGACTGCTTCATGCTGGACTAACCGACCTGCTGCTGTCGGTATCGTCACCAGACCGGTCAGGCCTGATGTCGAGTGGTCAAAACACCGTCACTGGTTGAATACTTCTCGAATCTGTCACGGATCGGGATTCGGCGTAAGTGGGGTATTCCTCAGTTTTTGCCGTCACCTGTCCTTTTGGTCCAGTACGCCGCCCAGTTGAGCGGCCCGGAACACCGCATGCGTGGTGTTGCGCGCGCCCAGCGCCTCGCGCGCCAGGCGAAGATGCTTCTCGACCGTGGTCGGCGTCAGATTGAGCCGTTCGGCCACCTCTCGTGTCGTGTAACCGAGCGCGACCAGATCGAGCACCTCGACCTGCCGAGGGGTCAGCTGGATGCAGCGGCCGGGCAGGGAAGTCAGACGGAGGTGGAAGACGGCGTTCTCGGCCTGAACGGCGGCATGCGGCGGCGACGCGGCCGTCCCGTCGCCGCGGCCGAGCGCGATGGCGCCGCGCCAGCGCGCGCCCGCGTCGCCGAAGCGCAGGGTATGCGCCGGCCCCGGCTGGCAAGGGGGCGCGGGCATCTCGCCGATTACCCAACGGGCGATCTCGGTATCGTCGATCCCGAGGGGACGAAGGCTGCAGCCGCAAGGATCGGCGCAAAGCAGCATGCCCTCGCGCGGTGTCAATGTATCCGGATCGAGATCGGGCAGCGCGGCATAGCAGATCCGGTCGATCCCATGGGCCGCCATGCGCGCGTGATGGCCGCGCCACAACCGCTCGGGATCGGTCATGGCGGTGAGGGAGAGGATGTAATCGGCGGTGTCGTCCCTCGGCGGCATATCGGTCGGCGGCATCTCCATGTCCTGTCGTCGGTCGCGGCCCCTTCAGTCAGACCGGGAATTTCTCGGCGATGATCAATGTCCAGATATCGTGGTTCAGTTGGCGCAGCGCGTCGATGGTTTCGACGACCCGCTCGATGGCCTCGGCGTCGACCGCGTCACTTTGGCCCATCTTCAAGCCGGTCTTGCGATCCGCGATCCGCATGGTGATGGTCCGCGCCGCGCCGCTTTCGGCATCGAAGCTGTAGAGCGAATGGCTGTAATGGTTGCGCAGCGCTTGATGCCGGCGGATCCGGCCGGTCAGTTCGAGGATGCGGTCGCGCAGCTCCGGCGCGCTCCGGCCCGACTTGGCAAGGCGCTCGACCAGATCGAGTCGGGCCCGGGTGGTGTTCAGGGTGAGAAAGATGATGACGGCGCTGGTCTTGTCGGTGCCCGCGAGCCCGGCGATCAGGTGGATCAGCAGGCTTTCGGTGTTGCTCCAGCTGTAATTCATGTGCCCGACGAGCAGCAGGAGCCGATCGAACTCGCTCAGCTCCGCCGCGCCGGGGGGGAGCGGCTGGGTGGCCGCTCCGGGCGTCATCTGCGCGCGGCCGCCGCCTGGGCGGCCTCGACATGCCCCAGATACCAGACCACCGCGCCGGTTCGGTTTGAGACGTTCAGCTTGCGGATCACGTGGTGAATGTGGAGCTTTACCGTGTGCTCGGACAGACCGAGCTCGGCGGCGAGGATCTTGTTCTGCTTGCCTTGTGCGAGAAGCGTGAGCACCTCCCATTCGCGCGGCGTCAGCTCGCCCGCGTGGTCGTCCTCGGCCGGTAATGCAGCAGGGGTGAGTTGCACGGCTTGCTCGCCCTCGGGAGTCGCCACCTGTCCATTGCTGATACTCAGCGCGTGCAGGGCTTCGATCGGAAAGACGAGCTGCCCGTGAAGCAACAGCCGTACCATGGAGATGAGCACGTCGATCTGCACGTTCAGCGGCAGGAGACCCAAGCGCGGCGTGGCATCCTGCTGCAGCGCATGCAGCAATAAAGCCTGGTCGGGCAGCTGATGCTGGTAGGCGAGAACCAGTCTCTCGGCACCGCTCATTTTCAGGAAGCGCGCGGCGTCGACCAGATCGGCGACATAGGTGGCGTCCATGATGATCAGGCGGTGATGCGCCTCGGCTTCCGCCCATGCCTGCGGTTCGCCCTCATCGTGAAGGGCGGCCCGCCGGAACGAAATCGTGGGAAATCCTTTGGAAAGAAGGTCAATGAGGCCGTCTGGGAAACAAAACTCGTCACCGACCATGGAAACATAGGGACTATGCGCAATGTGCTGGTCCGAAACCTTGCGAAGCCCGAGGGCTCTGTCGCGGGAAAACATGGATCACCTCGAAAAATGAGACGTCTATTTTGCCACAATGCTGGCAAAAAGAAGTGTATCCACGAGGCCACGCACGGCACATATATCCAAAGATTAAACTTGGTAAATTGACAGTATCTTGCACTCCACAGCTTGTCCTTTGGTTTTCTCGCGCCAGAGCTGCAACTCGACATCAAAAACAAGCCGTTAAGATGCCGCTTTGTTGACGTAGGGTCGCCTCAAGTCGGCAAGATCATGCCACCCCCCTGCAACTTCACGTTAGTGTGATCGTCCGGTTCGGTTGGCACGAAACGGGAACTGCCCTGATTTCAGGCGGTCTTGCCGCTGAATCGGTCTAGTCGCTATTTCCGGGCTGCTCGATTCATGGCTTCGCGGCACCCTTTCTCCATCGGGTCGGGACTGGCCGGATGATCGTCCTTTGATTGATCGCCGCGTTTGTCCTCGGGTCGGTGCTTTAGCGGACCAGTCGGGGAGGTTTTACCCATAGGGAACGAACGACGCCCATGAGGCCATCGGCCTCGAGGCGCCTGTCCGACAGGACGCAACTACCAAATCTTCCAACCATACGCGATCGCGACCACCGCTTTGGACAGACTGGCGGTGCACGGTGGCGGCATCTCTGGAGACTTTGAAATGAGCACGCGCAACGGTAACGGCGGAAACGGCCTGTTCAGCTTCGGTACACAAGGCGAGAACTACACGCCTGACGACCCCTACATCCCGGATCCGGATCCCGATCCGCTTCCTGATGACGAGATGGGCGAAGGGAACAACAACGATAACGACAACGATAACGACAATAATAACGACAATGACAACGGAAATAACAACGACAATCACAACGGGAACTTCAACAAGAACCTGAACAAGAGCAAAGCCAAGAGCGACGCCGAGAGCGACGCTGACAGCCACAGCCACAGCCACTCCAAGGGCGACGCCCACGCCAAGGCCTGGAGCGGCAGCGACAACGTCAACACGAACGACAACTACAATCACAGCAAGACAGACGTCGACGTCGACATCGATATCGGCATGGATCTCGATGACATCGGCGCCCATAACGACAACGACATCGGCGATTTCGACCTGAAGAACTCCGACGGCAACACGTTCTTCAACGCCAAGGGTTCGATCGATTACGATTACAACCCGGGCGATGACGTCGGCATGGATGACGTGCTGAGCGACTCGCTGGGCGGCGGCGGCAATGACGCCGGCATCGTCAACCTCCAGCAGATCAACCTGGACGACACCGACACCCTCGGGACCGCATCCGTCTCGAATACCGGGATGTTTACCCAAAATGGTACGGCTAACGGCGGCCATGCCAAGTCGGGTGACGGCATCAATGCCGGCGGTGACGGTGGCCAGGGCGGCAGCGGCGCCCATTCCACGGGCGGCGATCCTGATGCTGGCCAAGGCGGCACGGCCAACGGCACCGCCAATGGCGGCGCGAGCGGCGCTGGCGGCAACGCCAACACGACCGGTGGAACCGGTGGAAATGGCGGCAGCTCGGGTGCGACGGGGCATACCGCGGCGGGTGCAACTACCAACGGCACCACGAATGCCGATGGAGGCAACGGCGGTAACAACAACTCGACCAATGACACCACCCAAGCTCCTACAACCAACCAGGGCGGCAATACATCGGCCGGTGGAGCCGGTGGCAACACCGACAACGACAACAACACCACTTCGGAAACTAAGTCCAAGGCATACTCGGACGATAAGGGCGGCGACGGCGGCAACGTCACGACCAATGCCAACGGTGATGCTAGTGGGGCTGCGTTGCATGCTCATACTTGGGCTGGAGGCGGCAATTCGGGCGACATCAAGAGCAAGAACGACGTCGACGTGAAGGCCAAGGCCAAGGGCGATGCCGATGGCGGCAATGGTGGCAACTCGGATCCGACCGCCACGACTGGCACGACGAACAGCGCTGACGGCAATGCTAATAGCACAGCTGGCAACGGCGGCATGGTCGGCGAGCAAAAGGGCAAAATCTACGCCGATACCGAGGCCGACGCGGATGCCAAGCATGACGGCGGCAACGGTGGTAATGGAAGCGGCGCGACTAGCGGGAACGCTGGTTCGAATGCGCAGGGCCATGCGGATGGAGGCGAATCCGGCAAGGCCGATGGCGATGTGACCGGCACCAACTCCGCAGGCACAACCGGCAACGCTGCTGCCGGTGATGGCACGGGCGGTAGCCCCGACAACGACGCGGTGTCGGTGTCTCTTGGCAAGGCCGCCACGGATGCCGATTCAGGCAACGCAACTAACACTTCCGACGCTTATGCCAAGTCCAAGGGAGACGGCGGTAATGGTGGAAACACCAATAACGACGCCTACTCAAAGTCCAAGGCTCATAGCGATGGTAGTGGCGGCGAAGGTGGCGATACCAACAATGCCTCTACCTCCAAGTCTCACGCCGATGGTTGGGCTGATGGTGGCAAAGGCGGCAACACCGACAACGACATCTATGTCAAGAATGAGACCGATGGCGATGGTGGCGATGTCGGCGGCGGCGGCGGTGGCGACAAGCCCCACAACTGGAAGAAGGACAACAAAAAGCACGACGACAACGGCAATGAAGCCGGTGACGGCGACGCTCACACCAAGATCCACGCCGATACAGGTGGGCAAGCAGGTAACGGCGGCCGAGGCGACACTAACAACGACGCTACCTCGACCTCCGATGCGTCCGGCAATGGCGGTGCTGCTGGCGACGCCAACAACGACGCACATGCCAAGGCCAAGGCATACGCCGACGGCGATGGCGGCGAGGGCGCCGCGGCCAACAACGACTCTCACGCGAAGTCCTACGGCGAGGCCGAAACAAAAGCCAAGGCTGGGGACGCCGACAATACCTCCAAGGCCCATGCCGATAGCAACGGCAACGGCGGTGCAGGGACCGGCGGTCAAGCTGTTCATGCTGATACGGCGCAGTCCCAGAGCAACGGTACGACCGACTCTGACAGTGGTGACGGTGGCGCTGCGAACTCGACCAACAAGTCCAAGGCGCATACCGACGCCTCGGCCGACAATGACGGCGGAGCAGGAGGCGCCGCTTCGGGTGACGGCGGTACGGCCGACAACAAGACCCACAGCGACTTGCACAACAAGGCCGAAGTGGGTGGCGTGAACGGCGGTGGGGCCGGCGCGGACAATGATGCTACTGTCGATACCGACAATGGCAACAAGGTTCACACCGGCGATGGCGGTGCCGCAGGCACCGACAACGACGCCACCAACGCCGTTAATGCGAACTCCAACGGCCATACCACCGGCGCCGCCGGAGGCGGACAGCTGGAAGCTGGTACCCATACCAACACCATCTCGGGTGATGCGATGGCCGATGGCACCGGCGGCGTCGGCGGTGCGAACAGTTCCGACAACGACTCGACCTCGACCAGCACAACCACCGGCACGGCCGATGGCGATGGTGGTTACGGCGGTCTGTCGGAGATGGCCCTCGAAGCGATGGCGATGGCGGAAGCCGACAACGACTCCGACATCGACACCGGCTACGGCGGGGCGGCCGACGGCTCCATGACCACCAACGCGGCGACCTCCGCGGCTGGCGCGGTGGCATCAACCGCCGATGGCGGCAACGCCGGCGCAGCGAGCGCCATGGGCGGAGCCAGCGGCAGCGCCAATGGCGGCATGGCCGATGGCGGCATGGCCTGGGGCGGTGACGCGATGGGCGGCAATGCCGGCAACGCCATGAACGGCGACGGCGGCGGCGGCGGCAACGGCGGAAGCTGGGGCTCGGGCAACGGCGACTCCGGCTACGTCACCGGCGAATCCTTCGCCTCGGCGGCAGCGCAGGTCGAGCAGAGCGCGTTCAACCAGGACATCGTGATGGGGGCCAACGTCCTCGGCAACACGGTGGACATGAACGTGGTCGGCGGCTCCTTCAGCTCCACCTATGTCGGCGACGACCAGGACGGCATGTAAGCCGCGAGACGATCCGGGGCCGGTCTTGCGACCGGCCCCGGTCACCATTCGGCCGGTGGCGGACCGGCATCGTCAATCTCCGCCAATCCGAATTCCACTTGGCAGCCACGGGTCCAGGCCCGGCTCGGGAAAGGCGGGGTCAGCAGCAGCATCATGATCCGAGAACGCGTCACCGACAGCATTGCCCATTTCATAGGCACCTTTGAGCTGGCCGAAGAGGCAGCACGGCTCAGGGCCGATTACGACAGTTTCAGAGCGGCCCAGCTCCAGGATCAGGAGCTCGGGCCGCTTGTCTTCGAGGGGTTGCGGCTGATCCAGAAGTACAAGATCGAGGACCTCGACCCGAAGGTGAAGTACACGCCGCTTCCGCCGCCCTATGCGCCGCGCGAAGCCGAGTTGCCGCCGCTGCGCCTGCCGCCGGACGAGAAGATCGACCTGCTTCCCCCGACGCCGGTCAGGCAGCAGGACGAGGTCAAGCTCGAGCAGACGGGATCCGAGGGCGTGACCCCCGAGATGCCGCCGCCCTCGAGCGTCGCGACGGTCACGATTTCTGAAATCTGGCTCGACGATAGCGACCTGTTCGGCATCCTGAACCCGGCCGACCTCGCCCGCGCGCTGCAGAACGCGATGCAGATGGACGGCGCGCTGCGGACCCTTGCCGATCAGCTCGACGAGCTCGCGCCCTTTGCAGCGCCCCTGGCCGGGATCCTGGCCAAGGCGGGCGCCGGGTTCGACTGGGCCGGCATGACCGAAGAGATCATGGTCAAGGCCGCGAGCCTCGAAGGCGGCGCGCTCGGGGCGGTGGTGCTGCGCGGCGAGGCGGCGCAGGGGCTGCATCTTGACGGGGTCAGCGTCGAGGAACTGCCCGACTGGATGACGCTGCGGCCGATCTATCAGCGCCTCAAGGACCCGGACGAGGACGGGCGCGAGCCGGGCAACGCCCCGGCCGACAGCTTCGAGGCGCGCTTTGCCGAGGCGATGCGCGGTCCCGGCGGCGAGGCCGGGCCGGTCTCCTACAGGGAGGATCTTCCGACCCATCAGCTGGTCACCGGCGGCAACACGGCGATCAACTCCGCCTCGATCAATTCTGACTGGCTCGACGCGCCGGTGATCGTCGTGGAGGGCTACGCCCGCAACTTCGACGCCATCTCGCAGGTCAACCTGCTGTTCAACCGCGACAACGGGCCCAGCGCTTCGATGGAGTCCGGACCTTCGCTCGCCCACAACGCGGCGCAGATCACCACCGTGTCGAACGTGGCTTCCACTGGCGGCTGGATGGGTGGCCCGATGGGCTATGCGATCGCCCGGATCGAGGGCGATCTGGTGCAGATCAACACGGTCCAGCAATACAACTTCGTCAACGACACCGACCACGTCCGGATCAGCTTCGGCGGCTACGAGCTGCGGCTCGGCACCGGTGACAACTCGCTCGCCAACATCGCGACGCTGAACCAGTTCGGCTGGAACTTCGACGTGATCTTTGTCGGTGGCAACATGATCGACATGAACATCGTGCGGCAGGCCAACCTGTTGCTCGATGACGATCAGATCACCGGCACGGTCGGGGCCACGGGCCCCGGCGGAGCGGGCGCCGCGCCAGCGGTCGGCGGCAAGAAGCTCGATGCCGGCAGCGACAGCGTGCACAGCAGCAAGAAGACGCTGGAGATCGGTGGCGATAAGGCGGGCGGCAGCAGCAAGGCCGTGGATGGCAGCAGCAAGAGCGCCGCCGACCTCAAGGGCGTCGAAGGGCCGAAAGGCAACGGCAGCGACAAGACAGCTCCGAAGACGACCGAGGTGGCGAAAGCCCCGGCCGCTGAGCCGGCGCCGGCGAACCTCCTCTACAACGAGGCGCGGATCGAGACCAAGGGTGTCGACACGGCGGCCGAGATGCCGAACGCGCTGTCCAATGCCAGCAAGGCCCTGACCGGCGGCGCCCAGCAGATCGGCCAGGACGTGCTCGGTCTCGATTTCTTCGACGGCGTCGAGTTTCTGAAGGTGCTGGTCATCGAGGGCGACTTCATCACACTGAACTGGATCGACCAGATCAACGTGATGGGCGATTCCGACATGGTCGACGCCTTGCAGGGCGAGCTCGCCGCGAAGGACGGCGCGCAGATCATCACCGATTCCAACCTGTTGGCCAACCTCGCCTCGATCAACGATCAGGGCGTCGACAGCCAGATCATGGCCAAGGGCGGCACCTATGACGACGCCCTGTTGCACCAGGCGGGGCTGATCGACGAGACCGCCGCGCCGCAGGGCGTCGGCATGGCGGCCCTGGCCAACGAGGCGGTGGCCTTCCTCGCAGAGGGGATGGTCGACGGCGCCGAGGGCCTCGCGGCCGGGACGATGGAAGACGCGATCGCGGCCGGAGATGCCGCGACGCAGGCTGGATTGGCGGGGGCCCAGGCGGGCCAGGCCGATCTGATGCAAACAATGCTGAGTTGACGGGGTTTATGATATGCGCGTGACAGAGTTCGTCAGTCCGACCCGGGTCGATCCGCCTTTGCGGCGCCCCACGGACCCGACCGGCTTGCCTGGTTTCCTGGTTCGCCCGGCCCGGATGGCCGAGGGCGGAACGGCGGAAGCACCGCAGGCCGAGGCCCCCAAGGCGACGGCAGCGCCAGTGCAGGCGGTCCCGGAGCAGGCCAATAGAGCGCCGGCGACAACGGCCAAGGTCACCCCGGTGCAGGCGGCGCCGCAGCAGGTGGCAAGGCCGCAGGCCGCATCCCAACCGACGGCGGAGGCGCCGGCCCAGAAGGTGGTGCCGACCGACCCACCGGCCGCGGCGCCCGAGGCACCGGGCGATGCCACGGCCAAAGGGGCAGGGGCCGCCGATCCGGTGACCGCCCGTGCCACCCCGGATCCGGAGGAAACCGTCGCGCGCGGGCCTGAGGATCCGACCTTGCCGGGGCCGATCATCGAGGCCGATCGTGGACCTCTGCGCCGCAAGACGCCGGGCCTCGATGGCGGCGACACCGGTGGTCGCGGCAGCGGCGATGACGGCGGCGGCGGTGGCGGCGGAAATGGCGGCGCTGCGCCGCCGCGCTTCCACAAGCGGGTCGGGCCCGAGGATTACGGCCGCGCGCTGCGGCTCGGCATCCGTGCCGTGCGGCGCAACATGGTGATGGTCTTGGTGCTGACCTGCGCCACCAACCTGCTGATCCTCGCCATCCCGATCTACCTCTTCCAGATCTCGGACCGGGTGCTGACCAGCCGTTCGGTCGACACGCTCATCATGCTCACCATCGTCATCGTCGGCGCGGTGATCCTGCAGGCGGTGTTCGACGCGATCCGGCGCTTCATGCTGATGCGTACCGCGGTCGAGGTCGCCGCCCGCTTGGGCGCGCCGATCCTGAGCGCCGCCTCGGCGGCCGCGCTGCACGGTTCGGGCCGCGAGTACCAGACGCTGGGCGACCTGCAGCAGCTGCGGGGCTTCCTGGTGTCGGGGACGCTTCTGTCCTTCCTCGACGTGCCCTTCGCGCCGCTCTTCATCCTCGCGATCTTCCTCGTGCACCCGCATCTCGGCATGATCGTGGTCGGCACCTCGCTGGCGCTGCTGGTGGTGACGCTCATCAACCAGAGATGCACGGCGCGCTCCTTTGCCGAGGCCAACGCCGCGCAGAGCCGGGCCAACCTGCATCTCGAGTCGATGGCCCGCAACAGCCAAATCATCAACGCCCTGGCGATGATCCCCGAAGCGGTGCGGATCTGGGGCCGTGACACGGCCACCTCGCTGACCGCGCAGGTGAAGGCGCAGGACCGCAACATCGCGGCTTCGGCGATCTCCCGGGCGGTGCGGCTGCTCACCCAGATCGCGATGCTCGGCTGGGGCGCCTATCTGGCGATCCAGGGCGAGATCACCGGCGGCATGGTGATCGCCGCCTCGATCATCGCAGGCCGCGCGCTGTCACCGATCGAGGGCGCAATCGACGGCTGGAGCGCCTATGCGATGTCGCGCTCCTCCTATGGCCGGATCACGGCGCTGCTGCGCAATTCGCGCCTGCAGTTCGAGCGGCTGAACCTGCCGCGACCGGAAGGGCGGCTGGACGTGGAGCGGCTGCTCTACGTGCCGGGCGGTACCAAGCAGGTCGTTCTGAACGGCATCAGCTTCTCGCTCAGCCCGGGCGACACTCTCGCCATCATCGGCAATTCCGGCGCCGGCAAGACCACGCTGGGCAAGATGCTGGTGGGATCGATCCTGCCGACATCGGGCAATGTTCGTCTCGACCTGATGGATCTGCGCAACTGGGACCCGCGCCAGCTCGGCGAGAATATCGGCTACCTGCCGCAGGACGTGCAGCTCTTCCCGGGCTCCATCAAGGACAATATCGGCCGGATGCGCGAGGACGCGACCGACGCGCAGATCTACCACGCCGCAGCGCTGGCCGACGTCCACGAGATGATTGCCAACCTGCCGCAGGGCTACGAGACCGTGGTGGCTGCCGACGGATCGCCGCTCTCGGGCGGGCAGAAGCAGCGCATCGCGCTGGCGCGGGCCTTCTTCGGCGACCCGCGCTTCGTGGTGCTCGACGAGCCGAACTCCAACCTCGACAGCGCCGGCGACAAGGCGCTGGCGCGCGCGATCCAGCACGCGAAGAAGAACAAGATCACGGTGATCGTGGTGACACAGAAGCCGTCGCTTCTCACCGCGGTCGACAAAATCATGCTGCTCGGCGACGGCACCATCCAGATGTTCGGTGAGCGGATGGAGGTGCTCAAGCGGCTGGCCGGTGACAAGGCGCCGGGCGGCACGCCGCGTATGCCAGGGCAGGGCGGTGCACCCCGCATGCCGGGCCCGAATGGGGGAGCCGGGAAATGAACCTGCCGCAAACGACGACAGCCGATGCAGGTGAGTGGTTCGTTGAGGTGCCGCGTTCGGTGCGTCGGCATACCGTCATCGCGCTGGTCCTGCTGGTGGTGACCTTCGGTGGCTTTGGCGCTTGGGCCTTCGGCGCGCCGCTGGCCGCGGCGGTAATCGCCCAGGGCAGCTTCGTGGCCACTGGCCAGAACAAGATCGTCCAGCACCTCGAAGGCGGGATCATCGACGAGATCCTCGTGGCCGAGGGCGACAGGGT
Organism: Limimaricola variabilis; assembly: GCF_014195545.1. Taxonomy (GTDB): domain Bacteria; phylum Pseudomonadota; class Alphaproteobacteria; order Rhodobacterales; family Rhodobacteraceae; genus Limimaricola; species Limimaricola variabilis. The sequence goes on along the minus strand of NZ_JACIBX010000001.1, from coordinate 229,854 downwards.
CGAGGCAGGCGATCTGCTGCTGCGGCTCGACAGCACGCAGGCGGTGGCCACTGAGCGAGAATTGCAGTTGCGGCAGCTACGCCTCGAGGCGACGCAAGCCCGGCTGCTGGCCGAGGAAGAGCGGCGCGAGGAGCTGACTTTCCCGCGCCACCTCGAAGCGGCGCGCGCCGATCTGGCCGTGGCCGACATCCTCGACGGGCAGGAGCTGACCTTCCGGGTGTCGCGCGCTGCGCTCGAAAACGATCTGTCGCTCCTGGAGCGCAACGTGCAGGCCCTCAAGATCCGTGCCAGCGGCTACGCGGCGCAGCTGATCACCCATGGTGGCCAGCTCGAACTGCTCTCGGCTGAACTCGCTGACAAGGCCAAGCTGTTCGAGCGCGGATTGCTGCGTCGGCCGGAACTGATGGCGATCGAGCGCGCGAAGCTCGAGGCGCAAGGCCAGATCGGCCGGCTCGAGGCGGAGATCGCCGAGATCGAGGAAGTGATCCTGAAGCACCAGGACCAGATCGCCCAGGAAGTCGACCGTTACCGCGAAAAGGCTCTCGACGAGCTTCAGGCCGTCGAGGCTGAACTCGAGAGCATTCGCGAGCAGTCGCGCGCGGCGCAATCGGTCCGTGCTCGGGCCGATGTCGTGGCGCCGGTCTCTGGCACTGTGGTTCGGCTGTACTTCCATACGGCCGGCGGCGTGATCGAGAGCGGTCGGCCGATCCTCGAAATCCTGCCGGTGGACGAGCCGCTGATCATCGAGGTTCAGATCCCGCGCGTCGAGATCGACAGCGTGCGGCGCGGCCAGCCGGCGACGGTGCAGTTGACCGCGCTCAACCAAAGGACGACGCCGGTTCTGGACGGAGAGGTGTTCTACGTCTCGGCCGACGCGATTTCCGAAGGGCTGGGGCCGGAGATGCGGGAGGTGTATCTCGCACGGATCTCGCTCGAGCCGGAGCAGCTGGAGCGGGTGCCGGGCTTTTCGCCGACGCCGGGCATGCCGGCGCAGATCATGATCCAGACGGCGTCGCGGACCTTTGCCCAGTACATCACGAAACCGATCAAGGACAGCATGACGCGCGCGTTCCGTGAGAGGTAAACCGTATATAGAGTAATGGATAGATACGCTCGGTAACTCAGTAATCTTACATAATACCAGTTATGAGTAATCTGTTATGACGACGGCGCGCGCTACTTCCAACTGCGACTCTTGTTTGAAAACAATGCCCTATCAAGCAGGAGTTTTCCAGTATGGGACGTGTCTACGCGCAGTTGACGCTCGAGGAACGGCGCAGGATCGAACGCTGGCGCCATGCCAGGGTGTCCGTGAACGAGATGGCGCGGGTATTGCAGCGTCACCGCTCGACCATTTTCCGCGAACTCAGGCGCAATCATTTTCAGGATCCCTGCATGCCGAAGGTCGTGGGCTACTTCGCGATGGCCGCGCAGTTGAGAACCAGTGACCGTCGCGCCCGGCAGCGCAAGCTGATCCGGCATCCGCAGCTGCGTGACCAGGTCGTCGATCGGATAAAGGATGGCTGGACCCCGGAGCAGATCGCTGGCCGGATGCGCATGGAGCGCGCGCCGCTACGGGTCTGCCAGGAAACCATCTATCGCTACATCTACGCCAAGGAAGGCATGCGTGACGAGCTGTGGTGGTATCTGCCGACCCACCGCAAGGCCCGCCGCCCGAGACGCGCCCGCAAGCGTCGCGCGCCGAAATTTCACCGCGATGTCAGCATCCTGTTCCGGCCCGAGGCTGTGGCACAGCGCTCCCAGTTCGGGCACTGGGAGGCAGACTTGATGCTGTTCCGGCAACGGTTCGGCTCCGCAAACGTGACCTCGCTCGTCGAGCGAGTCAGCCGGTTCACTGTACTGCTGAAGAACGCCGACAAGCGGACCCGACCCGTCATGGACAAGGTCATCGCGGCGATCCGTGCCCTGCCCCAGCCGGCGCGCAGATCGATCACTTTCGACCGTGGCACCGAGTTCGTCTCGTGGCCGCATCTCCAGGCCGAGATCGGCACGAGCAGCTGGTTCTGCGACCCTTCCGCGCCATGGCAGAAAGGCACGGTCGAGAACACTAATCGCCGTGCCCGCCGCTGGCTGCCCCGGGAACGCGACATCGGCCAACTCTCCGACCACGACATCCGCGAGATCTGCGACCGGCTGAACGCTACGCCGCGCAAATGCCTCGGATGGAGAACCCCCGCCGAGGTGTTCCGGGCCAAGATGCTGGAGAAGAGGACGTGAGCGCCCTACCCTAAACCCACCAAGGAGTCGCGGTTCAAGTATCGCTCACCACAGTTGAGGCGTCGTGACCTGTCGATGCCTCCTCCTTCTCAGCTTGAAATCAAATGTCTGGCGTGCCTTCGTTCGCGCCAGACATTCTTATGAGCGCAAGGTGCTGCGAGTGGCGGTTTCTACGGACGGCTGTGCTCCATCCGCTCTCGCTGAGAGTGTCTAATCTCGAGCACCGGGCTCGGACAGCCGCCTAGTCGGCCTCTTCGAGCCAATCCTCCATCGCGTCGAGCACCGATTGCGACAGCCCCTGCGCGCCCCGGCTGGCGTCGAGCAGCGGACAATCTCGTTGCGCTCTCGCGACGGCCGCCTCGATGTCGAAGCCGTCTGCTCGATCCAGTCGCGCGAGTTCGTCCCAATCCGCGGGCACCGCGACCGGTGCACCGGGACGCGCCCGCAGCGAATACGGCGACACGGCCGTGGCCGCCGCGCCATTGCGCAGCCAGTCGATGAAGATCCGTCCCTTGCGGCCGGACTTGGATGCCGTCGCGGTAAAGCGTTCGGGCGCACGCCGCTCGAACCCACGCGCCACGGCCTCGGCAAAACCGCGCACCGTTTCCCAACCGGCGGTACGGCGCAGCGGGACGATGATATGCACGCCCTTGCCGCCGGTGACCATCGGCGCCGAGGCTAAGCCGAACCGCGCCATCAGATCACCGATTTCCCGAGCCGCCTTCCGCACTGCGGGGAAGCCCAGATCTTCATCGGGATCGAGGTCGAAGACCAGCCGATCCGGCCGATCGAGCCGGTCGTTGCGCGCCCCATGGATATGCACTTCGAGCGTCCCCATCTGCACCGCGCCGAGGAGCGCCGCGGGATCGGGAAGTGTTATGTAATCTGCGCTGCTGCCGTCGGCCTCGGTCAGCCGCACCGACCTCACCGCCTCGGGAAACCCCTTGCCGGGATGGCGCTGGAAGAAGCGTTGTCCGTCGAGGCCCGAGGGCATCCGCACCAGCGCCACGGGCCGCCCGGCGGCATGCTCCATCATTCGCTCGGCCACGCGATCGTAATAGCGCGCGACTCCGCCCTTGCTGAGCGCCGGGCCGGGATAGATCACGCGGTCGGCACTGGAGATGCGGATGCCGCGATGCTCCGCCTCGCCTGCCCCAACGGCGCGATCTACGGCGAGCTCCTGCGCGGCGCTGACCTCCTTCACGCCCTTGTCCTCGCGGAGCCCCTGAAACACGCCGTGGCGGATCTGGCCATCGGCGGTCAGCTCGGCGTAGCGCACCTGGGCGACCAGCTCGGGCGTGATCCAGCGCGCGTCCTTCGCCACCTCGCGCGGTACGTCGTCGAAGGGCGATGTCTTGCGCGCGAGAGTCTCGATCCTGTCCGCCAGATCGCGCATCGTCTCGGCGTCGAAGCCGGTGCCGACCCGTCCGTGATAGATCAGACGGTCGCCCTCGAAGCTGCCCATCAGCAGCGAGGCGAACGGACGGCCCCGCTTGTCCGAGGGCGACCAGCCCCCGATCACGAACTCCGCGCCCTTGATGCATTTCACCTTGATCCAGTCGGTCGAGCGGCCGGAGCGATACGGCGCGTCGGCGCGCTTGCAGATGATGCCCTCCGCGCCCGCGCCGCAAAGATGGGTCAGCACCTTCTCCGCCGTGCCCTCGATATAGGGCGAAAGCCGGATCGCCCCGTCCTCGGGCATGTCACCCAGCAGCTCGTCGAGCGCCGCGCGACGCGCGCGCAGCGGTTTCCTGACCAGTTCCTCGCCGTCGAGATGCAGCAGGTCGAAGGCATAGAAGGTCAGCGGATCGCCGTTCGACAGCGCCTTCTGAAGGGTGGAAAAATCACCGCCGCCCTCCCCGGCGGTTACCTCGCCATCGATCAAGGCCGCCTCGCAGGGCAAGGCTTCGGCCGGGCCGATCAGCGGCGCGAAGCGGTCGCTCCAGTCATGGCCATTGCGGCTCCAGGCCTTCACGCCGTCGGCCCCGATGGCGAGCAGGCAGCGATAACCGTCGAACTTCGGCTCCTGCCACCACTCCCCGCCCTCTGGGGCCGTCTCGCGCAGCGTGGCGAGCTGCGGCGTTAACGGTGCGGGCGTAGGGTAGCCGCGCCCTGCCCCCTTGCCGGATTTCTTCTCGACCTTCTTGCGGCGTTTCGACCCTTTCTCGGCGGCGATCTCCTCCATGCGCCGGCCGCTCTCGACAGAGGTGTCATGGCGTTCGGTCAGCGCGTCGGGCTGATCGGTCGCCGTCTCGTCGCGCTCCTTGATCAGAAGCCAGTTCTCGCGGCCCTTGTCGCCCTTTCGCCCCCCCTTCATCCGGACGAGTGTCCAGCCGCCCCGCATCCTCTCGCCATGCAACCGGATCTTGAGCTTGCCGGCGGCGAGCGCCGCTGCCGGATCGCCGTCCTGCGGCTCCCAATGGCCGCGATCCCGAAGCATGACGGTGCCCGCGCCGTATTGCCCCTCGGGGATCACGCCTTCGAAGCCGGCATAGTCGAGCGGATGGTCCTCGGTACGGACTGCAAGGCGCTTCTCCCGCGGGTCGTCGGACGGGCCCCGGGTCACGGCCCAGGACCACAGCGCGCCGTCATGCTCGAGCCTGAAATCGTAATGCAGGCGGGTCGCGTCATGCTTCTGCACCACGAAGCTCAGGCGATCGTCGCCGCGCCGGCCCTTGCCGCGCGGCTCCGGGGTTGCCCGGAAATCGCGCTTGGCCTCGTAATCCTTCAGCCGGTCCACGGCGCGGCTCCTACGAGGCCTTCTTGCGCGGCGCAGACTTCTTGCCGCCTGATGCCTTGTCGGCCGCGAGGCTCTTCTTCAGCGCCGCCATCAGGTCGACCACGTTGCCCTTGGCGTCGGTCTCGACCTCGGGTTTGTCTTCGCCCGGCTTGGCGCGCGGCGCCTTCTTGGAACGGGACTTGCGGGCCACCAGCTCCCTGAGCGCCCGCGCGTAGTGATCCTCGAAGATCGAGGCGTCGAACGGCGCCGACTTGCTCTCGATCAGCTGGGTCGCGACCTTCAGAAGCTCCTTGTCGGCCGGGTCGTCCTCGATCTGGCTGAAGAGCGGGTCGGCCTTGCGGATCTCGTCCTCGTAGCGCAGCGTCTCAAGCAGCAGCCCGTCGCCGCAAGGCCGGATCGCGCAGAGGTATTCGCGCCCGCGCATGGTCAACTGACCCAGACCCACCCTGCCCGTCTGGCGCAGCGCGTCGCGGACGACGCGATAGGCGTCCTGCGCCAGCTCGTCGGCGGGCACGACGTAGTACGGCGCATCGTAGTAGAGCGGCGCGATCTCGCCCTGCTCGACGAACTGCACCATTTCCAACGTCTTCTTGGTTTCGAGCCGGATCTCCTCGATCTCTTCGGGCTCGATCAGAACGTATTCGTTCTTGGCGGTCTGAAAGCCCTTCACGATCTCGTCCGTGTCGATGGGGCCGAGCCCCGCCACCACCTTCTGGTAGCTCACCGGCTTGCCCGAGGGCTTGTGGATCTGCCGGAATGAGGTCTTCGACCCGCTCTCACGGGCTGAATGCAGCTCGATCGGGATCGCGACCAGCGACAGGCGCAGCTGGCCCTTCCAAACGGGACGCGATGCCATGTCGGTTCTCCGCATAGGGATGTTTCGACCTAAACGGGATCGCCGGTGGCGGGGTTCCCGGAGGGCCCAGCGAGGGCGTCGTTGCGCAGCTCGCGTCCGAAGACACAAGGTGACCTGTACCTTAGCCTATTGCGGTTCGGCACGGGCTGCCATTGTCGTTCCCCTGTGATCGTGAGAGGTTGCCCCTCATGTCTTTTGACAGGGGTGCGGAATGAGCGACGAGATGCTGCGGCAAGCGACCATCCAGGATCATGCCGCATTTCTTGCAGGTGGACACGACTTCCAGGATGACATTGCGACGCTCACGCAGAGCGATCTGGTGGGTACCATCCTCGAAACCGTCATGCTCGCCACCAACATGCGTTTCGCCGGTGTGGCCCGGGTCACGGCGGATCGCTGGGTCGCCTGCCGCACCGTGGACGAGATCGATTTTGGCCTGGCCCCGGGTGACGAGATCCAGATCGAGTCCACCTTCTGCCAGACGGTGCGCGAGACGGCGCGAAAGGTCATCTTCAACGATGCCGCGACCGATGAGGATTACGGCGATCACCCGCTCGCCGCCCAATTCGGCATCGTCAGCTACGCCTCGATCCCGATCCGCCGCAGCGATGGCAGCTTCTTCGGCACGCTCTGCGCGATCGACACCGAGCCGCGCGACGTCAAACACCCGCGTGCCGTCGCGATGCTGGAGATGTTCGCCGACATCATCGGCCAAAGCCTCGAAACTGAGGAGCGGCTCGAAGCGCAGGAACGCCTCGTCGAGCAGGAGCGCGAGATGGCCCGCATCCAGGAAGAGTTCGTGGCCGTGCTCGGGCACGATCTGCGCAATCCGGTGGCCGCCCTCGAAGCGGGGTTCCGGCAACTCGACCGGGAGCCGCTGGGCGACCGGGCGCGAAAAATCCTGCCCCTGATGCGGTCGTCGCTGCACAGGATGAACGACCTGATCGAGAACATCATGCTGCACGCCCGGGCGCGTTTGGGCGGCGGCATCCGGATCTCTGCCTCGCCCGATGCGCCGCTGGCCGAGGCGGTGACACAGGTGGTCGAGGAAATCCGCGCTGCCTCTCCCCATCAGGAGATCACGCTCGACCTCGCCTTCGACCGGGCGGTGAGCTGCGATGCGCCCCGTGTCGCGCAGGCGATCTCCAACCTGCTGTCGAACGCGGTCCGTTACGGCACGCCCGGGCATCCGGTCGCGGTCCATGGCTCGATCGGCAGCTGCGAGGTTGCGATCACCGTTGCCAACCGCGGCGAGGCCGTCCCCGAGGGTTTGCGCCAGCAGCTGTTCCACCCGTTTCAGCGGGGCGTCCATGCTGATGGCGAAGGGCTAGGGCTGGGGCTTTATATCGCGTCCTCCATCGCCACCGCCCATAACGGCCGGATCGACCTCGACTGCGAGGACGGGGTCACGACCTTCGCCTTCAAGCTGCCGCTTCTGGAAGCTGCGGCCGCCTGAGCGGGGCTCAGACCGCCCTGCCCTGAACGCCTTGCGACCCGGCATGGCCCCTCGGCGCAGCCGCCCTAGAAACGGGGGCGGCTGCCGGTCATTCGTCGCGACGCCGAGGCCACCTCAGGGCTGCGAGACCTTTTGGACGAGGTCGGCGGTTTCCGCGCCCTGCGCCTTTCGCGCCACGTCGGCCTGCGCCACGATCCCGCAGCATTTGCCGTCGCCATCCGTCACGACGGCGCGGCGCACCTGGCGCTGCTCCATCTTGTTGCAGCACGACGAGACATCTTCCTCGGGAGAGGTGGTGAGAACGTCCCTGGTCATGATCTCCGAGACCGCGATCTCCCCCGATTTGCCCTCGGCAACCGAGCCGCAGCAGATGTCGCGATCCGTGACGATGCCGATGGGCGTGCCCGTATCGTCGAGCACCGGCACGGCGCCGATCGAATGCTGCGCCATCAGCTTGGCCGCCTCCTGTATGGTGCTGTCCTGTGCGCAGCAGGCGGGGTCGCGCGTCATGATGTCCTGAACCTGCATGATCCGCTCCTGTGTTGCATGTCAGGAAGAACGGGTGAGACCGTCCCACGTTCCGGCGACGGGCGCCTTTCGACGGCGCCCCCGATACTGACGGCTTCGTGAGCGGCTTTCGGCGTCGCCCAGTGGACAGGAACCGCGCGCCTTCCTAGATCGGCATCATGCGCCTCTGGGTCCGCCTCGCCACGTTCTGCCTCTCGCTCGCCCTTCTGGGAGGGGTGCTGTTGCACGACGTTGCCGGGGCGCGGATGTCGCTTGACATGACGGCGACGGCCATGGCCGAGCAGCAGGACGACACCTGCCCCGCCTGCGCGCAGGATGCGGAGGAGCAGATGGTCTGCGACTTCGACTGTACCGCGCCTCTGATGTCGACAGAGACATCGCCCGAGGCAGTGCCGCAGGCGGTCGCCGGGACCATTCTCTCGTGGCCCGGCGATGCGACTGCGCGGGCGCGCCAGCCCGGCTTCGATCCCGCACCCCCACGAACCACCATCCTGAGCTGACCGGCCGCACCGCGAGGTGACGGCCCGGTATCGCCCTGTCTGCCCGCAGGCGGGCGTCGAACCGACCTTCTCCTTCTCGGGATACCCCTCATGACCATTTTCGTCGCAGGCGCGCTGTCGCGCCGTCGCGTCCTGTCCTCCGGCCTTGCCGCGATGGGCATGACGATGCTTGCCCCGGGCCTTGCCCGGTCGTCTCCTCCGGATACCGTCACAGCTCTCGCCTTCGACGGGGCTGCCCTTCTCGCCGCGACGCCTGACGGGCTGCTGCGCCGGGGGGCCGATCGTTGGACCCGGCTGGACGTTCCGCCGGGCCCCGTCTCGCTCGCCACGCATCCGGACCGCCCGAGCCTGATCCTCGCGGGCTGGAAGGATGGCAGCCTCCGTCGCAGCCAGAATGGCGGGAAAAGCTGGAGCGCAGCCGATAACGGGCTGCCAGGCGCCGCGATCCTCTCGCTCACATTGGCCGCAAAGGCACCCGATACCGTCTATGCCGCGCTCGAAGGCGACGGGCTGTGGCGCAGCGAAAACGGCGGCGCGACGTGGGAATTCGTCATGGATCGCCCCTATCTCGGCGGCGCGGAGCATGACGTGCTGAGCCTCGTCTCCGTGGCCCACGAGACCGGCATGGGCGGCATCTGGCTCTATGCCGGGACGCGGGCCGGGCTGACACGGGTGCCCGACTGCTTCTGCCGCTGGCAGGACGTGGTTGCGGGCGACGCGATGGATGCCCTCGTCGCAGGCGATACCCCCGTGGCCGCCGCCTCGCTGCCCGAGGGAGAACCGGTCGAGATCCTTGCCTTGGCGGCCAAAGCGCCGGAGCGCCTTTATGCGGCGCTGCCCTCGGGGCTGTGGCTGTCGGAGGATGCGGGCGTGAACTGGGCGCAGGCCACGCGCGAGCCTCTCACCGCGCTCACCGTCGATCCCTCCGATCCGCTGCACGTGCTGGCCGCAGGCTCCACCGGGCTGTGCGTCTCGCGTGACGGCGGAAGCAGCTGGACCTCTTACGAAAATTTCAAGGACAACTGAGATGAACCACAAGCTATTCACCGGTACCGCCCTGGCCCTCGCTGCCGCCGCCATCATCGGGGTCGCGAACATCACCACCGCCGAGCCAGACAGCGCGGCACCCGCGCCTGACGAGGCCACCATCCCCGCCGATCGACAGATGACGATCTGGCGCGACCCGGGCTGCGGCTGTTGCGACGCCTATGCCGACTACATGGAGGAAAACGGCTATCACGTGACACGGATCGACGACCGCGATTTCGACAAGCGCTCGATCGAGGCCGGCGTGCCCGAGCAAGGCCTTGGCTGCCATCTCGCGGAGGTCGACGGCTATTATGTCAGCGGGCTGGTCCCAGCCGAGATCGTTGAGCGCCTGACCACTGAGCGCCCCGAGATCACCGGCATCACCCTGCCCGGCATGCCGATGAACGCCCCCGGCATGGGCGGCAAGAGCGGCACTCTCAAGGCCTACGCCTTCTCGGGCGACGAAATCACGGTGTTCTCCGATGAATGACTGCATGGAAGGAATGATGTCGATGATGGACGGATCGATGATGAACGGACCGATGATGGGCGCCATGATGGCCGGAGGCGGCCTCGTGATGGTACTGGTACTCGTGCTGCTCGTGCTGGGCGCGGCGGCACTGATCAAGTTCCTGAGGAGCGCGCGATGAGACAGAAGCTGGCCATCACCGCCGGCGCGGGCCTGCTCGGCGCCGCGGCGATCGCGGCGGTGGCGCAGGGCCTGATCGACGATGCCACGACCCCGACTGCAGACATCGCAGGGCTCTCCATTCTCGGAGAGCCCGTCACGCCGGAGATGGTCGAGCGAGGGGACGCGGTCTATGCTGAGAGTTGCGCCGCCTGCCATGGCGCGCAGCTCGAGGGTCAGCCCGACTGGCGTCGCCGGACCGAGGACGGGCGCATGCCCGCCCCGCCGCATGACGAGAGCGGCCACACCTGGCACCATGCCGACCGCGACCTCTTCACCATCACCAAGCACGGCCTCGGCGCGGTCGTGCCCGGCTATGAAAGCGACATGCCTGCCTTCGCGGAGGTGCTGAGCGACGCGGACATCAAGGCGGTGCTGGCCTTCATCAAGTCCAGCTGGCCCGAGCGCGAGCGCGCCTTCCAGGCCGAAGTCTCGGCCGGGGCCGCGGGTAAGGAGTAAGGACGACGTCGTCGTCTATTGCCCGTCGAAGCTGATACCTGTTGGAAGCCTCAGGACCCGGTCGCCCATGGCAGGAGCGATCAACGGAGGCCGATGTACCGGCCTCCCCCAAAGGGGCAAAGCAGGCCTCAAACATCGAGGCGCTCAAGCGGCTGTATCGGAATCCGAGCCCCCTTTCATCTGCAGTCCGTTCCGGACGCGAAGGAGCGAAACCACCGGCGAAACCGGGGAGGCTCGAATGCTGCGATGTGAGGAAATGCCAATATTATTGGCGCACCCGAGAGGATTCGAACCTCTGGCCTCTGCCTTCGGAGGGCAGCGCTCTATCCAGCTGAGCTACGGGTGCCTGAGCGCCGGGATAGGCGAAAGATCGGGCGGGCGCAACGGCTTTTCGCGCCCGCCCCCGCGTCAATCTCAGCCGAACAGATCGTGGCACAGCTCCAGCGCCTCGACCAGCCGGTCGACCTCCGCCGGAGTGTTGTAGAGCCCGAACGACGCGCGGCAGGTGGCGCCCACGCCCAGATGCTGCATCAGCGGCATCGCGCAATGCGTGCCGGCGCGCACGGCGATCCCCTTCTTGTCGAGCACAGTCGAGATGTCGTGCGCATGCGCGCCGCCCTCGATGGTGAAGGAGAAGATCGCCCCCTTGCCCGCCGAGCGACCCTGCAGGTTCAGCCAGTTCAACCCGCCGAGCCGCGCGACCGCGTGATCGCGCAAGGAGCGCTCATGCGCGGCGATGGCCTCCATGCCGAGATCCATCATCCAGTCGATCGCCACGCCCATGCCGATGGTCGAGACGATCGAGGGCGTGCCCGCCTCGAACTTCATCGGCGGCACGTTGTAGGTGATCTCGTCGCGGGTCACCTGGTCGATCATGTCGCCGCCACCCATGAAGGGGCGCATTTCGGCCATGCGCTCGCGCTTCACGAAGATCGCGCCCGAGCCCGAGGGGCCGTAGAGCTTGTGCCCGGTGATCGCATAGAAGTCGCAGCCGATCTCCTGCACGTCGACCGGCTGGTGCACCGCCGCCTGGCTGCCATCGACCAGCACCGGCACGCCCTTTGCACGTGCGCCATCGCAGATCGCCTTCACGTCGACCACCGTGCCGAGCACGTTCGACATGTGGGTGACCGCGACGAGCTTGGTCTTGGGCCCGATCGCGTCGATCACCGCCTGCGGGTCGAGATCGCCATTGGCGTCGGTCTCCACCCACTTGATCACCACGCCCTGCCGCTCGCGCAGGAAGTGCCACGGCACGATGTTGGCGTGATGCTCCATGATCGACAGCACGATCTCGTCGCCGGCCTCCATGCGCGGCATGGCCCAGCCATAGGCGATCATGTTGATCCCCTCGGTGGTGCCGGTGTTGAAGACGATCTCGTCCTGGCTGGGCGCGTTCAGGAAGCGGCGGACCACCTCGCGCACGCCCTCGTATTTCTCGGTGGCGATGGTCGAGAGCGTGTGCAGGCCGCGATGGACGTTGGAGTATTCCTCGGCATAGCCGCGGGTGATCGCGTCGATCACCACCTGCGGCTTCTGCGCCGAGGCGCCATTGTCGAGATAGACCAGCGGCTTGCCGTTGATCTCGCGCGACAGGATCGGGAACTGCGCCCGGACCTGATCGATGTCATACATGGGTCATTCCTCCCTGGGCGCCGAGCCCGGTGAGCGCCAACAGCATCGCGAGACCGGCCCCGATGGCGATGAAGGCGATGAAGAGCGTGACCAGGGCGCGGCCGACGCCGTTGAACCCGTGCAACGCCTGGATGAAACGCGTGAGGCACCAGAACAGCCAGAACAGGCCGGCGAGCCCGACGAGCCCGCCCAGCGGCGGCAGCACCAGGATCAGCACGCCTTGGACGAGACGCAGCGCCATCGCCAGCACTTCCAGCCAGACGACGAGGGTCAGCGCTGGCACGAAGCGCCCAGTTCCGCCCAGGAGCCGGCCCGCACCGGCGACCCCGGCCGCCAGCAGAACCAGCGACACGCCGAGCAGCCCCGCATAGCCGAAGGGGGTCAGGCCGAAGCCCGCGCCGGTCGCCTCGACCGGCATCATCGGCATGGCGCCCTGCACCAGCGCGGTCAGCACCACGCTCAGGCAGACGACGAGGGTCAGGGCCTGCCAGGTGGCAGTGCGTCCGGGCCATGTCACCAGCAAACGGCTGGCGGCGTCACCCGGCGCGCGCAGGCTCAGCCGCAACAGATCGGTCAGATAGGTCCACATCTCAGCCCCGCCGCTCCAGCGCCGCGCGAAGCCCTTGCACCCAGAACAGGAAGAATGCCGCGAGCCAGACCGCGCCGACCAGCCGACTTGCCGCGTCCGCGCCGTTGAACCCCGTCTGCAGGCCGTAGAGCAGACCTGCCGGGGTGGCCGCAAGAAAGGCCCAGAACAGTGCCAGCCGCGAGGCATAGGCGGTGATCGGGCGCTGCACGATCCGCAGCACCAGCCAGCTCAGCCCGGCCAGCGCGTAGAAGGCGAGCGGCCAGACGAAGATCCAGGCGAGCAATTCATAGGCGATGAGCCGCGCCAGCTCGTCGCCGGTCTCATGCGCCACCCGCGCCAGCCGCGGCCACTGCGCCACGAAGACAAGGCCACAGCCCGCCATCAGGATGGCGATGGCCCGATCCTCGCGCCGCCCCTGCGCCAGCAGGTCGGCCACGACCTGGCGGGGGTGCCGCCAGGTCCTCAGTATGTCCGAGGACACCGCCATCTCAGCGGCGCCGTTCGAGCCAGCCGGCCAGCTGCCCGCGCAGCGTCTCGGCGAGCCCCTCGTCCTCGATCTCGGCCAGCGCCTCGGCGACGAAGGCCAGCACCAGCAGATCCTGGGCCTTGTCCTCGGGGATGCCGCGCGACTTCAGATAGAACAGCGCCGTCTCGTCGATGGCGCCCGAGGTGGAGCCGTGGCTGCACTGCACGTCGTCGGCGTAGATCTCCAGCTCCGGCTTGGCGAGGAAGTTGGCGTCCTCGTCCAGGAGCAGCGACTGGCTGATCTGGTAGCCATCGGTCTTCTGGGCGTCGGGCTCGACCAGGATCTTGCCCTGGAACACGCCGGTGGCGCCGTTCCGCAGCACCTTCTTGAAAACCTGACGGCTCTCGCAGTTCACCGCGTCATGGGTGATGAACACCGTGTCGTCGTGGTGGAAATCGCGCCCATCGCCGAGCGCGGCCCCGGCGACATGCGCCACCGCGTCGTCGCCCTTGAGCGTGATGATCACCTCGTTGCGGGTCATCATGCCGTTGAGCGACAGCGTGAAGCTCTTGAACACGCTTTCCTCGCCCAGACGCGCAAAGACATGGGTGGCGGCGCGGCGCTCGTGATCGCGGCCCTGCATCCGCACGTGGTGGAACGTGCCGCGATCCGCGATGTCCACTTCCATGCCGGTGTTGAGCCGCGCGGCGCCGACGCCGCTTTCGAGCAGCGTCAGCTCGGCGCCATCCTCGACCCGCACCATGTGGCGCAGCACCGCTTCGGCCCGATCGTCCGAGCGGCGGTAGTCGAGATGGACCGGCTTCGACACCTTGCCGGTCGCGCGCAGGACGATGCCGTCCTCGGCGAAGGCGGTGTTGAAGGTCGCGAAGGGACGGTCGACCCGGTTCTGGCCGGCCGTCTCAAGAACGCCGAGCAAGCCCTTGATCCAATGGATGTCCTTGGTCACGGCATCGGCGTAGCGCTCGATCTCGAGGTTCTCCTGCGCGAGATCGTCGGAGGCCTCGGCATCGAACACGCCGTCGGTGAAGACGACGCGCAGCACCTCGGTATCGTCGAAGCCCGGCGCGTCGAGGGCGATCTCGGCGCGCGGCGTCTCGGGGGCGAGGAACTCGGCCGGGCTGGTGAAGCGCCAGTACTCGTCGCGGCGCTGGGGCAGCCCCATGCCGGTCAGGCGGTTGAGCGCGTCCTGACGGGCCTCGCGGGCCCATGAGGCGCCGCCCTCAGGCAGCGACAGCCCGGCGAGCCGCGCCTCGGTGGCGTCGGATTTCGCTTTTGCCAGCGCCATTACTGCACCTCGTCCATCAGGTCGGCATAGCCGTTCTTCTCGACCTCGAGCGCCAGCTCGGGGCCGCCGGTCTTCACGATGCGGCCGTTCGCCATGATGTGCACGACGTCGGGCGTGATGTGGTCGAGCAGGCGCTGGTAGTGGGTAATCACCAGGAAGCTCCGGCCGGCATCGCGCAGCGCGTTCACGCCGTCCGAGACCAGCTTCATCGCGTCGACGTCGAGGCCGGAATCGGTCTCGTCGAGGATGCACATCTTCGGCTCGAGGACCGCCATCTGCAGGATCTCGTTGCGCTTCTTCTCACCGCCGGAGAAACCGACATTGACGGGACGCTTGAGCATCTCGGCGTCGATCTTCAGGTCCTTGGCCTTCTCGCGCACCAGCTTGAGGAATTCGGCTGCCGAGGCCTCGTCCTCGCCGCGGGCCTTGCGCTGCGCGTTGTAGGCGGTGCGCAGGAAGGTCATGTTGCCGACGCCGGGGATCTCGACCGGGTACTGGAACGCCAGGAACAGGCCGGCGGCGGCGCGCTCCTCGGGCTCCATGTCCAGAAGGTCGACGCCTTCCAGCTCGGCCGAGCCCTCGGTCACTTCGTAGCCGTCGCGGCCCGACAGCACGTAGGACAGCGTCGACTTGCCGGAGCCGTTCGGCCCCATGATCGCGTGCACCTGACCCGCGCCGACCTCGAGGTCGACGCCCTTCAGGATCTGCTTGTCCTCTTCTTCAAGTTTGACCTTCAGGCCGCTGATCTTGAGCATGTTTT
Source organism: Limimaricola variabilis (assembly GCF_014195545.1). Classification (GTDB taxonomy): domain Bacteria; phylum Pseudomonadota; class Alphaproteobacteria; order Rhodobacterales; family Rhodobacteraceae; genus Limimaricola; species Limimaricola variabilis. The sequence goes on along the minus strand of NZ_JACIBX010000001.1, from coordinate 214,604 downwards.
TCTCCTTCCGCATCACTTCCTGCGGGTAAATGTCTCGAGGATCCAGGTCAGGTCGCCTGCCGGGATCGGTGTGGGTTCGAGGGCGAATTCGGCCATCCGGCCATGCATCGCCACCGGGGCGCCGTAGCGTTCGACCTCGTGATAGATCGGACGTCCGGCATAATCGTCGAAGAACAGCCGCACCGGACGCGTGATCCGGAACAGCGTGGCAAGGAAGCAGCCGGCGCGGAACCGCCCATCCACCAGCACCACGTCGGGATGGACGAAATCGTCGCGATCCCAGACCGAGGCCGGATAGCGGTGAAACCGCCGCCAAGTCGCGGCCTCGTCCGCCGGCTGGCCCCACTTTCCGGTGGGACCGATATCGGCGTGGTGCAGATGCACCCGGGCCTCGGGCGGGCTGGCCTCGAACCAGCGGTTCAGCCGGGCGATGAAACCGCGGTCGCTTTCGACCGCGAACACCGTCCGGCCCGGCAGCAGTGCCGCCATCGCGGTCGAGCCGCCCGCGCCGTATTCGAGGATCGTGGTCGCACCCTCATAGGCCGTGCCAAGGGCACGGGCCTCCGCCTCCGGAAAGGCGAAGTCCGGGGGCGCGACCTGATCCATCAGCCGACCGAGCCTTCGAGCGAGATCGCGACGAGGCTCTGGGCTTCCATGGCGAACTCCATCGGCAGCGCCTGCAGCACCTCCTTGCAGAAGCCGTTGACCACGAGGGCCACCGCCTCCTCCTCGTCCATGCCGCGCTGGCGGCAGTAGAACAGCTGCTCGTCATCGACCTTCGAGGTGGTCGCCTCGTGCTCGACGCGCGACGAGTTGTTCTTGACCTCGATGTAGGGGACGGTGTGCGCCCCGCACTTGTCGCCGATCAGAAGGCTGTCGCACTGGGTGTAGTTGCGGCTTTCCTTGGCCTTGGGGTGCATCGAGACGAGGCCGCGATAGGTGTTCTGCGCCTGGCCGGCCGAAATGCCCTTAGAGACGATGCGCGACTTGGTGCGCTTGCCCAGATGGACCATCTTGGTGCCGGTGTCGGCCTGCTGGTGGTTGTTGGCGATGGCGATCGAGTAGAATTCGCCTTGGCTGTCGTCGCCGCGCAGGATGCAGGACGGGTACTTCCAGGTCACGGCGGAGCCGGTCTCGACCTGGGTCCACATCACCTTGGCCCGGTCACCACGGCAATCGGCGCGCTTGGTGACGAAGTTGTAGATGCCGCCCTTGCCGTTCTCGTCGCCCGGATACCAGTTCTGCACCGTGGAGTATTTCACCTCGGCGTCTTCCTCGACGATGATCTCGACCACGGCGGCGTGCAGCTGCGCGGTGTCGCGCTTGGGAGCGGTGCAGCCTTCGAGGTAGCTCACGTAAGAGCCCTTGTCGGCGATGATCAGCGTCCGCTCGAACTGGCCGGTGTTCTCGGCGTTGATGCGGAAATAGGTCGACAGCTCCATCGGGCAGCGCACGCCCGGCGGCACGTAGACGAAGGAGCCGTCCGAGAACACGGCCGAGTTCAGCGTGGCGTAGAAGTTGTCGGACTGCGGCACCACGGTGCCGAGATACTTCTTCACCAGCTCGGGATGCTCGCGGATCGCCTCGGAGATCGAGCAGAAGATCACGCCCGCCTTCTCCAGCTCCTTCTGGAAGGTGGTGCCGACGGAGACGGAATCGAACACTGCGTCCACGGCGACCTTGCGCTCGCCATCGGCGGGCGCGGCATTCTCGGCACCCTCGACACCGGCGAGGATCATCTGCTCTTTCAGCGGAATGCCGAGCTTCTTGTAGGTCTCCAGCAGCTTGGGGTCGACCTCGTCGAGCGATTTCGGCTTCGTTTCCATGCTCTTGGGGCGAGCATAGTAGAAGATGTCCTGGAAATCGATCTTGGGGTAGTTGACCATCGCCCAGTTCGGCTCGTCGAGCTTTTCCCAGCGCGCGAAGGCCTGCAGACGCCATTCGGTCATCCACTCGGGCTCTTCGTTCTTGTCCGAGATCAGACGCACGATGTCGGGGTTCACGCCCTTGGGCGCGTAGTCCATCTCGATCTCGGTGTTCCAGCCGTGCTTGTAGGCACCCGACAGCTTCGCCACGGCATCGACAGTCTCCTGATCGACGCCTTCCTTGGCTTCCTTGGTCATGTCCTGCTCGAGGATCGCCATGACGGTCTCCTTTTCCACCTCACGCCGCGCGGGCGCGCATTTTTCCGTAAGCCGAGGCCCAAGCTTGCGCGAAGCGCGTCACCTCCTCCTCGGTCGTCTCCAGTCCGAGCGACACGCGGATCGCCGATCGCGCCGTCTCCTCGTCATGTCCCATCGCGGTCAGCACCCGGCTGGCGCGGACCTTGCCGCTCGAGCAGGCCGACCCGGCCGAGATCGCGATGCCGGCGAGGTCCATCGCCATCACCTGCGTCTCGCCCTTCCAGCCCCGCGCTGCAAAGCAGCTCGTGTTGGGCAGCCGCGCGGCATCCCTGCCCGCGAAGATAAGATCTGGCGCGGCGTTTTCCACCGCCTGCTCCATCATGTCACGCAGGCTTTCCACCCGCGCCCAGGCCCCGGCGTCGAGATCGCGCTGCGCCGCCTTGGCAGCGGCCGCCATGCCGGCCACGCCGATCACGTTCTCGGTGCCCGCGCGGCGGCCCATCTCCTGCCCGCCGCCGCGGATCCGTGCCGCGACCTCGGTGCCGCGTTTCACGATCAGCGCGCCGACCCCCTTGGGGCCGCCAAACTTGTGCGCCGAAAGAATCGCCATGTCGAGCCCCGCCCAGTCGAAGGCAAAGGGGATGCGACCAAAGCCTTGGGTGATGTCCGACACCGCGAGGCCCTGCGGCAGCGACTGGATCACGCCGGTCTCGGAGTTGGCGAGCTGCAGCGTCGCGCGCGCAGGCTCGGGCACCGTCACCCGGCCCTGCCCGTCCACCGCGAGCGTGTCCGACACCCAGGCCGCCACGGCGTCGTGCTCGATCGCCGCGCCGTCGAGGCCGCGCTCGCCAAGCGCCAGCGCCGCCGCTTCGGTCGCCCCGGACACGAAGACGATATCGGCGGCCATCGCGCCCACCGCTTCGGCCAGATCGGCCCGGGCGCGCTCGACGATCGCCTTGGCCGCCCGGCCCTCGGCATGGACCGAGGACGGGTTGCCGGTGACATCCATCGCGGCGATCATCGCGTCGCGGGCTTCGGGCCGCAGCGGCGCGGTCGCGTTGTGATCGAGATAGATCCGGCTCATTCGTCCACCACCTGGAACAGCGAGGGCACCGCCGGGCAAGGCGCCAGAGCGTTGCCGGTCACGTCCGACAGCCGGGTCTGGTGCAGGAACACGTAGACATGCGCCGACAGCCCCTCCCACAACCGATTGGTGAGCGACTGCGCCCGGCTGCCGGAGGCACCGCCCGAGACGCCGGCCCCCTTGTGCATCGCGCTCACCGTCTCGTCGACGGCGCCGAGGATCTCGGCCACGCGGATCTCGGAGGCCGGCCGCGCGAGGCGATAGCCGCCGCCCGGACCGCGCACGCTTTCGACCAGGCCGTCGCGGCGGAGTTTGACGAAGAGCTGCTCGAGATAGGGCAGCGAGATGTCTTGACGCTTGGAGATCTCGCCCAGCGTCACCAGCCGCTCGGCGGGCTGCAAGGCCAGATCGGCCAGCGCCACCATGGCATAGCGCCCCTTGGTCGACAGCTTCATTGCGTTTCTGCTCCGCTTTGGCGCCCAGCCGAGGGGCCATTCTCATTGACGCCGCAAAGGGGGCTGGTTAACTCCCTGACAGCCGCTCCGCAGCCGGTCTCGCGGAGTTAGAACCGTTCTAAGGTGTCCGATGGTTTCTGTCAAGAAACTGTCATGGACATCACAGCCGCAAGGGACGCCCATGCCCGAAGTCATCTTCCCCGGCCCCGAGGGCCGGCTCGAAGGCCGCTACCACCCGCAAAAGGACCGCGACGCCCCGATCGCCATCGTGTTGCACCCGCACCCGCAATTCGGCGGCACCATGAACAACCGGGTGGTCTACAACCTGCACTACGCCTTCTACGAGATGGGCTTCACGGTGCTGCGCTTCAACTTCCGGGGCGTCGGCCGCAGCCAGGGCGAATACGACCAGGGCGTGGGCGAGCTGTCCGACGCCGCGTCGGCGCTCGACTACCTGCAGTCGATGAACAACAACGCCAAGCATTGCTGGGTCGCGGGCTTCTCCTTCGGCGCCTGGATCGGGATGCAGCTGCTGATGCGCCGCCCCGAGATCACCGGCTTCGTTTCGGTGGCACCGCTGGCCAACATGTACGACTTCTCCTTCCTCGCGCCCTGCCCCTCCTCGGGTCTGATCATCAACGGCTCGGCCGACCGCGTCGCGCCGCCCGCCGACACGGTCGGGCTGGTGAACAAGCTGCACGAGCAGAAGGGCATCACCATCACCCACGAAGTGGTCGATGGCGCCGGGCACTTCTTCGAAGACCCGCACATGGACACGCTGATCGGCTCGGTGAAGGGCTATGTCGGGCGCAGGCTGACCGAGAACACCCGGTGACCGTGCCGGGCGGCGCGACCCGGCTCGACGCGCAGCTGGCCTTCCTCGCGGAGGCCGACCGGCTCAAGTCGGTGCTGCGCGCCACCACGCTGCACGACGCGTCGCGGCGCGAGAATTCGGCCGAGCACAGCTGGCACGTCATGCTGCACGCGCTGGTGCTGGCCGAGCACGCGGCGCGGCCGGTCGACATCTCCCGCGTGCTGACCATGCTGCTGCTGCACGACCTAGTCGAGATCGACGCCGGCGACGCGCCGATCCACGGCGATCACGACCCGGCCGAGCAGGAAGCCAAGGAGCAGGCCGCCGCTGACCGGATCTTCGGCCTCTTGCCCGTCGATCAACGGGCGGCGCTGCGCGCCATCTGGGAAGAGTTCGAGGCGGCCGAAAGCGACGACGCGGTCTTTGCCAAGTCGATCGACCGGGTGCAGCCGGTGCTGTCCAACCTCGAGGCCGGCGGCGGCACCTGGCCCGAATACAATGTCACGCCGGAGCAGCTCGAAAGCCGCGTCGGCACCAAGGTGGCGCGCGGCGCGCCTGCCCTCTGGGCCGGGCTGAAATCCCGCATCGACGCCTGGTTCGCGGCAAACTGACTTTGTGGCAGTAGCCCCGACCGGTGCGGGCGTGCCTCAGCGGCGTGGCGGCGTGACGTCGCGAATCCCCGTGGCCGCTTCCTGCTCCAGATGCTCGCGCAGGATCGCGGCGTTGCGCAAATTCGCCTTGAAGCCGAAATCCACCAGATCGCCGACCACCGGGATGGAGCCCACCACGTAGTCGATGCCGGTATTCACGGCCATCCGGCCGATCTTGCTCTTGGGCAGGCCGAGCTGATGCGCGCGCCAGACCAGCCAGGCCGAGGGCGCAAGCGCGACCGTGTCGCCGATCCCGGGGATCAGCCCCAGCAGGCTGTCATAGCCGAAGCGGAAGCCGAACAGCCGGAACCGCGCATCCATCAGATGCGCCAGCCGGTCGAGACGGGCCAGTTCCTCGGCGTGGCGGGTGACACCGGTGGTATCCTTGGGCATGGGCGGGCTCCTTTCGCGGCCCCAACCCGCGAGACCGGCGGAAGTTCGGTCGTATACCAGTGTATGCCGTCTTCCAAACCGTCTCGGAACGCGCTATGCCGCGCGGCGAGACAGTGCAACAAACGCGGAGGCCCCCGTGACCAAGATCAAAGTCGAAAATCCGGTCGTCGAGCTCGACGGCGACGAGATGACCCGGATCATCTGGGACTTCATCAAGCAGAAGCTGATCCTGCCCTATCTCGACATCGACCTGAAATACTACGACCTCGGCATCGAGGCGCGCGACGAGACCGACGACCAGATCACGGTCGACGCGGCCGAGGCGATCAAGAAATACGGCGTCGGCGTCAAATGCGCGACGATCACCCCCGACGAGGCCCGTGTCGAGGAGTTCGGCCTGAAGCGGATGTACCGTTCGCCCAACGGCACGATCCGCAACATCCTCGGCGGCGTGATCTTCCGCGAGCCGATCATCTGCCGCAACGTGCCGCGTCTGGTGCCGGGCTGGACCCAGCCGATCGTCGTCGGCCGTCACGCCTTCGGCGACCAGTACCGCGCCACCGACTTCCGCTTCCCCGGCAAGGGCAAGCTGACGATCAAGTTCGTCGGCGAGGATGGCGAGACCATCGAGCACGAGGTGTTCCAGGCCCCCGGTGCCGGCGTCACCATGGCGATGTACAACCTCGACGATTCGATCCGCGACTTTGCTCGTGCCTCGATGAACTACGGCCTCGCCCGCGGCTGGCCGGTCTACCTGTCGACCAAGAACACGATTCTCAAGGCCTATGACGGCCGCTTCAAGGACCTGTTCCAGGAAGTCTTCGACAACGAGTTCGCCGAGGAGTTCAAGAAGAAGGGCATCACCTACGAGCACCGTCTGATCGACGACATGGTCGCCGCGGCGATGAAGTGGTCGGGCGGCTATGTCTGGGCCTGCAAGAACTACGATGGCGACGTGCAGTCCGACACCGTGGCGCAGGGCTTCGGCTCGCTGGGCCTGATGACCTCGCAGCTGATGACCCCGGACGGAAAGATCGTCGAGGCCGAGGCCGCGCACGGCACCGTGACGCGTCACTTCCGCCAGCACCAGCGTGGCGAACAGACCTCGACCAACTCGATCGCGTCGATCTACGCCTGGACCGGCGGCCTCAAGCACCGCGCCAAGCTCGACGGCAACGACCAGCTGCTGAACTTCGCCGAGACGCTCGAGAAGGTCACCGTGCAGGCGGTCGAGGACGGCCACATGACCAAGGACCTCGCGCTGCTCGTCGGCCCCGATCAGAAGTGGCTCACCACCATGGGCTTCCTCGAGAAGATCGACGAGTACCTCAACAAGTCGCTCGCCTGAGCGCGATGCGCCTGATGCGCAAGATCAAGCTGATCGCGGCGGCCCTTCTCGGGGCCGCCGTTCTTCTGCCCGTGGCCCGCGACCAGCTAGGCCCCGAGCGGCTGCCGCTGGCCAATGACTGCCTCTCGGCCGTGCGGACCAACCGCTGCGAGGCCGATCTCGTCGTGCAGGTCGGTGGTCTCGACCGCCGGATCTGGCTGGCACCGGGCGCGACGCTGCCGCGCGACGCCGAGCCGCCCTTCCACGCCTGCAAGATTCCGAACCTGCCGGCCCGGCTGCCGCATGCATGGGTGCCGGGGCTGACCAGCTGGGGGTGCGAGTTGCCGCCAAGGCTCAGGGGCGATTGAGCCACTGGACAGGTCAACAATACTGTCCTAGATGGCGTCCATGCGCCGCGCCTCCACCCCGACCCGCCATTCGCTGATCGAAGACGTCCAGGGGCTGGGCATCGGGGTCTTTGCCTGCGCCATCGGCCTGACGGTGCTGACCCATGTCGGGCTGATCACCGGCCAGACCGCCGGCGTCGCGGTGATCATCTCCTACCTAACCAACTGGTCCTTCGGGGCGGTGTTCTTCGTCATCAACTTGCCCTTCTACGTGCTGGCATGGTTCCGGCTCGGCTCGGAATTCACGCTCAAGTCGATCATCTCGGTGACGGCGCTGTCGCTGCTGACCGAGTTCCTGCCGGGGCATTTCGTCATCGCGCGCCTCGACACCTGGCTCGGGGCGCTGATCTTCGGCGTCTTCACCGGGCTCGGCCTGCTGGGCATGTTCCGCCATAACGGCAGCCTCGGCGGGCTGGGGATCGTCGCGCTGATCGTTCAGGATCGCCTCGGTTTCCGTGCGGGCTATGTGCAGCTATGTGCCGATGCGGTGATCTTCGCGACGGCGCTTCTTCTGTTCGACACGCCGGTCGTGCTGTGGTCGCTTCTGGGCGCCGTGATCCTCAACACGGTGATCGCGATCAACCACCGGCGGGACCGCTACGTCGCCACTTGAGGGGAGCCGACATGCCCTGGGTCATCCTGATGGTCGCCATCTTCGCTGAGACGATCGGCACCACCGCGCTGCATGCCAGCCGCCAGTTCACCCGCCCTGGCCCTTCGATCATCGCGGTGCTGGGCTATTGCCTGTCCTTTTACCTGCTGAGCCAGGCGCTCAGGGCGATCCCCGTGGGCGTGGCCTACGCGGTCTGGGCCGGGCTCGGGATCGTGCTGATCGCCGCCATCGGCTGGAGCCTCTTCGGCCAGAAGCTCGACGCGCCGGCGGTGCTCGGCATGGGGCTGATCCTCGCCGGCATTCTGGTCATTAACCTGTTCTCGGGCACCAGCCCGCACGACGTCCCTTCCGACCCCGCCGCGTCGGCGCATGACCGCCATGACGCCGCGCTGCGGCGAGAAGGGTAGCCATCGGCGCGTATCTGGTGTAGAGGCGCGCTGACCCCTGAAAGAGTGAATCGAATGGATATCCGCAACATCGCGATCATCGCGCACGTTGACCATGGCAAGACGACGCTGGTGGACGAGCTCCTGAAACAGTCCGGCGCCTTCCGCGAGAACCAAGCCGTCTCCGAGCGGGCCATGGACAGCAACGACATTGAGCGCGAGCGCGGTATCACCATTCTCGCCAAGGCGACCTCGGTCGAGTGGGGCAACACCCGGATCAACATCGTCGACACCCCCGGCCACGCCGATTTCGGCGGCGAGGTAGAGCGGATCCTGTCGATGGTCGACGGCGTGGTTCTCCTCGTCGACGCCGCCGAAGGCCCGATGCCGCAGACCAAGTTCGTGACCTCCAAGGCGCTGGCTCTGGGCCTGCGCCCGATCGTTGTGCTCAACAAGGTCGACAAGCCCGACGCCGAGCCCGACCGCGCGCTCGACGAATGCTTCGACCTGTTCGCCAATCTTGGCGCCGACGACCAGCAGCTCGACTTCCCGGCGATGTACGCCTCGGGCCGTTCCGGCTGGGCCGACATGGAGCTCGATGGGCCGCGCAAGGATCTCACCGCGCTGTTCGACCTGATCGTCAAGCACGTTCCCGCCCCCAAGCAGCAGGCCGCCAAGTCCGAGCCGTTCCGCATGCTCGCCACCACCCTGTCGGCCGACCCCTTCTTGGGCCGGATCCTGACGGGCCGGGTCGAGAGCGGCACGCTCAAGGCCGGCGAGACCGTCAAGGCGCTGTCGCGCAAGGGCGAGAAGCTCGAGCAGTTCCGCGTCTCCAAGATCCTCGCCTTCCGTGGCCTCGGCCAGCAGCCGATCGAGGTCGCCGAAGCCGGTGACATCGTGACCCTTGCCGGCATGTCCAAGGCGACCGTGGCCGACACGATCTGCGACCTCTCGGTCGAAGACGCGATCCCGGCCCAGCCGATCGATCCGCCGACCATCACCGTCACCTTCGGCATCAACGACAGCCCGCTGGCCGGTCGCGACGGCAAGAAGGTGCAGTCGCGCGTGATCCGCGAGCGACTGCTCAAGGAAGCCGAGTCCAACGTCGCGATCCGCGTCGACGACACCCCGGGCGGCGAAGCCTTCGAAGTGTCGGGCCGTGGCGAACTGCAGATGGGCGTGCTGATCGAGAACATGCGCCGCGAAGGCTTCGAGCTGTCGATCTCGCGTCCGCAGGTGATCTTTAAGCACGAGGACGGCGTCCGCATGGAGCCGGTCGAGGAAGTCACCATTGACGTCGATGACGAGTACACCGGCGCCGTGGTCGAGAAGCTGACCGGCGCGCGCAAGGGCGACCTCGTCGAGATGAAGCCCGCCGGTGCCGGCAAGACCCGGGTCATCGCGCATGTCCCGTCGCGCGGCCTGATCGGCTATCACGGCGAATTCCTGACCGACACGCGCGGCTCGGGCGTGCTCAACCGGATCTTCCACGGCTGGACCCCGCACAAGGGCCCGATCCAGGGTCGTCGCCAGGGTGTGCTGATCTCGATGGAGAACGGCACCGCGGTGGCCTACGCGCTGTGGAACCTTGAGGATCGCGGCAAGATGTTCGTGCATCCGCAGGCCCCGGTCTATGAGGGCATGATCATCGGCGAGCACAGCCGTGACAACGATCTCGAGGTGAACCCGCTCAAGGGCAAGAAGCTCACCAACGTCCGCGCCTCGGGCACCGACGAAGCCGTGCGCCTGACGCCGCCGGTCGAGATGAGCCTCGAGCAGGCGATCGCCTATATCGACGATGACGAGCTGGTGGAGGTCACCCCGAACGCGGTGCGCCTGCGCAAGCGCTTCCTCGACCCGCATGAGCGCAAGCGGCAAGCCAAGGCGAGCTGATCGCCCCTGGCCTTGAATACGAAACGCCCGGTCGGAACGACCGGGCGTTTTTCGTTCCATCAGGAATTTACTCCGGGATCACCTCGTCGCCGAGGGCGACCCGCCCCGGCTCGACCACTTCGCAGCACCAGCCGCCATGGCCCCGCACCGCGTTGTAGCCGCCCGGCCCCAGCGCCGCCTCCATCCGCGAACAGGGTGCGCAGGGCACGGTGATGCGCAGCAACGCCGAACCGACGCGCAGCGACCGGTGCCGGGCGGCGATCAGGTTCAGATCTGAGACGACGATGTTGCGGCGCAGGGTTTCGGGCGCGATTGCGCCCGCCCCGACGAGGGCCGCGATGACGGGCAGATGCTCGGCTTGAATGAGCGTGACGGCGCGCTTGCCGGGGCGGGCATGGTCGCCCGCAAGCCCGGCAAGCTCGATATCGGCAGCGTCCACGGCCCGGAGATCCGTGCGGCGCGCCGGGCGCAGGCCGATCCAGTCGACCCGGCCCGGGCGGGGAAACCGCCCCGTAAGGCTGGCAACCGTCTCCAGCCTCAGAGCTCCTCGACGATCACCAGATCGCGTTCGGCGGCACCTTGGGCGTAGCTCAGCGCCTCTTGGTAGGCGGCCGAGTGGTAGCAGTCATGCGCCGCCTGAAGGCTCGGGAAACGCGCGACCACGTTGCGCGGCCGGTCGCGTCCCTCGAGCTGCTCATAGGTGCCGCCGCGCACCAGAAAGACGCCGCCGTGATCGGCGATCGCCCCGGTGGCGCGCTTGGCATACTCCATGTAGGCGGCCTCGTCGGTGACGCTCACATGGGCGATCCAGAGCGCGCTCATGCAACGCGCTCCAGCGCCTGCGCGAGGACGCCCTCGGCGGCCTTGATCGCGGCCTCGGCGTTCTCGGCGCTCGCGGCGCCGCCCTGCGCCATGTCGGGACGGCCACCGCCGCCCTTGCCCCCCAGCTCGGCCACCGCCGCGCGCAGCAGGTCGACGGCCGAGATCTTGTCCTTCAGGTCGTCGGTCACGCCCGCGGCGACTGCGGCCTTGCCGCCGGCATCGGCGATCAGCAGCACCGCGCCCGAGCCGATCTGCGCCTTGATCTGGTCGATCAGCGCGGGCAGGTCCTTGCCGGTCACCCCGTTGAGCACCTGGCCCTGGTACTTCACGCCGGCGACCTCGACCGCCTGCGTGCCGGCGCCACCACCGCCGCCCATCGCCATCTCGCGCTTGAGCTGCGCCACCTCGTTCGCAAGGCGGCGGCGCTCGTCGGCCAGCGCCTTGACGCGGTCGAGCACCTCGGCCACCGGCGTCTTGAGGATCTGCGCCACCTCGGTGAGGGTCTGGCCCTGCTTGGCGAGATGCTTGAGCGCCTCGCGGCCGGTGAGCGCCTCGACCCGGCGCACGCCCGAGGAAGACGCGCTGTCGGACAGCAGGACGAAGGCGCCGATGTCGCCGGTCTGGCGGACATGGGTGCCGCCGCACAGCTCGATCGAATAGGTGGCCTGGTCGTGGCCCTTGCCCGAACCGTCGAGCTTGCCCATCGACACGACCCGGACCTCGTCGCCGTATTTCTCGCCGAACAGCGCCTGCGCGCCGAGGCCACGCGCCTCGTCCGGCGTCATCACCCGCGTTTCCACGGGGCTGTTCTGCCGGATCATGTCGTTGACCTCGTCCTCGATCTTCTCGATCTCCTCGGCGGTCAGTGCCGCGCCGTGGCTGAAGTCGAAGCGCAGCCGGTCATGCGCGTTGAGCGAGCCGCGCTGGACGACATGCTCGCCGAGCGCGCGGCGCAGCGCCTCGTTCAGAAGGTGCGTGGCCGAGTGGTTGGCGCGGATGCCGGTGCGGCGGTCGTGATCGACCTTGAGCTCGGCGCCCTGCCCCTTGCTCACATTGCCCTCGGTCACTTCGCCGACATGCACGAAGAGCCCGGCGATGCGGCGGCAGTCGGAGACGCGCACCAGCCCGCTCTCGGTGCGGATCGTGCCGGTGTCGCCGACCTGGCCACCGCTCTCGCCGTAGAACGGCGTCTGGTTCAGCACGACCTGCACCTTGCGGCCGGCCTCGGCCTTGTCGAGCTGATCGGCGCCGTCGAGGATGGCGAGGATCTGGCCCTCGGCCGCCTCGGTGTCATAGCCGAGGAACTCGGTCGCGCCGTGCTGATCCGCGAGGTCGTACCAGTGGTTGGCATCGGCCACCTCGCCCGAGCCGGCCCAGGCCGCGCGGGCCTTGGCCTTCTGCTCGGCCATGGCCGCGTCGAAGCCGTCGGTATCGACCTTGCGACCCTTTTCGCGCAGCGCGTCCTGGGTGAGGTCGAGCGGGAAGCCATAGGTGTCGTAGAGCTTGAACGCCGCCTGACCGGGCAGCGCCGCACCTTCCGGCAGGCCAGCCAGCTCGTCGTCGAGCAGCCGCAGGCCGCGCTCCAGCGTCTGGCGGAAGCGGGTCTCCTCGGCGCGCAGCGTCTCCTCGATCAGCGCGCGGGCCTGACCCAGCTCGGGATAGGCCGCGCCCATCTCGTTGACCAAGGCCGGGACGAGCCGGTGCATCAGCGGATCGCGGGCGCCGAGCAGATGCGCGTGGCGCATGGCGCGGCGCATGATCCGGCGCAGCACGTAGCCGCGCCCCTCGTTCGAGGGCATGACGCCGTCGGCGATCAGGAAGGAGGTCGAGCGCAGGTGGTCGGCGACCACGCGGTGATGCACACGACCGTCGCCATCCGGGTCGGACGAGGTCGCATGCGCCGAGGCCTCGATCAGCGAGCGCATCAGGTCGGTGTCGTAATTGTCGTGCTTGCCCTGCAGCAGCGCGCCGATCCGCTCCAGCCCCATGCCGGTGTCGATCGACTGCTGGTCGAGGTCGCGGCGGGTGCCGTCCTCGAACTGCTCGTACTGCATGAAGACGATGTTCCAGATCTCGATGAAACGGTCGCCATCCTCTTCCGGGCTGCCCGGAGGGCCACCCCAGATCTCGGGGCCGTGGTCGTAGAAGATCTCCGAGCACGGGCCGCAGGGACCGGTCGGCCCCATCATCCAGAAATTGTCCGAAGTCGCGATGCGGATGATCCGCTCGTCGGGCAGGTTCGCGATCTTCTTCCACAGGTTCGCCGCCTCGTCATCGGTGTGGAACACCGTGACCAGCAGCTTGTCGGGGTTGAGCCCGAAATCCTTGGTCAGCAGCTCCCAGGAGTAGCGGATCGCCTCTTCCTTGAAGTAGTCGCCGAAGGAGAAGTTGCCCATCATCTCGAAGAAGGTGTGGTGCCGCGCGGTGTAGCCCACATTGTCGAGGTCGTTGTGCTTGCCGCCGGCGCGTACGCATTTCTGCGCGGTGGTGGCGCGGCTGTAGTCGCGCGTCTCGACCCCGGTGAACAGGTTCTTGAACTGGACCATGCCCGAATTGGTGAACATCAGCGTCGGGTCGTTGCGCGGCACCAGCGGCGAGCTGGGCACCACGGCGTGGCCCTGCCGCCGGTAGAAATCCAGGAAGGTGGAGCGGATATCGGCGAGGCTGGTCATGTCGTCTCCTTCGGGTCGCGGCAGGCTCGTCCTATCCCCGGCCATGAGGCAGGTAAAGTCCCGCGCGGGCGCGTGGCCCCCAAACGCGAAGGGCCGGAGCTTGCGCCCCGGCCCTCCCACTGCCCGTCGGGGCAGGCATCACATGTCGACGAGATCGTCGTCGCCGCTGCTGCCGTCATCGTCGGACATCACGAATTCCAGGCCATGCGCGGCGCGGATCTTGTCCTCGATCTCGTTGGCGACGGCGGCGTTCTCCTTGAGGAAGGTCTTGGCGTTCTCGCGGCCCTGACCGATCCGCTGGTCGCCATAGGAGAACCAGGCGCCCGACTTGTCGACGACGCCCGCCTTGACGCCGAGATCGAGAAGCTCGCCGGTCTTGGAGATGCCCTCGCCATACATGATGTCGAACTCGACCTGCTTGAACGGCGGCGCGACCTTGTTCTTCACGACCTTCACGCGGGTGGAGTTGCCGACCACCTCGTCGCGATCCTTGATCGCGCCGATGCGGCGGATGTCGAGGCGCACGGAGGCGTAGAATTTCAGCGCGTTGCCGCCGGTCGTCGTCTCGGGCGAGCCGAACATGACGCCGATCTTCATCCGGATCTGGTTGATGAAGATGACCATGCAGTTGGAGCGCGAGATCGAACCGGTGAGCTTGCGCATCGCCTGGGACATCAGGCGGGCATGCACGCCGACCGAGCTGTCGCCCATGTCGCCTTCGAGCTCGCTCTTGGGGGTCAGCGCCGCGACCGAATCGACCACGACCATGGAGACCGCGCCGGAGCGGACCAGCGTGTCGACGATCTCGAGCGCCTGCTCGCCGGTATCGGGCTGCGAGATCAGCAGCTCGTCGAGATTGACGCCCACCTTCTTGGCGTATTGCGGGTCGAGCGCGTGCTCGGCGTCGACGAAGGCGCAGACGCCGCCCTTCTTCTGCTCCTCGGCGACGGCGTGCAGCGTCAGCGTCGTCTTGCCCGAGCTTTCCGGGCCGTAGATCTCGACGATCCGCCCCTTGGGCAGGCCGCCGATGCCCAGCGCGATGTCCAGCCCGAGCGAGCCGGTGGAGGTTGCCTCGATGTCGGGAAACTTGTTTTCCCCGCCGAGCTTCATGATGGAGCCCTTGCCGAACTGCCGTTCGATCTGGGCCAGGGCGCTGTCGAGCGCCTTTTGCCGGTCTGCCGTGCGCTTGTCGCTCATCTGGAGAAGATCTGCCATTGCCATTATTCGCAATCCTTATCCCACACCCGCCACATGGCGGCAATCATCGCGTCGTTCATGTCTTGTTCGCGTCCACCCCATATGAGACCAGAACGGGAACATTGCAAGTGAAAGCTGCGTTCGGTTTTCCTTCATCCGGGTTAATGTATGGTTGACGCGATCACGACACGGAGAGCGTCATGCTGGTCTTCTGGAAAGAGCGACTGATCCTGCTCGCGGTGCCCAAGACGGGTACCACCGCGCTGGAGGGGGCGCTGGCGCCGCGCGCGCAATTCGTGCTGCGCGACCCGCCGCAGATCAAGCACGCGCCGCTCTACCGCGCCCGACGCTTCGTGGTGCCGCTGATCGAGGCGGCGGGCGGCAGCGGATTCGAAACCGTTGCCGCGGTGCGTGAGCCTGTGGACTGGCTCGGCAGCTGGTGGCGGTACCGGCAGCGCGACGATCTCGTTGGGCATGTCAATTCGACGCGGGGCATCGCCTTCGAGGAATTCGTCGACCAGTATGCGCGCGGCAAGCCCGCCCCCTTCGCCTCGGTCGGCAGCCAGGCGCGCTTCGTCGGCGACGGTGAGGGCAGCATCGGCGTCGATCACCTGTTCCGCTACGAGGCGATGGACCAGCTGATCGGCTTTCTCGAGGAGCGGCTGTCGATGCAGATCGAGCTGCCGCGCCTCAACGTCTCGCCGGAGCATCCGATGGAGCTGCACGACCATGTCGCCGCCAAGCTCCGGCGCAAGCGCGAGCCGGAGTTCGCGGTCTGGCAGGCGGCGCGCGGCTAGGCTTCGCTCGCCTGAGGAGCGGCGCCCAGCGCGGCGGCGCGCTCGGGGTCCATGCCACGCTTGATCGCGCTTTCCCGGACCGCCTCGCGGAGTGCCGGTGAGCGGCGCAACAGCCGCAGGAACCGCGCCTCGTCCAGCTCCAGCAGCACCCCGTGGCTGAGCGCGCGAACCTCGGCCCGGCGTCGCTTCGGGCTCAGGATCGCGAGCTGGCCGAACATCTCGCCGCGACCGAGGCGCAGCGTCTGGCCGGCGGTCTCGATCTCCACCGCGCCGGAGGCGATGAAGCTGACGGACCTGGCCGGCGCGTCGCGGTGCTGCAGCACTTCACCGGCGGCGACGAAGCGGGTCACCAGCGCCTTGGACAGCCGCTGGCGCACCGCCTTGTCGAGATCGGCAAAGAGCGGGAACTGCTGCACCAGCACCGCTTTCTGCACCGCGAGGTCGAGCCGGGGCCGTGCCTCGGCCTCGGCCCGGCGGGCTTCCAGACCGCTGAGCAGCGTGGCGTGCAGCTCGGGCCCGATCAGCCCGTCATCGCGCAGCGCCGCGTATTCGCGTTCCTCGATCCTGAGCGCGGTGCGGCGGATGAAGCGACGCTCCAGCTCTTCGGCATAGCCGGGGTATTGCAGCCGCAGGCCGTCGAGCGCCTGCTCGACATCCTCGCGCCGGCGCCCGATCAGCTCGTGCAGCAGCTCGGCCACCCGACGCCCGTGGATGCGCCGGATACGGCTGTCGATGAAACCGTCGAGATCGCGCAGTACGAGGCCCTGGGTGAGCAACAACTCGAACCGGTCGGCGGTCAGGCCCGCCAGCGGCCCGGAGATGTGCAGCCGGTTGTGCAGGAAGGCGGCGACGCGAGTCGGCCCGCCCTGCCCGAGGCTTTCGCGCGCAGCACGCCTGTAGCCGGGACGTCCACCCGCCCGCGTCGTCTCGATCAGCCGATCGGCCTCGGCCAGCGCCCGCTCGGCCTGCCGGTTGGAGATCGCGCGCTCACGGAACAATTGAAGAACATGCTCGCGCTCCGCACCGGCAAGGGCGATCAGCCCTAGCGTGATCCGGTCGCGATCCGAGATCGCCTCGCCCTCCTCGGCGCGCGCCACCGCGTCGTCGAGCCGCTCGGCAAAACTCTTGGCCTCGGAGCGCACCGTCTCGCGGGTCAGCCCGTAATTCTCGGCCGCCTCGGCCACGGTCTCCCGCACGCTCTGCAGGGCGACCGCGACCACCTGCCGCGCCAGCGCCGCGTCGATCGGCGACAGCTTCTCGAGCCCCAGCCGCTTGATCAGCGGCCGGAGCGTGACGCCCTGAACGATCAGGGTGAACAGGGTGAACCCGGTGGCGAGGATGCCGGTCATCCGCCGCACCTCCTCGGGCACCCGCAGGCTTTCGGTCACGGCGAGCGCCAGCGCCAGGGTGATCGCGCCCCGCAGACCGCCCCAGAGGATCGCCACCCGGTAGCTGCGTTCCACCGGCGGCGACAGGCGAAGCCGGGCCAGCAGCGGCAGCAGCCCCCACAGGATCAGCGCCCGCGCGCCCAGCGCGGCCAGCGTGACGACGGCGACGAGCGCGAAATCGACCGGCTGCGCGCCATCGAGCAGGCGCGGGATCAGCAGCGCCGCCAGCAGGAAGATGAAGGCCCCGGCCCAATGGGCCAGCAGGTCCCAGACTTCGCGCATGTTGGTCCAGGCCAGCGGCGAAAGCCGCCCCGGCGCCGCGAGGTTGAGCGTTAGGCCCGCCCCGACCACGCCGATCACGCCGGAGGCGCCGACCAGCTTCTCGGCGACGATATAGGCGAGGTAGGGCAGCGCCACGGAGATCGAGATCTGCGCCAGCGGGAAGCGCCCCAGCCAGCGCATCAGCCGCACCGCGAGCTGCGCCATAGCCCAGCCGGTCAGCCCGCCCGCCCCCAGGAGCCAGGGGAACTGCGCCAGCGCCGGTCCCAGCTCTGGGTTGGGCACGCCGCGCATCACGAAGCCCATGAACAGGCCGAACAGCGCGATCGCCGCGGCGTCGTTCAGGAGGCTCTCGCCCTCGATGATCCGGCTCAGCCGGCGGGGTGCGGCGAGGTTGCGGAAGATCGAGACCACCGCCGAAGGGTCGGTGGTCGAGACGATCGAGCCGATCAGCAGGCAGGCCATCAGCGGCAGCACGCCTGTCAGGAACAGCGCGTAGCCCACGGTGAGCGTCGCCACCACCACCGCGACCACCGCCAGCGTCAGGATCGGCACCCAGTCGTCGAGCATCCGCCGCAGGTTCACCCCCAGCGTCACCTGGAACAGCAGCGTCGGCAGGAACACGTAGAGGAACACGTTGGAGCGGATCGGCAGGTTCAGGATCGCCTCCGCCACCGGGTTGAGCGCATCCGTCAGCTGCGTGTTGAGGAAGAAAGTCGCGCCGGCACCCGCCGCGAGGCCGAAACCCGCGAGGATCACGTTGAAGGGCAGCCGCAACCGCGCAGCGAGCGGCTCTCCCAGACCGATCAGCAGGAAGAAGGTGGCGAGGATGACGGTGGCGATGACGATGTCCATGACCGTCCGATACAGCCTTGTCGCGGCGCGGGAAATGGCACCGCGGCCCGGATCGGCGGCAAAGCGTCGTCATGACGCGCCACCGGCGCGTCCCGGTCAGCTTTCCTGACCAAGCTTCTTGCCAGAGTTCCGCCCCTCATGCAGTCTCAGCACCGGAACGGCGACCGGGGAGGGTCGCCACATCGGGAGGACTACATGACCATCACCACGATTCTGCGCGGCGCCACCGCCGCCGCGGCCCTCATGGCCACGCCGCTCGCCGCCAATGCGCAGGAATTCATCAATATCCTCACCGGGGGCACCTCGGGCGTCTACTACCCGCTCGGCGTCGGCCTCTCGAACATCTATGGCGAGAACATCGAAGGCGCGCGCACGCAGGTGCAGTCGACCAAGGCCAGCGTCGAGAACATGAACCTGCTGCAGGACGGCCGCGGCGAGCTGGCCTTCGCGCTGGGCGACACCGTGGCGATGGCCTGGGACGGCAACGCCGATGCGGGCTTCACCGCGCCGCTCGACCAGATCCGCGGCATCGCGGCGATCTATCCCAACTACATCCAGGTCGTGGCCTCCGCCGAGAGCGGCATCACCGATTTCGAGGGCCTGAAGGGCAAGGGCCTGTCGGTCGGCGCGCCTGCCTCGGGCACCGAACTCAACGCCCGCGCCATCTTCGGCGCGATGGGGATGAGCTATGACGATCTGGGCAAGACCGAGTACCTGCCCTTCGCGGAATCGGTGGAGCTGATCAAGAACCGTCAGCTCGACGCGACGCTGCAGTCGGCCGGCCTGGGCGTGGCCTCGATCCGCGACCTCGCCTCCTCGATCGACATCAACGTCGTGGCGATCCCGGCCGAAGCCGCCGAGAGCCTCGGCGCGCCCTATATCGCCGCCACCATTCCGGCGGGCACCTATGACGGCCAGGAAGAGGACGTGCCCACCGTCGCGGTGTCGAACTACCTCGTCACCCATGCCGGCGTGTCGGACGATCTGGCCTACCAGATGACCAAGCTGCTCTACGAGAACCTCGACACGCTCGAGGCGAACCACATGGCCGCCGCCGACATCAAGATCGAGAACGCGCTCGACGGCATGCCGATCCCGCTGCACCCGGGCGCCGAGCGCTATTACCGCGAGCAGGGCATGATCGACTGATCGGACCCGACGGGGCCCTTGCGCCCTGCCCGACCTGTTCCCGACTGCGCCCCGCCATCCCTCGGATGACGGGGCGTTTCGCTCAAGACGAGAGGCCCGCCCCATGACCGCGCAAACCGACCCGCTCACCGAGATCCCCGCCGAGGCGGGCGGACCCGATCACCACATCTCGGCCTTTCCGCCGGGGCTGACCGGGCGGCTTCTGTTCTGGATCGCGGTCGCCTTCTCGACCTACCAGATCGTGACGGCGGCGCATCTCGTCGACCTGCCGAGCCAGGTCACACGGGCGCTGCATGTCGGCTTCCTGATGCTGATGACCTTTCCGCTGGTCGCCGCCGCGCGCGGGCGCGGCGCGGCGTTCAAGACCGTGGCCTGGGCCTTCGCGTTGGCGGGCGTGGCGGTCGCGCTCTACCAGTGGTGGCAGTATGAGCCGCTGATCCTGCGCGCGGGGCGGCCCTTGCCGATGGATCTCTTCTTCGGGGTGGTGGCGCTCGTCACCGTCTTTGCGGCGGCGCTGGTGCTGATGGGCCCGGCGCTCCCGATAATCTCCGGGCTGTTCCTCGCCTATACCTTCCTCGGCCGGCAGCTGCCGCCGCCGCTGATCCATCGCGGCTATGATTTCGAACAGATCATCGACCACATGGCCTATGGCACCGAAGGGATCTACGGCATCCCGATCTACGTGTCGTCGACCTACATCTTCCTGTTCATCCTGTTCGGCGCCTTCCTCGAAAAGGCCGGGATGATCCGGCTCTTCACCGACGTGGCGCTGGGCTTGTTCGGCCACCGCCAGGGCGGCGCCGCCAAGGTCGCGGTGGTGTCGTCGGGCCTGATGGGCACGATCTCTGGCTCCGGCGTGGCCAACGTCGTCACCACCGGCCAGTTCACGATTCCCCTCATGAAGCGCTTCGGCTACCGCGCGGCCTTCGCGGGCGGCGTGGAGAGTACCGCCTCGATGGGCGGGCAGATCATGCCGCCGGTGATGGGCGCGGTCGCCTTCATCATGGCCGAGACGCTGGGCGTCGCCTATGTCGAAGTGGTCAAGGCCGCCATCGTGCCCGCCATCCTCTACTTCGTCTCCGCCTTCTGGATGGTGCATCTCGAGGCCGGCAAGCATGGGCTGCGCGGGCTGTCCAAGGCCGAGCTGCCTTCGGCCCTCGCGGCGATCAAGAAGAACTGGATGCTGATCGTGCCGCTGGGCATCCTCGTCTGGCTGCTGTTCGCGGGCTACACGCCGCTCTTCGCGGGCACCGTCGGTCTCGGCCTCACCGTGCTGCTGATCCTCGGCGGCTCGATCGCTCTGGGCCTACCCAACGCGGTTCTGCGCGCCATCGTCTGGGTCGGCCTCGGCCTCGTGGCGGCGGCCTTCCTGCAATGGGGGATCGAGGTGCTGGTCGCGGCGATCCTCGTGCTGATCGCCATCTGCCTGTTCTTCCGCGGCGGGCGCGAGACGCTGATCCTGTGCCGCGACAGCCTCGCGGATGGGGCGCGCACCGCCCTGCCCGTGGGCGTGGCCTGCGCGCTGGTGGGCGTGATCATCGGCGCGATGACCCTGACGGGTGCTGCCAACACCTTCGGGCAGTTCATCGTGGCCGTGGGTCAGGACAACCTCTTCCTCAGCCTCGTGCTGACCATGATCACCTGCCTGCTCCTCGGCATGGGGATCCCGACCATCCCGAACTACATCATCACCTCCTCGATCGCGGGACCGGCGCTGCTGGCGCTGGGCGTGCCGCTGATCGTCAGCCACATGTTCGTCTTCTACTTCGGCATTCTGGCCGACCTGACACCGCCGGTGGCGCTGGCCTGCTTCGCCGCCTCGCCGATCGCGCGTGAGAGCGGGCTGAAGATCTCGATCGAGGCGATCAAGGTCGCGGCGGCCGGCTTCGTCATCCCCTTCATGGCGGTATATTCGCCGGCGCTGATGCTGCAGGCGGGCGGACCGCTGGCCGAGGCGATCGGCTACTGGCCCGCCGTCGCCTGGATCGTGACCAAGTCGCTTCTGTCGATCGGCCTGTGGGGCGCGGCGGTGATAGGCTGGGTCGGGCGGCCGCTGCCGAGCTGGCTCCGGGCGCTGGCGATGATCGCGGCCTTCACGCTGGTCGCGGCCTGGCCGATCACCGACTGGATCGGCCTTGCGCTCGCGCTGCTGGTGGGGTTGCTGATCCGGCGCCGGCCGGTCGCTGCCGCGGCATGAGCGCCTGCCTGATGGTCGGGATGGCGGCGCTCGGCCTCGCCACCGGCGCGTTCGAGCTGTCCTGGACCCATTCGGTCGAAAAGGTCGAGTGGCGCGAGAGCTGGCGCGTCGAGCGCGGCGCGCTGGAGCTCGTCGAGGCGCGCGTCCGCGGATCGGGCGCGGGCATGGAGCCGGGCCCTGACGCGCTCCTGCGGGACGGCTGGTGGGTCTGGAACCCCGGCCTCGTCGTCCCGTCACTCTCGCTGGCCGCCTCGGGTGCGACCGGTGCGGGCTGGCGGCTCTGCGCGGACGGGCAGTGTCGCGAACTGGCCACGCAGGCCGGCGATCCGGTGACCCTCACGCCCTGTTGAGGGACCTGTGATCACGTAAATCGGTTGGATTGGCGGAAGGTCGCCCAAACGGTGTCGCTTTCTCGCCCGGCCGCTGTCGCCTTGCGCGTGCAGGCTTGAAGAATCGCAACGGCCGGAGTGAAGCAGCCCGTCAGAGGCGGCACATGCAACGCCGCAACCAAGGAACGCGACATGCCGAGCAACCAGAACCAGAAAGACGCCCCTGCCCAGAACCGCAAGGACGGCCAGACCCCCGAGCCGCTGTTCCGCGACTTCGCCGCGATCTGAGCGCAAAGCTTTCAAGGCGCGGCGCGGCGGGCTAGAGAGACATCGACACCGACGGAGTGACCCGATGCATCTCGACCGCCGCGCCGCCCTTCTGGGTTTCGTCGCGCTTGCCGCTTGCGGCCGCCGCCAGCCCGCCACCCCCGATCTCTACCCGAACGAGTCGCCGCAGATCCGGCGACTGATCAACGCCTATGCCGACGCCTACAAGGTGCCGCGCGATCTGGTCCATCGGGTGGTGCAGCGCGAAAGCTCCTACAACCCCCGCGCCCGCAACGGCTCCTATTACGGGCTGATGCAGATCAGCCCCGAGACCGCCCGCACCATGGGCCATCGCGGCCCGGCCGAGGAACTGCTCGATGCCGACACCAACCTGCGCTACGCCGTGAAATACCTGCGCGGCGCCTGGATTGTCGCCAATGGCAACCGCGACAAGGCGGTGAAATGGTACTCCCAGGGCTACTACTACGAAGCCCGCAACCGCTGCCTGCTGGTCGAGACCGGCCTGCGCGACAGCGAAGTGAAGTGCTGAGCCGGTGAGCGTCACCGATCCGGAACGTCTACGCGAGATTGTCGAGGAGATCTGCGACGCGATGACCGCTGAGACCGAGCGGGGCCGCGTCGCCGACTACATCCCCCAGCTTGCCGATGTCGATCCGGATCAATTCGCGCTCGCGCTGGTGCTGCCCGATGGAGCGGTTATCGCAGGCGGCGACGCCGACACCCGCTTCTCGATCCAGTCGGTCTCCAAGGTCTTCGCGCTGGCGGTGGCGCTGGGCCGGGTCGGCGACGCCTTGTGGAACCGCGTGGGGCGCGAGCCGTCGGGCGATCCGTTCAACTCCATCGTCCAGCTCGAACACGAGCGCGGCATCCCCCGCAATCCTTTCATCAACGCCGGTGCCATCGCGGTGACCGACGCGATCCTCGCCCGGTCGGAGCCGCGCGAGGCGCTGGGCCAGATCCTGCAGTTCGTACGGTTCCTCGCGGGCGATGACGACATCGCCATCGATCCGGCGGTGGCCAAGTCCGAGACCGCCAGCGGCTGGCGCAACGCGGCGCTGGCCAACTTCATGCGCGATTTCGGCACGATCCAGCGCCACCCGGACAAGGTGCTGGGCACCTATTTCCACCAATGCGCCATCGCGATGACCGCCCGCCAGCTGGCCCATGCGGGGCGGTTCCTGGCCTTTGACGGCAGCCTCAGCCCCGGCGGGTCGCGCGCCATCGCGCCGCGCATGGCCCGCCAGATCAACGCCTTGATGCTGACCTGCGGTCATTACGACGGCTCGGGTGAATTCGCCTTTCGCGTCGGCCTTCCGGGCAAGAGCGGCGTCGGCGGCGGCATCCTCGCCGTGGCGCCGGGCCGCGCGGCGATCGCCTGCTGGTCGCCGGGGCTCAACGCGGTGGGCAACTCGCATCTCGCCTCGATCGCGCTAGAGATGCTCGCCGACCGCACCGGATGGTCGGTCTTCGCCGCCAACTCATGACGCAAACGTTGTTTCGGCGCCGGAGCCGGGGCCTGTAACCTTTCCCTGATCATAATATTTTCAGGGAGTTACAATGAGACAGCATTTCATCATCTCGGCCGCGGCCGTGGCGCTTTCTTCTACGGCGGCGCTGGCCGAGCCTATCGCCTTCGAGGCGATCCTCGCGCCGACCGACGAAATCCGGATGGAGTTCGGTGACGACAGCAAGCATTTCCTGCTCATGGTCCGGCGCGAAGGCGAGGCCACGGGGGACGGCATGTTCGACGGCGCGCGCGTGGTCGAGCATGGCTATCACGACATCATGCCCCCTTCGGGCGGGGACCCGCAGGGCTATCTGGAGGTCACGACCGATGCGGGTGACATCGCCTATCTGAAATGGATCGTCCGGGCGGTGTTCGTGAAGGGTGAGGAAGGCCCCCGGCTCATCGATTACGGCCATTGGGAGATGGTGTCGGGCACCGGCGCGCTGGCGGGCATGACCGGCGTCGGCACCTTGCAGATCAAGCCCGCCTCGGAGACCGAGCGGACATTCGTGGTCGAGGGCGAGATCGGCGAGGCACCCTGAGCGACCGCACTGCAGACCTGCGCCCAAAGAAAAAGGCCCGCGCTCTCGCGCGGGCCTTTCCGTCAAGTCACGAAGCTTCGGCTCAGCCGACCAGCTCGAGGCCCGAGAAGAAGAAGGCGATCTCTTCCTTGGCGGTCTCGGGGGCGTCCGAGCCGTGCACCGAGTTCTCGCCGACCGACTCGGCGAACTCGGCACGGATGGTGCCGGCAGCGGCGTCGGCGGGGTTGGTCGCGCCCATCACTTCGCGGTTCTTGGCGATCGCGCCTTCACCTTCGAGGACCTGAACGACGACCGGGCCGGAGGCCATGAACTCGGTCAGTTCGCCGAAGAAGGGACGCTCGCGGTGCACGTCGTAGAACTTGCCGGCCTGCTCCTGGGTGAGCTGGATCCGCTTCTGGGCGATGATGCGCAGGCCCGCATCTTCGAACTTGGCGTTGATCTTGCCGGTCAGGTTGCGCTTGGTGGCGTCGGGCTTGATGATCGAGAGCGTGCGTTCGGTGGCCATGATGTCCCTCATTTGAACGGGTTGCGTCGGGAGGCGCGACACGCACCCCCGGTCGCCGCGCGCCCTAGCATGCGGGACGCGGGCTGAAAAGACGCAAGCCGCCCGAAGGCCCTGGCGGCATGCCCGGCCCCGCCGTTGGCGAATGCGTATTTGCGGAATGGTGAAGGACGATCGCGCGCCTCTGTCCTTCACCATTCTACAAATACGCGGGCGCCACGGCGGGGCCCAAGCGCCCGCCCCCGTTGACCTCGCACGGCGCTTCGGGCAAGGCCCGTCCATGTTGCGCATCACAGACATCTCCTATTCGGTCGAGGGCCGTCCGCTCCTCGAACATACCTCCGCCGTGATCCCGGCCGGCCACAAGGTCGGCGTCGTGGGTCGCAACGGCACGGGAAAAACCACGCTGTTCAAGCTGATCCGTGGCGAGCTGTCGCTCGACACCGGCGAGATCGAACTGCCCAAGGGCGCCCGGATCGGCGGCGTGGCGCAGGAGGTGCCGGGCAACGAAGTGTCGCTGATCGACACCGTGCTCGCCGCCGATACCGAGCGCGCGGCGCTGATGGCCGAAGAGTCGACCGACCCCGCCCGCATCGCCGAGATCCAGACCCGGCTCGCCGATATCGACGCCTGGTCGGCCGAGGCGCGCGCCGCCACCATCCTGCGCGGCCTGGGCTTCACCCATGAAGAGCAGCTCATGCCCTGCTCCGCCTTCTCGGGCGGCTGGCGGATGCGCGTGGCGCTCGCCGCGGTGCTGTTCTCCGAGCCCGACCTGCTGCTTCTGGACGAGCCGACCAACTATCTCGACCTCGAAGGCGCGCTCTGGCTCGAAAGCTACCTCGTGCGCTACCCGCACACGGTACTGATCGTCTCCCACGACCGCGAGCTCCTGAACCGCTCGGTGGGCGGCATCCTGCATCTCGAGAACCGCCAGCTCACCTACTGGACCGGCGGCTACGACCAGTTCGCCAAGGCCCGCGCCGCGCAGCGCGCTGTGCAGGTCGCGGCGGCCAAGAAGCAGGAGGCGCAACGCGCCCACCTGCAAAGCTTCGTCGACCGCTTCAAGGCCAAGGCCTCCAAGGCCAAGCAGGCCCAGAGCCGGGTCAAGATGCTCGAGAAGATGGAGACCATCCGCGTGCCCGAGGACGCGGCGCGCACCGTCTTTACCTTCCCCGAGCCCGAGGAGCTGTCGCCGCCGATCATCGCCACCGAGGGGGTGAGCGTCGGCTATGACGGCAAGGCGGTCCTGTCCAAGCTCGACCTCAGGATCGACCAGGACGACCGCATCGCGCTCCTGGGCCGCAACGGCGAGGGCAAGTCGACGCTGTCGAAGCTGCTGTCGGACCGGCTCGCGCCGATGGGCGGCAAGATCATCCGCTCCAACAAGCTGCGGATCGGCTTCTTCGCGCAGCACCAGGTCGACGAGCTGCGCGTCGAGGAGACGCCGCTGCAGCATATCCAGCGCACCCTGCCCGACGTGGCGCCGCCCAAGCTCCGGGCGCGGCTCGCGGGCTTCGGCCTTGGCGCCGCGCAGGCCGAAACCGAGGTGGGCCGCCTTTCGGGCGGTCAGAAGGCGCGTCTGTCGCTGCTGCTGGCCACGCTCGACGCGCCGCATCTGCTGATCCTCGACGAGCCGACCAACCACCTCGACATCGAGAGCCGCGAGGCGCTGGTCGAGGCGCTGACCGCCTATAGCGGCGCGGTGATCCTGGTGAGCCACGACATGCACCTGCTGTCGATGGTCGCCGACCGGCTCTGGCTGGTGAAGGACGGCCGCGTCACCGCCTATGACGAGGATCTCGAAGCCTATCGCAAGATGCTGCTCTCGGGCGAAAAGCCCGCCGAGAAGCCCAAGGCCGAGAAGCCCAAGGCGCCGAAACCCTCGCGCGATGCGATCCTCGCGCTGCGCTCGGAGGCCCGCAAGGCGGAGGAGCGGGTGAACAAGATCAACGAGATGCGCGACAAGCTCGCCAAGAAGCTAGCCGATCCTGCGCTCTACGAGGACGGCCGCAAGGGCGAGCTCGAGACCTGGAACAAGAAATACGCCGAGGCGATGGAAGCGCTGAGGCGGGCCGAGGCGCTCTGGATGGCCGCGCTCGAGAAACTGGAGGCGGCGGAGGCGGTCTGATCCGCCGCGCCGTCGCGCGCAAAAGCGGCCGCAGGCGTCGCGTCATGCCCCGCCCGGGGCTTGCCCCGCCGCGGGGCCGCCTTCAGGGTGGCGACGCATCTCGGACCGGAGACAGGACTTGCTCGACCTCGCCACACTGATCACCGCCTTCACCACCCTCTTCGTGATCGTCGACCCGATCGGCCTCGCGCCGCTCTTCGTGGCGATGACGGCCGGGATGAGCGCGGCCCAGCGGCGCCGGGTCGCGGTGCGCGCGATCATCACCTCGGCCGGTCTGATGCTGCTCTTTCTGGTGCTGGGCGACGCGGTGCTGCGCTTCATCGGCATCTCGGTCCCGGCCTTCCGCATCGCGGGGGGCGTGCTGCTGTTCCTGACCGCGCTCGACATGCTGTTCGAACGCCGCCAGGCCCGGCGCCGCGACAATGCCGAGGAGGCGAGCGGCCCGGATACCGAGCCGGATCACGACCCTTCGATCTTTCCGCTGGCGCTGCCGCTGATCGTCGGCCCCGGCGCGATCACCACGCTGATCCTGCTCACCGCGGAGGCCGACGTGACCGGCTACGCCGCGATCTATGGCGTGGCGCTCGCCGTGCTCGGCACCGTCTGGATCGCCTTCAAGCTGGCCGGGCCGCTGGCGCGGGTGCTGGGTCCGGTGGGGCTCAACGTCGTGACGCGGGTGCTCGGCATGCTGCTCGCCGCGCTGGCGGTGCAGTTCATCATCGACGGCCTGCACGGCTCCGGCTTCGGCATGCCTTTTCCCGGCGCCTGAACGCACCATATTAGGGGCATGAGCCCCGACAACCTCGCCAGCCTCGCCTATCTCGGACTGCTCGGCGCCGCCATCGCCGGCTGGTTCCTGCTGCAGAACCGCGACCGGCTGGGACAGCTGGCACAGCAGGCCGTCGTCTGGGCGCTGATCTTCGTCGGCGTGATCGCCGCGGCCGGACTGTGGTCGGATATCCGCGACGACGTCGTGCCCCGGCAGACCATGGTCGGCGCCGAGGGCATCGAGGTGCCGCAGGCGCGCGACGGGCATTACTACCTGACGCTGGAGATCAACGGCGAGCCGATCGACTTCGTGGTCGATACCGGCGCGACCGACATGGTGCTGGGCCGCAACGACGCGCGCCGGGCCGGGATCGACCCCGAGGATCTGGTCTATATGGGCTCGGCCGCGACCGCCAACGGCACGGTCCGCACCGCCCGCGTCACCCTCGACAGCGTGGCGCTGGGATCGATCGAGGATGAGGGGCTGAGCGCCGTGGTCACCGATGGCGACCTGACCGGCTCGCTTCTGGGCATGGGCTATCTGCGGCTGTTCGGCCGCATCGAGATCGAGAACGGCCGCCTGATGCTGACCCGCTGATACGGATCAGCCCTCGGCCTTCTTGGTCCAGCGGCCGTCTTCCTGCGCCCAGTACTGCGCCGCGCAGCCCGCGCCGGTAAGGCCCTTCCACTGTCCCCGCGCCGCCTGCACCGCCATCGGATCGTGCCCGTCGAACAGGATGCAGACCCGCTCGGCGGCCTGAACCTCATCGGGCGAGACCTCCGCCCCGTCGAGGCAGATCACGCATGGCAGCTTCGGCGCCGCCTCGCCCTGGGCGGTCAGCAGCACGGGCTGCGCCGCGTCATGCGGCCCGCCCGCGCGGCCATGCGCCAGAAAACTCTCGGGCGGCCCCATCCGCCACAGCGCGACGTCGAGCCGATCCATCGCGGCGGCGCTGCCGCCACGGATCTCCACCCGCCAGCCCTGCTTGGCCGCGAGACCGAGAAGCTGCGGCAGCAGCGCCTCGGCCGGGCTGTCGGTCAGGTGGTAGAACAGGGCCGCGCCCATCGTTTCAGCCCTCGTAACGGTCGGCCACGAGGCGGTTGAGCGCCATCACGCCCCAGCCCGTCGCGCCCTTGGGCGCCAGCGCGCTGTCGGATTTCAGCGACGCGGTGCCCGCGATGTCGAGATGGATCCAGGGCGTGCCGTCCTGTACGAAGCGCTTGAGGAATTGCGCCGCGGTGATCGATCCGCCCTCGCGGCCGGTGCCGACGTTGCGCATGTCGGCGATCCGGCTCTTGAGCACCTTGTCGTAGGCGTCCCCCATCGGCAGCCGCCACGCGCCCTCGCCCTCCGCCTGCGCCGCCGCGAGGAATGCCTCGGCGAACCCGTCCTCGTTGGCGAACACGCCCGCATTCTCATGGCCCAGAGCGATGATCACCGCGCCGGTCAGCGTGGCGAGATCGATCATGCCGGAGGGTTTGAACCGCTCCTGCGCGTACCACATCACGTCGGCCAGAACGAGCCGGCCCTCGGCGTCGGTGTTTATCACCTCGATGGTGTCGCCCTTCATCGAGCGCACCACGTCGCCGGGGCGGGTGGCGCGGCCCGAGGGCATGTTCTCGACCAGCCCCACGAGCCCGACCACGTTGGCCTTGGCCCGGCGCAGCGCCAGCGCCCGCATGGTACCGGCGACGGTGGCGGCGCCGCCCATGTCCATGGTCATGTCCTCCATGCCGGCGGCGGGCTTGAGCGAGATGCCACCGGTGTCGAACACCACGCCCTTGCCGACCAGCGCCAGCGGCGCCTCGTCGCCACCGCCCTGCCAGCGCATCACCACCACCTTGGAGGGGCTGTCGGAGCCCTGCCCGACGGCCAGCAGCGCGCCCATGCCGAGCCGCGCGAGCTCGTCCTCTTCGAGGATCTCGACCTCGAGTCCCAGCTCCTGCATCGCCGCCAGCCGGGCGGCGAAATCATCGGTGGTCAGCACGTTGGCGGGCTCGTTCACCAGATCGCGGGTGAAGGCCACGCCCTCGGCGATCGCGGCCATCGGCGCGGCGGCACGGGCCAGCGCCTCCGAATCGTCGCCGGTGATCCAGACGGTGCCCTCGGGGCCGGCCTCGTCGTCGGGCTTCTGGTGTGCATCGAAACGATAGGCCCGGAGCGCGACACCCAGCGCGACCTCCTCGGCATGCCGCAGCCCCGCGGTCAGCACGGTCAGGTCGCCGCGCCCGGCCGCGGCGGCGATCGCGCCGCCCGCGCGCCGCATCGCCAGCCGGTCGGCCTCGCTGTCATGCTTCACGGCGATGACCGCGTCGGCGGCGAGCCCGGCGGGCACCGCGATCTCGACCGTCTCGCCCGGCCGCACACGGCCCCAGCGGGCACCGTCCGCGAGCCGCGTCAGCGCCCCGCCCATCAGCGCGTCGAGACCGCGCGCGGCGTCGCTGTCGGGGCCGTCCGCCGCCACGAACACGGCGATGCGGCCTTGGGTCTGGGCCAGTGCGTCGGCGTCATGGGGCTGGAAATCGATGCGGGGGGTGCGGGACATGCCGGCTCCTTCGGGTCGCTTTGCTTTGGCGGCGGAGCCTAGCCGCCACGCGCCGCGATGACCAGATCGCGGTTCAACCCGCCACGCGGACCGGCTAGGATGCGCTGCAGACAGGCGGCCTCCCCGGCGGCCCGACATGGACGAGGGACCGGTGGCGCGATTCGACAGATACATGCTGTCGCAGCTGATGATGCTGTTCGGCTTCTTCGCGCTGGTGCTGGTGCTGGTCTACTGGGTCAACAGCGCGGTGCAGCTGTTCGACCAGCTGGTGGCCGACGGTCAGAACCTGTCGGTGTTCCTCGAACTCACCATGCTCACCCTGCCGGCGCTGATCCGGCTGGTGCTGCCGATCGCGGGCTTTGCCGCCGCGCTCTACGTCACCAACCGGCTCTCCTCGGACAGCGAGCTGACGGTGATGCAGGCCACCGGCTTCTCGCCGTGGCGGCTGGCGCGGCCGGTATTGATGTTTGGCCTGGTAGCCGGGCTGCTGACCGGGGCGTTGACGCTGGTGATCAACCCGCTCGCCCATGCCCGCCTCGCCGACCGGCAGGCGGAGATCGCCCGCTCGGCCACGGCGCGGCTGCTGCAGGAGGGCGAGTTCCTGTCGCCAGTCGACGGCATCACCATCTATATCCGCGACATCACCCCGGAGGGCGAGCTGCGCGACCTGCTGATCTCCGACAGCCGAGACCCGGACGAGACCGTCACCTACACCGCCTCGAGCGCCTATCTGGTCGAAACCGCGACCGCGCCGCAGCTGGTGATGATCGACGGCCTGATTCAGGTGCTGCGCCCCGGCGTCGCGCGTCTGGCGACCACCCGCTTCAACGATTTCGCCTTTGACCTCGCGCCGCTGACCAGCGCCTCTGAGAGCGGCAGCCGCCGCCCGCGCGAGATCTCGACGCTGGAGCTGCTGCGCGGCGCGCCCGAGACGCTCGAGGCCACCGGGCGCAGCGCGGCGCAATTGACGGCCGAGGCGCATGACCGCGTCGCAGGCGCGCTGCTCGCGGCGGCGGCGCCGCTGATCGGCTTTGCCACGCTGCTCACCGGGGGCTTCTCGCGCTTCGGCGTCTGGCGGCAGATCCTCGCCGCGATCGGGCTGATCATCGTGGTGCAGGCGCTCGAATCGACGGTGACCTCGGCGCTGCGCGGCGATCCCGAGCGCTGGCCACTGATCTACCTGCCGGGCCTCGCCGCCTTTGCCATCGGCACGGCGGCCCTTGCGCTCTCGGCGCGACGACGGCGAGGGGTGTCCACATGATCCTGCACCGGTACTTCGCGCGCCGCTACGTGATGGCGTTCCTCGGCACGCTGGGCGTGTTCTTCACGCTGTTGACGATGATCGACCTCGTGGAGCAGGCGCGGCGCTATGGCGACAGCACAGGCATCGCCGAGCTGCTGGCGGTGAGCCTGCTCAACGCGCCCTCGAAGCTCTACGAGATCTTGCCGCTGATCGTGATCATTTCCGGCATCACGCTGTTTCTCG
The DNA here is from genome assembly GCF_014195545.1 of Limimaricola variabilis. GTDB lineage: Bacteria > Pseudomonadota > Alphaproteobacteria > Rhodobacterales > Rhodobacteraceae > Limimaricola > Limimaricola variabilis. Next base: position 183,007 of record NZ_JACIBX010000001.1, on the reverse strand, counting down.
GCCTCGCGCGGTCCTCAGAAATGGTGGTGACCCGGGCAGCCGGGCGCTCCGCGCTGTCGGCGCTCCTCGCGCCGGTCACCGTGACCTTGTTGCTGGGGATCGCGGCGGTGGCGCTGTTCAACCCGCTGGTCGCCGCAACCACCCGCGCCTACGAGGTGCGCACCGACAGCCTCAAGGGCGAGCAGCGGGTCATCGCCTTGTCCGATGACGGGCTCTGGCTGCGCCAGGGCGACGCCGAGGCGCAGACCGTGATCCGCGCCAAGGGCGCCAATCTCGACGGCACGGTGCTGCGCGAGGCGAGCTTCCTGACATTCGACACCGAGGGCCGCCCGCGCGAGCGCGTCGAGGCCGATTTCGCCGAGCTGCAGCCGGGCCATTGGCTGATGCGCGGGGTCAAACGCTGGCCGCTCTCGGCCGACAACCCCGAGACCGCGGCCGAGCGGCTGCCGCAGATGACGCTCGCCTCGTCGCTGACCGCGACCCAGATCCGCGACAGCTTCGGTGATCCGGCGGCGATCTCGGTGTGGAAGCTGCCGGGCTTCATCGCCCGGCTCAAGGAGGCGGGCTTCACCGCGCGTCGCCACGAGGTGTTCTTGCATACCGAGCTCGCGCAGCCCGCCTTCCTGACCGCGATGCTGCTGATCGGCGCCGGCTTCACGCTGCGCCACCAGCGCGGCGGCCGGGTCGGCGTGATGGTGCTGGGCGCGATCCTGCTGAGCTTCGGCGTGTATTTCCTGCGCAATTTCGCACAGATCCTTGGCGAGAACGGGCAGATTCCGCCGGCGCTGGCGGCCTGGGCGCCGCCGGTGGCGGCGATCCTGTCCTCGCTCGGCCTGCTACTGCATCTGGAGGACGGATGACTAAACGCCGGTTCGCGGCCCCGGCGGGGCGGCCCTTCTTCATGACCCATGCGCGCAAGCGAATTGCCACCGCCCTGGCCGCGCTGCTGCCCGCTCTGGTGCCGCTGCCCGCGCTGTCGCAGGGGCTGGCGCAGCTCGTGGCCGACAGCGTGACCGTCACCGCGGACGAGGTGCTGGTGGCGCGCGGCAATGTCGAGGCCTTCTACGACGGCACCCGCCTCTCCGCCTCGACGATCACCTATGACCGCGCCGCAGACCGGCTGAGCGTCACCGGGCCAATCCTGATCACCACCCCGGATGGCGAGGTGTTCACCGCCGAGGCGGCGGAGATCGATCCACGCCTCGAGGCTGGCCTGCTGCGCGGCGCAAGGCTGGTGCTCGACCGGCAGCTGCAGGTCTCGGCCGCGCGGATCGATCGCACCGGCACCGGCCTGACCGCGCTGACCCGCACAGCCGCTACCTCCTGCCGGGTCTGCGGCGATGGCCCGCCGCTTTGGGAGATCCGAGCCGCCCGCGTCGTGCATGACGAGGTCGAGCGGCAGCTATACTTCGACGATGCGCGCTTTCTGGTGCGTGGCGTACCGCTGCTCTGGCTGCCGCGGATGCGCCTGCCCGACCCCACGCTCGAGCGCGGCTCCGGCCTGCTCATCCCCGAACTCTTCACCTCGGACACGCTCGGCTTCGGCCTGCAGCTGCCCTATTTCGTGCGGCTGGGCGGGCGACGCGACCTCACCATCACGCCTTGGATCGCCACCCGCGCGCGCAATCTCGAGCTGCGCTACCGACAGGCGTTCCGGGGCGGCTGGACCGAGGTGGAGACCCATCTCGCCGAGGACGACAGCCGCGATTCCGGGCGCTACGCGCTGCTTTCCGAGGGCGCCTTCATCCTGCCGCGCGAGATCCGCCTCGAATTCGACGTCGAGGCGGTGTCCGACGACGCCTTCCTGCTGGATTACGACCTCTCGGACCAGGACCGGCTCGACAGCCGGCTGCGGCTTTACCGGCTGGGCGAGGATGGCTACGCGCTCGCCGAGATCACCTATTACGAAAGCCTGCGCGACGACGAATCCAGCGACTCGCTGCCGCCGCTGGTGGCCCGGGCCGAGCGCGAGACGGTGCTGCGCCCGGCGCCTATGGGCGGTCGCCTGACGCTCCGCGCCGAACTCGACGCGCTGTGGCGCGACAGCAGCGAGGACGACCCCGATGCGCTGCGCGACGTGACGCGGGCCGGCATGTCAGCGGCTTGGCAGGGCGACCGGCTGGTCGGGCCCGGGCTGCGCCTCTCGGCCGAGGCGCGCGGCCGCGTCGATGGCTACGCCATCACCGACGACGCGGCCTATGACGAGGCGGTGCTGCGTGCGGCGCAGGGCGTCGGCGTCACGCTGCGTTGGCCGCTTCTGCGCCGCGAGGAGTCCGGCGCGGCGGTGCAGACCCTCGAGCCGGTGGCCAGCCTGTCCTATGCCGCCGTGCAGGGCGGCGAAGTGCCCAACGAGGACTCCCGCCTCGCGGAGCTCGACGCGGCCTCGCTCTTCGCGATCGACCGCTTTCCCGGCGAAGACCTGCAGGAGGAAGGCGCGAGCGCCGGGCTCGGCCTGCGCTGGAGCCGCTTCGACCAGGAGGGGCGCGGCCTGTCGGTCCTGGCGGGCCGGCTGGTCCGCGACCGCGCGCAGGGCGGCCTCGAGGAGAGCACCGGCCTCGCCGAGACCCGCTCCGACTGGCTGGTCTCGACCAGCCTCGATCTCGGCGCGGATCTGGGGCTCGAAACGGTGACCACCTTCGACGACGCGTTCGACGTCTCGGGCGCCGAGGCGCGGCTCGGTCTCGACCGTCCGAACTATGACCTCTCCGGCGCCTATCTGTGGTTGGAGCCCGCCTCCGAGACCGGTCTCGACCGGGTCAGCGAGGTGTCGCTCGACACCACGCTGCGGCTGGGTGAGCGCTGGACCGTCTCGGCGCAGGGCCGCTACGACATCGCCGCCGCGTCGCCGGTGCGAACCCGGATCGGCGCCGGCTGGCGCAACGAATGCGTCACGGTGGACGTTTCGGCATCGCGCCGCTACACCGACACGGACGACGTGGACCCCTCCACGAGCTTCGCGCTGTCGGTCAATCTGAACGGGTTCTCGACCGCGCAGACGGCCATGCCGGCCGCAGGCGACTGCGAGGGATGAGACGCAAGGATCGGACGAGGATGGGAGCCGGAATGCGGGCTTTGGATTTCGTGAAGGCCGTGGCGCTCGCCACCGCCATGGCGGCACCGCTCGGGGCCGCCGCGCAGGGCATGTTCGCCCCCGCGATCACCGTGAACGGCAGTGCCGTCACCAATTACGAGCTGGACCAGCGCGCCAAGCTGCTCGCCGCCTTCAACGCGCCGGGCGACCCGGCGCAGGAGGCCCGCACCCAGCTGGTCGAGGAGAAGCTCAAGCTTCAGGAACTCACCCGGGCCGGGATGCAACTCACCGATGAGGGGCTCGAGTCCGCGATGGCCGATTTCGCGCAGCGCGCGAACCAGCCGCTCGACGCCTTTCTCGCGCAGCTCGCGAGCCAGGGCATCGCCCGCGAGACGCTGCGCGACTTCGTGAAGGTCAACGTCTCCTGGCGCGATTACATCCGCCGCCGCTACAACGCGCAGATCAATGTCACCGAGGCCGAGATCGACGCGGCGCTGGCGCGCACCGGCGGGCCGGACTCGGTCGAGGTGCTGCTGTCGGAGATCATCATCCCGGCGCCGCCGCCCCGCGCCGCCGCCGCCATGGCGCGCGCCGAGGCGATCTCCAAGCTGCGCTCCACCGCCGCCTTCGAGGCCGAGGCCCGCGCCGTCTCGGCACTGCCCTCGCGCGAACAGGGCGGTCGGCTCGAATGGCGCGCGCTGAGCGATTTCCCTGCTGGGCTGCACGGGCTGTTCCTGTCGCTCGAGCCGGGCGAGGTCAGCCAGCCGATCCCGATCACCAACGGCGTGGCCCTGTTCCAGCTGCGCGACATCCGCGAGGCGCCGCAGGCTCCCGCCGAGATCGCCGAGATCGAATACGCGCAATTTGCCATTCCCGGCGCCGGCACCGCCGAGGCGCTCGCCGAGGCGCAGCGGGTGCGCGGCGCGGTCGATACCTGCGACGACCTCTACGGCGTCGCCAAGGGCCTGCCTAAGGACCGGCTGGTGCGCAACGCCGTGGCCCCCGCCGCGCTGCCGCGCGATCTCGGGCTCGAGCTGGCGCGGCTCGATCCGAACGAGGCCTCCTGGAACCTGACGCAGAACGGCGCTCTGCTGTTCACCATGCTGTGCGCACGCACCCCGGCCGCCGCCGAGGGCAGCGACCGCGACGCGGTGCGCAACCAGCTGGTCGGCCAGAAGCTCGCCGCCCGGGCGGATATCCTGCTCGAAGAGCTGCGGGCGCAGGCGCGTATCGCGCCGTGAAGCCGATCGCGATCTCCTGCGGCGAGCCTGCGGGCATCGGCCCCGAGATCGCGGCCACCGCTTGGAAGCGGCTGCGCGGCGAGATACCGCTCCTGTGGCTGGGCGATCCGCGCCACCTGCCCGAAAAGACGCGCTGGCAGGCCGTCTCGGGCGCCTCCGAGGCCGCGCGGGTCTCCGCCACGGCGCTGCCGGTGCTGGCGCGCGACTTCGGCGCGCCCGCGGTGCCGGGCCGCCCCGACCCGACCCATGCGCAGGGCGTGATCGATGCCATCCGCGACGGCGTCGACCTGGTGCGGGACGGACATTGCGCCGCGCTCTGCACCGCGCCGATCCACAAGGCCGCGCTGATCGACGGCGCGGGCTTCGCCCATCCCGGCCATACCGAATTCCTGGCCGATCTGGCCGGGGTGGAGGAGGTGGTGATGATGCTCGCCTGTACGGCGCTGCGCGTCGTGCCCACGACCATCCACCTGCCGCTCAGCGAGGTGCCCGCCCGACTCACGCCCGAACTGCTCGAAGCGACGATCCGGATCACCCGCGACGCGCTGATCCGCGATTTCGGCATCGCCGCGCCGCGGCTCGCCATCGCCGGGCTCAACCCGCATGCGGGCGAGGATGGCAAGATGGGCGGCGAGGAGATCGCGATGATCTCGCCGCTGCTCGACGGGATGCGGGCCGAGGGCTTCGACCTCGCCGGGCCGCTTTCGGCGGACACGATGTTCCACGCCGCCGCGCGCGCCACCTATGACGCGGCGATCTGCATGTATCACGACCAAGCGCTGATCCCGATCAAGACCATCGACTTCTCGGGCGGCGTCAACGTCACGCTCGGCCTGCCCTTCATCCGCACCTCGCCCGATCACGGCACCGCCTTCGGCATCGCCGGCAAGGGGCTGGCCGACCCGTCCTCGATGATCGCCGCGATCCGCATGGCCGCCGATATGGCGCAGGCCCGCGCCACGCGCTAAGGGAGCGGCGCGCCCGCGCGGAGCCGCGCAAGTTTCACAGCAACAGGACATGCCCATGGCCGCCATCGACGATCTGCCGCCGCTGCGCGAGGTGATCGAGACCCACGGCCTGCGCGCCAAGAAGACGCTGGGCCAGAACTTCCTGCTCGACCTCAACCTGACCGCGCGGATTGCGCGGGCGGCGGGCGACCTGCAGGGCTCCGACATTCTCGAGATCGGGCCCGGGCCGGGCGGGCTCACCCGCGGCCTGCTCGCCGAAGGCGCGCGCAAGGTCCTCGCGATCGAGAAGGACTCGCGCTGCATGCCGGCGCTGGCCGAGATCGAGGCGCGCTATCCCGGTCGGCTGCAGGTGATCGAAGGCGACGCGCTCGAGATCGACCCGCTGGCGCATCTGACGCCACCGATCCGGGTCGCAGCCAACCTGCCCTACAATGTCGGCACCGAGCTGCTGGTCCGCTGGCTGACGCCCAAGGAATGGCCGCCCTTCTGGGAAAGCCTGACGCTGATGTTCCAGCGCGAGGTGGCCGAGCGGATCGTGGCCCAGCCGGGCTCCAAGGCCTATGGCCGGCTCGCGATCCTCGCGCAGTGGCGCGCCTCGGCCCGGATCGTGCTCGACCTGCCGCCGCAGGCCTTCGTGCCCGCGCCCAAGGTGTCGTCGGCGGTGGTCCATCTCACCGCCCTGCCCGAGCCGCGCTTTCCGGCTGATCCGGCTGTGCTGAGCCGCGTCGTGGCGGCCGGGTTCAACCAGCGGCGCAAGATGCTGCGCGCCTCGCTCAAGGGCGTGGCGCCGGGGATCGAGGATCACCTCGCCGTCGCCGGCATCCCACCGACCGAACGCGCCGAGCAGGTCGGGCTGGAGCAGTGGTGCGCGCTGGCCCGCTCCGTCGCCGCCGGCTGAGCCGCGACCGATAGTCCGGAACGACAAAGGGGCGGCATCCGGGATGCCGCCCCTTTTCTTGTCGTCCGCGTCGCGTGGCCCTATTCGGCCGCTTCCGCCGCGCCATTGTCGGATTTGTCGGTAGCCTTCTCGGCCGCCTTGCGCCGGGTGCGCGGCGCCGGGGCGGCCTCGCCCTCGGGCGTGTCACGCTTCACGCGCGGCTTGCGGGGGCGCTTGGGCTTGGGCTCGGCATCCGCCTCGGCGGCGGGCGTCTCGGCGGCCTGGAAAGGGATCTCCTCGCGCGATGCGCGGGGCTCGGGCGCCTCGGCGGCGGGCTGCTGCTGGCGCTCTTCCTGCGCCGGGCGCTGCTCGGGCTGCGGCGCCTGCGCGGCGGCGGCCTGCTCCTCCTGCGCGCGCAGCCGGGCGGCGCGCTCGCGGTCGCGTTCGGCCTGACGATCGCGCTCGGCCTGGCGTTCGCGGTTCTGGGCCTCGGCCTCCTCGCGCTTGGCGTCGATCTCCTTTTGCGCCTCGGCCAGCATCCTCAGGTAATGCTCGGCGTGCTGGGCAAAATTCTCGGCGGCGACGCGGTCGCCCGACAGCTGCGCGTCGCGATGCAGCTGAGTGTATTTCTCGATGATCTGCTGCGGCGTGCCGCGTACCTTGCCGTCCGGGCCCGAACTGTCGAACACTCGGTTGACGATGTTGCCACCCGACGGACGGTTGTTGCGGTTCTTGTTGCCGCGCGAGCGTGACTTCGATGATCTCATGTGATTCTTCGGTTTCGGCCCGGCTCGGGCGTTGCGCTCTGGCCCCGGTCCGCGCGCGGAAAGCGCGGCTGCTGCGACGTGGGAGCCTGCGATGATCTGGCAGCGTTCGGATCGGGAAGGCCCGCGCCTTCCTCCGTCCGATACCAAGGACTAACCATGCGAATGGCTCGCAGGCAAGCGGAAACTGCGCGAAAACGCAGGATCCGCGCGTTTTCGCGGGCTAGAAACCCGAATGCGGCATTCCCAGCACGATCACCCTCTCACGCCCGTCGAGATCAGGAATGAGCGCGATCGGCGCGAAGCCGCGTGCAACCGCGAGCGTGCCGACCGCCTCGGCCTGCCCGGCGCCGAGCTCCATCAAAAGCCGCCCGCCGGGCGCCAGAACCTCCTGCGCGCCGTCGAGGATCGCGCGGTAGCAAGACAGCCCATCACCGCCATCGGTCAGCGCGCCGCTGGGTTCCCAGTCGCGAACCTCGGGCGCCAGTTCGGCCATTTCTTCCTGCGCGATATAGGGCGGGTTCGACACCACGAGGTCGAACACCCCTTCGACCCGGCTGACCCAGTCGGAGACCGAGATATGGACCCGGTCGCTCAGCCCCAGCGCGGCGGCGTTCTCGCGCGCCACGGCGCAGGCCGCCTCCGAGACGTCCACGCCCACGCCGCGCGCATCGGGCATTTCCGCAAGCAGGCTCAGCAGGATGCAGCCCGAGCCGGTGCCGAGATCGAGGACGTGGCCGAAGGGTTCGGACAGCGCGGCCTCGACCAGAAGCTCGGTCTCCGGGCGCGGGTCGAGCACGTCGCGCGTGACCTTGAAGCGACGGCCGTAAAAGGCACGGCTGCCAGTCAGATGACTGACCGGCTCGCGCGCGCAGCGCCGCTCGATCAGCGCCTCGAAGGCGGCCAGCGCCTCGCCCTCCACCGGCTCCGGCAGGACCAGCGTCAGCCGGCCCGGATCGACGCCGATCGCATGGGCAAAGAGCCTGCGCGCATCGCGGCCGGGATCGGCCACCCCGGCCTCGGAAAGCCGGCGCGTCGCCGCGTAGAGCGCGGTGGCCCCGGTCAACGGGCCGCTCGGCAAAGGGCTCATGCTTCCATCTCCGCCAGCAGTGCCGCCTGCGCCTCGGCGGTCAGCGCGTCGATGATCTCGTCGAGATCGCCCGCCATCACCGCGTCGAGCTTGTAGAGCGTCAGGTTGATCCGGTGATCGGTCAACCGGCCCTGCGGGAAGTTGTAGGTCCGGATCCGCTCGGAGCGGTCGCCGCTGCCGACCTGCGCGCGACGGTCGGCGGAGCGGGCGCCCTCGGCCCGGCTGCGTTCGAGATCGAAGAGCCGCGAGCGCAGCACCTCCATCGCGAGCTCGCGGTTGCGGTGCTGCGATTTCTGGCTCGAGGTCACGACGATGCCGCTCGGGATATGGGTGATCCGCACCGCCGAGTCGGTGGTGTTCACGTGCTGGCCGCCCGCGCCCGAGGCACGCATCGTGTCGATGCGGATGTCGTTCGGATCGATCTTCACGTCGACTGCCTCGGCCTCGGGCAGCACGGCGACGGTCGCCGCCGATGTGTGGATGCGGCCGCCGCTCTCGGTCTCGGGCACGCGCTGCACCCGGTGCACGCCGCTCTCATATTTCAGCCGGGCAAACACGCCCTCGCCCTCGACCCGCGCCACGACTTCCTTGACGCCGCCAAGCTCGGTCGCCTGTTCCTCGATGATCTCGAAGCGCCAGCCGCGCGTGTCGGCATAGCGTTGATACATCCGCAGCAGGTCGGCGGCGAAGAGCGCGGCCTCGTCGCCCCCGGTGCCGGGCCGGATCTCGATCATCGCGGGCCGCGCATCGGCGGCATCCTTGGGCAGGAGCGCGAGGCGCAGCGCCGTTTCGGCCGCCTCCAGCCGCTCGCGCAGCCCGGGAAGCTCCTCTTCGGCGAGGTCGCGCATCTCCGGATCGCGGAGCATCGCCTGCGCCTCGGCGATCTCGGCCGCGAGGCGGGCGTGCTCGGCGGCGGTCTCGACCACCGGCTTGAGCTCCGCGTACTCCCGGCCCAGCTCGGCGATTTCGCCGCCCGAGGCGCCGGACGACATCTTCGCCTCGATGAACTCGAAGCGGGCGGTGATCTGGTCGATCTTGTCCTGTGCGATCATGGATCACCCATCCTCCATCGCCCCCGAGGCGTCAAGTGACGCTCAGCGGCGCGGCAGCCGCGTGGAGAGCTCGGCCAGCCAACCCTCGACCCGGCGCCGGTTGACGCCGATGTCGGTGCCGCCGAAGCGGTTGCGCGCCCAGATCATCAGCGCGGCCCCGCCGGCCTCGGGCACCGCCTTCACGCTGGTGTAGTCGGGGAACCCTATCACCGCGCTGCGGGTCATGTAGGTCGCGCGCCCCTCGGCCGGGCTGACGAAAAGGGCCTTGGTGCGCGGGCTCGCCTGCACGATCTCGTCGAACGCCGAGAACAGCGTGGCGGGATCGGTCGCAAAGACCGGCGGCGCCGCGTTGGCGGGCCCGGTGCGAACCAGCCAGCCGCCCTGCTGCGGCTTCTCGGGCACGCGCGCGACCTCCATCGGATCGACATGCCACCGGGCGACATCCGAAGGTGCCACCCGGATCCAAGTAAGCGGCACGGCCGCCGCGACCAACGCCGACACGGTCATCAAAGCCATTTTTTTCAATCCCTTGCCGTCCGATCTTCAGGGATCGGCCGCGCGGGCCGATATGGTCGGGGCGTGCATCACTGCGCGCCCCTTTAGCCATTCAACCCTGCGCGGGCTGCAAGCGTTCGACCAGCCGGGCAAAGAAGGATGCGCCGTAAGGCGCCGTCTCGTCGTTGAAATCATATTCCGGGTGATGCACCCCGGCGGTGTCGCCGTTGCCGAGAAAGAGATAGGCGCCCGGACGCGCTTCGAGCATGAAGGAGAAATCCTCGGCCCCCATCGCGCGCGGGCTGTCCGGATCGCTGGCGAGACCGACCTCACCCGCGATTTCCGCCGCGAATCCCGCACGGTCGGCGTCGTTGATCGTTGCCGGATAGCCGAGGCAGTAATCGAGCTCGGCGCGCACGCCATATGCCATGGCCTGCCCCTCGCAGATCTCGCGCATCCGCCGCATCACCATGGCCTGCACCTTCTTGTCGAAGCTGCGCACCGTGCCGTTGATCCAGGCGGTGGCGGGGATCACGTTGTCGGCGCTGCCGGTATGGATCTGCGTGACCGAGATTACCAGATCCTCGCGCGCATCGTGGTTGCGGCTGACGATGGTCTGGATCGCGGTGACGATGCCGCAGGCGGCGACCACCGGGTCGGCCGCGTCCTGCGGCATCGCCCCATGCCCGCCCTTGCCGGTCACGGTGATGGTGAAATCGTCGACCGCCGCCATGATCGCGCCGGGCGCGGTGCGGAAATGGCCGACCGGCAGGCCCGGCTCGTTGTGCAGCGCATAGACCTCCTTGATGCCAAAGCGCTCCATCACGCCTTCCTCGACCATCACGCCAGCACCACCGCCACCCTCTTCGGCGGGCTGGAAGATCAGCGCGACCGTGCCCACGAAATTGCGCGTCTCGGCCAAGTACTTCGCCGCACCCAGCAGCATCGAGCTGTGGCCGTCATGGCCGCAGGCATGCATCGCGCCCTTGTTGGTCGAGGCGTGCGGCAGGCCGGTCTCCTCGTCCATCGGCAGCGCGTCCATGTCGGCGCGCAGGCCGATCACCGCCCCCTCGCCGCGGCCATGGATCAGTGCCACCACACCGGAGGTGGCGATGCCCTCGTGGATCTCGTCGACACCGAACTCGCGCAGCCGCTCGGTGATGAAGGCCGCCGTCTGGTGGCAGGCAAAGCCGACCTCCGGCGCCGCATGGAGCGCGCGGCGCCATCCCTTCATCTCGTCTGCGAAATCGGCGATGCGGTTGACGACGGGCATGTCTGGCGCTCCGGGCTCTGAAATCCTAGCCTGCGGCTTGCCATCGACAGGAGCCCACCGCAATGCCCCAGACCTCGCCCGAGATCCGCGACACCGACCATGACGCCGCCCGTGAGATCGCGCGGCTTTCGGCCATCATGCGGGCGCTGCGCGATCCCGATCACGGCTGCCCCTGGGATATCGAACAGGATTTCGCGTCGATCGCGCCCTACACGATCGAGGAGGCCTACGAGGTGGCGGACGCGATCGCGCGCGAGGATTGGCCGGAGCTCAAGGGCGAGTTGGGCGATCTGCTGCTGCAATCGGTCTACCATGCACAGATGGCGAGCGAGGCCGGGCATTTCGATCTCGCGGCCGTGGCGCGGGCCATCGCCGACAAGATGATCGCACGTCACCCTCATGTCTTCGGCGACGAGAGCCGCGACCGCACGGCCGAGGAGCAGACCAGCGCGTGGGAGGCGATCAAGGCCGCCGAGCGCGCGGGCAAGGCCGAGACCGGCGTGCTCGACGGCGTGGCGCTCGGCCTGCCGGCGCTGATGCGGGCGGCCAAGCTGCAGAAGCGCGCCGCCCGGGTCGGATTCGACTGGCCGCAGACGACGCAGGTTCTCGACAAGCTGATCGAGGAGGCGCACGAGTTGGTGGAGGCGCGCGACCGCCTTGGCCCGGACGAGATCGAGGCCGAGATCGGCGACCTGCTTTTCGTCATGGCCAACCTCGCCCGCCACATGGGGGTAGATCCCGAAGTTGCGCTGCGCCGCTCCAACGACAAGTTTACGCGCCGTTTCAAATACATAGAACGAGAACTTGAGAAGCGCGGAAAGCGTCCGGTCGAGAGCGACCTCGACGAGATGGACGCGCTCTGGAACGAGATCCGACAGGCGGAAAAAACTGCCAACTGAAAAAGTCGGGTATTGACCCGAGCAAATCACTCGGATTTAAGCGCCGCCAATCGCAATGCCTGATTGGAGCGCATCATGACCCTTCGCCCCGTCCTCACCATCGCGGCCGCTCTGGCCGGCACCTCGGCCCTGGCGGACGTCAACGTCTACACCACCCGCCAGCCCGAGCTGATCCAGCCGGTTGTCGACGCCTTCACCGAAGAGACCGGCATCGACGTCAACCTCGCCTTCGTTGAGGACGGTCTCGTCGAGCGGCTCGAAGCCGAGGGCCAGCGTTCGCCGGCCGACCTGGTGATGACCGTCGACATCGCCAACCTGAGCCAGATCGTCGATGCTGGCGTCACCCAGCCGGTCGAGAGCGAAGTGCTGAACGAGGCCGTGCCCGCCAACCTGCGCGGCGAGAACGGCGAATGGTTCGGTGTCACCACCCGCGCCCGCATCGTCTATGCCAGCAAGGAGCGCGTCGCGGACGGCGAAGTCACCACCTACGAGGATCTCGCCTCCGACAAGTGGGAAGGCCGGATCTGCACCCGCTCGGGCCTGCACGACTACAACCTCGCCCTCGTCTCCGCGATCATCGCCCATCACGGCGAAGAATATGCCAAGGAATGGGCGCAGGGCGTGAAGGACAACCTCGCGCGCAAGCCCGAGGGCAACGACCGCGCGCAGGTCAAGGCGATCTGGGCCGGTGAGTGCGACATCTCGCTCGGCAACACCTACTACATGGGCAAGATGCTCGAGGATCCCGAGCAGACCGAATGGGCCGACTCCGTGCGCATCGTCTTCCCGACCTTCGAGAATGGCGGGACCCATGTGAACGTCTCGGGTGTCGCGCTGACCCAGGCCGCGCCGAACAAGGAAGAGGCGGTCCAGTTCATGGAATTCCTCGTCTCCCCCGAGGCGCAGGAGGTCTATGCCGAGGCGAACTACGAATACCCCGTGCTGGGCGGCGCCGAAGCCTCGGAGCTGGTCAAGGGCTGGGGTGAGTTCACCGCCGACGAGACCGACCTGCCGACCATCGCCGGTCACCGTGCCGCCGCGCTGCGGATCATGGAAGAAGTGAACTTCGACGGCTGATCCCAGCAAGTCGAAAGAAAGCCCCGCTTTCGTTCCGAAGGCGGGGCTTTTTCTTTTTAAAGCAGTAAATTGGGTCAGGCGCTCGCCTTCTCCTCCAGCTCCAGCCACTCGGTCTCGGCCGCGTCGAGCGCCGCCTGACGCTCGGCCATCGCCTCGGTCGCCTTGCGGAACTTCACCGGCTCGCGGGTGAACAGCTCGGGGTCGGCAAGCAGCTCCTCGAGCTTGGCGATCTCGGCGGTGAGCCGGTCGATCACTTTCGGCAATTCGTCCAGCCGGTGCTTCTCGGTGAAACTGAGTCCGGGTTTCGGCGCGGCCGGTTTCGGCTTCGGCGCGCTCGGCGTCGGGGTCGGCGCGCTTCCCCGCGGCGCGGGGGCCTGCGCCGGCGCGGGCGTCTCGCTGAATTTCCGCTGGCTCTGGTAGTCGCTCCAGCCACCGGCATAGAGCGTCGCCTGTCCGTCGCCCTCCATGGCGATGGTCGTGCTCGCCACCCGGTCTAGGAAATCGCGATCGTGGCTCACCAGCAGCACCGTGCCGTCGTAATCGCCCAGCAGGTCCTGCAGCAGGTCCAGCGTCTCGATGTCGAGATCGTTGGTCGGTTCGTCGAGCACCAGCACGTTCGAAGTCTGCGCCATGATCCGCGCCAGCAGGAGCCGCGCCTTCTCGCCGCCCGATAGCGACTTGACCGGCGCGCGGGCCTGCCCCTCGTCGAACAGGAATTCCTTGAGATAGCCCACCACGTGCTTGGGCGTACCGCGCACCATCACCTGATCCGAGCTGCCAGAGACCGCCATCAGCGGGTCGTTGGTCAGGCTGTCCCAGAGGGTCGCCTCGGGATCGAGCCGGGCACGGGCCTGGTCGAACACCGCGATCTCGAGGTTGGTGCCATGCTTGACGCGCCCCTCGTCGGGTTCAACTTCGCCAAGCAACATCTTGATCAGCGTCGTTTTTCCTACGCCGTTAGGACCTACGAAGGCGATCCGATCACCGCGCATCACCGTCAGGTCGAAGCCCGAGACGATGCGTTTGCCCGCGTATTCCTTGCTCAGACCGAAGGCCTCGATGACCTTCTTGCCCGAGGTCGGACCCTCGCCGAGCGCCATCGCCGCCGTGCCCTGGCGGCGGATCTGGTTGGCGCGCTCGGCGCGCAGATCCTGCAGCGCCCGCACCCGGCCCTGGTTGCGCTTGCGCCGCGCGCTGATCCCCTCGACCGCCCAACGCGCCTCGGACTTGATCTTGCGATCGAGCTTGTGGCGCGCCATGTCCTCGTCTTCCCAGGTCTTGTCGCGCCAGGCCTCGAAGCCCTCGAAACCGGTCTCCTGCCGGCGCACGGCGCCACGGTCGATCCACAGCGTCGCGCGGGTCAGCGCCCTGAGGAAGGCGCGGTCGTGCGAGATCAGCACATAGGCCGCGCGGGTCTGCTTGAGCTCGGCTTCGAGCCAGGCGATCGCCTCGATGTCGAGGTGGTTGGTGGGCTCGTCGAGCAGCATCAGCTCCGGCGCCTCGGCCATCAGCCGCGCCAGCGCCGCGCGGCGCCGTTCACCGCCCGAGGCCGTTGCCGGGTCGCGATGCGGGTCGAACTTCAGCCCCTCCGCCACCACGTCGAGCTTGTATTCCTCGCCCATGTCGAGGTTCTGCGCGGCCCATTCGCCCAAGGTCGCAAAACCCGCGAAATCGGGGTCCTGCTCCATGTAGCCCACGGAGGTCGCAGGGGGGACCGCGCGGGTGCCGCGATCGGGCTCGACGAGGCCGGCCATCACCTTCATCAAGGTGGACTTGCCGGAGCCGTTGCGGCCCACCAGCGCGACGCGGTCGCCCTGCTGGACCGCGAGCGACAGCCCGTCGAAGACGGGATCGCCGCCGAAGGTGAGGGAAATATCGGTGAGCTGGAGAAGGGGTGCGCGTGCCATGATCGCCAGCTAGAGGGCGCCGCGCGCCACTTCAAGTGCCGAATGCGAGGGCACGCAGCGCCCGCGCCCGGCGCGGCGGGATCGCCTCCACCTCAAGCAGGCAGAGAACATGGAGCGTATCCATCGCCCGGTCGATCACGGCGTGATCGCCGACCTGCGCCCCGAGATCGAGATAGGCGCGCAGCAGCGGCGGCAGCCCGGCGCGGTCCGGCGCGGCCCCGACAAGGGGCACGGTCTCGGCCGCGTGCCAAGCCGGCGGCGCGTCGAGCGTCGCGCGGTGATGCGCGGCCAGCCAGGCCAGCGCCGGGGCGTGGCGCTCGGGGTCTGCGCCTGCCAGCGAGGCGCTGCCGAACAGCCGCGCCACCCGCCCCGCCACGACCAGCCGGGTCAACGCCGCCAGCGCCAGCCGCAGCGCGGCCCCGTCGCGGGCCCCCGGTGCGGTACAGAACCGGCCGATTTCCATGGAGGGACCCGGCCGTGTGGCCAGCGGCGCGAGATCGTAGCTCTCGGCGCAGGCGGCGCGCGGCAGATCCCCGGGCGCGAGCACCTGCCATCGCAGCGTGCACAGCGGCCGGCCGGCCTCGTCCTCGACCAGCAGATGCCGGAACGCCGGGTCGAACCGGTCCGGCCCGCCCGCTGGCCCGAAGCAGGCCTCGCGCAGCGCCATGACGCGCGCCATGTCCGTCGTTCGGGCCCGGCGCGCCACCAGACCGCCGCCCTCCAGGATCATCCCCATGCGCGGCGCCGCTGGCATCTCCGGCGGGGCTGCCTACATAGGGCCATGAGTTCACGGAGGACGAGATGGACAGGATCGAAAAGACCGACGCGGAGTGGCGCGAGCAGCTCGACGAGCTGGAATACAAGGTGATGCGCAAGCACGGCACCGAGCGCGCCTTCACCCATGACGACTTTCCCAAGGCGCCCGGCACCTTCGCCTGCAAGGGCTGCGGCCGGCCGCTCTTCGACGCCGAGACCAAGTTCGACAGCGGCACCGGCTGGCCGAGCTTCTACGCGCCGCTCTCGCCCGACGCGGTGGGTGAGAAGACCGATCGCAGCTTCTTCATGAAGCGGACCGAAGTCCATTGCGCGGCCTGCGAATCGCATCTCGGCCACGTCTTTCCCGACGGCCCGGCGCCGACCGGGCTGCGCTACTGCATGAATGGCGTGGCGCTGGTGTTCCGCCCCGAGGAATCGGAGGGCGCGGCCTGAGGCCGCGCTCATTCGTCGTTGATCAGCGCGCTCGGATCGAAGTTTCCGGCCGCGCCGGCGAGTTGCCGCAGGAATGTGCCGTCGGCGACGGTGTCCTCGGTGACCCGGCGCGTCAGCGGCACGATGCGGCCGTCGCTGAGATCGAAGGTCTCGATGTTGGAGACGCCGCCCGCGGGGGTGAAGCTGATCGCCACCACGTCGCGGCTCACCTCTTCGGGGGCGAGAAAGCCGTAATGCCGGAACACCGAGCGCACGTAGTAGAAGGTGTTCTCCCCAAGCGCGCCGGTGGTGGTCGGCTGGCCGATCTTCTCGACCACGGAGGCGCGGTCCTCGCCGAGCGAGAGGCTCGACAGCACGGCCTCGCCGGGAACATAGCCATGAAAACGTTCCGTCGGGCTGCAGGCCGTCAGCGCCGCCAGCCCCAGGAGTGCCACGCCGCAGCGCAGCCCGCGGCCGATCCCGTCGCCGCCGGTATGCTTGACCATCTCTGCCTGCCCCTGCTCTTGCCCCAAGCCTTTCCGGCTTCTAAAGCCGCTTACAACAACCCCGTGTATATCTTCAAGGAAGGAAGCGGACCATGGCCGACGCCGCCCCACTCCCGCGCCACGTGATCCGGCTCGCCGAACTGTCACAGCGGCGCGACAGCCAGGCGCTGATCGAACCCGATGCCGGGGCCCGCGCCGCCGTCGCGCGCCAGCTCGACATCCCAAGCATCCGCAAGCTGCGTTTTGCCGCCACGCTCACGCCCGAGGGCGCCAGCGGCTGGCGGCTCACCGGCGAACTGGGCGCCACCGTCGTGCAGGATTGCGTGGTGACGCTCGAGCCGGTGGTGACCCGGATCGACGAGACGGTGACGCGACGCTACATGCCCGGCCTGTCCGAGCCGGAGGGCTCCGAGGTCGAGATGCCCGAGGACGACACGGTCGAGCCGCTGCCCGCCGCGATCGACATCGCGCAGGTGATGATCGAGGCGCTGGCGCTCGCCCTGCCCGATTACCCACGCGCGCCAAAGGCCGGATCCGGCGATCTGGCGGTGAGCGAGCCGGGGGTGGAGCCGCTGCGCGACGCCGACCTTAAGCCCTTTGCCGGGCTCAAGGGGCTCCGCGACAAGCTCGGCGGCGGCGATGAGACGCCCCAGTGAGAGGTTTCGCTTGATTTCCGTAGCGGCCGCAGTATTTTCGCGGCCTTCATCCATTCCACGGCTCGACAGCCCGGTTCTTATCCCCTAAGAGCGGCCGGACGTCGCGGGATGGATCCCCTGACCGGGGCCATGCGCCCACCCGCCAACCGGGCCGGACACGCGCCGGCCCATTTAGACTAGAGCCAGATTACTTCGAGGTTGTGACATGGCCGTTCCGCAGAACAAGATCTCCAAGTCGCGCCGCAACCAGCGTCGGGCCCATGACGGCCTGACCGGCGCCAACCCCAACGAATGCCCCTCCTGTGGGGAACTGAAGCGTCCCCACCACGTCTGCCCGTCCTGCGGCAGCTATGCCGATCGTGAAGTGATCGCGCAGGCCGCCGAGACCGAGCTGGACGACGACGCGGCTTGAGCCCTTCGCCGGGCCATGGCGCGGACCGGGTTCGTCCCGGCCGCGCCGCCCCTCGGGGTTTTGCCCGGATGTCCGCTGCCAAGACCGGCGCGCGCCTGAAATGACCGCGCCCAGAACATCGGGGTCGCGATGACGGGCTTGTCCCATGACAGATCCATCACGCTTTCGGTCGACGCCATGGGCGGCGATCAGGGGCCCGATGCCGTGGCCCGTGGCGTGATCCGCTTTCTCGAGACCGATCCGACCGCCCGCGTGCTGCTGCACGGCCGGCGCGAGGCGCTCGAACCGCATTTCAAGAATTCCCCCCTCGCTGAGCGGGTCGAGATCCACCACGCCGATGACGTGGTGACGATGACCGACAAACCCAGCCACGTGATGCGCAATGGCAAGGCCACCTCGATGTGGGCCGCCGTCGACGCGCTGCGCGACCAGCGCGCCGAAGTCTGCGTGAGCTGTGGCAACACCGGCGCGCTGATGGCGGTGTCGATGATCCGCCTGCGCAAGGCCGAGGGCGTGAACCGCCCGGCCATCGCCTGCCTCTGGCCCTCGCGCAATCCCCAAGGCTTCAACGTGATGCTCGATGTCGGCGCCGATATCCGTGCCGATGGCGACGACCTGCTCGCCTATGCGATGATGGGCGCCTCCTATGCGCGCAACGGGCTCGGCTTGTCGCGCCCCCGTGTCGGGCTGCTCAATGTCGGCACCGAGGAGCACAAGGGCCGGGCCGAACTCAAGGCCGCCTCCGAATTGATCGCCGCCGCCGCCGAGCGGGGCGATTTCGACTATGTCGGCTTCGTCGAGGGCGGCGACATCCCATCGACCCGCGTCGACGTGATCGTCACCGACGGCTTCACCGGCAACGTCGCGCTCAAGACCGGCGAAGGCACCGCCCGGCTCATCTCGGACCTGCTGCGCGAGGCCTTCATGTCCTCCGCCCTGTCCAAGGTCGCGGCGCTGATGACGCGCGGCGCGATGGCCCGGCTGCGGACCCGGATCGACCCGAGGCAGGTCAATGGCGGGGTGTTCCTCGGCCTTGGTGGGCTGGTGGTCAAGAGCCATGGCTCGGCCGACGCCACCGGCGTCGCCGCCGCGCTCAGCCTCGCCGCGCAGCTCGCGCGGTCCGATTTTTCCAAACGACTGGCATCGCGCATCGCCGGCGTTTCGGCCCTGCATCACGACGCGCCCAAGGAGATCAAGGCATGACCATTCGCGCGGTCGTTACGGGCGTCGGCCATTACCTCCCCGAACGGGTGATGGAGAATGCCGAGTTCGAGAAGCTGGTCGACACCTCGGATGAATGGATCCGGTCGCGCTCAGGCATCGAGCGGCGCCACATCGCGGCCGAGGGCGAGACGACCTCCAGCCTCGGGGCCAATGCCGCGCGCGCCGCGCTGGCCGACGCCGGCAAAGCCGCGGAGGAGGTCGACGCGATCATCCTCGCCACCTCCACGCCGGACCTGACCTTCCCCTCGGCGGCCACCATGGTGCAGCGCGAACTGGGCATGACCCACGGTTTCGCCTTCGACGTGCAGGCGGTCTGCGCCGGCTTCGTCTATGCGCTGACCACCGCCAACGCGATGATCGTCACCGGGCAGGCCAAGCGCGTGCTGGTGATCGGGGCCGAGACCTTCAGCCGGATCATCGACTGGACCGACCGCACCACCTGCGTGCTGTTCGGCGACGGCGCCGGCGCGCTGCTGCTGGAGGCGCAGGAGGGCGAAGGCAGCTCGGCCGATCGCGGCATCCTCGCCGCCGATCTCAACTCCGACGGGCGTCACCGCGATATCCTCTATGTCGATGGCGGCGTCTCGACCGGCACCACCGGGCATCTGCGGATGGAGGGGCGCGAGGTGTTCCGCCACGCCGTCGAGAAGCTCGCCCAGACCGCGCAGATGTCGCTCGAGAAGGCCGGCCTCACGGCCGAGGACATCGACTGGGTGGTGCCGCATCAGGCCAATATCCGGATCATCCAAGGCACTGCGAAGAAACTCGGTCTCGGGATGGAGAAGGTGGTCGTCACCGTGCAGGATCACGGCAACACGTCGGCCGCCTCGATCCCGCTGGCGCTCTCGGTCGGGCGCGCGAACGGGCAGATCCGCGACGGCGATCTGGTGGTGACCGAGGCGATCGGCGGCGGCCTCGCCTGGGGCTCGGTGGTGCTGCGCTGGTGATCAGCGTGACGTCGCTGCAACTGTGTCTGCCATCCGCTTGAGATTGACTTGAAATTGCCGCTGCCCTTAGAGTTGCGGCAGAGCAGGGAGATCGAGATGGCGGACAAGACATTGACGCGGATGGATCTCGCCGAAGCGGTGCATGAGGAGGTGGGCCTGTCGCGGAACGACAGCGCCGAGCTGGTCGAAGCGGTGCTGGGCCACATCTCCGACGCGCTGGTGGCGGGCGAACAGGTGAAGATCAGCTCCTTCGGCACGTTTTCGGTGCGCGACAAGGCAGCGCGGATCGGCCGCAATCCCAAGACCGGCGAAGAGGTGCCGATTCACCCGCGACGGGTGCTCACCTTCCGCTCCTCGCATCTGATGAAGGACAGGGTCGCCTCGGGCAACCGGAGCTGAGGCCGGCTTCATGGCGAAATCGGCTCAAGCCTTCCGCACCATCGGCGAAGTCGCCGAGGCGCTCGACACCCCCGCGCATGTGCTGCGGTTCTGGGAGAGCAAGTTCTCCCAGGTCCGCCCCGTGAAGCGCGCCGGGGGGCGGCGCTATTACCGACCCGAGGATCTCGAACTGCTCGGCGGCATCAAGATGCTGCTGCACGACCAGGGCATGACCATAAAGGGCGTCCAGAAGCTCCTGCGCGAAAAGGGCGTGCGCCATGTCGCGGGTCAGGGCCGCGAAGAGCGCGTACCGGCCGAAACGCAGGCCCCCGCTTCCGCCGCCGGCAACGCAGCCGAAATCGAGGATGCGGTGCTGGTGCTCGACCCGCCCCCCGCCGCCGTCTGCCCGGCCGAAACCGGCGTGGTGGCGCGGCCTCGGCAGGAGGTCTCGCCCTCTCTCATGGCGCTATTGCGCGAGGGCGCGCCGCGTCTTTCCGGCCGCGCCGACCGGCTCTCGCCGTTGCTGTCGCGGCTCGAATCCCTGCGCGACAGGTTGGCTGCGGCGCGGGCTGAAACGGCCGTTTCGGGACGCGAGGGCAGCGCCTGATTTCGGGAAATTTTTGCCGGTTTCGACTTGCCCCTGCCCGCCACATAAGGCATTAGCAGCCTCAGTCGGGCTATAGCGCAGCCTGGTAGCGCGTCCGTCTGGGGGACGGAAGGTCGCAGGTTCGAGTCCTGCTAGCCCGACCATTTATGACCGCCCGCCGCCTCCAAGCGGCGGGCGTCGTCATATCAAAGGAGGCCGCGCGTGACCGGAGTTCTGCCCCGCCAGGGGATCGCCCGACTGATCGAAAGCGGCGCCATCGCCGCCGAGGCACCGATCCTGCCCGAGCAGATCCAGCCCGCCAGTCTCGACTTGCGTCTCGGCCGCGTCGCCTACCGGGTCCGCGCCTCCTTCCTCGCCGGCGAAGGCCGTCGGGTCGAGGACCAGCTGGCCGAATTCGAGATGCATCGCATCGATCTCGACCAGGGCGCGGTGCTCGAAAAGGGCTGCGTCTATGTCGTGCCGCTGATGGAGCGGCTGGCCCTGCCCGACGGCGTCACCGCCGTCGCCAACGCCAAGAGCTCGACAGGACGGCTCGACCTGCTGACCCGGCTGATCGCCGATGGCGGCACCGAATTCGACCGGATCGCCCCCGGCCATGACGGACCGCTCTACGCCGAGATCTGCCCGCGCAGCTTCTCGGTTCTGGTGCGGCCCGGGATGCGGCTCAACCAGATCCGCTTCCGACAGGGACAGGCGGTGCTCGACGACACGGCGCTGGCCGATCTGCACGCGCGCGAGCCGCTGGTCGATGGCGAAGCGCTGATCTCGGAAGGCCTGGGCTTTTCGGTCGATTTGTCGCCCGCCCTCGCCGCCTGCGCGGGATTCAGGGCCAAGCCGCATGCCGGCGTGATCGACCTCGACCGGATCGGCCATTACGACGTATCCGAGTTCTGGGAAACCGTGCCCAGTCCGAAGGGCCGGATCATCCTCGATCCGGGCGCGTTCTACATTCTCGTCAGCCGCGAATCGGTGACCATCCCGCCCTCCTATGCCGCCGAAATGGCGCCCTACCTCGCCATGGCGGGCGAGTTCCGGGTCCATTACGCAGGTTTCTTCGATCCCGGCTTCGGCCACGCTTCGGCGCAGGGCCAAGGCTCGCGCGGCGTGCTAGAGGTGCGCTGCCACGAGGCACCCTTCGTGCTGGAGCATGGGCAGGTCGTGGGCCGACTGGTCTATGAGCGGATGGCCGAGATTCCCGACCAGCTCTACGGCGCGGGGATCGCCTCGAACTACCAAGGCCAAGGGCTCAAGCTTTCCAAGCAGTTCCGCGCGCCCTGAGCGGCGCGCTCAGGGCGCGGCAATCTTGTCCGCTGACCGGCGGCGATGCGGCGGTGCTTCGGTTTCTGCATCCTTCCGGGCCCCGCACACCGGTGGCGGCTCGACCCGGTTGCGGCCGCCATTCTTGGCCCGGTAGAGCGCCGCGTCGGCGCGGCTGATCGCGGCGTCGATCGTCTCCTCATGCGGCAGCAGCTCGGCGCAGCCGATCGAGGCGGTGACCGGCGCCGAGCCGTCGGGCAGCGTCAGCCGATCTTCGAAGCAGCGGCGCACCCGTTCGGCCAGCGCCATCGCGCCGGTCAGCCGCGTGGTGGTGAGGATCAGCAGGAATTCCTCCCCGCCCCAGCGCGCGGCGAGGTCCGAGCGGCGCAGCCAGCGCGGCAGCAGATGCCCCACCTCGCGCAACAGCCGGTCGCCCGCGGCATGGCCGAAACGGTCGTTGACCAGCTTGAACCGGTCGATGTCGATCAGCACCACGGCGAGGCCCGTCCCCTCGCGCCGCGCGGCGGCCACGGCCCGGCTGGCGAAGAGGTCGCAGGCCCAGCGATTGGCGAGCCCGGTGAGCGCGTCGGTGACCGAGAGCCGTTCGAGCGCGGCCTGATGGCGCTGCCGCTCGCTCTCGGCCGAGGACAGCATCGCCACGCTCGACATCAGCCCGGCGGCGGCGACCACCAGCATGACCGTGACGATCAGCGGCGCCCCGGCCACCCATTCGGTCGGGTCGAGCTGCAACAGCAGCAGTCCGCCGATCCAAAAGCCGCACATCGCCAGCAGCAGCTGGCGGCGCAGCATCCGCGACACGGTGCTGTCCGACAAGAGCAGCCGCAGTGCCATCGGGTCGAGATGGCGCGACAGGCAGGCCAGCGCCAGCAGCAGCGCGATCAGCGTCGTCACCGGCGACATCCCCCCGAGCGCGGCGTCGAGCGCGTAGCTGTAGGCGACGATCACCGTGCCGCAGATGCCGAACGCCGTGACCAGCGCCGCCATGCCGAGCGCGGTCCGGTGTCGCAGCAGGATCGCGGCCGAGATCGCCGCCAGCGCCATCAGCGTGTTGTGCCCCAGCTCCACCGGCGGACGGGGCAGCGCCCGCTCCGGCCCGTCGAGCCAGCGCTCCAGCGGAAGCGGCGCGACCTGCCAGAGCAGCTCGGCCGCGCGCCAGGCCAGCAGACCGAGCGCCAGGATGGTGAAGGCCACCTCGCCGCGGCGCTGCCGCGACAGACGCGCCGAGGCCAGCAGCAGCGCCACCACGGCGGTCAGCGGGTGGGTGCCGCCGCCCTCGGCCAGGGGCAGGTAGAGCAGTCGCAGGTCGAGCGCGTAGCCAGCCAGGGAGGCGAAGCAGACCGACACCGCAGCCGCGGCGAAGCGGCGCTGCTGCGCCTCGATCCTGCGGATGATCCGGATCGCGCCCCGGATCTCGGCGACGTTGCGGGCCGAGATCTGCCGCGCCGTTTCGATGGGCATGTCGATGGTCCCGGTCTGGTCCTGCCGGGCGGGGTCGCGCCGGCGTTGCGTTGCCGGGAAGCATGCATGCCGGGGCTTAAGTTAGGATTGACGCCGGGCATTGAACGCAAAAGCGGCCCATAAAGGCCAACGATGACGTGGTGTCACCGGGGAGCGCGTTCAGGATCAGAAAAGGTTCTCCTGCTCCGCGCCGGCCTCGCCCTCATCCTCGTCGGGAGCCCGGCGGCTGTCGAGCAACCCGGCCGCGCGCAGCTCGCGCAGCCCCGGCAGATCGCGCGGGCTCGACAGGCCGAAATGGTCGAGGAATCCCTCGGTGACCACGAAGGTGGCGGGCCGGCCCGGTGTCATCTTGCGCCGCCCCAGCCGGACCCAGCCCATCTCGATCAGCTGGTCGATGGTGCCGCGGCTGACCGAGACGCCACGGATCTCCTCGATCTCGGCACGGGTGGCAGGCTGGTGATAGGCGATGATCGCCAGCGTCTCGGTCGCCGCGCGGCTGAGCTTGCGGGTCTCGACCGCGTGACGCTCCAGCAGGTGGCCGAGATCGGGCGCGGTGCGGAACGCCCAGGCGTCGCCGATCCGGCAAAGCTCGACCCCACGCCCGGCATAGCGGGCGCGCAGCTCCTCGAGCGCGGCGGTGAGGTCGGTGCCCTCGGGCAGGCGACGCCCCAGCTCGGTGGTCGAGAGCGGCTCGGGGCTGGCGAAGAGCAGCGCCTCGATCATCCGCGCCGCCTCGGCACGGGTCGGGGCGTCGAACTGTGCGGGTTCGGGCTGCTGGGTCATGCGCGCTCCTTGCGGCGGATCTGGATCGGGGCAAAGATGTCGCCCTGGCGGATCTCGATGCGGCCTTCCTTGGCCAGTTCGAGCGAGGCCGCGAAGGTCGCGGCGGTGGCCGAGCGGCGGCGACGCGGCGCGGCGTGCCAATCCTCCGGCAGATAGGCCGAGATGTCGGCCCAATCGGCGCTCTCGCCCACCAGCGCGCGCAACCGGTCGAGCGCCTGCTCCATCGTCATCAGGTCGCGCCGGTCCATGACGAAGGGCCGGAACTCGTCGCGCGTCTTGACCCGCGCATAGGCCTGCATGAGGTCGAGCAGCGAGGCGTGATGCACGGTGGAGCGATGCACGGTCACCGCTTCGGCATCCCCACGCGCGAAGACGTCGCGGCCGAGAAGCGGCCGCGCGAAGAGCGCATCGGCCGCCTCGCGCATCGCCTGCAGCCGCTCGAGCTGGAAGGCCAGATGCGCGGCCATGTCCTCGCCCGACGGCTCCTCGGTGGTGGGATCGGGCGGCAGCAGCAGCCGCGATTTCAGATAGGCCAGCCAGGCCGCCATGACGAGGTAATCGGCGGCGAGCTCGATCCTGAGCGCGCGGGCCTTCTCGACGAAGCCCAGATACTGCTCGGCCAAAGCAAGGATCGAGATCTGGCGCAGATCGACCTTCTGGGTGCGCGACAGCACCAGCAGCAGGTCGAGCGGCCCCTCGAAGCCATCGACATCGACGATCAGCGCCTCGGCGGCGCGGCGTTCCTCGACGCTGGAGGGGCGCGCCAGGCTCTCCTGCCCGCCATCCATCACACGTCCTCCCCCGTGAGCGCGCCCAGCTCGTCGCGCAGCGCGTCGAGATCGGCGGGCTCGGGCGTGCGGCGCTGCGCCAGCGCCGCCTCGGCCCGGCGCATTGCATCGGTGCCCATCACGCCGCAGGCCGCGACCACCGCTTCCATCTCGTCCCGGTCGCCGTTGCAGTGCAGGACCACGTCGCAGCCGGCGGCGATGCTGGCCTCGGCCCGCGCGTCGATGTCGCCCGAGAGCGCCTCCATCGACAGATCGTCGGTCATCAGCAGCCCGTCGAAGCCGATCTCCTCGCGGATCATCCGCATCGCCTTGGCCGAGGTGGTGGCCGGGCGGTCGGGATCGACGGCGTCGAGAACGATATGCGCGGTCATGCCCATCGCCATGTGGCCAAGCGCCACGAAGGGCGCGAAATCGCGCGCGCGCAGCTCCGAGAGCGGCACCGACACGCGCGGCAGCGCCTTGTGGCTGTCGACATGGGCGCGCCCATAGCCGGGAATGTGCTTGAGCACCGGCAGCACGCCGCCCGCCAGCAGGCCGTCGGCAGCGATCCGAGCGGCGGCCACGACGCCGTCGACCGTGTCGCCATAGAGGCGGTTGCGCAGGATGTGATGGGTCTGCGGCTCGACCAGATCGGCGAGCGGCGCGCAGTTCACGTCGATGCCGACCTCGTGCAGCTCGGCCGCGATCAGCCGGTGGCGCAGCCACTGCGCGCGCAGCGGGTCGAGTGCGCGCTGCATCTGGTCGAGCGCGGGCAGGTAGGCGTGCCAATGCGGTGGCCGCATCCGCTGCACCCGGCCGCCCTCCTGGTCGATCAGGATCGGCGCCTCGCGGCCCAGCGTCTCGCGAAGATCGGAGGTCAGGCGGCGCAGCTGATCGGGCGTCTCGACGTTGCGGGCGAAGAGGATGAAGCCCCAAGGGTCGGCGTCGCGGAAGAATGCCGCCTCGTCGCGGCCGAGACGGGCGCCTTCGGGGCCGAGGATTGCGGCGGCGGTCATCGCACCACCACCGGGATGCAGGCGGCGTCCTCGGCGACCAGCGCCGAGCAGAAGCGCCGCGCCTCGGCGAGGTCGGCAAAGCCGGTCGCTCGCAGCCGGAAGAAGGTGCGGCCGCCGCTAACCGCCTCCTGCACCAGCCGTTCGCGTCCGGCGAGCAACTCGCCGAAGCGGGCGGTCAGGCGCAGCCATTCCTGTCCGGCGACTTCGGGGCTCTCGAAGGCGCCGAGCTGCACCAGGCTGGTGCCGGGCGGGATCTCGCGGGTGCTGACATTGACGGGCGCGGCCTGCGGCTCCGGGGTGGGCGCGGCGGCAGCGGCCATGGCGGTGGCCGGGCGCAGCGCCTGCGGTCGCAGCGCCGGGCGCGCCGGGGCGCCGGAGGCCGGGTCGGCCGTGGCGCCGTTGGCGGCGGCGATCACCGACGGGTCGGGTCCGTCGACGGTGCCCGGCGCCGGCGCCTCGACCTCGCCCAGCGGCGCCACGCCCTCGATCAGGCTGTCGGCCAGTTCGGCCACGTCCTCGGCCGACATCGCCCGATCCGGGTCGAAGGCCGCGAGCGTGTCTTCCGGGGTGTCGCCGGGGCGGCGCTCGCCGGCCTCGGCGGTGGGCTGGACCATCAGGTCCTCCTCAGTCAGGCCGGGCGGCTGCGGAGCCAGCACCAGGCGCTCCTCGGGACCCGCTGCCTCGCCCATCGCGGCGATGTCGTTGACCGCGAGGCCGGTATGCAGCGCGATCTCGCCGCCCGGATCCTCGGGCGCCTCGCGCATCGGGCCTTCCATGGCGCGCACCACCGGGATGCCGGTGACGTCGCGCATCCACAGCTTCCAGCCCCAGATGGCGAGGCCCAGCACCAGCGCGAGCGACAGCAGCGCCCCGGCATAGCGGAACGCCAGCGCGGTGGCTGCGGCCAGTCGGCCCGGCCCCTGCGGATCGCTCGGTTGTGCCATGTCAGACTCTCCGCCGCTCGCTTCCACGGGGTCTGTTGCCCCTTGCCTTGTCGTGCTGCGCCGTCAGCGCATCTCCTCGACCGGTGTGACGCCGAGGATACCAAGCCCCTCCGCGATCACAACGCCGACCGCCCGCGCGAGCGAAATCTTGCCCTGCGTGGTGGCCGCGTCGCCCTCCTGCACGAAGCGCAGGCCGGGCTCGTCATTGCCGCGGTTCCACAGCGCGTGGAAGGCCGAGGCCAGATCGTAGAGGTAGAAGGCGACGCGGTGCGGCTCGTGGCCCTTGGCCGCGATCTCCACCAGGCGCGGCCATTCGGCGAGGCTGCGCATCAGCGCCAGCTCGGCCTCGTGGTCGAGCGCAGAGAGATCGGCGTTGGCCAGCGTCGCGTCGTCGACCGCGATGCCCATCGCGTCGGCCTTGCGCAGCACCGAGTTGATGCGCGCATTGGCGTATTGCACGTAGAAGACCGGGTTTTCACGGCTCTGCTCGAGCACCTTGTCGAAATCGAAGTCGAGCGGCGCGTCGTTCTTGCGGGTCAGCATGTGAAACCGCACCGCGTCCGAGCCGACCTGATCGACCAGATCGCGCAGCGTGACGAAGTTGCCGGCGCGCTTGGACATCTTGAACGGCTCGCCGTTCTTCCACAGCTTCACCAGCTGGATCAGCTTCACGTCGAGCGGCACGCGCCCTTCGGAGAGCGCCGAGACGGCCGCCTTCATCCGCTTGACGTAGCCGCCGTGATCGGCGCCGAACACGTCGATCAGCTGGGTGAAGCCGCGCGTCACCTTGTCGTGGTGATAGGCGATGTCAGGGGCGAAATAGGTCCAGGCGCCGTCCGACTTCATGATCGGCCGGTCGACGTCGTCGCCATGCGCGGTGGAGCGGAACAGTGTCTGCTCGCGCGGCTCCCAATCCTCGGGCGTCTTGCCCTTAGGCGGCTCCAGCGTGCC
Organism: Limimaricola variabilis; assembly: GCF_014195545.1. Taxonomy (GTDB): domain Bacteria; phylum Pseudomonadota; class Alphaproteobacteria; order Rhodobacterales; family Rhodobacteraceae; genus Limimaricola; species Limimaricola variabilis. The sequence goes on along the minus strand of NZ_JACIBX010000001.1, from coordinate 155,218 downwards.
ACGATAGATCAGCCCCTTGGCGCGCAGGCTCTCGATCGCCTCCTCGATACGGCCGGTGCCGTAGAGCGACTTCTCCGAGAAGAACACGTCCATCGTCACGCCAAGCGCCGCGAGGTCGTCGCGGATCATCTCCATCATCGCCTCGGTGGCGATCTCGCGGGCCTCGTCGAGCCATTCGGATTCCGGGCTGTTGAGCATCCGCTCGCCCCAGATCTCCTTGAGCTTCTCGCCCACCGGCACGAGGTAGTCGCCCGGGTAGAGCCCCTCGCCAATCTCCGGCGTCATGCCGCAGGCCTCGCGGTAGCGCTCGAAGGAGGAGCGCGCCAGCACGTCGACCTGCGCGCCGCCGTCATTGACGTAGTATTCCTTGGTCACGTCGTGACCGGCATAGGCCAGGAGCCGCGCCAGCGCGTCGCCGAACACCGCGCCGCGGGCGTGGCCCACATGCATCGGCCCCGTGGGGTTGGCCGAGACGTATTCGACGTTGACCTTCTCGCCCTGCCCCATGGTCGAGCGGCCGAAGCCCTGCTCGGTCAGCGCGGCGCGGACGATGCCCTGCCACAGCGACGGCGCGAGGCGGAGGTTGATGAAGCCCGGCCCCGCCACCTCGGCGAAGGCGATCCGGTTGTCGGCGCCGAGCCGCTCGACCAGGGCTTCGGCGATGTCGCGCGGCTTCTTGCCCGCGGGCTTGGCCAGCACCATCGCCGCGTTGGTCGCCATGTCGCCATGCGCCGCATCGCGCGGCGGCTCCACCGTGACCGCGCCGGTCTCCAGCCCCTCGGGGAGCGCGCCGTCGCGCGCCATCGCGTCCAGCGTATCGAGCACCAGCGCCCGGATGTCGGTGAAGAGGTTCATGCGCAGTCCTTTTGGCCGTTCGTGCCGCGAGATGCGACCCTTTACCACGGCGGCGCCGCGCGTCAACGCGCAGGCGCCGCCAAAGACCGGTGGACGCGGCTGGACGCCCTCAGGCGGCGCGGGGTGGCTTGCCGCCCTTGCGGCCGAACCCGGCCAGCCCGCGACCCCGCCCCAGCGCCTTCACGCCCGCCATGCTGCCGCCCTTGTTGGGCGGATGGCTCGTCCCCTTGCCGCTGTTGTTCTTGGCGGCGCGGCGCGCGATCTCGTGCCCGGCTTCGGGATCGGTGCCCTTCTCCTCGCCCGGCGGCAGCAGCGAGATGATCCGCACGTCGGGCGCGGGGCGGATGTCCTCGTCCTCGCGGATGAACTCGGTGGTGCCCTGCGGCCCGATCCGGGCCACGACCTTCGCGTGTGGCCGCTTCTCGCGCCACTCCACGAGCCCGTATTCCTCGGTCAGCCGGGTGACGCGGAAGCTCCAGCCCTCGCGCATCATCCGCTCGAGACCGTCATAGGTCTCCTCGGGGCCGAACTCGCGCCCGGTGAGGCTGCTCGACAGGGCGTGACGGGCGCTTTCCATCTTCTGCCGCGCGATCTGGTAGACGTTGTCGCGGCCGAATTCCGGGCCGAGATCGGTCGCCACGAGGGTGTTGTAGGCGTCGTTCTCGGTGGCGGCGACGACGAGGTCGTAGCTCACCAGCTCGAGCCAGTGCTCGGCCGATTCCGACAGGATGTCGCCGGAATAGGTCGGGATCCCCTCGGAACGCGCGGCGCGCAGGTTGTTGTGGTTTGGATCGGCGATCAGCACCGGCACCTCGACCTTCCTGAGCGCCTCGGCCAGCCCGCGGGTAAAGCGCGAGCCGCCGATCAGCAGCACACCCGGTACCGCGCCGCCCGACAGGCCCAGCATTCGCGCGAAGGGCGCGAGGGTGAAGCCGTGCACCACCACGGTGACCGCCACCAGCACGAAGGCCAGCGGCGCCACCGTCGCGCCGTCCGGCACGCCGAGATCGGCCAGCCGCTCGCCGAACAGGCCGGCCACCGCCACCAGCACCACGCCGCGTGGCCCGGTCAGGGCCACCAGCAACTGCTCGCGCCACGGCACGCCTGCACCTATGAGCGAGAGGAAGACGGTGAGCGGACGCACCACCAGCACCACCGCCAGTATGAACACCACCGCCCGCCAGTTGAGCGCGGTCAGAGTCTCGAACTCGATCGCTGCCGCCAGCAGGATGAACACGCCCGAAACCAGCAGGATCGTGGCGTGCTCCTTGAAGCGGCGCAGCTCTGCATAGGAGGGCAGGTCGGCATTGGCGATGCCGATACCCATCACCGTGACCGCGAGCAGCCCGCTCTCGTGCAGCACCGTGTCGGAGACCGCGAAGACGGCCAGCAGCAATGCGAACAGCACCGGCACCTTCATGTATTCCGGCACGCGCCCCTTGCGGAAGCCCCAGGCGACCACCGCCGCCCCGGCCGCGCCCAGCACCAGCGCCACGCCGATGCCGAGCGCCAGCTCCCATATCGCGTTGCCGACGGTGACCGAGGTGCGCAGCACCAGCACCACTTCGAAGGCGAGCACGGCTGCGAGCGCGCCGATCGGGTCGTTGACGATCGCCTCCCATTGCAGCAGCGAGGCCGGACGGCGTGCCAGCCGCGCGGTACGCAGGAGCGGCGCGATCACCGTGGGCCCGGTGACGATCATGATGCCGCCGAACACCGCCGAGCTTTCCCAGCTCATGCCGGCACCGTAGCGCAGCGCCAGCGTCGAGAGCAGCCAGCCCAGCGGCGCGCCGATGAAGACCAGCCGGCTCACCCCCTTCGCCTCGTCGCGCAGACTGTGGAAGTTGAGCGTCAGGCCGCCCTCGAACAGGATGATCGCGACCGCGATCGAGATCATCGGCCGCACCAACGGGCCGATGTCGCGGTCAGGTACGAACCAGCCCAGCCCCGGGCCGATGGCGAGACCCGCCACCAGCATCAGCACGATGGCCGGCAGCCTGAGCCGCCAAGCCAGCCATTGCGAACCGACGCCGATCGCGCCGACCAGCGCGAAGGCCATGATCGGGCTCAGCGCCGCCGCCTGCTCCGTTGCCGTTTCAATCGCCACTCCAGGCCCCCGCGAGATTGGTCTTTTCGAGTATGTCCGAGCCGGTCAGCCGCGCATGTTCCTGCAGCGCGAAACGGTCGGTCATTCCGGCGATGTAGTCCGCCACGATCCGTGCCAAGGCAGTTTCGTCCGCCGCCTCGGCCACGTCCTTGCGCCATTGCTTGGGCAGGTTCTCGGGATGCGCCATGAACAGCGGGAACAGGTCGTGGATCACGCCGGTCACCCGCTCGCGCATCACCACCACCTCCGGCGCGCGATACATGCGATGGAACAGGAACTTGCGCAGCACCTTCAGATCCGACCACAGGCCGGGGGTGAAGCGCACCATCATCCGCCCTGCCTCGCGGATGTCGCGCACCGAGCGCGGATCGGCCTCGGCGAGATTGGCCCGCGCCACGCCGATCACGTCCTCGACCAGCACGCCGAAGAAGCGGCGCAGCGCCTCGTGGCGGCGGCGGTAGTAGTTCAGCCCGGGATATTTGCGGTCGACCTCGGCGAAGCAGGCGTCGAGGATCGGCAGCTCGGCCAGCTCGTCGGTCGAGAACAGCTCGGCGCGCAGACCGTCATGCAGGTCGTGATGCGAATAGGCGATGTCATCGGCCAACGCGGCCACCTGCGCCTCGGCGCTGGCATGGGTGTGGAGCTCCAGATCGTGCAACGCCACGTAATCGGCCAGCGCGTAGGGGATGTCGCCGGTCACCGGGCCGTTGTGCTTTGCGATGCCCTCGAGCGTCTCCCAAGTCAGGTTCAGCCCGTCGAACTCGGCATAGTGCCGCTCGAGCGAGGTGACAATGCGGATCGCCTGCGCGTTGTGATCGAACCCGCCATAGGGCTTCATCAGCGCGTCGAGCGCGTCCTCGCCGGTATGGCCGAAGGGCGGATGGCCGAGGTCGTGCGCCAGCGCCACCGCCTCGGTCAGCTCGGTGTTGAGCCCGAGCACGCCGGAGATGGTCCGCGCCACCTGCGCCACCTCGATCGAATGGGTGAGCCGGGTGCGGAAATAATCGCCCTCATGCTCGATGAAGACCTGGGTCTTGTGCTTGAGGCGGCGGAAGGCGCTCGCATGGATGATGCGGTCGCGGTCGCGCTGAAAAGGCGAACGGAACGCGCTTTCCTCCTCGGGATGAAGCCTGCCGCGCGTGTCGCGCGGGTCGGAGGCGTAGGGAGCCGTCATGTGCACCGCCAGCTTGTCGTCACTATTCACCTTACCTATATGGGGCATGATGCCGCCCGGACAGGGAAAACGCCGCGTTTTCCAAGATCGGACCGGCCCAATGACGCTGCCCACGGATAGGTTCCGCCATGCTGACGCTGCCCCCCAAGGTCACCCCACGCGCCTGGGAGCGCCTGGCCGAGATCGGCGCCCATGCCCAAGGCAAGGCGCTGCGCGTCGCGGTCGAAGGCGGCGGCTGCTCGGGTTTCCAGTACGAGATCGCGCTCGACGAGCCCAAGGATGACGATCTGGTGCTCGAGGGATCGGGCGAGAAAGTCGTGGTCGACAGCGTCTCCCTGCCCTTTCTGGCCGACGCCACGATCGATTTCGCCGACGAGCTGATCGGTGCGCGCTTCGTGATCGAGAACCCGAACGCCAGCAGTTCCTGCGGCTGCGGCACCAGCTTCTCGATCTGAGCGCGGGCGCGCTTGACGGGCCGCCCGGCCCGGCTACCCTCCGGTACCGATAATACCGGAATTTCACGCAGATGACCGACGACAAGACGCCCGACGCCTCCGTTCATCAACCCGAGGGGGCGGCGTCGGAGCCGATCACCCCGCCGTCGGACCGACCCGCCGAACCGCCGCAGGGCGGTGATCTGGGCGAGGCCGCGCGCGCCTTCTGGGCCGCCCTGATGCGGGCGATGGGCCGTGGCGGACGGGCGATGGGCCGAGCCGGGGCCAGCGGCCTCGACCGCGGCGGCCGGGCCCTGCGCGAGGTGTCGGCCCGTGCCGGCGCCGGGGCCGTGACCACCGCGCAGCGGCTGCGCGCGGCGCAGCAAAGCAGTTCTGACACCACCGCCGATCCCGATGCCGCGACCACGGCCCCGACCGAGGCCGGCGCCCCGCGCCCCTCGCTCACCGCCCGCGCGGCGCAGGGTTGGCGCGACGCCTCCGCCCGCCGCCGGGCCCGGCTCGAAGAGCGCAAGCTGCGCCCGGCCGCCACGGTCCGCGCCACGCGCTGGATCTGGCGCACCGTGTTCGGTCTGGCCTTCCTGGTGCTGCTCGGCGCCGTGATGATCGGCGGCATCCTCATCTGGGCGGTGCGCGACCTGCCGCTGGCCGACATGCTGCCGCCGCTCGAAGAGCCGACGCTCACCGTGCAGGACGAGGCGGGCGACACGCTGTTCACCCGTGGCGCCTACCGTGCGGGCTACGTCCCACTCGACGAGATGCCCGACCATCTGGCCCAGGCGGTCTCGGCGATCGAGGACCGGCGCTTCTGGGACCACCCAGGCGTCGACATCGAAGGCATCGGCCGCGCGATGTGGCGCAACTTCTCCTCCGGCGGCGTGGTCGAGGGCGGCTCGACCATCACCCAGCAGCTGGTGAAGGTGCTCTATCTCGACCCCGACCGGACCTACAAACGCAAGCTGCAGGAGATGGTCCTCGCGCTGGGCCTCGAGCGTCAGCTCGGCAAGGACCGGATCATGGAGCTCTACCTGAACTCCACCTATCTCGGCTCGGGCGCATGGGGCATGCCTGCCGCCGCCCAGCTCTATTTCGACAAGCCGGTGCAGGAGCTGAGCCTCGCCGAGAGCGCGATCCTCGCCGCAACGATCCGGGCGCCATCGGTGATCAACCCCGAAGCCAATCTGGAGCGCGCCCGCGAGCGCGGGCTGGTGGTGCTGTCGGTGATGCGCGATCTCGGCCGCATCGACGAGGCCGCCTTCGAGGCCGCGCGCGGCGAGATGGCCGCGCTCGAGCCGTCGCCGCCGCCCGCCCGCGCGGGCAGCTACTTCGCGGACTGGGTGCTGGGCGAGGCGCAGGAGCTGTCGGGCGCCGTCGACGGCCCGCTCACCGTGACCGCGACGCTCGACATGGAGCTGCAGGCCAAGGCCGAGAAGATCCTGCGCGACGCGCTCGCCGGTCCCGGCGCGCAGGCCGGCGCGAGCCAGGGCGCCATCGTCGCGATGACCCCCGACGGCCGCGTGCGCGCCATGGTCGGCGGCGTCGATTACGGCGAGAGCCAGTTCAACCGCGCCACCGACGCGCTGCGGCAGCCCGGCTCGACCTTCAAGCTGCCGGTCTTCCTCGCCGCGCTGGTGATGGGCGCCGATCCCGACACCCGCCTGCCCGACGAGCCGATCGACATCAACGGCTACAAGCCCGAGAACTTCAACGGCCAGTATGCCGGGGTGGTGACGCTGCGCGAGGCCTTCGCGCGCTCGCTCAACGCCGCCACGGTGCGGCTCGCGCAGGAGGTCGGCATCGACCAGGTGATCGAGGTGGCGCGCCAGCTCGGCATCGAGGGCAAGCTGACCCAGACCCCCAGCCTCGCGCTCGGCACCTCCGAGGTGTCGCTGCTGGACATGACCGAAGCCTATGCCGCGATCCTCGCGGGCCGCGCGCCGATCAAGGCCACCGGCATCGCCAGCCTCAAGCTCGGCGAGACCGGCGTGGCGCTGTCGGTCTCGGGCGCCGATCCCAACGCGGTCGAGCTGAACCGCACCCGCGAGCCGATGCTGTCGATGCTGCGGGCCGTGGTCACCGACGGCACGGGCAAGCGGGCGCAGATCCCGGGTTTCGCTGCCGGCAAGACCGGCACCAGCCAGAACAGCCGCGACGCCTGGTTCATTGGCTTCACCGACAAGCTGGTGGTGGGCGTCTGGATCGGCAATGACGACAACTCGCCGATGGACGCGGTCACCGGCGGCAGCCTTCCGGCCGAGATCTGGCGCGAGGTCGTGCTCGCGGCCGGCGGTGCCGGCGCGGCGCGGGCGCCCTCGGCCGAGAGCCAGACGCCGGTCCGGGTGCGCCGCGGCACCGAGGTGGTCAGCACCAATGCCAACCGGCTGCGCAACAACGCCGCGGCCCAGCCGCAATGCGACGTGCGCGCCTGTTCGCGCGCCTATCGCTCCTTCCGCGCCTCGGACTGCACCTTCCAGCCCTATTCCGGCCCGCGCAAGCTGTGCACCCGCTAGGCTTGTGGGTCCGCCGCAGGCTGTTACAAGCCTGCGGCACACCCGCGCCAAGGAGGCCCGCATGAAACTCGCCACCTTCAACATCAACGGCGTGAAGGCGCGGATCGGCGCCCTGTCGGAATGGCTGGCCGAAAGCCGCCCCGACGTGGCGCTGCTGCAGGAGATCAAGTCGGTCGACGAAGGCTTCCCGCGCGAGCATTTCGAGGACATGGGCTACACGGTCGAGACCCATGGCCAGAAGGGCTTCAACGGCGTCGCGATCCTGTCGCGCCTGCCGCTCGAGGACGTGATGCGCGGCCTGCCCGGCGACGACAGCGACGAGCAGGCCCGCTATATCGAGGCGACCGTGATCGGCGAGACCCGGCCGGTGCGGGTGGGCTGCCTCTACCTGCCGAACGGCAACCCCGCCCCCGGCCCGAAATACGACTACAAGCTGGCCTGGATGGAGCGGCTGCGGGCGCGGGCGCAGGCGCTGCTGGAGCTCGAGGCGCCGGCACTGCTCGCGGGCGACTGGAACGTGATCCCGCAGCCCGAGGACGCCGCCCGGCCCGAGGCCTGGATCGAGGACGCGCTGTTCCGGCCCGAGACCCGCGCTGCCTTCCGCCGGATCGAGACGCTGGGCTTCACCGACGCGTTCCGCGCCCGGGTGCGCGGGCCGGGCCACTACTCCTTCTGGGACTATCAGGCCAGCTCGTGGGAGCGGAACAACGGCATCCGCATCGACCACCTGCTGCTCGCCCCGCAGGCCGCCGATCTGCTCAACGACGCCTGGATCGAACGCGAGGTGCGCGGCCGCGAGAAGCCGTCCGACCACGTGCCGGTCTGGATCGACCTAGACGCCTGAGCCAAGAGCGATCTCTGAAAACGGGCGCGGCGCCGATGGGTGCCGCGCCCGTTTTCGCGTGGGCCTGCAAGCCACATCACCCGCCTGCCCCGACGGCAGATCCGCCGCACAAAGCGCCCTGCAAAACGGCACATACTGAACTGTTCAGTTCACCGGTCGCGACACCTATGTGAACTTCAGCACTGGATGAAGGAGACCCGACGCCGAAGGGGCTTGCAGCGGATCGACCGATGGAAAGGGACCAAATTTCCCCCTTCCGCTCATGGTTTTGTAGCCGCGTGTAACAGCTTCCCCCTCTGCGACATTCCGCGACAAGGCCGTGTTGGCCATTCGCCGCGATGTCTCCGATATCCAGTTCTGCAACCCGCGCCGCCCTCCCCGGCGCCCACCCATCCCCTCCTCCCCGGGGACCACCGAAAGGCAAGAGACATGAAAAACCTGACCATCGCCGCCGCCCTCGCGACCGCCCTGACCGCCACCCTCCCGGCGATCGCTTCCGCCGACAACCTCGGCGCCCAGTTCAGCGTCGAGAACGCCGGCCATGTCGATCTCGATCGCGTCGTCAGCGAAACCGGCGGCTGGGTCGAGATCCTCGACGGCTCCAGCATCGCCACCGGCGTGCTGCTCGGCAGCGAAGACGTCCGTCCCGGGCTGGAATCCGACGTCCGCGTGCAGCTGACGCACCGCCCCTATCGCGACAACGTCTTCGCCGTTCTCTACGACGCCGACGGCCAAGTGACCGCGACCCGCGAACTGCGCGTCGCCAACTGATCGCGCGACCGCCTCTCTACTCCAGGAGAGCCCGGCCCGTCACCTTTCAGGTGGCGGGCCATTCGCTTGTGATGTCGTGATCATACAGCCAGGCCATCCGCGCGGTGAACCGCGCCGGCGCGACCCGCCCGATGGCGCCGAGGCCGGCATGGGCGACCCGGCGCGCCACGCCCGACAGGTGATAATTGCGCGCATTGGCCTGCGCCGCCGCGATGGCGCGCCGCACCCGTGGCCCACGGAGTTCGGCATAGCGCCGCAGCTTGCTGTCGAGATCGCCGTCTCCCTCAAGCGCGCGGGCGAGCGCCCATCCATCCTCGATGGCGAGGTTCGCCCCCTGCGCCAGGAACGGCAGCGTCGGATGCGCGGCGTCGCCCAGAAGCACCAGCCGATCCGTGTGCCAGCGCTTCGGCACCGGGTGACGGAACAGGCCCCAACGGCGCACCCGCGTGACCCGCGCCAGCATCTCCGCGAGTTCGGGGGCCGCGTCGGCGAAGGCCGCGCGAAGGATGTCCGGGTCGTCCTCATGGTCCCAGCCCTCTGGCGCCCAGTCACCCTGTTCGCGCACCGCCACGAGGTTGAGCCGCCCGCCGGGCAGCGGATAAGTCACGACGTGCCGCCCCGGCAGCATCCAGATCCGGGCCTCGGGCGATGCCGCGACATCCTCGATCACCGCGCGCCAGGCGACCTGCCCGGTGAACGACGCCGCCGCCTCGGTGAGCGCATGGCGCAACACCGAGCGCAACCCATCCGCCGCGACGACGAGATCCGCCGCGACATCGGCCCCTTCGGCGAATGAAAGCCGCCCGACGACCGGATCGGCCCCGGTGACCGTGTGATCGGTCCGGAGAGCGGCCCCGGCCTCGGTCGCGGCGCGGGCCAGCAGCGCCACGAGATCGGCGCGATGCAGGAAACGATAGGGAAAGCGCCCTTGGTCGAGCGCGAAGCGCGCGATGGCGCGGCCGTCATGCCCGTCGGTCGGCACAACCGCGCGCGCCCGGATCGCGGCGGCGTCGAGCGCGGCTCCGAGGTCCAGCCGTCCGAGCACGGCGGCGCCATTGGGGGTGACCTGGATTCCGGCCCCGATCTCACGCAGCGCGCGCGCGCGTTCAAAGATCGAGACGTGGTGCCCGGCCCGGGCCAGGCAGAGGGCGGCGCTCAGGCCGCCGATGCCGGCACCCGCGACGGCAATACGCAATGGCGTCGCGGGCATCGAAGGTCAGTCGTCGCGGTGCACGCGCTCGCGGCGTTCGTGACGCTCCTGCGCCTCAAGGCTCATCGTGGCGATCGGACGTGCATCGAGGCGGCGCAGCGAGATCGGCTCCCCAGTGATCTCGCAATAGCCGTATTCGCCCTCGTCGATGCGCCGCAGCGCGGCGTCGATTTTGGACACCAGCTTGCGCTGGCGATCGCGCGTGCGCAGTTCCAGCGCCCGGTCGGTCTCTTCGCTGGCACGGTCGGCGATGTCGGGAATGTTGCGCGTTGCGTCCTTCATCCCCTCGATCGTGTCGCGGCTGTCGGAGAGCAGCTCGGCTTTCCAGTGCAACAGCTTGCGACGGAAATATTCGAGCTGACGCTCGTTCATGAACGGCTCGTCTTCGGCGGGCCGGTAGTCGTCGGAAAGGAAGGACTCGGCTTTCATGTGTGCTCCCGTTGAAGGGCCTGTGCCGGGTCCCCAGATCCACCCCGCGGCCGGCCTGCCCTTTTTATGCCGCCGTCCTACTCCCTGCGTCACCTCCTGTCACCCCTGTTTCTGCACTGCCGTGTCGTAGCGGCAACTGACGCGTCAGCTTTGAAAACAAGCGTTTTGGGCCCCTCGGGCCTGCGCCCGGGGATTGATGTGATCCTATCACGATTCTCCCGCAGGGTGCGAATGACGGGGCGTCGCTGCGCCCGCGACGCCGCGCCGCGGCGATCCGGGCGGTCCGGTTCTGGACAGCGGGACCGCTGTCGCGCTAGGGGGCCGGGGCGGCCGGCAGGGCCGCGGCAAGCGGAGTGACCCCGATGATCCTTCCCCTGACCGGTCTGCTGATCGGCGGCATCTGGGGCGCCTGGCGGGCCCGGCGTCGTGGCGGCAAGGTCGCCGACATGGCGCAGTGGGGCGCCGCGCATGGCATCGCGCTCGCGGTGGTGGGATTGTTCCTGCTTCTGCTGCTGAGCCGTCTCGCGGCCTAGATCCTTCGCGACATCTTTCGGGACGTGACCCCGATACCTCTGTACTCGCGCGTCCTGTACCGCGTGGGCCCGGGGCTCAGCGCGTTCGGTCGGCCTCGCCGCCTTCGCGGGGCCGGGTTCGGCTCGACAATTGCTCCAGCAACTGGCGCAGCTGCTCGGGCGTGTCGCGTTCGACCGGAAACGCCCTTTTGAGGGACGCGTCGCGGACTTGCTGGTCGTGTTGCTCGAAATTCATGGTTGCCTCGTTCAGTTGGACAACCCCCCTGACAGTTGGACAATAACATTAGCCGGGATTCGGTTCCCTTCCGGTTAATCACACTTGACGCAACCTGTGGCGGAAGGAACGCATGTGACATACCAGAAACGGTGCTTGTCGCACTGCCCGACGGCCACCATATTGCCATAATGCTGAAGCTCTCACCGCTGCTCCTCGCGCTGCTTTACGGATTCGCGGTCTACCAGGTCTCGGTCTGGCGGACGCGGCGCGAACTCGACGCGCGCTCGACGGAGTTGGCGGAGCCGAGGCTACGCGCGGTCTGCGAGCGGCTGGCACGGGCGCTCGACCTGCCCCGCATCAAGGTTCACGTCTACGAGATCGCCCCGGTCAACGGCCTCGCCGCGCCGGATGGGCGGATCTTCCTCACCCGAGGCTTTCTCGAGAAATTCGCCGCCGGCGCCGTCACCGCCGAGGAGATCGCCAGCGTCGTCGCGCATGAGTTGGGCCATGTGGCGCTCGGGCATTCGCGCCGGCGGATGGTGGATTTCTCCGCCCAGAACGCGCTGCGTACCGCCCTTGCGGCGGTGCTGTCACGGCTGATCCCCGGGATCGGCGGCATGATCGCCGCCGGGCTGACCCGGCTGGTCGCCGCCGGGATCAGCCGCTCCGACGAATACGAGGCCGACGCCTACGCCTCGGCGCTGATGATCAAGGCGGGCTTTGGCACGGGGCCGCAGAAATCGCTGCTCTCCAAGCTCGACTCAATGGCCGGCGCGCATGGCGCGACCCCGGCCTGGCTGATGAGCCACCCCAAGACCGCCGCGCGGATCGAAGCGATCGCCGCCAACGAAAAAAAGTGGCTGGGCGCCTAGCCCGCCGCCGCCTCCACCGCCTTGCCGAACCGGTTGAGCCGCGCCTTCCTAAGCAGCGCGCGGGGCGTCCAGGCCTCGCCCGACAGGCGCGTGGCCTCCGCCACCACCGCCGCCACCACCTTGCCCACCGGGCCGGGGCTGGCCTCGAACAGGCCGAGCAGGAAATTGTCCGGATCGGCGCGCGACAGCCCCTCCTCGGCGAGGATGTCGCGCGGGAAATCCTTGGCGTTCATGGTCACGATCACGTCGCAATGCCCCGCCACCGCGCTGGCCAGCACGTGGATGTCGCCCGGATCGGGCAGCCAGAGCCGCCGCTCCAGATCCGGATTCGGTGCCACCTCGGCGCGCGGAAACCGCGACGCCAGCACCGCGATCTCGCCTCGCGCGATCACCTCGCCCTCGGGCCCGAGCCGTGCCGCCGCCCGCGCCCACTCCTCCGAGATCCGCGCGCTCCAGCGCGGATCGAACAGCCCCCGGGACGCGCAGCCCAAGAGCAGCTCGCGCATCACCGTGGGATAGAGAACGCAGGCGTCGAGCAGGACCCTCACAGCCGGAACACGAGCGCCTTGAGATAGCCGCCCTCGGCCAGCTGCGGCAGAACCGGATGATCGGCCCCGGCGAAACCGGTGTAGCAGATCGCGCCCTTGCGGCCCGCCTTGCCGATGCCGCGCGCCGAAGCGGCGCGGAACTTCGACAGGTCGGCGGCGTGGCTGCAGGAGCAGAGCACGAGATAGCCGCCCTCCTCGACCAGCGGCGCGGCCAATCGGGCGATCCGCTCATAGGCCCGCAGCCCCGGCTCCAGCGCCGATTTCGACGGTGCGAAGGCGGGCGGGTCGCAGACCACGACCTCGAAGCGGCGGCCTTCCTTGTCGAGCGCGGCCAGCGTGTCGAAGGCGTCGCCCTGGCGGGTTTCGAACCGGTCGGCCACGCCGGAGGCCTCGGCCCCCTTGCGCGCCAGATCGAGCGCCGGGGCCGATCCATCGACCGCCAGCGCCGAAGCCGCGCCCTGCGCCAGCGCCGCGAGGCCGAAGCCGCCGACATGGGAGAAGACGTCGAGCACCCGCGCATCCTTGGCCAGACCGGCCGCGAAGGCGTGGTTCGGGCGCTGGTCATAGAACAGCCCGGTCTTCTGGCCACCCATCAGGTCGGCCATGTAGACGGCACCATTCATCGGCACCTCGACCGGCGCCTCGGGCGCGTCGCCGCGCAGCATCCGCAGCTCCTCGCCAAGGCCTTCGAGCCCGCGCGCGCGGCCAGAGCCGTTTAGCACCACCCGGCGGATGCCGGTCGCCGCGAGCAGCGCGTCGGCGATGGTCTCGGCCCCGGCATCGGCCCAGGCGGCGTTGGGCTGCAGCACCGCGATGTCGCCGAAGCGATCGATCACCACGCCCGGAAGCCCATCGGCCTCGGCATGCACGAGCCGGTAGAACGGCGCGTCGAACAGCGCCTCGCGGTGGCGCAGCGCGCGGATCAGCTTCTCGGCGATCCAGTCACCGTCGATCACCGCCTCGGGGTCGCGGTCGAGCACCCGCGCGGCGATCTTGGACTCGGGGTTGACCGTGACCACCGCCATCGGCCGCCGCTCGGCATCCTCGAGGATGGCGAGGCTGCCGGGGGCCAGCTTCTTGGTGCGGCGATCGAGGACCATCTCGTTGGCGAAGACCCAGGGAAATCCATGGCGGATCGCGCGGGCATCGGCCTTGGGCAGCAGCCGGACGGTCGGATAGGGCGGGAGGTGCGGGAACGGTGTCATGCGCCCTCCTACCCCGCCCGCCGGGCCACGAAAAGCCGCTCCGCACGAAACCGGGCCCGGCAGGCGCGGGTTTTCTCCCAAGCGCCGCCGATCCCGTCGGACTAGGCCCCCGGGACAGGTTGTTAGCGCTAACGATCCGTGCTAAGCGCGCGGCAACCCGATTATCGACAGGAGCAGCCGAAGATGGCCCTCAACCGCACGCTCGAAGCCGTCACCGACCGGATCCGCGCCCGCAGCGAGGGGTCGCGCCGCACCTATCTCGACCGGATGGCCGCCGCGGCCGCCGAAGGCCCGCGCCGCGCCCATCTGACCTGCGGCAACCAGGCTCATGCCTATGCCGCCACCGGTCCCGACAAGGACGCGCTGGCCGAGGCGCGGGTGCCGAATATCGGCATCATCACCGCCTATAACGACATGCTCTCGGCGCATCAGCCCTTCGAGACCTATCCCGCGATGATCCGCGAGGCGGCGCGCAAGGCTGGCGCCACGGCGCAGGTCGCGGGCGGCGTGCCGGCGATGTGCGACGGCGTCACCCAGGGCCAGACCGGAATGGAGCTGTCGCTGTTCTCGCGCGACGTGATCGCGCTCGCGGCGGCGGTGGGCATGTCGCACAACGTGTTCGACAGCTCGGTCTATCTGGGCGTCTGCGACAAGATCGTCCCCGGCCTCGTGATGGCCGCCGCCACCTTCGGCTATATCCCGGCGGTGTTCCTGCCCGCGGGCCCGATGACCTCCGGCCTGCCCAACGATGAAAAGGCCCGCGTGCGCCAGCAGTTCGCCTCGGGCGAAGTGGGCCGCGAGGAGCTGATGAAGGCCGAGATGGCCTCCTATCACGGGCCGGGCACCTGCACCTTCTACGGCACCGCCAACTCGAACCAGATGCTGATGGAGTTCATGGGGCTGCACCTGCCGGGCGCGAGCTTCGTCAACCCGAACACGCCGCTGCGCGACGCGCTCACCGTCGCGGGCACCGAGCGCGCGGCGCAGATCTCCGCGCTCGGCAACGAGTTCACGCCGGTCTCGGACGTCCTCGACGAGCGGGCCTTCGTCAACGGCATCGTCGGCCTGATGGCCACCGGCGGCTCGACCAACCTCGTGCTGCACCTGCCCGCGATGGCCAAGGCGGCGGGCGTGATCCTCGATCTCGAGGATTTCGCGGAGCTGTCGGCGATCACCCCGCTGATGGCCAAGGTCTACCCCAACGGCCTCGCCGACGTGAACCATTTCCACGCGGCCGGCGGCCTTGGCTACATGATCGGCGAGCTGTTGAACGCCGGCCTGCTGCACCCCGACACCCGCACCGTCGCGGGCGAAGGGCTCGAACTCTACACCCAGGAGCCGAAGCTGCAGGATGGCCGCGTCGCCTATGCCCCCGGCACCCGCGAGACGCTCAACGACAAGATCCTGCGCCCGGCCACCAACCCGTTCCAGAAGACCGGCGGCCTGCGCCAGCTCACCGGCAATATCGGCCGCGCCGTGATCAAGACCTCCGCCGTGGCGCCCGAGCGCCACGTGATCGAGGCCAAGGCCCGGGTCTTCCACGACCAGGAATCGGTCAAGACGGCGTTCCGCAACGACGAGTTCAAGGAGGACACGATCGTCGTGGTCCGCTACCAGGGCCCGAAATCGAACGGCATGCCCGAGCTGCACAACCTGACCCCCACCCTCGCGGTGCTTCAGGATCGCGGCCTCAAGGTGGCGTTGGTCACCGATGGCCGGATGTCGGGCGCCTCCGGCAAGGTGCCGGCCGCGATCCACGTGACGCCCGAGGCCGCCGATGGCGGCGCGATCGCGCTGATCCGCGACGGCGACATGGTCCGGCTCGACGCGCCCGCGGGCACGCTCGAGGTACTGGCAAACCTCGAGGGCCGCGAGCCTGCCCCGGCCGATCTGGCCGGCAATGGCAACGGCGTCGGCCGCGAGCTGTTCGAAACCTTCCGCCAGCAGGTCGGCGGCGCCGCCTATGGCGCGGCCGTGGTGGTCTGATCAGTCGGACGTCGCATGAAACTGACCCGTCAGGACATGCGACTGGTCGGTGAAGGGCGCGGTCAGGATCGTGCCCGACACCGGCCCTGCGAGCGCCCGGCCGCCGGGTCCGCGCAGCGGGCTTTCGATGTCGATGTCGAGACGGCGGCGTTCGCCCGCCAGGGCGAGATCGTCGCCGAAGCCCGCCGTGACCTCGCCGCGCATCGCCGCGCCCTCGCGCGTCAGCGCGAGCTGCCCTGCCCCGGGCACCAGCGGCAGCGTGTCGATGGCCACCGCCTGGCCCAGGAATTCTCCGGAAATCCGCTCCAGCCGCCCCTCGATCGGCAGTGTCACGTTGCGGTCCGCAAAGTCGAGATCGAGCGTCAGCTCCCCGTCGATCCGGCCAGAGGGCGTCACGTCGGCATGTCGGATGTCGGCGACGAAGCCGCCCGCATAACGGGCACCGCCGCGCATCGGCAGGTCGGTCGCGGGCGCCAGCGCCGAGAGCGCGCCGAAGTCAGAGCGGTCGAAAGCGGGCGGCGGCGGGCTCGCCTCATCTCCGCCGCCGCCACACCCGGCCAGAACAATGGCGCCCGCAAGGACCCTCGAACCGCCGTTCGCCATTGCCTTCCTCCTCCAGCTCTTACAGCTTGACGGAGATTGGTTAACTGCACGTTAACGGCGACATAATTTTCAAACTTTCAACTCAAAGACGACAGGATCGCGACATGACCCCCGAACACGCCTCCGAACTCACCGCCAAGGTCTGCGCCCTCGCCCCGGTCATCCCGGTGCTGGTGGTCGATGACGCCTCGAAGGCCGCGGATCTGGCCCGCGCGCTGGTCGAGGGCGGCCTGCCCGCGCTCGAGGTGACGCTGCGCACCCCCTCCGCGCTCGACGTGATCCGCGAGATGGCGGCGGTCGAGGGTGGCGTCGTCGGCGCCGGCACGCTGCTGTCGCCCAAGGATGTCGAGGCCGCCAAGGAGGCGGGCGCGACCTTCGGCGTCTGCCCCGGCGCGACCGACCGCATCCTCGGCGCCTGCGAGGCCAACGACCTGCCGCTGCTGCCCGCCGCCGCCACCGCTTCCGAGGTGCTGCGCCTGCTCGATCGCGGTTACAGCGTGCAGAAGTTCTTCCCGGCCGAGGTCAATGGCGGCGTGCCCGCGCTCAAGGCCATCGGCGCGCCGATCCCGCAGGTGAAGTTCTGCCCGACCGGCGGGGTCAGCCTCAAGAACGCGCCCGAATACCTCGCGCTGTCCAACACGCTGTGCGTCGGCGGCAGCTGGGTCGCGCCCAAGGAGATGGTCAATTCGGGCGACTGGGCCGGGATTACCCGCCTCGCCGCCGAAGCCGCCCAGCTGGCGCGCTGAACACCGTCGCGCGGCGGGTCACCCCGCCGTGCGGCCCGCCCGCCCGCCGCGCCTGCGCGGCTCGGGCGACACGTCGAGCCCCTCGGTCAGCACCCGCGTCATCGGGTGCCCCTCGGGGGCCGTGGCATGGCGCTCCAGCAGCCGCCGGATCGCCATGCCGCTCTCCTGCCCCTCGGGCAGCGACAGCGCCCAGTCGAGAAAGATCGACCGGCATTCCGCTTCAGTGATCCCCTCGATCCGGTAGGCCTCGCGCACCAGCCCCTTGGGGTCGATCCCGTCGCTCATTTCGCCTCTCCCGCTCGGTGCCCGGCCAGCGCCCGGTCGATCACCTCCTCGGCGCGGCGCGCGGCGGCGTCAAGGGCGCGGCGCAGGTCATCGAGGCTGTCGCAGCCGCTTTCGCGCAGCAGCAGCCGCACGCCGCCCTCGGCCGGCGCCTCCGGCAGCGGCTCGCCACCGGTCAGCAGCCGCGCCACGCATTGCACCCGGCGCAGCAGATCGGCGGTCTCGCTCAGCACCGCCGCCTCCTCCTCGTCGATCAGCCCGGCCTCGCGCCCGGCCGCGATCTGGGCCGCGACCGCGCGCTCGGGAGACCCGGCGCGCAGCGCGAGGCTCTGGGCGAACAGCTCCACGTCCTGCAGCCGTCCCGGCCCGTCGCGGGTCTCCCAGCCGGCACCGCCGGGCCGGGCCTCGGCCAGCCGGGCGCGCATCGAGGCCAGATCGGCGAGAACCGTCTCCCCGGTCGACTTCTCGGTGATCAGCGCGCGCCGGAAGTCCTCGATCTCGTCGCCGAGCCCCGGCTCGCCCGCCACCACCCGCGCCCGGGTCAGCGCCAGGTGCTCCCAGGTCCAGGCCTCGTCGCGCTGATAGGCGCGGAAGGCGGGCAGCGCGGTCGCCACCGGACCCTGTCGGCCCGAGGGGCGCAGCCGCATGTCGACCTCGTAGAGCTTGCCATCCGGCATCGGCGCGCTGAGCGCGGTGATCAGCGACTGGGTGAAGCGCGCGTACCATGCCCGCGCGGCGAGCGGGCGCGGCCCGTCAGAGGCCTCCACCCCGGCGGCGTCGTAGATCACGATCAGGTCGAGATCCGAGGACGACCCCAGCCGCCCGGCCCCGAGCGAACCCATGCCCAGCACCGACAGGCCGCGCCCCGGCGGCGGGCCGTGACGGCGGGCCATCTCGTCGATCACCGCCGGCACCAGCGCGGCGACCGCCGCCTCCGCCAGCTCGGCATATTCGGTGCCGGCCCGGGCCGCGTCGATCAGCCCGCGCAGATGGTGCACCCCGATCCGGAAATGCAGCTCCTTGGCCCAGATCCGCGCCGCTCCGAGCCGCGCCTCGTGATCGGGCTGGCGCGCCAGCCGCGCCGCCAGATCGGCGCGCAGCGCATCCGTGCCGGGCCAGTCCTCGAAGAAGCCGCCGCCGATCACCGCGTCGAGCACGCCTGCGTTGCGCGACAGATACTGCGCCAGCCCCGGCGCGGTGGCGCAGATATCGATGATGAGCCGGGTCAGCTGCGGGTTGGCCTCGAACAGCGAGAACAGCTGCACCCCCGCCGGGAGTCCGGCGAGAAAGGCGTCGAACTGGGCCAGCGCCTCCTCGGGCCGCGCCGCCTCCGAGAGAGATTTCAGGATCTCGGGCCGCAGCCGGTCGAAGATCTCGACCGCGCGGCCGGAGCGCAGCGCCGGGTAGCCGGGCCAGCGCGCCGTCACCTCCTGGCCGAAATCCGGGGTCTCGGCGGCGGCATGGCCGGGGGCGAAGAAATCCTCGGTGAGCGCGTGCACGGTTTCCAGCCGCTCGGTCAGCTCGTCCTTCAGCTCCGCGAGGTCGCGATCCATGAAGGCGGCGAGCCGCGCAAAGCCCTCCTCGTTGGAGGGCAGCATATGGGTCTGCTGGTCGCCGATCATCTGCACCCGGTGCTCGATCTCGCGATGCGCGCGGTAGTGATGGGTCAGCGCCTCGGCCGTCTCCGCCTCGATCCAGCCCGCCTGCGCCAGCCGCTCCAGCCCCTCGACCGTGCCGCGCACCCTGAGCGAGGGGTCGCGGCCGCCGGAGATCAGCTGCCGGGTCTGGGTGAAGAACTCGATCTCGCGGATGCCGCCCCGGCCAAGCTTCATGTCGTGGCCCGGCAGGCTGAGCGCGCCGCCCAGCCCCTTGTGGTCGCGGATCTTGAGCCGCATGTCATGCGCGTCGCGGATCGCGTGGAAATCGAGATGCCGCCGCCAGACGAAGGGGCGCAGCGTCTCGACGAAATCTGCCCCGGCGGAGAGGTCGCCGGCGCAGGGCCGGGCCTTGATCCAGGCCGCCCGCTCCCAGGTCCGGCCGACGCTCTCGTAATACTGCTCGGCCGCGCCCATCGACAGGCAGACCGGCGTCACCGCCGCGTCGGGCCGCAGCCGCAGGTCGGTGCGGAACACGTAGCCCTCGCCGGTTATGTCGCCGATCAGCCCGGCGAGCTTGCGGGTCACCCGCACCAGCACGCTGCGCGCCTCGTGCTGGTCGGTACCCTCGTAGCGGGTCTCGTCGTAAAGGCAGATCAGGTCGATATCCGAGGAGTAGTTCAGCTCGAAGGCGCCCATCTTGCCCATCGCGAAGAGCGCCATGCCGGCGCCGCTCTCGATGTCGTCCTCGCCCATCCCCGGCAGCTTGCCGCGCGCGATCTCGGGCGCCAGCAGCGCTTCGAGCCCGGCCTGCAGCGCCGCGTCGGCGAGCCGGGTCAGGCTGCCCGTCACCTCCTCGAGCGGCCAGGCGCCGCCGAGATCGGCCAGCGCCGCGATCAACGCCACCCGGCGCTTGGCGCGGCGCAGCTGCGGGCCCAGCGTCGCGGCGTCCTTGCCCTTCATCGCCGCCAGTTCGGCGGCGACCGCGGCTTCGGGATCGGCGCAGGCCGCCTCCAGCCAGTCGCCCTCGCGGCCGATCAGCCCGGCGAGGAAGGGGCTGCAGCCGGCGGTGCCGGCGATCAACTCGGCCACGGCCGGGTCGGCCCAGCCGCAGGCCGCGCGCGCCTCGGCGGCCATGTCGGAATCAAAGGGGCGCGGGGCGCGGCTCAGGCGCGAGGCGAGGTCTGTCATGGCGCGAAGGTGGCGCGCGGCGCGGGGAGCGTCAACGGTCGCCGGAGGGGGCTTTGGCGCGAAAAATGTGAAAACCCTTCACATCACCCCTTGAAGCGCCGCCATGCCACGCCCATCTGCCGTAATGTGAAAGACATTCACATCCCCAACCGGCCCGGCAGCGGGCCCCTTCCACGAAGGAGTTCCTCGATGTCCACGACCGACATGCCCCTGTCACGCCACGTCGGACGGTCCGGGTTCAAGGACTGGCTCGTCCGCGCCGAGAGCTGGCTCGACGCCCGCGGCAAGCCCGCCTGGATCGCCGCCATGGTGCTCGGCTTCATCGCCTTCTGGCCCCTCGGCCTTGCCATTCTCGCCTACATGATCTGGAGCAAACGCATGTTCGCCAAATCCTGCCGCAGTCACCGGGCCCGCGTCTCGCCCTTCACCGCCATGCGCTCCTCGGGCAACACGGCCTTCGACGCATACAAGGCCGAGACCCTGCGCCGGCTCGAAGATGAGCAGCGCGCCTTCGAGAGCTTCCTCGAGCGGCTGCGCGACGCCAAGGACAAGGCCGAGTTCGACCAGTTCATGGACGACCGTGCCGCCAAGGCCCGCGAGGCCGGCAATGATGACGAGAACGGCGACAAGGACGCCGCCTGATCCCGACGCGGCGGCCCCCATGGGGGGCCGCTTGCCCCCTCCCTGCCCGCATGAGAGGATCGTGCCATGACCGCCTCACCGACCTTCGCCGCGCGGCTGCGTGGCCTGCCCGACCCCGAGACGAGCCCCGACTGCTACGAGGGCGTCGCGCTCAAGCGCGGCATCGCCTGGCTCGTCGACGTGACCCTGATCGCGGTGATCTGTGCGCTGCTGGTTCCGCTCACCGCCTTCGTCGGGCTGTTCTTCTTCCCGATGATGATGATGGTCGTGGGCTTCCTGTACCGCTGGTGGACCATCGCGAGCGGCTCGGCGACATGGGGCATGCGGCTGATGGCGATCGAACTGCGCGACGGCAGCGACCGGCCGCTCGATCCGACGCAGGCCTTTTTGCACACGGCCGGCTACGCGGTTTCGATCATGATCTTCCCGCTGCAGCTGGTTTCGATGGCGATGATGCTGCTGACCCCGCACGGCCAGGGCCTGACCGACAGCGTGCTCGCCACCACAGCCCTGCGCCGCCGGCGCTGAACGCAGCGTCGTGTCCCGAATGCCTGCCATGTCCCCTCCGGGACTTGGCAGGACGCGGACGCGGCGCTAGCTTTGGCCGGTAGCTGCCGACAGAGCCCTGCCGATGCGCCATACACTGCCCTTTGCGCCGCAATTCTACGTGACGGCCCCGCAGCCCTGCCCGTATCTCGCGGAGCGGATGGAACGGAAGCTGTTTACGGCGCTGCAGGGCGAACAGGCCGAGAAGCTCAACGACTCGCTGTCCAAGCAGGGCTTCCGGCGCAGCCAGAACGTGCTCTACCGCCCCTCCTGCGCCGAATGCACCGCCTGCCTCTCGGCCCGGATCGACGTCGCCCGCTTCACCCCCTCGCGCAGCCAGTCGCGGGTGCTGCGGCGCAACCGCGACCTTGCACGGCGCGCCACCTCGCCCTGGGCCACCGAGGAGCAATACGCGCTGTTTCGCGATTATCTCGACAGCCGCCACGCCACCGGCGGCATGGCCGACATGGACATGTTCGAGTTCGCCGCGATGGTCGAGGAGACGCCGGTCCGCACCCGGCTGGTCGAATACAGCGACCCGTCGGCGGCGCATGACGCGCGCCACGGGCTGCGGGCGGTCTGCCTGACCGACATCCTCGATGACGGGCTGTCGATGGTCTATTCCTTCTTCGACCCCGCCGAGGACCGCCGCTCGCTCGGCACCCATGTGATCCTCGACCATGTGCGGATCGCGCAGGAGATGGGCCTGCCTTACGTCTATCTCGGCTACTGGGTCCCCGGCAGCCCCAAGATGGACTACAAGTCGCGCTTCTCGGCGATCGAGCTCTATCGCGGCGGCCAGTGGCAGCCGATGGGCGACAAGGAGGACTACCGCGCCGAGACCCACCCGCTCTCGGTCGCGCCGATCTCGGAGCAGGTGGCCCGGATCACCCTCCCCGAAACCCGGCCCGTCCGGGCGCGCTGAGCGCGCGGTCGCGGACCCCGCCGGGGTCCGCCCGCGTCCCGTTCAGGCGCGCTCGCCGTCGATGCGGTACCAGCGATAGCCGTAGCCCTGCAGTTCGATCTCGCCGCCGGGATCGAGCTGACCGGGCGCCGCCTCGTCCGGCCCGCCCAGCAGGGCGACGAGGTGATGCGCATCCGCGATCTTCGGCGCGCAACGCACCGGCTCGGCCGAAAAATTGTGCAGCGTCAGCACCCGCGTGCCGCGCCACGCCGACACCAGCCCGAGCACCTGCTCCGGCAGCTCCTCGACCACCTCGGTGTCGCCCCAGCCGATCTCCGGGCAGGCGCGGCGGCAGCGCACCAGCTGCTGCACGCGGGTGAGCAGGCTGCCCGGACGGCCGCGCTGGGCGGCGACGTTGGTCTCGTGGAACCCCCAGGGGCCGTCCTCGACCACCGGGCGCAGCAGGTCACCGGTCCCGCGCGAGAAGCCGCCGCGATGCTCGTCGGCCCATTGCATCGGGCTGCGCACCGCGTCGCGCTCGTTCTGCGACAGATCCTCGCCCTGCCCGATCTCGTCGCCATACCACATCACCGGCGTGCCCGGCAGCGCGAACAGCAGCGACTGCGCCAGCGCCAGCCGGTCGGTGTCGTCGAGCATCGGCGCGAGGCGGCGGCGCAGCCCGCGATCATAGAGCTGCATGTCCGGATCCGGGCCGAAGGCGTCGAACACCTCCTGCCGCTCGCTGTCCGAAAGCTTGTCGAGCGACAGCTCGTCGTGATTGCGCAGGAAGGTCGCCCATTGCGCCTGCAGCGGCGCGCCCTCGGGCCGGCTGCCCAGCGCCGCGATCACCGGCGTCGCCGCGCCGCGCGCGAAGCCCAGCCACATCGCCTGGTTCAGCGGGAAGTCGAGGATCAGGTGCATCCGCTCGTCGGCGCCGAACTCGCGGCCGCCGAAATACTCCGGCGCCTTCTCGCGCTCGATATTGGCCTCGGCCAGCATGATCGCGCCCGCGCGCCGCCAGCTCAGGAAATCGCGCATCTCCGACAAGAGCAGCATCGGGTCGCGATCCGGCTCCTCGTCGAGGCCCTTGTACTCGATCAGGAAGGGCACCGCGTCAATCCGGAAGCCCCAGACCCCCAGCTCCAGCCAATAGCCCATGATCTTCAGGATCTCGGCCCGCACCGCCGGGTTGGCGATGTTGAAATCCGCCTGATGCGCATAGAAGCGGTGCATGTACCACGCGCCCGCCTTCTCGTCATAGGTCCAGACCGCCTCCTGCACGCCGGGAAAGATGATCCCCTCGGTGATGTCGGCGGGCTTTTCCTTCGACCAGACGAACCAGTCGCGATAGGGGCTGTCGGGGTCCGAGCGGGCGCTCTGGAACCAGGGATGGTCGACCGAGCAATGGTTGACCACGAGGTCGATGATCAGCTTGAGCCCGCGATCCGAGGCGGCGCGGGCAAAGCTCACGAAATCGCCCGCGTTCCCGAGCCGGGGATCGATACCGTAGAAATCGGTGATGTCGTAGCCGTTGTCGCGGTTCGGCGTCGGGTAGAACGGGTTGAGCCAGATCGCCGTCGCCCCCAGCCCCTCGATGTGGTCGAGCCGGTCGGTCAGGCCGCTGAAATCCCCGACCCCGTCGCCATTGGCGTCCATGAAGGTCTCGACGTCGAGACAGTAGATGACGGCGTTCTTGTACCACAGGTCGAGCATGGAGGATCTCCTTTGCCCGACCAGCTAGGCCGCCGCGACCCGGCGGCGAGAGCGCGAAGGGGCGGCCCGGATCGCTCCGGGCCGCCCGCGGGGCCGGGGCCCCTCTCCGGATCAGCCGATCTCGGCGCCGTCGGCGCGGCGGATCGCCACGATCGAGCTGCGCGGCAGCGCCTCGGGGTCGGGGAAGTTCTCGGGATGCTGGATGCCGACGAACAGCGTCCGGCGGTCGGTCGAGAAGGTCGCGCCGGTGACCTCGGACCCCTTGGGCCCGGTCATGAAGCGCGCGATCTCGCCCGAGGCCGGATCGCCCACCAGCATCTGGTTGTTGCCCATGCCGGCAAACTCGCCCTCGTTGCTGTCGTCGCCATCGGTCTGGATCCACAGCATGCCGCGGCTGTCGAATTTCATCCCGTCGGGCGAGTTGAACATGTTGCCGGGCGTGACGTTCGTCGAACCGGCATAGGCGTCCGCATGCACCTCCGGGTTGCCCGCCATGACATAGAGATCCCAGTCGAAGCGGTCGGCGGCGTGATCCTCGTTCTCGGGACGCCAGCGGACGATCTGGCCGTAATTGTTCTCGGCCCGCGGGTTGGGACCGGTGGCCGGGGTCTCGTCGCCGCCGGCATTGGCCTTCACCGCGCGGTTCTTGTTGTTGGTGAGCGCGCAATAGGCCTCGACCCGGGTCGGGTTCACCGCGACCCATTCCGGACGGTCCATGGTCGTGGCGCCCACCGCCGAGCCCGCCTGTCGGGTGTGGATGTGGATCATCGCGCGATCCATGCCGGTGGCTTCCGGCGTCAGCGCCAGCCACTCGCCGGTGCCGTCCTCGTGGAACTTGGCGACATAGAGCTGGCCCGCATCGAGCAGCCCGGAAGTGTCGCCCCCCTCCACATAGACGTCGTCGGAGACATAGCGGTAGAGGAACTCGCCGCGCTCGTCATCGCCCAGATAGACCACCACGCGGCCATCGGCGGCCAGCGTCACCTCGGCGTTCTCGTGCTTGAACCGGCCCAGCGCGGTGCGCTTCACCGGCGTCGAGGCGGCGTCCGAGGGGTCGATCTCGACCACGTAGCCGGCGCGGTGCGGCTCGTTCGGGTTCCTCGAGATGTCGAAGCGCGGGTCGAACTTCTCGTAGTCGTAGCCCGACTCCAGCTCGATGCCGTAGCGGGCAAAGCCCTCGGGGCGCTCGAACGCTTCGTCGGTCGAGCCGAAGTAGCCGTTGAAGTTCTCTTCGCAGGTCAGGTAGGTGCCCCACGGCGTGCGGCCCGCACCGCAATTGTTGAAGGTGCCGAGGCTCTCGGTGCCGGACGGGTCGGCCTCGGTCCGCAGCAGCGCGTGACCGGCGGCGGGGCCCGCGATCCGCATCGGCGTGTTGTGGGTGATCCGGCGGTTGAAGGGGCTGTCGATCACGACCTCCCAGCCATTCTCGCCCTCCTTCACCTCGAACACCGCGACGCCCTGCGCGTCCTGGATCTTGCGCACATCGGTCACCGACAGCGGCGTGCCCTCGTCGTTCTGCGGCAGGTTGATGTCGAGATTGGCGTATTCGTGGTTGACCGCGATGACCTCGTGGCCGTCGATGTCGAACAGCTCCATGCCGTCGGTGTTCTCGCCGAAGGCCCGCACCTGCCCCTCCGGGGTGGTGCCGTTGGCCGGGTCGAAGGCCGGCGCGTCGGAGAACAGCGGATCGCCCCAGCTCGCCAGCACCTTCCACTCGTAGCCCTCGGGCACATGCACGGTGAAATCGGTCTGCGCCGCGATCGGGGTGAAGGCGAAGCGCGCCGCGCCCTGCTTCAGCTCGCCGGAGGCGCGGACCGCCCCGGCACCCATCACCGCCGCGCCGGAGCCGAAGGCCACCAGGCCGGTCAGGAACCCGCGCCGCGACACAGCGGCCTGCACCACCCGATCGAAATCGGTGGTCTCGGGCGTCGGGCGGCGCAGCTCGTCCAGCTCGTCCCAGCTGATCTTGTTGATGTTGAAGCGCTTCATGGCGTGTCCCTTGTCATCAAAGCCCCGTCGGGGCTCACGCCGCCCTGCTGGGCGCGGCAGATGAAACCCATGCGACGGTTCTGTAAGAGTTTTGTCTCATCGCCGATCGGCGGGAACCCGCGGGAACGGGCCGCGTGCTGTCACGTTGTCGTCACGACAGACAAGCAAGGAGGCCCAGATGGCGCATGCCAAGAACCCCGACGCCCATCCGGGCGACATCAACAAGCCCGGCTGGTTCGCCACGCTGAAACGGGTCTATTCCGAGATCGGCGACGACCATGTCAGCCTGATCGCCGCCGGCTGCGCTTTCTACGGCCTGCTGGCGATCTTCCCCGGCATCGTCGCCGCCATGGCGATCGCCGGGCTGTTCTTCGAGCCCTCCACCGTGGTCGACCAGCTTCAGGCGCTGTCGGGCTTCCTGCCGCAGCAGGCCGCCGAGATCGTTCTGAGCCAGGCCAAGGAGGTCGCCGGCTCCGAGGAGGGCGGGCTCGGCCTCGCCGCGCTGTTCGGCATCCTGGTGGCGATCTACTCCGCCTCCAAGGGGGTGCAGTCGCTGATGGAAGGGCTCAACGTCGCCTTCGAGGCCGAGGAGACCCGCGGGCTGGTCAGGTTCAACCTCGTCAAGCTGGCGCTGACGCTCGGCATGATCGTGGGCTTCCTGCTGATCATCGCCGTCGCGGCGCTGCTGCCGGCGGTGCTGGGCGTGCTGCCCTGGGGCGCGACCACCGAGTGGATCATCAACCTCGTGCGCTGGCCCGTGCTGCTGATCCTCGTCGCGCTGGGTCTGGCGATCCTCTACCGCTACGGCCCCGACCGGGGCGACAAGAAATGGCGCTGGATCACGCCGGGCGCCGGGCTGGCCTGCCTTTTGTGGCTGGTGGGCTCGATCGGCTTCGCCTTCTACGTCCGCAATTTCGGCGGCTACAACGAGACCTTCGGCGCGCTGGGCGGCGTGATCGTGCTGCTGATGTGGCTGTGGCTGTCCTCCTTCATCGTGCTGATGGGGGCCGAGTTCGACAGCGAGATGGAGCGTCAGGCCAAGCATGACCCGCAACCGGAGGATGCCAAGAACGACCCGCTGATGGAGGATGCGAAGGCCGAGTCGGGCAATTCGGTAGCGCAATAGGCTTTGCGCTTCGACCGCCACGCACCCCCTTGCCATAAGAAAGTTACCCTGACGCGCGGGTCCACGACATTTTCTCCGCCGTTTGCGGTTGACGCTCCCGCCCGCCCGTGCATATCTGCGCGGGCGGAACGGAAAGGACCGGAGAACATGGATCTCCTTCTCGTACTTGGTGAGGTTGGGCGCGTGGGCCGGTAACGGCAGGACCATGACGGTCGACCATGCGCCCCCGGATCACCGGGGGCTTTTTCGTATCCACTGACAGGGCAGCAGACAGGGAAGCGGCACGATGACAGGGCAAATGACGGGCGCGAAGATGGTCGTGCAGGCGCTCAGGGATCAGGGCGTCGACACGGTGTTCGGCTATCCGGGCGGCGCGGTGCTGCCGATCTATGACGAGCTGTTCCAGCAGAACGAAATCCGCCACGTGCTGGTGCGCCACGAACAGGGCGCGATCCACGCGGCCGAGGGCTATGCCCGCTCCACCGGCAAGCCGGGCGTCGCGCTGGTCACCTCCGGCCCCGGCGCGACCAACGCCGTCACCGGCCTGACCGACGCGCTGCTCGACTCGATCCCGATCGTCGTGCTGTCGGGCCAGGTGCCGACCTTCATGATCGGCTCGGACGCCTTCCAGGAGGCCGACACCGTCGGCATCACCCGCCCCTGCACCAAGCACAACTGGCTGGTGAAGGAGACCGACCGGCTCGGCTCGACGCTGCACGAGGCGTTCCACGTCGCCACCTCGGGCCGCCCCGGCCCGGTGCTGGTCGACATCCCGAAGGATGTGCAGTTCGCCACCGGCGAATATGGCGGCAAGGAAACCCGCTCGACCCGCTACGCCCCCGCGGTCAAGGGCGACCCGGCCGGCATCGAGGCGCTGGCCCGTGCCATGGAAACCGCCAAGCGCCCGGTCTTCTACACCGGCGGCGGGGTAATCAACTCCGGCCCCGAGGCCAGCAAGCTACTGCGCGAGCTGGTCTCCGCCACCGGCTTCCCGATCACCTCGACGCTGATGGGCCTCGGCGCCTATCCGGCCTCGGGCGAGCAGTGGTTGGGCATGCTCGGCATGCACGGGCTCTATGAGGCCAACATGGCGATGCATGGCTGCGACCTGCTGATCTGCGTCGGCGCCCGCTTCGACGACCGGATCACCGGCCGGATCGACGCCTTCTCGCCGAACTCGGTGCGCGCCCATATCGACATCGACCCCTCCTCGCTCAACAAGGTGATCCGCACCGACATCCCGATCATCGGCGACGTCGCGCATGTGCTCAAGGACCTGCTCGACGCCTGGTCCGCCAATGGCCGCAAGACCGACCGCGAGGGGCTGGCGCAATGGCAGGCGCAGATCGCCGAATGGCGCGCCAAGGACTGCCTCGCCTTCCGCAACTCCGACAAGATCATCAAGCCGCAATACGCGCTGCAGCGGCTCGAGGCGCTGACCAAGGGCCGCGACCGCTACGTCACCACCGAGGTCGGCCAGCACCAGATGTGGGCCGCGCAGTATCTCGGCTTCGAGGATCCGAACCGCTGGATGACCTCCGGCGGCCTCGGCACCATGGGCTACGGCTTCCCGGCCTCGATCGGCGTGCAGATGGCGCATCCCGACGCGCTCGTGATCAACGTCGCGGGCGAGGCGTCGTGGCTGATGAACATGCAGGAGATGGGCACCGCGGTGCAGTACCGCCTGCCGGTCAAGCAGTTCATCCTCAACAACGAGCGGCTCGGCATGGTGCGCCAGTGGCAGGAGCTGCTGCATGGCGAGCGCTACTCGCAGAGCTGGTCCGAGGCGCTGCCCGATTTCGTCAAGCTCGCCGAGGCCTTCGGCGCCAAGGGCATCCAGTGCTCGGACCCCGCCGATCTCGACGACGCGATCATGGAGATGCTCGACTATGACGGCCCGGTCATCTTCGACTGCCTCGTCGAGAAGCACGAGAACTGCTTCCCGATGATCCCGTCGGGCAAGGCCCATAACGAGATGCTGATGGGCGAGGTCTCGACCGCGCATGCCATCGAGGCCGGCGGCGCGGTGCTGGTGTGACCGCGGTCCCCTCGGGGGCTGCGCAGGACAATTCGAAACGTCCCGGGTCCCGGCCCGGGGAAAGGACGACCCCATGCTGAACATCAAGGCCGGCTCGACCAGCCACTCCGCCTACAACCTCCGCTCGGTCTATTCCGACGTCGAGGAACGCCACACCCTCGCGGTGATCGTCGACAACGAGCCGGGCGTGCTCGCCCGGGTCATCGGCCTGTTCTCGGGCCGCGGCTACAACATCGAAAGCCTGACCGTGGCCGAGATCGACCACACCGGCCACCGCTCGCGGATCACGCTGGTCACCTCCGGCACGCCGCAGGTGATCGAGCAGATCAAGGCGCAGCTCGGCCGCATCGTGCCGGTGCACGAGGTCCACGACCTCACCGTCGAGGGCCCGACCGTGGAGCGCGAGCTGGCGCTGTTCAAGGTGCGCGGCGAGGGCGACGCGCGGGTCGAGGCGCTGCGTCTCGCGGACATCTTCCGCGCCAACGTGGTCGACTCGACGCTCGAGAGCTTCGTGTTCGAGATCACCGGCACCCCGGAGAAGATCGACGCCTTCGCCGACCTGATGCGCCCCCTCGGCCTGACCGAGCTGGCGCGCACCGGCGTGGCGGCGCTGTCGCGCGGCCCCGAGGCGCGGGTCTGACCTGACGCCGCGCGGGGCTTGCCTCGGCGCGGCGTTCCTGCCTTTCTGCGGATCTTAAAGGAGGACCGCATGGGCGCGCGAAAGATCATCATCGACACCGATCCCGGCCAGGACGACGCCGTCGCCATCCTGCTGGCGCTGGCCTCGCCCGAGCTGGAGGTTCTGGGCCTCACCGCCGTGGCCGGCAACGTGCCGCTCGACCTCACCCAGCGCAACGCGCGGCAGGTGGTGGAGCTCGCGGGCCGCGACACGCCGGTCTTCGCCGGCTGCGACCGGCCGCTGGCCCGCCCGCTCGTCACCGCCGAGCACGTGCATGGCAAGACCGGGCTCGACGGCATCACCCTGCCCGACCCCACCCTGCCGCTACAGGAACTGCACGGCGTCGACTTCATCATCGAGACGCTGCGCCGCGAGGCGCCCGGCACGGTCACGCTCTGCCCGCTCGGGCCGTTGACCAACATCGCCACCGCCTTCCGCCGCGCCCCCGACATCGTCGAGAAGGTCGAGCGCATCGTGCTGATGGGCGGCGGCTTCTTCGAGGGCGGCAACATCACCCCCGCGGCCGAGTTCAACATCTATGTCGATCCGGAGGCCGCCAAGGAGGTCTTCGCCTGCGGTCGCCCGATCACCGTGCTGCCGCTCGACGCCACCCACAAGGCGCTGACCTCGCGCGACTGGATCGCGACGATGCGCGGCATGGGCCGGATCGGCGAGGTGGTGGCGAGCTGGACCGATTTCTTCGAGCGCTTCGACACCGAGAAATACGGCTCCGAGGGCGGGCCGCTGCACGATCCCTGCGTGATCGCCTGGCTGCTGCGCCCCGATCTCTTCTCGGGCCGCGAGATCAATGTCGAGATCGAGACCGGCTCCGAGCTGACGCTGGGCATGACCGTCGCCGACTGGTGGGGCGTGACCGACCGCGCGCCCAACGCGCTCTTCATCGGCGATGTCGACCGGGCCGGCTTCTTCGACCTGCTGACCGAGCGGATCGGGCGGCTCTGACCGGGCCGCCACGGGCCCGGGACGACGCGAAACCCGTGCCCGTCCGGACACGGGCCCAAAGAGAAGGCGATTTGCCGGGCCGAGGATCTTGGCCCGGCGCCGCGACGGCATAGATGCCATCTATGACTATCGCGATCTCGTTCGACAATTCCTATTCCCGGCTGCCGGAGCGGCTCTTCACCCGACAGGCCCCAGTGCCGGTCGCCGATCCCGACTGGATTGCCCTCAATGACGGTCTGGCCCGCGAGATGGGGCTCGACCCCGACGCGCTGCGCACCGATGAGGGGCTGCGCGTCTTCGCCGGCAACGCCGTGCCGGAGGGCGCCACCCCCATCGCCCAGCTCTATGCCGGCCACCAGTTCGGCAGCTGGAACCCGCAGCTCGGCGACGGGCGGCAGATCCTCCTTGGCGAGGTGGTGGGCCCCGACGGCGTCCGCCGCGACATCGCGCTCAAGGGCTCGGGCCAGACGCCCTACAGCCGCATGGGCGATGGGCGTGCCTGGGTCGGGCCGGTGATCCGCGAATACCTGATGAGCGAGGCGATGCACGCGCTTGGCGTGCCGACCACCCGCGCGCTCGCCGCCGTCACCACCGGCGAGGAGGTGATCCGCGAGGCCGCCCTTCCGGGCGCGATCCTGACCCGCGTGGCCCAAAGCCATATCCGCGTCGGCACCTTTCAGGTGCTGGCCGCCCGCAGCGACACCGAGGGCCTGCGCGCGCTGGCCGAGCACACCATGGCCCGGCACTTCCCCTCGGCCGGATCAGTGCCCGAATTGCTGGCCCAGATGGTCGCGCGGCAGGCCGAGCTGATCGCGCAATGGATGAGCCTCGGCTTCATCCACGGGGTGATGAACACCGACAACTGCGCGGTCGCGGGCGAGACCATCGATTACGGCCCCTGCGCGATGATGGATGTCTACCACCCGGCGCGGGTCTTTTCCTCGATCGACGCGCATGGCCGCTACGCCTATGGCAATCAGCCGCAGGTCGCGCTGTGGAACATCGCGCAATTCGCGACCTCGCTGGTGCCACTGATGCCCGATCAGCAAAAGGCCGTCGACGACTTCACCGCGATCATCAACCGCTTCGCCGATCTCTACCAGGCCGCCTGGTTGCGCCGCTTCGGGGCCAAGCTCGGCCTTGCCGATCCGCTGCCCGAGGACCGCGCGCTGATCGAGGGTCTGCTCACCGCCATGACCCGCGAGGAACGCGATTTCACCAACAGCTTCCGGGCCTTGGCCGAAGACGCGCCCGAGCGCGCGACCTCTGACGCCGAATGGATCGCGGCGTGGCGCGCGCGTGGCCCCGACCTTGCAATCGCCGCCCGGGCCAACCCGCAGGTGATCCCGCGCCTGCACCGCATCGAGGCCGCGATCACCGCCGCCCTGACCGGCGATCTCGCCCCGTTCGAGGAGATGCTCGGCGTGGTGACCCGGCCGTTCGATCCCGACCCGGACCTTGCAAAACGTTACGTCGACCCACCCGGAGAAGGTGATAGGGTCGACAGGACCTTCTGCGGCACCTAGTAAGTCTTAATAATGCCCCGTTTCGTTTCCGTTTCCGTCCCAGCCGACCGGGACCAAGCAGAGTATATGCCATTGCGTGACGTTCCAGATCTGACTGCCGAACGCCGCGCCGAGGCGATCCGCTCGCTTGGCATCATGGACAGCGAGGACGAGGCCGATTTCGACGAGATCACCGCTTACGCGGCCGAGATCACCGGCACGCCGATCTCGCTGGTCACCTTGGTCGACACCAATCGGCAATGGGCCAAATCCGCCTTCGGCACCGGGCAGCGCGACTACACGATGGACGAGTCCATCTGCTCGCACGGGCTGACCGGGCCGGATTTCTTCGAGATCGAGGACACCACCCGCGACCCGCGCACCTCCGAGAACCCGCTGGTCACCGGACCGGACGCGATCCGCTATTATGGTGGCGCGATCCTCAAGCTCGGCCGCGAGGTGCCGATCGGCGCGCTCTGCGTGCTCGACCGGGAGCCGCGCAAGCTTTCCGAGGAGACCAAGCGCCTGCTGATCATCCTCGCGCGGCAGGTGACGCGCCGGATGGAGCTGCGCCGCGCGCTGGTCGTGCAGGAGACGCTGGCCGCCGAGGTCGACCACCGGGTCAAGAACTCGCTGCAGATGGTCACCGGGCTGGTCCGCATCCAGCGCGCCCAGGCCCAGAGCGAGGAAACCCGCGAGGCGCTCTCGGAGACGATCGACCGGCTTTCCGCGATCTCCATGCTGCATGCCGAGCTGCACAAGGTCTCGGCCCGCAACGAGATCACCCTGCATCATTTCCTGCCCGACATCATCCGGCACCTGGAACGGACCCTGCCGCCACAGCTGCGCATCATCCGCAACTTCGAGGCGATGCAGGTACCCTCCGAGGTGGCCGCCGCGCTGGCGCTGGCGCTCAACGAGGCTGTGACCAACGCGGTCAAGCACGCCTTCCCCGGCGACCGGCCGGGCTCGGTGACCGTGCGGCTCACCGCGCTTGGCGATCACGGCATGCTGGAGATCGTCGATGACGGCGCCGGCAGCGCCCGGATGGTGACCGACCCGGCCCGTCCCACCGGCCTCGGCCGGCAGATCATCGATGCCTCGGTCGCCCGGATCGAGGGCATGATCCACCGCGAGAGCGGCCCGGACGGCACCCGGATCGAGATCCGCTTCCCGCTTCCCAAGCTCGATGAATGACAAAAGGGGGCGCCGAAGCGCCCCCTGATGCCGTGTCACGAAGCGGTCGCGTCACTCGGTGACGCGGACCTCGCGCATCACGTCCGGCGCGCCGATCACGGCGCCGTTCGGACCCTCGCCGCGCTTGATCGCGTCGAGCACCTCGAGACCCTCGGTGACCTGGCCGACCACAGTGTACTGGCCGTTGAGGAAATCCCCCGGCCCGAACATGATGAAGAACTGGCTGTTGGCCGAGTTCGGATCCTGGCTGCGGGCCATGCCGACCGTGCCGCGCTCGAACGGAATGTCCGAGAATTCCTGCTTCAGGTCGTCGCGCTCCGAGCCGCCCATGCCGGCCATCGACATGTCGCCGCCCTCGCGGCCGAACTCGACATCGCCGGTCTGCGCCATGAAGCCGTCGATCACCCGGTGGAAGACGACGCCGTCATAGGCGCCCTCCTCGGCCAGCGCGGTGATCTGCTCGACATGACCCGGGGCCACGTCCTCGAGCAGGTCGATCTTGATCGTGCCATTGGCCTGACCCGCGACGTCGATCTCGAGGCCGGTGGCGGCGGCGGGGCTGGCGGCGAGCGCCAGCAGAACGGCGAGCTTACGCATCGGCCGCCACCTTGACGCTGATCATCCGGTCGGGATTCGCCGGCGGCTCGCCCTTGGCGATCTTGTCGACATGCTCCATCCCCTCGATCACCCGGCCATAGACGGTGTACTGGCCGTTGAGGAAGTGGTTGTCCTTGAAGTTGATGAAGAACTGCGAGTTGGCGGAGTTCGGGTTGGCCGACCGCGCCGCGCCCAGCGTGCCGCGGTCATGCGGCAGCTTGGAGAACTCGGCCGGGAGGTCCGGCTTGTCCGAGCCGCCGGTGCCGGCGCGGCGCGGGTTGTAGTCCTTTTCCATGTTGGCGTGCTCGACATCGCCGGTCTGCGCCATGAAGCCGTCGATCACGCGGTGGAAGGCCACGTTGTCATAGGCGCCGGCGCGGGCCAGCTCCTTCATGCGCTCGGCATGCTTCGGCGCCACGTCGGGCAGAAGCTCGATCACCACCGGGCCGTCCTTCAGCTCGATGATGATGGTGTTCTCGGGGTCCTTGATCTCGGCCATTGCCGGTCCTCCTGCTGCTTTGTCCCCGACATAAGCCCCTCGCGCGCGCAAGCCAATGGCTTGAGAGCCACCGCCCCCGGCGCTACCTATTCGCCAACACGAAACGGAAAGGACGGCGCATGGGCTGGAAGACGATCGACGAGATGGACCTCGCGGGCAAGCGGGTGCTGGTGCGGGTGGATGTGAACGTCCCCGTCGAGAATGGCCGCGTCACCGACGCCACCCGGATCGAGCGGATCCGCCCCACCGTCGCCGACATCGCCGACAAGGGCGGCAAGGTGATCCTGCTGGCGCATTTCGACCGCCCCAAGGGCCGGGTCGTGCCGGAGATGTCGCTGCGCCAGATCCTGCCCGCGCTCGAAGAGAAGCTCGGCCGCAAGGTGGCCTTCGCCGAGGATTGCGTCGGCGATGCCGCGCAGGCGGCGGTCGACGCGCTCGCCGATGGCGAGGTGCTGCTGCTGGAGAACACCCGCTTCCACGCGGGTGAGGAAAAGAACGACCCCGACTTCGCCGAGAAGCTGGCGCATCTGGGCGACGTCTACGTCAACGACGCCTTCTCCGCCGCCCACCGCGCCCATGCCTCGACCGAGGCGCTGGCCCGGCTGCTGCCCGCCGCGGCGGGCCGGCTGATGGCCGAGGAGCTCTCGGCGCTCGAAAAGGCGCTCGGCAACCCCGAGCGGCCGGTGGTCGCCGTGGTCGGCGGCGCCAAGGTCTCGACCAAGCTCGACCTGCTGTCGAACCTCGTCGAGAAGGTCGACACGCTGGTGATCGGCGGCGGCATGGCCAACACCTTCCTCGCGGCCCAGGGGCTCGATGTCGGCAAGTCGCTGTGCGAGCACGACCTGACCGGCACCGCCAAGGAGATCGCCGCCAAGGCCGCGGAGAAGGGCTGCACCATCCTGCTGCCGCGCGACGTCGTCGTGGCGCGCGAGTTCAAGGCCGGCGCCGAGAACGAGGTGGTCAAGGCCGAGGACACCCCGTCCGACGCGATGATCCTCGATGCCGGCCCCGACAGCGTCGCCCATGTCGAGATGGCGCTGGAGCAGGCCAAGACGCTGGTCTGGAACGGCCCGCTCGGCGCCTTCGAGATCGCGCCCTTCGATCGCGGCACCGTGGCCGCGGCGCGCAAGGCCGCCGAGTTGACCCGCGCCGGCAAGCTGATCTCCGTCGCCGGCGGCGGCGACACCGTGGCGGCGCTCAACGCGGCCGGCGTCGCGGATGATTTTTCCTATGTGTCCACCGCAGGAGGGGCGTTCTTGGAATGGATGGAAGGCAAGGTGCTGCCGGGCGTGAAGGCGCTGGGCGCATGAGCGGGCTGGCACGCACCGACCTGGTCCCGCAAAGCCGTGGCTGGACGCTGATCACCGGGGCCTCCTCGGGCCTCGGCGTCGAGTTCGCCCGCATCGCCGCCCGCGGCGGCCGCCGGCTGATCCTCTCGGCCCGCTCCGAGGACAAGCTCGAGGCGCTGGCCGCCGAGCTGCGCGAGCGCGTCGAGGTCGTGGTGATCCCCGCCGATCTCGCCCGTCCGGGCGGCGCCGAGCGTCTCTGGCGCGAGGCCTCCGAGGGCCGCCGGATCGAGATCCTGATCAACAATGCCGGTCTCGGGCTGCACCGCCGCTTCGGCGATGGCGGCACCGAGGAAGTCGAGCGGCTGGTCGCGGTCAACGTCTCGGCGGCGACGATCCTGATGCAGGCGGCGGTGGCGCATATGCGCCGCGAGAACACCGGCCACATCATGAACGTCTCCTCGGTCGCGGCCTTCATCCCCGGCCCCGGCATGGCGGTCTACCACGCCACCAAGGCCTATCTGCTGTCGCTGTCGGACGCGGTGTCGAGCGAGCTGCGCGCCGAGGAGAGCGAGGTCACCGTGACCGCGCTCTGCCCCGGCCCGGTCGAGACCAACTTCTTCGAGACCGCGGGCATGCATCCCGACGGCCCGGCCGGACCGGTCCGCCCGGCCCGCGCCCGCGACGTCGCGCAGGCCGGCTGGGAAGCGATGCTGGCCGGTCGGCAGACCGTCGTGCCCGGCGGCATGACCCGGATCGCGGCCTTCGCCGGGCGGGTTCTGCCGCGCGGGTTGAGCGCCCGGATCGCCGGCCGGGCCTACGGCCGATCGTGAATCCCCAAACCCCTGAGATCACGGGGTTTTGGTTGCGCTAACACTGCTCCCCGGTGGCGCTAACAGCATTGTGAGCCACCGGGGAGCGCCTTAACGTTCGCTGCAGATGCAAACCGAAAGGCGCCCCATGCAGACCACCGAAATCGTCCGCGACATCCTTCGCAACTACGAGGGCGAGACCCCCGGCGTGAAGGCCAACCTCGCCCGGATGCTGATGGCGGGCAAGCTGGGCGGCACCGGCAAGATGATCATCCTGCCGGTCGACCAGGGCTTCGAGCACGGCCCCGCCCGCAGCTTCGCGCCCAACCCCGAAGGCTACGACCCGCATTATCACTACAAGCTGGCCATCGATGCCGGGCTGAACGCCTATGCCGCGCCGCTGGGCATGATCGAGGCCGGCGCCGACAGCTTCGCGGGCCAGATCCCGACCATCCTGAAATGCAACAGCGCCAACTCGCTGATGTCGGGCACCGCCGGCAAGAACCAGGCCGTCACCGCCAGCGTCGACGACGCGCTGCGGCTTGGCTGCTCGGCGATCGGCTTCACGATCTACCCGGGTTCGGACTGCGCGCTCGAGATGTTCGAGGAGATCGTCGAGATGCGCAAGGAGGCCGCCGCCAAGGGCGTGGCCACCGTGATCTGGTCCTACCCGCGCGGCGAGGCGCTCGACAAGGACGGCGAGACCGCGATCGACATCGCCGCCTATGCCGCCCAGATCGCGGCGCTGATCGGCGCCCATATCATCAAGATCAAGCTGTCGACCGACCACCTGTCGCTGCCGGAGGCCAAGAAGGTCTACGAGGCCGAGGGCATCGACATCTCGACCCAGGCGGCGCGCGTGCGCCACTGCGTGCAGTCGGCCTTCGCCGGCCGTCGCCTGATGGTGTTCTCGGGCGGTGCCAAGAAGGGCACGGATTCGGTCTATGACGACGCCCGCGCGATCCGCGACGGCGGCGGCAACGGCTCGATCATCGGCCGCAACTCGTTCCAGCGACCGCGCGCCGAGGCGCTCGAACTGCTGGGCAAGCTGCAGGACATCTATCTGGGCAAGGCCTGAAGACCAGGTTTCGCCGCGCCTGACCCGATCGGCCTGTCGAAAGAGGCAATAGGGTCACAGCACTAGGCGAATTCGGGCCGAGGCGGCGGAACGCGATGTTTCCGCCGCCTTTTTCATGGCAGGCTGATGGCAGCCGTCCGGCAAAGAGGCGGCGCACGAGGCACGAGTGATGTTGAAGCGCACCCCTTCTCTGGGCCCCGCCCTCTACCTGATCGGCTCGCTGCTGATCGGGCTCTATTTCACCTTTGCCGCCGTTCAGGGCGATTACGGCGTGTTCCGCCGGGCAGAGGTCGAATCCGAGGCACGGGGCCTGGAGAAGGAGCTCGCCAGCCTGCGCGAGGAAGTCGCGCGGATGGAGAATCTCACCCGCCGCCTGTCCGACCGTTACCTCGATCTCGACCTGCTCGACGCCCGCGCCCGCGAGGTGCTCGGCATGATCCGCGCCGACGAGATCGTCATCCGCTGACCCAGCGGAAGCCTCCATCGCCTTGTTTTGTTGCGCCGCGCCGGATCCGATCCGCGCGGCGTCGCGCATTTCCGGGTTGCGCGAATTGCCCTGTTGCATCCCGCGCAAGTTCTGTAAGGGATAGTTCAAGGCTAAACTATCCGTCACAGCGCGAAGGGAGACGCCATGGCGACCCGGAAGACCTCCGACGCGGCGCCCGCCAAGGGTACCAATCCTGCCCCCAAGGGCTCCAACATCCCCGCCGATGAGCTGAAGCACTACTACCGCGAGATGCTGCTGATCCGGCGTTTCGAGGAAAAGGCCGGCCAGCTCTACGGCATGGGCCTGATCGGCGGCTTCTGCCACCTCTACATCGGCCAGGAGGCCGTGGTGGTCGGGCTCGAGGCCGCGGCCGAGGAAGGCGACAAGCGGATCACCTCCTACCGTGACCACGGCCACATGCTGGCCTGCGGCATGGACCCCAAGGGCGTGATGGCCGAGCTGACCGGCCGCGAGGGTGGCTACTCCAAGGGCAAGGGCGGGAGCATGCACATGTTCTCGAAGGAGAAGCACTTCTACGGCGGCCACGGCATCGTCGGCGCGCAGGTGCCGATCGGCGCCGGCCTCGCCTTCGCCGACAAGTATCTCGACAACAAGCGCGTCACCTTCACCTATTTCGGCGACGGCGCGGCCAAC
Organism: Limimaricola variabilis; assembly: GCF_014195545.1. Taxonomy (GTDB): domain Bacteria; phylum Pseudomonadota; class Alphaproteobacteria; order Rhodobacterales; family Rhodobacteraceae; genus Limimaricola; species Limimaricola variabilis. The sequence continues at coordinate 116,373 of NZ_JACIBX010000001.1, read as the reverse complement.
CAGGGCCAGGTCTACGAGACCTACAACATGGCCCAGCTGTGGGAGCTGCCGGTCGTCTTCGTGATCGAGAACAACCAGTACGCGATGGGCACCAGCGTCCAGCGTTCGACCAAGAGCCCCTCCCTGTGGGAGCGCGGCGCCGCCTACGGCATCAAGGGCGAAGAGGTCGACGGCATGGACGTGCTGGCGGTCAAGGAAGCCGGCGAGCGCGCCGTCGCCCACTGCCGCGAAGGCAAGGGCCCCTACATCCTCGAGATCAAGACCTACCGCTATCGCGGCCACTCCATGTCGGACCCGGCGAAGTACCGGAGCCGCGAGGAGGTGCAGAAGATGCGCGACGAGCGCGACCCGATCGAGCAAGTCCGCAAGCTGCTGCTGACCGGCAACCACGCGACCGAGGAAGATCTCAAGGCGATCGACAAGGAGATCAAGGAGATCGTCAACGACTCCGCCGAGTTCTCCAAGGAGAGCCCCGAGCCCGCGCTCGAGGAGCTCTGGACCGACATCTACGCTGACGAAGCCCCGCAGGAGGCCTGATCCATGGCGACCGAAATTCTGATGCCCGCCCTCTCGCCGACCATGGAGGAAGGCACGCTCGCCAAGTGGCTCGTGAAGGAGGGTGACACCGTCTCCTCCGGCGACATCCTGGCCGAGATCGAGACCGACAAGGCGACGATGGAGTTCGAGGCCGTCGACGAAGGCACCGTCGGCAAGATCCTGATCGCCGAGGGCACCGAGGGCGTGAAGGTCAACACCCCGATCGCCGTGCTGCTCGAGGAGGGCGAGGACGCCTCCGCCGCCGAGAGCGCCGGATCGAACGCCGGCAGCGAGGCCAAGACCGAGGTCAAGGAAGAGACCAAGGCCAAGGACACCCTGCCCGCCGACGTCCCCGCCGCCTCCTCGCCGGCCGCCGCCGCGCCCAAGCCGCCGCGCACCCCGGACTGGCCCGAGGGCACCGAGACCAAGACCACCACGGTCCGCGAAGCGCTGCGCGACGCCATGGCCGAGGAGATGCGCCGCGCCGACAACGTCTTCCTGATGGGCGAAGAGGTCGGCGAGTACCAGGGCGCCTACAAGATCTCCCAGGGCCTGCTGGACGAGTTCGGCCCCAAGCGCGTGGTCGACACGCCGATCACCGAGCACGGCTTCGCCGGCATTGCGGTCGGCGCGGCCTTCGGCGGTCTGCGCCCGATCGTCGAGTTCATGACCTTCAACTTCGCCATGCAGGCGATCGACCACATCATCAACTCGGCGGCCAAGACGCTCTACATGTCGGGCGGCCAGATGGGTGCCCCGATGGTGTTCCGCGGCCCCAACGGCGCCGCCGCCCGCGTCGGTGCCCAGCACTCCCAGGACTACGCCGCCTGGTACATGCAGATCCCCGGCCTCAAGGTCGTCATGCCCTACACCGCCGCCGACGCGAAGGGCCTGATGAAATCCGCGATCCGCGACCCCAACCCGGTGATCTTCCTCGAGAACGAGATCCTCTACGGCCGCTCCTTCGAGGTGCCGGTGCTGGATGACTTCACCATCCCGCTCGGCAAGGCGCGCATCGCCCGCGAAGGCACCGACGTGACCATCGTCTCCTTCGGCATCGGCATGACCTACGCCCTCGAGGCGGCCGAGAAGCTCGCCGCCGACGGCATCGAGGCCGAGGTGATCGACCTGCGGACCATCCGCCCGATGGACACCGACGCGATCATCGAGAGCGTCAAGAAGACCAACCGCTGCGTCACCGTCGAAGAGGGTTGGCCGCAGGGTTCGGTCGGCGGCTACATCTCCTCGGTGCTGATGCAGGAGGCGTTCGACCATCTCGACGCGCCGGTCATCAACTGCACCGGCAAGGACGTGCCGATGCCCTATGCCGCCAATCTCGAGAAGCACGCGCTGGTCACGACCGACGAGGTCGTCGAGGCGGTGCGCAAAGTGACCTACAAGTAACGGAGCGCGAGACATGCCGACCGAAATCCTGATGCCCGCGCTGTCGCCCACCATGGAAGAGGGCACGCTGGCGAAATGGCTGGTCAAGGAGGGCGACACCGTCTCCTCCGGCGACCTGCTGGCCGAGATCGAGACCGACAAGGCGACGATGGAGTTCGAGGCCGTCGACGAAGGCGTCGTGGGCAAGATCCTGATCGCCGAGGGCACCGAGGGGGTGAAGGTCAACACCCCGATCGCCGTGCTGCTCGAGGAAGGCGAAAGCGCCGATGACATCGGCGAGACCGGCGGCGCGAAGGATCGCGACGCCGACAGCCACGCCGCACCGCATCCCGAGCAGGCCACCGCGCCGGCCAAGGGCTATGGCGATGACGGCGCCGCCGCGCAGCAGGGCAAGGGCGACGACGCCGCCCCTGCCGCGCCTGCCGCCCGCTCGGGCGATGGCGAGCGCGTCTTCGCCTCGCCGCTGGCGCGGCGCATCGCGGCCGACAAGGGCCTCGACCTGAGCCAGATCAAGGGCTCGGGCCCGAACGGCCGCATCGTCAAGGCCGACGTCGAAAGCGCCAAGCCGGGCCAGAAGCCCGCCGCGGCCGAGACCGTAAAGGCCCCCGCTGCCCAGGCCGACAAGGCCCCGGTGGCCGCGCCCGCCGCCCCCGGCGCGCAGGCCGAGCAGATCCGCAAAATGTATGCGGATCGCGAGTTCGAGGAGGTCAAGCTCGACGGCATGCGTCGCACCATCGCGGCGCGTCTCACCGAGGCCAAGCAGACCATCCCGCATTTCTACCTGCGCCGCGACATCAAGCTCGACGCGCTGCTGAAATTCCGCAGCCAGCTGAACAAGCAGCTCGAAGGGCGCGGCGTGAAGCTCTCGGTCAACGACTTCATCATCAAGGCCTCGGCCCTGGCGCTGCAGGCGGTGCCGGACGCCAACGCGGTCTGGGCCGGCGACCGGGTGCTCAAGCTCAAGCCGTCGGACGTCGCCGTCGCCGTGGCGATCGAGGGTGGCCTTTTCACCCCGGTGCTGCGCGACGCCGAAAGCCGTTCGCTGTCGTCGCTCTCGGCGCAGATGAAGGACCTCGCCAAGCGGGCCCGCGACAAGAAGCTCGCGCCGCATGAATACCAGGGCGGCAGCTTCGCGATCTCCAACCTCGGCATGTTCGGCATCGACAACTTCGACGCCGTGATCAACCCGCCGCATGGCGCGATCCTCGCGGTCGGCGCGGGCGTGAAGAAGCCGGTGGTCAACGACGCGGGCGAGATCGAGGTGGCGACGGTGATGTCGGTGACGCTCTCGGTCGATCACCGGGTGATCGACGGCGCGCTGGGTGCCGAGCTGCTCAAGCAGATCGCCGACGCGCTGGAAAACCCGATGGTGATGCTGGCCTGATCAGGCCGGATCCCTCCTGCAGGGCCAAGGGGCCGCGCCTTCGAACGAAGGTGCGGCCCTTCTCTATCGCAGGTCGTCGCACATGACGCTTGCACGCACCCTTCGCGTTCAGCAGCATCGCCTCGGGCGATCCGTCCCGAAGCCGCATCACACGGGGTCGAATATCATGAAGGCGTGGGGCATCGCAGTTCTGCGAGGCGGAATCTCGGTGATCGCCCTGATGGTCGCCTTCCGACTCGCCGAGGCGACCGAATGGTCGTGGTTTGCATGGTTCGCGGCCCTGTCGCTGGCCGGGATGGTCGTCGAGGTCCTGCTGCGCCGCCTGCTCCGGCCCCACAAATAGCCCCAAACGCCCGAGATCACTCGGGCGGCGCGGCCTCCGGTCCCGGCAGCGTCGCCGTCGGCACCTCGTAGCGCTGGTCGTCGACGCGGATCAGATGCAACCCGTCCTCGATCCGCCAGTCGATGTCGGTGCCGGTGCCCGACATCGTCGCATCGCCCCGCACGAAGCGCCCGCCATCGAAGCTGAGCGTACGTCGGAAACCATTGGCAAAGGTCGCGACCAGCGTGGCGTCGCCATCCCGGCCCAGCGCGAGGCCGAAGCCGCATTCGCCCAGCGCCTCGCCCGGATTCATCGCGCAGGCGATCACCCCCTCGGTATCGAAGATGCCGCTCGCGGCGCGGCGGGGGTGATCGTCGCCGGGGGGCGCCCCCTCGGCCATGGCCCCGGAGGCGGTCAGCAGCAGCGCGGTGCACAGGATCTTCGACATCTTCGTCTCCCCGGCCCCGCGCCCCGCGGCAGGGCTACTCGCCCTTGAAGGTCTGGTCCATCGACACCGAGGGCTGGGCGCAGCCCGCCTCGCCGACGATCCGCGCGGGCACGCCCGCCACGGTCTTGCAGGCCGGGATGTCGATCAGCACCACCGACCCGGCCGCGATCCGCGAGCAGTCGCCGATCCGGATGTTGCCCAGCACCTTGGCACCGGCACCGATCAGCACGCCGTTGCCGATCTTGGGATGGCGGTCCTGCTCTTCCTTGCCGGTACCGCCGAGCGTCACCGAATGCAGCATCGACACGTTGTCGCCGACCACCGCCGTTTCGCCGATCACCACCGAATGGGCGTGGTCGATCATCACGCCGCGGCCGATCCGGGCCGCCGGGTGGATGTCGACGCCGAAGGTCTCGGAGACCCGCATCTGCACGAAATAGGCGAGGTCGCGGCGGTTTTCCTGCCACAGCCAATGGCCGAGCCGGTAGGACTGGATCGCCTGGTAGCCCTTGAAATACAGCAGCGGCTGCAGGAAGCGATGGCAGGCCGGGTCGCGCTCATAGGTGGCGACCAGGTCGGCGCGGGCCGAAACCACCAGCTCCGGCTCGGCGGCATAGGCGCCGTCGATGATCTCGCGCAGGATCTGCGCGGGCATCTCGTCGGAGGCGAGCTTGAGCGACAGCCGGTAGGCCAGCGCGCAGGCAAAGCTCTGGTGGTGCAGCACGCTGGAATGCACCAGCCCGCCCATCAGCGGCTCGGCCGCGATCGCGTCCTCCGCCTCGCCGCGAATTCGGCTCCAGACCGGGTCGATTTCGGCCAGTTGCGCCTGTGGTGTCGCCATCGCCATGGCCTCCTGATCCCGCGTCCTCGTCTGCCCAAGATAGGGCCTGCGCGCCAAGATCAAAGCCCCGAAGCCGCGTCAAGGGCATCGAGCAGTTGCCGCAACGCCGCGCGCGCCTCCGGCCCGAGCGAGGGCGACAGCGGCCGGGCCGGGTGCCGCAGCGCCGCCGCCATCAGCGATCCGTCGCCCCAAAGCGGGTGCGCCCGGCCCATCCGCCGCCGCCAGGCATCGGCGGCGCGCGCCTCCGCGACGATCCGCCCGGCGAGCGCCGGCCGGGCCTCGGGCCGCGCCGCCAGCAGCGCCGCCACCCCGCGATCGAGGCAACCCGGCAGGATCGGCCTCCCCCGGGCACCGCCAGCGTGGCGAAGGGCCCCGCCCCCCAGGCGTCCGTGACCTGCGCCACCTGCACCACCAGCGGCCCCGTCGCCCCATCGGCGGCCCGCATTGCCGCGTCATAGCTGAAGCCCGGCGTTTGCAGCTCGACCTCGCGCCGCAGCAGCCCCTCCGACAGGATCCGCAGCAGATAGGCCTCGCGCGGCACGTCGAGCGGCACCTCGCGCCCGGCCCAGGCATCGGCCCCGCTCCGGGCCCGCCGGATCCACGAGATCGCCAGATCGCCGCCCCGCTCGGCCGCGCGCAGATGCGCACGCTGCCCCAGTGCCGGGCGGCAGTTCGTGCAGCACCGAGCCCGCGCAGGTGGTGCACCCGGCCCTGTTCGTAGAGCGCGGCGACCGGCTCGGCCCGGAGCCCCTTGGAGCGCCCGGCATGCAGCGCCTTGAACGGCACCAGCGGGTCGACCTGCCGCACCACCGTCTCGACCAGCGCACCGCCCTGGTTGACCTCGGCCACCATCCGCTCAGCCCCGTGCCGCTCCATCGCGGCACAGGCGGCGCGCGCCCAGCCCTGCGGCGAGGCGCGGAGCGCGGTCGCGTCCTCGAGCACATAGGCCCGCCAGTCGGCGGGCGGGCCCTGCGTGACCGCGCCCGCCACGATGATGCCGCAGGCGTCGGAGCCTGCATGCGCACTCACCGAGGGGTCGACCGCGACCACGATCCGGTCGAGATCGGGCGCCCCCTCGACCACGCAGGCGGCCAGCATCGCGGCGGTCCACAGCGCCCCCTCGGCATCGGCCAGCAGCACGCCGTCGAGCTCCTGCCGGCCCTGCCGTGTCCCGGCGTAGCGGCGACGCATCTCGTCCAGGAAGCCCGGCGCGAGATTGGCGGCGTTCGCTTCGGTCGGCGCATGGGTGGTCACGGTGCTGTCGGCAGCCAGCAGGTCGCGCAGCACCGCGACGTTGCGCGGGGTGGTGGTGACGCAGGCGCGCGGATCGCCCAACCGCAGCCCGAATTGCAGCATGTCCCACGCCTCCTGCCCGCGCCTCCACTTGGCCAACTCGTCGGCCCAGGCGGCGTCGAATTGCGGGCCGCGCAGCGCCTCGGGGTCATGCGCCGAGAAGATCTGCGCCGTGGCGCCGTTGGGCCAAGTCAGCATCCGGCGGGTCGCCGACCAGTCCGGCCGCCGGTCGGGCGGCGCACAGGCCATGAGGCCGCTATCGCCGAAGACCATCACCTCACGCGCCTGGTCGAGCGTCTCGCCGATCAGCGCCACGCGTCGCGCCCGGCCGGGATCGCGCGGGCGCGGACCCTCCACCTGACCGCGCACCCATTCCGCCCCGGCCCGGGTCTTGCCCGCGCCGCGACCGCCCAAGATCACCCATGTCCGCCAGTCGCCGCCTGGCGGCCGCTGATGCGGCAGCGCCCAGAGATCGAACAGATGCGGCAGCGCCGCCAGCGCGGCCGGGTCGAGCCCGTCAAGAAAGGCGGTCCTCTCGGCAGCAGGCGCGCAGGCGATCCAGCCGGCAAGTGATCCGCCGCCAGGCATCGTCGAGGTCGATCTCGCCTGCGGCGAGGCCGCCATCCTGTCGCTTGAGCCAGTCATTGAAACGCCTCTCCACTTCGAACGCCGCCTTAAGCGCGCTTTCCAGATCGCTGATCTTCTTGGAAATTTCCTTTGGTACGCCGGTCTCGTAGCGGGCCGCTTCCAGCAGGTCCGCCAGCGTGGAGCGCACCGATGAGAGCAGCGTCCACGCATCCTCCCACTCCTTGCGGCGCGCGGCTTGTTCGGCCGCCGTCACGCCGCCTGTGTCATCCGTCGTCATGCCTGTTCCTCCTCAACCTACGGCTGGGACGCGGGCACGAAAAAAGGCGGCCCCGGATTTCTCCGGGGCCGCCGTGCATTTGTCTCAGCCTGACGTTTACCCTAAGACACTGCGTGCCAAAAGTCAATCTCGGCGATCTGAGGAATGGGCCGTAACCGACCGGTCCGTTTACGGAAAATCAATTTCCCGCAGCGCGCTGCGCCTCGATCTCGCGCCACTTGGCGACGTTGCTGTTGTGCTCGGCCAGCGTCTCGGAAAAGGCGTGACCGCCGGTGCCGTCGGCCACGAAGAACACGTAATCCGTGCTCGCCGGGTTGAGCGCCGCCTGGATCGCGGCGCGGCCCGGGTTGGCGATCGGCGTCGGCGGCAGACCGTTGATCACATAGGTGTTCCACGGCGTCTCGGCCTGCAGCTCGCTGCGCCGCAGCCCGCGCCCGAGCACGCCCTTGCCCTCGGTGATGCCGTAGATCACGGTCGGGTCGGTCTGCAGCGGCATGCCCTGCCGCAGCCGGTTGACAAAGACGCTGGCGACCTGCGGCCGCTCGGCGGCGACGCCGGTTTCCTTCTCGACGATCGAGGCGAGGATCAGCGCCTCTTCCGGCGTCTCAAGCGGCAGGTCCTCGGCCCGGTTCTCCCAGGTCTCGGCGAGGATCGCCGCCTGCGCGGCCTCCATCCGCTCGAGCACCGCCGCGACCTGGGTGCCGGGCGCGATCTCGTAGCTATCGGGCGCGAGGCTGCCCTCGGCAGGGATTTCCTCGACATCGCCGTCGAGCGTGTCGATCGCGTTGAGCGCCTGCACCACCTGCCAGGAGGTCACGCCCTCGGCCATGGAGATGCGGTAGCGCGTGTCGGCGCGCTCGCGCATGGTCTCGTATTCGGCCGGGATCTCGACGCCCTCGGCGGTCGGGTCGAACTCCGCCAGCTCGGTGTAGCTCGAAGTCGCGGGGTCGAGCTCGCGCACCTCGGCGGCCACCGCGTTGACGCCGATCTTGTAGAGGATCTCGGTGCCGCAGGTGGAGGCACCGCCGCGGGTCACGATGTCGAGGATCTCCTCCATCGACGACTGCTCGGGGATCAGGTGGCTGCCGGCCTTGAGCTGGCCGGCCTTCTCGGAATACTCGGCGCCGATGCGGAAGATCGGCGCCGAGCCGATCGCGCCCTGCTCCTCGAGCCGGGCGCTCACGGCGCGCATGTTGGTGCCCGGCTCGACGCGCAGGCACATCGCCGTTTCAAGCGGGCCCTCGCCCGAATACTCGTTGACGCCCCATGCGATCACGCCGGCGGCGCCTGCGAGCCCCACGATCATGAAGGTGATCGTGTTCGAGGCGAGATGACGCCACATCAGGAGGCGACCCGGCCGAAGAGCACGCTCGCATTGGTGCCGCCGAAGCCGAAGCTGTTCGACAGCGCCACGTCGATCTTGCGCTCGCGCTTGGCGTTGGGCGCGAGGTCGACGACGGTTTCGACCGCCGGGTTGTCGAGGTTGATGGTCGGCGGCGCGACCTGGTCGCGGATCGCGAGGATCGAGAAGATCGCCTCGATCGCGCCAGCCGCGCCCAAGAGGTGGCCGGTCATCGACTTGGTCGAGGACATGGTGACGTTCCTGGCCGCCTCGCCCATCAGCCGCTCCACCGCGCCGAGCTCGATCGTGTCGGCCATGGTCGAGGTGCCGTGCGCGTTGATGTAGTCGATCTTGTCGGCCGTGATCCCGGCATCCTTGAGCGCGGCGCGCATCGCCCGCTCGCCGCCCTCGCCATCCTCCGACGGCGCGGTGATGTGGTAGGCGTCGCCCGACAGGCCGTAGCCCAGCACCTCGGCATAGATCTTGGCGCCGCGGGCCTTAGCGTGCTCGTATTCCTCGAGCACGACGATGCCCGCGCCCTCGCCCATGACGAAGCCGTCGCGGTCGTTGTCATAGGGGCGGCTCGCGGCCTGCGGATCGTCGCGCCGCTTGGTCGAGAGCGCCTTGCAGGCGTTGAAGCCGGCGATGCCGATCTCGGAGATCGCCGCCTCGGCGCCGCCGGCCACCATCACGTCGGCCGAGCCGTACTTGATCAGCCGGGCCGCGTCGCCGATGGCATGCGCGCCGGTCGAGCAGGCGGTGACGACCGAGTGGTTCGGCCCCTTGAAGCCGTAGCGGATCGAGACCTGGCCCGAAATCAGGTTGATCAGCGCGCCGGGAATGAAGAAGGGCGAGACGCGACGCGGGCCCTTGTCGCGAATGAGCAGCGCGGTCTCGGCGATCGAGTTCAGGCCGCCGATGCCGGAGCCGATCATCACGCCGGTGCGCTCGCGGCTTTCGTCATCCTCGGGCATCCAGCCCGAATCCTCGACCGCCTGCTGGGCGGCGGCGATGCCGTAGAGGATGAAGTCGTCGACCTTGCGCTGCTCTTTCGGCTCCATGTAGGCGTTCGGATCGAACCGGACCGCCGGGTCGGCGTCGTCGCCGCGCGGTACCTCGCAGGCGTAGTTCGTCGCCAAGTGATCGGCGTCGAAGCGGGTGATGGTGCCCGCGCCCGATTTTCCCGCCAGGATCGCCTCCCAGCTCGGCTCGACCTTGTCGGCCAGCGGCGTCACCAGCCCCAGCCCCGTCACGACCACTCGCCGCATCTGACCATCCTCTTCGTCAAAACTCGCGCCCTGATACCGCAGGGCTTCGCGCGGGAGCAAGAGCGCGGGCGTGTCGAATTTGGCGGCCCGCCGCCCAGTCGGGCTTAACGCCACCTTCAGCCTCCTTGGGTCAAATGCGCGAAACGGAGGGTTCGATGCGGCTTTGGCTGGCGCTGATCGTGATGCTGATGGCGGCGCCGCTGCGCGCCGACCCGGCCTGCGAGGCGATCGCGGCGCTGGGGCGGGTCGCGGCGGGCAGCCGCGCGGGCGACCTCGCCGGGCTCGACCGGGCGTTGCGCCGGATCGATACCGAACGGGCGATGTGGGACCTGCGCGGCCACCCGCTGGCGCGTCACCGCGCCGATCTCGACGCCGCGCTGCGGCTGGCCGAGGAGGCGGTGACGCTGGCACGGCGCGACGGCGAGGCCGCGGCCCACGCCCGTCTCGCCGCCCCCGCGGCGCGCGCGGTGCAGGGGCGGCTCGTGCTGCTGCTGGCGCGCCATGCCTGCGCGCCCGAGCGCGCGGCGGGGCCGCAGGCGGGGCCCGAGGCCGAGGAACGGCCCGGCCCGGCGACGGGCGACGGGCTCGCCGGGATGCGGATGGCCGATCTGGCCGGGCTGGGGCTGGGCGCGCTGGTGCTGGCCGGTCTCGGGACGCTGCTCGGGCGCCTGCTGGCGCGGCGCAACCGCCGCCGTCGACGCCAGGCCCGGCGACATGCCGTCAACCTCCCGGCCCGGTTGCGCGCCGGCCGGTCGGAAACCGAGACCCGGCTCGTCGATATCAGTCGGCTCGGCGCCAAGCTACGGCTCGATCCGGAGTTCGAGCCGGGGCCGCTGGGGGCGGTGATCATCACGCTGGGCGACCGGCGGATCGGGGCGCGGGCGCGCTGGCGCAACCGCCACTATGTCGGCGTGCAGTTCCTGCGGCCGCTGCCGGAGGACGCGGTGGCGCCGATCCTGACCCTGCCGGAGCCCGAAGGCGTCGCGCCGCAGCCCGGCTGAGCCGCGAAACCTGGGCCCGGAAACGCGAACGGCACCCCGTGGGGTGCCGCTGCATGCCTCGGATCCGAAGATCCCGGCCCGGTGCCGCGTCCCGAAGGCGCGGCCCGTTATGTTACTGCGCTTCCTTGATGAAGCGGACCGCGTCGCCGAAGGTCTGGATGGTCTCGGCGGCGTCGTCGGGGATCTCGATCCCGAACTCTTCCTCGAAGGCCATGACCAGCTCGACGGTGTCGAGGCTGTCGGCGCCCAGATCGTCGATGAAGGAGGCGTTCTCGACGACCTTGTCCTCTTCGACACCCAGATGCTCAACAACGATCTTGCGCACGCGATCGGCGACGTCGCTCATGTCAATTCCTCACGTCTTTCCGGCCACTCCGGGCCTTTTCACTGCTTGCCCCAGGGGGCGGCTTGATGTGCCCGCTCGGGCCGCTGACCGACCGGCGCCAAAGCGCCAAATTCGGCAAATCACGTGGTCATGTAGCAGAGATTTCGGGAGGCGCAAACGCTTTCGCCCCCTTCCCTGCACGGAATGCGGTGGCTCAGAGCATCGCCATGCCACCATTGACGTGCAACGTCGCACCGGTGACGTAACCGGCTTCCGGGCTGGCGAGGTAGAGCACGGCGGCGGCGATCTCCTCGGGCGTGCCCATGCGGCCCGACGGGATCTGGCCGAGGATGCCGGATTTCTGCTCGTCGTTGAGCTTGTCGGTCATCGCCGTCTCGATGAAGCCCGGCGCCACGCAGTTCACGGTGATGCCGCGGCTGGCCACCTCGTAGGCGAGCGACTTGGACATGCCGACCATGCCCGCCTTGGCGGCGGCATAGTTGGTCTGGCCGGGGTTGCCGGTGGCGCCGACGATCGAGGAGATGTTGATGATCCGGCCCCAGCGGGCCTTCATCATCGGCCGCACCACGCCCTTGCACAGCCGCATGGTCGAGGTGAGGTTGACCTCCAGCACCTGCGCCCAGTCTTCCTCGGACATCCGCATGAACAGGTTGTCGCGGGTGATGCCGGCGTTGTTGACGAGGATGTCGAGCCCGCCCATCGCCTCGATCGCCTGCTTGGGCAGCGCGTTCACCGCCTCGGCATCCGAGAGGTTGCAGGGCAGGACATGGGCGCGGTCGCCCAGGCTCGCCGCCAGCTCCTCGAGCGGCGCGGTGCGGGTGCCCGAAAGCCCCACCGTGGCGCCGGCGCCGTGCAGCGCGGTGGCGATGGCGCCGCCGATGCCGCCCGAGGCGCCGGTGACGAGGGCGGTCTTGCCGGTCAGGTCGAACATCTTCTTTCTCCTCAGGATCTCAGTTTGTGCCCGGTTTAGCAGCAAGGCCGCGCCCGGACCACAGCCCGCGCGCCGTGGCACGCGGGCGGGATCTTCGTCTTGGTCTTGGATACGGCCCGGAGCGGGATCAGCCCTTGGCCGCCGCCACGTCCTCGGGGGTGCCGATGGCGCGGGTCTCGGCGCCCTTGGCGATCCGGCGGATCATCCCGGTCAGCGCCTTGCCGGCGCCGATCTCCCAGAACTCGATCACGCCCTGCCCGGCCATGTATTCCACGCTTTCGCGCCAGCGCACCGCGCCGGTGACCTGGTCGACCAGCAGCGTGCGGATCAGCGCCGGGTCGGAGACCGCCGCGGCGCGGACATTGGCGACGACCGGCACCGCAGGCTCGCGGATCTCGACGCCTTCGAGCGCGTCGGCCATGGCGCGGGCGGCGGGCGCCATCAGGGCGCAGTGGAACGGCGCGCTCACCGGCAGCAGGATCGCCCGCTTGGCGCCCTTTTCCTTGGCGATGTCGAGCGCCCGCTCGACCGCCGCCTTGTGGCCGGAGATCACCACCTGCGAGGGGTCGTTGTCGTTGGCGGCCTGGCAGACATCGCCCTGCGCCGCGGCCTCGGCCACCGCGCGGGCGGTGTCGAGATCGAGGCCCAAGAGCGCCGCCATCGCGCCCTCGCCGACCGGCACCGCCTGCTGCATCGCCTCTCCGCGCAGCCGCAACAGCCGCGCCGTGTCGTCGAGCCGCAGCGCGCCCGCCGCGCAGAGCGCCGAGTATTCGCCGAGCGAGTGACCGGCGACGAAATCCGCCGCGGTGACGTCTATGCCTTCGGATTTGAGCGCGGCCATCGCCGCGATCGAGGTCGCCATCAGCGCCGGCTGGGCGTTGCGGGTCAGGGTCAGCGTCTCGATCTCGCCTTCGAAGATCAGCGTGGAGAGCTTTTCCCCCAGCGCGGCGTCGACCTCGTCATAGACGTCGCGCGCCGCCGGATAGGCCTCGGCCAGCGCCCGGCCCATGCCGATTGTCTGCGACCCCTGCCCCGGAAAAACGAATGCGCGCATGGCCCTGCTCCCTTGTGATGCGGTGCGTCGGGCCATCGCATAGCGGCTTGGCGCCGCCACGACAAGAAAGCGTCAGGCGCCGCGGCGGAACAGCCGGCCGCCGCGCGGTGCCGAGAGGCCCAGCTCGGCCTCGATCCGCCGGGCCAGCGCGGTCATCGCGTCGAGGTCGCCCTCGGCGACGCGGACCGACAGGCCGCGGCCGACGAGATGCAGCTCGGCCCGCAGCGCCATGCTGCGCGCCTCGGCCCGGCTGCGGATCTCGACCCCGCTGAAATCCTCGAAGCGCCAGCGCGCCACCGGCTCGACCCGGCCCGAGGGCCGCCGCAGCACCGCCCGCACCATCCGACGCTCGGCATCGAAATGCATCTCTTCGCGGCGCCCCAGCGCGCCGTAGCAGACCAGCCCGCCGCCCAGCGTCACCGCCACGACCAGCCGCAGCCACAGCTCGCCGTCGAGGCTCAGCCCCATCGGCGACAGCCAGATGGCCCCGACCGCCGCGGTGACGCCCAATGCGAAGGCCCAGGCCGCGAACGCGGTCAGCATGGCGATCCTCTGCCATCGGCGCTGCCCGCCCAGGATGAAGGGCGCGCGGATGGAGCGGGTCGGGACGGCTGCGGTCATGATGGACACCTCTGGACGGCGACGATCGGGATAACTTGAGGTTGAGCATCGAACGGGGCGCGATTGTGGCGCCAAACAGGCGTTATGACGTTGCGTCCCGCGTTTTCGACGTCGCGTCCAAACGCCCTGCCGGGGCGAGGCTTGCGCCGCGCCGCGCAGTCTGTATAAGGCCGCATCCTTCCGCGCATTCGCATGAACCGCGCAGACTCTCGTGAACGGGGAGCGGAAGGCTCAGGCCCCGTTCTATGAAATGCGCCGAGAAACCGAACTGGAGAACGCATGCCGCTTTACGAGCATGTCTTCATCGCGCGTCAGGACCTGTCCAACGCGCAGGCCGAAAGCCTCGTCGAGCACTTCTCGACCGTCCTCGCCGACAATGGCGGCAAGGTGCTCGAGAACGAGTACTGGGGCGTCAAGACCATGGCCTACAAGATCAACAAGAACCGCAAGGGCCACTATGCCTTCCTGCGTTCGGACGCGCCCTCGGCCGCCGTGCAGGAGATGGAGCGCCTGATGCGCCTGCATGACGACGTGATGCGTGTCCTGACCATCAAGGTCGACACCCACGAAGAGGGCCCCTCGGTCCAGATGCAGAAGCGCGAAGAGCGCGGCGAGCGCCGCGAGCGCCGCTGATCGCCTCCAGGAAAGGATAAGAGAATGGCCACCAAACCGTTTTTCCGTCGCCGCAAGACCGACCCCTTCGAGGGCGAGAACGCGCCGAAGATCGACTACAAGGACACGCGTCTGCTGCAGCGCTACATCTCCGAGCGCGGCAAGATCGTGCCCTCGCGCATCACCGCCGTCGGCTCCAAGAACCAGCGCAAGCTCGCCCAGGCGATCAAGCGCGCGCGGTTCCTGGCGCTGCTGCCCTACGCCGTGAAATAAGGAGACCGACACATGGACGTGATCCTTCTGGAACGTGTGGCCAAGCTTGGCCAGATGGGCGAGATCGTGAAGGTGAAGGACGGCTACGCCCGTAACTTCCTTCTGCCCCAGGGCAAGGCGCTGCGCGCCAACGAGGCCAACAAGGCCCGCTTCGAAGACCAGAAAGCGCAGCTCGAAGCGCAGAACCTGGAATCGAAGAAAGACGCCGAGAAGATGGCCGAGAAGCTCGACGGACAGCAGTTCGTCGTGATCCGCTCCGCCTCCGACGGCGGCGCGCTCTACGGTTCGGTCACCACCCGCGACATCGCGGAATCGGCGACCGCCGACGGCTTCACCCTCGACCGCAAGCAGGTCGTGCTGCGCGGTCCGATCAAGGAGCTGGGCCTGCACGAAGTGAGCGTGGTTCTGCACCCCGAGGTCGAAGCGACCATCGCGATCAACGTCGCGCGCTCGGCCGAAGAAGCCGAACTGCAGGCGTCGGGCAAGTCGATCCAGGAACTGGCCGCGGAAGAAGAAGCCGCTGCCGAGTTCGAGATCCAGGGCCTGTTCGACGACATCGGCGGCGCCGCCAATGACGACGAGGGCTCGGAGGGCTGAAGCCCCCGCCACGAGACGCCGGAAGGGGCCGCATCCGAGGGTGCGGCCCCTTTCGCATGTCAAGCTCCCCATAGGTTTGCCGCGTCCCGGCGCCAGCTCGGCGGCGCGCTCGTGACGCTACGTCATATCGCCGCCATCCGGGCCGTTCGGGTTGACCCGACTCTCCCTTGGGGCCGTCCTGATGGCGACATCGGAGGGCGCGACATGAAGCTGGCAACCGACGAACCGCTCTGGGCCTGCGCACCGGGATTCGACGAGGCAGGATTGCTGGCCACGATCCGCCACACCCGGCTGCCGCTCTGCGTCACCGACCCCACCCTGCCCGACAACCCGATCGTCTATGTCAACGCCGCCTTCTGCGAGCTGACCGGCTATCCGCCCGAGGAGACGCTGGGCCGCAATTGCCGGTTCCTGCAGGGCCCGGCGACCACCCCGCAGAGCGTCGAGGAGATCGGCCGCATCCTGGCGGAGCGACGGGTCGGCACGGTCGAGCTGGTCAATTACCGCAAGAATGGCGAGGCCTTCATCAACACCCTGCAGATCGGGCCGCTCGACGACGAGAATGGCCGCGCGCGGTTCTTCTTCGGCACGCAGATGGACGCCGCCCCGCAGCGCGAGGCCGAGCGGCGCGGCCGCGAGCTGGCGACGCGCGAGCTGGAGCACCGGCTCCGCAACATCGTCAACGTGATGTCGGTGACGATCCGCATGTCGGCCCGGGACGAAAGCGACCCGCAAGCGCTGGCCGTGCAGATCGAGCGCCGGCTCAGGGCGCTCAGCGACACGCATTTCCGCGCCTTCGCCACCCCGCCGGACGAGACGGTGCGGCTGCGCCCGCTGATCGAGCCGCTGCTCGCGGCCTATGCGCCGGTGGGCGCGGCGCAGTTGGAGCTGGTCGGCGCGGATGCGCGGGTGCCGGGGGCCGCGGTCTCGGCGCTGACGCTGGCGCTGCACGAGCTGGCCGCGAACGCGGTCAAGCACGGCGCGCTGAGCCGCGCCACGGGCCGGGTCGAGATCGCGGTCGATGAGGCCGAGGGCCTCGCGCTGCGCTGGCGCGAGAGCGGCGGCCCGGAGGTGGCGCCGCCGCAGCGGCGCAACGGCGCCGCGATCATCCGAAGCATGGTCGAGGCGGCGGGCGGGCGGCTCGAATTCGACTGGCGGCCCGAGGGGCTGGCGGCGCTGATCGCCTTTCCGCCTGAGACCGCGGAGCGCCTCCACGCCTGACCCGACGCCGCCTTTCCGCTACGGCAAGATGCGAAAGGTCATTCCCCTGTAACGCGAAGCCGTTACCCTGCCGGCATGACACGGGGGCGCACGACCCCCGACAGCAGGGAGACGATCATGACACTGATCCTGAACCGCCGCGGCTTTCTCGCCGGAAGCTCGGCCATGCTGGCGCTGCACCCTTTCTCGGTCAGGGCCCAGGGTGGACAGGCGCATCTGCGCATCATGGAGACGACGGACATCCACGTCCACGTCTACCCCTATGATTATTACGCCGACAAGGAGATCGACACGGTCGGCCTCGCCCGCACCGCGCGGCTGATCGAGGACATCCGCGCCGAGGCCACCAACTCGGTGCTGTTCGACAATGGCGATTTCCTGCAGGGCAACCCGATGGGCGACTACATCGCCTATGAGCGCGGCATGCCCGAAGGCGCGATGCACCCGGTGATCGAGGCGATGAACACGCTCGGCTTCGACGCCTCGACGCTCGGCAACCACGAGTTCAACTACGGGCTAGACTTCCTGATGAACTCGGTCGCCGGCGCCGCCTTCCCGATCGTCTCGGCCAACGTCGTGACGACCAAGGGCGAGAGCATCATCGAGGACGAGACTCTGGTGCCGCCCTACGTGATCCTCGACCGCGAGATCACCACCGGCGACGGCGAAACCCATCCGATCCGGATCGGCGTGATCGGCTTCGTGCCGCCGCAGATCATGAACTGGGACCGCAAGCATCTCGAGGGCAAGGTCGAGCCGCGCGACATCGTCCGCGCCGCCGAGGCCTATGTCCCCAAGATCCGCGAGGAAGGCGCCGACATCGTCATCGCGCTGAGCCATAGCGGCATCGGCGCGGCCGAGCACGAGGAAGGCATGGAGAACGCCGCGATCCCGCTGGCGCGGGTCGAGGGGATCGACGTGATCCTGACCGGGCACAGCCACCTCGTCTTCCCCGGCCCCGATTACGAGGGGCATGAGGGGGTCGACGTCGCCGCCGGTACGATCGGCGGCAAGCCGGGCGTGATGGCGGGCTTCTGGGGCAGCCACATGGGTCTCGTCGACCTGATGATCGAACGCGACGGCGAAGGCTGGCGCGTGGCCGAGGCCGAGGTCGAGGCGCGCCCGATCTACGAGCGCGGCGAGGACCGGTCGATCACGCCGCTGGTGGAGAGCTTCGAGCCGGTGCTGGAATCGGTCGCGCAGGAGCACCAGGAGACGCTCGACTACGTGCGCCGCGCGGTGGGCAAGACCGACGCGCCGCTGCATAGCTACTTCGCGCTGGTGGCCGACGACCCGTCGGTGCAGATCGTTTCCAACGCGCAGCGCTGGTACATCGAGCAGATGCTGGCCGGCACCGAGCATGAGGGTCTGCCGATCCTCTCGGCGGCGGCGCCCTTCAAGGCGGGCGGTCGCGGCGGTCCGGAATACTATACCGACGTGCCGACCGGCGACGTGGCGATCAAGAACGTGGCCGATCTCTACCTCTACCCGAACACGGTGCGGGCGGTGCGGATCACCGGCGCGCAGGTCAAGGACTGGCTTGAGCGCTCGGCGGGCATGTTCAACCAGGTCGAACCGGGACAGGAGGACCAGGTCCTGCTGAACCCCGAATTCCCGTCCTACAATTTCGACGTGATCGACGGGGTGACCTATGAGATCGACCTCTCCGAGCCGTCGAAGTTCGACCGCGAGGGCAACGTGGTGAACCCCGATGCCAGCCGGATCAAGAACCTTCAGTTCGAGGGCCAGCCCATTGATTCCGAACAGGAGTTCATCGTCGCCACCAACAACTACCGCGCCACCGGCGGCGGCAGCTTCCCCGGCGCGGATGGCTCGACCATCGTGTTCGAGGCGCCCGACACCAACCGCGACGTGATCGTGCGCTACATCGTCGAACAGGGCACGATCAGCCCCTCGGCCGACGCCAATTGGCACTTCACGCCGCTCGACGGCACCTCGGTGCTGTTCGACACCGGCCCGCGGGCGGCCGAGTATCTCAACGACGTGAAGGGCGTGCAGATCGCGCCTGCTGGCGACGGGCCGGACGGCTTCGCCCGCTTCGTGATCCGGCTCTGAGGGCCATGGGCGCGGGGGGGAGACCCCCGCGCCTTCTTCAGGGAGTGTCCGCACACCGTGCGGGTGCCTCCTTGAGGCTTCTACGCGACCTTCGAATAGACAAGGCAATCGCGCGGTTCATCCGAAACATTCGGATGAACAAGGTAGCGGCGCAGGGTTCCCTCGCGGATCATGCCCGCCTTCTCCAGCACTCGAGCCGATGCCGAATTGTCGACATCGCAATATGCTTCCGTTCTGAATATCTCCGGATGGGACAGCGCATGCGGAATGAGCGCGCGCATGACTTCCGAAGCGCATCCCTTACCCCAAGCAGTGGCCTTGAGGACGTATCCATAGTTTACCCGCGAACCGATCAGCCGGGCCTCGAACATGCCAAGCAGGTCCTCGGGTTGTTCACGATGGAACGCGACCATCGGAAAGCTTTCGCCCCGATCCCAGTTGCTTGACAGGATTTTGAGGACGGCAGCAGTTTCCGCCTCGGTCTCGCTCGGCCTCCATGTCAGATACTTCGTGACAACAGGATCGGACGCGTAGGCGTCAAAGATAGCTGGAGCATCTTCCACCCGAAGGCGTCTGAGGCGATAGCGCTCGGTCTCCAATGCCTCGGGCAAGCGATAGGCAGCGGTCATTGTCGGTTCTTGTTTCACATCAGTTGCGATGGATGCCGAGTTTCGATTTTGTCCGCCAGGTAATCCAACACGGTTTGCAGACACCCCTTTTTCAAGCGGCGAGCAGCGCGCGCGCCTCGTGCGCCCGGAGCGTCGGGCGGGCCGACCGGCCCCAGCCATCGGGCATCGCGCGCAGCTGCGGGCAGACCGTGAAGAGCCGCTCGCGCGAGGGCGCGTCGAGACCGATGATGCCGCGCAGGCCGGGCTGGAAGCTCTCGGTCGCGGCGCCCTCGGCCATGACGATCTCGTGGGCGTCGAACAGCAGGTGGACGTAGTGCACCTCGCCGCCCCGCTCCACCGTCACGTCGTAGCCGTCGACGAGGTAGCGCGCGGCGATCAGCACCTCGTCGGCGCCGAACAGCAGCTGCGCACGGTAGCCTTCGAACAGCATCCTGTGCTGCGGCGACACCAGCAGGTCGCGCTCCAGCCCCGGCAGCACGCCGGGCCGGATCCGGATCGGCGCGCGCGGACCAACTGCGGTGGTGCGGCGGCTGCCGACCCACCGCAGCGGCCGCGGGCCATTGTCGCGGGTCAGCACCAAATCGCCCACCGCCAGATCGGCGGCGCGGCGCGGGCCGAAGGGCGTGGCGATGCGGGTGTCGGCGGTGAAGCAGATCACCCGCTCCATCTGCGAGAAGCGCATGGTGGAGCCGTTGTCCATCTGCACCGAGCCGGAATAGCCGTCGGGCCCGCTCGTCATGCTGAGCGTCTCCATCCGCGCGGCCTTGCCGAGGTCGAGCGTATCGAAACCCTCGCCGCCATTGACGGTGGTGTCGCCGGTCCCGGTCTCACCCAAATCCTCGAACAGGAACAAATCGTCGCCCGCCCCGCCCGAAGCGCCGTCGCCGTGCGACATCCGCAGCGTGTCGTTGCCGTCGCCGCCATTCAGACGGTCGGCGCCGCGACCGCCGGTGAGGACGTCATTGCCGGTGCCCCCGGCGAGGTGGTCCTCGCCGCTGCCGCCGATCAGCGTGTCGTCGCCGCCGCCGCCGGAGAGCGAGATGCCCCCGGTGGTCGCGGAGGCGTCCATCCGGTCGGCCTGCCCGCTGCCCTGCACCGCCTCGATCTCCTTGAACTCGGCGCTGTCGGTGCCCGCTTCGAGGCGGCCCGCCTCATCGCCGGTGAAGGTGACGTCCATGCCCTGCGACAGGTGGCTGCCGTCGATCTTGTCGACATCGTCGCCCCCCGTGTCCTCGCCACCCGCGATCCGGTCATGGCCGAAGCCGTTGAACAGCACGAAGCGGTCGCTGCCGGTGCCGCCATAGAGCTCGTCGTCGCCGCTGCCGCCGACGATGGTGTCGTTCCCGGCCCCGGCCTCGACGATGTCGTTGCCCGCCCCGGCGAGGATCAGGTCGTCGTCGCCGCTGTGGCGTTCGAGGATGGCGTCGGACGAATCCACCCGGTCGCCATCGGCATCGGCCCAGCCCGGGGTGATCACAT
This sequence comes from Limimaricola variabilis, assembly GCF_014195545.1. Lineage (GTDB taxonomy): Bacteria > Pseudomonadota > Alphaproteobacteria > Rhodobacterales > Rhodobacteraceae > Limimaricola > Limimaricola variabilis. The sequence goes on along the minus strand of NZ_JACIBX010000001.1, from coordinate 95,829 downwards.
CGTCCCCCGCGGTGCCGGTGATGGTGCCGTCCGAGGGCGGGATGCCCATCGCCGTCATCGCGCCGGGGGAGCTGACCTGGGCGGCGGTCACGCCGACAAGGCGGAGGCTCTCGCCACCCGGAAAGGTGATGATCGCGTCGCCATTGTCGGCCGAGGTCACGGTCGCGTCCCAGATGTTGACCGGCTGGCCGTTGGCATCGTGCAGGCCCGACACGTCGATCCGGTCGATCGCGGTCCAGCTGCCATTCGGGTTCTCGACCGGCGGCTCGAAGTTCAGCACCACGTCCTGGCCGTCGCCATCCGAGAGCACGACGGTGTCGGCCTCGCCCGGCTGGGTGCCGAGATCGATCCGGTCATTGCCCGCCCCGCCGGCGATCCGGTCGGCGCCGGCGCCGCCCGACAGCGTGTCGTTGCCCGCCCCGCCGATGATCGTGTCGTTGCCGGCACCGCCGTCGATGGTGGCGGCGTCGCTGCGGGCCGAGGCGTCGATCCGGTCGCCATGGGCAGTGCCGTCGATGCGCTCGATCTCCTCGAAGCGGGCGAGGCTGTCGCCCTGCCGGATGGTGCCGGATTCCTCGCCGGTATAGGTGATCTCGACGCCCGAGCTCAGCCCGCTCAGGTCGATCCGGTCGACATCGGTGCCGTTCGCGACGCCGCCGCCATAGATCCGGTCGGCGCCGAAGCCGTCCTCCAGCACGAAGAGGTCGTCATCCTCGCCGCCATAGAGCGTGTCGGCGCCCGCACCGCCATTGAGGGTGTCCCTGCCATGGCCGCCATAGAGGCTGTCGGCCCCCTCCCCGCCATAGAGCTGGTCGTCGCCGGTGCCGCCCTCGACCACGTCGTTGCCCGCGCCCCCATAGAGCGTGTCGTTGCCAGCTTCGCCGTTCAGGGTGTCGTCGCCGTCGCCGCCATAGATCTGGTCGGCGCCGTTGCCGCCGCTGATCTTGTCGTCGCCCGCGCCGCCATAGAGGACGTTGTCGCCCGGCGTGCCGGCGATGGTGTCGTTGCCCGGCCCGCCATGGACCGTCCCGACCTCGCGATCGTTGGCTTCGAAGCCGTCATTGCCCGAGAACTGGTCGTAGGAGACGTCGCCGGCGGTGGCGTCCTCGCGGCCGACGACCATTAGCTTGGTGCCCGGCGGCGGCGGCGGGTCCTGGAAGACGTAGAAGTCCTCGCCGGTGCCCTCCACCTCCATCTCGTACATGGTGTAGCGGTTTCCATCGGGGTCTTCGAGCGTGTAGACCTCGTCGAGATAGATCGGGCCGTCGACGACATTCGTGGTGCCCTTGCGTATGCTGACGCTCTGGGTGCGGTCGTCGCTCTGGCCCTCGGTGATCGTGTCGCCCGACATCCGGGCGTCGTCATCCTCGAGGCGGAAGCTGTGGGTGGTCGCGCCGGGCACGTCGATCGGGTCGCCGACGGCGATGTGGTCCTTGGTCGTCAGGTCGGATTCGGTGAAGCCCGAGAAGAGATAGACAGCCATGACGCGCCCCCGCCGTTTATGGTCAGGCTCACATCACCACCCGATTGGGGGCTGAATGGGGCAAAGTCTGGCCGGTCTTCGGTCCTTTGTTTCGAGCGTCGCGGGGCTTTGCGGCCCGGGCACGGCCCAGACCGCCGGGCCCGGTGGGGTCCGGCGGTGCGATAATGGCGCGCCGCCGCCTCAGGCGCTCAACGCCGTCGGAACCTTCGAGCCGGGCTGCGGCACCGCGCCGATGCCGTCGAGCAGCGCCTGCACCGCTTCGAGCCGGACCGCCGGGCTGTAATAGAAGCCCTGCACCTCGTCGCAGCCCTCGGAGCGCAGCCGGCTGAGCTGTTCGATGGTCTCGACCCCCTCGGCGGTGGTGGTCATGCCGAGGCTCGCCCCCAGACCGGTGATCGCCCGCACGATCGACAGCGCGTCGCCGCCCTTCTCGACATCGCGGATGAAGGAGCGGTCGATCTTGATCTTGTCGAAGGGGAAGGAGCGCAGATAGCCCAGCGAGCTGTAGCCGGTGCCGAAATCATCCATCGAGACGCGCACGCCCATGGCCCGCAGCTGCTTGAGGATCGTCAGCACCAGATCGGTCTGCCGCAGCAGGATCGATTCGGTGATCTCCAGCTCAAGCCGGTGCGGCGCGAGACCGGTGCGCTCCAGCGCCCGCGCGACCTGGTCGACGAGGCTGTGGGCGCGGAACTGGGCCGGCGAGAGGTTGACCGCGATGCGGACATGCTCGGGCCAGCCGGAGGCGGCCTCGCAGGCGCGCTCCAGCACCCAGTGGCCGATCTCGCCGATCAGGCCGATCTCCTCGGCCAGCGGGATGAACTCGGCCGGGGAGACCGCGCCGCGCTCGGGATGGGTCCAGCGCAGCAGCGCCTCGAAGCAGCTGACCCGGCTGGTGCCGATATTGACGATCGGCTGGTAGAACACCTCCAGCTCGTCATTCTTGAGCGCAAGCCGCAGGTCGCGCTCGAGCAGGCGTCGCCGCTGCATCGAGCTGTCCATCTCCTGCTCGAAGAAGCGGAAGCCGTTGCGGCCGTCGGCCTTGGCCCGGTAGAGCGCCATGTCGGCCGCCTTGACCAGCGTCTCGGCGTCGCCGCCATCGCCGGGATAGAGCGCGATGCCGATGCTGGTGCCGACCACGACCAGGTGATCGTCGATCTCGAAGGGCCGGGAGATCTCCTCGATGATCCGCTCGGCGAGCTTGCGCGCCTCCTCGCCCGAGGAGATGTCGCTCTCGACGATGGCGAACTCGTCGCCGCCGAAACGGGCCACGACGCCGGTGGGGCGCAGGCAGCCCTGCAGCCGCGCGCCCACCTGGCGCAGCAGCTCGTCGCCGATCGGGTGGCCGTGCAGGTCGTTGACCGACTTGAAATGATCGAGATCGAGATAGAACACCGCGTGCTCGCGGCCACGCGCCGAGCTGGCGATGGTCTCTTCGATCCGGCGCGAGAACAGCAGGCGGTTGGGCAGGTCGGTGAGCGCGTCGTGATGCGCCATGTGCTCGATCCGGGCCTCGTCATGCTTGCGCTGGGTCACGTCCTCGAAGGTGGCGACCCAGCCGCCCGTGGGCATCGGCACGCAGGAGATCGACACCGAGCGGCCGTCGCCGGTGGTGGCGAGATGGCTGCGCGTCACCCGGTTGCCGTCGCGCCGCGCCAGAACCGAGACGAAATCGAGGTCCTCGCCATCGGGGTCGTGGCCGGCGCCGCGGATCACGTCGAGCAGCTCGCCGATCGCCATGCCGGGCTGGAGCGCCTCGACGGACAGGCCGTAGATCTCTTCGAAGCGGTGGTTGTGCACCACCAGCTTGCCGTCTGGGCCGAACATGCACAGGCCGAGCGACATGTTGTTGAGCGCGGCGTCGAGCTGGATGGCGCGCTGGGCGATCTCGGCCTCGGACTGCTCGATCAGCCGCTGGCGGGCCTCCGCGAGCTGCGAGATCAGCCGCCGGAAGCTGCGCGCCAGCACGCCGATCTCGTCCTTGCGGGTGAGGATGGCGGGTGCGATCAGCCCGTCGACCTCGGGCACGCGGTCGTCGTCGCGGCTGTGCTGCGACAGCCGGTTCATCGCCGCGCTCATGGCGGTGATCGGGTTGGTCAGGCTGCGGGCGCCGAACCGGCCGAGGACCAGCATGACCAGCGCGATCAGGGCGGTGGTCAGGGCGAGGTTGCGCTTGAGCTGATCGATGCTGCCGAACACCGCCTGCTCGGTGACGCCGGCGACCATCTGCAGGTCGAGGTGATCGAAGGCGCTGCCGCGGGGCATGTCCGCCGCGGTCACGAGATCACCGCCACGGGCCACCGGCTGGGCCGCCCCTGCCTTGACCGCGGCGTCCATCAGGCGGCCGACGATGGCGTCGGCGGCCGGGTCCGGCGTGCGGTAGATCAGCCGGCCCTCGCCGTCGCACAAGAGCAGCGCCCGCTCGGCGCCCTGCGCCTCGTCGACGATCTGGATCCGGGCGAGCTGCGCCTGCAGCTGGGACATGTCGATCACGCCGGACAGCACGCCGATCACGGTCAGCGGGTCGTACTCGGCCCGGATCGGCACGCTGAACAGGAAGGAGTCGTCGGCAAGCTCGGGATGGGCGTCGAACTGGCCCACCATCGGTAGGCCCTCGAGGCTGCGCCCCAGCTGGTCGAAGGTGAAGCTGTCGCCGGGCGCAGTGTCGGCGCCCTCGGCCGCGATCACCGTGCCGGTGTCGTCGGTCACCACGAAGGCCCCGAACTCGCGGTAGCGGGTCCGCACCATCCGCAGCGAACGCGCGATCTCGCCGATGCCGTCGGCGATCAGCACGTCCTGCATCGCGGCCGTCTCGGAAAGGGTGGTCAGGTCGTACATCGCGCGGTCGAGCAACCGCTCGAAATCATGCATGTCGGCCTGCAGCGCGCGGGTGACCTTGTCGGCCATCTCGGTCTGCAGGGCGCGCTCGCCGAACTGGGTGGCGACCACCGTGCCGATGCCGAGCGATGCCACCGCGCAGGCGAACAGCGTCGCCGAGACCTTGAGACGCAGCCCCGCCCGCGCCCAACCGAGATCGGGGATGCGCCTCGCCATGATCAGCTGTCCTGCCAGCCGATGAGCGTCCAGGGACCGATGACGCGGAAGGCGGCGTCGCGCGCCACGTCACCGGCCTCGATGCGGCCCTGACCGCTGGTCGCGTCCTGGCCGATCGCCGCGCGGAACCCCGCGAGGTCGAGACCGGCAAACTCGAACCGCTCGAAATAGTCGTCGCGCGCCTCGAGATCGCCGACCCGCGCGGTCGGGATCTCCTGACGGCTGTCATAGATCACGTGGCCGGTATCGGCGACGATCATCAACTCGCCCGGGCCGTTCGCGGCCAGCCGCTGCAGCACGTCGCCATAGGCGGTGAAGGCGTGCTCGTAATGCAGGATCGAACGCTTGTCGTCGCCGACCATCACCGGGGTGACATAGGCCACCACCCATTTGTCGGCATCCGGCGACAGGTAGATCGGCGAGGTATAGACCTGCCGATGCGCGGTGGCGAAGCCGGGCGCGAAGAACGAGGCGTCCGCCTCGTCGGTGGCGAGGTCATGCGCGATCTGGTCGCCGACGATGCGCGAGATTTCGGCGCCGTTGGGGTCGATCAGGCACATCTCCTCGACGTGGAACCGGTCCTGCGTGGCGAGCGACACCTGGTCGATGCGCGCCTTGTGGAGATGGCGGTCGCCATTCTCGTGGGTTTCGAAATAGGCGGTGAAGGCCTCGTCCTGGGCGACCGTCACCAGCGCCCGCTGCGCGTTGGCGTGCAGCCGCCCGATCGCGGCGGCACCGCGTTCGGCCAGCGCGTCCATCGCCGCCGGATCGGCCTTGGCACCGCCCGCCATGGCCAAAGCCAGCGCAAGCGAGACGCCGGCATTTTTCATGCCGCCCGTGAATTTCAGGTTGCGCATATCTCGTTCCCTCGTATCCCGTCATGTCGCCCCACCGCCGCGGCGGATCGAGCCGTTCCCCTGTTAACTTTTCCTCATGAAGTCGGGCATTTCTGTGGCGTGGCCGGCGCGGTACCGTTTCGCACGCTGATCCAATGACATTTCTGCCACGGGAAAGGCGCCGACCGGCGGACAGCCCGTCCAGGCGCGCTGCGGCAGGTCGGTGACACCCGGCGTCAATTCGCACGGGGCGCAGCCGACCCAGAAACGAGAGGCGCAGTCAGGATCGCGTGCGCCCGCCGGATGCGGCGGCGCGGGTGCTCCTCTTCGGCCCCGAGGCCGACACCGACCCAGCGCTCTATCGCCAGATCGTCGGCCGAAGCGCCGGGCAAGTGAAGGCGGGGTGCCGGCGCCCTGCCCGGCGCCTAGGCCCAGCCCACGGCCCCGATCACCATGCCCGCCGCCGCGCATGCGGCCAGCACCGTGACCGGGCCGAGGCGGAGGCGAAACACGGCGATGGCGGCCAGCACCACCAGGGCCAGCGCCGCGAGGTCGACCGAAGCGGGCACCGGCAGTTCCATGTCGACGCCCATGCCCGTGACGGGTCTGACATCCTCGAAGATCACGTGCATCCCGAACCAGATCGCGAGGTTCAGGATCACCCCCACCACGGCGGCGGTGATCGCGGTCAGGGCGGCGCCCAGCACCTTGTTGCCACGCATGCGCTCGATGAAGGGGGCGCCGAGGAAGATCCACAGGTAGCAGGGCATGAAGGTCACCCATGTGGTCAGCAGCCCGCCCAGCGTGCCCGCCAGCAGCGGCGGCAGGCCCCCGGCGTCGCGATAGGCGCCCATGAAGCCCACGAACTGCGTCACCATGATCAGCGGCCCCGGCGTGGTCTCGGCCATGCCCAGCCCGTCGAGCATCTCGCCGGGCGCGAGCCAGCCGAAATTCTGCACCGCCTCCTGCGCGACATAGGCCAGCACCGCATAGGCGCCGCCGAAGGTCACCACCGCCATGACGCTGAAGAACCCGGCGATCTGCGCGAAGACATCGGCCGGGCCGGACAGGAGAAAGAGGAGTGCGACCGGCGTCAACCAGAGCAGGAGCAGAACCGAGGAGACGCGCAGCGCCCAGGCGCGGTTGACGCGGGTATGCTCCGGCGTCTCCTCGCCCAGCAGCGTCTCGGCGTCGTCGACCTGCACGGCGCCCACCTTGCCGTGCCCGCCGCCATCCTGGAAGGCCGGCAGCCCCGCACGCGCGCCGAGAAAGCCGATCAGCCCGGCGGTGAGCACGATCAGCGGAAACGGCACGGCGAAGACGAAGATCGCCACGAAGGAGGCCACGGCGACCGCCAGCATCGCACCGTTCTTCAACGCGCGGGACCCGATCCGGACCACCGCCTGCACGACGATGGCCAGAACCGCCGCCTTGAGCCCGAAGAACAGCGCCTCGACCGGCCCGACATTGCCGTAGAGCGCGTAGATCCAGCTCAGCGTCATGATCGCCGCGACGCCGGGCAGCACGAAGAGCAGCCCCGCGATCAGCCCGCCGATGGTGCGGTGCATCAGCCAGCCGATATAGACGGCGAGCTGCATCGCCTCGGGCCCCGGCAGCAGCATGCAGTAGTTGAGCGCGTGCAGGAAGCGTCGCTCGCCCAGCCATTTCTGCTCCTCGACTAGGATGCGGTGCATCAGCGCGATCTGACCGGCCGGTCCGCCGAAACTCAGCAGGCCGATCCGGGCCCAGATGCGCGTCGCCTCGGCGAGGCTGGGGTAAGGGCGATCCTGTCTCATTGCGGGCCGTGCGGTCCGGGCTTGTTGGTGGGCCAGTTATGGGTCTCGTCGGTGGCGTCCCGGGCCCAGCGGTAGAAGGCGTCGTAGAGCAGCATCCCGGCGTCGAGCTGCTCGAGATCGTCGGCATGCATGCGCGACAGGCCGAGCGAGGCGGCCAGCAGGCCCGCCGCCTCGGGCGCGAGGTCGAGCCGCGCGGTGTCGGCGCCGCGCACGATCACGGCGAGCCGCTTGAGCGCGGGCAGCGACAGGCCGAACTCCGACAGCATGACGTCAAAGGTGCAGTGCGCGTCCCGATGGCTCCAGAACACGTTCTCCACGTCGAAGGGCGCCGCGCCGTATCGCTCGGCCACGCCCTCGACCTCGGCCGGGGCGACGAACAGGAACACCGCGCGGGGGTCGACGAAGCGGCGGATCAGCCAGGGACAGGCGACGCGGTCGATCTTGGGCCGGGCGCGCGTGACCCAGACGGTCCGGCCCTGCCCGTCGCGCGGCGGCAGATGCCTCGTGTCGACCAGCGGCAGGCCGGCCTCGCGCCACGCCTCGAACCCGCCTTCGAGATATTCCGACGGACAGCCTTCGGCGCGCAGCCACGCGGCCGCCCCCTGGCTGCGCTTGTGGCCGGCCTGACAGATGGCGATCGAGGGCCTGCCGGACAGCTCGGCGGCAAGCGCTGTCGGGGCGCGGTCGCCGACCGCAAGGGCGCCGGGAAGCAGGCGCGGATCGGCGGCACGGTCCTCGTCGGAGCGGACATCCAGCAACAGCGGCGTCTTCGGCGTGCCGATCAGGCGGGCGAGCTTTTCCGGTGATATCGCGTTTGGCGCAGGCATCTGCGTTCCTCCGTTACACGGGTGGCATGGAACGCGATCTTCGGCTGGCGCCTCGTGGGGCGGTCGCGGGCCCCATGTCGTCATGGTGCGCGCCGGATCGTGGAGCTGTCAAGATGACAGCGATGCCGCGAGCGACCCGCATGCGATGGCCGAACCGGCCCCGCGCCGTCACGCCTGCGCGGCCAGCCGATCCTTGAGGGCGGCGACACGGGTGGCGAGATCGCGCAGCTCGTCCTGGTCCAGCCCGGTCGCCGCGACGATGCAACCCGGCACATGGGCGGCGCGTGCCTCCATCTCCCTGCCCGCCTCTGTCAGCGAGACGATCACCTGCCGCTCGTCGCGGGCGCTGCGCGTCCGGCGCAGCAGCCCCGCCGCCTCCATTCGCTTGAGCAGCGGCGTCAGCGTGTTGGTCTCGAGCATCAGCCGCCGGCCGATCGCGCCCACCGGCTGGTCGTCCTCGGCCCAGAGCGACAGCAGCACCACGTATTGCGGATAGGTCAGGTCCAGCGCGTCGAGCAGCGGCTGGTAGACCCGGGTCATCGCCCGCGAGGCGGCATAGAGGCTGAGGCAGAGCAGTGCGTTGTCGGACATGGCGGGCCTCCTTTGAGCCATAAATATATCGCGCACGATCTTGTCGCAATCTCTTGCAGGGCAGCGCGGCGCCGGCTAGATACATCGCACACGATACAATCGCACCCGACTCATCAGGAGCATGTCATGTCGATCGAAGCGAAATACAGCGTTGCCGCCCTCGCCAGCGGCGGTGGCCGCGAGGGGCTGGTGAAGACCGAGGACGGGATGCTGGAATTCCGGCTCGCCCCGCCCAAGGCACTTGGCGGCTCCGGCGACGGCAACAACCCCGAGCAGCTCTTCGCCGCCGGCTATGCCGCCTGCTATCTCGGTGCGATCCGCTTCGCGACCGCGCAGGACAAGAGCCTCGCCCGCGTGCCTGCCGACGCCACCGTCCGCGCCACGGTCGGCATCGGCCCGCGCGCCGACAAGGGCTTCGGCCTCGTGGTGACGCTCGAGGTGAGCCTGCCCGGCGTCGAGCGCGCCGAGGCCGAGAAGGTCGCCGAGGCGGGCCACGGCATCTGCCCCTACTCGCACGCCACCCACGGCAACATCGAGGTCACGACCCTCGTGCTCTGACGCCGACGATCCGGAGACACCGACGGCCGCCCGAGGGCGGCCGTTCGCTTGAGGATGAATGGCCCCACATTTCCCGGAGGCCGTGGTGCCTCAGCTTCTGCTGCCGCCCGAAGCAGGCGGGCGACAGCATGCGGTTCGGCGCGCGCTTTCGCTTGGGGTTTTAGAGCATCTCGACGCAGCCGAACACGTTCCGTCAGGCTTCTTTGCGCGTCAGGTAGATGCGCTGCCTGATCCGCGAAACGGCTGGTTTCGAGGAAAGACCGCCTTCTTTGCAGGGCTCGAGATAGCCGTGACGGACTCGGATCGCCCCGTGGCCCCGAGCTGGCTCCCCCCCATCCGGTCAAGTCGGGAGGGGCCGGATTGCCCGGCACCTTGATCGGGCGGCGGCGTCTTGGAGCGCCGCCCGCCCGACCGCGGCGTCAGATCTTCACCGTCACCGTCTTGAGGTGCGAGTAGTGGTGGATCGCCTCGATCCCCTTCTCGCGCCCGTAGCCCGAGTTCTTGTGGCCGCCGAAGGGGGTCTGCACCGACATGGTGTTCCAGACGTTGACGAAGATCTGCCCCGCCTCGATCCGGTCGGCGACCCTGAGCGCGCGGCTGACGTCGCGGCTCCACAGCGTGCCGATCAGGCCGTAGTCGGAGTCGTTGGCGATCCGCACCGCCTCGTCCTCGTCCTCGAAGGCGATCGCCACGCCGACCGGGCCGAAGATCTCCTCGCGGGCGATGCGCATGGAGTTGGTCACGTCCGCATAGATCGTGGGCTTCACGTAGAAGCCACCCTCCTGCCCCGCGACCTCGGCGATGCCGCCCCCGGCGAGTAGCCGCGCGCCGTCCTCCTCGGCAGTGGTGAAATAGCCCTTCACCCGCTCGAACTGCGCCGGGGTGATCAGCGGGCCGAGATTTTCGCCCGGCACGATCTTGGCGATCTCGGCGGCGAGCTTGTCCATGAACCGGTCATAGATCGAGCGCTGCACCAGAAGCCGCGTGCCGGCCGAGCAGACCTGGCCCGCATTGAGGGTGAAACCCTTGACCGCCTCGGCCGCCGCGAGGTCGAGATCGGCGTCCTCGAAGACGATGTTCGCCGATTTGCCGCCCAGCTCCAGCGTCAGCGGGATGATCCGTTCGGCGGCGATCCGACCGATCGCGCGCCCAACCCCGACCGAGCCGGTGAAGGCCACCTTGCGCACCGCTTCGGCCCGCACGATCGCCTCGCCCACCGCCTCGCCGGTGCCGAGCACGATGTTGATGACGCCCGCCGGAAAGCCGACCTCGCTGGCCATGCGCGCCATCTCGATGGTGGTGCGGGAAGTGATCTCGGAGGGCTTGGCGACGATGGTGTTGCCGGCCACCAGCGCCGGGGCGATCGCCCGCGCGGCCTGGTTGAGCGGCAGGTTCCACGGGGTGATCACGCCGATCACGCCATAGGGCTCGCGCCGGGTGAAGACGTGTTGGTCGGGCGCCACGTCGAGCACGTCGCCCACGGGCAGGTAGACCAGCGAGCCGTAGAATTCGAAATACTGGGCCGAGCCCTCGATCTCGCCCAGCGCGCCGGCCATCGGCTTGCCGGTATCGGCGCGCTCCATCTCGGCGAGGCGCTCCTTTTCGGCGCGCATCTTCTGCGCCAGCGCCAGCATCAGCCGCCCGCGCTCGGCCGCGGGGAAGCGGCGCCAGCCGTCGCGCGCAGCTTCGGCGGCGGCGACCGCGCGGGCCACGTCGCCCGCGTCGCCCGCCGCGACCCGCAGATGGGCCGCGCCGGTCATCGGGCTCACCGTCTCGATGTAGTCGCCCGTGGCGGGCTGCGCCGACGCGCCCCCGATCCAGTGGTCGAGCCGCTCGAGCTCGGTGGCGCTCGCATTCGCGCGGGTGGCCTGGTCGGACATGGTTGCCTCCTGACGTCGGGATGGCGCGCTGGGGCGCCCGGTAACTGCGGATCGCCCCCCGGGCGTGCCGGGGGGCGGGTTCGGATCGTCGGCCTACTTGACCTTCAGCGTGATGCCGCCATCCACCACCAGCTCGATCCCGGTGATGAACTTGGCCTCGTCGGAGGCGAGGAAGACCGAGGCCCAGGCCACGTCCCAGGCGTCGCCCATATGGCCGAGCGGGACCAGCGCGTCGCGCTGCTTCACCATCGCCTCGGTCGAGCCGTAGACCTCGGTGACGTTGCCCTTGTGGATCAGCGGCGTGTTCATCAGGCCCGGCAGGATCGTGTTGCAGCGGATGCCCTTGGGCCCGTAGTTCAGCGCGATGTCGCGCGAGAAGGCGTTCACCGCCCCCTTCGATGCCGAATAGCTGATGCAGCTGTAGCCGAGGCTATGGGTCGAGGCGATCGAAGAGATGTTGACGATCGAACCGCCGCCCTGCCGGGTCATGATCGGCAGGATGTGGCGGCAGGTCAGGTAGATCGACTTGACGTTGATCGCCATCAGCCGGTCCCATTGCTCTTCCGAGAGCTGTTCGGGATTGCCGGGATCGATGATGCCGACATTGTTGTGCAGCACGTCGATCCGCCCGAAGGCCTCCATCGCCTGCGCCACCGCCGCCTCGACCTGATCGGCCTTGGACACGTCGCAGACGGCGGTCTCGACCGTGCCGCCTTCCTCGCGGATGATGCCGGCGGTCTCCGCGACCGCCGCCTCGTTCAGGTCGAGCGCGAACACCTTCGCGCCCTCGCGGGCGAAGGCCACCGCCGCCGCCTTGCCGTTGCCCCAGCCCGGCCCGATCGAGCCTGCGCCGGTGACAAACACCACCTTGTCCTTCAGACGTTCACCCATCGCGCGGCCTCCACTCAACGCACTCGGTCGAGCGGCAGAAAGCCCCAAATCCCCCCCGGATGCAAAGATCGGTGCCATCTGGCGGGCATAGCTTGCGGCTATAGCCGACGCGTCGAGCCCCGATCTCCGGCAATGGTCGCGCTCGGTACTGGACTTGGCTCCAAAAGAACGACCGACCGATGAGCCTCTTACCATCAGTCTTCGCCTAGGGTCCGGGTTACGGTCCCTAGGCGCCATCCCGTTGCAGCAACAGGCCATCGGACGCCCCAACGTCGAAGACCCGGTTCGCATGCCACCTGATCCCGCTCCCCCGACCCATTCCACTCTCCTATACCCGCCCTCACCAAACGCTCTTACCGGCCGGGCCCGAGGCCCTGCTATTGTCCCCTCTCAGGGAGCGGCCCCGGGAGGAGCGGCGGTCGCGGAGGAGACCCGAGACATGCCCGACATCATCCTGCACCATTACGACCTGTCGCCGTTTTGCGAAAAGATCCGCCTCGCTCTGGGCCTCAAGGGGCTGACATGGAGCTCGGTCAAGGTCGAGGCGGTGCCGCCCCGGCCCCTGCTGGACGCGCTGACCGGCGGCTACCGGCGCCTGCCGGTGCTGCAGATCGGCGCCGACATCTACTGCGACAGCGAGATGGTCTATCGCGCGCTCGAGCGGATCGCGCCGGAACCGACGCTCTACCCGCGCGGCGAAGGCATCGCCAAGGCGCTGTCGCTGTGGTGGGACCGCGCCACCTGGAAGCCCGCGATCGGCGTGCTGGTCCATCACATCGGCGAGCATCTGCCCGAGGCCTTCCTCGTGGACCGGAAGACGAACTATCTCGGCTACGACATCTCGAAACCCGCCATGGCGCCGATGCTGCCCGCCTATGTCCAGCAGCTGACCGCCTTCGCGCAGTGGCTTGATTCGATGCTCGCGGAGCATGGCGACTATTTGACCGGCTCTGCCGTCAGCGCCGCCGACCTGACCTGCCACCACACGCTCTGGCTGCTGCGGGCCAATTGCGGCGCCGACACCATCGACGCCCAGCTCGGCCTCTCAAACCGCGTCACCGCCTGGCTGGACCGGGTCGCGGCGATCGGCCATGGCACCTGCGTCGAGATCGCGCCCGAGGCGGCGATCGAGGCGGCCCGCGCCGCCGAACCTGCAGAGCCGGGCATCGGCTGCAACGACCCGTCGGGACTGGCGCAGGGCAGCCGGGTCACCGTAACGCCCGACGACAACGCCCGCGTGCCGGTGGAGGGCCTGCTCGTGGCCGCCGATGCGCAGGAGGTGGTGATCGCGCGCAAGGACCCGCTGGTGGGCCGCGTGCATGTCCACTTCCCCCGCGCCGGCTTCGAAGTGCTGCCGGCGACCGAAGCCGTCCGCAGCGTCGCCTGACACCCAATGCTCCAAGGATCGCACATCATGACCGACCGGACCGACATCGAGGCCAACCGCCAGCGCGCGAAGGACTACTTCAAGGCCTTCGCCACCAAGGATCGCGACTGGCTCGAGCAGAACGTCGCCGCGGGCTATGTCCGCCGCGACACCACCCTTCCCTTTCCGGTCGAAGGGCCGGACGGGGTTCTGCAGCTGGGCGATCTGCTGCTCGGCGCCTTCTCGGAGATCGAGCTCGACATCCAGGACACCGTGGCCGAGGGCGACAAGGTGCTGGTGCGGCTGCAGTTCCGGGGCGTCCATTCCGGCCCGTTCGGCCCGCACGAGGCCACCGGCAAGCGGTTCGACGTCGCCGTGCTCGACCTGTTCCGGATGCAGGACGGCAAGATCGCCGAGCAATGGCCCGCGATCGACAATCTCGGCCTGCAGCAACAGCTTGGCCTGCTGCCGGGCTGACAGCCGGCGGGCGCGCAGACGCCGGCCTCGACCCTATGACGGCAGGCCGGCAGACGTCCGGCCTGCCGCGCCCATATCCGGCGCCCGCCATGGAGAGAGTGATGCAAGATCTGCCCGCCGCCCTTCCCGGCTACGGCCCGCTGCGCGCCACCAGGATCCGCGCCGCCCAGACCGATCGGCGTCGCGGCAAGCTGCTCGAAAGCATCAGGGCGGCGATCGAGGCCTGCGACCTGCGCGACGGCGCGACGGTCAGCTTCCATCACCATCTGCGCGACGGCGACGGCGTGCTCAACCTCGTGATGGCGGCGCTGGCGCAGCGCGGGCTGAAGGATCTGCATGTCGCGGCGACCTCGATCTTTCCGGTGCATGCGCCGCTCCTGGAGCACATCGCCAGCGGCACGGTGAGCCGGATCTCGGCCAGCTTCATCTCCGGGCCGGTCGGCGCCGCCATCAGCCGCGGCGCCCTCGACCTGCCGGTGGTGCTCCGCACCCATGGCGGCCGGGCCCGGGCGATCGCGCATGACGAGCTGAAGATCGACGCGGCCTTCGTTGCCGCCCCCGCCGCGGACGCGCTGGGGAACCTGTCGGGGCGCTCCGGGCGGACGGCCTGCGGCACGCTGGGCTATCCGCTGACCGACGTGATGTCGGCCGAGCATGTGGTCGCCGTCACCGACACGCTCGTGCCCTTTCCCGCCGCCGCGATCGACATCCCGCAGGACCGCGTCGACCACGTCGTGCTGGTCGACAGCATCGGCGACCCCGCCGGCATCGCCTCGGGCACCACGCGCCCGGCCGAGGATCCGGGCAGCCGCGCCATCGGCGCGCAGGCAGCCGCGGTGATCGCGGCGAGCGGGCTTTTGAAGGACGGCTTCGCGTTTCAGACCGGCGCAGGGGGCATCTCGCTCGCCACCGCTGCCGAGGTCGGCCGGGCGATGGCCGCGCGCGGCGTCACCGGCAGCTTCTGCGCCGGGGGCATCACCGGCTTCCACGTGGAGATGCTGCGGGCCGGGCTGTTTCGCGGTCTGATGGACGTGCAGTGCTTCGACCTCGAGGCGGTGCGCTCCTACCAGAGCGATCCGCGGCACCAGGCGATGTCGGCCGCGGTCTATGCCGGGCCGCATGTCGGCGGCGCGGTGGTCGACCGGATCGACGCGGTCGTGCTGGGCGCGGCCGAGGTCGATCTCGGCTTCAACGTCAACGTCACGACGCGGGCGGGCGGCGAGATCATCGGCGGCTCGGGCGGGCATGCCGACACCGCCGCCGGGTCGCGGCTGGCGATCATCACCACGCGGCTGACGGCGGCGGGTTTCGCCAAGATCGTGCCGCGGGTCGGCACGCTGACCACGCCGGGCGAGACGGTGGACGTGATCGTCACCGATGGCGGGATCGCGGTGAACCCCCGCCGCGAGGAACTGGCCGGTCAGCTGCGGGCCGCCGGTCTGCCCGTGGTCGGGATCGAGGATCTGGCCGCGCGCGCCGCTGCTGCCGCCAGCCGTCCCGTTCCGCCGCGCGCCGAAGGGCGCGTCGTCGCCGTGTCGGAGTATCGGGATGGCAGCGTCACCGATGTCGTGCGGCAGGTCGGGTCCCCGGCCCACCGCTGAGTGCGGGTCGTTTCAAGGGTCCGGCGTCCGACGCTGCTACGCGCTTCCCGGCATCTGTCACATGTCCAACCATCTCGCGAGCCCCGCAGGGGAGCGCACAAGTCAGCTCCGACAGCATGGGACCGATCCGCATCGGCCCCACGCCATCCGTCATTCCATATCGGTCTCAGCTCTCGGCCGCCACGCGCGCCTCCGCGAATTCCGCGCGGATCGCGCGGCCGTGCTGATCGAGCTCGGGCACCGGCCCGTAGTGGCGCGCGGCACCGTCGCGATCGATGGCGCCCGGTGCCAGCAGCCGCAGCGTGCCCTGCGGGGTCTCGACCTCGACGAAGCGGTTCTGCGGGTGTTCGACCACGTCCTGCAGATCCGACAGCCGGCCGACCGCGATCCGGGCCTCCTCGAGCAGCGCGATGTTCGCCTCGCGGTCGCCGCGCGCCAGCCAGGAGGCGACCAGCGCATCGGTCTCGGCCCGGTTCGCGACGCGGTCGTTGTTGGTGCGGAAGCGGCCGTCCGTCGCCGCTTCGGGCGCGTCGAAAGCGGAGCAGAGCTGCGCCCATTCGCGGTCGTTCTGCACCGAGAGCAGCAGCGCCCGGCCGTCGGCGCACTCGAATGCGCCGTAGGGCGCGATGGTCGGATGCTTCAGCCCCTGACGCCCCGGCGTCTTGCCGCCGTAATGGTGCTGGATGTAGGGCACGTTCATCCAGTCGGCCATGGCGTGGTAGAGCGACACCTCGATATGCCGCCCCTTGCCCGAGATGCCGCGCCCGATCAGCGCCTCCAGGATCGCCTGATAGGCGGTCATCCCGGCGGCGATGTCGCAGACCGAGACGCCGACGCGGGCCGGACCCTCGGGCGTGCCGTTGATCGCCGCCAGCCCTGATTCCGCCTGGATCAGCAGGTCGTAGGCCTTCTGGCGGGCGCGCGGCCCCTCGCTGCCATAGCCCGAGATCGAGCAGATGATGAGGCGCGGATCGCGGGCGCGCAGCCGCTCCGGCGCAAAGCCCAGCCGCTCGATCACGCCCGGCCCCATGTTCTGGATGAACACGTCCGCCTTGGCGATCATCGCGTCGAGCAGCGCCCGGTCGGCCTCGTCCTTGAGGTCGAGCGCCACGGATTCCTTGCCCCGGTTGAGCCAGACGAAATAGGCGCTGCCGCCCTTGGCCAGGTTGTCGTAGCCGCGGGCGAAATCGCCCTCGGGGCGTTCGACCTTGATCACCCGCGCGCCGGCATCGGCGAGCTTCATCGAGGCGTAGGGCGCGGCGACGGCGTGTTCGAGGCTGACGACGTTCAGCCCGGCGAGATCGGTCATGGCAGGTCTCTCCCGTGTGCCCCGATCGGGCAGTGCAGAGGTGAGGTGGGAACCGGCGCGGCCAAGGGGCCGCACCGCGGGTTTCAGGTCAGCGGCGGGCGCGCTTGGCGAGCTCTCCGACGATGCCGGAGCGGAAGCACAGCACGCAGAGGATGAAAAGCAGGCCGAGCACCACGTTCACCGGAAAGCCGGTGGTGGCGAAGTAGTTCTGGATCGTGACGATCAGGCCGGCACCGACCGAGGGACCGGCCAGCGTGCCGACGCCGCCCAGGAGCGACATCAGGATCACCTCGCCCGACATCTGCCAGGCCACGTCGGTCAGCGTCGCGATCTGGAACACCAGCGCCTTGGTCGCGCCCGCCAGCCCGGCGATCGCCGCCGAGAAGACGAAGGCGCCGAGCTTGTAGCGGTCGGCCCGGTAGCCGAGCGAGACGGCACGGGTCTCGTTCTCGCGCAGCGCCTTGAGCACCTGGCCGTAGGGCGAGTTGATCACCCGCCAGATCGCGAACATGCCGACCAGGAACACCGCCACGACGAGGCCGTACATGTTGAGCGTCTGGCTCAGGTCGATCAGGCCGAAGGCATGGCCGCGCGGCACGTTCTGGATGCCGTCTTCGGCATTGGTGAAGGGCGCGCGCAGGAACAGGAAGTAGATCATCTGCGACAGCGCCAGCGTGGTCATGGCGAAGTAGATGCCCTGCCGGCGGATCGCGATGGCGCCCATCGCGGCCCCCATCACGGCGGCGGCGAGGGTGCCCAGCGCGATGCCTGCCACCGGGTCGATCCCCCAGACCTTCACGCTGTGCGCGGTGACATAGGCCGCGCCCCCGAAGAAGGCCGCGTGGCCGAAGCTCAAGAGGCCGACATAGCCCAGGAGCAGGTTGAAGGCCGAGGCGAAGAGCGCGAAGCACAGCAGCTTCATCACGAAGACCGGGTAGAGCAGGAAGGGCGCGGCGGCGAGCGCCACCAGCCCGGCCGCCAGCAGCAGCGCCTGCAGCGGCAGGCGGCGCGCGCCCTGCCCCAGGTCGGGACGGATGTAGAGATCGGTGCTTTGCATGTCAGGCAGCCTTTCCGAACAGGCCCGAGGGGCGAAAGAAGAGAACCACGGCCATGATGGCGAAGACGACGATGTTGGCTGCCTCGGGATAGACCACCTTGGTCAGCCCCTCGCACAGGCCGAGCAGGAAGCCCGAGGCGATGGCGCCGCCGATCGAACCCATGCCGCCGATCACCACCACCGCGAAGACGATGATGATCAGGTTCGAGCCCATGAAGGCGCTCACCTGGAACACCGGCGCCCCCATCACCCCGGCGAAACCGGCGAGCAGCGCGCCGAAGGCGTAGGTCGCGGTCAGCAGTACCGGCACGTTGACGCCGAAGGCCTCGACCAGCGGGCGGTTCTCGGTCGCGGCCCGCAGGAACGCGCCGAGCCGGGTGCGCTCGATCAGCGCCCAGGTGCCGAGGCAGGTGATCAGCGCCACGACGATCACGAAGACCCGGTAATGCGGCAGGATCATCCCGCCGATCATGCTCACGCCAGACAGCGCCTGCGGCTGCGAGAACGGCTTTCCGGCGACGCCGAACATGTACTGCGCCATGCCCTCGATCACCAGCGCGACGCCGAAGGTCAGCAGCAGCCCGTAGAGCGGGTCGAGCCCGTAGACATGGCGCAGCAGCAGCTTCTCCATCGCCACCGCGAAGACGCCGACGAGGACCGGCGCCACGACCAGCAGTGCCCAGAACGGCAGGCCGAGCCACTGGCCCAGCAGGAAGGCGATGAAGGCGCCCATCATGTAGAGCGCGCCATGCGCGAAGTTGATCACCCGCAGCAGGCCGAAGATCACCGCGAGGCCGAGGCTCAGAAGCGCGTAGAAGGCGCCGTTGAACAGCCCCAGGAGAATCTGGCCGGAGAGCACCGGCATCGGGATTCCGAACAGTTCGGTCATGTCACACCCCCACCACGTCGGCGACGCGATCCGCATGGGCCTCGAGGCCCTCGCGGTCGAAATGATCGGTGATGCGGCCGTTCTCGATCAGGTAGAACCGATCGGCAAGACGCCGCGCGAAATGGAAGTTCTGCTCGACCAGCAGCATGGTCATGCCGTCGGCCTTGAGCTGCGCGAGCAGGCTGCCGATGGCCTTGACGATGACCGGAGCGAGCCCCTCGGTCGGCTCGTCCAGCAGCAGCAGCTGCGGCCCGGTGCGCAGCACCCGCGCCATGGCCAGCATCTGCTGCTCGCCGCCCGACAGCGTGCCGGCGGCGGCGCGGCGGCGCTCGCGCAGGTTCGGAAAGATCTCGTATATCCGGGCCACGCTCATGCCGTTCTCGCCGATGCTCGGCAGCAGCATCAGGTTCTCCTGCACCGAGAGGGAGGCGAAGATGCCGCGCTCCTCCGGGACGTAGCCGAGACCGGTATAGGCGACCTTGTGGCGCGGCATGCCGATCGTCTCGCGCCCGTTCACGCGGATCGACCCCTCGCGGCGTCCGAGCAGGTTCATCGCCGCGCGCAGCGTCGAGGTCTTGCCCGCGCCGTTGCGGCCGATCAGCGCCACGGTCTCGCCGCGCCGCGCCTCGAGCGTGACGCCGTGCAGCACGTGGCTCTCGTCGTACCAGCCGTGCAGGTTCTCGATCTGAAGGATCGGCTCAGTCATCGTCGGACGCTCCGATATAGGCCTCTTTCACCACCGGGTCGGCGCGAACCTCGTCGAAGCCGCCCTCGGCCAGCACCCGGCCGCGCGCCAGCACCGTGACCCGGTCGCACAGGTCCTCGACCACGCCGAGATTGTGCTCGACCATCAGCACGGTGCGGCCCTTGCGGACCTTGAGGATCAGCTCGGCCACGACCGCCACGTCGGCGGCGGCCATGCCGGCCATCGGCTCGTCGAGCAGCATCACCTTAGGGTCGAGCGCCAGCGTGGTGGCGATCTCCAGCGCCCGCTTGCGGCCATAGGAGAGGTTGACCGCGACGTGGTCGCGCAGGTCCTGAAGGCCCACTGCCTCGAGCAACGACATCGCCTCGGCATCGAGCGCGCGCAGGCTGGCCACCGGCTTCCAGAACTGCCGGTCGAAGCCGTGCCGGCGTTGCAGCGCGACGCGCACGTTCTCCAGCGCCGTCAGATGCGGAAAGATCGCCGAGATCTGGAAGCTGCGCACCATGCCGAGGCGGACCACCTCGGCCGGTTTGGTGTGGCTGATGTCGTGCCCGTCGAGCGTGATCTTGCCCGCGCTCAGCGTGTGAAAGCGGGTGAGCAGGCCGAACAGCGTCGACTTGCCGGCGCCGTTCGGTCCGATCAGCGCGTGGATCGAGCCGGGCGCGACGTCGAGATCGACGCCGTCGACCGCCTTGAAGCCGCCGAAGGACTTCACCAGGCCGCGCGCGCTCAGGATCGGCTGCGCGGCGGTGTCGATGGCCGGCGCGCTCATGATGGGATCGTCCGCTGCAGCGAGGGCCGCGCGATGACGCGCGCGACATAAGCATCCAGCGCCGGGATCTCGGGCCGCCAATCGGCGCCGGGAAAGCGGAAGTCGATATACTGGACCGCGTTGACCACGCCGATCTCGGCCAGCCCGATCTCGGTCTCGCTCAGCCGGTCGGCCATGGCGTCGAGCCGGGTCAGCCCCTCGACCATGGCCCGGCGGCGGCGCGCGGCCACGGGATGGGCGTCGAAGGCGGGGTTGGCGAGGTCGTCGGAGGTGATCTTGCGCCCGGTCATGATGTAGACTGCGGCGTCGATCACGCCCTGCGCGAGACCGGCGATCTCGTAGGCGCCGGGCGCGGGGGATTTCAGATGCGATCCCTCGGGCGCGATGTCGCGGGCATAGGCGGCGATCACGTAGGATTCGGTCAGCACCGTGCCGTCGTCGAGGATCAGTGTCGGCACCCGGCGGGCGGGGTTGATCTCGATCAGCTCCGCCGGATCGGCCCAGGGGTTGAGCAGGTCGATCTCGGGCTCGGCCCCGGCCTCGATCAGCGCCGCATGGGCGAGCCGGCCATAGGGCGATGTCGTGCTCTTCATCAGCTTCATGGGGTCATCCTCATGGAAGGCGCGCCGGGGCGCGGGAGACCCGCCCCGGACCACGAAGGCCGGGGCGGGTCATGGGATCAGTTGGTCTTTGCGGTCAGCGGGCAGCCGCTCTCCTCGGCGGTGAGGAACAGCTCCTCGCCGGGGATGCGGGCGACGATCTCGTAGAGATCGGCGGGGCCGGTGGACTCGTCGGGCGAATTCACCTCGACCAGCAGCATGTCATAGACCACCCGGCCGTTATCGAGCATCTTGGCGTTCTCGAAGAAGCCGCTGTCGATCGGCAGCTCCTTCATCTTCGCGTTGACGGCCTCGGCGTCGTCGGTGCCGGCGGCCGCGACGGCCTTGAGGTAATGGGTCACCGAGGCATAGGCCGCGATGTGGCCCATGGTCGGCACGTCGCCGCCATTGCGCTCCATGAAGCGGGTGCCCCATTCGCGGGTGGTGTCGTTCATGTCCCAGTAGCTCGACGCCGCCATGCGGATCCCCTGCGTGGCCTCGAGGCCCAGCGACTGCACGTTGTTGGTGAAGACCAGCATCGCCACCAGCTTGTCGGACAGGCCGTAATCGCGGGCCTGCTTGATCGCGGTCTCGAGATCGGGCCCGGCATTGGCGAGGCCAATCACGTCGGCGCCCGAGCCTTGGGCGGAGAGCAGCGCCGAGGCAAGGTCGGTGGTGTTGAGCGGGTGCACGGTCTCGCCCAGCACCTTTCCGCCGGCCTCCTCCACCGCCGCCGCGGCATCGGCCGAAAGGCCGTGGCCGAAGACGTAGTCGGCGGTCAGCATGTACCAGCTCTCGCCGCCCTCGTTCACCACGGCGCCCGCGACACCGCGCGCCAGCTCGCGCGTGGTCGGCGCCCACTGGCTGCCGAAGGGCGCGCATTGGTCACCCGAGAAGTTCGGCGCGTAGCCGCCATTGACCAGCGTCACGATGCCGGCCTCGGCGGCGCGGCCCTGCGCGGCGAGGCCCACGGCCGAGGAGCCGCCCAGCGTCATCACGTCGATCTGCTGCTCGTCGATGAAGCGCTGCGCCAGCGAGGAGCCGATATCCGGCTTGCCCTGGTGATCGGCGCTCAGCACCTCGATCGGCTGGCCCAGCACCTCGCCGCCGAAATCCTCGACCGCCATCTGCACCGCCAGCAGCGTGTTCGGACCGCCATTGCCGGAATAGGTGCCGGTCATGTCGTCGAGCACCAAGAGTTTGACCTGGTCGTCCTGCGCCAGCGCCGGGGCGGCGAGGCTGCCGGCCGCGAAGGCGGCGCTGGCGAGATATGTCTTCAGTCCCATTTTGTCTCCTCCCAGAGATCGATGCCGTTTCGGGAATTGGTCCGCCCGGCCCGCGACGCGCGAGGCCCCGGGCGGTGTCGTTCAGCCGTGCCGGACCACGAGGGTGCGGGTGGTCGAAAAGTCGCGCAGCGCCGCGAACCCCTTTTCGCGGCCATGGCCGGATTTCTTCATGCCGCCGAAGGGCAGCTCGACGCCGCCGCCGACGCCGTAGCCGTTGACGAAGACCTGCCCCGCCCGGATCCGGCGCGCGACGCGCAGGGCGCGTCCGCCATCCACGCTCCAGACAGCGGCGGCGAGGCCGTAATCGGTGCCGTTGGCGAGGCGCAGCGCCTCCTCCTCGTCCGCGAAGAGCGTCACCGAGAGGACCGGACCGAAGATCTCCTCCTGGTTCAGCCGGTTGTCATGCGGCACCGGGCCGTAGACACGCGGCTCGACGAAGAAGCCTGCCGGTTCGGCCCCCGCCGCGATCCGGCCCGCCGCCAGCAGCGGCAGCCCGTCGGCTTCGGCCTGCGCGAAGAAGCGCTCCACCCGGCGCTTCTGGGTCAGGCTGATCAGCGGGCCGAGCTGGCTGTCGCTGCCCGGCGGCCCCGCCTCCAGCTTGGAGAAGGCCTTGGCCAGCTTCGCGAGCAGCGCGGCGCGGATGCCTTCCTGCACCAGCACGCGGCTGCCGGCCGAGCAGGTCTGCCCGGCATTGGCGGCGATCCCCGCGACGATGGCCGGAACCGCGGCGTCGAGATCGGCGTCGTCGAAGACCAGATGCGGCGACTTCCCGCCCAACTCCAGCGTGCAGCCGATATGGTTGCGGGCGGCGGCGATCTGCACCAGCTCGCCCACCTCGGGCGAGCCGGTAAAGGAGATGAAGTCGATGCCCGGATGGGCCGAGAGCGCCGCTCCGGCCGTCTCGCCGCGCCCCGGCACGCAGTTGAGCGCGCCCATGGGCAGCCCGGCCTCGGCCGCGATCATGCACAGCCGGATCGGTGTCAGGCAGGCATCTTCGGCGGGCTTCAGCACGCAGGCATTGCCCATCGCCAAGGCCGGCGCGATGGTGCGGCCGAACATCTGGGCCGGCAGGTTCCACGGGATGATATGGCCGGTGACGCCATGCGGCACCGTTTCGGTCAGCGCGAGATGGCCAGGCCGGTAGGGGATGGTGTCGCCATGCAGCTTGTCTGCGGCGGCGCCGTAATATTCGAAGTAGCGCGCGCAGGCCCGGATGTCGCCTAGCGCCTGCGCCATCGGCTTGCCGGTGTCGGCAGATTCTAGGCGCGCCAGATCCTCTTCCTGCGCGAGGATGGCGCGGCCCACCTCGGCCAGCACCCTGCCCCGCTCCAACGCCGACCATGCGCCCCACTCGCCCGAAAGCGCCCGGCGAGCGGCGGCAACGGCGGCGTCGATATCGGCGGCGGTGCCGTCGGCGATGCGGGCGATCTCGTGCCCGGTGGCGGGGTCCAGCACGGCGAGGCTGCGGCCCGAGGCCGCGCCGTGGAAGGCGTTGTCGATGAAGATCCCGTCCGAGACGGCGGCGATGCGAAGCGTCGCCTCATCTGCCTGGATGTTCATGCCTGCCTCCCCGGTGCCGACCGCTCGCTCAGCGATGCGGCCTTCCTCTCCGGGAACAGGACTAGCAGCGGCGGGACCCGGCGCGGAAATACCGGCGTGGCATGGAGGCCATAGGCGGAAGCTATGGAGTGTGCAGTTCCTCGGCCCGCCAGATGCCGCGGCGGACGAGATCGGAGATCACCTCCATGGTGACCTCCTCGATCGCACGGGCGGCCCGGGTCTGCGGCCGCGCCGGGTTGCGCACGAGGTAGATCGACCGGCTGATCGCCGGGTCGACGATCGGCGCCATCAGCAACTCGCCGCGCTGCACACGGTCGAAGGCGGCCGCCGGGGCGAGGATGGTATAACCGCTGCCGCGCGCCACCAGCGCCTTGATCTGGCTGAGCGCATCCATCTCCAGCACCACGTTCAGATCGACCCTGTTGGCGCGGGCGGCGCGGTCGATCAGTGCCCGAAGCCCGTGCGAGCGTGAGGGCAGCACCAGCTCCACCTCGGCCAGATCGGCGAGCCGCACCGGCTGACCGGCGCGGCTGCGGAATGGCCAGGCGTCGGGCGCCGAGAAGAAGCACAGCTCCTCGGTCATCAGCGGCTTGTAGGCGAGATGGCGCACCGCCGAGACGTCGTAGAGCATCCCCATGTCGACCGATTGCTCGACCAGCCAGTCCTGGATGAAGCCGGACATGGCCTCGACCGCCCGCAGCTTCACCTTGGGCAGCTGCATACGCACCGTCTCGGCCAGCGGCACCGAGAGCACCATCGAGATCGAGGACGGGAGGCCGAAGCTCACCTCGCCCACCGGATCGGCCCCCATCTGCTTCAGATCGGTCTCGGTCTCGGCCACCCAGTCGAGGATCTGGCCGGCGCGCTGCAGCAGCAGCTGCCCCGCCTCGGTCACCGCCACCCCGCGCGAGGAGCGCAGGAACAGCTCGACGCCGAGGTCTTCCTCGAGCTTGCGGATCTGCTGCGACAGCGATGGCTGCGCCACGTTGAGCTTCTGCGAGGCCGAGGACAGCGATCCTTCGGCGGCGATCGCGACGAAGTACTTGAGTTGGCGCAGGTTCATGACGGTCCTCCCGAGGCCAGTGTGAACAGAAGGCCGCCGGATGAGAAGAGGCCGCAGGGCGAAGAGAAATGGAAAACCGGTTGCGGGAATAGCCCGGCGCTCTGGGGGCCATCGCTGAATCGAATGGCCGGAGGGGCCGCGCCGGGGGTATATAGCGGCCCAGATCATGGCGCGTCCGTCGCGCCCCCACCCGCCAAGGAGGCCCGCATGAGCACGCTCCGCCCCGTCCGAGGAACCGCCGCATGAGCCGTGTCGTCACCGAAGCGCATCTGGTCGACGGCATCGCCGAGGCGCTGCAGTTCATCTCGCATTATCATCCGGCCGACTTCATCACCGCGCTCTCTGCCGCATACGAGAGCGAGGAGAGCGAAAGCGCGCGCCATGCGATGCGGCAGATCCTCGTCAATTCGCGCATGGCCGCGATCGGCAAGCGGCCGATCTGTCAGGACACCGGCAGCGTCAACGTCTTCATCGAGGTCGGCGTGCAGGCGCGCACCGACTGGACCCGCTCGCTGCAGGAGATGGTCGACGAGGCGGCGCGCCGCGCCTACGCCTTCGAGGCCAACCCGCTGCGCGCCTCGATCGTGGCCGATCCGCTCGGCGCGCGCCGCAACACCCGCGACAACACACCGGCGATGATCCAGACCGAGCTGGTGGCCGGCGACGCGGTGTCGGTCACCGTTTCGGCCAAGGGCGGCGGCTCGGAGAACAAGACCAAGTTCGCGGTGCTGAACCCCTCGGATTCGGTCGCCGACTGGGTGGTCGAGACGGTGTCGAAGCTCGGCGCCGGCTGGTGCCCGCCCGGGGTCATCGGACTGGGCGTCGGCGGCAGCGTCGACAAGGCGATGGCGATGGCCAAGAAGGTGCTGAACGAGCCGCTCGACATGGCGCAGCTGCGCGCGCGGGGGGCCGAGACCGCCGAGGAGAAGCTGCGGCTGGAGCTTTACGAGCGGATCAATGCGCTGGGCATCGGCGCGCAGGGCCTCGGCGGCCAGACCACCGTGCTCGACGTCAAGGTGGCGAGCTTCCCGACCCATGCCGCCTCGCTGCCGGTGGCGCTCATTCCGAACTGCGCCGCCACCCGGCACCTGCACTTCACCCTGTCGGGCGAGGCGCCGGTCTTCACGCCCCCCGACCTGTCGCTCTGGCCGGATCTGGGGCTGGGCGAGGCCGGCGGCCGTCGGGTCGATCTCGACACGCTCGATCAGGCGACACTGGACGGGCTGGAGCCCGGCGAGACCCTGCTTTTGTCGGGGCGGCTCTATACCGGGCGCGACGCGGCGCATCGGCGGATGGTCGAGATGATCGACCGGGGTGAGGATCTTCCGGTCGATCTGAAGGGACGCGCGATCTACTATGTCGGGCCGGTGGACGCGGTGGGATCGGAGGTGATCGGACCGGCCGGACCGACCACCTCGACCCGGATGGACAAGTTCACGCCGAAGCTTCTGGCCGCCAGCGGGCTCAAGCTGATGATCGGCAAGGCCGAGCGCGGCCCGCAAGCGATCGAGGCGATCCGCGAGCACGGCGCGGCCTACCTGATCGCGGTGGGCGGCGCGGCCTATCTGGTGTCGAAGGCGATCCGGTCGGCCCGGCCGGTGGCCTTCGAGGATCTCGGCATGGAGGCGATCTACGAGATCGAGGTGGAGGACATGCCGGTGACGGTCGCGGTCGACACGCAGGGCCGCTCGGTGCACCTCAGCGGCCCCGCCCGCTGGCGCCGCGACGTGCCGATCCTCGCCTGACATGACACGGGCCGCGGGATCATCCCGCGGCCCGTGTCTACCGAAGGTCCAGTCGGCTCAGACGGTGCGGCCGCCATCCACCTCGAGGATCACCCCGGTGATGAACTCGGCCTCGTCCGAGCCGAGATAGAGCGCGGCATTGGCGATGTCGCGGGGCTCCGACAGCCGGCCCAGCGGGATGGTGGCGATGAATTTCGCGCGGTTTTCCGGCGTGTCGGGCACGCCCATGAACTGCTCCAGAAGCCCCGTGACCCCCATCACCGGCGCGATGCCGCAGACGCGGATCCGGTCCGGCGCCAGCTCCACCGCGAGCGACTTGGTCATCAGGTTCACCGCGCCCTTGGACGAGTTGTACCAGGTGAGGCCGGGACGCGGCCGGATGCCCGCCGTCGAGCCCACGTTGAGCATCACCCCACCGCCCTGCTCGCGCCAGAGCGGCACGCAGGTCTTGGTCATGTGAAAGATCGAAACGACATTGATGTCGTAGATCTTGCGGAAGGTCGCCTCGTCGGTCTCCATCAGGGGCCGGTTCGGGTTGGTCCAGCCGGCGTTGTTGACGACGATGTCGAGCCTGCCGAAGGCCTCCATGGTGGCGGCCACCGCCGCCTCGACATCCTCGGCGCGGCTGACGTCGCAGCGCAGGGCGATGGCGTTGTCGCCAAGCTCCTCCGCCACGCGCCGCGCCCCCTCTTCGTTCAAATCGACGATGGCGACCCGCGCGCCCTCGCGGATATAGGCCTCGGCGATGCCCCGGCCGAAGCCCGATGCGGCGCCCGTCACCAGCGCCGTCTTGCCCTCAAGTCTCATTCCCATCCTCCCTGTTGCTCTTCGACCCCGTCACGCCGGGGTCGTCTCGGGCTCCAGCGCGCCCTCGGCCACCTCGCCGCGCTCGATCACGAGCGTGCGGTCGGCGAAGCCGCGCAGCAGCGCCGGGTTCGATTCCGTGATGATCAGAGTCACCGAGCGGTCGGCGTCGCGCAGCGCCCGGAGCGCCTCGGCGTAGCGTTGCGCCAGCGCCGGGGCGAGGCCCTGGAACGGCTCGTCGAGCATGACCAGCTTGGTGCCCAGCATCAGCGCGCGGGCCAGCGCCACCATCTTGCCCTGCCCGCCCGAGACGTTGCCGGCGGGACGCCCCGCCATCTCGCGCAGCTCAGGCAGGATCCTGTAGGCGCGATCCAGCCTTCGCTTGGTCTCCTCGGCCGAGAGCCGCGCCGCCTGGGCCGGCAGCAGGATGTTCTCCTCGACCGTGAAGGCCGAGAACAGCCGCCGGTCCTCGGGGGCGTAGCCGATGCCGAGGCCGGGCCGCGCCGGCGGCGGCATCGCCCCGATCGGGCGGCCGTCGAAGCGGATCTCGCCGGTGATCTTGGTGAAACCCATGATGGTGCGCAGCAGCGTCGTCTTGCCCGCGCCATTGCGCCCGATCAGCGCCACGGTCTCGCCGGCGCCGATGAAGAAGTCGAGGTTTCGCAAGATGGGGATGATCCCGATCGAGGCGTTCACGTCCCGAAGTTCCAGCATCACGCCACCTCCCCGATCACGTCCCGGATCACGTCCGGATGCTCCAGTATTTCCGTCGGCGTGCCGCGCAGCTGCACGTTGCCGGCGTTCCAGACCGCCACCTCGTCGGCATAGTCGCCGACGATGCCCATGTCGTGCTCGACGAAGACCGAAGTGACGCGCGCCTCGGCCAGCGCCCGGATCAGGATCTCCATGATCTTGTGCTTCTGCGACGAGGCCACGCCCGAGGTCGGCTCGTCCATCAGCAGCAGCCGCGGCCTGAGCGCCAGCGCCACCGCGATGTCGATCAGCTTGCGCTGGCCCTCGGACAGCTCGTCGACGGTGCGATGCGCGACGTCGGCGCAGTTCACCATCTCGAGCAAGTGCATCATCTCCTCGCGCTCGGGCACCCGCGACAGGTCGCGCAGCGGGTGGCGCATCCCCTCGCGGGCGGCGGCCGAGATCAGCAGGTTCTCGAGCGCGGTGTGCTCGGTGAACAGCTGCGGGATCTGGAAGGCCCGGGCGACGCCGCGGCGCACGATCTTGCGCGGCGGCAGCGGGGTGATGTCCTCGCCCTCGAACAGCACCTGCCCGCTCTTGGGCTTGATCCAGCCGGTGCAGATGTTGAGGAAGGTGGTCTTGCCCGCCCCGTTGGGGCCGATGATGGCGAGGTTGCGCCCGGCCTCGATTTTGAGCGAGACGTCGTTGGCGGCGATGACGCCGCCGAAGCGGATCATCAGGTTGCGGGTTTCCAGCAGCGGCGCGCTCATGCGGCCTCCTCCCCTTTGGCGGCCCCGCGGCGGGTGACGCGTTCGAACAGCCCCACCACGCCGCCCGGCGCGAACAGGATGATGACCAGCAGGAACCCACCCAGCAGCATCTGCCAGACATCGCCGGCGAAGGCCGAGGCGAAGACCCGCACGAATTCGTAGATCAGCGCGCCGATGAACGCGCCCGGCACCGAGCCCGCGCCGCCGAGAACGGCGATGAACACCATTTCGCCCGAGCGGATCCACCAGGCGTATTCCGGCGTCACCACGCCCTGCGCCACGCCCATGATCGCGCCGCCCACCCCGCAGAGCACCGCCGAGAGCAGGTAGCCCGAGAGCAGCGCCCGGCGCGGCGAGACGCCCAGGTATTCAAGCCGGGTCTCGTTGGTCTTCACGGTGCGGAACAGCTGCCCCACCGGCGAGGCGAGCCAGCGCAGCGTGAACCAACCCAGCCCGCCGACCAGGGCCAGCGTCAGCCAGAACAGCACCAATTCGAAATCATGCCGCCCCATCTCCATGCCCAGCACGGAGGGGCGCGGCAGGCGGATGCCGTCGGCGCCGCCGGTGACGTGGTAGAACTTCTCGAGGATCGACCAGAAGATCATCGAGAAGGCGAGGTTGAGCATCCCGAAGAAGATGCCGCGGTAGCGGACCACGAAGAGCCCGACCAGCAGGCCGGAGACGGCGGCGCCCAGCGCGCCGGCGAGCAGCACCACGAGAAGGTCGGCGCCCGGCCACGCGGCCAGCAGAAAGGCCCCGGCATAGGCGGCGACGGCAAAGTAGAGCGCGTGGCCGAAGGAGACCTGCCCCGCGCGCAGCAGCACCGTCACGCCGAGCACGGCGAGCCCCTTGGCCAGCGCGAGGTTGACCAGCAGCTGCAGGCTCGGCGCGAAGATCGGAACCGCGGCGAGCAGCACCAGCCCGGCGATCGCCAGCCATGTCCCGGCGGTCATGCGCGTCTCCTTCTCGGCGGGGCTTCGGGACATCGCCCCGGCATCGGAATGGATCGACATCGCGGCCTCCTCAGATCTTGCGGGCGGCTGGGCTGCCGAACAGCCCCTCGGGGCGAACCAGCAGCACCAGAACCATGATGAGATACGGCACCAGCACCGCCACCTCGGGCCAGACATAGACGGCGAAGGACCGTCCCAGCCCGATCATCAGCGCGGTCAGCGCCGCGCCCTCGATCTGGCCCAGGCCGGCGGTGGCGACGACCGCGAAGGACAGCACGATCATGTCGGCGCCCATGCCCGGCAGGATCGACGTGGTCGGCGAGGCCAGCGCGCCGCCCAAGCCCCCCAGCGCCGCGCCGACGATGAAGGTGAGCAGGAACACCTTGTCGGCGTCGATGCCGATCGACTGCGCCGCCTCGCGGTCCTCGGTGGTCGCGGTGATCAGCTTGCCGAGGATGGTGCGCCGCAGGAAGAAGCGCAGGCCGAGCAGCAGCACCAGCGCCACCGCCGGCAGCAGGATCAGCTGATAGACGGTATAGGTGACGCCGAAGACGGTGACGTTGCCCAGCGCCTGCAGGGCCCGCGCCTCGAAATAGGGCTGCGTGCCCCAGACCAGGCGCTGCACGTCTTCGAGGATCATGAACACCGCGAAGGTGACCAGGAGCTGCAGCACCTCGGGCTTGTCATAGATCCGGCGCAGCAGCAGCCATTCGATCGGGCCGCCGAGGAGGATGCCGACGAGGATCGCCGCAACCAGCATCAGCGGAAAGGACAGCGCGGGCGCGAGGCCCAGCGACAGGAAGAAGCCGGTGAGCGCCACGGTGGCATAGGCGCCGATCGCGTAAAGCGAACCATGGGCGACGTTGAGAATGCGCATCACGCCGAAGATCAGCGTGAGGCCCAGCGCCACGATGAAGACGAGCGCCGCGTAGGCGATCCCGTCGAACAGGGCGAGGAGAAAGATCGTCAGGTTCATGGCGGCTCCCGCTATGGCTGGCGAAGGAATGCGGCGGGCGCATGGCCCGCCGCGGCAGGCTCAGTTCTCGAAGCTGTCGACAGCGACCGTGTCGATGAAGCTCGCATCGAGCCCGCTGACCCATTCGATCGACTCCTCGCCCACCGGGGTGGTGATGTCGTCGCCGTCGAAGATCATGATGTTTTTCATCGTGGCGAAGGGGTAGTCGCCATTCTGCACGGTGGTCCCCATCATCTGGTCCTCGACGCCCTGGTGATCCTCGCGGATCTTCACCGGACGGCCGAGACCCTGGAACTCGAGCCCCTCCATCGCGGCGAGCAGCTGCTCCTCGCTGGGCCAGTCGACGCCGTTCTCCTCGATCGCCTTGCTGTAGGCGGCCTGCAGCGCCGCGAAGGCTTGGCTGGTGTGGAAGACCGGATAGACCGAGACCTGGCCGGTGCGGGATTCATACTCCTCCATGAAGGCCTTGAAGTCGGCGTCCTCGCGGCGCTCGGGATGCAGGAAGTAATGGTCGCCGCGCGCGCCCACGATATGGCCCGCGGGCAGGCTCGCGCCCAGCCGCTCGAAGGAGGATTCAGCCAGCGGCAGCACGAAGGTCGAACTGTTGGTCAGCCCGCGCTGCGAAGCCTGCTGCACGAAGGTGTCGAGATCGCCGCCCCAGGAGGTGCTCAGGATCACGTCCGGGCGCAGCGCCTGCAGCCGCGAGATCTCGGTCGAGAAATCGGGCGCGCCGAACTTCGGGAAGAACTCGCCCACCACCTCGACATCGGGCTTCATCGCCTTGAGCGCGGTCGAGAAGATGTTCCAGCTGTCGCGGCCCCAGGCGTAGTCCTGGTTGACCACGGCGATGGTCTTGAAGTCGGGCTTGGTCTTCAGAAGGTAGATCACGGCGGCCAGCATCTCGGGCGTGGCGTTGGCCTGGGTGCGGAAGACGTATTCGTAATCCTGCTCCTCGAAGATCTTCTGGGTGCCGCAGTCCCACATGAAGTTCGGCACCTGCAGGTCCTCGGCCAGCGGCGCCAGCGTCTGGCAGTTGCCCGAGGAGATCGAAGCGAACATCACCTCGACGCCCTCGCTCTCCACCAGCCGGCGGTATTCCGAGGTCAGCGCCTCGGCGCCGGCGCCCTCGTCGATAAAGCTGACCTCGAGCGGCACGCCGTTGATGCCGCCCTCGGCGTTGATGTTCTCGACGATGATCTTCGCGGCCTCCTGCGCCGGCACCCCGAACACCGAGGCCGGGCCGGTCAGGAAGGTGGTCATCCCGATCTTCAGCGTCTCGGGCTTTTCGGCGGCCAGCGCCGCCATCGGCAGCGCGGCGCAAAGCGCGGTCGTCACGAACAATGTCTTCATCGGCTTGGTCCTCCAGTTGTTGCCGGAACCGGGCTGGGCGCCTCCCCGGCGCCGCCCGTTCCGCGAGCGCGTGCCCTCCCGGCACGGCCCGTCCTCCCCTCGCTGCACGCTCCGGCGATCGATGCGCTGGCGTGCCGTCGGCCCACTCCCCGGACCGGCTGTTCCGGAACATTACGGGGGTTGCCGCCCCCCGCCCCATATCAAGGTACGATTTCGGGCATAGGCTCAGCCTATTGCTCGGTCATGCGGCTTTCGATCCCGCGCGGCTCGGCTAGCATGGGGGCAGTATGCGAAGGGGAGGACGCGGGCCATGAAGATCACCGGCGCGGTATTGACCGAAGGCGGCATCGAAAGCGGGTTCGAGGCCAATCAGGCACTGACGGTCCGCGAGCTGGATCTCGCCCCGCCGGGGCCGGGCGAGGTGCTGATCCGCATGGCCGCTGCCGGGATCTGCCATTCCGACCTGTCAGTGATCAACGGCACCCGCCCCCGGCCCCTGCCCATGGTTCTGGGTCACGAGGCGTCGGGTTTCGTCGAGGAGGCCGGGCCGGGCGTCGAGGATCTGGCGCCGGGCGATCACGTGCTGTGCATCTTCGCCCCCGGCTGCGGCCGCTGCCGGCCCTGCGCCGAGGGGCGCCCGGCGCTTTGCGTGACGGCGGCCGAGCATCACGGGGTCGGTGCGCTGATGACCGGCCAGCGGCGGCTGTCGATGGATGGCACCCCGGTGCACCACCATGTCGGCGTCTCGGCCTTCGCGACCCATGCGGTGCTGGCCCGGCCGTCGCTGATCAAGGTCGAGCACGAGATCGCGCCGCATCTCTCGGCGCTGTTCTCCTGCGCCATGCTCACCGGCGCGGGCGCGGCCTTCAACACCGCGCGGGTGGCGCCGGGCAGCACGGTGGCGGTGGTGGGCCTCGGTGGTGTCGGCCTCTCGGCGATCCTGGGCGCTGCGGCGGCCGGGGCGGGCCGGATCGTCGCGATCGACCCGTTCGAGAGCAAGCTCGACGCCGCGCGCGCCATGGGCGCCACCGATTGCGTCAGGGCCGATGCCGACACCGTCGAGGCTGTGCGCGAGCTGACGGCGGGCGGCGTCGACGTGGCGCTGGAAATGGCGGGCTCGGCCCGCGCGCTCGAGACCGCCTTCGATGTGACCGCGCGCGGCGGCACCACCGTCACCGCCGGGCTGCCGCATCCCAGCGAGCGCATGGCGCTCAGCCCGCTCAAGCTGGTGGCGGAGGAGCGCCAGCTCAAGGGCAGCTATATCGGCTCCTGCGTGCCGCAGCGCGACCTGCCGCGGATGCTGTCGCTGCACGCGGCGGGCAAGCTGCCGGTCGAGCGGATGCTGACGCATCGGCTGCGTCTCGATCAGGTCAACCTCGCCATGGACCAGCTCGCCGACGGCACCGCCATCCGGCAGGTGATCGAGTTCGACTGACCCACCACACCATCGCCCCTGCCTATGACGCTCAGGCCGCTTGCGTATTGGCCATCGCGACCGTCGAGGCGCAGACAGGGCGAGAGCACGCTCCCCGGAGGATAGAATGTATCGCAACAGGACCGATGAATATCAGGACATCCGCGAGGCGGTGCGCGCGCTCTGCGCGGAGTTTCCGGCCGAGTATCACCGCCGGATCGACCAGGAACGCGGCTACCCCGAAGAGTTCGTCGAGGCGCTGACCCGGGCCGGATGGATGGCGGCGCTCATTCCCGAAGCCTATGGCGGCTCGGGCCTCGGGCTGATGGAAGCCAGCGTGATCATGGAGGAGATCAACCGCGCGGGCGGCAACTCCGGCGCCTGCCACGGCCAGATGTACAACATGAACACGCTGGTCCGGCACGGCTCCGAAGAACAGCGACAGAAGTACCTGCCCAAGATCGCCAGCGGCGAGCTGCGCCTGCAGTCGATGGGCGTGACGGAGCCCACCACCGGCACCGACACCACCAAGATCAAGACCACCGCCGTGAAGCGCGGCGACCGCTACGTGGTCAATGGTCAGAAGGTCTGGATCAGCCGCGTCCAGCATTCCGACCTGATGATCCTGCTGGCGCGCACCACGCCGCTGTCGGAGGTGAAGAAGAAATCCGAGGGCCTGTCGATCTTCCTCGTCGACATCGCGCAGGCGATGAAGACCGGCATGACCGTCAAGCCGATCCTCAACATGGTCAACCACGAGACCAACGAGATCTTCTTCGACGAGCTCGAGATCCCCGAGGAGAACCTGATCGGCGAGGAGGGGATGGGCTTCAAATACATCCTCACTGGGCTCAACGCCGAGCGCACGCTGATCGCCGCCGAATGCATCGGCGACGGCTACTGGTTCACCGACCGGGTGGTGGACTATGTCTCTGGCCGCGAGGTGTTCGGCCGGCCGATCGGCCAGAACCAGGGCGTGCAGTTTCCCATCGCCGAGGCCTATATCGAGATCGAGGCCGCCAACCTGATGCGCGAAAAGGCCTGTCGGCTGTTCGATGCAGGCGAACCCTGCGGGGCCGAGGCCAACATGGCCAAATACCTCGCCGCCAAGGCGTCCTGGGAGGCCGCCAATGCCTGCCTGCAATTCCATGGCGGCTATGGCTTCGCCGCCGAATACGACGTGGAGCGCAAGTTCCGCGAGACCCGGCTCTACCAGGTGGCGCCGATCTCCACCAACCTGATCCTGTCCTATGTCGCCGAGCACGTGCTCGGCCTGCCGAGGTCATTCTGATGAGGTCGCCGGCACTTGGAGAACCTGCATGAGCACCGAGATCGACATCGCGCAGCTGCGCGGCTGGATCGGCCGCGAGGAGCGGCAGGAAGAGCTTCTGACCCCGGCACTGGCGCAGCGCTTCGACGCTACCTTCGACCGCGCCGGTTCGCTCGACGATGGGGCTGAGGCCGCGCCGATGATCCATCTCTGCCTGTGCCAGCCCGCCGCGCCCACCGCAGCGCTCGGCCCGGACGGTCATCCGGCGCGGGGCGGGTTCCTGCCGCCGGTGCCCCTGCCCCGCCGGATGTGGGCCGGTGGCGCGCTCGAGTTTCACGAACCGATCCGGATCGGCGAGGTCGTGCGCCGGCGCTCGGTGATCGAGGATGTCCGCCTCAAGCACGGCCGCACCGGCCCGCTTTGCTTCGTCACCGTGATGCATCATATCGAAAGCGGTGGCCGGCCTGCCGTGACCGAACGCCACGACATCGTCTATCGCTCCGACAGCACGGCGGCCCCGCCGCCCGCGCCCGCCGCCGCCGAAGGCACGATACGCCGCGTGGTGGCGGCCAGCCCGACCCTGCTGTTTCGGTATTCGGCGCTGACCTTCAACGGCCACCGCATCCATTACGACGCGCCCTATGCCCGCGAGGTCGAAGCCTATCCCGGGCTGATCGTGCACGGGCCGATGCAGGCGACGATGCTGGTGCATCTGGCGGCGGAGCTGCGCGGTGCGCCCCCGGCGCGGTTCTCCTTCCGCAGCCTGTCGCCGCTTTTCGATACCGATGATTTCGCGCTGAACGCCAAGGATGACGGCGCGGCGCTCGAACTATGGACCGCCCGCGCGGGCGGCCCGGTCGCGATGGAGGCGCGCGCCGAATGGTAGATCTGTCGATGATACGAGCCCCGCTCTTCGTGCCGGCCAACCGCCCCGAGCGCTTTGCCAAGGCCGCGGCCTCCGGCGCCGACGCGGTGATCCTCGATCTGGAGGATGCGGTGGCCCAGGACGATAAGGCCACGGCGCGCGGCATGGTCGAGTCCGGCTTCACCGATTTGCCGGTGATCCTGCGGGTCAACGCCATGGGCACCGATTGGCACGAGGACGACATTGCGGCGGCGCGCGCCCTGCCCCTGGCTACAATCCTGCTGCCGAAATCCGAAGAGCCGGACATGATCGCGGCGCTTGCCTCGAAGCTGGGCGGCATGCCGCTCTTGGCGCTGATCGAGAGCGCGCGCGGGCTGGCCAATGCCCGCGCCATCGCCGCAACCGAAGGCGTCGCGCGGCTCGTCTTCGGCTCGATCGACTATTGCGCCGATCTGGGCTGCGCGCATCTGCGTGAGGTGCTGCTGCCCGCCCGGGCCGAGCTGGTGCTGGCCTCGCGCCTCGCCGGGATCGCCGCGCCGATCGACGGCGTGACCGCCGATTTGTCGGACCCCGAGATCACCCGCGCCGATGCCCGCCATGCCCGTGATTTGGGCATGACCGGCAAGCTCTGCATCCACCCGCGCCAGATCGCCCCGGTGCGCGCGGCCTTCCTGCCCTCGGAGGCCGAGATCGACTGGGCCCGCCGCGTCCTGGCCTCTGGCGATGGCGCGGTCGCCGTCGACGGCGCCATGGTCGACGAGCCGGTCCGCATCCGCGCCCGCGCCATCCTCCAGGCCATGGAGCAAGCATGAGCATCGCCCGTCGCATCGCCGAATTCGCCACCGAGCCGGTCGCCCCCGACGCCGAGATGGCCCGCTACGTGCGGATGTCGCTGCTCGACTGGGCCACGGTCGGCATCGCCGGGCGTGACGAGCCGGTTTCGCGCGCCGCGCGCACCGTGGCGCTGACAGAGGGGGGCGACGGCGCGACCCTCATCGGCGGCGGTCGCGCCGCGCCGCGCGCGGCGGCGCTGGCCAATGGCGCGATCAGCCATGCGCTCGATTACGACGACACGCATTTCGGCCATATCGGTCATCCCAGCGTCGCGGTCATCCCGGCCGCCCTCGCCGTGGCGGAGGCGCGGGATATCGACGGTGCCGTCTTTCTCGACGCGCTCGCGGTCGGGCTGGAGACGGCCTGCCGCATCGGCGATTGGCTGGGACGGTCGCATTACGAGGCGGGGTTCCACCAGACCGGCACCTCGGGCGCCTTCGGCGCCTGCGTCGCGGCCGGGCGGCTCCTCGGCCTCGACGCCGACGCCATGACCCATGCGCTGGGCCTGACCGCGACGCGGGCCTCCGGCCTCAAGAGCCAGTTCGGCACCATGGGCAAGCCGCTCAACGCGGGCCTCGCCGCCGAGGCGGGCGTGACCTGCGCTCTGCTGGCCGGTGCAGGTGCGCATTCCTCCGAGATGGCGATCGAGGGATCGCAGGGCTTCGGCCCGACCCACGCGGCGGCCATGCAGGAGGCTGCCTGGGCAGGCCTCGGCGAGCGCTGGGTTTTCAAGGGGATTTCCTACAAGTTCCACGCCTGCTGTCACGGCCTCCACGCCATGCTGGAGGCGCTGCGCGGCTTGGGCCCCATTGATCCGGCCCAGGTCGAGGAGATCGAGATCACCACCCATCCCCGCTGGCTCGCGGTCTGCAACCAGCCCGCCCCCGAGACCGGGCTCGGCGCCAAGTTCAGCTACCGGGTCACGGCGGCGATGCAGCTCCTGGGGATCGATACCGCGGCGCTCGACAGCTACAGCGACGCGACCTGCGCCCGGCCCGACCTGATCGCGCTCCGGGACAAGGTCCGCGTCGTCACCGACGAGGGGCTAAGCGACACGGCCTCCCGCGTCCGGCTGCGCGCGGCGGGCGAGGTGCACGAGGCGTCCCACGACATTCTCGACTCGGGCGATATCGACGGCATCGCCGACCGGCTGCGGGAGAAGTCCGAAGCCTTGCTTGGAGCGAGGGTGGCGCAACAGCTGTCCGACCAGGTGAGTGGCATGGAAAGCGCGACCGGCGTGTCGGGTTTCACCGCGCTGCTCGCGCAGCCCGAGTAGGTAGCCGGCCGTCGATCTTGAGCACATGGCCGGAGACGGTTGCGATGCGCGGGAAGTGCAGAGGGCCCACCCTTCCTGCCTCGGAGTGCTCCCGAACTCGGCTGCGCTGCCACAATTCGACCCTTTGCATCGGGACCTGATCCAATGGACCAAGCGGTGGTTGACGTCGTTGCGATCTCTACCGGACGACCTGCAGATGGCGACCATCACCGGTGCCGAATTGCACCCTTAACTCGCGCAAAGCCGCGCAGCGACCGTCTCGTCCGTGATCAACACGGCCGGCGACAGCATGCGTAGCGCGGCCCGGATGATGGTGAATTTCTGCCACCCGCCGGACGCCAGGACCATCCGCCTCGCGGAGCGAAGCTCGCGCGGATCAACCGCGAGCACGCGTCGGTTCACCGGGTGGTCGACCACTTCGCCCTCCGCGTCGACGAAGTGACACAGTACGTCGCCCACGGCGCCGGCCTGTTCGAGAGAGGCGATCTCCTCGGTGGTCAGCAATCCATACTGTACGAAGATCGAATGCGGCGTGAGGTCCCCCAGCGACAGGATCGCCAGGTCGAGCCTGCGGGCGCGCTCGAATATTTCGGCGATGCCGGAGTGGTCGAGCAGTGCATCGCGGATTTCAGGGGTCGGCGCGTAGACCGGGGCGGCCATCAGGTAGCACTCGGCCGCAAGCCGGTCGGCCACGCGCCAGGCGAATTCGGATGGGTTCACCTTCTCGACCCGGGTCAGCCCGCCCAGTAGCGAGATGATCTTGATCCCGCTCGCCTCGCGCGGCTCGATCGAGGGCACACCATTGGTGAGCGTCTGTCCCCAGCCGAGGCCGATCGAACTGTCCGGGCGCACTTCCCGTGACAGCATCGCCCCGAGCTCCTGGCCGATCAGTTTGGGAATCTGCGACTGATCCTGCGGATCGGGGATCACGACGGCCCGCTCGAGCCCCCACTTCTCCTCCAGCCGCCGCTCCAGCTCGACACAATGCGACAGCTTGGTGGTCACCCGGATCTGCACCGTCCCGTCGGCCCGCGCATTGGCGAGGATCCGCAGCACCCGCGCCCGCGTCAGCCCGACCGCCTGGGCCACCTCATCCTGCGTCATGCCTTCGGCGTAGTAGAGCCACGCGACACGGGTGCGCAGGTCCTCCGTCGTGTCGTTCCCAGCCAAGCGTTCGCCCCTCTACTTGCCGCCAGCGCAGTTCTGGCGCTGGCGGCATTCCATTCGCAAGCAAGCGTCAGTCGCGCCGCCGCAGCAGGTCGACCAGCACCGCGACCAGCACCACGCAGCCGACGATGACACGCTGCCAGAACCCCGACACGTTCATCAATACGGTGCCGTTGGCTAGCACCGCCAGGAGCAGCGCGCCGAGGACGGTGCCCACGATCGAGCCCTGACCGCCGCGCAGCGAAGTGCCGCCCAGAATGGCGGCGGTGATCGCCCCCATGAGCCATCCCTCACCGACCGAGGGCTGGCCTGCATCCATCCGGCTGGCGAACAGGATGCCCGCCAGCGCTGACAGGGTGCCGGCGAGGCCGAAAGCGAGGAACTCGACCCGGCGCACCCGGATACCGGCGAGCAGTGCGGCATCGCGGTTGCCACCCACCGCGAAGATGTTGCGGCCGAACCGTGTCTGGCTCAGCATCCACACCAGCAGGGCCGAGATCGCCAGGAAGATCACGACCGGCAGCGGCACGCCGAAGACCTCGCCCTGGCCGAACCAGGTGAAGCCCGGCCCGAGCGGGCGGATCGGGTAGCCCTTGGTGATCACCAGTGTGAGACCGGCAAAGATCTCCCAGGTCGCCAATGTTACGATGAAGGGATTGAGCCTGAGACCGGCCACGAAGACCCCGTTCACCGAACCAAGCAGGAAGCCGAAGCCCATGGTGAACGGAATGATCAGCCATGGGTGGATGCCCCATTGCGTCAGCGCGATCGAGCCGACGATGGCCGACAGCCCAGCTGCCGCGCCGACCGAGAGGTCGATGCCCCCCACCAGCAGCACCAGCGTCTGTCCCAGCGCCACGAGACCGACGAAGGCTGCCTGTCGCGCCACCACCGACATGTTGTAGGTCGACAGGAAGTTGTCGGTCGCCAGCGACAGCGCCGCGACCAGCACGACGAGGGCCACGAGAATGCCGCTCGCCTCCCAGCGCCAGAAACGGACAAGAGCCTGTCTTGGCCCCGCGAAGCGCGCCTCGGCCGGCGCTCGAGTGGACATGTTCTGCATCATATCAAACTTTCCCTGTCTCAGCTCATCGCCAGTTCGAGAAGGCCCTCCTGGGTCGCCTCGTCGTGATCGAGCGCGCCCTTCACCCGACCCTCATGCATCACGAGGATCCGGTCGGCGACGTCGAGGAGCTCTTCCATTTCCGAGGAGATGAGCAGGATCGACAGCCCCCGCTCCTCGGTCAGCTGCCGCAGCACGGCCTGGATCTCGGCCTTGGCGTTCACATCGATGCCGCGGGTGGGCTCGTCCATGATGAGCACCTTCGCGTCCTGCATCAGCCAGCGCGCGATGATGAATTTCTGCTGGTTGCCCCCCGAGAGGCTGGTGATCGGGTCTCTCAGCGCACCGAACTTGGCCTTGAGCAGCTTGGCGAGTTGACCGACCTCGTCGAACATCTCGCGGTTGCGGATGGTCAGCCAACCTCCGAAGCGGTCGAGCGTGGGCAGCGCCGTATTTTCGGCGATCGACAGGAGCGGGAATATCCCCTCCTGCTTGCGCTCCTCCGGCAGGTAAATGAGGCCGGCAGCGATCGCCTCGTAAGGCGCGCGGAAGGCGACCTCCTTGCCGTCGAGCCGAACCCGTCCCGCCTCCATGCCGGTCGCGCCGAACAGGCATTTGGCCATCTCGGTTCGACCCGAACCGATCAGCCCGGACACGCCCAAGATCTCGCCACGCCGCAGCGCGAAGGAGACATCCTTGAACTCGCCGCGCCGGGTCAGCCCTTCGACCTCGAGCACATTCGGTGCATTGGCAAAGTCCCGGCGGCCGCGCGTCAGCGCCTTGGGCGGGCGGCCCGCCATCATCGAGACCATGCGTTCGCGGCTGGCCTCCTGCGGTCCGATGGTCCCGACATTGACGCCGTCGCGCAGCGCGGTGATGCGCTGCGACAGGTCGTGCACCTCGTCGAGCCGATGCGAGATATAGAAAGCCGAGCGCCCCTCGGCGGTGATCCGGCGGATATAGGCCATGAGCTTGTCGGTTTCGCGATAGGTCAGCGTCGCCGTCGGCTCATCGAAAATCAGGATGCGTGCCCGAGTGGCGGCAGCCCGAGCGATCTGCACCAGCTGCTGCTGGGCCTTGGAAAGCTGCGACACCCTCTGACGCGGATCGATATCGTCATCGACCTCGTGCAGGTAGCGCGCCGCCTCCTCGCGGGTGGCGGCCCAATCGATCGCCGCGGCGCGGCCCTTCTGGGCGCCGAGCAGGATGTTCTCGGCCACCGTGAGATGCGGCACGAGATTGATTTCCTGCGGCGCGATGGCGATGCCGTGGCGCTGCGCCTCGAGCGGCGTGTTGAAGATCAAAGACTGGCCGTCGACATGCAGTTCGCCCTCGGTCGGGCGCAGCTTGCCGCAGAAGATGTTCATCAGCGTCGACTTGCCGGCGCCGTTCTCGCCGATGATCGAATGCACCTCGCCGGCGCGGATCGAGATCGACACGTCGCTGAGCGCGGTGATCGGGCCGAAACGCTTGGTGATGCCTCGCGCCTCGAAGACGGCGGGACTTTCAGGAGTCATGGCTTGGGCCCTCTGGATGGGGGTGTGACGGGGCCGCGATTGCGGCCCCGCCCCTCCTGCGCATCAGCCCGCGCAGTCGTCCTTGGTCAGGAAGCGCGAACCGGTGTTGTGGAACATCGGGATGGTGTGGTTCTCGTTCATGGCGACCATGTAGTTGATCGCCCAATAGCCCATGTCCCACTGGCGCTGCGCCTTGAGCGCGTTGATCGTGCCATCGCAGACGAACTCCACGGCCTCGGGCAGATCGTCCATGCCGACGATGGCGACCTCGCCCGCCTTGCCGGCGTTCTTGACCGCCCGCGCCGCCCCGATCGGGTTGGAGGCGTTCGACGCGAAGATGCCGTTGATGTCGGGATGCGCCTGCAGAAGGTTCTCGGTCAGCGAAACGGCCTTTTCCAGGATGTCGTCATCGGGCTGCTCGAACACGATCTCCATCTCGGGATGCTTCGACAGCGCGTCCTTGAAGCCGGTGATGCGCTCGACATGGTCGGAGGCGGTCAGGCTGCCCGAGAGAATGGCGACCTTGCCTTTGCCGCCAAGCTCCTCGGCCAGATACTCGCCCAGATCGTAGCCGTCCTGCACGCTCGACTTGGGCCCGATGAACGGAAAGGCATCGTCGCAGAACGAGTTGAAGTTGATGACGTTCACGCCGGCCTCGACCGCTTCGTTCATCATCTGGACGTTGGTGGCGCGATCCAGACAGGCGATGGCCATGCCGTCGGGCTGGCGGCCAATATTGGCCTCGATGCGCTGGTTCTGGTCGGCCACGTCGGCCATCGGCGGCTGGTCCCAGATCATCTCGATCTCGACGCCGCGCTTGGCCTGTTCCTCGACCGCGAACTGGGCCCCTTCGCGCACCACGTCGTACCAGGGGTGGATCACCTTGGGGACGAAGACGAAGGTCAGCTTGTCGTCGACCGGCGTGATCAGTTCGGCCTGGTCCTGGGCCCGGGCGGGCGCGCTCAGCGCCGCGATCAGCGCGGCGGCCGCGGTGGCGGTCTTGATGGGGGTCATACTGGGGTCCTCCTCGGGGGTTGGGGTCGCGGCCCTCCTCCGGCCGCGATGTCAGCGAAGTCGTGTCGCGGCGTTTATTCCGCGGCAGCCAGGCGGTGCGTCGAGCGCACCGGGCAATCGTTCATGAAGGCGATGGCAGCGTCGAAATCGGTGATCCCGGCCTGGCTGCCGAGACCGGTGGCGTTCAGCGCCGAGCAGGCCTGGGCAAAGCGCACCGCGTCACGCGGCGCCATGTCGCGCAGCAGCCCGACCGCGAACCCCGCATTGAACACGTCGCCGCAGCCACAGGTGCATTTCGGGGTGATCTCGAAGGCCGGTACGGTGAAGACGGTGCCATCGCGGTGATGGTAGTAGGCGCCCTCGGCACCAAGCGTGAAGATGCAGCAGGCTGCGCCGCGCTCGATGAAGAAGCGCGCCATGTCGCCCAGATCGGTCAGGCCGGTCAGCGCTTCGGCCTCCTCGACCGAAGGGATGAAGTAGTCGGTATAGGGCAGCACGGCCGCGACATCCGGCAGGTCATCGGGCGAGCCCGCGAAGACGTCGACCGTGGTGATGCAGCCGCGTGCCTTGGCATGGGCCATCAACTCGGCATTCGGGGCGCCATCCATGGCGTCCATGAGCCCGACCCCGCCGAGGTGGAAGATCTTCGCATCCGTCACCGCATCGAAGCGATGCCGCGGCACGGTGAAGGCTCCGGTGGCGCCCTTCATGTGCAACGCCGGACGCGAGCCGTCCTCGCGGGTGAGCACGATCGAGCTGGAGGTCGGCGCGTTGGAGCAGCGCACGAGGTCGACCGTGTCGATGCCGAAGCCTGCGACCCGCTCGAGCACCCAGTCGCCCATCATATCCTGGCCGACACCGCCGATCGCGCTGGTGGTGACGCCGAGCTTGGCGGCGGCGATGGCGGCAGTTCCGGCAGCCCCGGAGACGGCGATGGTGAGATCGTCGATCAGGATCGTGCCACCGCCCGGCGGGATCGTCGAGACCGGCCATCCGAGGCAGTCGTAGGTGTAGAAGCCCATCGAGGCGTAATCCCACGGCATTCGATTCTCCCGCGTTCGGCGCAAAGTGGATGCAGCAGACTGCCCATACACCCGTCTCTACGTCAATACATATGTTGCATCCATATTCCATAAGTATGGCCGCTGACGGGTTCGCCTATAGCAGAGGCCCCTATATAATAGTCGCACCACGCTGGCACCGGAAATTCTCCTTCCCGAATTCAATGCAACATGCTACGCACACTGTAAACAAATGTTCAGCTAAGGATAAGATCGTGAAAGCCGCCATCCTCACAGCTCCGAACGCCATGAGTCTCGAAGAAGCCGCCGCCCCGGTGCCGATGGCGGGCGATGTCGTCCTGCGCGTCCGCGCGGCCACGATCTGCGGCACCGACATCCGTATCCTGCGCGGGCGCAAGACCGCCGGGGTACGCTACCCCTCCATACTCGGGCACGAATTCGCAGGCGAAATCGTCGAGACCGGCGGCCATGCCGATCTTACCCCCGGCGACCGGGTCGCGCTCTGTCCCGCCATCGCCTGCGGCCATTGCGACCGCTGCAAGCGCGGCCAGGAAAACCTCTGCACCGCGGGCGCCAATATCGGCTACGAGGTCGACGGCGCCTTTGCCGAGCTGATCCGCATCCCCGAGCGTGCGGCGCGCGCGGGCAATATCCGTCATCTGCCGGATCACATGAGCTTTGCCGAGGCGGCCCTTGTGGAGCCGCTGGCCTGCGTCCTCAACGGCCAGAACCGCGTGAGCCTCGGGCTTGGCGAAACCGTGGTGGTGCTGGGAGCCGGACCGATCGGCCTGCTGCACGTGGCGATGGCCCGGCTCCGCGGCGCCACGCGGATCATCTCCACGGACCCCAACCATCACCGCCGGGCGATGGCCCAGGCGCTGGGCGCCGATCTCGCGCTCGATGCCACCCTGCCCGACCTCGTGGAGCGGGTGCGCGCCGAAACCGGCGGGCGCGGCGCCGATGTGGTGATCTGCGCGATCGGCCTGCCCGCCTTGGCCCGGCAGGCCACCGACTTTGCCGCCCATGGCGGTCGGGTCAGCCTCTTCGCCGGGTTCTCCAAGGGCGAGACCGCCGAAATGGACGTCAACGCCATCCATTACAACGAGATCACCGTCACAGGTGCCTTCGGCCTGTCGCGCAACGATTACGACCGGGCCTTCGAACTGATTGCCTCGGGTCGGCTGGACGTCCGACCGCTCATCACCCACAGCTTCGCGCTGGACGACGCACTCACCGCCTTCGACACGGCCGAGAGCGGGACGGCGATCAAGGTGGCGATCGTCAATGACTGAACCCGCACAGGTCGAAGCGCTGATCCTCGGCGGCGGGATCAATGGTTGCGGCACTTTCCGCGATCTCTGCGCGCAGGGCGTGG
This sequence comes from Limimaricola variabilis, assembly GCF_014195545.1. GTDB lineage: Bacteria > Pseudomonadota > Alphaproteobacteria > Rhodobacterales > Rhodobacteraceae > Limimaricola > Limimaricola variabilis. Next base: position 51,120 of record NZ_JACIBX010000001.1, on the reverse strand, counting down.
ACTGCCTCCTGCTCGAGAGGGACGACTTCTGCTCGGGCGCCTCGGCGGGCTCGTCGCGGCTGATGCATGGCGGGCTGAAATACTTGGAAACCGGCGAGTTCCGCCTGGTGCGCGAGAGCGCCGAGGAACGCGACCGGTTGCTCCGCAACGCTGCGCATTACGTCAGCCCCCTGCCCTCGATCCTGCCCCTGCGCAGCCGCTTCGGCGGCATCGTCCCCTCGATCCGTCGCTTCCTCGGCGCCAAGGCGTCGTTGACCGACCGCGGCTCCCTGATCACCCGCGCGGGGCTCACCCTCTACGACCTCTATGGGCGCAAGGTGAACGCGCTGCCCGGTCACAAGATGCTCTCGCGGCGCGCGCTCGACACGCGAGTGGCCGGGCTCGAGCCGATCGTGATCGGCGCGGGTCTCTACTACGAGGGCCAACTCAGCCATGCTGAGCGGCTCGGGCTTGAATTGATCCTGGATGGCGAGGCGATGCATTCCGCCTCGCGCGCACTGAACCATGTCGAGATCCTGGGCCAGCAAGACGGCGTCGTGACCTATCGCCATGGCGGCGCAACCCACAGCGTCCGGCCACGGGTCATCATCAATGCCGGCGGCGCCTGGATCGACAAGGTCAACGCGGCGCTGGGGCTCGAAACCCGGCTGATGGGCGGCTCCAAAGGGGCCCATATCGTGGTCGAGAACGAGGCGCTGCTCGCGGCGCTGAACGGCCACATGGTCTATTTCGGCAGCCGCGACGGGCGGGTAAACCTGCTCTACCCGTTCATGGGCAAGGTCCTCATCGGGGCGACCGACATCAAGATCGACGACCCCGATGCCGCCCGCTGCGAGGCGGAAGAGGCCGCATATCTGCGCCGCGTGGTCACCGAAATCTTTCCGGACATCCCTGTCGAGGAGACACAGATCCGCTACCGGTTCAGTGGCGTGCGCCCATTGCCGCGAGCCGATGGCGAGGTGGGTTCGGTGACCCGCGACCATTCGATCGCGGAGCTGCGTCTGCCCGGTGGCCCGGATGTGCTCTGCCTAATCGGCGGCAAGTGGACCACATTCCGCAAGTTCTCGGAGGAGGCTGCCGACGCGGTGCTGGCGCGGATCGGCCGCGCCCGCCACCGGACCACCGAGACCATGGCCATTGGCGGCGGACGGGACTTCCCCGCCACCAAGGAGACCCGCGCGGTCTGGGTGGCCGAGCGCGCACGGCGCTTAGGCCTTCCCCAGCGGCGGGTCGAGACGCTTTTGGCGCGGTACGGCACCCGGGCGGAGGCGATGCTGAAAGTGCTGACCAAAAGCGACACGCCGTTGTCCAGCCTGCCGGATCACGGCCGCGAGGAGTTGCTGCATCTGGCGCGCACCGAGCGGGTCGGGACCCTGTCGGATCTGCTTTTGCGGCGCAGCGCGATCGCGATGTCGGGCCGCCTCACCCCCGAGGTCGCCGCCGAGATCGCCGGTCTGCTGGCGGAGGAGCTGGGCTGGGACGAGGGCGAAACGCGCGATGCGCTCGACCAGCTTCCGCTCAGCCGAGCGGCCTGACCGGGATCGGCCCCTCGAGCTCGCCCTTCGGCCAGCGGAAGATGTCGGGGAAGTCCCAATTCGGCTCGACCCCGGCGAAGAGCTTGAAGAAGGCGATGGCGTAGGCGGAGTCGTGGTGGGCGTTCTCGCGGAACGACCACCACGTCCGCAAATCACCGAAAGCGTCGCCCAGCGCGGCGGAATCCCCGAACTCCTGGCGCACGGCCAAGGCGTAGACGTTGAGGCAGAACACCGTGCAGCAGTAGCCCTCGGGCCAGAAATACTCGGGCCTCTCCTTGTCGGCCATGCCGGGCTTGCCGGTCACGGTGAGCGGAGACTGGCGCAGGAGTTCGCGCAGCATCATCCCCGCGGCATGGTCGAAAAAGGCGTGGCGTGCGCCCCGATTATGCGGGTTGGCGCGCTCGACGGCACGCAGCCAGCGCACGAAACCGGCCGCGAGCTTGCCCTCGTCGATCGCGAAGCGCAGACCGGTCTCCGCCGAGACCCGATCCACGGCGGAGCGGAAGGCCGCCCGGAACCAGCGCAGCCGTCGCGCCGCCACCCGCACCGGCTCCTGCGTCGCAGGCATCTCGAGGTCGCGGAAAGCCAGGTCAGACATGGTGCCGAAACTCCTGCAACAATTTTGCAACGGCGGTTTCATCATGGCCCGCTTCGGCGAGCTCGGTCCGCAGCGCCAGACCGATCATCTGCGCCGCGTCGAGCGCCTCGCTCGCGTCGCCCACGTCGCGGTCGCTCAGCATCCAGAGCAGGAGCGTGAACAGAGCCAGCCGCCCCGCCTCGTCGGCCGACAGATCGGCGGCCGGCTCCATCCGCACGTCGGCGATGACCTCTGCCTCGCGTAGCGCCACGAAAAGCTTGGCCGGTCGCGTCGACGCGTTCTCGCCGCCGACCCGCAGAAACGCCGCGCGCAGCCGCAGCTCAGACACCAACGCATGACGCGCCCCGAGGCCGCGCAGCACATGGCCCAGCGCCGTGTAGGCAGCAGCGGCAAAGCAGGCCGCACTGGCTTCGTCGGCGGGCATCTCGGAGAGCGACAGGTCCAGCGGCGCGGCCCCGGAGCCGATCAACAGCCCGACGACGTCTTCGGCCACCCCGGCCATCCGCTCAGCCCCGCTGATCGCGAAATTGGCCACCTGTGCCACCGGCACCCCGCCATGGCTCGCGGCTTCGGCGACGACATCGCGCCCCTCGCGCGCAACATGGCGAATGCTCCGCAATGCCTCGCGCAGCACCACGGCACCCGGAAGTTCCGGCCCCGGGCGTCGGCGTGACATTGGCGTCATGGTCTCCTCCCCATCGGCCGTGCGGCACGGCGCGCCGGCCAACTCCATGATATCAATCCGCCAGCGCCGCGAAAAGCGCCGAGGCTGGTCGGCGAGGCGTCGTCTCGATGAAATGTCGCGTCGTGGCGAGATCGCGATTTCCGGCCTGACTGCCCAGCCCGGTCGCGTTCTGCGCCGAAGCCGCCTGGCCGTAGGTCACGCAGTCCTCGATCGACAGGCCGAGATGCAGCCCTGTCGCGAAGCCCGCGTTGAACGCGTCACCGCATCCACAGGTGCATTTGACGTCGATCTGAAACGCCGAGGTGTAGTAGCGTCGGCCCCTTGCGTCGCGGTAGAGTGCGCCATCGGCCCCGAGCGTCAGCACCACGGCGCCCGCCCCCTCATCCAGGAGAGCTGCGGTGACATCCCCCAGGTCCTCTCGCCCGGTGACTGCCATCGCCTCCTCCTCGGAGGGCAGGAAATAGTCGGCATGGGGCAGTAGGCGGCGGAGTGCCGGCATGTCGTCCGCGCTCGAGGCGAACACGTCGAGCGTGGTGACCACCCCGCGTGCGCGCGCCTCCTGCAGGATCTCCGCGGTGCGCCCCTGATCCATCCGATCCATCAACCCGACCCCGCCGACATGCAGGATCTTCGTGTCGAGCACCGCGTCGATATCGCGGTCCTCGACGTAGAAGGCTCCGGTCGCACCCTTCTTGTGCAGCGCAGGCCGGGCCCCGTCCGGGCGGGTGGTCACGATCGAGGACGAGGTCGCGACGCCGGGGCAGCGCTGCATCAACTCCGTATCGACGCCGTACTTCGCGAGCTTCATCATCACCCAGTCGCCCATGTCGTCCTCGCCGACGCCACCCACGGCCCGGACCTTCAGACCGTTCTTGGCGGCGACGATGGCCGGGCTGCCGGCAGCACCCGAGACCGCGAGGGCGAACTCCTCGACGAAGTAGGTGCCACCCTTGGGCGGCAGTGCTTCGACGGGGCGGCACAGTGCGTCGAAGGTGATGAAACCCATCGAGGTATAGTCGAAGCTGCTCATGCCGCGCTCCTTTGCGGCTGGGCGCGCAAACGCACGCCCGTCTCGGTATCGAAGAAATAGATCCGCTCGGGATCGAAGCAAATCTTCACCGGAGCACCGAGATCGAAACGTGCGTCACGCGCGGCCTTGACCTCGAACAGCGTCTCTCCGGTGCGCAGGGTCAGATAGGTCGTCTCGCCGGTCGGCTCGACCCCGTAGACCGCACCCGCCAGTTCGGCCGGACCGTCGGTCACGACGCGGCAATCCTCGGGGCGTACGCCAAGCGTGATCCTGCCCGAGATATCCGGCGGGCAGGCCGCGACCAGACCCGGCGCGGTGAAGCGGCCATTCTCGGCCTTGCCCTCGACGAGGTTCATCGGCGGCGCGCCGATGAAGCCCGCGACGAAGGTGTCGGCGGGATCCGAATAGATCTCGTCAGGGGTGCCGATCTGGCGGATCACGCCCTTTTCCATGATCACGATGCGGTCGGCGAGGGTCATCGCTTCGATCTGGTCATGGGTGACGTAGACGGTGGTGATCCTGAGCTGGCGTTGCAGGTGCTTGATCTGCACCCGCATCGAGCTGCGCAACTTGGCGTCGAGGTTCGACAGCGGCTCGTCCATCAGGAAGACCTGCGGCTGGCGCACCACGGCCCGGGCGAGCGCCGCGCGTTGGCGCTGGCCGCCCGAGAGCGCGCCGGGTTTGCGATCGAGGAAATCGCCGAGTTCGACCATCTCGGCCGCCCGCCGGATGAGCGCGTCCTGATCGGACTTCCCGATCCCGCGCATCCGGAGCGGAAAGCGGATGTTCTCGTAGATCGACATGTTCGGATAGAGGGCGTAGCCTTGGAACACCATCGCCACGTCGCGGTCGCGGGCATCGACCTCGTTCACAACTTCTCCGCCGATCACCACCTCGCCTTCGCTCGGCTCCTCGAGCCCCGCGATCATGCGCATGGTCGTCGTCTTGCCGCAGCCCGATGGGCCGAGCAGCACGAGGAACTCCTCGTCCGCGATGTCCAGATCCATCCGCCGGACCCCGGTGAAGCTGCCATAGCGCTTCACCACGTTTCTCAGTTCGATGCGTGCCATTGGATTATCCTTTTACCGCGCCCATGGTCAGGCCCCGCGACAGGTGCTTCTGGATCAGGACGATCAGAACCAGGATCGGCAGGAAGGCCAGGAAAGAGACCAGTGCGATTGCGTTGTAGATGACGCCGTCCGAGCCGCCGGTGAAGTTCGCCAGCGCCACCGACATGGTATAGGCGCTCTTCGTCGAGGCGATCAGCAGCGTGAACAGGAACTCGTTGATCGCGAAGATCGCGGCGATCACCGAGGCGGTGATGATGCCCGGCAGGCAGGCGGGGATGATGATCTCCCACAGGATACGCAGATCCCCTGCCCCGTCGGTGCGCGCCGCGTCCTCGAGCTCCTTGGGAATGTCGAGCATGTAGGACCGGATGATCCACACCACGATTGACAGGTTGACCGCCGCGTAGATCAGCATCAACGCCCAGACGCTGTCGAGCAGACCCATGTTGCGAAACAGAAAGAAGATCGGGATCGCCACGATCGCCGGCGCCATCATCCGAGTCGACAGGATGTAGAAGCCGATATCGTCGCGGCCGCGATATTCGTAGCGGGTCAAGGAGTAGGCCGCCGGGATGCCGAGTATCAGATCGATCACCACCGAGCCCGTGACCGCGACGACCGAGTTGCGCAGGTAGTCGAAGATCGGCCAGTCGGCCAGAAGCAGCCTCCAGGCGTCGAGCGAAAAGGTCGGCCAGTAGATCGGCTCGGGCGTGATGATCTCGGTACGGGGCCGGAAGCCGATCGACAGGAACCACAGGATCGGCACGAGGCAGAACAGCGCCCAGGAGCCGAGCACGAGGTAGCGCAGCACGAGGTTGTCGCCCTTGGACTTGCGTCGCTTTTCCATCACGCTTTCCCCGATCTGAAGGCCCGCTTCACGACCAGCTGGGCCGCGAGAATGGTGACGACGAGCATCACCACGGCAGCTGCCGAGGCGTAGCCGAAGTTGAAGGTCTGGAAGCCCTGCCGATAGATGAAATAGCTGATCGTCTCGGTGGTCCCGCCGGGCGTGCCCTTGGTCAGGATGAAGACGTTGGTGAACATCGTCGTGATGTCGATGCCGCGCAGCACCACCGCCACCGCGATGACCGGCCGGATCATCGGCAGAGACACGTTCCAGAAGATCGCGGGCCAGCTCGCCCCATCGAGCCGCGCCGCTTCCTCGACCTCCTGGTCTTGGCTCTGCAGCGCCGCCACGAAGATAATGAACAGGAACGGCGTCCACTGCCAGAGATCGGCAACAATCAGCGTGGAGCGTGCGAGCCAGACATTGCCGAGGAAGTCGAGATTGCCGTCGATCAGGCCGATCTTCCGCAGCAGATCGGAGATCACGCGGCCATCGTTGAAGGCAAGCTTCCAGACGAAGGCCACTGCCGAGGGCATGAACAGCATCGGCATCAGGAACACGATCCGCCAGACACGGATCAGCGCGTCGCGATAGGCAAAGAAGGCCAGCGCCATGGCGATCACGCATTCGAGCGCCAAGGCGATGCCGCCGATGATCAGCGTGTTCAGCAGCGCCTGCCAGAATTCGCTGTCGCTCCAGAGCTCGACATAATTGTCGAAGCCGACCGGGATCCATTCGGTGAAGCGCACCAGATAGAAGGACTGATAGATCGCGTAGGCGCCGGGATAAAGAGTGATGCCCAGCAGGTAGATCACCGCCGGGGCGACGAGCAGGTAGGGAAAGGCGCGTCGAAGCGCCGAGCTGCGCCGACGCAGCGCCTTCTCCCGCGGGCGGGCCCGGTCGGGGGCGGCACGCGCCACCCCCCCGGTCTGGTCGAGGACCGCCATCGGATCAGGAGAAGGGCAGCGGCTTGCCCGCACCCATCCAGACACCGTCCTTGACCGCCGCGTAGTCGAAAATTTGACGGTTCGAGAAGAAGCCGTTCTTTTCCATGATCTTGCGCCAGGCGGCATTGCCGTTCTCGAGCGCTTCGCGGCCCGAGATCTGGCCCACCAGCGCCTTGTTGATCTCGTTGCCCAGCGCCTGCTCCATTTCGAACATGCCGGGGATGCGCGGTGCGCACCAGGCATGGTCGAGGCTGTTGGCCCAGACCTCGGCGGGCTGGGAGACCTCGCGCAGCCGCGGGTTGGTGAGCACCGAGCGGTAGCCCGGCGCCACGCCGTTGGCGTTGGCCTCGTTCATCGCCATGATCGAGGAGGTGGTCAGGAAGGCCAGCATCAGGAAGGCGCCCTCGGGGTTCTTCGAGGTCGCGGCGACGCAGGAGGTCGAACCGGCGATGTTCGGCGGCGCGAAACGGCCGCCCTCGATGCGGGGCTCGTAGATGGTGATGAAGTCGTCGACGATCTGGCTCTGGTCGGGGCGCATGGCCTGTGTGCCGCTGTCCTGCCACGAGATGTTGGCCGCCACCTGTCCGCCGAGCCAAGCCGCGCGATTCTCGCCCCAGCCCGCGCCCGAGAAGCCCTCGATCGCGTTTTTCGACAGCGCGAGCAGCGTCTCCATGCCCTTGATGCCGGCTTCGGAATTGAGGATCGGCTCGAAGTTCTCGTCGAACAGCTCCATGCCCGCCTGCGCGGCGATGTGCTCCCAGGAGTATGTCGACCAGAAGCCGCGCGCGCCCAAAAGGCCCAGCGGGGCGACGTTGCCGCCGACCTTGGCCAGCTCGCCGGTGATCCGGATCAGCTCGTCATAGGTGGGCACGGTGCTGGCCACATCGATCGGACCACCGGTGACCTGCTCGACCAGCGACTTGCGCAGATGCACCATCTGGATGTCGCAATCGAACGGGATGCCGTAGAGACCCTGATCGCCGAAATAGCCGTAGTTGAGCCGATAGGTGTCGTAGAAGTCGTCGAGCGGCAGCTTCCACTTCTCGGCGTAGTCGTCGAGCTTGGCGAGGAAGCCCGGCGCCGCGAAGTCGCCCAGCCAGGGCGAGAAGAACTGCAGCGCATCGAAGGAGGCATTGCCCGAGATGAACTCGGCGATGGCCTTGTCGTAGAAGCTGTCATCGGGGATCGGCACCAGCTCGACCTTGATCCCCGAGAGCTGCTCGAAGGGCACCAGCGCCTCTGCGGCCGATTCCTGATCGGCGGCACCGACGGCGAAGCGCACGGTCTTGCCGGCCTGCTCCTTGCGCACCGCTTCCCAATCGACGTTCCGGATCCAGTCGGTCGCCGGATCCCACAGCGGCTCGCCGCTCATGTTGTAGAGCGATTGGTAATCCTTGCGCACGTATTGCGGCACCGAGATGCGGTCCAGCACGCTCTGCGGATCCGGCAGATCGCTCTGCGCGAAAAGCGGCCGCGCCGAGAATCCGGTGCCGGCGGCGGCGGTCAGGCCAGCTGCAGCCGAAGCGCTCAGGAAGCGGCGACGCGAGAAATCGGTCCTGTTCAATGTCATGGTAATCCTCCCAATTCGACGGCCAGTCCTCCCCGGCTCCCCACCGGCCTGCCGCCCGCGCCACCACGGCGCCGGGCGGATCGGAAATGACTGTGATCCGCAGCTTGAGTATTGCCGCATTTTTGGATCAGTCAAGACACATATGTTCTCTCGACTGAAGGCGCTGTAGTATAATAAGGGCGAAAACCATGTGATGATGACGTGGATGCGCGCCCAAGGAGTGAACTTTCGCGCCTCGTATCGAACCTATGTATTGACACGGTGACCAAAGTTCAGGATGTTGGCGGCGCACCCCAGGAGGAACCGCTATGCCCACAAACGTGGCCCTTACCGGCCTTGCCCGAGATCTCGAACTGCGCGCCCAGACCGGTAAGCCGATCCGGATCGGCCTCGTTGGCGCCGGCGAAATGGGAACCGACATCGTCACCCGCGTCGCCCACATGCCGGGCATCGAGATCGGCGCCATCGCCGAGCTGAACCTGCCCAACGCAGCCAAGGCCGTGGACATCGCTTACCGGGAAGAGGGTCACGCCCAGCAGGTCTCGACCGGCGACGCCATGGCGCATGCCATCGAGCAGGGCCGCGTGGCCACCACCGACAAGGTCGAGTTGCTGCTCGAGTCGGGCCAGATCGACGTCGTGGTCGATGCCACCGGCGTGCCGGCGGTCGGCGCCCAGATCGGGCTGCAGGCCATGGAGCGCGGCAAGCACCTAGTGATGATGAACGTCGAGGCCGACGTGACGATCGGTGCCTATCTGCGCGCCCAAGCCGAGAAGCTCGGCGTGGTCTACACGCTCGGCGCCGGAGACGAGCCCTCCTCCTGCATGGAGCTGATCGAGTTCGTCACCGCCATGGGCCACCGCATCGTGTCGGCCGGCAAGGGCAAGAACAACCCGCTCAACATCGACGCCACCCCCGCCGAATACGAGGAGGAGGCGCATCGCCGTCACATGAACCCGCGCATGCTGGTGGAGTTCGTCGACGGCTCCAAGACTATGGTGGAGATGGCCGCGATCGCGAACGCGACCGGGCTCATCCCCGACAGGCCGGGCATGCACGGCCCCGCCGCCACCCGCGAGGAACTGTCGAAGGTGCTGATCCCCGCCAAGGATGGCGGTGTGCTGTCGTCGGGCGAAGGCCGGGTCGACTACACCATCGGAAAGGGTGTGGCGCCGGGCGTCTTCGTGGTGGCCGAGATGGATCACCCCCGCATCCGCGAGCGGATGGAAGACCTGAAGATGGGTGAGGGCCCCTACTTCACCTTCTTCCGCCCCTATCACCTAACCTCGCTCGAGGTGCCGCTGAGCTGCGCGCGCGCCGTGCTTTACGGCAAGGCCGACATGGTGCCGCTGGCACGCCCCGTCGCCGAGGTCTGCGCCGTCGCCAAGCGCGACCATCAGCCCGGCGACAAGCTCGACCAGATCGGCGAGTACAGCTACCGCGCATGGATCATGACCGCGCCCGAGGCAGCCGAGCAGCGCGCCATCCCCTGCGGGCTCCTCGCCGGCGGCACCGTCACCGCGCCGATCCGCAAGGGCGATCTGATCACCTATGCCAACGCCACCCCGCCGGAGGGCAGCCGCATCGCGGCGCTGCGCGCCCGGCAGGACGACATGCTCGCCACCCTGTGAGGACAGCCATGGCCAAGGACGACAACACCCCCTTCGCGATCCGTCGCTACGACGCCGAGACACTGCGCGAGGCGCTCCGCAAGATGTACCTGATCCGCTTCTTCGAGGAAGGTGCGGAGGACAGCTACACCCGCGGCCTGATCCACGGCACGATGCATCTGTCGATCGGTCAGGAAGCCTCGGCCGTGGCCTCCTGCCTGCCGCTCACCGATGACGACAAGATCACCTCGACTCATCGCGGCCACGGACACTGCATCGGCAAGGGCGCCGAGGTCGGCCGGATGTTCGCCGAGTTCTTCGGCAAGGAAGAAGGCTATTGCCACGGCCGCGGCGGCTCGATGCACATCGCCGACGTGACCAAGGGCAATCTCGGGGCCAACGGCATCGTCGGCGGCGGCATCCCGATCGCCGTCGGCGCGGCGCTGACCGCCAAGCAGCTCGGCACCGGCGCGGTCACGATCTGCTTCTTCGGCGACGGCGCCAACAACGAGGGCGCTTTCCACGAAGCGCTCAACATCGCGGCCGTCTGGAAGCTGCCGGTCGTCTTCGTCTGCGAAAACAACAAGTACGGCATGTCGACCTCGACCGAGCGCTCGACCGCGGTCAAGGACATCGCCCAGCGCGCCGCAGCCTATTCCATGCCCGGCGTGACGGTGGACGGCAACGACTTCTCCGCGGTGGCCGAAGCGGTGCAGGAGGCCGTCGATCGCGCCCGGCGCGGCGAGGGCCCGAGCCTGGTCGAGAACCTGACCTATCGCTGGCGCGGCCACTCGAAGTCGGACCGCAACCGCTATCGCACCAAGGACGAGATCGACAGCTGGATCGCGCGCGATCCGATCCTGCGGTTCCGCGAGGAACTGGCCGCCCATGGCGTGCTCGACGCAAGCGGCGCCGACGCCATCGAGGCGGCGGCGCGCCGGGAGGTCGAAGACGGGATCGCCTTTGCCAAGGGCGGCACCGATCCGACGATCGCCGATGTCACGAAATACGTCTACGCGGAGGCCCGGTCATGAACGCCCCGACACGCAATCCCGAAATCCAGACCCGCGAGCTGAGCTATGCCGAGGCGATCCGCGAAGCGATGGGCATGGCCTTGGCGCGCGACGAGCGGGTCATCCTCATGGGCGAGGACATCGGCGTCTATGGCGGTGCGTTTCAGGTCACCGGCGACCTGGTCGAGCGCTTCGGCCCCGACCGGGTCCGCGACACGCCGATCTCCGAGCTGGGCGGCGCCGGCGTGGCTGTCGGCGCGGCGCTGACCGGATTGCGGCCGATCTTCGAGTTCCAGTTCTCGGATTTCGCGACGCTGGCCATGGAACAGATCGTCAACCAGGCCGCCAAGATGCGCTACATGCTGGGCGGCGAGGCCTCGGTGCCGCTGGTGTTCCGCATGCCGGCCGGCTCGGGCACCGGCGCCGCCGCGCAGCACAGCCAGAGCTTCGAAGCCTGGTTCGGCCATGTCCCCGGCCTCAAGGTGCTGCAGCCCTCGACCCCCGAGGACGCCAAGGGCCTGCTGCTCGCGGCGCTGGAGGATCCGGATCCCGTCGTCGTGTTCGAGCACAAGCTGCTGTACAAGTTGAAAGGCCATGTGCCCGACGGCTGGTACACCACGCCGATCGGCAAGGCCGCGGTGCGGCGCGAGGGCCGTGACCTCACCATCGTCGCCTCGGCGATCATGGTGCATCGGGCACTGGCCGCAGCCGAAAAGCTCGCGGAAGAGGGCATCGACGTCGAGGTGATCGACCTGCGCTCGGTCCGCCCGATCGACCACGAAACGATCATCGCAAGCGTCCGCAAGACCGGCCGGCTGATCTGTGTCTATGAAGGCGTCCGCACGCTGGGCATCGGCGCCGAGATCTCGGCGATGATCGCCGAGAGCGAGGCCTTCGACTATCTCGATGCACCGATCCTCCGGCTCGGCGGCGTCGAGGCACCGATCCCCTACAACCCGGAGCTTGAGAAGGCCGCCGTGCCCCAAGCCCCCGACATCGAGGCCGCGGCCCGCAAGCTGGCACGCAAGGAGGTCTGACATGGCAACCGAGGTCATCCTGCCCAAGGTCGACATGGACATGGAGTCGGGGCTTGTTTCCGCCTGGCACATCGCTGCCGGTAGTCCGGTTTCCAAGGGAGACGCGCTGTTCGACATCGAGACCGACAAGGCCGCGATGGAGATCGAGGCGCCGGCCAGCGGGATCCTCGCCCATATCATCGCGCCGGAGGGCACCAAGGTGCCGGTCGGCAACGCCGTGGCTTGGATCTACGCGGAGGGTGAGGCGATCCCCGAGGCGGCACCGGGCGGCGGCGCAACTGAGGCACCCAAGGCCGAACCCGCCCCTGCTACGGCGCAAGCGCCGGGCAAATGCGGAACTGTCGCGTCGCAACCCGCCCTGACGGAGGCGGCATCGCGAGCCGAGGCGCCTGAAGCCCTGGACGAGCCGCGCCCCCGCGCCACTCCAGCCGCCCGCGCCGCCGCACGTCAGGCCGGACTTGATCTCGCGCGGCTCGTCGGCAGTGGTCCGCAGGGCCGGATCCAGTCCGAGGACGTGGCGCGAGAGATTGAGGCACGGCAGCGCCCTGCCCCCGCCGCACCCGCCGCCCCCGAGCCTGCGGCACGCCGATCCGACCCCGAACCCCTCGCCGCGCCTGCGGGCTGGAGCGAACGGCCCGGCGATCTCGCCGTCACCCGCCGCAAGGGTCAGGGCAGCGGCACTCCGATCGTACTGGTGCATGGCTTTGCCGCCGACGCCACCGGCTGGGCACCCCTCGAGAAGGCGCTGGGCAACGCGCGCGAGATCATCCGCGTCGACCTCGCCTGTCACGGCCGCTCTCCGCTGAAGAAGATCGAGAATTTCGCGGGCCTTGCGCGCCTTGCGGTGCAGGCCTTCGACGGTCTGAACCTCGAGGCCGCGCATCTGGTCGGCCATTCCCTCGGCGGCGCCATCGCCACCACCATCGCCGACATTCGGCCGCGCTTGATCCGCAGCCTCGGGCTGATCGCCCCTGCGGGTCTCGGCCCCGAGATCGACGGCGACACGCTGATGGGCATCGCGCGGGCCAGCCGCGCCGAGAGCCTCGCGCCTTGGCTCAAACGGCTCGCGGCCGACCCGGATGCGATCAGCTGGGACTTCGCGCAGGCGGCGATGCTGTCGCGCATGGATGAAGAGATGCGCGCGGCCCAGCGCGATCTGGCCGAAAGGCTGTTCCCGGATGGAACGCAGGGCTTCGACCTCACCGGGGCGCTGGGCCGCGTCGAAGCACCGCTGCGCGTCATCTGGGGACGTCAGGATGCGATCCTGCCTTGGCGCCACGCGCTACGCGCACCCGATCACGCGGGGCTGCACCTTCTGGACAAGGCTGGACACATTCCGCATATTGAGCGGCCAGAAGCCTGTGCCAAGGTGCTTCGTGACCTATTCGGGGTCGCCGAAGCGGCATCCCGGGGGTGACATGAACCAGCATCCAGCCGCGCCCGCCGTCAGGGCGCGGACCAGCGACAATGATCGACTGCGCTCGCGCGCGGTGTGGCTGTATTACGCCGAGGGCCTCAAGCAGTCGGAGATCGCCAAGATCCTCGATGTGACCCGGGTGACGGTGGTGCGGCTGCTGGCCGATGCCCGGCGTCGCAACGAGGTGCGCATCACCATCCGCTCGCCGCTGACCGAACTTGCGGGAACCGAATTCGAGCTGCGCGAGCGCTACGGGATCGACGAGGTCATCCTCGCCCCGGTCAGCGCGCCCGACGCGGACCCCACGCCCGCGATCGCCGCAGCCGCAGGCGCCTGGATCTCCTCGGCCATCACCGCGAACATGACCGTGGGCGTCGGCTGGGGCCGCACGCTGCACAGCAGCCTGCCCTTCATCACTGGCCGCTCGCTCGAGGACCTGAAGGTCATCTCGCTGCTGGGCGGCATCGCCGCGGCGCGACGCTTCAACCCGGCCGAATTTGCCTGGCAGTTTGCCGAAATGTTCCAAGGTGAGGGCTATCTCATTTCCGCCCCCGCGCTGGTGGACAGCCCGGAGACCAAGCACGCGCTCCTGGAGCGCTGTGGCCTCGCTTCGATCTTCGAGATGGCCGACAAGCTCGATCTCGCGATCTTCTCGACCGGTGGCATCACGCAGCTCACCACCTCCTACCGCACCGGCCATCTTAGCGAGGCGGAGCGGGAAAGCCTGATCGAGGCCGGCGCGGTGGGCGACATCCTGTACAACTTCATCGACGCCGATGGGCAGCTGGTCGATCACCCGATCAATCAGCGCGCCATCTCGGCCGATCTCAAGCGACTGCGTGCGGCCCGCACCCGGCTTCTGGTCTCCGGCGGCGCGGACAAGCACGAAGTGATGCGGGCGGCCATCGCGGCAACCACCCCCAACGTGCTGATCACCGACGAGGAAACGGGCCGCGCGCTCTGCGCCTGACAGGTCCGCTCTCGCCTGCACTACCGAACGCCCCGCCGAAGACCGGCGGGGCGCTTTTCGTTCGGCAGTGGCCCGGCGCATACGTTGCATCGTGAGAGGGCCGCGCCTTCCCGACTGACGCAAGAAGGGGCCCCGATCGCTCGGGGCCCCTGAGACGCGCTGCGGGAGGGTCAGCGCGCCGGTTTCTTGCCGAAAGCCACCGCGAGGATGATGATCGCGCCGGCCACCATGTTCTGCTCCGACACGTCGAGGCCCATGATGATCAGCCCGTTGTTGATCGTGCCGATCAGCAGCGCGCCGACGAAGGTGCCGATGATCGTGCCGCGCCCCCCGAACAGGCTGGTGCCGCCGAGGATCACCGCGGCGATCGCGGCGAGCTCGATGCCGGTGCCGTAGTTGTAGCGCGCGGTCGACATCATCCCGGTGAACAGGAGCCCCGCCAACGCGGCCGCGGCGCCCGACAGCAGAAAGCAGTAGAGCTTGGTGCGGTTGACCCGGATGCCCGAATAGGCGGCCGCGACCCGGTTGCCGCCAGTGGCCAGCACCTGCCGGCCGAACGGCGTGTAGCGCAGCACCACGTGGCCGAGCGCCACCGCCGCCACGGACCACACCAGCAGCGAGGGGATGCCGAACAGGTACCCTTTGCCGAAGATGCCGTTGAAGGTGTTGTCGGCGACCGGCACCGGGTTGGTGTAGGTCAGCCGCATGTCGAGGCCGCGCACGAACTGCATCATCCCGAGCGTCACCAGGAAGGACGGGATCGCGAGTCCGGTCACGAACAGCCCGTTCACCAGACCCACCAGAAGCCCCGCCCCCAGCGCGGCGGTGACACCGGCGACCATGCCGAAGCCCGCCTGGATGACGAGGGCTGCGACCAGCGCCGAAAGTGCAGCGGTGGAGCCGACCGAGAGGTCGAGCTCGCCAGCCGAAATCACGAAGGTCATGGCCACGGCGATCACCGCGATCATCGCGGTGTTGCGCGCGATGTTGAACAGGTTGGGCACGGTGAGGAAGCCCTTGTCGCCGATCGTCACGGCGAAGAACAGCAGCACGGCGGTGAAGAACAGGTAGACGATGTAGCCGCGCCAGTCGAAGCCGGTCAGCCGGGGCGCGCGGACCGGCAGACCGCCGATGGTTTCAGCCTTGGATTGCATGATGCAGCACCTCCTCCGTCGCGATCTCCTCGCGCTCCAATTCCTTGATCAGCCGGCCGTCATGCAGGACCAGCACCCGGTCACTCATCGCCAGCAGCTCCTCGAACTCGGACGAGATCACCAGGACCGCCGTGCCTGCTTCGGCGATCTCGCGAATGATCTCGACCAGATCCGACTTGGCGCCGATATCGACGCCGATCGTCGGCTCATCCAGGATCAGCAGCCGCGGTCGCCGCTCGAGCCATTTCGCCAGCACGATCTTCTGCTGGTTGCCGCCCGAGAGCAGCCCGACGACCTTGTCGGGCCCGTCGGTGCGAATCTTCAGCCGGGCGATGGCGTCGTTGGCGGCGCGGCGGCCTGCGCCGTCGCGCACGAAGAGGCCGCGGGTAAATCGCGCGAGGTTCGGCAGGACCATGTTGTCGTGCATCGAATGCTCCAGCACGAGGCCCTGGGTGCGTCGGTTCTCCGGCACCAGCGCCACCCCGGCCGCAATCGCCTGATCGGTGCCCCGGACAGGCTTGCCATCGACCCGGACCTCGCCGCTGCGGATGCGCCTGAGACCGAAGATCGCCTCGGCGATCTCGGTGCGGCCTGAGGCCGTCAGTCCGGCGAGGCCGACGATCTCGCCCGCGCGGATCGTGAAGCTCGCATCAACGACCTTCTCCTCCAGCGTCAGATTTTCGACCTCGAGCACGGTGGCTGCCGTGGCGGAGATGGGCCGCGCTTGATACTGCATCGAGGCTTCCACCCCCTCGCCCAGCATGGCCTCGATGAGCTGCTGCATCGTCACTTCGCCGGTGGAGCGCGTCAGAGCGTCATGGCCGTCGCGCATCACCGTGATGCGGTCGCAGATCTCGAAGATCTCGGCCATACGATGCGAAATGTAGACGATCGAGATGCCTTCGGACTTCAGCTTGCGTACGAGGCTGAACAATGTCCGGGCCTCGGCCTCCGAGAGCGACGAGGTGGGCTCGTCCATGATCAGTACACGGGCATTCTTCGAGAGCGCCTTGGCGATCTCGACCATTTGGCAGGCGCCGACGCTCAGGGTTTCGACCAAGGCACGCGGATCGATGTCCTCGCCCAGATCGCTGAGGATCCCGGCTGCGCGCCGCTCGGCCTCGGCATCGTTGAGAAAGCCGCCCGCACGGGGCTCGTGGTGCAGGAAGATATTCTGGGCGACGGTGAGCGTCGGGATCAGGCTGAATTCCTGGAAGATCATCGCGATACCGAGGCGCTCGGCGTCACGCGGACCCGATAGCTCCACCTCGCGACCATCGAAGACGAGGCTGCCGCCATCCTTGGTATAGACCCCGGTAAGGATCTTCATCAGCGTCGACTTGCCCGCCCCGTTGCCACCCATCAGGGCGTGAACCTCGCCGGAGCGCAGCTCGAAGCTGGCGCGCCGCAGCACCGGGATCGTGGCGAAGGATTTCTCGATGTCGCGCAGTTCGAGCAGGTTGGTCATGGGACCTCCTCCGGATCAAACAGGTCGGGCATCGGGCGGGCCGGTCGCGACCCGCCCGATGCCTGGACGTTACTGGCCGAGGTTCGCGGCCATCTGCTCGGGCAGCGGCAGACGGTAGATCGTCTCGTAGGAGGCCGGCAGATTGTCGCGGCTGACCTTGAGCGGCGGCACCACCACGTAGTCGGGCACGTCCTCTCCGATCAGCGCCAGTGCGCCGATGGTCGCTTCGGCCACGCCCTGATCGTAGGGACGCTGCGAGGAAATGCCCGCGATGAAGCCGTCATTGGCCATGTCGGCCGCGACGATCTGATCGAAGTTCTCGTTGACGATCGGCAGGTCCTGCGGCGTCCGGCCGTAGCTTTGCGCGGCGGCGACCGCGCCCATGGCCGGGATCGACCACGAGGCGTAGAGCCCCTGCATCGCCGGGTAGCGGGCGATCATCGCCTGCGCCACCTGCTGACCCTTATTGGGATCGTCATGACCGGCGGCGGCGATCAGCTTCATGTCGGGATACTTGGCCATCAGCCGCGCGACGAAACCGATATAGCGCAGGTTGGTGACGTAGAAATCGTTGGCGAAGTACATCGCCCCGACTTCGCCCGTGCCGCCGTTACGCTCGGCCAGAAGATCGGCGAGATACATGCCGAGCGCGAGGTTGTCCGACGAGACCACGCCCGCGTAATCCCCGGGGGCATCCATGCCGTCGGCGGCCTGGTCGATGAACACGATCTCCGAGCCGGCCTCGGCCAGCGACTGGAACGCGCTCGCGGTGGTCTGGGTGTTGAGCGGGATCGACACCACGAGGTCGGGCTTGAGCACCGCGATCGCGTCGAGATCGGCGAGCTGCTTGGCATCGTCCCAGTTGGCGTTAGTCTCGGCGACCACCTCGATGCCGAGCTTTTCGAAGGTCTCGTTGAGGCCGATCAGCTGCTGGGTCGCCCAGTCATCCCCGAGCCAACCCATCGAGATGGCGGCGGTGAACTTCCCGTCGCGGATCTTCTGCGCCTGCTCCTCGGTGATGTTGAGGGTCGAGGCCAGCACGCCCTCCTCGCCGCGCGGGCCGCCGCTGACCACGGTGTCGGACAGATCGTCGATCTTGGCCAGTTCGAGCGTCTCGGCGCTCGGCGGCTGGTACCACAACGGGTGATCGACATCCCCGATGTTGGATCCGTCCTGGGCGAACAGCGGCAGGGCGGTGGCGGTCAGCATGGTGGCCGACCAAAGGGCGAGACGGGTGGTGGACATAAGCGTGCTCCTCCGTTGCTTATGCGGGATGGGGGCTACTCGGCGGCGCGGGCAATGCCCGACCGGCCGAGCATGTGGTCCTTGAGCATTCCGGCGAGCCGCTCGGGCGCTTCGAGCGCGAGGCTGTGGCCGCACTCCTCGAACACCTCGGCGCGCTCGACACCGGTCGACATCTTCTGCATCTGCTCCTCGACCAGCGGGCCAAAGAACTCGGGCGCGCCGACGGTCATGATCGGCAGCGTCAGCTTCTCCTGCTTGAGCCGCGCGTTGATCTCGGCGTTCTTCAGCCCGGCGCGATAGGTCTCCAGCACCCCGCGCAACCCGCCCGGCGCCATCAGCCGCGCGATCCATTCGTCGATCGCCTCGTCGGTGATGGCATTGGGGTTGTAGGTTTCGGCCTTGATCCAGAACTCCCAGAACTCGCGCTCATGGCCCTGGATCAGCATCTCGGGGATATGCGGGATCCAGAAGAACGGGATGTGCCAGACCCACACGCCCTTCTGGCGGAACTGGGCGGAGATGTTGTCGGTGGTGAAGTTCGACCATTCCTCGAGCCCCTGCCCCGAGAGCAGCATCTCGCAGAACGACAGGGTGCGGACCCGCTCGCGGAAACTGGCGGCCAGCACATAGGCAAACTCCGCGCCGCGGTCTTCGCCATGGACATGGTAGGTCTCGTGGCCGAGCTGCGCCATCAGTTCGGCGGCATCGGTCGCGTTGGTCAGCGAGTCGTAGCCTTCGGAAGCCGGTGGCCGGTCGGTGTAGCCGAAGCCGCGCAGGTCGGGCGCCACTACGGTGAAGTGCTGCGTCAGCAGCGGGAACAGCCGGTACCAGTAATGGCTGGTCTTCGGCGTGCCGTGCAGCAGCAGCAGCGGCTCACCCTGGCCGGCGGTCACGTAGTGCATGCGGATCCCGTTCACACGTGCCCTGCCGTGGCGGACTGGATCGCCCTTGTGGTCATAGATCTCGGCCATGTCGCCTCCCCTGATTGGCTCTCAACCAAGTCCCAGGCAGCTACGGGCTTGCACCCAGCGCCTCGGTGGACCTCCACGGGTAATAACATATGATATACTAGTCGCACAACTGTTCATCGTGGCGCGATCAAGAATTCCTATGGGCTCCCTCGAGATTTCAGATAGAGCGCTGGTAGCCAGCCCAGACAGTAAGATCCCGCAGGCAATTTTATGAACACATGTTCACTCCAGCTTCTGTTGGATGGCTGATCGGAAGCTGACTTCAGCAGCTCCGCTTCACGGAGACCGCGGGTGACATAGGGGCATCGCGCTGAGCGCCGGGTCGTGTTGAGACACTCGAGCCAATTGGCATGTGGGACGCCGATTCCGCTCGCCAGATTGGCGTCCCGACGCAGAGCCACCATACCGCCGGACGCGGAGCTTGCCACGTGGACCACTTGGCAGGCAGGCAGAAAGGAAGGCGGATGTCGCAGCCGGACTGTCCCGGACCCGATGCCCTGAATCGTTGCCCTAGACGGTCCCCGTCAAGGCATCGACTGCGCTTGATGACCAAGAAGCACAAGGCGCTCAGTTTGCGGCCCTGTTGCAGGAGGTCGCCTAAACACCATGAGAACCTGCAGTTCGTTCGCCTGCAGGTCCGTCAGCTCGTTTCCGCGCCATTCTCCGGGCGATCGAGCATCTGCATGTGGTCGCCGCCCTGCATGGCGACCTCGTGGATGGCTGCCTTGGCCAGGAACGTGCCCGCCTTCTGGATGTCCTCGACCAGCGTCAGGATCTGCGGGCGGAACAGCTTCAGGAACGGAATGGTCTCTTTCGAGAAGACGTCGAAATCCTCGCCGATGACGCGTCCCGTCGCCTCGATCGCGGCCGTTGCGACCATGGTGCCGTTCGGGTTGGACGATATAAGGGCATCCAGTTCGGGATGCGCCTCGAGACTGCGGGCGAGGCCGCGCCGGATCTCCGCCTCGCTGCTGTCGCTGGTCATCTCCTGCGCCAGCGTCAAAGAGAGGCCGAGCTCCCCCGCCGCCTCGACCGCGCCGTCGATCATGTCCCGCGCATAGTTCTGGTCCTGCGGCGGTGCCAGCAGGAGCAGGTTGCTGCGCCCATGGCGCGCCAGGGTCTCGACGGCGACCCGGCCGAACGCCCTGTTGTCGTAGTCGAAGTAAGCATGGTCGTCCGCCCAGACGGTCCGTCCATGGGTGACGAATGGGAAATTCTGCCTGCGTAGATACTCGACGCGCGGATCCTCGGGCTGGATCTTGTTGATGATCACTGCATCGGCCGACCGGGTCTCGACGATGTAGCGAACCGCGTCCAGCGGCGTCCGGTTCGGCATCTCGGGCGTCATCACCAAATGATAGGGCGTGCCCGCGAGCGCTTGCGCGATCGAGGCGATCATGCGTGGCGACATGTTCAGCCCGTCCGGCTCGGGCTCCAGAACGAGGGCGATCACGTTGGTCCGGCCGGTGCGCAGCCGGACCCCTGCCCGGTTCGGCGTGTAACCCACC
Source organism: Limimaricola variabilis (assembly GCF_014195545.1). Classification (GTDB taxonomy): domain Bacteria; phylum Pseudomonadota; class Alphaproteobacteria; order Rhodobacterales; family Rhodobacteraceae; genus Limimaricola; species Limimaricola variabilis. The sequence continues at coordinate 30,445 of NZ_JACIBX010000001.1, read as the reverse complement.
GAATCGGCGATCTCGCGCACCTTCTTCTTGGTTTCCGCGCTGATATCGGGGGCGTCGCCCAGCGCGCGGGACACCGTCGTCACCGCGAGACCGCTCAGCTCGGCGATGGTCCTGAGGGTCGGCCGGGTGCTCCGGTCACGCGGTTGGCCCTTGATATCATTCATGACGGCCCCCTCCTCGATCCTGCGTTGCTATCCGAAAGCCAACCCCGCCTCAATACCGCTTGATTGGACGTACTGTAACGTTATAGAACCCACTGTAACGTTACAGACTGCGCTTGGAGGAGCATCATGAAGCGTTCGATCCTGATCACGTCGGCCATGGCCACGACAGCGGCTGCGGCCATCGCCAGCGCGCAAGGCGCGCATCCGCAGGGCGGCACGCTGACGGTACCGATCATCACCGCCACCTTCGTCGAGGACTTCAACCCGTTCTCGAACGCGCAGGAGGATCTGGTCCGCGGCACGATGTTCGAGCCGCTCTGGGCGCATAACGTGATGCAGGGCGGCATCGACTTCCGCCTCGCGGAGGGGTTCACCTATGCCGACGACCTGATGTCGATGACCATCACCCTGCGCGATGGCCTGACCTGGTCGGATGGCGAGGTGCTCGATGCCGACGACGTGGCCTACTCGATCAGCCTCGGCCAGGAGGACGCGACCCTCGACAAGACCGGCAAATGGGCCGACGAACTGCTCGCCTCGGTCGAAGCGGTCGATCCGACCACGGTGCGGGTGACCTTCAACCGCCCGGATTCGACCTTCGACTGGTATGTCGAGGGGATCTACATCGTGCCCGAGCATGTCTGGCGCGATGTCGAGGATAAGATCACCTTCAAGAATTCCGACCCGGTGGGTTCCGGCCCGATCACCGAGGTCGTGACGATGCGCGACAACCAAGTCGAGATCTGCCGCAACCCGCATTACTACAAGGCGGGCGACGGTCTGCCCTTCCTCGACTGCATCAAGTTCCGCCAGTATTCGGACAACGCGCAGATCCAGCCCGCCCTGATGGCCGGCGAGATCGACTGGGGCTCGAACTTCATCGCCGACATCGAGAGCACCTATGTCGCCCGCGACCCCGAGAACCACGGCTTCTGGTACCCGGCCAACGACCTCGTCAATCTCTACCTCAACACCCGCAAGGCCCCGTTCGACGACCTGGCGTTCCGCCGCGCGATGTCGATGGCGCTCGACCGCGAGACGATCGTCGACATGGCGGCCTATGGCTATCCGACCATCGCCACCCATGCGACGGGCCTGGGCGAATACTACGCGGCCAGCTTCAACGACGAGGTCGACGCCGAGTACGACCAGTACGTCGCCTATGACCCCGACGCCGCGATCGCGCTTCTGGACGAGGCCGGCTTTGTCGATATCGACGGCGACGGCTTCCGCGAGACGCCCGATGGCGCGCCGATCGACTTCGGCATCCAGGTCGTCAACGGTTGGACCGATTGGGTGCAGTCGGCGCAGATGGTGACCGAGTACCTCGCCGAGGTGGGGATCAGGGCCAGCACCGAGACGGTCGACTGGTCGGTCTATGACAGCACCCTCAAGGAAGGCAGCTACGAGGTGTCGATGAGCTGGTCGACCGCCGGCGTCGATCCGATCCAGACCTATAACGACTACTACCACCCGAGCCGCGTGGGCCAGGGCTGGCACGTCAATCACGGCAAGGCCTCCGCCGAGATGGGCGCGCTCGTCGATGAATACGGCCAGACCACCGACGCCACCCGCCGGGAGGAGATCCTGGCCGAGCTGATGGTCTATACCGGCGAGACCATGCCCTTCGTGCCGCTGTTCTCGAACCCGACCTGGTACCAGTACAACAGCACCCGGATCGGCGGCTGGCCCACGGCCGAGAATTCGGTGGTGCAGCCGGTCTTCTACTCGGTCGGGCGCAAGCTGGCGGTCTTCGAAGGCCTCTACCAGAAGTGAGCCGGCATGCGGGTGGTCCTCGGTCCACCCGCAGCCGCACCGCGCAGCCAGCCTGCGACGACGCCGCCCGGGGTTTGCCCGCCGGGTCCGTCTCTCCCCATGCCCGCCCGTCCCCTTGCCCGCCCGTCCCCTTGCCCGGAGGAGCCTCTCGAATGGCGTTCATCCTGAGACGACTGGTTTTCTACTGCGTCGCGATCTTCGTCGCGATCACCTTCAACTTCGTGATGCCACGGCTGATGCCGGGCGATCCGGTGGACGCGATGTTCGCCGCCGCCGGGGGGAAGCTGCCGCCGGAAACGCTCGCCGCCTACAAGGAAATGCTCGGCTTCGTCGACGCGCCGCTGTGGCAGCAATACCTGCAGTATCTCCAGAGCGTCGTGACCTTGGATCTCGGCCCGTCGATCATGCTGTTCCCGACGCCGGTGACCGAGGTTCTGTCGAACACCCTGCCCTGGACCGTGTTCCTCGCCGGGATCGCGACGATCCTGTCGATCGTGATCGGCTGCTTCATCGGGCTTTACGCCTCCTACAATCGTGGCGGCTTCGTCGATCGGGTGATGCCAGTGTTCTGGCAGTTCATCGCCTCGATGCCGCAGGCGGTGACGGCGCTGATGATCTTCTTCGTCTTCGCCCTGACCCTGCGCTGGTTCCCCCTCGGCTTCGGCTTCGATCCGGATCTCGACCCGGGACTACGGCCGGGCTTCCTGGCCAATGTCGCCTATCACGCGGTGCTGCCGCTGGTGACGCTGATGCTGTCGATGATCGCGACCTGGGTGTTCACCATGCGCAACGCGATGGTGAACGTGCTGGGCGAGGATTACATCGCCATGGCCAAGGCCAAGGGCCTGTCCTCGCGCCGGATCATGACCCATTACGCGGCCCGCAACGCGATCCTGCCGGTGGTCACCGCCGTTTCGATGGCACTCGGCTTCGCGGTGGCGGGTCAGGTCTTCATCGAGACCGTGTTCAACTATCCCGGCATCGGCCAGCTGATCATCAAATCCGTGGCGGCGCGTGACTACCCGCTGATGCAGGCCTGTTTCCTCCTCATCGTCATCTGCGTGCTGATGGCCAATTTCGTCGCCGACATCCTCTACGTCTGGCTCGATCCCCGACTGCGCAAATGAGGCCGACATGACACGACTTCTCTCCCTTCTGGGCGGCATCGCCGGGTTCTATCGCGGCAACACCGCCGGCATCGTCGGCTCGACCATCGTGGCGCTGATCCTCGCCATGTGCCTCGCCGCTCCGGCGCTGACCGGCTTCGATCCCGACAAGCGCGTGGCTCGCGGCCACCAGCCGCCCAGCGCGGAGCACGTCATGGGCACGACCCGCGCCGGCAAGGATGTCTGGTCGCAGGCGCTCTATGGCGGCCGGGTGTCGCTGATGGTGGCCTTTGCCGCGGCCACGGTGACCTCGATCATCGCGCTCGCCGTGGGTGTCTCCTCGGGCTATTTCGGCGGCCGCACCGACGAGATCATGATGGCCGTCACCAATGTGATGCTGGTGTTCCCACAGCTACCCCTGCTGATCATCCTCGCGGCCTTCCTCGGCAATGTCGGGCCGCTGGTGATCGCGCTGATCCTCGGCCTGACCTCATGGCCCTGGGGCGCGCGGGTGATGCGCTCGCAGACGCTGGCGCTGCGCAACAAGGAGTTCATCACCGCCGCCGAGATCATGGGCGAGGCCAAGTGGCGGATCATCGTGGTCGAGATCATGCCCAACCTCGTCAGCCTCGCGGCGGGCATGTTCGTGGGCACCGCGCTCTACGCGATCGGCGCGCAGGCGGGACTCGAGTTTCTCGGCCTCGGCGACCCGACGGTGACCAGCTGGGGCACCATGCTCTACTGGGCGCAATCCTCGGCGGCCTTCTTCGTCGGCGCATGGTGGGACTTCATCGTGCCGGGCAGCTTCATCGCGCTGGTCGGCGGCGGGCTCGCGCTGATCAACATCTCGATCGACCAGATCTCGAACCCGAAGCTCAAGACCGGCTCCTACCTCAGGACATGGCGCCGGCTGAACGCCGAGATCAACGCCAAGCGTTAGGAGGCCTGAGACCATGGACGGCAACCCCACCCCCCTCGCCCAACCCTTGCTGAGCTGTCGCGGCGTTTCGGTCGACTATGTCGTCGGCAATCTCAACGCGCGGGCCTGCAACCGCGTCACACTCGACATCCATCCCGGCGAGACCGTGGGCCTCGCGGGTGAATCCGGCTGCGGCAAGTCGACCTTCGCCTTCGCCATCACCCGGATGCACAACGCGCCCGCCCTGATCTCCGAGGGCGAGATCCTGTTCGAGGGGCGCGACGTGCTGAAGATGTCCGACCGGGAACTCAGGGCGTTCCGCTGGAAGGAGACCGCGATGGTGTTCCAGAGCGCGATGAACGCGCTCAACCCGGTGATCACCATCGGCGAACAGCTGATCGACGTGATCCTCGCGCACCAGGACATTTCCCGCGACGCGGCCTGGGCCCGGGGCGAGGAGCTGCTCGAGACGGTCGGCATCGCCAAATCGCGGATGACCTCCTTTGCCCACCAGCTCTCGGGCGGCATGCGGCAGCGGGTGGTGATCGCCATCGCGCTGGTGCTGCGCCCCAAGCTGATCGTCATGGACGAGCCGACCACCGCGCTCGACGTGGTGGTCGAGCGCGAGATCATGGACGAGTTGCAGGACCTCAAGGAGCGCTACGGCTTCGCGATCCTGTTCATCTCGCACGACCTCGGGCTGATGGGCGAGATCTGCGACCGGATCGGCATCATGTATGCCGGCAACCTCGTCGAGCTGGGCGAGGCCCGGCAGGTCCTCGAACAACCCCGGCATCCCTACACCAAGGGTCTCGTCGGCTCCTTCCCTACCATTCATGGGCCGAAGACGCGGCTGCATGGCATCCCGGGCAACCCGGTGAACCTGCTTCAGTTGCCGCAGGGCTGCAATTTCCAGTCGCGCTGCACGGCCTGCATCTCGCGCTGCCAGACCGACGAGCCCCGGCTCGTGACGGTGGCCGAGACGCCGCCGCATCTCGCCGCCTGTCATCTGGTGAGCGCGGCCACGGAGGCCGACACCAAGGTCGTCGAGGAGGCCACCTCATGAGCGATATCGCCGAGATCACCGTCGAGGACATGGTCATCGACTTCCCCGTGGGCGGCGGTCTGTTCCGCAAGCGGTACCTGCGCGCCGCCAACGGTGTCAGCCTGTCGCTGCGCGCGGGAGAAGCGCTGGCCATCGTCGGCGAAAGCGGCAGCGGCAAGAGCACCTGCGCCCGCGCCATCGCCCGGATCACCCCGCCGACCGGTGGCACGATCCGCGTCGATGGGGTCGAGATCACCGCGCCCGGTTTCCGGCAGAGCCAGCGCGACTACGCCTCCAAGGTCCAGATGATCTTCCAGGACCCGTTCGGCTCGCTGAACCCGGTGCACACGATCCGCCATCACCTCGCCCGGCCAATCCGCATCCATGCCCCGGAGCTGAGCGCGGCGGAGGTGGAGGCGCGGGTCATCTCGACGCTGGAGCGGGTCGGCCTGTCGCCGGCCGCGCAGACCGCCGGCAAGTTCCCCTACGAGCTGTCGGGCGGCCAGCGCCAGCGGGTCGCGATCGCCCGTGCGCTGGCGGTGGGGGCGCGGTTCATCCTCGCGGACGAGCCGATCTCGATGCTCGACGTCTCGATCCGGCTGGGGATCCTGAACCTGATGGACGACATGAAGCGCGAGGGGATCGGTTTCATGTACATCACCCATGACATCGCCACGGCGCGCTACTTCGCCGAGCGCACGGCGGTCATGTATCTCGGCCATATGGTCGAATGGGGCGAGAGCGACAGCGTCACCCAGTCGCCGCGCCACCCCTATACCCAGCTGCTGATCAGCGCCGTGCCCGAGGCCGGCATCCGCAAGACCCGCGAGCGCAAGGCGAAGAAGGCGGAAATTCCGATGCGCACCCCCGAAAGCCGGGGCTGCCCGTTTGCCGGGCGCTGCCTGAAGGTCATGGACCAGTGCCATGCCGACATGCCGCCCATCACCCAACTCGAAGAGAACCACTATGTCAGATGCCATCTGTATTGACCGCAGCCCGGAGCCCGGCACCGCGCGCAATGTGCCGATCCCCCCTCGCTCCAGCTTTCCCGAAGGCTTCGTCTTCGGCGCGGCCACCGCGGCCTACCAGATCGAGGGGCACAAGTTCGGCGGCGCCGGCTCGTCGCATTGGGACAGCTTTGCGGCGACGCCCGGCAACGTCGTGCGCCGAGAGGACGGGTCGCTCGCCTGCGACCATTACCACCGCTGGGAAAGCGATCTCGACCTGATCCGCGACGGCGGCTTCGACGCCTATCGCTTCTCGACCAGCTGGGCCCGGGTGATGCCCGACGGCAGGACCGTCAACCCGGAGGGGCTCGACTTCTACGACCGTCTCGTCGACGGCATGATCGATCGCGGACTGCGGCCGTTCCTGACGCTCTACCACTGGGATCTGCCCTCGGCGCTGGCCGATCACGGCGGCTGGATGAACCGCGACACCGCCCTGCGCTTTGCCGATTTCGCCGAAGTGGTGATGGCGCGGATCGGCGACCGAATCGAGCGGACCGCGACGATCAACGAGCCGTGGTGCGTCAGCTGGCTGTCGCATTACCTCGGCGAGCAAGCCCCGGGCCTGCGCGACATCCGCGCCGCCGCCCGCGCCATGCACCATGTCCAGCTTGCGCACGGGCTCGGCGTCGAGCGGCTGCGCGGCCTCGGCCACGACAATCTCGGCATCGTTCTGAACCTTGCCGACATCCTGCCTTTCCGCGAGGGCGAGGAAAAGGCCGTGGCGACGGCGGATGCCATCAACAACGGCTTCTTCATCGAGTCTGTCGCCAAGGGCACCTACCCCCAGGCCGCGCTCGAGGGGCTGGAGCCGCATCTGCCGGCGAACTGGCAGGACGACATGGCGACGATCTCCACCCCGATCGACTGGCTCGGCGTGAACTACTACTCGCGCGGCATCGTCTCCGCCGTCCCCGGCGCGCCCTGGCCCGCCACCAAGGGGCATGAAGGGCCGCTGCCGAAGACGCAGATGGGCTGGGAGATCTACCCCGAGGGACTGAGCAACCTTCTGACCCGGATGGCCCGCGACTATGTCGGGGATCTTCCGATCTACGTGACCGAGAATGGCATGGCTTGGGCCGATGAGGTCACGGACGGCGCCGTGACCGATGCCGAGCGCACCAGCTACATCGCCGGGCATCTCGAAGCCGCGCGCGGGGCCATCAAGGGCGGCGCCAACGTGAAGGGCTTTTTCTACTGGTCGCTTCTCGACAACTACGAATGGGCGTGGGGATACGAAAAGCGCTTCGGCCTGATCCATGTCGATTTCGAAACGCTGGAGCGGACCCCGAAGAGCTCTTATTACGCGTTGCAGGCGGCCCTGTCCGGCTGACCATGAAATGAAATGCGGCCGAGGGCTGTTTCCCTGAGGATCTCCATCCTGGGGACAGCTTCGGCCGCGTCTCTCCCTCCGCTATTAGCCCGAAGCGGTCATGGCGAGCCTCCAAGGTGGCCCGACACGCCTGCGAACACTCATCACTTCTCCATCACGCATTGGTCGGTCGCGGCGGCAGGAATTGGTCTTCTTCCCCGGCCCGGCTCGGCGGAATGGCCAAGTCGCCGCGCGCACTCTCATCTCCAAATGCGCCATCTCTCGCTTTCCGTGCCGAGCGCAGGGAACGCCGGACGGTTCTGCTCGTTTCTCGGCAGCGCGGGCGCGGTGCCCGCAAGTGACGAGGCTCATCATGAAGACGCTGAACGACGCTTTCGAGCATACGCTGCAAGACATTTACTATGCCGAGAACGCATTGACGAAGGCGCTGCCGAAAATGGCAAAGGCCGCGGGCAGTGCCCATCTTCAGGAAGCATTGAAGGCGCACCTGACCGAGACCAAGGAGCAGATCAAGCTGCTCGACCAGGTCTTCAAGGCGATCGGCAAGAAAGCCGAAGGCGAAAAATGCGATGCCATCGAGGGGCTGATCAAGGAGACCGATGGCATCATCGAGGAAGCCGAGGGTGCGGCTCTCGATGCGATGCTGATCGGCGCGGCCCAGGCGGTCGAGCACTACGAGATCGCCCGATACGGCACGCTTCGCGAATGGGCGCGCCAACTCGGCGAGGATGAGGCGCACGACCTGCTGACCCAGATCCTCGATCAGGAGAAGGCGACCAACGCCAAGTTGACCGCGCTGGCGGTTGGCGAGGTCAATGCGGCGAAGCCCTCGAAGGCGACCGCCAAGGCCTGATGGCCCTGACTATCGGTAAAACGGGCATGCGCTCTCGCAGGAAACTGCGAGGGCGTATTTCATGAGAACGCCAATTTTCAAATTTGGTGGGCTGATGTCTTCGCTGAGGATAAACAATTCGATAGGAAGCAGGGCTCTGACCCGGAAATGACCCGCGGCGGCCTCGGGTCGACCTGTATTGGAACCCGGATGAAGAGGCTTGGTCGATGTTTCTCGCCCCGCAGTGAACGACGAACCGTCCTGTAAGGCGTCACTCCCCAAGAGAAACGCATTGCGGCCGGGCTGCGAAATATCCTGCACCTCTGGTTGCGAAGGCGCGATTTTCAGGAGGATTGACGCTTCAAAAGCCTCGCGTGGATTGCTCGATCATCTAGTATATCGGCAACCCAATCCTCAATCTCACGACAGCGAAATGCTGCCGAAGGCCACAGCCGGCCAACGCCGAGGTTGCTCAAAAATCGGGCTGGAGCTATCTTTGGGCAATTCGACGACCGCGTTGCCCGCCGGTTTCCCGGCCACAGGCCGTGCTGCACGTCTCGAAGGCAATCTGGTCCTCTGAGCGGTACTCAAGCGGTACTGGGGTTGCCATATGTGTTACCCGGATGGCGCAAGCGCCGTTGGCGTCCAGAGAAGGCCCCAAACCGCCGGGCTGGCCGTCGCCGTGGCATGGGGTCTTCGGGTCCTGCTTCTGATCTGCCTTGTCGTGCTGGGGTCCAGCCTCCGGGCCCAGGATGAGGAGGGCATCGCGGGCGCCTTCTCCGACTTCAATCACGGCGCAACCGGATTTGCATTGGACGGCGCCCACGGGGAACTGGCCTGCGAAAGCTGCCATCTGGACGGCGTCCTGACCGACACCCCGGAAACCTGTGTCGGCTGCCATGACAATGAGATGGCGGTCGGCAAGCCCGGATCGCACCCGCCTGCTTCCGACAGCTGCGACCAATGTCACACCGTCCAGAACTGGAATCCCTTCGCCTTCGACCATGCCCTCGTCACCGGTGACTGTGTCGAGTGCCATGACGGTGATAGCGCGTCCGGCAAACCCGAGGGCCATGTCGAGAGCGCTGACACTTGCGATTCCTGTCATGTCACCGATGACTGGACCGACGTCCGCTTCGACCATGCCGCCGTCGGCGGTACGTGCGCCAACTGCCATGATGGCAGCACCGCCACCGGCAAGCCCGGTGATCACGTACCAAGCACGGATAGCTGCGACGATTGCCACGTCACCACCGACTGGACCGATGTCCGCTTCGACCACGCCTCGGTGACCGGCGCCTGCGCGAGCTGCCACAACGGCAGCACCGCCACCGGCAAGCCCGGCAACCACATCCCCAGCACCAACAGCTGCGACGACTGCCACGTCACCACCGACTGGACCGATGTCCGCTTCGACCACGCCTCGGTGACCGGCGCCTGCGCCAGCTGCCACAACGGCAGCACCGCCACCGGCAAGCCCGGCAACCACATCCCCAGCAGCAACACCTGCGACGATTGCCACGTCACCACCGACTGGACCGACGTCCGCTTCGACCACGCCTCGGTGACCGGCGCCTGCGCCAGCTGCCACAACGGCAGCACCGCCACCGGCAAGCCGGGCAACCACATCCCCAGCACCAACAGCTGCGACGATTGCCACGTCACCACCGACTGGACCGACGTCCGCTTCGACCACGCCTCGGTCACCGGCGCCTGCGCCAGCTGCCACAACGGCAGCACCGCCACCGGCAAGCCCGGCAACCACATCCCCAGCACCAACAGCTGCGACGACTGCCACGTC
>NZ_JACIBX010000001.1:0-20364 GCF_014195545.1 Limimaricola variabilis | reverse complement strand
CCACGTCACCACCGACTGGACCGATGTCCGCTTCGACCACGCCTCAGTGACCGGCGCCTGCGCCAGCTGCCACAACGGCAGCACCGCCACCGGCAAACCGGGCAACCACATCCCCAGCACCAACACCTGCGACGACTGCCACGTCACCACCGACTGGACCGACGTGCGCTTCGACCACGCCTCGGTCAGCGGCGCCTGCGCCAGCTGCCACAACGGCAGCACCGCGACAGGCAAGCCCGGCAACCACATCCCCAGCAGCGATCTGTGCGAGGATTGCCACCAGACCACGGAATGGTCGGAGGTGCGGGTCAATCATGACTCGGTCGCCGGCGCCTGTGTCACCTGCCACAATGGCGGCTTTGCCGAGGGCAAACCCAGCGACCATCCGCAGTCGTCGAACGCCTGCGACGACTGCCACAACACCCGCGACTGGGACGATTGATGCAGCGGGTTTTCGGTTCGGGCCGTCGGCGCCACTGCTCCAATCGCCGCCATTTTCAGCAGCTCCTGCGGCCAGCCGGATTTCGCATGGCCATACGGGGAATCCCCCACTACCCCCCCGATTTCGGTTAATTGACATGTTTCTTGAAACCCCGAAGCTGGAGGGATGCGCAGGGGAGGGATCGGGATGGGCGACCGCAACGGGTTCGACTGCAGACCAGGTTGCGGCCCGACCGCGGCTCTTGCCCTGCTCACCGCGCTGACCTTCCCGGAAACGGTCCGGGCGCAGTCTCTGCTGGTCGGGGCGAGCGCGGATTTTAATTCGGATCTGGGCTGCCCGATCCTCGCGGTGGAATTCGCCGAACCGCTCGATCTCCTCGTGCAATCCGGGGCCGAGGCCAGCGACCGGCTCGATCTCGTCCTGCGCGGCGAGGCCGAGGATCCCGAGGGTCTCGAACTGGAGGCGCCGGAGGTCGTTCCCGCCCCTGGGTCGAGCGATCTCGGCGTGACGCGCATCGAGCTTGAACAGTCCGGGGCCGACCTCGTGCTCGGCATCTCCTTTGCCAGCGCGATGGTCACGAATGCCACCATGTCCGCAGACGGGACGCGCCTGTCCATCGCGGTGGCCGGTGCCGAGGATACCGGGGAATGCCTCGCCAATCTCACCGGGGACGGCCCTGAGCCCGCCGGGCCGGAGCCGGAGGTAGAGGCCGAGGCGGCGGAGACGGCGCCCGATGAGGTCGCGCGAGATGAGGCCGATATCGAGACCGATTTCGCCGACGCGCGCGCGGCGATCACCGCTGAGGATTACGACCTCGCGATCCGGCTGCTGACGAGGATCCTGAACGCGCCCGAGAACAGCCGCAGCGCCGAGGCCCGCGAACTGCTCGGTGTCGTGCGCGAGCGCAACGAGCAGTTCGCGCAGGCCGAGGCCGAGTACCTGCTCTATCTGGAGCGCTATCCCGACAGCGAGGGCGCGGTTCGCGTCCGGCAGCGTCTGGACGCGCTGACCACGGCAAGGGGCGCCCCACCCGAGCCGCTGCGCGAGGTCGCCGAAGCGGATCGCGCCACTCCCGAACCGGCGGACGAGGAAGAGGAGGCGCCCGCCTCCACCGATCAGGAACGGCCCGTCGAGCCGTCCGGTATCTCTCGGAGACCCTCCGATGCGCCCGAGCCGGCGGAGGACGACCGCGAGGAGGAAGAGACGCTGCCGAAGCTCGAATATTCGGGCAGCGTCGATGCCACCTACTTCTTTCGGCAGGGCACGACCCGTTTCACGGAGTTCGACACCTCCCGGAGATCGGTGGACGACTTCGTGCTGCAGAACTCGCTGGTGACGAGCCTGAGCACCATCGGCTCCTACGAGACCGAAGACTACATCCTGTCCTGGCGCGTCGCGGGCGCCTTCGAGGTCGACTTCGATGACGACGAGGAGAACTTCCGGTTCTCGCGGCTCTATCTCGACTACGATCCGAAAGGGTCCGAACTGTCGTTCCGCTTCGGCCGGCACCTGGTCCGATCCGGCGGGGTGTTCGACCGGTTCGACGGCGCGACCATCAGCTGGCAGCTGCAGGAGGATGTCAGCACCCATTTCCAGATCGGCTCGCCCGTCGAAAGCGTGCGCGATCCACTGTTCGGCTTCGACCGGCTGACCTATGGCGCCAGCGTCGATTTCGCGGAGATCTATCCCGACACCGATCTGACCATCTACGCCAACGAACAGCGCGCCGGATCGCTGGTCGATCGGCGCACGGTCGGGTTCGAGCTGGAATACGAGGGAGAGTGGTTCAGCGCCAGCACGGCCATGGATTACGACATCTATTTCGATCGGCTGAACTATGCCCGCGTCTCGGGCACGCATATCTTCGCGGACCGCTCGACGATCACGCTCAGCCTCGACTTCGTCCAGTCCCCCACCCTCGCGCTGAGCAATGCCGAGCAAGGTCAGCTCGGCAGGTCACTGGACGACCTGCGGGACAGCTTCACGCTGGATCAGCTGCGACAGCTCGCGCTCGACCGCACCACCGCGTCGCGTTCGGTCACCCTCACCTATTTCCATCCCATCGACGACACCTGGCTGCTCAACATGGATGCCACGATCTTCGACACGGAGGGCAATCCGGCCTCCGGGGGCGTGGCCGAGATCCTGGCGCCGGGACAGGATTACTACGCCTCCATCGGCGTCTTCGGCTCGGGCGTGTTCTCGGAGACCGACGTCGTGAGCGCCTCGGCGCGCTATGCCGACACCTCGTCGTCGACCCTCGTGCTCGCCGACGCCTCCTACCGGTTCGAACCGACCGAGCGGTGGCGGCTGCGTCCGCGTCTGCGGTTGGGCCACCGGGATCTGAAGAGAACCGGCGGCACGGAGATCTTCGCGATCCCCTCGATGACGATCGATTACGAGATCCGGGACAACACCATGCTCGAACTCGAGCTGGGCGGCCGCCTGTCGCGCACCGAGACATCGACATCGCGCGACAATAGCACCGAAAGCTACGCCTTTATCGGGATCAGGCAGGATTTCTGACCCCCAGCCGCGACCTATTCCAGCAGTTCTGCGATCTCCGCATGACCCGCCGCGACGGCGAGGTCATGGGCGCGATGGCGATCCTGGTTACGGAGCCGCTTGTCGGCGCCGGCCTCGAGCAGCAGGCGCACGACCTCGACGCGGTTGGCCTGCGCCGCGAGCATCAGCGCCGAGTTGCGTTTCGCGTTGCGCAGGTCGATATCGACGCCCGCTTCCAGCAGGCGGCGAACCGCGTCAAGATTGCCCTGCTGCGCGGCGATCATCAAAGGCGTGTTGCCGGTAGCGGTCGCGAGGCTGCCATCGGCGCCCCCGGCGAGAAGCATGTCAGCCGTTTCCGCCTGGCCAAATCGAAGGGCTGCATGCAGCGGCGCCTCCCCGGCCTCGTCTGCCCGGTCGAGGCCCACGCCGTTCTCGATCAGGAATGCCGTCGCCGCCGCGTTGCCCGACGCGGCCGCGTGCCAGAGCGCGCCCCGGCCATCCCGGTCCAGCAGATCGAATGGCAGGCCATGATCTGACAACAGGCGCAGGAGTTCGGGCCCGCTGCTGCGCGCCGCGGCCATGAGCAGCTCTGACTGGAGATTGATGTCCTCGACGGGAAGGTCCTCGCCCGCCAGCAGCATGGCGATGCGGGCCTGCCCGTCCTCGATCGCCCGTAGCAGGGGACGGGCGCCGGCATTGTCGGCCAGATCGCTTCGCGCGCCCTGCATGACGAGGTATTCGACGATCTCGAAATGGCCGGCCTCGGTCGCGAGCGCCAGCGCGGTCTTGCCGTCGGCATCCTTCAGGTCGGGATCGGCGCCCGCATCGATCAGCGAGCGGGCCGTGCCGAGATGCCCGGCCTCGGCCGCGTGCATCAACGCCGTGCGCCCCTGCTTGTCGGTCTCGTCCGGCGCGGCGCCTTGCTCGAGCAGGGCCTGGACGGTCTGCCCCTCTCCCCGCCGTGCGGCCTCGATCAGGAGGGTCCAGCCCAGCTCGGTCGCGATCTGCGACGGTGCCAAGTCCGCTATACCGGGCGCCTCCTCCCGGGGCGAGATTTCCGCATCCGAGACCGGTTCGGCGGCGCGGGCCTCCAGCTCAGACAGCGCCTCCTTGGCCCGTGCATGCCCCGCGGCGCTGGCGGCGGCGATCCAGCGGCGCCCCTCGGCGGCGTCCTCATCGGTGCCGCGGCCCGAGAGGTAGAGGGTGCCGAGGCTGTACTGCGCCTCGACATGCCCGGCCTCGGCCGCCGCCAGTGTGAGATCGAAGGCCGTCGCTTCGTCCTGCGGCACGCCACGGCCATCCCGGTAGAGCGTGGCCAGCATGTAGTTCGCCTCGGCATTGCCGGCAGCGGCCAGCTCCGCGAGGGTTTCGGCGGCCTCGGCGTAGTTGCGCTGGCGCACCGCCGTCTGCGCCTCCTCGATCCGGAGGGCCTCGGTCGGGTCGCCCTGCTCCTCCGCAAGGCCCGGAACGGCCAGCAGGGCCAAGGCCAGCACGAGAGGCGGTCTATGCAGTGCCATGTTTGGTCTCGATGGTGATGCCGATGGATTTCAGGAAGGGAGTCGGAAGGATGCCGCCCGCGCAGACGATGACGGCGTCGTTGGGTCGGCTCGTCGTTTCGCCCGATTGTTCGATCTCCACATGCGTCTCGCCGATCGCCTTGACGTTGGAGCTGAGGATCACGTCGAGGCGCTTGGCGGCCTCGGCCTCTTCGAGCCGCTTGCGGTTTTTGGGCTTCACCCGCGAGAAGGCGGCGCTGCGGTAGGACAGCGTGACGTCGGTGTCGGGCAGTTCCGCGATGCTGGTCGCCGCCTCGATCGCGCTGTCGCCGCCGCCCACCACCAGCACCGACTGGCCCTGATACTGCTCGGGGTCGATCAGGCGGTAGACCACCTTGCTCTGCTCCTCGCCCTCGACGCCCAGCTTGCGCGGCGTGCCGCGCCGCCCGATGGTCAGGAGCACCGACCGGGTGCGGTAGGTGCCCTTCGTGCTGGTGACAACGAAGCCCTCGCCCTCGGGCACGATGTCCGTGACCCGCTCCTCGTAGTTGATCTCGAGCCCGGTGTCCTCGAGCACCTGGGTCCAGAACTCCATCAGCTTTTCCTTGGTGGTCTCGCGAAAGTTCGCCTTGCCGTAGATCGGCAGCGTCACCGGCGCGGTCATCACCAGCTTGCCACGCGGGAAGTGCGAGACGGTGCCGCCGAAGCTCTCCTGTTCGAGGATCACGTGCTTGAGCCCGTGCTGCTCGGCGCCGAGGCCAGCCGCGAAGCCCGCCGGGCCGGCACCGACGATGACCACGTCGACCTCGCCCTCCGGCGCCTGCGCCTTCCGCTTCGCGATCTCGCCGATCGCCTGGCGGCCCTGTTCGATCGCGTTGCGGATCAGCCCCATGCCGCCAAGCTCGCCCGCGATGTAGATGCCGGGCACGTTTGTCTGGAAATCCGGCCCCACCTCCGGGATGTCGACGCCGCGCTCGGCGGTGCCGAAGACGAGGCTGATGGCGTCCATCGGACAGGCCGCGGCGCAGGCACCGTGCCCGATGCAGTTGGCCGGCTCGACCAGTTCGGCCTTGCCGTTCACCAGTCCGAGGATCTGGCCCTCGGGACAGGCGCGGACGCATGCCCCGCAGCCGATGCACATGCTCGCGTCGATGTCCGGATGCAGCGACGCGGGCTGGGTCAGCCCAGCGGCCTGCGCCTCCTGCTTCTTTGCCAGCGCCCTGCGCTCGCCCTGCCGGCGCAGGACCACGAACACCACCCACACCAATGCCAGCGGCACGGCATAGATTAGGAATGTCGTATCAATCAGGGATCCGTTCCTCTGTTCAATCGGCCCGGAGGCCCATCTCTGTGGCCTTCGCATCGATCCGGGCACGTGTGTCGGGAGACTGGGAAAACTGTCGCAACGCGCGTTCATAGGCGGCGCGGCCCGCCTCGGGACCGTCCAGGACCATCCGCGACTGCATCAGCCGCATCCAGCCATCCGGATCGTCCGGATCATCGTTCAGCCGGGCCTCCAGCCCGTCCACCATGCCGGCGATCATCGCCTGCCGGTCGGCGGGCGTCATCTGCGCCGCCTGATCGACATCCGCCTGCGTCGGACCCGGAGCGACCGGAGCAGGCGGAAGCAGCGGCTCCGTCTCAGGCAGCCGCCCGGCAATATCGATGCCGTGCTGGTTAGCCAGTTCGCGCACGCGCTGCAAGACGCCCGGCGCCCAGTCGGCGTCGGCCCGCGCATCGGCCAACATCCCGATCCAAAGATCGAGGGCCGCGTGCGGATCGTCATCCTGCTCCAGCGCCATCCCCTTGAAGAACCGGGCGCGTGCGTCGTCGGCGTTCAGGGCGAGCGCCGCGTCGAAGGCCTCCGTGGCGGGCGTGGTGACCAGCCCGTCGGCGGCCCTCACCAGCGTCTCGCCGTAATGGGACCAGAGATCGGGGTCGTCATCAACGAGCGCCACGGCCCGCGCATAGGCGTCGGCGGCCTCGGCGTGGCGCCCGGTGTTGAAGTAGGACCAGCCCAGCATCCGCCAGCCCTCGGCATCCTCGGGCGTCTCGCGCAGGCGGGCGGCGAGGCTGGCGATCGCGCCGTCGACGCTGCCGGCGGGCTGGGACATCTCCGCCTGCGCAGGGCTGGCGAGCGGCGCTGTAGCCGGCGCAGACGCGGGTGCGATCGGCTGGGCGAGGCTGGCCATGGGCATATGCGGCGCCGCCGGCAGATCGGGCCGCCCGATCGACAGGTAGAGCGCCGCCGAACCGATCACCACCCAACCCGAGACGACCGCGACGGAGACCAGCCGCACCTTGTCGGATGCCTCGCCCAGTGCGGATTGCGGCGCCCGCGTCGCCGCAACGATCCGCCGCTCGATCTCCCTGCGCGCCGATTGCGCTTCTTGCGGCGCGAGCAAGCCCTGCGCCACCTCGGCATCGATCGCCTCGATCTGGCTGCGTGCCAGGGCGATGGACTGCTCATTCGTGCCCGCGCCGCCCATCTGCCGTCGCAGGAACGGCGCGACCACGAGCGTGGCCGCCACCGAGATCATGGCCGTCAAGACGATCCATAGCGTCATGGTCTGCTCCCCTGTCCCGGTCCCTGCCCTAGCGCCTGTGCGAGCACCGCTTTCTCGTCCTCCGACAAGGCCTCCGACTCGGGCGGCGGCGGCCCCTTGCGCCTCCAGAGGATCGAGAAACCGGCGAAGGCCGCGCCGAGCATCAGCGCCGGTGCCAGCCACAACAGCAGCGTATCCGCCCCTATCTGCGGCCGAAGCAGGATATAGGCGCCGTAGCGGTCCACGAGGTAGTCGATCACCTCGGCGTCGCTGTCGCCTGCTACCAGCCGCTCGCGGATCAGCACCCGCAGGTCGCGCGCAAGCTCGGCGTTGGAGTCGTCGATCGACTGGTTCCGGCAGACCGGGCAGCGCATCTCCAGGCTCAGCGCCCGCGCGCGCTGCTCCAGCGCCGGATCGGCCAGCATCTCGTCGGGCTGCACCGCCAGTGCGGATACCGGCGCAAGCGCGCAGAGGCAGGCGAATGCCAGCGCGCGCGCAAGCTGCCGCAGCCCGGTCATGACGGTCTCTCAAGATCGCGGATCAGGGGCCTGAGAACCTCCTGCCAGACCTGCTCCGTGAGGGCGCCGACATGGCGATAGCGAATGCGCCCCTCGGCATCGACGAGATATGTCTCGGGCACGCCGGTCACCGCGAGCTGCGCGCCGAGCCTGCCGGCAGCGTCCTCTCCGGTCGCGAGATAGGGGTCGCCATGCCGGTCGAGGAACCGCCTGCCCGCCCCCGGCCGGTCCTTCCAGTTGAGGCCGTAAAGCGGGACCCCCTCCTCGGCGGCGAGCCGCATCAGCATCGGATGTTCGCTGAGGCAGAGTGCGCACCAGGAGGCGAAGACGTTGATCAGCGCCACCTCGCCCCGGATGTCCTCGGCCGCAAGCCCGCGCTCGTCGCCGATGAGTGGCGGCTGCGAGAATTCCGGCAGCGGACGGTCGAGATAGCCCTCGCCGGTCACATCGCGGGTGCCCGCTGCGACGGAGAACAGCACGCCGCCGATCAGCAGGAAGACGGCGACCGGGATCAGCACGGATTTGCGGATGCCACCTGCCATCACGCCTCCACGCCTTGGGGACGGCGTACCGATCGCTGCGGCGCGCCGACGCGCATCCGGCGGTCGCTCAGCGATACGAAACCGCCGGCCGCCATGAACAGCGGGCCGAGCCAGATCAGCAGCGCCAGCGGATGGTGATAAAGCCGCACGACCCATTGCCCGCCGTCATTCGGCTCGCCGATCGCGACGTAGAGGTTCGACAGGAACACCGCCCGGATACCGGCCTCCGTGGTGGTGTTGCGGCTCACCGTGTAGAAGCGGCGCTCCGAGGTCATGGCGGCGAAGGGCTCACCATCGCGCTCGACCGTGAACTGCCCTTGCTCGGCAATGAAATTTTCGCCGGTGAGCTGCTCCACCCGGTCGAGGCTGACCTCGTAGCCGGCCAGCGTCACCCGGTCGCCCGGCGACATGGAGAGAATCCGCTCCTCCTGGAAGGCGGTGACGCCGGTGATGCCCGCCACGAGAAGGCCGAGGCCCGCATGCGCCATCACCATCCCGTAGACCGAGCGCGGCACCTTGCGGGCCAGCGTCGCGCTGCGGCGCCACGGCTCGCGAAACAGCCGGATCCAGAGCGCCAGGGCCCAAAGCGACGCGGCCACCAGCCATGCCGCGAGGCCCAGTGCCGCGGCGGCGAAGGGATGCGCCCCGCCGCCTGCGACGAAGACCGAAAGCGCCACGACGAGCGCCACTGCTGCCGGGGGGCGAAGCTGGCCCAGCGCGCGGCGGAGGCTGTCGCGCTTCCACCGCAGGATCGGGCCCACCGCGACGGCGACGAGCAGCGGGATCATCAGCGGCACGAAGGTCTGGTTGAAATAGGGCGGCCCGACCGAGATCTTGTCCGGTCCCAGCACCTCGATCACCAGCGGGTAGAATGTCCCGACGAAGACCGTGCCAGCCGCGACCACGAGGAAGATGTTGTTCAGGATCAGCCCGCCTTCGCGGCTGACCGGTGCGAAGACGGCCAGCTTGTCGAACTTTCCAGCCCGCATGGCGAACAGGATCAGCCCGCCGCCGGTGGCGGCGAACAGGATCGCCAGAACGCCCATGCCCCGCGACGGATCGGTCGCGAAGGCGTGCACGCTGGTCAGGAGCCCCGAGCGCACCAAGAACGTCCCCACCAGGCTCAGCGAGAAGGTCAGGATCGCCAGCAGCACGGTCCAGACGATCAGCGTCTGGCGCCGCTCGACCACGAGCGCGGAGTGCAGCAGCGCGGTGCCGACGATCCACGGCATGAAGGAAGCATTCTCGACCGGGTCCCAGAACCACCAGCCGCCCCAGCCCAGTTCGTAATAGGCCCAGAAGCTGCCGAGCGTGATCCCGATGGTCAGAAAGCACCACGCGGCGAGCACCCAGGGCCGCACAAAGCGGGCCCAGCTCGCGTCCACCCGGCCCTCGATGAGCGCGGCGATGGCGAAGGCGAAGGTCACCGAAAACCCGACATAGCCGAGATAGAGAAACGGCGGGTGGATCGCGAGACCCACATCCTGCAACAGCGGGTTCAGCTCCTGCCCATCGGCCGGCGCCGGAGACACCCGCGCGAAGGGGTTGGAGGTGAAGATCATCAGCGCGAGGAACGCCGCTGAGATCATGCCCTGCACCGCGAGAACGCGCGCCTTGAGCGTCGCGGGAAGGTTGTCGCCCCTGAGGCCGAGCGCCGCGCCGAACAGCGTCAGGATCAGCACCCACAGGAGCAGGGAGCCTTCGTGGTTGCCCCAGACGCCGGTCACCTTGAACAGCATCGGCATCGCGGAATTCGAGTGCATGACGACCACGCGCAGCGACAGGTCGGTCACCATGAACGCGCGGACCAGCGCTGCGAAGGCGATGACGACGAAGCCGAACTGCACCAAGGCTGCGACATCGGCGAAGGACATGAGCTGGGTCTCGCCCCGCCTGGCGCCGATCAGCGGCACGACCGATTGGGCGAGCGCGATCATCAGCGCCAGCACGAGGGCGAATTGTCCGATCTCCGCCACCATCGCCGATCACCCCTGATCTTTCGGCGGCGCCTGACGACGGCTTCGCGGCGCTCCGCCGGTCATCGAGGACACTGCAAGGCGGCGCTCCAAGGGTCCCGCCCGATCGGAGCGCTTCCTCGCATTCTTCGCCCATAACGGAGTTTTGTCCAGAAATGCGGCAATGAGCTGTGCAATTTTGCGCCAGTTTCCGCCGCGGCAGCCCCGCCCGCGCGCGCAAACCCGCCGGAATCGGCGCCTCGGCGCGAGCAACGTGGCGCGTATTTCGGGAGGGCGTTACGCGGCGTCGGTCGAAAGCAAAGTTTCCCTGCCCCGAGGTTCGTAGATGACTGCAACGCTCGCTGGAATTTCCGGAATGAAATCCGGTGCCCGCTCGTCGGACGAAAATGCGGCCCCGTCGAAGGGTGAAAAGCCGAAGGCCGCGCGGCGGCAAACCGGCGCGTTCGAGCTGCCGATCATGCTGACGCTCTCCTTCGTCGTTCTTGCCTATGCCTGGACCCGGCGCCTCGAGGGGGATCTCACGGCCGAGACCGGCTTGGGATATTTCCTGGGCATCGGCGGTGCGCTGGCGATGCTGACCCTGCTCCTTTACCCGCTGCGCAAGCGGTTCGCGGGGCTGCGCTTTATCGGCAATGTCCGCAACTGGTTCAGGATTCACATGATGCTGGGCATCATCGGCCCGGTGCTGATCATCCTGCATTCCAACTTCACGCTCGGATCGCTCAACAGCACGATGGCCCTGTTTGCCATGCTCATCGTGGCCGCCAGCGGCCTGATCGGGCGCCTGTTCTACGCGCGCATCCACAAGGGTCTCTACGGGCGGCGGGCTTCGGTGCGGGAATATCTGAACGACATGGAGGCCCTCAAGCACGAGTTCGACACGGACATGCCCGACCCGTCCTGGCTTCTGGAAACCCTGAAGGCCTACGAGGCGCGTCGCCTGCCCCAGACGCAGGACCTATGGTCGAATTTCCATCGCACGCTGACCGGACCGGTCTCGCGGTTTCGGCTGCGGCGCGAGGTCATGCGGCGCTACGCTGAGCTCCTCCGCCGGCAGGACGGCCCTAAGCGCGATCGCAGCGGCCTGGTGAGACAGCATCTCGACAGCTACCTCCACGCCGTCGCGCGGGCGCAGTCCTTCGCGCTGTATGAGCGACTGTTCGCGCTCTGGCACCTCTTTCACCTTCCGCTGTTCGTGATCCTCGTCTTTGCTGCTATCGTGCATGTCGTGGGGGTTCATCTGTATTGAATGTACCTTGTTAGCAGCATAACGCTCCGCGCCGTCTGCCAGGTTCTGGCCGGGGTCTTCCTGCTGCTGATGCCCACCCCCTCCTCCGCGCAATCGCTGCTCGAACGGCTGGTCATGCCGGGCGATCTCATCGAGGGGCACGCCGATCTCGAAAGCGACTGCGCGAACTGCCATGTCTCCTTTTCGGAGGAAGGCGAGTCCGCGCTTTGCCTCGATTGCCACGAGAAGGTCGATCAGGACATCGTCGATCGTCGCGGCTTTCACGGCCGCAGGCAGGAGGTTCTGGAGCAGGAATGTCGGTACTGCCACACCGACCATGACGGTCGCGACGCGGATATCGTGCAGCTCGATACGGAAACCTTCGACCACATGAATACCGATTTCACGCTGGAGGGGGCGCATGCGACCCTGCCCTGCGCCTCGTGCCACGCAGCCGAGGCGAAGTTCCGGGACGCGTCGACCGATTGCGTCGGATGCCACGAAGAGGATCAGCCGCATCAGGGGCGACTAGGCTCCGACTGCGCCGCCTGCCATGCCGAGACGGACTGGACCGATCTCCACCCCTTCGATCACGCCGAGACCGGCTTCGCGCTCGCGGGCGCGCATGAGGAAGTGGCCTGTTCGGCCTGCCATGTCGGCGAGGTCTATGAGGGCCTGCCCACGGACTGCGTCGGCTGCCACCAGATCCAGGACGTGCATTCGGGGCGCTTCGGAGAGGATTGCGACAGCTGCCACGTGGTCGAGGCCTGGACCGAGGTGCGGTTCGATCACGACCGTGACACCGAGTTCAGCCTGGTCGGCGCGCATGAGGATGCCGCTTGCGAAGCCTGCCACACGACGAACGCCTTCGCCGAGGACCTCGCCACCGATTGCGTCGCCTGCCACGAGGCCGACGATCCGCATGACGGCCAGCTCGGCGAGGCCTGCGATACCTGCCACGCACCCGGCGGCTGGGCCGAAGAGGTGGCCTTCGACCACGACATCACCCGTTTCCCCCTGCTCGGGCTGCACACCCTCGTGCCCTGCGAGGGCTGCCATCTCGACCCCGCGTTCCGCTCGGCTGAACCGGCCTGCGCGAGCTGTCACGAGGATGACGATATCCACGAGGGAAGCCTCTCCGACCAATGCGAAACCTGCCACAACCCGAATGGCTGGGAATTCTGGACCTTCGACCATGACACCCAGACCGATTTCGCCCTCACCGGCGCGCATCAGGGCATGAGCTGCGGATCGTGCCATACGCCTGACAAGGCCGCGAGCCTGCAGATCGCCCAGGATTGCGTCTCCTGCCACGCGGAGGACGACGCCCATGACGGCCAATTCGGCAAGAGCTGCAATCTTTGCCACGACACGCGCAGCTTCGAGGATGCGAGGCTCCGGTAACGCTGGCGTGCTGACAGGTTGGGAACACGGCATTCGCCATTGAGCCGCGATCTGCCTTCAACGTAGTGCGGCAGCCACCGAGACCAATTTTTCGTGGTGTCCGCGTCATCGGTTAAATATTCGATTCCAGGGACAACCAGCTCGCCGGGCATAGAATTTCAATAGATCGGCAGCATTGCCGGCCGGCAGCAGGCGGCGCTATTCGACTTCCTCGAGCTCTACTCGAAGCTCGTCTCGTTTTCGCTCCAGGAACGACCCGAGGCTCTCCCTATATAGGGTCATGCCCCGCTCGTTCGCTTCTGCTTCCAGTTCTTCTTCGATTTCCTCGAGCTGCTCGCCCGTAGTGTCAGCTTGGATCGGGGCGAGCGCAGCCGATACCCAATCCTCTGTTGCTGACCGCGACAGCGGTCGATAGGCGCCTGGACGATACACGGCGATGATGTGGTCCGCTGGAACTTCGCCGGTGTCCATGGCAAGCCGACGCCCCCATTCGGCATCTGACGGACGGACATCGCCGAAGATATCCGACATGGCATTTTTAGCCTCTCCCCGCGTACGGTATTCACCGTAGCCAGTGATGGACTTGTCATTTTTCGTCCCGCACCATCCCGAAATGCACGGCTCATGATTGCTGTTCATCAGCGCCGGCGCCGTCGTGATGAAGAATTGGTCCTCTCCTCTCGATAGAGGAAGTCGTCTGCCTCTTCCTCCGTGGAGAATATCTGAAACTCGCGATCGGAAAGAACGCGTTCTTGACCTTCGAACGTTGTTTGCTCCCTCAAGGCGACGAATCCTCCATGGGCCGTCCTGTATTTCGTCCGCTCCGTCCAGATCGAATTCTCTGCCTCCTCATCAAGGATATAATCCCACTCCAGGATACTGCCATCGAACACGAGATCTGGACGTCGCACTGCCTGCAGGCAATAGGTTCGGTGATCCCTCCGATCGATCCTGACCCATCTATCGGTAACGGCTTCCACAAATGCAGCATCGAATACCATCAGTTCCGGTCTCAGAGTGACAACGCGCGCGCAGACCTCGTCCATATCTGCATCCGCCCCTGTTTCATCGAGCAGGTGAAATCCTACATGATCAAGACAAGCCTTTCTCGAAGAGAAAGGCCGGATATTAGCGAGAGCAGGAAGCCCCCTTGGGTGACAGAAAGTTGCGATGGCCTGAAAGGAAGCACCTCTCGTGATGAGTTCGTTGGTGATCCAGCCCCATGCCAGATCTGGAGGAACACGATCGCTGTTCGGCATATAGGCATACTGCGTATTCAAATGAGCTTTTTCGAGATGCCGCTCGAACTCGTGCAGGTGCAGGGTTTTCACGTAATATCCTCCTTGATCCACCCCATCGATCCTAAAGATGAATGGTTAGAGAAATCCCAAAGCGGAGGGCATTTATCGGCGGCAGGTGCGGAGCAGGTCGCCTTTGACCTGCCCCTTCTCTTTTCTACTCGGCGTCAGGAAGCGGGACCTTCGACTTTGCAGGCCAGTTATCCCAGCAGGGCTTGCAGAGACACAATTCCCAATCGATCGGGTGGTCAAATCGCGGGGAGTTGCCACAGAGCTTGCAGGTCTGCGCGGCGCGCTTTCCGGCCCGATTGATGATCGGCTCGATGTCGGCGTCTTGGGTCCAGTAGAGCACGTCCAGGCGCCCCCACTTTTCGCGGATATTGCAGATCGTGATCTCGAGGTTCTGTGCCTCGATCTCGGCCAGCATTTCGCTGACAAGTGCGGCCCATCCGGCGCCGATTTCGAACCCCCAGAAAGGCGACCAAGGCGTTCCATCTTCGAGGGTCGTGGTGAACAGCGTCTCGTAGCGCGCCTCCAGAGGCGCGAGATCCTGCTCGTATGTCAGTTTACGCATGCGCCATCCCCCGATCATTCTCGGTGATGAGCTGCCGCACGAGTTCCGTGAATACACGAAGACTGCGGTGGCAGGGGTAGGTCTCCTCGAGGAACTCCAGATCCCCCCGGGCGGGGGGGAAGAAGTCCGGCCGCAGGCCAAGACCGTCGGCGTCCGCGCGCAAGATCGACCGCGCCAACGGAGCCACTTCCGGAAACAGTGCGGTGATGTCGCCGATATCTGCGAACAGATAGATAGCGTCATTATCCCGAGAGGGATCGTCGGTCATCTTTTTCATCTCCCGTCATGAGAAAACGTCCCCATGCCATTGGCATGAGGGATGCAATCAAAGACGGTATATGAGGATGCGCGCGATCATGGGAAGACGGTAGAGGCCTGCCTTGGCAGGGTCAAGTTGAATAGGTCACGAAGCACCTTCGCTTGAGCGCGCGCCCTACTTTTCAAGATATGCGTCTTTCAATTGCCGATCCGTCAGTACTGCATCAAAGATTTTTATTGATCATTACCGCGGCATGAATTCAGACATCGGTACATGTACCACGGCTTCGACCAAAACCAGATTTTCTGGAAATTCAGCCATTGATCTCAAGCGCTCGGTTTTGTCTGATCGGGCATGAGATCAAAACAGGGATTTCCATGCTGGGCCTTCTCAATACCGCAGTTCTTCTGTCGCAGGCGACCACCCCGCGCAGCCGTGTGGAGCTCGATCCCGAAGGCTATCGAGTGGCCAACGTCACCGGAGACTACCTGTCTCGCTGGAAAGAGCGCGCCCTGACGGCCGAGGCCGAGCGGGATGCCTTGGAGGAGGCACATGCCGATCTCCTGACCGAGATTGCGGATCTCGAATCCATCGTCGCGCATCTGACAGCTGAAAGGGATGCCACCGGATCCGGTGCCATCTGATCCCCGTCGCGCAGCGCAGCACCCCGAGTTTGTGCTATGCGTCCACTTCCCGGATCTCTCCGGCGTGTACACAGCGAAAGGAGAGACACATGCCGACATCATTACCCATTCGTCGCCGGAAGCGCGCTGGCGCACCCGAGCCTGAGACCCTGAGCCAAGCGGCCTGGGAGGCCTTGAAGGAGCTGACGCGCCAGATCCTGAACTTCATCCTCAAGCTCTTCGGCTTACCATTGATTGCCGCGCAGAAGGTCGGTCGCGCATTGGGCTTCGGATCGAGCTGCGGAGGCGCTCATGATGCCGCGGCGGAGGCCGCTCACCGCGCGCGGGAGTTCGAAATGAGTGCGCCTGCTCCCAAGGCGTCATCGGACGCTTCGGATCCCACACGCCTGGTGCCGGCCATGAAGGCGTATCTCCAAGCGGCCACGCCGCATCAGCGTCAGGAAATCGCCGCACGGCTAAAGGATGAACAGATCCTCGCCTACCTCGAGGGGCTGCGGCCAGCGGAGAGGAATGCGTTCCTGCTGGCGTCACCGAGCGCCTTGCGCAGGCATTTCGATGGCACCGTCGTTCATGCAAGTTTACCGGCATGGAGCCGGCAGTTCGACTATCGCCCGCTCCGAGCGGCACAACCGAGGCTCGTCTCATCGACCACGCCAGCGAACGCCAAACGGCCACCCTCCAAGCCGACCGCGCTGGCCGCGGCCTTCTCGTCCGACGAATTGCGGGAGCGCACCCGGCAGATGATGGCGGGCAGGCGTCCGGCAGGCATCTGAGTGACATTGTTCGGGAAGAGATGCTGCCCCCAACGGCTTGGCCGGGGTAAGGCCCTCTCTTCTCAGCGTCCATGCCGAAGAGAGAACCAGGACGACCGAAGGAAATTTTCGGTCGTCCTTTCCATCTGTCAGCAGAACAGAGGGAAGAAGGGCTGGCAGATTTCGTGACGCTCCTGCCCGTCAGCCGGCGGCATGGCCGCCTTCGAAGCGTTCGATCAGGAGGTCATCTCTGTCGGCGCCGCTTTCGATCGCATCCTTCATCCATTGCGGCTGTCGACCACGGCCGGACCAGGTCTGCGCGGGGTCGTCAGGATTGCGGTACTTTGCCGGTGACGTCGGTCGGCCTTTCTTGGTCCCCTTGCTGGCAACCAACTCTTCAAGGGAAAAGCCCAACTCACGTGCAGCCGCTTCGGCAGCATTCCGCGCCTGCGTCCGCTTGCGTTCCTGGTAGTCCTGGATTGCCCGATCTACCGCTTTGCGCAGTTTCTTGAGGTCGTCGAGATCCATGTCGTCCAGATCAAAGTCGCTCATCGTCACCCTTTCAGCTTGAGGCCGTAATTGCTGCTTTCACCTGAGACCACGCGGCAAAACCGGGTTCGCGCCTCAAGCGAAGACTTCCGCCAACTAGGTGGTCCGGCCGCCCAAGAAAAGCCAAACCGGAGCAACATGCTTTGCCTGGGTCATTCTCCGCGACGTCAAGCCGTACCAGTACGGAGATAAGGGGTATTGGCTCGGTTCGATCATCTCGTAAAAGCAATTGCCATGCCGGGGAAGGGCGAAGACCAAAGCCAGATCCGGCGCGATACGTATCAGGCGCGAACGGCCGGCATTTATCGCCCCTATGGGACAAAGGGGATTGACGGCCGGGCGACTGAGGACGGTGCTTGCATGCGCTGGACAAAGAGAGCGCTCGCAGGCTGCGATATCGCCGGGCATTCCGCCCTGAGGTGTCCGGGTTGAGGGCGTGGGCGTCACTCCCGATATTCCGGCGACGCTTCAACCCGCCACATGCGGCGCGGGCTTGGGGGTGACGAACGGGAAGAGCAATGCGCTTCTGATGCGACGCACCGCTATATAGGAAGTATCTTTATACGAATCGTCGTATCTGAACCGCCCCTCAAGGGCCCGCGGCCCGTCCCGCTCTGCTATTCTCGGCGCATCATGTCCTTGCCCGACCTTCAGGGCGAGGCGTAGTAGCCGCCTTGGCCCTGGCGTGCCAGCAGGATGAGCCAGGTCCGGTGGGAGACACGAAGGTAACAAATGCAGGCGAGGCAATGAAGCGGGGCCGAACAGCCTCGAAGGACCGAGCGACATCGACACCAGCCACCCGCGCCCGATGGCGCTTCGCAATAGAGTCGAAACAAGCTCCTGAGCCGTTCGAGCCCGGACGGCTCTGAAGTTGGAAAAATCAGCGGCGGCCGTTCGGGCATAGGAGCATCGATGCGCCCAAAGTCACGCGAACGGGCTACCGGTTCCCGGCTGCCAGAGACGCCGACCTGCCTAGAGCGAGCTTCCAGGCTAGCAGCAGAGGCCGTCGTCCGGGTCAACCGACCTTATCCATTGCAGCACCGAAAGCGTCGCCGTGCTGGATGCCGCCCGCGGCTTGCGCCCCCGCGGCCACATTTCCGACGACGCCGATATCTCCAGCCAGTTACGCGGCGCCAAAACCAGCGACACGTGATCACCGCAAACCGTCCCCTGCGCGCCCACCGTAAGCCGCATAATTCGGGGCGTACCGTAACCGCTCGAGTGACGCCGCCTGCCGGACATTGACTCTCCAAGTTAAGACCCGTGCATAGCCACGTCTTGGTGCACGTGTCCTATGGGGCGCGGCCAGGCTGAGTGAGGTTCTGGCTGTGGGAAGGAATCGACTGGCGGCGCCCGGACCGGGATGTTGTCGGCGAGAGCCGGATAACATATCATTCTGAATTCCTTCCTTTTTCATGGCGATTGCGGATGCCGCATGGTATTTGTCAGCATATCCGAAGACGCCGATGTTCTTACCCATGACCCCGCCCTTCTGTAGGCGATGATCGCGGCGCTTCCGGCGGAAAATGCGCGCATGTCGGCCACGCTTCAGGATCATGAGCAGCTGGCCCGGGCGCTGTGTCTGCGGATCGCGAGGTTGCAGAAGCAGATCTTCGGCAAGTCCTTTGAAAAATCGAACGCGAGATCGCCCAGCTCGAGCTGGCGCTGGAGGATCTGCTCATCGCGGCCGCCGAACAGCGCGGCGAGCTGGCTGGCGATGAGGACATCGCCCCTCCCCCCGCCGATGCCGGCACCGCCAAGGTGAGGCCCCTCCGCGGGCCGCGGGTGTCCGACGGGACTCGCGGAAATACCGCAAACTCGACTCTGGCACCGGCTGCCCTGATTGCGACGGTAACCTCCGTGTCGCTGGCGAGGACGTGAGTGAGCTGATCGGTATGATCGCCGCGCGGATGACAGCAGCCAGCTCCGCGAGGTGGCCAGTTTGGCGCGACTTCCACGATGTCTGGGAGATCACGAAGTCCGAAGTCGCACGGGAGTGCTCTCGACCGGATCGGGAATCTCTACGATGTCGAACGAATGATTGCTGGCCAGTCCGCGCGGCAACAGCACTCGGGGCCAAGGGCCGACCCTTCAAGTTATGCGCCGAGAGCCAGCTGCTGCGCATCCCGGGCAAGAGGAAGCTCGCGAAGGCCGCCTGCCATGGGCCCTCTTGCTGGTCGTCATTCGAACTGTTCCTGGGGACGGCCGCCTCGGGATCGACAACGATCCGGCCGAGCGTGCGGTACGCCCGATAGGCATTGGCCACCGCTACCGGCTCTTCGCCGGTTGCGACAGCAGTTGGGAGACACTGGCTCTAGCCATGACCCTGATCGAGAAGGTGGAGATGAGTGGGCTGGACTCGCAAGCTTGGCTCGTCGATGTCCTCGACTGCATTACGATCACAAGGTCAATCGCCTCAACTAACTGTCGCCGCGGAGCTGGAGCGCAGTATGCCCATAATCAACGTATTCTCCTCTCTCGGCATGTATGTGCTGGCCGCCCTCGCTGAGATCGCGGGATGCTTCGCATTCTGGGTGTGGTTGCGCCTTGACCGCTCGCCCCTTTGGCTCATCCCCGGCATCATCTCCCTCATCTTGTTTGCCTACTTGTTGACGAGGGTCGAAGTTGAGTTCGCCGGCCGCGCATATGCGGCCTATGGCGGCATATACATTGCTGCATCCATCGCTTGGCTGTGGGCCGGGGAGGGTCAGATCCCGACCCGATGGGATATCATCGGCGGAATCTTTTGCCTTACCGGGATGGGGATCATCTTGGTTGCCCCGATGCTCCAGAAATAACCCGCGGCCTCGACCGGTTAGTTCCGACGTACCAAGCTGGCTGACCCAGAAGCCTCTCATGGCAGATCGCCATCGGCGGCGACGGTTGTCTTTTGTGCCCGGCGGGCCGGGAGCGCTCCTCGACATGGAGGGTAACGGCGTATATTGCCGATCAGCGGTGGAGCACCATGATACAGCCCCGCCCGAACCAGGCAGTTTGAATTAGAAATGCCGTATTGCGTTCCAGAGAAGGAGGGAGGGCCTGAATCTGCGGGCACCAAGACAACGTCATCGAGACTGCAAAACGTTATGCCGCCCGCGATAATCACCCCCCGGTGTACCGGTAACCAATTCCATACATCGTTTCGATGGAAGAAAACCCCTCATCCACGTGACGGAACTTCGCCCTGATCCTCTTGATATGACCATCTATGCTCCGGTCCGTCACGTTTGCGTCTTCTGCATATAGAACATCAAGGAGCCGGTCTCTGGACATGAGAACGTCCGGGTTGCTGGCCAGAAAGTACACCAAGGCAAATTCCGACTTCGTAAGCGGTACATTCTCATTCCGCCATAGTTCGGAAAAACTGCGTGGATCCATCGCCAGCTTCGAATGATCGATGCACGGCGCATCGGTCTCGTCGGGATCAGTTTCGCCGAGGGACTGGACGTGAGGGGTGCCCCGCTCTGCCAGCCGGACCTCGCGCCTGCGCAATTGCGAAGATATGCGCTCCGTGAGGACCCGCTGGGAGAAGGGTTTAGGCTCAGGACCCATTGATCTTGATGAGGCTGCGTGATTCAGGCTCCCCGAGGAGCATGATCAATGAGCAACCTTTTCTGGCTGACGACCGAGC